>NZ_LAZU01000003.1 GCF_000987955.1 Paenibacillus sp. DMB20
CTTCAATTCCTCCAGAATAGCCAGGACCCGCTGAAGATCTTCTTCTGAATGGTAAAACGGAAACGGTTTATACATACAATCTTGGTAAGAAAGAAACGCAGCAGCAACGCTTTTTCCTTTCGCAACATCGATACTTAGAACAGGTTGATTCATATAACCTCCTTAAATAAACCGGGGCAAGCACTTTTGCTCTCCACAGGTTGGCACGGTGATACGTGTTCTAGACCCAACCAGCTGAATCGGGGTATGAACAAAAGGCTAGGGCGTACAACACTTTATGCGACAGGATCTGTGTCCTAACAAAACATATGTTTTTCAGCCCGGTGTTTTCTCCAGTATAAAAGAAAAAGTTCATCCCCGAACCAGTCGGGTATGAACTGAGAATACCAACAAAACATTTACGCTGCGGGGCGCTGGCCCTTGGTCCAAGAGATCGTCACGAATACACCCATCTACGGTGGACGTCGTGAACGTTGGACCGTTATCGGAAATTCATGCAACTATATTATTAACACCAGAAATATCGCAATTATAATTTTTTTGAACCATTAAAAACTATGAGCGGGTGAAATTATTGCATGAGCCCAATATCATTAATCGGTTTGATATGCTTAATAAGTGCAATAATACAGATAAACTACCCCGAATTTATTTTGAGACTCAAACCTTTTGGAGTACGATCAATAGAATCTATAAAACTAGGCGGTATTATAGCACTTGTTGTGAGCCCATTAATTATCTTATTTGATTTTTTTATATTGAAATAAGTAATGAAGGAATATAATTTAAGTGAGTTCAGGCAGATAACCCTACAAGCTAAGTAGAAAAGCCACCCAGTTGCATTCGCTCCTTAAGCCTCTCGGGTTCGTGAGTACAGAAACGTTATCAGAAACCGGTGCAAATTTATATAAAAGGGAGATCGTTTATGGATGAATTGAAGTTAATCGAACCTTCTTTAGAATATCAGGATGAGTATCTAGACATGATTAACGAATGGAGAAGCACTGGTGAGAGAATGATTCCGTTCGTACTGAGATTGGATTGCAGTAATTTTGATTCGTTTCTAGATGAGATACATAAATTAAAAACTAGTAAAGACCTAGGGGAAAATAAAGTAAACAGTTCGACTTTCTTATTAGTGAATAAAAAAGGAAGAGTACTGGGTGCAAGCAATATAAGACATGAATTGAATGAGCAATTACTTAATACTGGAGGGCATATTGGATACGGAATTAGACCGAGTGAGAGAATGAAAGGGAATGCAACTCGATTATTGGCCATGGCGTTAGATAAAGCCAAAGTACAAGGTATTAGAAAAGTGTTAGTAACATGCGATAAAGACAATGTAGGATCAGCAAGGACTATCATAAAAAATAGTGGAAGGCTAGATTCAGAAGACATAGTAGACGGAATAATAATACAAAGATATTGGATTGAAAATGATTGAGCACATCATAAGCTAAGCAATATTTGAAAGGCCATTCTGAGAAGGCGCCGATATCAGATAACATCTTATCTACGCTGCGAGCCGTTCGACACTTGGTCGCGTGATGTGTAAAGCAAGGGAAGTTGGATATTATTTATAAGATATAAGGTAGTCAAAAAATAATTCCATCAAAAGCGCATAGATGCCGTACACACAATTTTTTGTAGGGGGATTGCATTATGGACGATACAAATGTGCTAATGGAGCAATACGTATCCATTAAAGATATAGCAAAACGCAATGCGATTTTAAAGCAGTTAATTTTCAATCTTCCTACCGATGGAAAGGACTTTTTTCTTAAGGCATTTAAAAAAGAACGCTATCTTGATATGAAGCTAACTGCGGTCAGAGGTTATGCAGCATACGCCGACCAGAATGAAGTTGCTGTCCTCATGAAAAAAATGCTGGAGCTTCTAAAGAAGCGTCCAGAAAGCACGCCATATAATTATCAGGAGTATGAAATATTGCGTTCTTCTTTTTTGATGCAGTACTTATTGAGACAATACAATTATGAATGCTTCAAGACTTTTAATGATCAGTTGGAACAACAATACAATGCTATGCCGGAAGCGTTTAAGGGGATTTTCACCTGTGATGAAAATGGAGAAGCGGTTCAGTTGATTTCGCCGAAAGAATCTCAGAAACGTATAGATGATTTCTTCTCAAGAAATAAATGATACAGAAGATCAACCATTTGCAAGTGCAACAACTTGGCGATGATAAATCAGAACGTTGATATTAAGAAGGTAAGATATAACTACAATTGAAAACTGGGTGGGCATGGTTTCCCTTTGAAAGGAGGTGAAGCCATGGAGGCAAAAGATGTAATAACGATCATGCTCCTCTTTGGAACATTCATTCTTGCTCTAATAACATACATTAAATCATAACAACAAGAGAAAGTAAAAAACCACCCAAAGGTTGATAAAGTGCACCTCTTAGAAGAGACATTGGAAAAACCCCTTGGTTAATCCGATGAAATCTAAGGGGTGCATTTTTCATGGCGAATAAAGGTCAGAAGTTTCAGCATTATCAAGAATCCGTAAAACGTGAGGCTATCTGACTACATCTGGAAAAGTGGAATAATAACACAATGAAAAAATGTATCAAAGCTAATCGAATTGAAACCTGACTATAAGAAAAAAGGTAAGATGAAGGTAAAAATGAAGATGGTATATCCCTGTAATATACAACGTGGCTAAACTGCGGGCGTACCTCTGGTAAGCGGAGCAGAAGATAATGATGTACCAAGACTTGCTGAAATACAAAAAGCCAGTTTTGAAGAAGATTCAAAACATTTTGATAATAACGAATGTGAACATTGAATAAAGTATTCGTTAATATAATAATGAATAGATATTCAGTACATTTGTAAGCGCTTAACTATTTATAACGGATTTTATTTCAAGAATATCCAGTCTGGAGGGGGTCCCGCATGAAGCTTTTGGCCGCAGTAACTGTTCCAAGCGTGAAACGGCGCAAGAAACGTTGGCCGCGCGTTACCGGAATCATTGTTTTGGTTTTAGTGCTTTTGATTGCCTGCGCAGGGGGATACGTATATTGGTTCGTGAATAAAAGTCTGCCTGTCGTTCAGGGGAAACTCAGCATTTCTGGACTGGAAAAGGAAGTTACGGTATGGAGGGATGCTTCCGGCGTGCCGCATATCGAGGCGCAAAACGAACATGATCTCTACATGGCTCAAGGCTACGTAACAGCGCAGGATCGCATGTTCCAGATGGATTTAAGCCGCAGGCAGGCTTCCGGGCAGCTTAGTGAAGTGGTGGGGGCTAAGGCTATCGACCGCGATAAATTTTTCCGTGCGTTCAGTTTACGGAGGGCGGCAGAGGTATCTATTGATGCTTACTCGAAAGAGTCCAGACAGGTGCTGCAATGGTATGCGGATGGCGTCAACAATTATATCAAACATGCCAAAGCCACTAGGTCGCTGCCGGTCGAATTTGCGATATTGGGGTATGAACCCGAGGAATGGCAGCCGGTGGACTCCTTGACGATCGGCAAATACATGGCCTATGATCTGGCGGGCAACTGGGAGGGGCAGGCTTTCAGATATGCCATGGCGCAGAAGCTGTCCGCCGAGAAATTTCAGTCGCTTATGCCAACCTATCCGAAGAATGGTGCATTGATCATCCAGGCGCTGAAAGAACATCCGCTTGATCTGACGGCGCTGGCTGCCGCCGCGGTTCCGCGAAATCCGTATAACGGCAGCAACAACTGGGTCGTATCGGGAGAGAAATCGGCTTCCGGCAAGCCGATGTTGGCCAATGACCCGCATTTAGGGTTAAGTACGCCGTCCATCTGGTATGAGACACATCTCTCGGCGCCGGGGTTGAACGTAAGCGGCGTGATTTTTGCGGGCGTTCCGGGGATTATTCTCGGGCACAATGACACGATTGCCTGGGGCGTGACGAATTTGAAGCCGGACGTGCAGGATCTCTATATTGAAAAAAGAAACCCGGACAATCCCAATCAATTCGAATATATGGGCAAATGGGAGGATGCCAAGGTTTATAAAGAGGAGATTAAGGTAAAAGGCGAGGCTCCGGTGCCGTATGAAGTTGTCGTGACCCGGCATGGGCCGATTATCTCTGAATTCGCGCATGACCAGCGGCAGGAAACGGCGCTTGCGATGAAATGGACCGCCCTGAATGCAACGACGGAGCTCGAAGCGGTTCAGATGTTTGCGAAAGCGCGGAACTGGGAGGAGTTTAAGCAGGCGTTGAAGTATTTTGAAGCACCTGCACAAAATTTTGTTTTTGTTTCTACGGACGGCACGATTGCCTACCGTGGGAACGGCCTGATTCCGATCCGCAAAAAAGGCGACGGTTCGGTTCCGGTACCGGGATGGACCGATGAATATGAGTGGACGGGATATATCCCATGGGATGAACTGCCCACAACCGTTAACCCAAAGGTAGGGTTTATCGCTACGGCGAACAATAAAGTGATCGGCGACAGCTATCCGTATCATCTGACGGACGATTGGTCCCAGCCATACCGCGAAGCGCGTATCCATCAGATGCTGTCTGCCAAGGATAAGCTGACCGTAGGGGATATGAAAAAACTTCAATTTGACCGCCATAACCTTCAGGCGGAAGAGTTTTTGGATAGGCTGATTGCCAAGATCGAAGACTCGCCGGATTTGCGGCAGATCGACCGGGATACGCTTTCGCTTTTGCAAGACTGGAATAAAGTGAATGATCCGGAACAGGCTGCGCCATTAGGCTATGAGCTATGGATGCAGAGTTTTGATGATGTGCTGTTCAAACCCGAAATCAACGCTGACATGATGGATCTGTTTAACAATAAGTCCGTCGTAAAGGATGAAATGCTCCGCAGGGCGCTTCAAGGTGAGCGGGAGCCATGGATCGACGAAAAAGGCGGAATCGAAAAGGTGGCGCTGCAGGCATTTCAGCTGGCTGTGGATCAGGCTGCTTCACTGCAGGGCAAACATCCGGACAAATGGCGATGGGGCAAGTTCCATCAGGTGGACTTTGCCCATCCTCTTGGCACTGTGAAGCCGCTGGATCTGATTTTTAACGCCAAGACCGCCTCGATGGGTGGCGGGTGGGTCACCGTCGGGGCTGCAGGTTGGAATTCAGAGAGCGGAGAAGTCACCCATGGGGCACCGTGGCGAACGGTCATCGATATGTCCGATCCGACCCGCTCGTTTAATGTGGTGGGACCCGGCCAATCCGGAAATGTGTTAAGCAAGTGGTATCATGACCAGGTGGATGACTGGACTACCGGACAATACCATATCACGAGTATCGTACCGAATGAATACCGAAAGGCAGGAAATGAGCTGAAATTAGTACCGGAATGAGGGAAGATACGATAGTAGTCCTATATTTTGTACTTTGAAGCAGCCCCATGCGGGCTGCTTTTTTACCCTGGAAAACGACGGCAGCACATAACACGGTATCTACACTGCCAGCTTTGCCCTCGGTTTGCAAATAGTATGAAGCAGAGAAGAAAAGTCAGTGAAGAACCCTGCGAGGCTAAGTCCGTCGAACTCGGCGATTGCAGGATAACAAGAAGCACGAAGTATCGGAAGACGTTACGTGTCTTCGTCAATTCTGTATTCTAAAATATCTCCAGGCTGGCATTCTAAAGCCTTGCAAATCGCCTCTAAAGTGGTTAATCGGATCGCTTTTGCCTTACCATTCTTCAATATGGAGAGATTAGCCATCGTTATGCCGACCCTTTCCGAAAGTTCTGTAACACTCATTTTCCTTTTAGCCAACATCACATCAATATTGATTATAATGGCCATGTTATTCACCTCAAACTATTAGGTCATTTTCTGATTTTATATCGATGGCTTGTTGCAAAAGCCTTTGAAGAACTGCAGAAAAGACTGCGATGACCATTGAAGCAAAGACAGGGACCATTCCGATTATTATGAGACCCGGGGCATCGTCTTTTTCTGCTACGAGATAAACGAACGGCATCATTACCACATACAAGGCACTGATTGTGATGGCACAGTATTTTATTTTCTTTAAAGCTCTTACAGAAATGTTAGAGAACGCATTGTCCTTGTCAATGTAGCTTAGAAGTCGGAACGCCTGATACAACGCAGCGAAAAACGGTATCACGGATACATACATAATGATTACGATGGGATATAGGATATGGGCATAATCTGGATTTACCGGATTATTAGCTAACCAAGGTAAGCCAAATATACATAAAGCAAGAACTGGAGTTCCAATAAGAAAAACAGCTATTTTTAAAAAGATTGTTGAACCTCGTTTCATAGCAAGCACCTCACTTATTTTTCGTCACTTGAATTTAACACATAATTTATTGTAATACAATAAATTATTATTGCATTTTATTATAATATTATTGTTATAAAACATACTTCCCATTTAATAAAAAGATAAAAAAGCATTCCTCATTACAAAGACAAACTCAAATAGCGCGCGCCGATTGAGCATCGGCACGCGCTGAGCTGCATAGCTTTTTTATTTATTGAAGTTCGCTAAAAGTTAGGGACCAATCGAACAAGTTTATCCGGAGTGCCGTTCCCATTTTTGTCGCCATTATTACTGGTGACGAAATAAAGCGAACCGTCCGGCGCTTCGACAATGTCGCGAATGCGGCCGTATTTATTCACAAACAAGTAATTAAGATTATTACTGCTGATCGTCGGCTTGCCATCCTTTTCTTCAATGACCATACGAATGAGCTGTTTGCCTTTTAGGTTGGTAACAAGAAGATTGCCTGCCCATGGCCCTTGGGTTACAAAAGTTATGCCGGAAGGGGCCCACGTTGTGCCGCTCGCATAAATAAGCGGAGGCGTAATGCCCGGTTGATTCTGATTCCCGCCCTCATATTTAGGCCAACCGTAATTATTACCGGGTTGAATGAAGTTAATCTCGTCCTTAGAGGACTCGCCATGCTCCGATCCAAAGAGCCGGTTCGTTCCAGGCTGCCATGCTAATCCTTGAGGATTCCGGTGTCCACGGCTATAAATCGGAGACGAGGCACCAAACGGATTGTCGCCAGGAATGGTACCGTCCAAGTTGAGGCGGAATATTTTCCCTCCGAGGTAAGACAGGGTATCATCTTTGTTTCCGTAGTTGCCGTTACCGAAATACAGTTTGTTGTCCGGGCCTATTTTCAAACGGCCGCCATTGTGATAGACCGCACCAGGAAGATCAGTCATAAGAACCTTGTCTATGGTAGCTTTATTGTTGTTCTCTTTAAGACGAACGACCCTGTTGGCTACTTTGTTGTCTGATGTTTTGTAGGAATGGTAGATATACATGTAATGATTGGTGGCAAAATTAGGATCGAGCGCCAGTCCCAATAAGCCGCCTTCGCTTTTAGGCATATAATAAAAAGGAGAGCCCAGCGTAATGACTGGCGTTGATTTCAATTTCCCGTTCTCAACGACACGAACCCTGCCGCTGTTGCGTTCCGTAAAGAAGATCCGTCCATCTGGCGCGAAATCGATAGCCCATGGCGTTTCCAAGTTGTCTGCGACAACCTCTGGAAGGTATGGATCGGAAGAGGCAGGGTTGGTTTTAACGGACAACGCTTTACTGGCCTCAGATGCATTTCCTGCTAAATCCCTTGCTTTAACGGTGAAGTTGTATGTGGTATTTGCCTTAAGTCCTGTCACGTTGAAGGATGTCGCAGGCGTGCTGCCGGCTAATGTGTCGTTTCTATAAATGTCGTACTCATAGACGCCTACGTTGTCTGTTGATGACGTCCAGCGCAAACTGACTGATGAAGATGTTTTGCTTGAGCTTTCAAGTCCTGTCGGAGCAGTCGGGGGCTGAGTATCGGTTTGGTTCGTCGTTTTCACGGTTAGAGGGCTGCTGGCATTGGAAATGTTCCCCGCTGTGTCTCTGGCCTTGACCGTGAAATTATATGTGGTATTCGGCGTTAAGCCGGTATAGGTGTAGGTAGTGCCCGTTACATTCGCTTGCGCCAACGCATTGTCTTTGTACACGTCATAATCCTTCACGCCGACATCATCGAGCGATGCGGTCCAGGATATGCTGGCCGTTGTATCCGTTACGCTGGTTGCTTGCAAGTTTGTCGGTTCGGTTGGCGGGTATACATCTCCGGAGGCATTGACTTTCACTTTGTCAAAGGTGGCCGTGCTTAATTTGGATTCATTATGGCTGGTGACAGCCAATCCTACATACAACGAGGCATTCATGTTTAGGGTCAAGTTGCCCAAATCGCCCCAGTTCAAACCGTTATTGGATACATATCCTCTGATGACGTTGCCTTTGCGTTCCAGCTTGACCCAGGCCGGGCTCGTCGAAGCAATTTTCTCGCTTTGCATGGTTCCGCCCGTTTCAGTCCGGTACTGGAACGTGAACCCGTTGGAAGGCGTCAACAGCAAATCGACATGCTTGGAATCAGCCTTGAGCGTTTCCCTTATCATGATACCTGCCTTTGCGAAATCGTGCGTATTTGTCTGGGAAGAGACAAGGGCAATAATGGAGCCATCCCCCGTCCAGGGCTGATACACATAATTGAGCTGATCCGATTTGCCCCAAATGTCCTTGCCCGCACCGCTTACGGTAAATTGGTCAACAGCCGGGTCGAAAGAAGCGTTGCCCGTTATTGCCGGCGAACCGATATTTTGCTGCTTCCACGGACTCGGCAGAGCGGCTGCGGGAGTTTCAACCTCAAGCTCAATCTCAGTCCCGGTCTCGGTTTCAGTCTCGGCAAAGCCTGATACAGGCAATAAAGTGAGCAGCATAAAGATGCACAAACTTAAAGCCATCATTTTGCTTCGAGTAATCATCGCTACACTCCTTATTTTTTGGAATGACAATAGGGGAAAGCACTGAAAAACAAAGAAATCCTCCTTCCTCAAAATTTAACCGCTTATACTTTTGATTTTTACTTTACCACATATGTATAAAAAAGGAATATAATTCCGAAAAGTAATAAATTTAATTTTACACACAAGCATCCTGGAAGAATTACCGGAGAAACTAGTAAATCCTAAGAGGATAGAAGGAACTGAGAGTATTTCAATTATGATTTGCATAACAAGGCGTTATCGCTTCAGGACTATCGCCCCTCGGTTGACCGATGTATAATCGTGGAAGAAGCTCAGTCAACAAACACCCCAGCCTCAGATAAGAGCCTATCTAAGGATAGGGTGTTTCGTGAATACCTAAACGTTATGAGAGATCAGCGAAATCATTTTTTGATCCAATCAGTTCAAGAATGTGCGTCTAATAGTCAGCATAGTATATCTATATTTCGATTTGCCTCTAAATTGATTAGTCATGACTTGAAAAGATTAAAAACTGTGGATCGACGTCCTGTCAAATCTATCCGATAACAAATCATTCCCGCGTCAGGCCGACAAGTCGACCCTCGGTCCCGGGAGTAGTGAGGTTTTTTATGACAAAGCGTATTTTATTCACTGGTGGAGGCTCTGCTGGTCATGTTACGGTTAATATTGCTTTAATGCCCATTTTTTTTGATATGGGCTGGGACGTCAAATATATGGGTTCCGCGCACGGGATTGAAGCGGAGTTATTGAAGAAGTTTGATGATGTTGAGTACATTCCCATATCTACGGGGAAACTGAGAAGATATTTTGACTTGGAAAACATTAAAGACCCTTTCCGTATTATAAAAGGCGTTTTTCAAGCTTTTAAACATATAAAATCAATGAAACCGGACGTAGTTTTTTCCAAAGGCGGTTTCGTTTCGGTTCCAGTAGTTTTAGGGGCGTGGCTAAACCGGGTCCCCGTTATTATTCATGAATCCGATATCACTCCTGGTTTAGCCAATAAGATAGCCATTCCTTTTTGTTCGAAAATATGCGTGACTTTTCCGGAAGCCAAAGAACATATGAAAGGGAGCAAAGCTGTTTATGTTGGCGCAATTGTGCGAGAAGAACTTTTGCATGGAAGAAGTGCCCACGGCTTGACTCTATGTAATTTTACAAGAAGTAAGCCAATCATCGTATGTATGGGCGGGAGTTTGGGTTCGCAACGGATAAACGAAATTCTCCGAAGAAATTTACATCTATTGATTAATAAATATCAGGTAGTTCATATTTGTGGAAGAGGACAAATGAATAGTTCCTATAATCATCGAGAATACAAGCAGTTTGAATATGTCGATAACGATTTGGCCGATATTTTAGCCATGGCTGATATTGTAATCTCACGAGCGGGATCTAACTCCATATTTGAGTTTTTTGCTTTGAAAAAACCGATGTTATTAATCCCTCTCTCTCAGAATGCAAGTAGGGGGGATCAGATATTGAATGCAGCATCGTTTCGCTCATCAGGTTTTTGTGAGGTTCTTCTTGAGGAAGATATGAATGATGAATCATTTGTTGAGGCAGTAAATAGTCTGTTTGAAAAGAGAATCGCAATGATTGAAAACATGAAAAAGAGTGATCATAAAAATGCTCTGCAAAAAGTGGCTGCCGTAATCCAGAATTTATCCAAGTGATTCATTGGGGACAATGACTCAAGCTAATACCGCATTTACGCTGCGATTGTTCAGAGAAAGCAAAGACATCGTTTGAAAATTAAAGTTTACCTATAATTGCTTTCCTACCATGCAGTTAAATGATATCAGAGGATTTCATTAGAGGGGGAAGTTGATGAACAAGAGGATTTTCGGGATCATTTTTATCGCGGTAACACTGGTTGCTGCTTCCTTTTATTATATTAACCATTCAAAAGAGGTATATGGAAATGATAAAGACTCTATAGTAAAGGTAATCAAATCTATTAAAGGGTATAAAGATCAAAAAATTAAAATTCTTGGGGTTAAAGATTTCAATGAAGTAAGAATCGTGGGCTTTTTGGGTGACAATAGTCCGGCCTATATTGAATTTCATAAAAATCAAAAAGGCAACTATATATGGAGGCATATTGAAGCTGGTAACAAAGATTCTTTTCGTTTATTTTTACCTTTAATAAAAGGAAAGAAATTTATGTTTATGGCTAATAACCATAATAAAATCGCTAAAATACAAGTAAATGTAAACGGGGAAACAATAGAACAAAAATTCACCCCATTTACGGAAACTGTCACCTGGGTTGATTTACCTCAATCCGATACAGGTGATTACGAATTTCTAGATTATAAGTATTACGATAAAGATGAAAATCTAATTCAACATAAAGATAATTAGTATTAATAATCTTCTTATAATTTGGAGAAATCATATGAAACTTATGCCTGAATATGCACAAATATTAATAGTCGGCGTCGTCTTTAATGGAACTTGGAGTTGGTATATCACTGAACGGGAATATTGGTTTTTAAATATTGAAATGGAAGATAGGTTCGGCATTGAAGTGTTGAATGAAACGACTGCAGAAACATTTTTAGATCAAATCGTTGATTATAAAGTATCGACAAGCGAGTTGACAGAAATGCTTGTAGATCTCAATAGTGCGTTCCAAAGTTTCGATGATGTATTAGAATATATGCCTACGATTTACGTGAATTTTGATGATCGAATATTTTACTCTCTCTTTCCAGAACCTATGTCGTTTGAGGATTATGTTCCTAAAGGGTGGGTGGGGGAATACAAAGATTTTTATAACATAGTGCCTGATCAAGAACAATACTGGATCGTTGATGGAGATCATTTATTTGACTGCTTATGGAAAAGATTTAAGGGGGTATAGAAATTACGTTATCTGAAAGACCGGGTGTATTATTCAACAAAAGGGGTTCAATATATGACATGTATTGGATTAGTAAGACATGGGATTACCATGTGGAACACGGAAAGACGTGCTCAAGGGCAGACGGATATACCTTTGAATGAAACGGGGAGATGGCAAGCACGGGCTTTGGCAAAGCGGTTGACAAATGAAGAATGGGATTACATATATTCAAGTGACCTTTCACGGGCTGTGGAGACGGCAGAAATTATCGCGGGAATCATTGGGAAACCGGTTCAAACAGATATTAGATTAAGGGAAATGTATAAGGGCGAGACGGAAGGTACTACTTTAGAAGAGAGAATTAACAAATGGGGTACGGGTTGGGAAGAATTATCATTGGGAATAGAAACAGATCAATCCATCGTCCAAAGAGGGCTTTCCTTCATTGAGGAAATTACTGAACGTTTAAAGGGAAGAAAAATATTAATCGTAAGTCATGGAGCTTTAATCGAATTCATACTAAAAAGTTTGATCGCTGATATTCATATAGATGGTCCAATTGGCAATACTTCTATCACAATCATAAATCATAATGATTCGGGCTGGAATTGCGGTTTGTTTAATTGCGTAGAGCATCTTGAGGGGCTAAATAAGATAGACTGATTCTGCTTATAACAGGGTGCTTATGAATCGATGCGTTCGATCTTTTATCGGAAATCGTCCTGAGCATAAAAAATGAAAGGAAAAGAGAATGAAAATAACCCTTGTGAATGAGAGACTTATTTACCTTTACTTCTTTTCAAGAGAGCAATGCATCCAATTAAATAATGGTGGAGAGACTGATTTGTCCTGCAGGTTATTATTTGATTCAGAGGACGAGTGGTTAGGTATAAAGCTGGCTACTAATAACATTATTGAAGATCATTTAGAGCCAAATAACTCTGTAACAATCAGTCAATCCAAAGGTACTTGGACTATACTGTTCCGAAGTGATAAAGCGATAGCAAGAGAAGAAATCCAAGACTGTATAACCGATCTATATGACAATAAATATACAGGAATTGAGTTAGTAGTCCCTAAAGGTACGATACCCAAATACAATTATATAAATAAATTAATATACAAATCTAAATAGCACATTAATGAAGTTCGAATAGAGGATAACATCCGATAACAAGACATCACGCTGCAGGCTAACGTTGGGGCCCGAAGAGGACTTTGAAGTATTTATATTGCCTGAACGTAATTACGCCAAGATAAAAGGTATATGGCAAACGGAAACAAATAGAGAAAGAAAATAATTTGAATTGGATAAGCAGAGATACAACCTCCCATTAGAAGCAAACCTAGATTTAATAGGTCTAACGGGAGGTTTGCTTATCTTCAACGAACCATAGCTTAATTAAGAAGGGATTTATAGTTGAATGAAGAAAATAAAAACAATGAAGCAGACACCCGAAACGGCATGCTAACAAGCTGGTAGTTAAGGGGTCTATTTTACTGTGGGGGATGGATTGATAATATAAGTAAACTTTGTGTTTATATTCGTGAATAGTTGAGTTTTTCATAAGTTGATAGACAGGAGGTCTTTAAAATGGTTCATGAAGCAGTTATTGGAATCGACGGCGGTGGTTCGAAAACGCGAGTCATGGTCAGCGATTTGGCAGGACATATTTTGTCCTATGCGGAAGGCGGGCCATCGTCGATCCATAAAGACGGGAACGCCCACGAAAATGTTCAAAAAACCATTCAAGCGGCGCTTTCCACAGCCGACTGCGGCGCTGGTCAAGTCAAAGGAATATATGCAGGGATCGCGGGTTATGAGTCCGAGCAAGACTTAAAGTGGGTACAACGTTTAACCGAGGTAGAGGGGTTACATTGTCCGAAATGGTATGTGAACGATTCCGTCGTTGCGCATGCGGGAGCTTTTTTGGGGAAGCCCAGTATCGTAGTCGTATCAGGTACGGGTTCGATCATTTTTGCGGTCACGGAACAAGGGGATCAACTTAAAAATATTGACTTCCATCATTATGCTTCGAGTGCTGCAAGATTTCTTTCGTATGACGCCATTTTCGAACTGCTGGCCGGGAATATTCAACGATCGGATGAGGCGATGATATGTAAGATTTTATCCTATTGGAATGTTGAAAACGTTGATCGGCTGCGAACCCTAGCGGCTCGAGGATTTATTGAGGATGGAAAGGAACGGGATAAAAAATTTGGGGAAATGGCCTCAATCGTCACCAATGGCGCACAGGAAGGAAGCCGATTGGGTCAGATCGTATGCGATAAAGCCATTGACCAAATTATGGTAGGCGTAGAGATTTTAGGGGCGTTCTTCCAATCCGACCTCATCTCAGTTACGGGTATAGGAAGCGTCATCAAAAGCCCTTATATGAAATCCAAGTTTATTGAACGTTTACAAACCGGCAAAAACAAACGATATTGTTTTAAAAATCCCGAGCTATCGGCGGTCTCCGGTGCTGTATTGATGGCACTGCGAAGTTTAGATATTCCGGTTGATTTGAAAACGATTGAATCAATTCGGAACCACCCTCATTCGACTTGGTGAAAAAGATCCCATAGTAAATGTGTATTATCTACAGCCGGGGAGGAAGAATGGATAAAATTCAATATTTGTCGCAGTTCGATTTAATGGATTCACTATCGCAAGAAGATTTAATCGTAATGGACGAGCTCACTTCAATCACGACTTTTCCGAAAAATACGTTTATTCAAACGCCGGAAACGTTTATGGAAAGGCTATATTTCGTGAAAAGAGGGAAAATCCGTTTATACCAGCTTAATACCGCAGGCAAGCAGTTCACCTTGGATATTTTAAGCGAAGGCAATGTATTCGGTGAAATGAACGGCATCTCGCTGGGGACTCGGGATTTGTTCATCGAAACGATCGAGGAGAGCGACATCTGCATGATGGACAAGGAGCGATTCGAGAACTACCTTCTTGAGCGGCCTCGTTTTATGATGAATATGGTCAATGCCTTAAGCGAGCGTTTGGCCCGCATGAGCAGCCTCGCTCAAAATCTGGCTCTTGGAATGCTGCACGATAAAATTTTACACCTCTTCGTTAAGTTATCCGAACAGTTTGGAATACAGGGCGAAGATGATTATTACAGAATCAATTTGTCTCTTTCCCATCAAGAAATTGCGCATTTGGTCGGAGCAACCAGGGAGGCTGTAACGCATGCACTGCAAGAGTTGGTTGAAGAAAAAACGATCAAGACTGGTTTTAGGACGATCTACATTCATCGAGATAAACTCTTTTCAAAAATGAACACGCAAGGGTAGAAAGCAGTAAACTGCATTACATCATCTTTGCAAGAATTGAAGTACCGTTTATATGCCAGAACCTGTTTTTGCCGGTGAGAGATGAAAAGAGTCGGGTATATCAATCGATACAGGTCTCGAAATTCAAGGTGAATTCTGGTAGAAACGGAGGTCGGATGCGGATGCATAAAAATGACAAGACAATATACATATCGAACACAATTATCGATAGGAAAGGGGCTCGTAAGGTTAGCGACATCCCTGTCGAAGTAATCGAATTATTACATAGAGGACAGTTAGAAACAGTTAACTTGACCGAATGGCTCGCCATCGATCATATCATACTGCTAAAGCATGTACTTTCCGAACTCGGGTTAGAACAATACTCAGATACGATGCTGACAGGGCTGGGGCCGGTTTCAAAGAATAAAATCATGAAGGTCATACCTGCGGTAGCGATGGAATGGCTCCATCTATTTAAACTCTTGCCGAAAGAAGAAAGCTCCCGAATCTTCGACAGGCTCTCCACCCATCGATCGGATAGCGTGCGGTGCTGGGCGGCTTACATTGTTGGACTCGATGAGACCGATCTCAAACAAAAATTGGCGTTTATTCGTCCGTTTGCGTCGGATGATCACTTTGGAGTACGCGAAATTGCATGGATGGCTGTTAGAGATACCGTCTCCAAAGAATTAAGTCAATCTATTCGCATATTGGGCGATTGGGTGCAGGATGGGAATGCCTATATCCGGAGATTTGCCATCGAATCGACCCGTCCGCAAGGAGTCTGGGCCAAGCACATTTCCGAGCTGAAGGATCATCCCGAAATTGCCCTTCCATTGCTGGAGGCAGTCAAATCCGATTCGGCTAAATATGTTCAGGACTCTGTTGGAAACTGGTTGAATGATGCGAGCAAAACAAAGCCGGACTGGGTGATCCAGGTATGCAAGGCGTGGCTGGAATCTTCGGAAACAAAGGAAACGAAGCGAATCGTGACGCGTGCGCAACGAAGCCTGGCAAAAAAGAAATAAAAGACATTCGGTAACCTTTTTTAGGATCAGCGGCACTTAATGTATAGACACAGACAAAGGAGGTGCCGGAGGAAGTGCATCATTGGATTGAAGAGGCGAAGAGAGGGAGTAAGGAAGCATATGGGGAACTGGTCAGTCATTTTAGCGGCATGGCGCTAGCAGTGGCTTATGAGAAATTACATGATCCCTATTTGGCGGAGGATGCGGCTCAAGAGGCGTTTGCCGAAGCTTTTATGAATTTGCATAAGCTGCAGGAGCCCCGGCGTTTTCCCGGGTGGTTCAAAGTGATCGTGGAACGCCAGTGTTTTCGTTACTTACGGCGCAAGCCTTTACGGACGGTTCCGCTTCAAGAGTTAGAGCTGTCCAGCGGTAACCAAGGAAATCTGGAGGCGATTGTAGAGAAAAGGGATCTTGTCGGAAAGCTTCATGCAACCATTGCGGATCTGCCTTCAAGCCAGCGCATTGCGGTACAGCTATACTATTTTCAGGGATACAGCGTCCGCGAAATCTCGGACATCTTGGGCGTATCTTTGCCGGCATTGAAAAAAAGACTCTTTGATGCGCGCCGGAATCTGAAAAGCACCCTTCATGTTGCCGACTTTGTCTCCGTGTTCACTGATCTTTATGAGGGAGGTACGCGCATGCTTCATATCGTTAACGGAGATTCGGTTGCAGACAAACTGAAGCAGGGGAATATCCAAGGAGAAATATTGGTATGGCGTGAGCTCTATCCATTTGGTCCGGTATTTAAGGAAATGGACGAGCTCAATAACAGGAGGACGAGGGCGACGTATTTGGAACGGACACTTGGCATCCCGGAGTTCGAATTTATGCAGACTTGTGAAGCGCAGGAGCAGAAGCTTCAGGGTTTTGGAAAATATGATGAAATCGTGTTCTGGTTTGAACACGATCTATTTGACCAAACCATGCTTTGTTACTTACTGCATTGGTTTAAGGGACGCTTTCTTAAGAGCACGAAACTTAGCTTGCTGTGCATCGGGTCTTATCCGGGAATCCCGTTGTTCCGAGGATTAGGCCAGTTGAGCACGGAGCAGCTTGAAACTTTATCCGGTACATGGCAGTCCATTGGCGAAGCTGAGATTGAGCTGGGCAACAGAGTGTGGGAAGCCTATGCAGCCGATCAGCCCGAACAACTTGTACATCTGCTGGTGAGGGATACTTCGGCGTTACCTTTTGTAAGGGAAGCCTTCGAAATGCACTTGGCCCGGCTGCCTTCCGTGTTTAATGGACTAGGGATCGTTGAACAAGTCACGTTGGAGACTATTGCAGACGGAATCCCCACGCCTTATGAGCTGTTCCAAAGCGTAGGCGACCGGCTTCATGTACTAGGAATGGGTGACCTGGAGTTCTGGTACGTTCTGAGCTCCCTGACGAAAGGGCCGAATCCTTTACTGGAGGTTCAGGGCAAAACACCGTTTGCCGACTTCAAGAGGACTTCACTTTCATTCCGTGAAAGCGTGCTGCAGTTGACGCAGCTGGGACAGGACGTATTGATTGGAAAAGCAGATTTCGCCGTAGCGGGCCAACTGGATAAGTGGGTCGGCGGAATACATCTGCAGGAGACTTCGCCCTGGCGATGGGATGCACAGAGCAAGGCAGTGATACGGACGGAGAGAGCGGATTGAGGTTTTTGGAAGTACAACTGTTGCAGTGAGGGGTAATTCGATTTTTCTAACCTGTTATTATGAAAATACATAACTAACCCTCGGGCCGTCGAGGGTTAGTTATGTACTCTCGAAGCGAAATAGGGTTCATGGAAGTTGGTTCACTTAAAAATTATTATGTAAACTTAATATGTTGACGGAATGTTGTGTCCAGTGTGACGATGGATAATTGAAGGTTTGTACACGGTTAAGATCGATCGAAGGGGGAGGAGTTGTGGCGCAAAGTCCGCCGGTAATGATTAAAAATTCAATTCAATTACCGGATACGCTTTATGCTATTGCTGCTCAAATTTTTGGTTAAGGTTGTTAAACGTTACTCTTGTAATCAAAAGCATGAAGTGGTATTATGATCCCAACATATTAAAGAAGTATTAAAAAGAATGAACAAAAGTATGGAGGCTTCATGGCTGACGCAGCGGAAATCAAAAACATCAATACCAATACGATACGCCGTGTGTTAAAACAAAAAGGCATCATGAGCAAAAATATGTTGGCCAGGGAAACCGGTTTAAGCTTTCCAACCGTGAGCCGTGTAGTGGACAGCTTGGTCAAAGCGGGCGAATTGATGGACAAAGGCGTTGGAAAATCAACGGGCGGGCGTTGCGCACAGCTCTATGCAATGAATCCAACGTTTAAAGTGACACTTTCCATCAGTTTGGAAGCACAGGAGCTAAATTGGATCGTTCATGATCTTTTTGGAGAACCCTTGGATTCCGGTACAGAAAACTGTAAGGGAATCTTGCAAACGATTGACACGCTGGTTATGCGTGTACAGGCGCGTTACCCGCAGCTCGGCGCAATCGCCATGGGGCTGGCCGGCACAGTACATCAAGGCATTGTGACCGAAGCCTTTGGGTACGATGAGCTGCGGGGCGTAAACCTGACGGCATACCTTAATCATATTTCCGGACTTCCGGCTGTTGTAGAAGGGGATATGCAAATTGTATCTACCGGGTATTGGTCAAATTACGGGCATTCGTCCAGAGCCGTAGTTTGTATCTATCTAGGCAAAATTGGAATTGGCGGCGGTATCGTCATAGATGGCAAGGTTTGGAATGGAGTATCCTCTTTCGCAGGTGAGCTTCATTATCTTCCCATTGAGCATAATTTTGAATATGCAAAAACGCATTTTGAGGGAGCGGATATCGTGGATTATTACGCTCGAGTGGTCCGCTCTTATGTTTCTTTATTGAATCCTGACCGGATTGTCTTATATGAAAATGAACTCATCTCGGGCAAAGCGCATGAAATTCGTAAGGAGTGTGCCAAAAACCTGCCTGCCCATGCCATTCCGCACATTGAAATGATACGCAGTTTTAAAGAGGATTACGAAAGAGGATTATCCGTTTTTGCCGAACGTTTGCTCACGGAAGACACGGATCAGAAATAGAGCGTTCAGGTACGGTCGTTACGAATAGGAGTGGTCTTATGAGCGATAAATGGCTGGATTGGGCAAGAAGGCTGCAATCTTTAGCTCAAGCCGGGCTGACCTTTTCAAAAGATGTTTATGATATAGAGCGTTATGAAGAGCTCCGGAATATCAGTCTGGAGATTATGAACGAACACACAGGAACGCAGTTGCACAAAATCAGGGATTTATTTGCCAACGAGACAGGCTACCCGACGCCTAAAGCAGATGTTCGCGGAGTGGTTTTCCAGGATCATAAAATATTGATGGTCAAGGAAAAGATGGATGAACGCTGGTCCTTACCCGGGGGTTTTTGTGAAATAGGCGTATCTCCAGCGGAAAACGTCGTGAAGGAAATACGGGAGGAATCCGGTTTTGAGACCGTGCCGGTGAAATTGCTGGCTTTATTGGATAAAAATAAACACCCTCATCCGCCGGAAGCCCACCACTATTATAAAATATTCATTCGCTGCGAGATTGTCGGGGGTACTCCAACTTCAGGAATCGAAACGGAGGCCATAAAGTTCTTTCCGGAGGAGGCTCTGCCCGCTCTTTCAACCAACAGGAATACGGAGTCCCAGATAAAACTGATGTTTGAGTTTCTCAAAAAGCCTAATAAGGAAACGGTTTTCGATTAGCTATTTTTGAAATGATGGGGAGGGGTTCATATCAAGGCGGTTATATTTGATTTTGACGGGACTCTCGCGGATACACTTCCGGTTTGCTTTTTTGCTTTTCAAAGCGTTTTTAGAATATTAGATCAAAAAGAGGTTTCCAAGGAAGAAATACTTGCGATGTTCGGTCCATCCGAGACTGGCATCATTCATGAAAATCTCGTTCATCCGGATAAAGCTCAGGGGATTGAAATCTACTACGAGGAATACCTGAAACACCACAAAGAGCTTGTAAAACATAACGAAGAAATTGTCCAGCTGTTGGGTTTGTTAAAGGAAGCAGGAACCAAATTGGGGATCGTGACAGGAAAAGCCTCCAGAAGTTTGCAAATATCTTTTGATATGCTTGGGCTGGATGGCATCTTTGATGCGACCATTACCGGCGATGATGTCATTGAACCCAAGCCTAGCCCGGAAGGATTGAACAAAGCATTGGCGAAGCTGGATGTATCCCATGCCGAGGCCATGTTTATCGGCGACAGCGATGCGGATATACTGGCAGGGCTGCAAGCAAAAGTGTTTACGGTCGGAGTTCATTGGCTGCCCGATTACACACCCGTGAAGTTGACATGCAGACCCGACCATTTTGCGGAAAGCATCCGTGATTTTATGGATTTTTATCAAAATGGCAGTTTACGTAACGGTTAAATCAGGGAAATCGATTTTGATTACGTTTTACGAAAAATTAAACGGATTTTAAACCAGGATGAACCTTCATTTAAAATCGCTCTGATAGGATGTATGACGTACGAAATAATACATCAGGAGTGAAGAGAATTGAAAAAAGCAGTTAAAGCATTGATCATGGCGTCGGCGGCTTGCGTGATCGGGTTATCCTCGGGCAGCAGTACTGCCTATATGTCAGAATCCGTTCGCGAAGCAGCATTTGGCACGATTGGCACTAAACAGGATATTGCAGGATGGAAAGAGTGGGTGAGCGAGAACGCGGTAACCATTTCAACGATAAAACCGCGCCAGGAAATCTCATCGGGAAAAAGCGAGGACCGCTTCCAGCACTTTGCTGATTTGGCTTTTCTGAAGCCGTTATTGCAGGATAAGCGCATCGTCAGCCTTGGAGAAGCTTCGCACGGGGCGTCCGAATACAACTCCGTCAAGGTTAGGCTGATACAATATTTGCATGAAGAACTGGGCTATAATGTACTTGCATTTGAATCAAACTTGGGGGATACTACCGCAGCATATATGAAGGCAAACCATAAAAAGCCCCATGAAGTTATGAAAAACTCGATTTTTGGCGTATGGCAGGTCGAAGAAAACTTGCCGTTGTTCGAATACATTGCGGAACGGAGCAAAACGGAGCGTCCGTTAATTCTGACAGGCGTGGACGCGCAAGGAACGAGCGAAACTTTTATAGATTTTGCCCAGAAATGGTTTTCCACAGTGGATAAAAGCAAGGCCAAAGCCTTTGCGGAAACCGAACGAGAGTACTTAAGATTACATATGATCGATAATATAGAGCAGTTCAATCGCGAACAACCCAAAATAAAGAGAAAGTACATCGATTTTCAGAAGTTTATCAAGAAAAATCAATTGAAGTTAAGCCAAGCTTGCAAGGAACATCCCGAGCTTGTGCCGAGAATGAAGCGTATATTGCAGAACCGGGTGGATATGCTGGATTCTTATATCCCGAAATCCGTACAATTCATGGCGGGTAAGGAGCCGGAGAAACACTTGAAGCAAGCGAGCTATGAGCGCGATAGAATCATGGCAGATAATCTGGCTTGGCTGGCGAGAACCTTGTATCCGAATGAAAAAATCATCGTATGGGGACACAATTATCACATACGCAAGCATAATTCGACCATGATCACAGAACATAATGGCTTTGATTTTGATAACAACCCTTACCCTACGATGGGGGAGATGATTCCTTTTCAGCTAAAAAAGGAGAGTTATACCATCGGTCTATATGCATTTCAGGGAAGCTCCAGCAAAAATAATGGCGAATCGGAAACGGTAGCGCTGCCGCATCGGGCAGGAAGCTTGGAGGATATTTTAAAGGCCGGAAAAGGGCCGGTGACCTTCATTGACATGAGCCGGCAGGAAATGAACAAAGGAAACTCGTGGATGTTCACTCCTCTTATCGCGAAAGCATGGGGAGTGCTTGAAGAGGAAATGATCCCCCGGGATCAATATGACGGAATACTTTTCATCGATACCATTCATCCGTCTAAACGAATAAAGAAGTGAGGCGTTAGCTAGAGTTTGCTCGCTTCTGATTTCAAAAAAAGAACCTGAACAACACAATTTAATGTGTGTTATTCGGTTCTTTTTTCTAATTAACCGCTTTGGCACCCTGGTTGCTGGGAATCAGAATAAAGCGAGGCGTAATGGCACAGAACGCAATCCAGTCCAGAATTTCAAATCAGCAGGACTTATGATGGTAACAATGAAGAAATGAATGAAAATTTGCCAAAACGTAATCTGATTCCCATCTGTCAGATGCAATGTTCATGAATGCAGAAAATAAAGGAATGCCCTTTAAGCGATAAGGGGCATTCCTTCTACGACAAAACGTAGGCTCTAAGTCGATGCACCGTCTTAAAACCTGCGCTGTGGTACAACTGTATAGCGCTTTGGTTTCCATAATCGACACAGAGCGAAATCTCGTCTAATTCTACCTCGTGGAATAAATAATTAAGTGCTTGCCCGAGCAGCGTTCGTCCAAAGCCCTTTCGACGGAAATTTTTGGACACCGCTATGTATTCGATGCTGCCTTCTTTAAATTCGGAGTTCCCTTCCACATAAACATAGCCAACGAGCTGGCTTTGATCTGTGAGAATAAACAATCTGCGATGATTATTCACCTGCTGCAATATTCGTTTGGCATTATAATATGTATTCGGGAACGTTGTCTCATGTAGCTCCATGAATTGTTCTTCGTAGGCCGGGTCCATGTCCTGCAAAGAAGGGAAATTATGATCCCGAAAGGCAGGTTCCTCAGCTCTTAGTACAATGTGTTCTCCTGTCGTTTTCCCGCCTTTTGCTTCCATAAACCTGGCGGCAGAATGATTTTCCATATTATAAAATCCATAATAACGATCGACACTGCCTTCAAGCTTGGCTACTCCGGCAGTCCATAACTGTTCAGCTATCGAAGCCCATGTTTCGCCTTCCGCATCAATAAAAGGTCCCCACAGCTCTGCCGACCGGTTCTCTTCATCCACATTAAACCCTAAAACTCCCACGATCTCGCTTTGATCGGTCATGATCGTAAACCATCGGTTCAAATTGCCTGATTCGACGAATTCCTCTTGAAGAGTGCTGTAGATTTCCTCAACTTGTTCCCCGCAATATCCGACATGGTGAGAGTCCATGCGATTCAATCGGGCCAGGAAAGAGGATAATGCCTCCGGCTGAAATTGTTTTTGGTCCTTATACATTAGAATAAAGGTCTCCTTGATATTTGTTTTTTGATATTCATTTCATTGTTGCCTAATACTTCCAGTCTTCTACATAAAATATGAAACTAGTGTATTAATGCTTCTCTTATCGTTCAAGGAATCCTGCCGAAATCCTACACTTTCGTTCCCTAGGTAAAGGTAAAGACGGGTATAATAAGTAAAGCAATCAGGTTTTAAAATAACAAATGAAAGAAGTGCAGTAAACATGAAAAATCATCAGGAGTGGAGATACACGATAACCATCATCAAACAAAGAATGGAAAGGAGAGTGATATAATAGAAAAGGAGATGAACATATGCAAAACAGAAGCGCAACAACGATTGATTATGATATCATTTTGAAACTCTGGGAAGAATCCGTAACAGCTACCCACAGCTTTGTAAGTATCAAAGATAAGCAGGAAATCAAGAAAGAAATCCACTTATATTTGCCTCATCTTGATGTGAGGCTTTGGTACGTTGAGAATTCTTTCATTGGATTTTCGGCTACAAATAAAAATCACTTGGAAATGCTGTTTTTGGATCCCGGGGAAATCGGAAAAGGATACGGAAAACAAATCATCCGAACTTTGATCGATCATTTTGGCGTAACCACCGTAGATGTTAATAAACAAAATGAGAATGCGAAGATGTTCTACTTGAAAAGCGGTTTTTCGATCATAAGTGAAGAACCGACAGATAGTGAAGGCCGTCCTTACCCGATATTGCACATGAAATTATCAAAAAAGCAGAGGTGAATTTTCTGTTTTTTTGATATGACAAGTGATTTTATGGACATCAAGATCATGTACGATAATCGTGAGAAGAATAGTTTTCAAAAAGAGGCGTTTGCCAATTCTAATCGGAAAAAATCAAAGAGCGCATAAGAAGATTCTGGATTTATTTTATGGTTAGATCAGGTTTATTCAATCAAGCCGCCCCATCCATGGATGGGGCCGGCTTGGTCCATTCTCGGTGCGGCTTTCGCATGCGGATCAAATCAGGGTATGATCGAGACAAGCAGCACAATTAGTCCAACTACCGCAATGTGCCACCATTTGTACATCGTCAAAATGCCGATATATTCTCGTATAAAAGCACTTGGCAAGTAGTATCTTGCCGTCTTGGCTCCGACTCCTTCACATTTTTTCAGACCTGCGAGTCGCGCATAGATACTCGCGCGAAACACGTGATAATTATTCGTTACGAATATGCTTTTATGATCAGGCTTGATGGAGTCCATAATCGATTTTGAGAATTGCATGTTTTGCATCGTGTTTCTCGACTTGTCCTCAGCAAGCACATCCTCATCAGGAATGCCTTTCTCCACGATATATTTTTTCATGGCCGCAGCTTCACTTAGCAGCTCATCCGGTCCCTGACCACCCGATACGATAATCTTAGGTTCTTGGTTGTACTTCATATATTGCTCGATGCCCGTATCCAAGCGCGATCCCAATAACGGCGGTACTTGATCGCCTCCGATCAGGCCAGAGCCAAGCACGATTATGAAATCCGGCTGATATCTTATCTTCCAGAAGTGATAGAACGTCGCATAAGCCAGAAAACTAACAAACACAAAGGAAAAATACATAAAAATAAGCAGTGATCCAATGTAATAAATAGCGTACCTGCTGTTGAACGAAATAATAAAGAAATAAATAAAGAGTCCGACCATCGTGAATATGGCAAGACTCACGATCAAAGACAGCATGTTTGCGAGCTTTTTGCTTTCCCGCTTCAGCATTATTTTCCCGTTAAGCAGCAAATAAATGCTAATAAACAGGATGCTTAACGGAAAGAAGGCCAACACGCCTGCGGCCACAACCAGATTTACCCATGGAATCTGGCTAGAGAAGACTACCAAGTCCATCACTATGTTCCCTAAAGCTGCTATAAACAGGAACGAGAGGCTAATCCGCCTTTTCTCCCTTGCGAATAATATGGCAAAGATTGCAAATAAAATGAAACTGAAGCCACTAATAAAACTCATAATACACTCCTTTCCAACCTTACTATTGTAAGCAAAAAGATTAAGTTTGCATACCTGCCTTTCTACCCTTATTTCATCCATACAACCGATGGAACAGGATATTGATAACGATACCTCTATTTTCGTATTGTCCCGCAAAATCTTGAATCATGGTCGGTAATAATGACAGTAGATCGTTAAGCGGCGAGAGGTTCAAGGTAGATCGATCGACAAACGGTTGCTTTTGCTGGTGTTAAAAAAGTCACGATTATTCATAAAATGTGCTCAGGATCACTAGTTTGTTATTCGGTTATGGTAGACTGGAGGCAATTACCAATACAGCATACTAAGAGAGGCGCAGTTGGCATGAAAGAAACTTTTACTTACGAGGACATGAAGTTGATTGGTCGGAAGAAACTGGGGGACCAGGTGCCATTGGAGCTGTTCCGAACAATTCGATTAATTGGCATGCAGCAAGCATTACCTATGGGCGGGAAGGGAACAACCGTCACGATCGGACGTAAAATCGGCGCCTCGCTGCCTGTTTCTACAGTAGAGGATATCCTGTCTATGTTTGAAGAGCTAAGGATTGGTATTCCGAAAATCGTATATCAGGATGAATTAACAATGCGGATTGCTGTCGATGATTGTTTCTGCAAAGGGCTTCCTGTACTGGAAGGGAAGATGGTGTGCGATTTGGAAGGGGCTATCCTGGAAGGTGCTCTTCGAAGTATAACGAATAAGAATGTGACTGTACGTGAAGTGAAATGTAACGTAAATGGGGATGAGCATTGCGTATATGAGATTCTTAATTTACGGTAATCGTCACCGAAGCCGCTAGATAATGCAGCAACCACTCTAAAATCAATTAAACCGTCAAGAAAATGCCTTGACGGTTTTTTAGGTTAAACGCACATAGCGTGCTTATATCGGATAAATCAATGCCTACCTGTCGCTTTTTTTCAAAGCGAGGCTCTACTGGCTACTTTTTGGTTGTTTCGGTTGCCAAAAGCTCCATTGGATCGACGGGTGTGCCGTTTACTAGAATTCGGAAATTAAGGTGCGGTCCCGTGCTTTTCCCCGTACTGCCCAAGAGACCGATGATCTGACCTTGAGTGACGGTAGCTCCAGCGGTAACCTCCATTTTTTCCAAGTGAGAATAAACGGTTTGATACCCATCTTCATGCGCAAGAACGACATGGTTGCCCAATGAGGTATTGTATTCGGCATTGAGCACTTTGCCGGCCGCGGCTGCTTTTATCGGCGTGTTTAAACGGTTCAAGATGTTGATTCCGTATTGATCAGGCATGCTGTGGATGTTACCTGCTACGGGCTTGACGAAGGTGAGTTCCTTCCCTAGTGCTTTTTGTGCACCGGTCAGAGTGAAAACACCTAAAGCCATGACGACAATGATTCCTGATACTGTCCAGTTATAAGCGCGTTTATTAAACCTGCTAATCATTTCGATTCTCCTTTTTATATGTTTATTTGAGCTGGAAAACCCGGCCGTTAAGTTTTTTTGTCTTGATTCTGCGTACAGCTCGAGTATTTTGATCATCGTACGGCCATAGCGCGGTACTTCCGTTTCCTGCAAATAAGTGAGGGCCAGAGCATCGCAAGCCATTTCCTGATCTTGACGCATGCGGGAAGCGGCATACCATAATAGCGGGTTAAACCAATTTAGAATCAAGAGCAAACTTATGATGCTGTTAACGCCAATATCTCGTCTTTTCCAATGCGCTAGTTCATGAAATAAAATGTGCCGTAGCTCCTCCTCGTCAAGTTTTTCCAAAATGCTTGCAGGCAGCCTGATTTGCGGTTTCCATATCCCCATTAAAGCAGGGCTTGCCGTTCGGTGACTTATCCGTAAAGGTATGCGTTTGGTGACGCCCATCTGCTGCTTGCATTGGGAATAGACTCGTAAAATCGCCGGATCCTGAACAGACGAATCGTCTTTAAACCGGGAGAGAAATCTATAAGTGGCGCAAATCGTGGTGGCAACAAGAATCATGACCCCGCCGATCCAGATGAGAGAGAGGATATTGAACCATGAAAAGATCGCCTCAGTAGAAAGGTATGTATTTCGGTGGGGGACGGAATGATACGGATAGTATACTTCAGTATTCTGGAAAGAGCCGGATGCCGCTAGCGGCTGGGTTTCCTCCATGCTGTCCAATGATAGCGCGGGCAGCCAGTTGAATAAACTGACTGAGCTACCGACCGACCACGGAACCGCCAGCTTCCAAACGAGCAGGAACCATACGGCGTAGTGCCATCTGACGGGCAAATGTTCTTTGCCAAGCCGCTTGCAGAGCAAGATCAGGAAGACGAGAAGGCTGGCCTGAATGGAGTTTTGCAGTATATACGAAAATGCTTGATTGAGATAAAGCGTTGCCGAATGCCAATCCACCAGGTTATTTCTCCTTTTCCGAAAGGATTTTCTTCAACTCGTCAATCTCTTGGGAGGAGAGCTTTTCTTCTTCCAGATAGTGAACCAGCATCGGTTTTAGTGCGCCGCCATATACGCGTTGCAAAAAGGATTGGCGTTCTGAACGCTTGCATTCCTCTTCGCTTCGTACAGGAAAGTAATAATAGACCCGGTTGATCTGTTCAAACGAGAGGATGCCCTTTTTCACTAGTCGGCCGAGCAAAGTCTTAACCGTCTTGTCTTTCCACGTTTTGTGGTCCCGTAGCGCAAGAATGACATCTGATGCACTAGCGGGTGATTTTGTCCAGATTACCTTCATAATTTCCCACTCCGCATCTGAGATTCGGGGCTGCTCTTCCATATGTAACACCTCCAAAGATTACAAATGTAGTCTATATATTGTTATTAGATTACAATCTTAATCTATGTTTGTCAACGGACGCTAATCGCCAAATGTTTTCTCGAATAATGAAACTGTAGGGTTATAGAGATCCCCTGACAAACATCTGCGTTTTGCCGGGGGATTTTGACTGATCTCGTAAATTGACGCTTTGGCGAATTCATACCTCAGATCTTGAACTCCCAATGGAAATAATTTAAAATTTAGGGGAATGAACGTTCATTCCGAGAGAAAGGTGAGTTTTGTGGCGACGAATAAGCGAGAAGATATTTTACAGGCAGCATTGCATTTGTTTACGGCGCGTGGCTTTGATGCAACTACCGTACCCATGATAGCGGATAGTGCAAAAGTGGGCGCAGGCACCATTTACCGGTATTTCGAAAACAAAGAGGTCCTTCTGAACTCGTTGTTTCAAACATGCGTGGAACGATTTTTCCAAACGGTAACTCAAAATTTCTCCGAATCCGAAACCGTGCGGGAGCAATTTCATCACATTTTTACGCAAACGATCCACTTTGCCAAAGAAAACAGAGAAGCGTTTTCGTTCATTGATTCGCACTTGAATCCCCGCCTGTTGGATGGCAAAAGCCTGGAATTGTTCGATGAATGCATGGGAGTGATTCGTCAATTTATTATCCAGGGACAGCAGCAAGGCATAATCTCCCCATTGCCGCCGAATGCGCTAATATCCATTTTCTATGGCGCTCTTGTCAAGCTGTTCGAAACGATAAGATCGGGCGTATTGGAGGAGACAAGCGAACTTCTTGCAGGGGTGGAGGAATGTTGTTGGAATGCGATACGGGTCCATTGACCCGTTCGTTTTTCATATTATAACCGGAATGAATATTCATTCCGTAAATTTTGTTAACCATGAGGAGGCGTAGTAATGACAATTGCGATTCCACAGCCGAAAACATATGGCCCGCTCGGCAATCTGCCCCAGCTTGATACGGAAATGCCCATTCAATCGTTCATGAAATTGGCGGAAGAGTACGGTGATTTTTATCGCGTCAAACTGCCGGTGGGGCATTTGCACATTGTGTCAGGCTATGAATTGGTGAAGGAGCTTACCGATTCGGCTCGTTTTGACAAGATCGTCGAAAAAACCGTGCTGGAAAAGGTGCGGGCCATCGCGGGAGACGGGTTGTTCACTTCTGAAACCGAAGAGCCGAATTGGAGGAAAGCTCACAATGTTTTGCTCCCGAGTTTCAGCCGGACGGCGATGCGCGGATATTTCGATAAAATGCTGGAGATTGCGATTCAACTGGTACAGAAGTGGTCGCGGCTTAATCCGGATGAATGCGTGGACGTGCCGGAAGATATGACGCGTCTGGCACTGGATACGATCGGCTTATGCGGATTCAACTACCGGTTTAATAGCTTCTACCGTGAGCAATCGCATCCGTTCGTCACCAGCATGGTGCGGGCGCTCAGCGAGACGATGAGCCAGGCTCAGCGCCTCGGCATTCAGGATATGCTGATGGTGAAGTCCAGACGCCAGCTCCAGCAGGATCTCGAATTCATGTTCTCCTTGGTAGATAAAATTATCGCTGAACGTAAGGCACGAGGTCATCAAGAAGAGGATGACTTGCTGGCCCATATGCTGAAAGGCAAAGATCCGGAGACGGGAGAAGCTCTGGATGACACGAACATTCGTTACCAGATTATAACGTTCTTGATCGCAGGACATGAGACAACAAGCGGTTTATTATCATTTGCTCTGTATTATCTGTTAAACAACCCCGAGAAGCTGCAAAAGGGATACGAAGAGGTGGACCGGGTGTTGACGGATCCGATTCCCACTTACGCTCAGGTGAAAAACTTGAAGTACGTCCGCATGATTCTCGATGAAGCGCTGCGTCTGTGGCCGACGGCCCCGGGATTCTCATTACAAGCGAAGCAGGATACGGTGCTTGCGGGAAAATATGCGGTGAACCAAGGGGACCGGATGGTTGTCCTGATCCCCCAATTGCATCGTGACATGTCTGCATGGGGCGAGGATGCCGGGATGTTCCGTCCGGAACGGTTCGAAGACCCGAGCCGGGTGCCGCATGATGCATACAAACCGTTCGGAATCGGCCAGCGGGCCTGTATCGGCCAGCAGTTTGCGCTGCAAGAGGCGACGCTGGTGCTGGGAATGCTGCTCAAACATTTCGAGTTCATCGATCATACCGATTACCAGTTGAAGGTGAAAGAGACGTTAACGGTGAAACCCGATGGCTTCACGATGAAAATTCGTCCCCGCAGTATACAAACCGGCTTTATTTTCGCAGGCGGCGGGAGGGGGACGACAGCACCGAAGAAAAACGCGGTTGAACGGGAAGCATTGGAGCCGGCGGAGAGCCATGGTACCCCGTTGCTCGTGCTGTACGGCTCCGATCTGGGCACGGCCGAGGGGATTGCCCGCGAGCTGGCGGACACGGCGCGTTATCAGGGCTTCCTGAGCAAAGTAGCTCCGCTGAACGATTATGCAGGGAAGATGCCTGCGGAGGGCGTGATATATATCGTTACGTCTTCCTATAACGGCATGCCGCCCAATAATGCGCGCGGCTTCGTACAGTGGCTTCGTGAAGTTAACCCTGGCGAATTGGACGGGATTCGCTATTGCGTCTTCGGCTGCGGCGACCGCAACTGGGCCAGTACGTATCAGAGCGTTCCGATATGGATTGACGAGCAGATGGCGGCCAAAGGAGCGGAGCGGCTTTTACCGCATGGCGGCGGCGATGTTGGCGGCGATTTCGAGACCGAGGTGGAGACCTGGCGCGATCAGCTCTGGCCTGCGGTTATGGGCTCGTTAGGACTGAGCTTCAAAGCCATGGAACAGCAAGCTAGCCCCGATCTATCCGTGGAAATGGTCCGAGGCATGATTGAAGCGCCGCTTGCCGAATCATACGATGCACACTATGCCAAGGTCGTTGAGAACCGCGAGCTTCAAAAAGATGGGAACGGACGCAGCACGCGCCATATTGAAATTGCCCTTCCGGAGGGGATTACGTATCAAGAGGGAGATCATTTGGGCGTATTCCCTCAAAATCGGAAGGAGCTCGTCGAACGGGTCTTGAGCCGTTTCGGCTTGGATGGCAATGACCATGTCATTCTGAAAACGTCCGGCTTGCGCGTGGCGCACCTGCCGCTGGATCGCCCCGTCAAGCTGTACGATCTGCTCAACCGCAGCGTGGAATTGCAAGAGGCCGCGACCCGGGTGCAGATACGGGAACTTGCCGCGCGAACAGCATGCCCGCCTCATAAGCATGAGCTGGAAGCCTTGTTGGAGGAAGAGGCATACAAATCGAATGTCTTGCAGCAGCGGATATCGATGTTTGATTTGCTGGAAAAATATGCAGCGTGCGAAATGCCGTTCGAACGGTTTTTGGAGCTTCTGCCTCCGCTGAAAGCGAGATACTATTCGATTTCCAGTTCTCCGCGCGTGCACCCGGGGCAGGCCAGCATTACGGTTAGCGTGGTGCAAGGTCCGGCCTGGAGCGGCCAAGGCGAGTACCGCGGCGTCGCATCCAATTATCTTGCAGGCCTGCAGGCGGGAGATTCCGTCATGATGTTCGTCCGGACGCCTGAGTCCGGCTTCCGGCCCCCTGAAGATCGGGGAACTCCGATGATTATGGTTGGACCTGGGGTAGGGATCGCCCCGTTCCGCGGGTTCCTTCAGGCTCGCCGGGCGCTCGCGCGGGAAGGCGCCCAGCTAGGCACGGCGCATCTCTATTTCGGCTGCCGCGACGCAGCCGATCATATTTACCTTGAAGAGTTGGAGCAGTACCAGCAAGAGGGGCTTGTTACGGTGCATACCGCGTTTTCGCGGATACCGGGACAGCCGAAAACGTATGTCCAGCATCTGATGCAGGAGCGGGAAATGGATATCATCGGCATGCTGGATCGGGGATCCCAGTTCTATGTGTGCGGCGACGGAAGCAGAATGGCTCCGGATGTAGAGGCCACCTTGCGGAAATGCTATCAGACGGTTCATGGCGTTAGCGATACGGAGGCCAAAGCATGGTTCGATCAACTTGAGGCCGAAGGACGTTACGTCAAAGACGTATGGGCTGGCGGAAAGGCTTGATCGCCGAAATGGATGTGAAGGCGAGTCTCCTTAAACCAAACTATCAACGAAGCAGAGCCCCTGGCCAGGATGGTCAAAAGAGACATGATCCATTATAATAATGAGAATCATTATCATTATTATAAAACTTGATCGGAGTGCGGGAGCAATGACTGACATGAATTTTCATCACAATTTCAACCTTTTTTTCGATGGACTCGAACTGCCGCGAAGGAATTTGGACCGTACGGAACACATGGCGCTCCATTCGAGAAGAGGAGAGGGAGGCGTTCGTCGTTTCGTCCCGCGTTCTGATATCGATCTGGTTGTATCCGATTTTACATTTCGTCAGGATTGCAGCTTGCCTCTTGTTACGAAAACCGCAATGGTTGAGCTGAATTTCTGTTTGCAAGGAAGAAGAGAGATTATGGTTGAAGGTGCGCGGTATGAATTTGTTCCGGGAAGCTGTACCCTTCAATTCATGAAGGAAGTCGGAGTTCATTTTGAATTTAACGGTAATGAGCCTCTTCTTATGCTGGGCATAGGTATTCCCGTTTCAACCTTTCATCGATTCATGGAAGAGGGCGGGGGCGGGAGGTCCGCTGATTTTACCCGCATACTGGGACAAGCGTCGTTTCGTGCCTTCCAGGAAACGCTGCAACCGGCTGCTTCAATTATTCTTGAGCGAATGCTGGGATCTCTTCAAAATCGCGGCACCAAAAATTTGGAAATCGAATGCAGCGTGTTAGAGCTATTATCCATGGCCTTTCAATCATTTTTGACAGACGGCTCTTCAGGGATGACGAAGTTGTCTAAAAGCGATATGCAAAAAATCAGGGAAGCGCGGGACATCATGATAAAACGTATGATAGATCCGCCGACGCTGATTGAGCTCTCCCGATTGATCGGCATGAATGATTGCAAATTAAAGTCCGGATTCAAAGAAATGTTCGGAACAACCGTATTCGGTTATTTGCGAGATATAAGGTTGGAGAAGGCTTTACTCTTATTGCAACAAGGCAATTTGAACGTTAATGAGACCTCATGCGCCGTTGGTTATTCCAATTCAAGTTACTTCTCAGAGGTGTTCCGGCAAAAATACGGGGTCAATCCCGGCAAACTCGTCAAAAAGCCTGCTCCTGCCTCTCTGTTAGCTTCAGAACAATAGATGGTAGAAAAAGAAATAGGAAATAAGTAGAGAATTCCCCTAAACTGCTCTTTCTGAGCAGTTTTTTTGTACCTGAAATTCCCGCTAACCAGTTTAATACTCCGGCTACGGGTAGAGGGATGATGAGAACAGATAGTATCATTATCCCATTGATAATGATACTCATTTGCAATGAATCGCGATGCATAAGAGCTCTGAAAAGATGCATGGCGACAAGATGCAAGGAAAAGGAGAAGTGGAATGGAAATGCGGGGAATAAAAATAGTTTCGTTCATCATCATTGTTGCCCTGATTGGATTGGTAGCAGGCTGCGGGGGAACAAATTCGGGGTCTATGGTAGGGAAGGAGGATGTGCCTAACCATGCTGAAACTAAAGAAAATGGCACCTCTTCTACATATCCCAGAACCATTTCACATTTAAAAGGCGAGACGGTGGTTGAAGCAAAGCCAATCAAAATCGCCACGCCATATATCGCTTTTGTCGACTACCTAGCCGTTTTGGATGAATACCCTGTTGCCGCACAAGGTGTTGAAACGATCAGACGGAATTTTCCAAGTCTCAGCAAGCGTGTGGAAGGGAAGGAGATCATGGATCTCGGCATGGAAGTTGATTTGGAGAGGTTGCTGTCCGCTCAACCGGATCTGATTATAGCCGCAGATGACATGAAGGATCAGTATGAGAAATTAAGCCAAATTGCTCCAACCGTTATATTTCCTCAAGCGGGGGAATGGAGGGAAACACTGCAGCAAATCGCTGAAGTCATCGGCAAAGAGGATAAGGCCAAAAGCGTGTTGGCAGATTTTGATCGCAAATCCGCCGAATACAAACAGCAATTGGCGTTTCGCAGCGAGGAATCCGTCATGTTTGCGATGTACAGCGGCAAGGAGCAGTTTATTACGTGGAAGGACGGCAGATTCGATCCCTTCTATAAGGGGCTTGGACTAAAGCCGGTAGAAGGCATGATATCCGACGGACCTTTAACATTGGAAAGTTTAGCCGAGCTCAACCCTGATCATCTTTTCATCATCAACAACTGGCAAAATCCGATTCAAGGAGGCGTCAAAGAGGCTATGAAAAACAGCAAGGTGTGGAGTGGCCTCAATGCGGTGAAGAATAATCACGTTTACGAACTGGAGGACCCTTCCCTTCCGGGACCGATGGCTCTTGCCAAAATTGATGGCATCGAAGAAATCATGAAGGCTCTGAAAAAATAGACAGGCGCTATCGTCACATCAAGAGAGGGGGCTAGGCCATGTCAACTTCATTTCGATTCTTGCTCCGTCTGGCTGGCAACCAGCGCGGAAAATTGATACTATCCTGTCTCAGCTCCGCAGTCAGCGCTTTATGCGCTTTGATTCCGTTTGTTATCGTGTATCGATTGGCGGAAGTCGTTCTTGGACAGCCTGTCGACTTAGCAGCGGTTCAGAAGCTTATACTGATTGCACTGGTTGCTATTTTACTCAGGTTTGCGTTCATGGGGATATCAACGATGCTGGCGCACGCTGCGGCGTTTCATGTGTTGTATGATTTGCGTGTCCGTCTGATCGACAAGTTGGGTAAGCTGCCGCTTGGTTTTTTCAGTGCACAGCATTCCGGTGGGCTCAAGAAGATTATCGCAGATGATGTTGAACGGATCGAGTCATTTATTGCGCATCATCTGCCTGATCTGACCGCTTCAGTCGTAGCGCCGCTGCTAACGGCGGCATATCTGTTCGCGGTCGATTGGCGATTGGCGATTGCTGCGCTGCTTCCGATCCCTGCCGCGTTTGCTGTTCAGGGACTGATGACAGTACGCGGCAGACGGAGCGACGATATGAAACGAATGCATGACCTTTCTGAAAACATGAACGGAGCCATCGTGGAATTTGTCCATGCGATGCCGGTCATCAAGTCGTTTAACCAAACGGTGCATTCATTTGCCCGTTACCATGAGTCCGTGAAGAATTATGCAGACTTATGGACGCAAATCGCCCGCAAAAAGACGCCGTTATATGTCTTGTTTCTGCTGCTGCTGGAATCGGGGCTGCTATTTATCATGCCTGCAGGGCTATGGTTATATAGTCATCATGCGATTGAATTCCCTGTCTTGCTGCTCTTCCTGCTGCTGGGCGTTGGGCTCACGGCACCATTACGGCAAATTTCAACGCTTAGCCATATGATGCAGAACAATCTGGAAAGCGTTCGCCGCATTGAAGCTGTACTAGCGGAAAATGAGCAAGAAGCACCTGAACATTCCACGACAGTTCAGCCGCAGCGGTTTGATATTGAATTCAAAAAGGTTCATTTCTCGTACGGCAACCGGGAGGTGTTGAAAGGGATCGATCTAAAAGCCGGGCATGGCAAGGTGACGGCTTTTGTTGGTCCGTCCGGAGCGGGTAAATCGACCGCCGCCCAGTTAATCGCCCGTTTCTTCGATCCTGCCAGTGGCGAAATAACGCTCGGAGGCATCGATCTTCGTTCCATCGCACCCGAGCAATTAATGGACCTGGTATCGTTTGTATTCCAGGATGTGCCGGTGATCAGCGATACCGTATCCGCTAATTTGCGGATGGGTAAAAATGATGCCGATGATACCGAGCTGATCCAAGCAGCCCAAGCTGCTCAGGCTCATGAATTCATCCTCTCGCTGCCCGACGGTTACGATACGCTGATCGGTGATGGGGGAATCCCTTTAAGCGGAGGTGAACGTCAGCGGCTTGCCATTGCCCGCGCCATTTTGAAGAACGCCCCGGTCCTGATTCTCGATGAAGCTTTTGCTTTTGCCGATGCGGAAAATGAGTCGAAAATACAGGATGCGTTAAGCCGTTTGCTTCAGGGAAAGACGGTCGTGGTTATTGCGCATAGGCTGTCCACGATTGCAGACGCGGATTGTATCGTCGTCTTTGACGATGGACATGTCATAGAAACGGGAACTCACATGGAGTTGCTTCGGAATTGCCCTCTGTACGCCAGCATGTGGAAGGCCCATCGGGATGCCGGAGATTGGTCGCTGGAAGGAAAGGAGGAGCCTCATGTTTAAAACCATTCGTTTAATTACGGGACAGTCCGGCAAATTATTGTCCAGGGCTACCTGGTATACCGTGCTGGAAATGATCGCCAACGCGGCTCCGGCCGGTCTCTTATATGTTATTTTGGCATCTTTGTTTCAAGGGGAGGTTACGTTTAAGCAAATTTTTTGGTGGTCGGCATGGTTGGTCGGAATGTTTGCCCTACAGGCTTTATTTGCCAGTCGTGGCCAGATTGAGGCTCAAAGCAGCGGAGCTTCCATCATGAAGGATGTCCGTCTGCGTCTAGGCGAACATTTGCGGAAGCTGCCCATGGGCTACTTTTCACGCCGGGACCAGGGGGATATCAGTCATACCCTGTTATCTAACGTGGATGAAATCGAAATGATATTGACACACCTCTTTAATCAAGTCATCGGTTCGATCATCCTGCCGGTCGTAAGTGCGCTATTTCTGGTATTCATTGACTGGCGGCTGGCTCTTGCGGTGCTCGTTTCCGTACCGCTGGCTCTTCCTCTCTTGTTCTGGTCACAGGGTCTGATGGGCAAGAGAAGCAAGAAGCGGCAGGAAGCAGCTGCTGCCGTGAACTCCCGTCTGCTGGAATACGTTCAGACGATCCGGCTGATCAAAGCCCATAATCAGACAGGACAACGGTTTTCGCGGTTAGACACCGCAATGGCACGGCTTCGAGACGACAGCATTCGGGTCGAAGTGGCAACCTCTCCAGTTGTCATGCTGTTCTCTATTATTCTGGAGCTCGGATTTGTATTTTTACTATTTATTGGAAGTTATTTATTGTCAGGCGGCGTTCTGGACACGTCCGCATTCCTGATTTTTCTTGTGGTAAGCATGAAGTTTTATCAGCCTTTACGGTCGGCGGGAACGGCGCTGACACAAATGCGTTACATGGCCTCAGCCGGAGAACGTATCCGCGAGCTGTTTGCCGAACCCGCACTGCCTGAACCGGAGCATCCGCAGCATCCTTCCTCGTTCGATATCGAGTTACAGGACGTTCATTTTTCTTATGGAAACAAGGAGATTTTGAAAGGGATTCATTTTCGGGTTCCCGAAAGCCATTTGGTCGCTTTGGTCGGTCCGTCAGGTGCGGGGAAGTCGACGATTGCCGGTTTGATTTCGCGTTTTTGGGATGTATCGGGTGGGGCCGTGAAGATTGGAGGCATCGATGTGCGAGATATGTTAAGCGATGAACTCCTTGCTATGGTAAGCACGGTCCAACAGCAGCCCTATTTATTTAATGAAACGATCGAAGCCAATATCCGAAAGGGAAGACCGGATGCTACGGCCGAAGAGGTGATTGAAGCGGCCAAAGCGGCGCACTGCCACGATTTTATTATGAATCTCCCGCATGGCTACGACACCGTTGCCGGGGAGGGCGGAGCAGCACTTTCAGGCGGAGAGAAGCAGCGCATTTCAATAGCCCGGGCTATTCTCAAAGACGCTCCTATCGTTATTCTTGACGAAGCCACCGCTTCCCTTGACCCGGAAAACGAAGTGTTATTACAAAGAGCGATCAGCAAGCTGGCATATCATAAAACGGTAATAGTCATCGCCCATCGCTTAAAAACAATCCAGGCGGCAGACCGGATTTTAGTCGTAGATCAGGGAAGGATTGCGGAAGCAGGCAGACATGAAGAACTTTTGTCCATGGGCGGAATCTATCTCAGATTGTGGGAAGAGCAGCAGAAGTTAGGGGGCTGGAGGATCAAGGCACAACACGTTCCAGAAGGATAATCAATATGAATAGTAAGGAGGCTTTCCAGCGAAAATACCGGGAAGCCTCTATTGTTATGTTCATTATGGTGAGAAACCGCGTATGAAGGATGAACTGATCCGGGTGGCCCCGTCCAATTGCTGCTCTTACCTTTATTGCCCCATACCCCCTTGGCCTCTTGCGTAACAGCTCCAAAAGTGAGATTCTAATCTATGAAGCCACGGTCTGGATAAGAGGTATAGCGAAATGAAAATAGTTGCAGCATACATAGATGATTTTAAGGTAAATCCTGATTTATATAACCGTTTCTTCTCTCATATAAGCCAAGAGAGAGCAAAAAAGGTTAATAAATTTCATTTTGTCGAGGATAGAATTCGATCGGTAATCGGCGAACTGCTTGTTCGATTATCCATGTGGGAAGAGTGGGGAATTGAAAATAAAGATATTCATTTTGAATATAACGAGTTCGGCAAGCCTCGATTAAAAAATCAATCTCATCGTTATTTTAATATCTCTCACTCCGGTCAATGGGTCGTAGTGGCATTGGACACCAGTCCAATTGGGATTGATATTGAAAAAATACAACCGATTGATTTTAGGATCGGCGAAAAATTCTTTACGTCTTTAGAGACCCGGCAGATACTTTGTCAACCTAAACCAATGATGACGCGATATTTTTATAAATTTTGGACGCTCAAGGAAAGTTACATTAAAGCAATCGGAAAAGGTTTATCCATTCCCTTGGACAGCTTTTCATTTGATTTATCCAAGACAAATATATCGTTACAAACATCAACAAAAGATGGAACCTGGTTTTTTAAGCTTTATGAACATCTGCCTGATTATGAGTTAGCCGTGTGTTGTTCTCATGAAAATATCCAGGACAAAGTTGAGGTGGTTACGATATCTGAACTCCTCGATAAACTTCATCAGCTAAAATGAACCTAATAGGCAAGAAAAAAACATAAGAATCTATGTTACAATGGGATTTATTGGCGCCATACATTGGTCAATTCATTATGATGGGAGAGGGGCATAGCGTATGTCGAAAATTTTAACCCGAGCGGAAGTGGATACGGAAACAACATGGAATTTGAATGATATTTTTGAGACAAAAGAGGCATGGGAAGCAGAATTAAACGCTGTAAGGCAGGACATCTCCTCTGTTACGAAATATGAAGGAAGACTCGGAGAAGGAGCAGACACGCTGCTGGCTTGTCTTTTTGCCCAGGAAGTGCTGCAAGGCAGAATCAACCGGGTAGGAGCCTATGCCCATCTGCATCAATCCGGAGACAGCATCAATCCCGAAAATCAGATGAATGCCGCGAAAGCGCGCGATCTGACATCGGAAGTCAGTTCGGCTCTTACCTTTATCAAGTCCGAAATTATCGCGCTTCCGGACGGAACGATAGACCAGTACATAATGGAACAACCGAAACTTCGGGAGTTCGAACGCAGTCTCGGATTGCTTCTGCAAACCAAGCCCCACCGACTGACCGCGGAGACGGAAAAGGTTCTTGCTTCATTTGGCGAAGTATTAGGGGCGCCTTACCGAATTTATGAGCGCAGCAAGCTGGCCGATATGACATTCCCGTCTGCGAAGAACGGCCGAGGGGAAGAAGTGCCGGTTTCGTTTGCGCTTTATGAGAACAAATACGTTGAATCTCCGGATACGGATCTGCGCCGTAATTCGTTCAGGGCCTTTAGCGAGACGCTATACAAATACCGCAACACGTTTGCCGAAGCTTACGGTACCGAAGTGAAGCGACAAGTGATCGAATCGCGTCTGCGCGGATATGATTCCGTTACAGACATGCTCTTGACTCCGCAGCAGGTCACAACGGAAATGTATAACAACATTTTGAATATTTTGCAGGAAGAGCTTGCGCCTCACATGCGAAAGTATGCCGCACTCAAGAAACGCGTGCTCCATTTGGACGAGATGACGTTTGCGGACCTGAAAGCTCCGCTTGATCCTGATTTTATTCCCGGCATTTCTTTCCAGGAAGCGGGGGGGCTGATCAAGGAAGCCTTAAGCATCCTTGGTCCGGAATACGGGGAGATCGTATCGGATGCCTTTAACAATCGTTGGGTGGATTACGCGGATAACGCAGGGAAAAGAACGGGTGCCTTCTGCATGTCGATTCCTGGAGTCCACTCCTATATTTTGATCAGTTGGGCCGATAGCATGAGAGGCGCTTTTACGCTTGCCCATGAAGTAGGGCATGCCGGTCATTTTATGCTGGCAAGCAAATATCAACGGTTGACGAACTCCAGACCATCACTGTATTTCATTGAAGCTCCTTCAACGATGAACGAACTCCTGCTTGCGGATCATTTGCTGGCACGTTCTAACGATCCGAGAATGCGCCGCTGGGTGATTTCCCAATTGCTTGGCACCTATTTCCACAACTTCGTAACCCATTTGCTCGAAGGAGAGCTTCAGCGCCGGGTTTATGATCTTGCCATGAAAAATGTGCCGATTACTGCCGTGAAATTGTGTGAGTTGAAGGGAGATATCCTGTCTTCGTTCTGGGGAGAGGGCGTGGTTATCGATGAGGATACCAAGTTAACCTGGATGCGTCAACCGCATTATTATAGAAGTTTGTACCCATACACTTATGCAGCTGGGCTTACCGCCTCCACGGCTGTAGCACAGCTCATCAGAGAGGAAGGGCAGCCTGCCGTGGATCGCTGGCTCGAAGTGTTAAAAGCCGGAGGATCCATGAGCCCGCTCGAACTAATGAAGCTGGCAGGCGTGGATATGTCGCAGCCTGACCCGATCCGCAGCGCTGCAGCCTACGTAGGTTCGCTTATTGATGAGCTGGAGAGTTTGTATTAGGTTCTTTTAGATGTACATGTTTTAAGGTGCACCCCTTAGAATTCACATTGGATGACCCCTGGTTATCCGGAATTCTAATGGGTGCTTTTTTTAAGAGATAAGAAAGTATAAACTACAGAGATTAGCCATCCTTATCTCGCAAGAAAAACGCTTTGCCGTGAATTTTCTTCCGTTCTTCCCTGTTCAATGCAATCTCCCGTCCCTTAGTGACATGATCGCAAAACAGTTATTACGACATTGTTCACGGCACAAAGCAAGCCGATTTTTATTTATTGACATTATTATCGTGATATTATATTTTATTTATAGACCACCTGGTCTATAAATAAAATATGCCGTTTTAAAGGGAGCTGTCATGATTGAAGGACAAAACATTTGAAAGAAAAACAGAACTGATTGAAGCTGCGCTAAATGAATTTACTACAAAAAGTTATGATGACGCATCACTAAATACAATTATAAAAGATGCTGGCATAAGCAAAGGGACGTTCTACTACCACTTTTCTGACAAACAGGCACTTTATTTGTATTTGCTAAAAACCTCAGTATATGCAAAATGGAAATTCATAAATGAAAAAAATTCAAACAACCCGGAATCATGCACAGACGGGGACATTTTTGAAAATTTTAAACGGCAGGCAAGGCTTGCCATAGAGTTTGCTCTGGAGTACCCCAAATATCATAAGCTTAGCAGGATGTTTTCAAAAGAACAGGGCAATCCAATATATAAAGTTGCCCAGGATCATCTTGGCAGCGATACGAAAGATATTCTTGGTGGAATGGTAGACAAGGCAATAAAGGCGGGCAATTTTAAGAAAGAGTATTCAAGAGAATTTTTAGTTAAAACTTTAAGCTATCTATTCAGCCACTTCCATGAAATTTTTGATAAAGACGAGGATTTTGAGTTTGAAAGGATGATTTCCAACCTTGATACTTATGTTTATTTTATTCGGCATGGAATGGCAAATCATACAATCAAGGGAGAGAATTAAACATGAAAAACGAAAAACTTAAACGCTACGATAAGTCTTTAGCCATTGTTTTTGGCGTATCATCCATATTATTCATCTTACTGATGGCCGTGAACACAGGCTTTTTTGACTGGGCTTTTACCAGGCATCAAAATCAATTAAGTTGGTACATTCGGCCGCTGTTTTTGATTCCTTTCTGCTTTTTTTCATACAGACGAAGCTGGGCAGGAATTTTTGGAACGATATTTTTGCTTTTAACAAGCATGTTCTGGTTTCCAGCGCCAGTTGCTGTTGATGATCAGGTAAGAGCTTTTCTGCAGATGGAAAAGGATTATTTAACCGGTGACTGGGGATTAACCAAAATCCTGATATCTCTTTTAATTCCAGTCTCGTTAACGGTTTTAAGCATGGCACTCTGGAAACGCAGCCTATGGCTTGGTATATCCGTTCTGGTTTTTATGGCTGTTGCTAAAATGTTATGGAGTGTGGCATTTGGAGGCACTTCGGGCAAGTCCATTATTTTACCTGCAATCATTGGGCTGATTATCTGTATTGCCTTGGTTTATGTCGGTTTTAAAAAGCTTGAAAAAAGAAAAAAGAGTACCTTTATTTAAAATTCGCGATTTGGCTGCTGACGTCGTGGCTGTTTGACAATTTAGTAATGACCAACATTCGGAGGAGTTCATGGCACACATTGGAAAAGTAGCAAACATGAGCATAAGTACATAGCCTCGTTATGTCGAATACATGAAATTTTTGCGATTGCCCAAGAAATAATGAGCGGCCAGTTGTTCGATGGAATAACGCATCCGTTTATGAGTTAGGGCGTACCGTGGGGCCGAATCCTAATAACGCCTCTGGATGATGCGGCCTATTTTCGAGTATGCCGAGAGCGGCGATTGGGCGTTTGATTTTGCTCCGCACGATGTAGGCACTTATCCGAAGGCCCACGGGCAGGTTTGAGCCAACATCTGAGTGCATATCCAATGAAATAAGGTAAACGAATCTATAGATTTCGATACACATAGACATTTGAGGTTGAAGTTGCTATTACTTGGAAACGCGAAGCTTTGGTGTACCGGGAATCCATGATCAGTTGCCTCTCGGTATAAGGGCGCTCATCTGCCACGCGGTAGAAGAGTCCCCTGATGGAAACGTATGGATCCGGCTAAAGGATATAGATATTGAACCTATCCAAAGGGACTGGTCGATCATGCATAAACGCAAAGTATCCTGCTTACCTGGAAAATATAATTCGCCCGACCCGAATTCGGCAGCTTCCATGGCCGGGATCGTTAGTCGGGCGTATTTTTCAGGAACATCGATAAATTAACGTATTAATAAGTTTCATAGACGAGTTGGCTGTCCAACTCAAGCTTCCGATTAAATACCGCGCAAATAATCAGTTGTCCGGCCGGAGTGTCTCCTGCATCGTACCCGAATCGAATGGTGCCGTCTTCATGAAATTCAAGCTCGGAAAAGACTAATTCGTTCACATCTTCGTCTGGATGCGTACGGGCAATCAGGTTTAACGCTTGACCATGGAGTTCGTCAATTCGTTCCCAGGCTTTTCGGATCACGGGAGACAGCCGTTTCATGTCCGCCTTGGCGGGTACATCCGCCGTAACGGAAAGTTCCTTCCCTTTATAATGAAGGATGGCCTTATAGGAAGTTAGCGAGTTGTCGTATCGAAAAGTTCCCATTCCCTTGATGGCATGGTCCGGCTCAACGATGAGATTATCGGCGTAACTCAGATGCTGCAGCTTCGGATTATGGCGGGTTTCCAGTTCCGAGAGTTTATTTTCCGAGCAGTAAAGCTCGGCCAAAAGCGGATTGTGTCCGAGGTCCAAGCTTGTGAGATGGTTGTTGAAGCATCTTAAACTCCGTAAAGCCGGGCTGCCGGTTACATTCAAATTCCGTAAATGATTGTTATTGCAGCGGATTTCCACCAGGTTCCTGCAATTTTTTATATTCAAGCCGATCAAATAATTGTTTCCGCAATCAAGATGCGTTAGTTGTGTGTTTTGATCCAACTCCAAACCAAACATGGAGGTATAGCCGCAGTTAAGTTCCTTTAAATCGACGTTCTGCTCTAAATGCAGCTCTGAAAGGATATTCCAATAACAGACCAACGTGGCGAGTTTGGGATTGCTGCTGACATCCAGTTGCCAAAGGCGGTTATAACCGCAATCCAGCGCTTCCAATCTAACATTGGCCGTCAAATCCAATGAATGAATCTCGTTTTTGTTGCAAGATAGCTTTTCGAGGTTCGTATTATGAACCGTTTCTAAAGAAATGAGTTTGTTGCCCCCGCATTCTAAAATTCTCAGCTTCGTATTCTTGCTAATGTCAAGCTCCGTCAAGTGATTGAACGAGCAATCAAGCTCTTCCAGAGAAGCGAAGTATTCAATCCCTTTCAGACTGGAAAAGCGTTGATTCGCAATCTCCAGGGTTACGATTCCCTCCACATCGCCCGTCTGAATCCGTTCGCGATTTCCGGAAAATTGCTCCAATACAAACGCCTTAAAACGCTCATCAATGAAATCTTCGGTAATATCCATGGCATATCTCCCCAGCAATTTGGTTTCTCCGTTCCATCCTGCAGTACGTCTCGCTATGTGTCGGGTAATTAACATGTTTAAAGTACTCTACTTCAACATCTCTTGCAGGGAGTTTGCCGAGCTGCGGCATTGGGTGGATGAAAATGATGGAATTGATGCAAAAAAGGAACTGGTGATCGTGTGTACATGGACTGAGCAGCAGGTCGCCAAAACTGAAGAAATCATGGCCGCTTGGTTGTACGGCTAGAATACGGGCAGGTTGATCTAACCTCAATCAAGTACTGAAGGGGGAGAGGATAATGATGCATTATGTTCGCGCCGGTTCCGGGAAGCCGCTATTCCTGATTCACGGCTTTCTCGGCACTTGGAGGATTTTCGAGGAAGTTATGCCGAAGTTGGCCTTACACTACGATGTCATTGCCGTAGACTTACCGGGGCAGGGGAAGAGCGATCCGGATGAAGATACGAAAAGCGTTGAGCATTACGCCGAGGCGGTGCTTGCCTTGCAGGATGAGCTCGGGATTGATCAAGCGGTATGGATCGGCCATTCGCTCGGAGGATATATCGCCCAATCCGCTGTCGAACGGTATCCTGAAAGGTTACATGCAGCCGTCTTCGCTTATGCTACAGCGGTGGGAGCCAACGAGGAATTGGCCTCTTTTTGCAAAACATTGCAACAGGAAGTCATCGAGCATGGTGTTGGGCCGTTTTCGGAGCGCCATATTCCACGATTCTTTGCAGAGCGGTCGGATCCGAAACAGATCGGATTCGCAATAGAGGTTGCCAAGGAATCCTCCGCAGCCGGTATCCTCGCAGCGCTTTCCGCGATCGCCTCGCATCCTGATCAAGTCGAAACGCTTAAGCAAGCGACCCTTCCCATGCTGGAGGTCGTTGGTTTGTATGACCATCTGCAAGCACGCTACGAGGCCAAATCCTCCTATTTGACCCGGGTTGAAACTCCAACCTCGCACATGGGATTCCAGGATGATCCCGACTTGTTTGCAAGCATTTTGATGAAATGGCTGGACGACCGGGTATTCCGAAGTAAAGTTCGGAATGGCGGGCAGCAGTAAAAAGTATCAGGAAAAGAAAATCGCGTATCGCAAGCGGACCGGCCTTCCATGCCATATTATGGTTCTCCAATCAATCATGGAATTAGGAGAAAAGCAGCGGAGTTCCTGCCAGATTCGCTTGCGCTGCGTATTCGGTCGGCGACAGGCCGCAGTGCTTTTTGAACACCCGGTGAAAATACGAAGTATCGTAGTACCCGAGATACTGCGATATGTCGGCGACCGTCATATCCGAGCCCAGCAGCAGGCTGTAGGCTTCCAGCATGCGCAGCTGATGCATATACCGGATCGGGGAAAGGCCGCACACTTCTTTGAAGACGGCGGTGATGTAATTGGGTGAACGGCCGATCAGCGCAGCCAACTGCGAAATCTCGATCTGTTCTCGGTAATGCTCCAGCAGGTAGGCCTTGATCGTCTCGGCATATTTGAGCTTGCTCGGTGTAAGCGTAGGTCTATCCAGCTCCCTGGCGATCATGCCGAGCAGTTCCTGCAGAATGCCGAGGCAGATGATGGAACGGTAGTTCCTGCCGCTCCGCATCTCATCATACAGTCTTTCACAGCGGTGATAGGCGTATTGACTCGAGGATAGCTTGAATTTTACGAAATGTCCTTTATCCACAAATGGAATCCCTGTCTGAACCCCCGTCTCGCACGTAAATAAAACGGTAAACTTTTGGTGGGGGACCCCATTCATATTTTCGCCTGCTCTCCGGGCTCCTTTGGGAATGAAGAGCACGTCTTCCGCTTCGGCGGTCACCACGTTTCCGTTGATTTCATACCGGACTTGCCCCTCCCGAACGACCACGAGAACGTTATGCGTAATCGTTTCGAGCTGGGTCCGCCAATGGGGAATATGATTATCGAAATTTACACTCATCATCTGAAGCATCTTTAACACCTCTTTGCCCATTTCCTTAATGAAACCCTATCATACCGGGATAGGGACGTAAATATGCCGAGCGGGCAATCTGCACGGATCTTGAAAATGGATATAGAAATGTACAACGAAGAAAGGAAATATACATGGACGCTGGAACCGGAGCATGCCTATAATTCACCTGCAAAGGCATTTCATATCCGGAGAGGATGGATGAATCGATGAGAGTGTTACTGCTGGATTTGGACTCAACGAGACCGGACCACCTGGGCTGCTACGGCTACCACCGGAATACCTCCCCCAACATTGACCGGATCGCGGCCGAAGGCGTCCGCTTCGACAACTATTACACCTCGGATGCGCCCTGCTTTCCGTCGCGCTCCGCGCTGATGACGGGCCGCTTCGGCATCCATAACGGCGTAGTAGGGCATGGAGGAACGGCTGCCGACGTCCGGTATGAAGGTGCGGACCGGGATTTTCATGACAAGCTGGCCACGGAGAGTTTCCCGGCGATTTTCCGGCGCGCGGGCATGAGGACGGCATTGGTAAGCCCGTTTGGCGAGCGGCATTCCGCATGGACCTTTTATGCCGGATTTAACGAAATTTATAATACGGGCAAAGGCGGCATGGAATCCGCCGAGGAGGTTACTCCCGTCGTGCTGGACTGGATCGAACGTAACGGGGAGCAGGAAGACTGGATGCTGTACGTAAATTATTGGGACCCGCATACCCCGTACCGCGCACCGGAGTCTTTCGGCAATCCGTTCAAGAACGAACCGCTTCCGGATTGGATCACGGAGGAGGTTCTGGAACTTCACAAGCAAAAGGTCGGTCCTCACGGCGCAAACGAAATCAATATGTATAACAGCGGCACGTCGCCCGATTATCCCCGCCATCCGGGCGAAATTCGATCCATGGACGATTTGAGAACAATGATTGACGGCTACGACTGCGGCGTCCGGCACATGGATGGCCATATCGGAAAAATCTTCAAGCTCCTGGAGGAAAAAGGGGTCATGGACGATCTGGTCATCATCATTACCGCCGACCATGGCGAGAACATGGGGGAACTCGGTATCTACGGCGAACACGGAACCGCGGATCAGGCCACATGCCGCATCCCGATGATCATCCGGTGGCCGGGGCTGCAGAAGGGTATTGCCGATGCTTCGTTCCACTATCACCTCGACCTGCTGCCGACGGTAGCGGAACTGTTAAACGTTGAACCGATGAAGAGCTGGGACGGCAGCAGCTATGCCGATAGCTTGCGAAGCGGGAAGCCGGCCGGGCGTGATTATTTGGTGGTGTCCCAATGCGCTCACGTCTGCCAGCGCAGCGTTCGGTTCGGGGACTGGCTGTACATTCGCACGTATCATGACGGGTATCACCTGTTTGACAAGGAAATGCTGTTTAACCTGTCGAAGGATATCCATGAGCAGAACAACCTGGCCCATGAGCGAAGGGATCTCTGCAAGGAAGCCGTCTATTTGCTGAACGAGTGGCATGATCACATGATGGAGACGATGAAATTCGACGTCGATCCGTTGTGGACCGTGATCCGGGAAGGCGGGCCATACCATGCCAAAGGTCATTTGCCGATGTACATTGAACGTTTGAAGATGACGGGGAGGGAGCACGCCGTGCCTGAACTGATGCGCCGTCATCCGAGAGAGTTCGCACGGAAATAAGCGGGGTCGTCGAACAGGGCTATCGTTATGCGATAGTCCCTTTTGCGATCGGGGCAAAAATCGGTCAGGAACCACGATAATGGGGGATGACAAGCCCTGCGAAAAATGCCATTATTAAAGCACATCGTTATTGCCGATATCAAATAATCGATCTCCGCAATCGATAAGAAATCATAACGTATTTTACATGCTATGGTATAAGGAAGATCATGGATGCTGCATACGAGTTATAAATCGTTAAGGGCTATGGTTACAGGGCCGTTAAGTAAATTTGTTCCAATCAACCGCCCGTATCGGATAAGCTGTCATCGGGTATCGGAAACCTTGGCGATGGAAAGGATTAGGAGCATCCGGGTTTGGTATCCACTTAAAATAAGGGAGTGAAGAATCTATGATTACTAAAGTCGGTCAGATTATGTTGTATGTAAATAACCAAGACGAGGCCGTGAATTTTTGGACGGAAAAATTAGGATTTGACGTTATTTCCGAAGAAAATAATGGTCAGGGCATGAGATGGATTGAAATTGCTCCAACAAAGGGCGCCGAAACAAGCATCATTTTGCACAATAAAGAAATCGTTGCCAAAATGTCTCCGGGATTAAACCTGGGTACGCCTTCTTTAATGTTTTTTGTGGAAAATCTCGATGAATTACATAGCGACTTCTCCAATAAAAAAATCAAAGTGGGGGAAATTGTAAATATGCCTTCCGGCAGAGTATTTAACTTTGCAGATGACGAAGACAATTACTTTGCGGTAATGGAAAAAAAATAAATTGTTAATAAGAACATACATGTATACTAAGTCGCCATATTGGCGGCTTTTTCAATATTATCGATATAAGTTCTTGTCCCCGGCTGACAGCCGATTTAGTGAGTAACTAACAGACTTTGATTATACTTTCATGCAGTGTTCGCTATAATGGATACATTGAGTGAGGAAAGGGATGTAATTCATGAAGAAAGCGATCGTCATCGGATCAGGAATTCTTGGGGCATCGACGGCATTCCAGTTGGGAAAGATGGGGGCAGATGTCCTTATAGTAGACCGCAATGATAAAGGACAGGCTACGGATGCCGCTGCCGGCATTATCTGCCCCTGGCTATCGCAAAGACGTAATCAGGCATGGTACCGGCTGGCCAAGGCAGGCGCACGTTATTACCCCGGGTTGATTAACGAACTCAAAAGCGAAGGCGAAACCGAAACAGGATATGCTCAAGTTGGTGCTCTTAACATTCATGATGATTTGGAGAAAATCAGAAAGATGGAAGAGCGGGCACAACTACGAAAAGCGGATGCACCGGAGATCGGCGGAATTACCCGACTTGATGAAAAAGAAACCCATGAGCTGTTTCCTCTTTTAGAAGAAGGTTATCATTCCGTACACATCAGCGGAGCCGCCCGTATAGATGGTCGTGCGCTGCGCGATGCTTTGGTCCGATCGGCACAAAGAAACGGAGCCGTCCTGATAAACGGCGATGCCAAACTTCAATATCAGTCGAATCATGTAACAGGAGTAACCGTCGGCGCAGAAAGCTTCTCGTCTGATGTAGTCATTGTGTGTGCAGGTGCATGGGCTAATCAACTGCTGCAGCCATTGGGCATTCACTTTAAGGTTCGTTTTCAAAAAGCGCAAATTATGCATTTGCAGGTTCCTGACAGAGAAAACACAGGCGCTTGGCCTGTAGTTATGCCTCCTTCTGATCAATATCTCTTGGCTTTCGATCAACAGAAGATCGTAATAGGGGCGACTCACGAAAATGAAATTGAGGGTTACGATACAAGGGTAACGGCAGGCGGAATACAGGAAATTCTGAATAAAGGGTTAGCATTGGCACCTGGATTAGCAAACAGCGCGTTTCAGGAGGTAAGAGTCGGTTTTCGCCCTTTTACGCCTGGTTTCCTTCCGGTGATAGGCGTTGTTCCCGGCTGGGACGGTCTTATAACGGCAAACGGACTTGGAGCGTCCGGTCTGACGATGGGCCCCTTTATGGGCAGCCAGCTGGCAAAGTTGGCATTGGGAATGGCTCTGGATATCGATATTAACGATTATGATATTCGAAATGCAATGGATGAACGTTGACCCGAGGAGAACAAGATCGAAAAGGGGCACGCGGAGGATTTGAAGGACAAGATCATACACGTAAGAAACCGTGATTATCACGGTTTTTTGTTTGCGTGCCCGAAGGCACGCATCCTCTAGCCGGTGAGGTTGAACCTACATTCGAGATGGATTTTTCGGACAAAGGTGTTGGAAAAAGTTTGACTTTTTTCAGTTTTATTGGTATAAACGGATTGAGTGCATCAATCCATTTAATTTATCTTAGGAGCGTCTTATTCATGAGCCCTTCGTTGTCTCGCGAGAATTTCTTCTTAACCGTAATTAACGAATTTAAACACCACCAAGTCAAGACTGGGAGCCTGGAGCAGAAGCTGCAAGAACTTATATTGGATATTGCTCAGGCTGTTGAAAACAAGCTGGGGCTTAACTCAGCGATCATACAAAGAATCAACGGCGTGTTCAAAGAATACCAAGCCGTTCAGTTGAAAGTAGGCCTTGCTTCGGAAAGGGGGCTTTCTTCCGTTGATGAACAGCAGCAAATTTTGTTGTACACAGAATTCATAGATGAACCAGACCAGCTGAGGCGAGTGTATATGGAAGCGCTGATAAGTTTGCTTGAAGCCATGGAGAAAAACCGGCTGGATTTGCAACGGTGTTTTCAATGCGATCATTGGTTTATCCCTTATCAGCGTGCTCAAATTACTAAATTCTGCAGCTCTAAATGCCGCAATCGTTACAATTATTTAATCAAGAAAAGGGATATGCAGGATAGCAGGATAATGGCAGCGAGGGGGTAAACGCATGATTATTTTAAAATCGGATGAAGAAATCGAATTCATGAGGGAAGCCGGCCGAATTGTTGCCGAATGCCATGCTATGCTGGACGAAATCATGAACCCGGGGATAACAACCATGTAAATCGACCGATTGGTGGAAGAAAAAATACGTGCGAGAGGCGCAATTCCCAGCTTTAAGGGACATCATGGTTTCACGGCATCGATCTGCACGGCCAAGAACGACGTGATTTGTCACGGATTTCCCGATTCGGTTCCTTTGGCTGATGGCGATGTCATTACGATTGACATTGGCGCGTTTTATAATGGATATCACGGAGATTCCGGCTGGACCTACGCCGTCGGCAACGTCTCGCAGGAAATCGAGAATTTAATGAAGGTCTGTCATCAAAGTTTATTTCTCGGCATTGAGCAAGCCGCTATTGGCAATCGTATGGGCGATATCGGATTTGCGATAGACAGCCATGCACAGCAATTTGGGTACGGCAATGTTCGGGAATTTACGGGTCATGGAATAGGAAAGGACCTGTGGGAGGAACCGGCAGTTCCCCATTATGGCGTTAAAGGCAAAGGGGTACGTTTGAAAAAAGGCATGGTTCTAGCCATTGAGCCAATGCTGACTTTGGACGGCTGGCGATCTTATGTTGAAAATGACGGATGGACTGCCCGGACCATGGATCATTCCATTTGTGTTCAGTATGAACATACCGTTGTGATCACAGAGGATGGGCCCCGAATTTTGACTGTGTTGTAAGAATATTGCGGAACCTGCCCGCGATAACGGAAGTCGATGCAACGTACATGCCCTCTGCCTTTCTTTCGGAAGCATAGAGGGCATTGCTGTGTCATTTACATAGAAGAAAAATAATATTTTCCTTTAAGCTCTTGCAATCGCAAGAGTTTTTTTCTTTCCAAAAAGCGCAGATGCGATGCCGTTTCTCCCAGCGCGAATCTGGCACTGTCCTTGTTGAAAACCTTATGGAACAGCTGTAGGCAAATTTAGGAGTAATCTTCTGAAGCAGCATATCCCCGCCAATCAGCGCAAGCTTCTCCTGATTCCAGAATCCCGTGCTTCCCGCGGCATGTCCGCCGCCAACCATGATCTTAAACGGCTTTCCGCCTAATATGATCGATTTGTTTTCCTGTAAATTCACGGTTCTTCCCGAGATAGGGGAGATTTGATCCAGCAATCGCCAATCGAGCTCGGCCACGTGAGAACTATAGGTTAAACAAAGTAAGGCGTCAATGATCTATAGAAATTTTTTAGGCAAAAATAGAAAAGTTCAATTAGACTTTTAAATCCCATCGGTTTAGTATGATTAAAATGTTTCATAGGCAAACAATAAAGGAGGTATCTATCAAAATGGCTGCCTGTTTGAGCCGCGAAGAAATGGAGCCTGTCTTGACTGGTTCCAAATTCAACCAATTCCTTGGCATCCGGCTCGAGGAAATCAAGGACCGCTCGATCACGATCCGGCTGCCCTATAATGAGCTGTTCTATACATCGGCAGACGGATATATCCATGGGGGCATACTCGCAACCATGATCGACATTGCAGGTTACTTCGCGATTTTCAGCCTGCTCAACCAGCCGGTGCCGACGGTCGATCTGAAAATCGACTATTTACGGCCCGGCAGGGCGGGAGATCTGCTGGCTACGGCTACCGTGGTGAAGCTGGGGAGAACCGTCAGCATTGCGGACATTGTCGTGACCGACCTTTCAGGCAAGCAAATCGCCATTGGAAGGGGGTTGTTCAGTTCAAAACAAGAGTAGGCGGTAATAGAAATTTGAAGAGATTGTAAAGGTGGAGCAGCTATGAGCACATATAATTTTGCGGACATTGTCCGCACCTCGACTTCTCATGCTCCTTCCGACATTGCCATCATCGCTCAAGGAAGGACTTTAAGCTACAGGGAGCTTTTAAGCCGCATCAACCAGGCAGGCAACTTGTTTGCCAGTCTTGGCATTCAGCCCGGAGATCGCGTGGCGGTTTTATTCATCAACGACTTCCGTTTTTTGGAAATATGCTTCGGGTTAATGTCCATCGGAGCGGTCCCGGTGCCTATGAATTCGAAGCTGGGTGCCGAAACGCTGGCTTACATATACAAGGATAGCGGCAGTCGCATTTTGGTATATCACGTTTCCTTGGGAGACAAGGCGCGCGTCATTCATCAGCTGGTATCCGTCGCTGTCAGCATGATCTGCACCGCAGATTCTTTTCCATCTTCGAATGGGTTGAACTCTCTGGCGTATGACGAACTGCTGCCATTGCAGGACCCGTGCCTGGAACTGTATCCAACCCGGGCCGAAGACCTTTGCCTGCTCCCGTACACTTCCGGTTCCACGGGGAATCCCAAGGGTTGCCGCCTCACTCACCGCGGGCAGTTGTGGAATGTTGCCGCGATTGCACAGATCAGGGAGCTTCAGCGGAAAGATCGCATTGTGATTTCGCTGCCTTTATACCACAAGAACGCCATGCTTTCCATGAAGGCGGTGTTTCATTCCGGTTCATCTGCCGTCATTCTTCCTGCCCCGGAGCCTGCCGAGATTTTAAAAGCGGTCGAGACGCACCGATGCACCTATATCTCCGGAGTGCCCGCACTATACCGCATGCTCGTGACACATTTGAAGGAGTCTTCAGCCTCCTGCGATCTTGGCTCTTTGAAATATGCGGTATGCGGTTCATCCGATACCCCGGTGGAGCTTCTGGAAGATATCAGGAAGTGGATGGGAATCGAGGTCTATGAGGGGTATGGATTAACCGAAGGCGGACCTGTTGTTTTGGAGTCGAGGAAAGGAAAGCATAAACCGGGGTCGGCGGGATTCCCCCTTCCGGGATGTTCGATTCGAATCGTAAACCTCTTGGAAGAAGCGGTCCCCGAGGGCACAATCGGCGAACTGTGGGTTCGTAATCCCGGTGTCGCGGACGGGTACTGGAACCTTCCGGATGTGACAAGAAGACGGATCACCGAGGACGGATGGCTGAAGACGGGTGATATGGGGTGGCAGGATGAGGATGGGTATGTCTATATCGTCGGGCGAAAGGACGACATGATCAACGTTGGCGGAGAGAACGTCTATCCGAAGGAAGTGGAAAACATCCTTTTGCAGCATCCCCAGATCGAAGATGCTTGCGTTCTCCCGATTCCGCACGCGCTCAAAGGGGAAGTTCCCGTCGCATTCGTCGTCACCCGGCAGAAAATCGCCAGGGAGGATATCAAAAGGTTCTTCATTGAGCGGGGGCCTGCCTACGCGCATCCGCGGGAAATTTACGACTTGGACGCATTTCCGCTCACGGGCCCAGGGAAAGTGGACCGGACGAAAATGAAACAAATGTTAGCCGAACAATTGCAAAAAGGAGAGAGTAAAAAATCATGAGAGCAGCGCTTATTCTTGAACATGGAGATCGCAATAACGTCATCGTGGGTGAGTATCCGAAACCGGTCGCTGATCAGGGGGAAGTTTTGGTCAAGGTGAAGTCGGTATCTCTTAACCATCTGGATATTTTCGTAAGAAGGGGGATTCCCGGAAGGAAGCTGGAGCTGCCGCATATTTCGGGCGGCGATGTTTCCGGTGTTGTAGAAGAGGTTGGCCCAGGAGTGGCGAATGTTCAACCGGGCGACCGCGTTTTGATTGATCCCCATATTCCGGGCAAAGGCGCACTGGGTGAGGACACGACAGGAGGGCTGGCTGAATATGTGGCAGTCCCGGCCCATAACCTGATTCCCCTTCCCGACGACATCTCATTTGACGAAGCGGCAGCCCTGCCCATTGCTTATGGAACCGCCTGGAGAATGCTCATCACGCAGGGGAAACTGCAGGCTAACGAGACGATTTTGATTTTGGGGGCCAGCGGCGGAGTCGGAAATGCCGCCGTACTGATCGCCAAGCTGGCGGGAGCCCGCATTATCGCGGCGGCAGGCTCCGACAGCAAAGCGGAGAAACTGAAAGAGCTCGGGGCGGATTACGTGATCAACTACAATAAAGCCGATTTCTCCAAAGAAGTGTGGGCCATCACCGGAAAGCAAGGCGCGGATATCGTTGTGGACTATACGGGAAAAGCCACCTGGCCGCAGAGCATCAAAGCTACCCGAAAAGGCGGACGAATCCTTACTTGCGGAGCGACCACGGGATTTGAGGCCGTAACGGATTTGCGGTACGTCTGGGTCAGGGAAATCTCGATTATCGGCTCCAACGGTTGGGGAGAGAACGATCTGCATATTTTGCTGGATTTGGTTAGCCGTAAAAAGCTGAAACCGGTCATCGACCGCGTATTGCCGCTTGAAGACATTCGGGAAGCGCACCGGCTGATTGAAGAACGGGAGTTTTTCGGCAAAATTATCATTCATCCGTAATCGATAAAGGGGGAACCAACGATGGGAACAGCTTTAACGTTTGACCATGCGGTGCATTTTGTGGACAAGCCCGAGCATCTACCTGCGGAGCTTGCCAAACTGGGGATTCATACGGTGACGGGTGGTCGTCATGAATCGATAGGAACCTACAATGCGCTGACGTATTTTGATCTGAGCTATATCGAATGGATCGGGATATTTGATCCGAAGCTGCTGCCGCCTTATCAGGAGACGCATCGATTTGGGCTGGTTGATACGTTGGCAGGGGATGGATATGCGAAGGGACTCAGTCGGATTGCGCTGCGCACGGAGCGAATCGATGAGCTGGCGGCCCATTTGGCCGGTCAAGGCCTGGAGGTGGTCGGTCCCATCGATTGCTCCCGAAGAAGACCCGACGGCAAACTGCTCAGCTGGAAGCTCCTGTTTGCCGGCTTAGCGGATGAAGGGCTGCCGCTTCCTTTCTTTATTCAATGGGATGATTCCGATGAGGCCAGAAGGTTGGATTTATCGTCGAACGGAACGATCACGGATCACGCGCGCGGCTCGCTTGCCCTGGATTATGTGGCTTTTACGGTACGGAATTTGCAGGAAACGGTCCGGAATTGGACGAATTGGCTCGGCCTCAAGGCCGGGGAAGCGGTTTACGATGACTACTGGAAGGGCAAGAAACAAGCCTTGCATCTGGAGAATCTTTTACTCATGTTTATTGAGCCCGAAACCGACGGACCAGCCTGGAATGTTTTGCAAGAACGGGGGGAACGGCCGTTCATCATCGGATTGAACAGCGGTCAGGACGGCGTGTCCGAGCAGTATGTAGAAATTCACGGCTCCTTGTATCATTTGAGATAGCTGCAGCCGTCGGGAGGGAAAGGAGAGCGCATCGCATGGCAGTACGCACCAAAAGAGACAAAAGAACGAAGAACTTATGGATCCGAGTTGTGCACATCGCGTTTGTAGCCGCGCTGCTGGCGGGTATGCAGCTTGCGGTTTCCAAGGATTGGGTAAGCGGCGTTTTCCTGGCTTCCCCATCCCAGATCTTTCAAGAATTCGTTTATATGGCAAAAGAAAATACCCTTTGGCCGCATCTTTCCGTTTCTTTGCAGGAGGTTGCGGCCGGTTACCTCATTTCCGCCGGGGCGGGAATCGGCCTCGGCGTGTTGTTTGTCTCGTTTCCGTTATTGGAGAAGCTGATCGACCCTCTGATGGCCGCTATCATGGCGATTCCGAAAACGGCCATCATGCCGCTGCTCATCGTATGGTTCGGCATTGGATTCAAAAGCAAAGTCATCCTGGTAATTCTGTTTTGCTTTTTCAACATCTTATATAACACCGTAACCGGCTCAAAGCAGACCCGGATGGAGCATTTGAAACTGGCCAAAGTTTTCGAGGCCAGCCGGGCGCAGACGGTATTCAAGGTTTTGCTGCCCTCCGCGCTTCCTTCCATATTTAACGGGCTGCGGGTGACGGCCGCCACGGCGATCACCGGCGTGGTATTTGCCGAGATGGCTGCGGCCAAGAACGGTCTGGGATTCCTGTTGAATGAGTCCCAGGCTGTCTTGAACACGCCAAGGCTGTATCTGATCATTATTGTGGTGACGGTTCTTTCCGTGCTGTTCGTCGGACTGGTCAACTTGATCGAGAGGCTGGCATGCCGCCGCTGGATGCCGGGGCGCATTGCCTAAATTTATGCATATAAAGGGTGTGAAAGAGAACGATGTTTAACAATCATTGGTTTAACAAAACCATCGGCGGAGTCATCACGTTATCTTTAGTTTTTACGCTTGCGGCTTGCGGCTCTTCGACCACAGCCGTACCTTCTTCTTCAACTACGCCGGAAGCGGGCAAGAGTGCGGAAGCAGCCGCTCCGAGTTCGCTGGACAATACGACTGTGGATATCGCGGCAGGCATTCCGCCATGGAAGGGACGGGACAACAAGGAAGTCGCGGTTACCGCCGGCTTTTCCAAGGGGATGACCGGCATCGCCAATCAATTCGCCATCTCCAAGGGCTGGTACGATGAAGCCGGGATTCATTTGAACTTTGTCGATACGATCAATCCGGTAGCCGCTTTCGGGGCGGGTGAAGTCGACATTGCCGACGGAGATCCGGGGACCTACATCCCGGCCATAGTCAACGGCGTCAAAATCAAAGTCGTCAGCAACATGTGGAGAAGCCGAGGGGCCTACTGGATTATCGCCAAGCCCGAGATCAAATCGTTAGCCGATTTGAAAGGAAAGGTCGTCGGTTCCGCACAGCCGATCGGCGGCATGGCCCTGACGTTGATGGACGTGCTCTCCCAGAACGGCATTGACCCGAAAAAAGATGTGCAGCTCGTTCCAAACGGCGTGTATCAATCCGGTTATGCGACATTTGAATCCGGAGAAGTCGATGCCACGATTATCCACCAGCCGTTTGCCACGATGGCGGAACAAGCGGGCAAGGGGAACGTGCTGGCCAAAACCTGGGAGTTTATGCCCGAATATCAAACCGGCGTCCTGGTGGCCAGCGAGAAATGGATCAAAGAACAGCCTGAAGCCGTGGAGCGGGTGCTGGAAGTGTATTTCTACGCTAACGAGTATGCCAAAACGCATCTGGATGAATTCATTCCATGGGCGGCCCAATATTTAAACCTGGACGAGAAGACGGCCCGCACCGCGATTGAATCGGAAATGGTCCTTTGGGAAAACAACCCGATCGTCGATACCGACCGGCTGCAGGTTACCGAGGACCTGTTAACGAAGTACGGAATGCAGCGGGACAAGATTTCGGTAGACGGTACAGTCGACAACACATTTGCGGAACGCGTGGCGAAGAGGCTGAAGCTGGGCAAATACAAGCCGAACAACTAATGGGTGACGCGGAAAGGAGCTGATTCAATGCCAACCATCGAGCTTCGGAACATTACCAAGGAATACGAAAATATCGACGAGGAGCAGACCTATGCGCTGCGTGACATCAACTTGACGGTGCATGACGGAGAGTTCTTATGCGTATTAGGGCCGAGCGGCTGCGGAAAAAGCACGCTGTTGGAAATTACGGCGGGCTTGCTCTCTCAAACGAGCGGGGAGGTTTTGCTGGATCATGTCCAGCAATCCGGGACAAGCCGCGATATCGGCGTTGTTTTTCAGGACTCCGCATTGTTTCCGTGGAGAAGCATCCGCCGCAATATCGAGTTCGGTCTGGAGATCGCCGGCGTCAGCCGCGAGGAGCGGCGCGACCGGGTGCAGAAAACGATGGAACTCGTCGGCTTGGCCGGATTCGAAGACAAATATCCCCATCAGCTTTCGGGCGGAATGCGCCAGCGGGCAGGCCTTGCCCGAACGCTCGTTGCAGATCCGCGGGTCATTCTCATGGACGAGCCCTTCAGCGCGGTCGATCACCTTACACGATTGACGTTGCAGGATGAAATGATACGCATTTGGGAGAAAGAGAAGAAAACGATTTTTTTCATCACGCATGACGTGGCAGAAGCCGTATATTTAGCGACGAGGATCGTCCTTCTAAGCCCGCGTCCCGGCCGTATCCAGAAAATATTCGATGTTCCGTTCGAACGGCCGCGAAACCGGAATGACATGCAGCTGCTGAATATCGTGGAAAAAATCTATATGGAGATCAATAATCCGGTAAAAAGCAAGGATTCGGAATATTTTATTTAATCGGACGTTCTATTGAACCAAATTTCGGTGGGGGAATAAACATGAAGGTCATCATTACGGGCGGCAGCCGGGGAATCGGGCATGCGATAGCCCGGCAATTATCACTCGCCGGCCACGAACTGCTGCTGGTGGGCCGAAACGGTGAACGATTGGCCAAAGCCAAAGCCTCTCTTCCGGTTAAGACGTTGGTTTACCCGGTAGACCATACGATCGATGGGGCACCGGATGAACTTATCGCTTATATGAAGGAACAGGGATTTGATCCGGATGTGCTTATTTTGAATGCCGCCGCCTTTTTTGACGAAACCCGTTCCGTCATTAAACCGGATGGCCAGGATTTTGAACGCATGCTTCAAGCCAATGTCGTAGCCAACTACAACTGGGTACAAAAACTGCTGCCGCTGATAAGGGGAGGCATGTATCCACGGATTATCGTGATCGGATCAACGGCGGCGCTGAGAGCGGATACCTCGCTGTACGGAATCTCCAAGGCAGCCATGCGAAATTACACGCTGGGACTCCGGGAGGAACTTAAGCCGACGGGGGTCGGGGTTACGCTCATTCATCCCGGCGGCACGTTTACCGAAAAGCGTGTGCCTGATGAGCAGACGGCATCGGACCGGTTGCTCGAAGCCGGCGACATCGGCTTATTGGTTGCGGCAATACTGAGCTTAAGCCCTCAGGCGGTGGTCGAAGAGCTTACGGTCAGGCCGATGCTGGGAGATACGTTTTGAACAGAAATGATGCTTGAAGCCCTATTCTAAACCCTTCTCAGTCTTTGTTACTGCGTTTCATTGACGAAAAATGGAAGAGTGGATAAGATGAGGCGAAATGTTTCTGATAAACATAACAATTAAGAGGGGCGTTATTATTGGATCGGTTTCATATTCAATTGGATTTGGCCTTGGGGCGCATGTTTGAAGTCTATAATTTGATCAATAAACAACCGAAAGAATATGTTACCGGCATGTTATTGTATTATTCGGAAATTCATATGATTGAAGCTATTGGCCGGCATCCGGATTCCAACCTCACGGAACTCTCCAATATTTTGAATATTACCAAGGGGACGGCATCCAAGACGATCGCCAAGCTGGCTTCCAAGGGCTTGATCTCAAAATACCGGCTTGAGGACAACAAGAAGGAAGTATATTTTCGGCTTACGGAGCTCGGGCAGCTTGCATTTGACGGCCATTATCGGTACCACGAATCCAGAAGCGCGGATATCGATCGGGACTTCGACAGCTATTCTCCGGAGGAGCAAAAGCTCATTTTGAACTTTATTGAGCGTTATACCGAAGAACTTAGCCGCTATCTGGACTAAAAGCGGTTGGGGTTACCGGAAGAACGCATGACGACAAGGAGGCTTATGCATGGTTAAAGCCAGTTTGACCCATTCAAGCGGTGCAGCGGGTTTGGAAGAAAGACTGATCGAAATTCGCCGCAATCTGCATCAGGAACCCGAATTATCCAATGAAGAGCATGAAACCACGCGAAAGCTTAAGCAATGGCTGAAAGAAGCGGAGATCGAAGTGCTGGACCTGCCAGAACTCAAGACGGGAGTCATCGCGCAGATTGGAACCGGCAAAGAGCCGATCATGGCCCTCCGTGCAGATATCGACGCACTGCCGATCCATGAGGAATCCGGAGTTCCGTTCCGCTCGAAATTTCCAGGGAAAATGCACGCTTGCGGTCACGATTTTCATACTGCCGTGGCTCTGGGAGCGGCCTATCTTCTCAAGGAAAAGGAGAAGGAGCTTCAGGGAACGGTTCGGATTATTTTCCAACCTGCCGAAGAGACTGGCCACGGTGCCAAGGATGTGGTGAATTCCGGCGGACTTGACGGCGTCTCGGCCATTTTCGGCCTTCACAATTCTCCGGAGCTTGCAGTAGGGGAGCTTGGCACATGCGAAGGCGCCATTACCGCGGGAGTCGACCGGTTCGAAATCGTCATTAGCGGAATCGGTGCCCATGCGGCCACGCCGGAAAAAGGCACGGATGCGATTGTTGCCGCCTCCCAGATCATCCTTGCCCTGCAAACCATCAGCAGCCGGCGGGTTAGCGCGCTTGATGCCGTCGTCGTCAGCGTAACCCGCATTTCCGGCGGAAACACCTGGAACGTTCTTCCAGGTACGGTTGAACTGGAAGGAACGTTCAGAACGCTTGATGTGGAGGTGCAGAAGCGCATTCCGGACTCGATCCGCCAAATCATTGAAGGGATTGGCGCCTCAGCGGGAGTGTCTGCCGAGCTGAAATGGTATCCGGGACCGCTGGCAACCATTAATGACGCACGCTGGGCCAATTTTGCGAGCGACACGGCTAAGGAATCCGGGTATGTCACGAAAGTGCTTGGACCGAGCATGGGAGGAGAAGATTTCTCCTATTACCTTCAGCATACACCGGGTGCCTTCGTGTTTGTGGGCTCAAGCTCGCCATTTGCCCTGCATCATCCGCGGTTTACGCCTGACGAAGCGGCGCTGTTGCCTGCAGCGGAATATTACAGCCATCTGGCCGTACGGTGTTTGAAAGAACTGAATACGCGATAAGCCGCCAATATCCGTTCCTTGGATAGCACAAGTCATCGCCTTATGGGCATCCTTTCCTTCGTAGAGAAGGGGAGGATGCCTTTGTTATTATTTTTCAACAATCTGCTATACTGTTTATTGGCTTACACGGAACGCTTTGAGGAGGAATCGCATTGTACCGGATTTTTATTGTGGAGGACGATAGCAAAATTAGCGCCGTCCTAAAGAGAAATATGGAGAAATACGGATTTGATGCAGCTTGCGCATCGGAATTTCGCGACATCATGCCGGAACTTGAGGTGTATGAACCGCATTTGGTCATGCTTGATATAAACCTGCCGTACTTTGACGGCTATTATTGGTGCAGGCAAATACGCATCAAATCCAATGTGCCGATCATTTTTATATCCGCTCGTGCGGGCGAGATGGATCAGGTGATGGCGATGGATAACGGCGGTGACGATTACATCACGAAGCCGATTCATTTAGATCTTTTAAACGCAAAGGTAAAAAGCGTACTAAGAAGAGTTTACGGGGATTATTCGGCATCGACCGGTCTTGCCCCTTCGCCTGAAAACGAGTTGAACGTACAAGGCTTGCGATTGAATCTTAGCCGTAATGAACTTATATGGCAAACGCGGAAAACCCAGATTACGAAAAATGAACAGTTGTTAGCCGAATGCTTCATGCAGCAGTACGGAAAAACCGTCTCGAGGGATCAGCTCTTGGGGACGTTATGGGATAATGCGCAGTTTGTGGATGACAATACGTTGACCGTCAATGTGGCAAGATTGCGGAAGAAACTCGAGGAGCTGGGGCTGCCGAATGCGATCGCGACAGTACGAGGCATGGGTTATAAACTGATTCTCGGCGACGAGCAGGGGGAGACGAGCTTATGAGAGTGCTCCCGGCAGCGTTGTTCCTTCGTGATCGGCTAATTTATGTGTTATCCGGATTCCTTATGATTAGTACCGGCGTCTGTTTAATGCTTCTGGAAAACGCGCGTTATCCCGGATGGATGGATACGAGCACGATTTATTATTTTGTTGCCGCCGCCGCATTTTTTTTGATGCTTGGACTAGCTGTAGACTATATTCGGCAGCGTGAGTATTACAACCAGCTTAGAAATGCGATTGAAAGGTCCAATGAATTACACGTTGAAGCCATCGTACAGTCTGCAGTAACGAAGGAGCAGCAGCTTGTCGCTAGATTGCTTGAACAACAAATGAGCGCTTATTTGAATAAGCTGGGCGCATACCGCCGCCAGCAGGAGCTCCATAATCATTTTGTCCTGCAGTGGGTGCATCATATGAAGACGCCTTTATCGGTTATCGATCTGCTCTTGCAAGAGACCGCGAAGCAGGCGCCATCTTCAGAGATGGAGCAAAAAGAGCTCGCGCTCAGCCTGCATGAAGAAGCGGATCGAATGTCGAGAGGCCTGGAAATGCTGCTCCATACGGCACGCCTCGAGAAGTTCGAAATGGATCTTCGCCTCAAAAAAACGCCGCTCCATAACGTGATACGAGACGTTCTGATCGCACACAAACGTTTATGCATCCGTCATAATGTCATACCGCAAATTCATGGCGAGGCATGGACGGAAACGGATGAGAAGTGGATGACCGTCGTGCTCAATCAAATCGTCAGCAACGCTATCAAATACAGCAAGAACAAACAAGGCGTAAAAAAGCTTATTTTCCAGTTGGAGCAATATACAGCCGCTGGCAGCAAACTTAGCATAACCGATGAAGGGAGCGGTATAGCGCCACACGATATACCGCGAGTCTTTGATCCTTTCTTCACTGGGGAGAACGGACGGTCTGCAGGGGAATCGACGGGAATGGGATTATATTTAGCGAAGCAAGTGTGCAGCAAGCTCGGTCATGAACTATCCGTATCGTCGGAGCTTGGTGTGGGTACGACGTTTACGATCACTTTTCAACACCATGGCATACACCTCATTCTGGGCGGCAAAGCAGACTAGGACATGCACGCTTTGTGACAACTTTGTCATGTACGAAGCGTGATTTTTGTTATGTAAATCGATGGGTTCGGTACTCATTGCCCGCTATACTAAACGTTGTTAAGGCATACAGACTAAAAACGGGAGGAGGGAAATCGAACGATGAGCATACTGAAAGCGCAGGGACTTAATAAAATTTACAGTTCCAAAGGGAATGTCGTATGCACGGCACTACATGACATTGACCTGCAGGTAGAACATGGCGAATTTGTCGGTGTGATGGGGCCGTCGGGAAGCGGAAAGACGACGCTGCTTAATCTGCTGGCAGCCATGGATCGTCCGACATCCGGTCATATCGAAATTAACGGCATTCATCCGAACAAGCTCAGCGATCATAAATTGGCGCTTTTCAGAAGGCGCGAGCTTGGCTTCATCTTTCAGGATTTTAACCTGCTGGATGCTCTGACCATCAAAGAAAACATTATTTTGCCGTTGGTGTTGGAAGGGACGGCTCCCAAGTTGATCGAGGAAAAACTGAAGCCCCTTGCCGAATGGCTGCAAATTGCTAATCTCTTGAACAAGCGCACCTATGAAGTGTCAGGCGGTCAGAAGCAGCGTGCGGCCATTGCGCGCGCCCTCATTCATGAGCCGTCGTTACTGCTCGCCGATGAACTGACGGGCAACCTGGATTCGAAGTCGGCGAAGGATGTGATGGAGTCGCTAAAAGAGTTGAACGAAAGATTGCGGGCAACGGTTTTAATGGTGACTCACGATCCATTTTCGGCGAGTTATTGCCAGCGCATCGTGTTCATTAAAGATGGGAGAATCTTCTCGGAAATTCGGCGCGGCTCCAACCGGCAAGCGTTTTTCCAACAAATATTAGACGTGCTGAGCGTACTGGGAGGGAATTTTAATGACGCTCCGTTCGCTCGCGCTTAGCAACATCCGCGGCAACTGGCGGTCATACAGCGCGTTTTTTATGAGCAGCGTATTGTCTGTCATGATCTTTTATATGTATGCGGCGTTTGTTGCGCATCCCGCTCTGACAAGAGGTCAGTTGATCGGAACTGCGAAAGTACGATTGGGCATGGTGCTTTGCCAATGCATCATCGTCATTTTCTCGTTTTTGTTCGTGCTTTACTCCAATTCGGCTTTTCTGAAGTCCAGAAAGAAGGAATTCGGCCTTCTATACATGTTCGGAATTACCCGTACTCAGCTTCGCAGACTTATCGTGTATGAGAACACGGTGATTGCCGTTTTGGCCATCGCAGCCGGCATCGGGCTGGGGATACTATTCAGCAAGCCGTTTTTTATGGCGCTCGCAGTGCTGCTTGGGATGAAAGAATCCATTGCGGCTCTTGTACCGCTTCGCGCGCTGTGGATGACGACCGGCGGCTTTTTTATGCTGTTCGCGTTCATTTCCGTGGTAACGGCATGGCGCGTGGGGAGTACGGAAATTGCAGGATTGCTTAATGCAGCGGGAAGGCCGAAGGAACGGTCCGTTTATTCGCCATGGCTTGCTCTACTTGCAGTCTTGTGTTTGGCATCCTCGTATGGGATGGCTTTGAGGTTGAATGCGGCGAATTTTAGCATGCTAACACCGATGATTCTGCTTACGGCAGTTTTTGGAACTTATCTTTTATTCACGCAGTTCAGTATATTGCTGCTGCGAATCATTAAAGGTTCTGCAAGAGTCTACTATAATCGAACGAATATGATCGTATTTGCTCAGCTTGGCCTGAAGCTGAAGGAAAACGCACGAATGCTGTTTGTCGCATCGATTTTGAGCGCGGTTATTTTAACGGCATCCGGAACGATATACATGTTGGGGCTTGCCGTGGAGTTGGACCATGTAAAGACGCAATATCAGGATGCCCAAGGGGTCATTTCTCTTACGATGTTCATTGGCGTGTTCATTAGTTTACTGTTCTTTATCGCATCCGGCAGCATGATTTATTTCAAATTGTTCACGGAGCTGCAGGAGGAGCAGGCGCAGTATAAAGCAATGACCCGTATCGGCATGACGCAAGCCGAACTTCAGAAAATCGTCTTTATGCAGGTCGGCATTCTTTTCTTCGCGCCATGCCTCGTCGGCATCGTACATGCGTTGGTCGCGCTTAAAGCATTAAATAACATGCTTATGGTATCCAATTGGATCTATTCGTTCGTCATCATCGGCATTTACATGGCCATGCAAACGATTTATTTCCTTGTGGCCTGCAATAGCTACATGAAAAGCATAAATTTAAAGGGGAATCGGTTATGAAAAAACCATCAGTAAAAATGTGTTTGTTCATGATTGTTATGATTCTGGCGGTTAGTAGATTCACACCCAATATAACTAGCGCCGACTCAAGCGAAAAAATTCAGAAGATCGAGCGGTATGTTGAAAAGCAAAAAGAGATCAGCAAAATTCCAGGGATATCGTTAGTTATTGTAGAGAAGGGGAAAACGGTTTATCAAAAAGGCTTCGGGTACGCTGATGTAAAAGCCAAAACACCCGTGACATCCAATACGTTATTTGAAATCGGATCCACAACGAAGGCATTTACGGGTCTAGCCATTCTGCAATTGGAAAAGGAAGGGCTGTTAAAACGGACGGATGACGTTCGAAAGTATATTCCATGGTTAGAGTTAAAATATAATGGAGAGCCGCAAACAATTACTATAAATCAGCTGCTTTATCATACCAGCGGGATCGCTTCCAGAACTATAGCTCATATTCCTGAGAGCAATGCAGATAATGCTCTTGAGATGAACGTAAAACAATTGCTGAACCAGCCATTAAACCGGAAGCCGGGCAGCACTCATGAATACGCAACGCTCAATTATGATGTCTTGGGACTCGTTATCGAGATGGTAACGAAGCAGCCCTATGATATGTATATAAAGCAGCAGATATTAGAGCCGATCGGTATGAATAACTCGTTTGTTGGGCTGCATCAAGTTCAGTCCACCGAGATGGCATCCGGCTATAAAATAGGATTCATGAAAGAGCAGGCATACACGCCGCCCATCTATCGGGGGAATGTGCCCGCTGGATACATTATCAGCAACACGCATGATATCGCGAAATGGTTGAACCTACAGTTAGGAAGCGTTCCGAGCCCTGCGTTCGACAAACAGATCATTCAAGAAGCGCAAATCCCTGATTTGTCGGTAGAACCTTTTGATAAGGGTACCTACTATGCCAGCGGATGGGCAGTCATGAAAAAAAACGAAAAACAATATATTTTCCATGCCGGACAGAACCCGACATTTACCTCGTATTTCATTATGCAGCCCGATGAACAATTAGGGGTAGCCATTCTTTCCAATTTGAACACGAGCTTTACGACAGCCATAGGTCAAAGCGTCATGGATCTGTGGGAGGGAAACGACGTTGCGAATACTCATTCCGACGGCTATCAAAAGTTGGATCGAATCGTGACCATCCTATGCATCGCCGTCGGCTGTTTCGGAGTATTGTTCATCCTGCTATCGCTAAGAATCGTGAGCAAACTTGTTCGAGAACAAAGAATACGGACGAAATTAAACGTAAAAAGGATCTTGTTATTATCCATACATACGTTGATTGCGGCTGCCATTTTGACACTCGCGCTCATGTTTCCGAAAATTTTCTTTCAAGGATTGCCTTGGGCTTTTATAAAAGTTTGGGCCCCCACGACGGTCTCGGTGTTTCTTTATGGTGTCATAGCAGTAACTATCATTTATTATTTGTTTGGATTATTGCTTGTTTTTACCAAGAAAACGAAATTGAAGTAAAGAAGAAACGGTGTGTGAAATAGACATGTCCGTATCAACCAAGAGACGGCTACCCATTTCAATTTTGATCCGATCCGGTTAGGAGCAAACGAAAAGGAGCCGCGCAGAAAAAAGAGATAACGAAAAAGGAGCCAAACTTTATGATAACCAACACGGACGAGCGATTCAACGTCAATGAATTCCACCGTCAGCAAGCGGCTTCGTTATTCAATAAAGTATGGGAGTATATGGATAAGCCATTTATCTGTTGAGCGACTTGGATAGCATATGAGCTGAAACAGGAACAAGGAGAAATGATGGTCACATCAATATGCTTAATTGAAACCGCGGCGTAAGCTGCGGTTTTTTGGAAAATTACTATCGTTCTCCAGCCTGTCACCTTGTATAATCTTGGATAAGGGAGTGTGGGCGGAGTGAAAATAAAAGTGATCATTGCAGATGACAACTCTTTTATCCGGGAAGGCATGAAGATTATTCTGGCTACCTTTGATGAGTTTGATGTTGTGGCGACCGTTGCAGACGGCAAGGAAGCGGTGGCGTACTGTGAAGCGCATGACGTGGATGTGGCGCTGATGGATGTACGGATGCCGAATTTGAATGGAGTGGAGGCCACGAAACAGCTCACTGAGCGTACCTCCACCAAGTCGCTGATCTTGACGACCTTTGATGACGATGAATATATCACGGATGCAATTCGGTATGGGGCGAAGGGTTATCTGCTTAAAAATAATGATCCGGAACGGATTCGGGATGCCATCAAAACGGTGTACTATGGTCATCATGTGCTGCAGGATGTGGTGCTGAACAAACTGAAATCCAGATTATCCGTCGCAAAACCGGAAAAAGAAGCCAAAGGTGACAAGATTGACCTTAGTTTATTTACCGAACGGGAACTGGATATTATGGCACTCATCGCCAAGGGGTTGGCCAACAAGGAAATATCGAAGAAGCTGTTTATTTCCGAAGGAACGATTGCGAATCACATCTCTTCGGTTCTCAGTAAGACGGGTCTTGAGCATCGAACACAGATTGCGATTTTTTATCTGACGGGGGAAGTGAATAAGTGAATGAACGCAGAAATTACGCCGAACTGTGGACCATCGGGTTCAAAATAATTCTGTTTCTGTATGTGATCAGTCAGTCCTATGCCTCGGAACTTGCGATAACACCCTGGTATACACTTGCCATTCTTCTCTACCTGTCTGTGAATATTTCCTTCCATATCTTCAAGAGCCAAAGCATGCACCCCTTCTTAATCGTACTCGCCCTCCTTGTTGTTCTGGCCGCTTCTTTCTACATTCATCCGCTGTTGTTCATGCTCCTTCCTCCCAATCTATATGAACTTCTGTCTTTATATCTTCGAAGGAACTGGATGATCCTTAGTCCGCTGCTACTTCCAATGTTTATGCTGCCCCAGGAGTTTTTCATTGAGTATGGTTTTATAGCCGTCCTTACCTATATCTATTTCACGATGCTAAGAACTTTCATTAACCGAGTCACATCCTATCAGGAACAGAATGAGCAAATGCATCTTGAACTGGATCGGTTGACCAAGCGGATAAGTGAAAATAATGAGTACATCCGGCAGTTCGAATACATGTTCAAGCTGGAAGAGAGGAATCGGCTGTCTCAGGAAATTCATGATAAGATTGGGCATTCCATGACGGGGGCATTGATCCAGATGGAAGCGGCCAAACGTTTGATGACAACAAATCAGGATAAGTCAGCCGAGCTGCTGCAGAATGCCATTACCATCTCCAAAGAAGGTATCGAGAGCATAAGGCTCGTACTCATGAATGTGAAGCCGACGACAGAACAGCTTGGCATCAATCAGATGCGTTTGCTTCTGGAGGAGTTCTCCGCCAAGCACCTGGTAAAGACGGTATTAACGCACGAGGGCAATGTGGATCTGATTACACCGCTTCAGTGGAAAATCATTCAGGATAACACCAGGGAAGCGTTTACCAATACGATGAAGTATGCTGATGCAACGGCAGTATCCTTGCATATTGAGGTTCTGAGCACCATGATCAAGGCCAATGTTTCGGACAATGGCAAGGGGATGCCGAAGATAATCAAGGGCCTTGGGATCGTAGGCATGGAAGAGCGCGCTGCCGTTGTGAATGGAACCGTGATTGTGGATGGCTCCAACGGTTTCTCGGTGACAACTTTAATTCCCTATAGCTGAATCCCGGCACGATTCGTCAGTTCAGGATCTCGATATGCGGGGTTTTGACTTGACTATGAAAATTTATATCATCAACAACATGAAGATTCTCAGGGGTAAGGATGAACTTGTGCACTATCGCAAGGGCATCCTTTTTTCGTACGATAGAGCAGATCAAGTCCACTGGTAAGGAAGTGGATGGGAAATGGAGGAGGGCGCGGCATGAACGTGTTGGAAATCAAGGGGCTTACGAAGAAGTATGGAGATTTTATTGCGGTAGATCAGCTGTCTTTGAACATACAAGAAGGCGAAATTTTCGGTTTTCTGGGCGCGAACGGGGCAGGCAAGAGCACTACCATCAACATCATATCGTCGCTCGTGCCCATGACCAAAGGAGAAGTTCATATCCTGGGCAAAAATTTGGTAAAGCATCGAAAATTCATCAAGCAGCATCTCGGCATAGTCCCTCAGGAGCTTGCGATTTATGAGAATCTTACCGCCTATGAGAATGTTCATTTCTTTGCCGGGTTGTACGGTCTTAGAGGAGCGGAGTTAAAAAGCAGGGCCGAAGAGGCACTTGCTTTCGTTGGACTCAGTGACAAACATAAGAGTTACCCCCAGAGTTTCTCCGGAGGGATGAAGAGAAGGCTGAATATCGCCTGCGCGATTGCCCATAGACCGATGCTGATCATCATGGACGAGCCGACGGTCGGCATCGATCCCCAAACGAGAAATTATATTCTAAACTCCGTCAGGAAGCTGAATGAGATGGGCAGCACGATCCTGTATACGAGCCATTATATGGAAGAAGTTGAGGAACTCTGCACCCGGATTGCCATTATCGACCATGGCAAGATCATTGCGGAAGGCACCAAGGCGCAGCTGAAGGCGATCATTACCGACCAAAAGGATATCAGAGTTGAAGTATTACCGGCGGCGCATCTTGAAGTGAGCAAGTTAAAGGAGATTGCGGGCGTCAATACCGTCGAAGTGAAAGATCATATGGTTCATATCAGTTCAGACGCAGAGGTCAATAACCTCAATAAAATCATTCAGGAATTCATGAGGCAAGGCATGGAAATTCGCTCCGTTCAAGCGGAAGAACCGAATTTGGAAACGGTGTTCCTGACCTTGACCGGCAGGAGCCTTCGGGACTAAATAGGCTTACGAAGAAGGAGGTGGAAGTTCATGAATGTACTGAGAATTGCGATAAAGGAAATGAAGGTGGCCCGGGAGGCACGGATGCTGGTGTTCATGCTGGCAACACCCGTGCTGCTGATTTTGATCCTGGGAACGGCGCTTACGAATGCTTTTAACGGAAATACCGCTATCGGAGACATCAGGGTGTTATACCACGACAGCGGCACTGACCCCGCGCTCACGAAGGAATGGGAGTCATTCAAGCAGGAGTCGGAGAATTCTTTAGGCATCCTATTCGAGCAGGCTTCGGAAGGCATAGACGGGCAGCAGGAAGTGCGGAACAACCGGTACACCGGATATGTGGAGATTGGCGGTAATGGTATCCACTATAAGGGAAATAGCCGAAGCAGTATCGAGAATGGGATTATGCAGGGTATGCTGTCAGCATTCACTGACCGTTACAGGCTCGCTGCGGAAGTGGCGAAGATCCATCCGGAGTATGAGAGCAAGCCGCTAGCCGTTAGTGACGGAGGGGGTTATGTGAAGGAGACATCCATTCAGGGAGCGAAGCAGCCGGGTTCACTCGATTATTTTGCCATTGCGGTAACCACGATGATTATACTGTACAGTGCCTTGACGGCAGGCGGATTGATTGAAAGTGAACGAAAGAGAAACACCGCGCAGCGGTTATTGGCTTCACCGGTGACAAAAGCCGAGATTTTTGCGGGAAAAATACTGGGCAACCTGATGATTAACGCCGTATTTGTCATGGTCGTTGTATTCATCAGCAAATATATGTTCAATGCCAATTGGGGTGACAACCTGGCCATGGTGTTCGCGGTGTTGTTTACCGAGATTCTGTTTGCACTCAGTCTTGGGCTCGGCATCAGTTATGTTCTGAAAGGAAATGCAGCCGGTTCTGTCATTATGATTATCATTCAGCTGGCTGCGTTTGTTGGCGGAGGGTATACCCCGGTCGCGAGCACGACGGGCTTTATGAGGGAGGCTGCGGCGTATTCCCCGCTGCATTGGTCCAATGAAGCTCTGCTGCAAATCATTTATTCGGACAATGGAGCGGCAGCGCTGAATGCGATGATGTTGAATGTCGGTTTTTCTGTCCTGTTGTTGGCTGTGGCTATGATTTCGATGCGAAGAAGAGAGGGTCTGTAAATGAAGGATGTTCTCTGGTTAATTCGGAAGACGATATTGACCTCATCGAAGGACTATAAAAATCTTCTGCTCGTCATTGCGCTCCCGATTGTCGGGATTCTGCTCTCTACCTTAATTTACAAGGGTTCCGGGGAGACTTCCGTTCATTTGGGCATCGTGAATGACGATACAGGCCAGAAGGTCACCCAGGATACGATCGATTTTCTCGCCCGTTTGGACCACGCTGAGACTTCTGTGATCAGGGAATCGGAAGCGGACGATCTGATCCTGTCAGGTGAGCTGGATGCGGTGCTGATCTTCCCGGAGGGATTTGCCCAAAATATAATCGGGGGGACACCCGGGCCTGTACGGATTGAATCGATCAAAGGTGCTCAGGTTACGGGTTATATAAAGTCGTATTTAAACGCGTACATTCAGAACATTTCTTCCATTGGCAAGATAGCCCAAGGCGATATCGGGGCATTTAACCCGATCTACAGCAGCTATCAGAGCTCAAGATTCCAGCTATCGGCGGTTACGCTGACGGATCAATCGGCCAATCACGATATGACGAACCGAGCGATAGGCTATTTGATCGTATTCATGCTATTCTCCGCCGTGAATCTATCGGCCATGACAATCCGCGATAAAGAAAATCGAACGTACTTCAGGCTCCTGACAGCCCCCATCTCGGCGAGAAGCTATGTTTTGTCAAATGTCATCGTGAACCTTTTCTTGATGATGATTCAAATTGCCGCCACGCTGTTCGTCATGACCCGCTTCTTTCATATCGAGCCTGGCATTCCGATGTGGCAGATGTTCCTGATACTATCCCTGTTTGCTCTGGTCGCTGTAAGTTTATCACTGGTCATTGTTGCCTTCTCGGATAGTACCATGATGGCCAATGGAATCCAGACGATGGTAATCATACCAACTTCTCTGCTTGCAGGGTGTTTGTTCCCTATTTCGGTGATGCCGGAAGCGATTCAGCGAATCGCTGACTTTCTGCCGCAGCATTGGCTGCTCAATACGTTTGTCAAACTTCAGCAAGGAAGCGGGTTTGATCAAGTTATTCTCCATTTGGCGGTTCTGCTGGCTTTTGCCATGACGTTAGCTTTGGTCGCGGTATACAAATTCGGAAGAAATCAAGATACACAAAACTATATATAAAAAATAGCAGGGCGTCCCCATGATCCGACTTTCTTTCGCACAGAATTAAAAATACTCTTAACAATGAGACAAACTAAAAAAGATTGCTACTCCGGCTTTCCTGCCGGATGGTTGGCAATCTTTTTCACGTTCTGGGCCAGAAGCCCGTCGAACGCATTGGCTTTCTGGAAGCTTCGCTCTTAATGTTACGCTTGTGCATAAAATATTGTATAATACAATTTTATAAGTTTTGATGACGATCCTGTGGAGAATCCATTCAGAAGGAGAGTGTAGCTGGTGCGCGAAACTTGTGTTCCGACGGACGTGAAACTGAAAGATACTGGCTTTGGATATACGTTGTCCTTAATTGGCGGTAAATATAAAATGATCATTATGTATTGGCTGTCTGAAAATAAGGTCATGCGGCATAATGAACTGAAGCGAAGCATTGGTTACATTTCCTATAAAACGCTAAGCATAATGTTAAAAGAACTGGAGGCGGATGGCCTTATCGTTCGCACGGAATATCCCCAAGTACCTCCAAAAGTTGAATATTCGTTATCTGATCGTGGTCTTTCTCTCATTCCATTGTTGGATATGATGTGCGAGTGGGGTGAGAAAAACAGTCTGCCAGCTCTGGAAGCCGTGCAACGGTAAGTTTCAAGTTTATTGTTAAATCAAAAGAAGCATTTCCTGAACGAGGAAATACTTCTTTTTTATATAGCTTTTATTAAAGCAACCTGCTACAGGTGATCAATAAAATTCAAATACGCTTGTGCACTTCTTTCCAATATGCTTGGATACGGCCCATGCTCTGTTCCGGGTTCATTTTCACCAGGCTCATTTTCTGCACCATAAAACGCAAAGAACGAACGATAATCTGCATTGCAGTACAGGAAGGTAGTTTCAAAAGGAGATAGCAACTGTTCAAGTGTATAGCGATACCTTCCCTCTTCACGATAATCCTCTTTATTAATTCCGGCTGATACAGCTAGGGCAACTTTGCGATTCTTTAATTTATCGCCTCCTTTTGAACCATAAGCCCAACCATAAGCAAAAACATCGTCAAGCCATTTTTTAAGGAGAGGCGGACAATTAAACCAATAGATAGGAAACTGTAAAACAAGATTACGATGCGATTCTATTAATTGTTGTTCTTTTTCCACATCAATGCTTCCGTCCGGGTAAACCTTATGCAATTCGTGAACAGTATACTGTTCCGGATGTTTTTGGAGTTCTTCTACCCAGCGCTTATTTATGACCGATGTTTCTATGGTTGGGTGCGTTACGATAACAAGAGTTTTCAAAGATGCAACCTCCTTGGGCATGATTTATTTCTTGAGTATAAAGTGCGAACTGCAATTATGTAAGTATGCACTTTTAGTACAGGTACTTACAAAAAGGTGAGTGTAAACGGGTCTTCCGGATAAAGGTTCAAAATCGATCGAAACAACGGAACGGCGCGGATATGATTTGATAGCGGAAGGGTTGGGGCCTGGTATGAACGGACCGCTCGCTATTATTCTTAAAGCAGAGTCAACAGACGACGCGAAAGCGACATTGCTCAAGGTAGGGAAGAACTAAGCGAGCTGCCGAATGTGGCATGGCAACTCCGCCGGTCACGAACGCAACGGGCAAAGTAGCCATGGAACGATCATCCCTGGAAACGATCCGAAAAGTGAAAAAACAACCGATTTGGTTCATTTGATCCGCGATAAGGCATTTATAGATTACAGAAAAACAATATACAAACATCATTGTATATTATGGTATATAATAAATTGCATTAAGTGTATTGAAATAAACCAATACGGCTTTCTTATTTTCTGGAAAAACACATAAAATGTATGTAAGACATTTATTAGAGATTCTATTAAAATACAGAATAATGAACGCAATCAAAAATAAATGTCTTTACACATGCGCCGGACTTAAAATGTCTACCAGGCAAACTTTATCTTTATCTATTTTTATTATCATTTCTATGAAAAGGAGTACTTGCATTACATGGTAGATTTTTTCATGAATTTCAGTCCCATTATTCAAGCATTATTAGCCACTCTGTTTACATGGGGAATGACTGCATTAGGGGCAACTCTTGTTTTTATGACAAAAACGCTAAACCAGCGCCTTTTGGATAGTATGTTAGGTTTTGCCGGCGGTGTCATGATTGCGGCGAGTTACTGGTCTTTGTTAGCTCCAGCCATAGAAATGTCTGGAGGGAACCCTATAGGAAGTTGGTTTCCAGCAGCCTTTGGATTCTTGTTAGGGGGGATTTTTTTATGGGGAATTGATAAAATTTTACCTCACCTTCATCCCAATTCTCCCATTGCTGGAGCAGAAGGATATAATCCGAAAGTAAGAAAAAGAAGTACTCTGTTGGTTCTCGCAATTACACTTCATAATATCCCGGAAGGGTTAGCGGTAGGGATTGCATTTGGCGCGCTTGCAAATGGAGGAACTGAAGCATCTTTGGTTGGTGCTTTGACTCTAGCTCTTGGAATCGGCATTCAAAACTTTCCGGAAGGCGTTGCGGTTTCCATGCCTCTAAGAGGCGAGGGAATGTCTCGAAGAAGAAGCTTTTTCTACGGACAGTTTTCGGGTATGGTTGAACCAATTGCTGCGGTAGTTGGTGCACTTGCTGTCTCATTTTTTGAACCTATATTACCTTACGCATTAAGCTTTGCAGCCGGGGCCATGATCTTTGTTGTAGCCGAAGAGGTTATTCCAAGCTCACAAGAGAAAGGCAACAAGGATTTGGCTTCCATGAGTTTAATGTTCGGCTTCGTATTGATGATGATTCTTGATGTAGCATTGGGATAAAAAAACCTACACCCATAAGAAGCTGTGATTATCGCTTGCTGAACAATTTGGGATAGTCGTGTACCATAAAAGACATCATGATGGGTTTAAATAAAAGAGAGGAGAAGGCATCCCAGGCAGGGATGCCTTCTTTGTTATGTTCAGATGCAGAATAGTCTAGGTCGAAATGTAGGAATAATCAAATTGTAAAGCTACAAACCGAAAACCTGTTGAATCAGTTTCGTGTAGATGGCGGCCGCTTCCTTACGAAGAAGTTTGTCTGTCGGACGGTAATCTGCCGCACCGCTTGCGTCCTTTGTCACTTCAGGACCATGCACGCCGTTACCGACCATAAACTGGACCGCTTCATCCGCCCAGCCTGCCGGTTTCGTGCTGAGTTTTGCCGGGACCGCAGTCAAGCCAAGCGCGTTGTGTGCCGTGCGCCAAATAATTGCCGCAGCCTCCTGGCGCAAGATTGCGCGATCTGGTTCGAAGTTTTGGGACGGTGTGCCGGTAACAGCGCCAAGTCCCGCGACGTTCTGCACATGACCGGCGAGCGGATGGCCCAGCATATCCTTAAACGGACTAGCGGTCTCGGTTGGCTTCATGCCGGTCAGCCGGCTGATGACGCTGACAAACTCCGCTCGCGTGATCGGCTCATCCGGTCGGAAAGTGGATTCCCCTTCATCACCGAAAGCCTGCAGCGATCGAACGAAGTAGATGTCCTTGGCATAAGGATTGTCTTCCGGGACGTCGGTGTAAGCAGCGGGCTTGGTGAGCTTCTCGGACATGCTGTCCATCGCCGTGTAGTATATGTACGCCACCTCGCCGTTTTCATCTTCCTTAAACGCGGCCGGCGTCCCGTTCTCATCAACGAAACGCAGGGGACCGACCGGTTTGAGCTTATGCTCGCCCAAGGCATCCATGACCAACAGCTCACCTTGGCCTGCCGTCACCTGCGTGACGGCGACGGGGATCCTAAGGCTTCTGTAGGTGCCCTCGAATTTCTGCAGCTGCTCCTGATTGAGAGGGAAGTCTTTTTCTTGTTCCTGCTTTTTCGGATAGAAATGATCCATGAATGCGGCGAAAAATTCATCCCGGATGGAAGCGCTCGCGTCACTGTTAACAACGATCAGGCCTCCAACATTCCGGTCGGGAAGCAGCCAAAGCCAGGAATGGTAGCCCTCCAAGTCGCCGCCTTTGCCGATCACCGTTTGACCATTGTGGCTGCTGTGAAAAAACGACTCGAAGCCGTACGACGTCAACGGAATACCGGCTGCATCATAATGCGTCTGATGCATCAGTTTCGCGGTTTCCTCCTTCATAATGCGGGAAGAGCCGAAACGGCCCTTATTCAGGTGGGCTGTAATGAAGTTGGCCATATCGGTCCCGCTTGCGAACATGCCGCCTTCGGGTGCGATGGTGGGCACGTTCGGGTAAGGTTTAATTGGATGTTGATCGACATTGTAGCCCATGGCTAGGTCGGCAAGGACGTCATTATCCATTCGGAATGCAGCGTGTTCCATTTTCAGCGGGGTGAAAATATGCTTCTCGACATAATCCTCAAACGGCTCCCCTGATACTTTTTGGACAATATAACCCTGCATGGAGGAGGCAAGATTGTCATATCGGTAAACCTCTCCGGGAGTACGAACCACAGCGGGGGCATTCACTCGGATAAAGTCTGCGAGAGAAATCTCGCCTTTCTGGATGATATGAGGCGGAACGGAGTTGATATCCGTAAAATCAAAGCCGGTCGTGTGGGTCAGTAAATGTTCAACGGTAACGGGTTTGCCAGTCTTGTTGGCAATCTTAACATCCGGCATGTACGCGGCGATGTCGCGCTTCAGGTCAATTTTACCATTTTCCACTAGTTGCATGATGGCCGTAGCGGTTACCGACTTCGTTATCGAGGCCATGCGAAACAACGTACGGTCCGGGTCGATCTTCTTCTTGGATTCAAGATCCGCGTAGCCGTAGCCCGTATTCAGCAGCACCTTGTCGTCTTTTACGATCACGACAAGTGCCCCGGCAAGCTTCTCCGATACTTGGGGTTTGGCGAAATACATGTCGGCGAACGCCTTGACTTCTTTAGAGCTTAGCGATGGAGCTCCTATTCTCTCTGTTGCGGCGGTACCTACGGCGGATATTGCCGTTTGGGCATAGACACCGGCAGGGAAAGCCAGCAGAGTGGCAGTCAACACGGAGGCTGCCAGCACACGAATGGTTCTAGGCTTGCTCAGCTTATTTGGCTTCATTTAGTTTCTCTCCTCGTCTCAATCGCATTTCCCTTCCACTTTATGGTAGACGATGGGTGGAGAAGGAAGAACGGTCCGAGGAATGAGTTTTACCTAGCTCTGCGGCGGGGAATTGACCTCGACTTAGGTCTAGTATAAAGAGTACGGATCTCGTGAAGTGTTGCGATCGTGCTAACGGGATCATTTATCTCGGGGGAGGACACGCTATACCGCTTGCCGATCCGGCACTGTTCAACCGCATAGGCGAAGGACCCACTTGAAGAGCTGATGGCGCTGAGTTGATCGTGAGAACATTCCACGGCCTTCCTATTTTTACAGTAGACTTTGCCCTTAGGGTAAGGTGTATAGTGATCTTGAACAAAGTTTCGATATTTAAATCATGGAGACTTATTAAAAATACGAAGAATGGAGGTGGCCTCTTGCTATCGATCGGAGAATTCTCAAAGATATGCAAAGTATCTACTAAAACGCTTCGATATTATGATGAAATCGGATTAATCCATCCTGATGAGATTAATCCTGAAAACGGTTATCGATATTACTCCATCCGGCAGCTCAAAAAGATGCTCCTGATCAACCGTTTGAAATCCTACCATTTTTCTTTGGATGAGATCAAAGCGATTCTGGAAGGGGAGGCGGATCAATCCGAAGAGGAGCTTTGTTCTGCCCTGATTCGAAAGAGAAGGGAAATACAGGAAAAGATAAATGCTTTCGAGTATACCTTAAAACAAATGAACAGCGATATTTCAAATGTTGAAAAGGGAATCCCAGTAATGTCATACCTTGACAATATTGAAGTGCAGCTTGTTGAAACCGAGCCCATGAATATCCTTTATATGCGTCGGATGATGAGCGGCGATGACTATGCTCTGGGATATGGAACGTATTTTGGCAGGCTCTATGAAAAGATTGCTACCGAAAGACTCACCCTGCTTGGTACGCCAATGACGATTTATCACAGCCCTGAATACCATCCTGCCGGCAATGATACAGAGTTTGCCATCCCGATCGAAGAAACTGTCAAGGGAACGAGAGATTTGCCCGGAGGCCTTTGTGCGAAGTCCGTGTTAAAGGGGTCATATTCAGAATTGACATCGGTTTATGCCAAACTAAGGGAATGGATAGAAAATGAAGGATATGAATTGGTGAAATCGCCATATGAAGTATATGCAACCGACCCCAATCAAGCCGTCGTTCCTGAGGATATGGTTACCGAGGTGTATTTTCCCGTAAAGAAAAAATAACGTATTTTTGAGAGGTATCTATCATGCAAAGAAACTACTGGCCGACTACAGAATGGCAAGCCGTAGACCCGGCAACGTTGAGAATGAACGCTGAAAAGCTTTCAGAGCTTGAGCCTGTCATAAAATCCGAGTTCAGCAATATAAACGGTATTGTGGTTGCCAGAAATGGACATATCGCTTATGAACGATATTTTAATGGCTGTGGCCCGGATGATACGCACCATGTGGCTTCCGTAACGAAAAGCATCATATCTGCCCTCATTGGCATTGCCATGGATGCAGGATTTATTAAAAATGTTGATCAAAAGGCGCTGGAATTTTTCCCTGAATACGTTCCCGAAACGGCGGATACGCAAAAACGAGAAATCGCCATCCGCCATCTTCTTACGATGACGGCTCCTTATCCATTTGAGGACTGGCATGAACCGCTGGACAAAATGTGCATGCAACCCGACTGGGTACAGTATACACTCGATATGCTCGGCCAAAAAGGAAGTGTCGGGACTTTTAAGTATTCCACCGCAGGGGCGCACTTGCTTTCAGCATCATCACTCGTAGCACTGGAAAAAGTGCCCGTGAGTTTGCCAACGAACGCTTATTTAAACCCATTGGCATGAAAGAAATCTCGGATGTTGAAATGAAGTCATTCGGGTTTGAAGATTTATTCGGGAAAAACGTGAAAGGGTGGGTGAATGATCCGAACCGTAACTCCACAGGGGGATGGGGACTTACGCTCAGTCCTCGTGATATGGCACGTTTCGGTGTTCTCTATCTGAATCGTGGCCTATGGGACAATCATCAGATTATTTCGGGGACATGGATTGACGAATCAACGGCGATGAACCCCAATAAATACGGTTATCTATGGTGGTTACGCGAAGAGGACGGCATTTTTGCATACCTGGCGGTAGGCGATGGCGGCAATGTCATTTGCTGCATTCCGGAAAAAGATTTGGTCGTAGCCATAACATCAGAATTCATCATGAATCCTCGGGATCGATGGTCACTGATTATGGATTATATTATCCCGGCTGTCACGGGCTAAACTTCTTTTCATGTAGTCAGGCCGCCACCAAGTCACGATGCCATGATGCTTCAGGGAACGCGCTTTTCTTGAAAATAAGCAGCAGCGTTACCTGCTAAGAATGAAAGCCCCGCTGAAAAGCGGGGCTTACTTGAAAATCTCAGAGCCTTCGTGAAAGGAGGCTCGTTTTCATTGATCAAAAAGGAATTCGTTCTGAATGAATCGCGTAATCATGTTCAGCTGCCCAGGTTGCGAGACCATTCCAGAAATCTTCGCAGGCGAAAACTATTTTCGACGGTTCCGTCAAATCTCCGGACATCACCAGTCCGGCTACCTTATCGAATCCTGCCGGACGATTCGGCAGTTCCAGAGATTCGGGCAGAACCATGGCCCCGGTCGAGTAAAGTTTTCGGTTGTGCAACCCGATCAACATGGCACCGTATTGGGCAAACTGCATGGCCAAGTAGGGCAAATAGGTTTGAGGGCCGTACAGATTTACGTTTCTAAGCTTCCCAATAAATTCGTACATTTCACCTACAAGAATCCCGTTGATTGCCTGCGTGAAATCTTCGTTTGCTGGTGATTCTGCCGCTTTTTTTAGCTTGGGAAAAAATCCCTTAGGGTCATACAGGCTAAGCGGGGAAAAGAATGGTCCATGCGTCAGCGGCCAATCATCTTCAACAGTGGCGGCTGTGTTCAGAAGGACGTCCGCACTACATACATTCACTTCAGCTTTCCAAGGTCCCGCTGACCACTCATGACTAAATTCGATTTTCTCGCTAGATTCATCCAGCACGCAAAACATCTCAATGTCAGAAAAAGGACCGTCTGTACCTCGGGAAACAGAACCATAGACTCCCATGGCCAGGATTTTTTCTTTGTATACCTCGTGCAATCTTTCAGCAATATCTTGACAGTTTTGAAATCTTTCACTTCGAGAAATTTTTACAGGTCCATTCATGTTCATTCGCGTACATCTCCCTTGGTTAAATTTGGGGTGGGCTGACACAAACACATGAATGGAGGACCTCGGGGTTAACGGGGAACGTTTTTGGGATGCATGGAAACCTCCGATAAATTTATAGTAAGGCACCTAATTAATTTCATTTTAACGAAAATGGAACTATATTACAAGTTATTTTTTCCCTTGGGAAAAGCGATCCTGTATAAGAGCTTTTAAATTGGAGGAAGTCGAGAAACACCGGATCCGGATGTTATGGCCTATAAAACTATAGGGACAGTTCAATTAAAGAAGAACGCCTGATAAAATAAGAATTGGCTTATCCTTTTTGATCGACGAACGTAGTGTGGGGAATTTGATGTGCGGCTTGATAGCGGCGGATCAGGAAACCATCGATTTTGCCTGCATAATCAATAACTGAGAAAAGTTTTGGAGGGCGTTTAATGAGATTCGATTCGAACAAATTATTTTGGCTAAATGAACCCATGAGTTATTCCATTCAGGAAGATGAGGTTGTTATTAGAACGGACCCTGGGACTGACTTTTGGCAGCGCACATACTATGGTTTTAGAAACGATAATGCCCCAGCTTTGTTGTTCAAGATCAATGAACCCTATTTTTCTTTTACTGTTAGAACAGAGTTTGATAGTAAAAATCGTTTTGATCAATGTGGCGTAATTATCTACCATAACAGTGATAATTGGTTCAAGGCTTCAATTGAATACGAAAATGAAGAATATCAACGATTAGGAAGCGTGGTTACGAACAATGGATTTTCAGACTGGGCCACCACGGATATTGCTTCCAATATTAAAAGTATGTTTTACAGGGTTAGCCGCCGTGAGAGTGATTTCTGCATTGAAAATTCATATGATGGTATAGATTATAAACAAATGCGCATCTTTCATTTGTTTGAAGGTAGCGGGGATATTCAACTAGGGATTTATGCATGCAGTCCTGGAAATTCTTCGTTTAAGTCTGTTTTTAGCGAGATGAAGATAACTGAATGCAAGTGGGAAGCACACGAATAATTCACGTGAATGTATGATGCAAATTGGAAAACTGACATTCGCGGCAACGAGGCTATAGGCGAAATCTTAATGGTTTGATGAATTTTTATGAAAAAGCCATAACTTGACACATGAACGGCTTTGAGGATATTATGGATACAATAAGTCTTTGAATGAGGTGTTTATCGTGAGATTTACAAAAGCGACGAATTATGCTCTGCACACCATGCTTGCGCTCGTTGACGCTCCTCCGGTTAAGCCGATAGGCGTTCAGCAGTTAGCGGAGCTGCAAGGTGTTTCGCCAACCTATCTTTCCAAAATTTTAACGAGGCTTGTGAAAGCAGGAATGATCGAGTCCGTTTCCGGAGTCAACGGGGGCTATCGCTTATCCCGCAAAAAAGACGACATTACATTTTTGGATATTATCCACGCTATTGAGGGTTCTGCCTCCTTATTCGAATGTGATTTTGTCCACGGCGAAGAATGCTTGATTCAAGCTGTCATGAAGGAAGCGGAAGAAAAAATGGAGAGCCATCTCAAAAACACGAAGTTAATGGACATTGCGCACAAGCAAACGCAGGTTTAAGGTTGAGCCATTTTATTTTAAAAGCAGGAGTGCGGTTCGCTACCTATAAAAAATTTTTTTGCTTAATCATAGATATAATAAGTCTTTAATAACTGTATAAAAGGAGCTGAGCATATGATTTACGATTGCGCCATTATTGGCGGAGGACCCGCGGGGTTGAATGCAGCCCTCGTGCTTGGAAGGGCCAGGAGAAGAGTGGCTTTGATAGACAACAATCAGCCCAGAAATGCCGTTACGCATGCATCTCACGGTTTTATTACAAGAGACGGCGTAACGCCGGCCGAGTTCCGCCGTGTTGCCTATGAAGAGGTTCGCTCTTATCCGTCTGTCGATCATCTCCAAACGGAGGTCATTTCAGTTCGCACTATCGAATCCGGATTTGAGGTACTTGACTCGTCAGGCCTTAGCCTTCAAGCACGAAAACTAATTTTGGCTACAGGCGTCAAGGAGATATATCCAGAAATAGAAGGTTTTTATCCGCTATACGGGAAAAGCTTGTTCAATTGCCCCTATTGCGATGGCTGGGAACTGCAGGATCAACCGCTTGTCGTTGTTTCCGAACATCCCAACCTGTTTCATACGGCCAAATTACTTCTCAATTGGAGCAAGGACTTGGTTGTCTGTACGAACGGCAAGGCGTCCCTCTCGGATGAGCAAAATAAGCAGCTTCAATCCAAAGAAATCATGGTGGTGGAGCAACCTGTTGCAGCTTTCATTGGCCAGAATGGGCAACTTGAGCATGTTCGCTTTGCAGATGGAACTCAAATTCCAAGGAGTGGCGGCTTTGTGACTCCAAAATTTGTGCAAAGTGTACCGTTCGCAGAACGTTTGGGCTGTGAAAGGACGGAGTCGGGCGGGATTAAGACTGATGGAAAGGGAAGGTCCTCGATACCTGGTTTATATGTTGCCGGAGATTCTTCGTACATGGCGCCATCTCAGGTGGTTTTTGCTGCAGCAGACGGCAGCCGAACCGCTATATGCGTAAATATGGATTTGACGGAGGAAGATTTTTCGCTCCGTTGGTGATTTTATGGGTTAATCGAGGACATAAACAGTCTGTTATATCTCTTAATGGGGAAGGAGCGGATGATGTAATGAATCGTCCGAGTACGGGCGTGCTGATTTAAGGAGGTGATGAAATATCCGTCGATTCATCATCGGCAGGAGAAATTAGAAGATAAGCTGTTCGTTCAGAATTGGTGATAAAAATTATGAATTGGAGGAAGATACGAATGACCATTTGTCACACTACGGATACAACCTTTAAAAGCGATTTGAAAACCGAAGGCTTTACATTAGTTAATTTTTGGGCACCTTGGTGCGGGCCATGCCGGTATTTTGCACCCATACTTGAAACGTTTGATCAGGAATATAGCACAGAAGTTAGGGTTCTCAAAGTCAATGCGGATGAACAACCCAACACTGCCGCGCATTATGGAATTATGAGCCTTCCAACCACGATTCTGTTTAAAGACGGTAATCCGATCAACAAAATAGTTGGAGCTGTTAGTGTCGATAAATTGAAACAGTTCATATCAGATAATACAAATTAATACAAACCTAATGAACAAAATCGACTCGGTTCTAGCGAGCGAAAAGCTCCCAACGAAAGCCGCCGGCCCAATTGACCTGCGGCTTTCGCTAATTTGAGCATTTAAATTTTTGGGGTGGTAAAATGAATGATTTGAAACTAAATACAAAAGAACAACGTTACTCTTTCATCATATTGATATTGTTTTTTGCAGGATTGGCAATTATGTCGAGCTTCTACGTTACAATACCTTTAATCTCCGTACTTTCAAGGGAATTTTCGGTATCAGAAGGGCAAGCAGTATGGGCGAGTAGTATGTTTACGTTATCTTTCGCTGTTGGATGCTTACTGTTTGGACCATTATCAGATCGTTTTGGCCGAAAAAAAATCATGCTTTGGGGATTGGCTGCGTTAACGATTACGACTATCATTCTAGGGTTTCAAAGCAGTTTATCCTCGGTTATTCTTTTCAGAGGAATACAAGGCTTGACTGCGGCTACGTTCTCTCCCGTGGTCCTTCCCTATGTGATGGAATAACGCTACTGATGGTATTCTTTATACCGAACCTACCGGCGAATGGAGTTCGTGTTGCGGCAGCATTCAAACAAATGAGAAAGACGCTGGGTCAAAAATCGCTGTGGTTTGCCTATGTAATCGCATTGGTCATGCTGCTTTCTTTTGTAGGCATGTACACTGCATTGGGGGACTTTTTAAGCAGTTCTCTTTTCGGCTTCTCGAATCAACAGATATTATATGTGCGTTCAATAGGGATCGTAGGGATGTTAATGTCTCTTTTTGCGGGGAGTTTGGTTAGGAGATTTGGCATGATATCCACACTTAGAAGCGCAATAATCCTAGCTGCGACCGGATTGATATTGTTAGGACTTGGAACAAACATGGTGTTCATAATTGTAATGAGCGTTGTATTTGTATCCGGCATTGCAACCGCCATACCTTCATTGGTTTCACTGGTCGGTGAATTAGGGGGATCTGCGAGAAGTGCGGCGATTTCCATTTATACGGTTGTTGTGAATTTAGGTGCTACCATTGGGCCCATCCTAGCCGTTCAGATGCTCGGAACTGGTAATTATGTCATTACTTTTTTAATCTTCGCGGGCTGTTTGCTGCTGGGGCTCCTGGCAACATTATTTGTTAAACGCGTATCCCCAGCGGTTGATGAACTTAATATAGCAAAGAAGAAATCGATAACACCAAATTGAGAATCACCTTTCACCCCAGCATTAATAGTTAGCCCTGGCTTTCCTCACCATCAACCTTTTTCCCTTTGTTTCGTTCCCAGGCTTGAACTCCAAGCCCTCAGACTGTAACGCATTCTAAGGTTAGGCATTGAACGCGGTCCCATACCGTGAAATTGCAAGATCTCCCGTTCGGTAAAGGTTGATAGCTCCTTGCATAGGCAAATAAGTAATCTATAAAATAGAATCTCATTAAAAACAAAAATGACACAGGTATTCTTGTGTCATTTTTATTTATAAATTATCCCAAAACATCGGGTGCGAGGCTAAATCGGAATCTACCAAATAGGGGAAACTCTTCATTTAAAAAGTCATTCACATCGAAATAAGCTATCTATGACTTGGTTTTTGTCTGTTTCTACGGCCTCGTGGACGCACTTCCAGTCTAAATCGTTTATAATTATTAGATAATAGTAGATATTTTATTCTATTAATAATTATAATAGACTATGATAGGGTTATGTTTGAGACAGAGAAGGTGTGTTCACGGGTAGCGCCTTGCTATTGCGGCATCTAAGCAGGGAGCGCTTACTCTTTTTTCAAATATAGAGATAAGGAAGGATATCATGAGCAGCATACAGAAAAAAACGGACGTCATCTTAATTGGAGCCGGAATCATGAGTGCGACTTTGGGGACACTGCTGAAAGAACTAGTTCCGGACTGGGAAATTACGGTATTTGAGAAGTTGGCAAACGCAGGAGAGGAAAGCTCTAACGAATGGAATAACGCGGGAACGGGACATGCTGCATTGTGCGAACTTAACTACACGGCCGAAAAACCGGACGGATCCGTCGATATTAGCAAAGCCGTAAAAGTTAATGAGCAGTTTCAGCTTTCAAGACAGTTTTGGTCTTATCTTGTAAACAACGATCTGATTCGCAATCCGCAGGACTTTATCATGCCAATACCTCATATGAGTTTGGTGCAAGGCGAAAAAAATGTAGCGTTTTTGAAAAAACGTTTTGAAGCGCTGTCATTAAATCCCCTGTTTCAAGGAATGGAGTTTTCCGACGCCCCTGAAAAGCTGGAGGAATGGATTCCGCTTATCATGGAAGGACGTACATCGAATGATCCGTTAGCGGCAACAAAAATAGACTCTGGGACGGATGTCAACTTTGGCGCTTTAACGCGAATGCTATTTGACCACCTAAAGAATAAAAACGTTGAGGTAAACTACAAGCATGGCGTCAAGAATATTAAACGTACCAGCGACGGCTCGTGGGAATTGAAAGTGCATGATATCGATAGCGGAACAGTCGAGTACCATACTGCAAAATTCGTTTTTATCGGCGGCGGGGGCGGAAGTCTGCCTTTGCTGCAAAAAACAGGCATTCCCGAGTCCAAGCATATTGGGGGGTTCCCGGTAAGCGGGCTATTTTTGGTATGCAACAATCCGGAAGTTGCCGCGCAGCATCATGCGAAAGTATACGGTAAAGCCAAGGTTGGTGCTCCTCCCATGTCTGTTCCGCACCTTGATACAAGATATATCGATAACAAAAAGACGTTGCTGTTCGGACCGTTTGCAGGCTTCTCGCCAAAGTTCTTAAAAACGGGTTCTTATTTTGATTTGATAGGTTCCGTAAAACCAAATAATGTGCTCACGATGTTGGCGGCAGGCGTAAAAGAGATGGCATTGACAAAATACCTGATCCAGCAAGTGCTGTTATCGAACGAAAAGCGCATGGAAGAATTGCGCGAGTTTATTCCGAACGCCAAAAGCGAGGATTGGGACATCGTGGTAGCGGGCCAACGCGTGCAAGTCATCAAAGATACGGATGCCGGTAAAGGAACGCTTCAATTTGGCACGGAAGTCGTTAGTGCCGCCGATGGCTCGGTAGCTGCATTGCTCGGTGCTTCTCCGGGTGCTTCTACTGCCGTTCACGTTATGCTTGAAGTATTAGAAAAATGCTTCCCGCAGCATATGAAGGAGTGGGAGCCGAAAATAAAAGAAATGATTCCTTCTTATGGCGTCTCATTAGCGGAAAATCCTGGGCTCTTCCAAGAGATTCATTCTTCAACAGCGCAGGCGCTCGGCCTCATCGAAAAGGTACCGGTCTTAAATTAATTTCTTTGGATGAAAAAGCAAAAAATTGATGTTAACTCAAGGAAATCGACGAAGTCGCCACTTTGGCGACTTTTTTGTATTAGAGGCACCCGACAGTACTTTGCGCCGAGATAGCATGCCATCTCAGCAGTCCGATCCGTAGATCCATCATTAATCACTAGCACATCAACATCTTCAGTATGTACGTAAATATCTTGAATCACTGCCCCAATACTGTTCTCCTCATTATAGGCAGGTATAATGACCAGCTTATTCCTGCGTTCACATTTATCGTCCTTCCAGCTGACACTTGGTTACTTTTTTTACGTCTATGAAGCCTTATCATATGAAGTTGTAAGTTGATCAATAGCGAGAGCAGTATACATAAGCAGGAACACGATAGTCGGATATCCGTACCTCGAAAAAGCTATAAACGGTATATAGATCACAGTAAAATACACGATCGTCAGCAGCACAGGCAACTGGCGTCGCCAGCTGCTTATTCTTCGAGAGAGCGCAATTCCCGCCACGCTTAATCCAATCAACAGCGCTTGAATAACATGCATATCCACTAGACCTATTCCAAGTACAGGGCGCCAGTAATAGGACTCAAAGTAGAGCCCGATCAACTTGCCTATCGTATACCAGCACAAATAAATGAGCGGCTCATGAGTGAAGCCGTATTTCAAAATATCGATTCCTGCGGCCACTGCGCTAGAGTCAGAGCCGTGAAAGATCGTCTCGGGATCATATTGAGGATAGGCGTCAAAAAAGCCCGCAGGCGGCATCAGATTGTAAATACGAGTACCCAGCAGAAACGGGCTGCCACCGGATTCCGTAAACAGAATAAAGCGATCGAACGTGATCATATTGCGTATCCACCATGGGGATAGCAGCATTATGTATGCTATACCCATGATACATGTGAATCGCAGCATCTCTTTCCAAGTGTACTTCTCCTTCCACCATAGAATAAGCAGTACAGCCGGAAATAAAGAAGCATGCGGTTTAAAGTAAGCTGCTGCCGCGGTAAGTACTCCTATTAGCGCATACCAACCCCATCGCTTGGACTGTACGGCGGTTATGAATACACAGACCAACAGCAATAGGACGGTACGAAAGAACGTCTCAGAGAGAATAACGCCTGATGAGAAGTAGTCGGGGGGGTATAGTGCGCTCAGCACACATGCAATAAAGGCGATTCTCGAGTTAAACGCATACCGTGCGATAATGAAGATCAAATACAGAGAGCCTGCTTGAAGCAAGCACTGGAACAGGCGAAAGGCTATAACTCCTCCGCCGTCCTGTCCGAAGATCGCCATGAATCCCGCTAAAATAACGGGAAAACCCGGCATGATGAATGCGGATGGATGCGTTCCTGTATTATAGGCAAGCGTACCTTCGTTCAGCATTAACTTTGCTGTCTGAATATATTTCACGTCATCATTGTTAGGATTGCTCGGATCCCCCAAATAAAAGTAGTCTCCGTAGGATAGAACGATTGTCATGGACATCACCAATACGAAAGCCATAAGTCCATTCAAGATTCGTCTTTCTTTAGGATCCGTTATTACATATGAAAACAAGACAAGTACCTTCTCTCCCGTAGTATTTATCGTTCATTTTGAAGCTATGTACTTGATTCACTTCCTTCGTTAACAGTTGCGCACTCCACCAGAAACAGCAGTGGTTCTAACAATGGTTCGTTTCACCATAAAATGATCTCCTTTCGCAAGTCCTTATAAAGATGAGGGTATCATTTATTGAGAGAAGAGTCCCCCGTCTAAAGGTAAACCCGCGACAAGACTTTAGTCTAGGTAGACAGGATATAATCCTATTATTACCTGGAAGGAGGATAAGTGAAGATGATCTATCGAAAATTAGGTGCCAGCGGCTTATCGGTAAGCGAGATTGCTTTCGGGAATTGGATTACCCACGGTGCCCAAGTGGATAATGATACGGCACTTGCCTGTGTTCGCGCTGCGCTGGACGCGGGGATTACGACCTAAGTGATTTGATTGTTTCAGCACTAGTAAGATTATGGTAATTATAGTAATGTTGACATGAAGTGTGGGAAGAGTACTCCCCCTCCGACAAAACTTGGCTTTAAATCTCTATCCGGCAACGATGGAATAAAGAAAGGAGGTATGCATTCTATTGCCCATGACAAAAGCTGCCCGCTATGATTATGGCGGCGATCAGTGTAAAAAGTTCGAAGAGAGGTGCATGATGTAGAGGGAAAATGATATGGCCTATGAAGCCTTACCACTTTATGTTCGGTACCGTTGTATGGGCTGTCCAAAGATATTATTTATTATTATGGAGGTATCCGTATGTCTGAAATTAAAGCGCCCAGTCTTATGAAAAGGCAACTAAAAATATTCACGTCTTTAACTCTCGCACTTCTTATTTTGGGAATGTCCGGTTTGCCCGTATTTGCGGCAACTCCTGAAAAAACGGTAAACGCTTCTGCGACACTCGCCTACAATCTTAAAGGACTTACTCACAACGTGGCTGTTCAGAAAGCTTATATCGCGGATAAGTATCTTTACGTAACTCAGCGGTCTAAAGGAACATGCTATCTATCAAGATTGCTCATAAACGGAAATGACGCTACGTACGTTGATGAAATGACCGTCACCAACACAGGTCATTGCCAAACCCTGGATATGTATACTTACAATGGCTCAAATTACTTTTACTTTAGTTCAAAAGCAGATCCTTCAACAGATTATTACTGGTCGCTCCAGGTGGCAAGACTTCAATATTCGCCCGGCAAGACTGTGGATTACGCGGATCTTCGCCGGTTCACCTATATGAATTACGCCAATAAGACCGGTGCAAGATTAGGCGAGACATACCGTGTTGATGGCGGCGGCAACAGTACCCATACTGTTTTCCGCGTACAAACGAAAGAAGGAACCGTAACTTGGTCCATTTATGACACGGTAGCGCTCAACAAGCTTCTTGACGGCAATGAACAAGTACGAATGGACAGTGCGGCAGCGGTAAGCGCCTGCGTTACAAGCTTTACGCAGTCGGGAAGTGCTATAGTCAGACCGAACGGATCTTTCCAGGGCGCCGACATGCTCGGCAAAACGGAAATATATACGTCAGGCGGCGCGGAAGGTGAAACTCCGCAGATTGCCATGATGTCAGAAACAGGAGCATACAGAACCCTTGTGAAAATTACAAATGTGGGCAACCATGAAATCGAGGGAGTACAGACCAAGAACGGTAACGTTTATTTTACGATCGTTACAGATCCCGTAAATAAAAAAAATACGCAGAAAGTTTACTACATTCCTGATAGCGTATTTAAATAACCGCCAAACTAGCGACAATCAAGCTCGGCGTAGTTCTCGGAGGACAGAACATGCATGCATGAAAAGTCGCCAAATTGGCGGCTTTTTGTATTATCGGTAATCCGGCTTAACAATTACCGGAATTCAGTCGATATATTATATAAGCTAGATAGGAATTATTCGACATGGGAGGGTTAATATGGATTACTCAATGTTAGGAAAACAATTTATAGGTGGGGAATGGAGAGAGGGCAAGAGCGGTAAAACGCTGTCTGACATCAATCCATATAATGATGAGGTTATCACCGCTTTTCAAATCGCGAGCGTTGCAGACATTGACGATGCTTATCAGGCTGCCTATAAAGCCAAGCTGGAGTGGGACAAGGTTAACCCTTACCATAAACGCGACATCCTGGAGAAAGCTGTTACATATATAGAAGCGAATGAGGAAGAGATAACGTCCATTATTGTTCGGGAACTGGGTGGAACGCGCCTGAAGGCAGCATTCGAGATCGGTCTTGTGAAAAATATGATTAAGGAAGCGGCTACGTTCCCGCTTCGAATGGAAGGTAAGATCCTGCCTTCTACAGAGGATGGCAAGGAGAACCGGCTGTATCGGACCCCCGTCGGCGTGGTTGGGGTTATCAGTCCGTTTAACTTCCCTTTCTTCTTGTCCATGAAATCGGTTGCTCCAGCGCTGGGTGCCGGCAACGGCGTAGTGCTGAAGCCGCATGAGGATTCGCCGATTACGGGCGGAACGCTGATCGGCAAGATTTTCGAAGAAGCGGGCATACCGAAGGGCCTGTTGAATGTTGTGGTGACGGATATCAAGGAGATTGGCGATGCGTTCGTCGAGCATCCGATTCCGAGAATCATTTCCTTCACGGGTTCCACTAAGGTCGGAAGCCATATCGGCCAACTGGCCGTCAAAAACTTCAAAAAGCCGCTGTTGGAGCTCGGCGGTAACAGCGCGTTCATTATTCTGGAGGATGCGGATATCGACTATGCGGTACAAGCGGCGACATTCAGCAGATTCACGCATCAAGGCCAGATCTGTATGTCGGCCAACCGGATTCTTGTGCAGAAGTCCATTTATCAGGAGTTTACAGATAAATACAAAGAGAAGGTCTCGACGCTTACAACAGGCGATCCGAGTGATCCTCAGACCATCATTGGACCCGTCATCAACAACCGTCAAGCAGAGACACTGCAGAATCTGATTGCAAAAGGCATTGAGCAGGGCGCTGTTCCCCTAGTACAAGGTAAGATTACCGGTAGAATGGTAGAGCCTACAGTCCTCGTCAATGTCAAACCGGATATGGTTGTAGCTCAAGAGGAGTTGTTCGGTCCGGTTGTATGCATCATGCCGTTCGAAACGGAAGAGGAAGCCATTGAAATTGCCAACGATACGCGTTTTGGGCTTAGCGGGGCCATTCACACCTCCAATCTTGAGCGCGGTGTAGAAATAGCGAAGAAGGTTCATACTGGCATGATCCATGTGAACGATATCACCATTAACGACGAGCCGATTGTAGCTTTTGGCGGAGAGAAGCAGTCCGGCTTGGGCCGTCTGAATGGGGAATGGAGCTGGATGAATTTACGACGATGAAGTGGATTTCGGTTAATTACGGACAAAGGAAATTCCCGTACTAAGGGCTGGGGGAGAAAGCATGAATAACGTGACTGAAGAGCAAACACAGCATGAGCTGATCAGAGCTTTTGTAAGGGTAGCTCCACTGCTGAAAAATCTCACTCATGATGACATCACCATTGGTATCTATGACACGGAAAAGCTGATCATCAACATTCCGGGCAACACCTTCTCGCTCAATGTCAGCCCGGGCGACCCTCTAATGGAGGGGGATATTGTGACCAATGCGATTCGAAATAATACAACTTTATCGGCGGTCGTTCCGAAAGAGCTGTTTGGTTTTCCGCTTGCTGCACGCGCGATCCCGCTGCATGACGAGCAGGGCAGGGTTATCGGCGGTGTAGGCATGGGTACAAGCCTTGAGAAAGCGAATAAGCTTTTTGAGATGGCCGAAAGTTTTTCCGCTATTGTCGAACAGACGACTGCGTCCATTGGAGAAATCAGCCAATCCGTTTCTCATCTTACCGACCGTGTGAACGACGTAACCAACGAAATGAAAGACGTAAGCTCCAGCGCTCAGCAGATCGGCAAGATTTCCGCGGTTGTTAAGGAGATTTCGGATCAGAGTAACATGTTAGGGCTTAATGCTGCCATTGAAGCAGCAAGAGCAGGAGAAGTGGGGAGAGGCTTTTCCGTCGTAGCCGATGAAATTCGGAAGCTGGCGACGAGCTCTAAAGAAAATGTGGACCAGATCAATGGCATCACCAAAAATATTCAGGAACTTTTGCTCCGGTTAAATCATGCTTTTTCCGATATTTATACGCTAACCGATACCCAGTCAGGGGCCATTCAGGAATTCTCCGCAACGATCCAGGAGATAAGCATAAAAGCAGAGGAATTAGCGCAGGTTGCTGAAGAAACGTTGTTTTCAAAAGAAAACAATCAATAAGAGGCTTGTATGCCGCTCAAAAGACAGGGAAGAAGAAATACGGTTATCATGTATTTCTTCTTTTTATTTGTGGCTTTTTTCCAGTTGAGCATCCGAAGAGCGAGAAACAAAAACGCAAACCTGTCAAGAAGAGTGCTAAGCAGACTTGAGCCATTTCGTTCTGTTACAATAGGGGATAGTGAATGAAATAAAACCTTTATAGAAACGATGTTGATGATGAAAATTGAACTAGGACAACAACAAATCGAATTTCATGTGGAATACGGCCCACGCAAAAAGCTCTCAATCCATATCGACCCTTCGGGACTGATTACGGTAAAGGCGCCGAATCATACAGGTGCTGATGTGGTACTGAGCGCAGTGAGGCAGCATGGGAGCAAGATTTTGAAGCAATTGCAGGCGATTGAGGCAGCTCGCACGGCTCCGAAGGTCAGAGAATACGATGAGGAAGGCAAGTTTCTTCATCTTGGCCAATATTATTCGCTGCATGAGTTAATCGAGACGAATGGGCGAACGGAAGAAGAGCTTCAACGCGATCTGAAGAAGTTCTACTTCGCAAGCTGCAAGAAGGTGATCGGGGAACGTATCAAAATCTATCAGAAGCAGCTGAAGGTCACACCGAAATCCTTCATCATCGAGGAGTCCCGAACGAAGTGGGGCAGCTGCAGCTCGGCTAAACACCTCACCTTCAATTACCGTCTCGCGATGGCGCCCATCGAGGTCATTGACTATGTGGTCATTCATGAGCTCTGTCATCTCTTGCACATGAATCATGATCGATCCTTCTGGCGGCGCGTTGGAAGCGTGATGCCGGATTACAAAGCGAAGGAAGCGTTTCTCGCGAGGTATGGACAAGCCATGACGTTGTAATGCTTTAGAGAACGTTGAGAAGAGGAGGCGTACCATGGACGGGAATAAAACGGGATATGAATCGATCGATCATTATATTTCAACCTTTCCACCGGACATTCAGGAAACACTAGCGTCGATCCGACAGGTCATCCGTGAGGCTGCACCTGAAGCGACGGAGAAGATCAGCTATCAAATGCCGACGTTCGCGCAGCATGGCAATGTAGTGCATTTTGCAGCGTTCAAGCATCATATCGGCTTCTACCCGACGCCTAGCGGGATTGTGGAGTTCAAGCAAGAATTGGCTCCCTATATTGCAGGCAAAGGAACGATACAATTTCCGTTAGACAAGCCTATACCCCACAAATTGATAACCAAGATTGTAAAGTTTAGAGTGGCTGAGAATATCGCCAAAGCGGAACGAAAATCTCCAAAGAAGAAATAATGCAAAATAAATCCATTGTCAAAGCGTACAAGGGATTAAAGGCGTTGAAGGTCATGAACTACCTAACTAGCAATGCGAATGTGAGAGCGAGAAAGCCGCTCTATACAGCAATGAGCGTATAGGCGGCTTTCATATTGATATATGAGTTGTTGGAGGACAAGAAACTAACATTGTTAGCCGAAAAAGTATTGCCTAAACCATGATCCGGCAGCCTTCGTCGTTCGAGTTAGATGTATGTTCAGCTTCACGAACCTGCGGCAAATTAAAGCTTCGGTCTCGCAAAACGTCCGACGATTTCCGTGGACTGCACCACATTCATAAAAGCGTCAGGGTCGGTTTGGACTACCGTTTTTCGGACCGCGGCCAGTTCATAACGGGTGGTTACCGTCATAAGCGTGTAGTTTTTTTGCTCGCTGTAACCGCCCTCCGTATGGATGCATGTTATTCCATGGTGCAGCTTGCGCAGCTGGCAGAGCATCTGATCTTTTTGCTTAGTTATGATGAAGCAGGTGACCTTGATATGCCCGACATGAATCATGTCGACCACTTTTCCCTTTACAAAGGTAGACAGCATGGAGTAAAGCGCAAGGTCCCAGCTCCGGAAAAAGCCAAGTGCCAAAATCACGATACCGTTCAAGAGAAACAGGATGTTTCCCATCGGAACGTCCCGTTTGCGCGTTACGATGGAGCCGAGGATATCGAATCCGCCGGTAGAGCCGCCGACCCGCAGCGAATAGCCGATGCCCGCCGCCGAGATGATGCCGCCGAATACAGCTGCCAGGATGGGGTCTTTAGTAACCTTGATGACTGGAATCAAAGCCATAAACCAGGTGGCGCTGACGACCGAGACGCAGCTAAGGACGATATATCTCCGTCCGACCGCCTTCCATCCCCAGAAGATGAGCGGGACATTCAGCAAAAAATAAACGACGGAAATATTCCACCCGGTTATATAACCAATAATGGAAGCAACCCCGCAACCCCGCCGGATAAAAGCTGATGGGGAATCAGGAACAAATTGAGACCAGCCGCCACTAGCAGGGAAGAGATGAGAATAATGCCAACTTCCTGCAATGGTTTAAGCGAAGCTTTGATCGGATTACTGATGAACGGTAAGGATTGATTTTGACTCATGATCCGGCCTTCTTTTCTCACTTTTTTGGTTATAAATAAATGTTATCGGTATAAATTATCTTTTTTATCGGTACGCCGGACTATGACAAATATTATAGCTGTAGAAATGAATGAAAAAGGCAGAATCAGGCTATATATGGACGCAACTGAAAGACTAGTTTACGTCCGTTATTTCTATGCAGGTTTTCCGAAAGGAATAGGATTTTCATTCGTAATTATCAGCTTAGTGATTATAGAAGCATTGAGCACATATGCTCAAAAGGCCGAATGGGTTGTTATCCCATCGGCCACACGAAATTCCGTTTCGGAGTACGTTAGAAGGCGAAGACTGACTCATGCGGCGTACGATTTGTTTCACTCTAACCTCAGAATCGTGGATATCGCCATCAAATATCGGTTTGAATCTAAGGAAGCCTTCACTCGATCCTTTAAACAGATGTTCTCTATCACGCCGGGAAAATTCCGCAAACAAACGGATATGAAAGATACGCTGTTCCGAACGATGGAGAAGAAGGCTTTGGATGAAGCCGGGTTGAAGCATTTGCACTTAGGGCCATACCCGTTGGAACTGGCCAGAGACGCAGAACCTTTGGAAGAAAGGTTTCCCCTGGTCTTAATCTCTCACGGTACCGGCAGTTCGCCGTTTGTGTACCGGACGCTGGCCCGGCACTTGGCCCGCAACGGCTTTATCGTCGGTATGCCTGAGCATCCGTACAATAACCGAAACGACAACAGCTTGGAAAATACGATAAAGAACCTCATCTACAGACCCAGACACATTCGGATGACTGCCGACTGGATTTTTGAAAATGAGATGTTTAAGGGCAAATTAAAACCCAATGCCGTTTCGATCATCGGGCATTCCATGGGCGGTTACACAGCACTGGCAGCGGCTAGCGGCGTGCCCACTTCGTTTCCGCACGAGGCTCCGGACGGAAAACCGCAACCCATAAAGGTTGCATCGGAGCCTCGAATCCAGTCTCTGGTCCTACTGGCGCCGGCGTCGGTCTGGTTTCGTGCTGAAGGGGCATTGAATGCAGTTACAATTCCCATTCTGATGCTGGATGCAGAGAAAGATCCGTATACGCCTCCTATTCACGCACAGATTATATTGGAGGGCGTTGCCGATCGGAAGAAAGTTCAACATAAAACGATAGAAAACGCCGGGCACTTTTCCTTTTTGAGTCCTTTTCCGGAACCGATGAAAGCCCCTTCATTTCTCCCTTCCCAAGATCCTCCCGGCTTTGATCGCGAGAGTTTTCATGAAAAGCTTCAGTCGGACGTCTTGGATTTTCTGCTTATCCAACATCAGGGGGTTAAGCATAAGAAGTCGCCAATTGGCGGCTTTTTTTGTTTTAACGATATAAGTTCTTGACCAGAGCTGAGGACAGACAAGAACTTGTATCCTTAGCCGATTAGATGATTGGCGTACCGGAGTGCAGGCAGATTTAAGGAATGGTTAAGGTATGGATAAAGATCGGATAAGGATTGGATTAGTATGATGAAACTAAGGCCGTAACCGGATATGCAAATCCGTGTGATGTACGGCAGGCATGATATAAATTACGGAAGGAGCATCAGAATGAAGATTAATAGAGTAATCATAAATCTTCTCATAAGTGCCATCATTTGTATCGCTTTTACTGTTCCCGCCCTTGCCGAGGGCCCGAGTACCGAGCAAACCCCTTCAGGCATACCTTACACCCGACTTGAGCAGGAGATCGATCATTATGTGAATTTGCATATCGGCAAATCCAGCCCGGGCGCGGCTATTGTAGTAACGAGGGGGAACAGGATCATTTTTCCAAAGGGTATGGATACGCAGATGTAGAAAAGCAAACTTCTGTAGACCCTGCAAGCACCGTATTTGATTACGGTTCAATCAACAAGCTTTTTGTGTGGACGTCTGTGATGCAATTGGTAGAGGAAGGGAAGATCAGGCTGGACGAAGATGTCCGGAAGCTTTTTCCCGAATCATTCGCGAAGAAGCTTCGCTACGACAAACCGATCACGATGCTGAATATTATGAGTCATACTGCCGGTTTTGAGCAGCATCCGCTCGCTCTGTTTATCAAGTCTCCGGAGAATATGAAATCCCTGTCCGAGACGTTGTTATCTCCACAACCGGCTCAGATTTACGAGCCGGGTAAAGTGATAGCCTATTCAAACTATGCTACGGCACTGGCGGGATTTGCGGTTGAGAGTTTAAGCGGCAAGCCGTTCTACGAATATGAAATGGAGCGGATTTTGCTCCCCTTGAAGATGAAGAATGCCTCGGGCCATCCGACGCTGCAGGATCGACCGGAATTAATGGATTCGGCAGCTACAGGTTACGGAGCTGCGTCTGATGGCGGATTTGTAGCGAGAGACCGTTACTACGTACCTTTGTATCCTGCCGGAGTCATGAAAGGTACGGCGGAAGATCTGGCCCGCTTCGCTATGGCTTTAACAGCCGATGACAGCCCTCTTTTTGCCCGGCAGCAGACACTGCAAACGATGCTTGCCAAAAGTTACTCGCCGCATAAGGACATCCCTTCCAATGCCCATGGGTTCTGGGAATATAATGCCCATCCCTATGCGATAGGGCATGCCGGAAATACGATGGGCTTCTCCAGCAATCTTGTCGTGGTTCCCGAGGAGCAGCTGGGCATTGTCGTTTTGACGAACGCGGAAGTGGAGCAGAGCATAACCTCGGGGGTCATCAACCTGATCATTAAGAACAAGGAGACGGAGCCGTCGTCGTCCGGCGGCGATTTGCTGTCATCCGCGGATGTGGCGGGGCATTATGTGCTCTCGGGAAACACCTATAGCACCTTTCAGGAGGTTATAAGCTACCTGGGATTAATTAAAATTGAAGCGAAGGGCGAGCATGATCTCATCCTAAATGTGATGGGAATGTCCGGAGAGTACAAGCAGATCAGTCCGAATATTTATAAAGTGGACGGCTCCCGGTTTCCTTCCATCCATAAACTTGCTCCAGTCCTGTATGCTGAAAAAACAGAAGGTAAAATAACGAGGTTAAGCAAAGGAAAGGCAACGGATATCGTACCTGTAAGGAAGGGACGTGCGCTTCCCTTGCTGTATACCCATCTTGTCGTTGCCGTCGTAGCGGTCGCCTTTTTCTTGCTTGCACCAATCGTATTGTTCATCCGCTGGTTTATACAAAAAAGAAAAAAAACGCCGACATCGAATTCATCGAGCCGCTGGTTTGCCGCAATGATATTATGCGGAAGCGCTTTGGCAGTGAACGTAGTACGCATGCTCCTGCTTGCCTTTACAGGTGATACGGAGACCGCCGGTCCGTTGAATTTTGGAATTTCGATAAATGGAATCCTGCTTATTCTCGCTGTCCCGATGCTGATCATTTCTATTTGGAGAGGGAGGAAAGTTCCGTTAAGCAAACAGCAGAAGTGGTTTCGAATACTTTCAACCATGCTTCTTGCAGGTTTTATCATATTGCTGGCCGACTGGAATTTTTACCGCTTCATAAATTAAATGCCTTACGCGATGAATGCACTGTTTCTCCTTGTTCTTTTCCATGATATCTTAAGTATGGGAAAGGACAGGTCCTAGTTTTCGCGGATAAATGGAGAATGAGAATGAAATATGATTGTTTGATTGTAGATGACGAGACTGTTTTGGCAGCAACCACTTGCGAGTATTTAAATATGTTTGATGTCCCGGCGGCTTACGTAACGAGCGCGGAGGAGTGTGAACGTTTTTTGAGGGAACACGAGGTTTCCCTAATCTTGCTGGACATTAATCTGGGCCGGACCTCGGGTTTTGATCTGTGCAAAAGGTTAAGGCAAACCTCGGATATCCCTATCCTGTTTATCAGTGCCCGCTCAAGTGAAGACGATATCCTAATCGCGCTCAACATCGGCGGGGATGATTATATACAAAAGCCTTATACGCTCAGTATTTTGCTGGCGAAAGTTCAAGCCGTGCTCAAAAGATATAAAAAAAACGGCGCTGCGGATTTCCTGGAATTCGGCAGGGTTCAGATGGACATCGTCAAGTCACGAGTTCGTGTAAGTGGTGAAGAGGTCAAGTTCAAGGCTTTGGAATATAAATTGCTTTTGTATCTCGCTCAGAATAAAAACCGGGTGGTTACGAAGGAGGAACTGTTTGCAAAGGTATGGGAAGATTCGTTTACGGGTGACGGAACCCTGAATGTCCATATTCGTCATTTGCGGGAAAAGATTGAAGAGGATCCCAATAGGCCGCAGTATATCATAACCGTATGGGGTAAGGGATACATGCTGGAGGATGGTGGACGTTGAAATCCAAATGCGTGTACCTGACGATGGTTGCGGTTTTTATGGCAGGGCTTCTTGTTTTTGTACGGATGATGGCGACGGAAGTGGATACGGATGTGGATATCGTTATGGTCAACAAGGTGCTGAAGACGGTTGAGAATCACTGGGAGCACGTTGACCAAGGCGATTACGGCGGAATTACGCAGCGTTTTGTCGTTCTGGACCAGAAGGGGGCGGTTCGTTACGAGACTTCGGACGGATTGTTCACGAATGTTTACGATGCTATTAAGAACAGAGGGATCATTCTGGACGTGAAGGCGGAAGGAAAGTTCGTAGGGAAACTGATCCTTTTTGATGATTATGAACAAAGGGTGCAACGCGGCAAGAAACACCTGGTTGTTGTCCTTTTGACGACCTTTGCTGTATTAGCTCTGTTATGCACGCTATATATCATCATGTTGAACCGTTTGGTGATCAGGCCCTTCAAGAAGCTGCAAAGCTTTGCCTTGAATGTGGCCAGAGGAAATTTGGACGTTCCGTTAAGCATGGATAGAAGCAATCTGTTCGGTGCATTTACCGAAAGTTTCGATATCATGCGCGAACAGTTGGCGACCGCCCGCCAAAGAGAATATGAAGCCAACCGCAGCAAAAAGGAACTGGTCGCCAGTCTGAGCCATGACGTAAAAACACCGGTGGCCTCCATCAAAGCGGTTAGCGAGCTGATGCTGCTTCGCCTCGATGATGAGAAGCTGATCAGGCAGCTCCACATGATTCACTCGAAAGCCGAGCAAATCAACGGGCTGGTAACCGATATGTTCCATGCGACGCTTGAGGAGCTAAAGGAACTGAAGGTGAACGTTACCGAGGAGTACAGCAGCGTTCTGGATACGATCATCGCGAATGTCAATTTTGATGATAAGATCACCTTCGACGCCATTCCGAAATGTTTGATTCTTGTCGATGCAACGCGTCTTCAGCAGGTCTTTGATAACATCCTGGGCAACTCTTATAAGTACGCAGGTACCAATGTTCATATTTCCTCATGCATAACTCCCCCTTATTTACATATCGAGATTATGGATTTTGGAAAAGGCATTGAAGAAGATGAATTGCCGCTGCTCTTCAATAAATTCTATCGGGGCCATAACGCCTCGGGGCAAACCGGAGCGGGTCTCGGCCTGTATATATCCCAATACCTCATGCAGAGCATGGGCGGGGATATATCGTGCCATAATCGCGATAACGGTTTTACGGTCAAGCTTCAAATGAAACTGGTCTGACATGGACAGAGGAATGATTCATTGATGAAAAAGGCGATACTCAGAACGGAAAAGCTCTGCAAGACATACTCCACCGGCGGAATTCAACAGCATGTTCTGAAAAATTTGGATATCAGCATAATGGAAGGCGACTTTACCGTCATTATGGGCAGTTCCGGTTCAGGCAAATCGACCCTGCTTTATGCTCTCTCCGGCATGGATAAACCGTCGCTTGGGGAAATCCATTTCGAGGGGCATAAGCTCACCAGCTTGAGCAATGACAAGCTTGCGATTTTTCGGAGGATTCACTGCGGGTTCGTATTTCAGCAAATTTACCTGCTGGATCATATGACCGTACTGGATAATATCCTTGCAAGCGGGCTCCTCGTGAACAAGAACAGGCAGGCCGTAACAGCAAAAGCCAAACAACTGCTGGAAGCGGTGCAATTAAATGAGGAATCATGGGCAAAATTTCCCTCCCAGCTGTCCGGAGGCGAGGCGCAACGAGCCGGAATTGTGCGCGCTTTGATCAACAGTCCGAGGATCGTATTCGCTGATGAGCCGACGGGAGCGCTGAACTCGGCGTCAAGCAACAGCGTGCTCGATGTGATGACTGAGGCCAACCGCAAAGGACAAAGCATTGTGATGGTTACCCATGATCTTAAAACGGCTCTGCGAGGCAACCGGATTCTTTACCTCCGTGACGGTATGATCTGCGGTGACTTGGATCTCGGGGAATACACTCCGGGTTCCAGCCTTGTTCGTCAAGAGAGGCTGAATTTCTTTTTGGCCGAAATGGAGTGGTAGCATGGATATCTTCAAATTGTCCATGGCTAATATGAAAAAGGCGAAGAGCGCGACAATCTCTTTATTTGTCATGATTTTGATTGCGGCTATGCTGTTGAACATGGGTCTGACGGTAATGACTGAAATGGGCCGTTTTTATGAAAACAAGACCAGGCAACTGGATGAGGCTCACCTTAGCATTGCAATGAACAAAGACAGCTTTGAACCGTCGCATGAAGATTTTTTTAGAGCTTATCCCGGTGTGGAAAAGACGAAAACGGAGCAAATCATTTTATTGCCCATGGTCACGATTCGGTATAAAAAAACGGATTTTAGCACCAGTGCCGCGATATTGAACGCGGATCTCAGCCGGACTATAGCGCCTTTGCGACTGATTGAGGAATCCAGGTCTGAATTTGGAAAGAGAATCTATCTGCCTTACGGGTTGAAGATCGACGGGAACTACCGTTTAGGCGATCATTTTAGTCTGACTTATCGAAATAAGACCTATGGTTATCGGGTAGCAGGTTTTTTTGAATCGACGTTAATGGGTTCGACCAGGCTGGGCATGCTGAAGTTTTATTTGCCGGGCGACGACTACAACGAGTTATTTGGGGAACTCGGCTCATCGGCCAGCGGGGTTCTAATGTCGGCAACTTTTAACAACAGCGAACATTCGAGCGAGATGCTCCGTGATTACCATGAAAATTTCTCGTATTCCAACCGTTCGAAGGATGCCGGTTTTTGGAGCGGCGATATAAAGATGGCGAAGGATAGCACCGTGACCGTTTATATGATCGCTATGATTCTGATAGCCTTTGCGGTTGTACTTGTTCTGGTATCGGTCATTGTCATCGATTTTCAGATTTCTAACAGCATTGCCGACGGAATGGTAAACATCGGTGTGCTAAAAGCGCTAGGGTATACCGGTCGGCAAATCATATCCTCGATGGTATTCCAATTTATGCTGGTATCGTTCGCGGGAAGCATTGCAGGCATAATCGCTTCTTATATGGCAATGCCCGCATTTTATGACGTTTTTTCAAATTTGAATAAACTGCTATGGCCGGGCGGGCTTCACCCCGGAACGGATTTGGCCAGTGTTTTGATCGTATGCCTGCTGGTGCTTATCGTAGCTTTGCTTTCATCCATACGGATTCGTCGGCTGCACCCTATCGCTGCCTTGCGAGGAGGGATTGCGACCCATAGTTTCAAGCGGAATTGGTTTCCGATGGATAAGGCCAGAGGCGGCCTGCAATTTGTACTCGGATGTAAAAATCTGATTCATAATCTAAAGCTTAATATAATGACCGCCGGTATTATTGCCTCGATTACCTTTGCCTCTGTTTTTCCGGTGGTGTTGTACTACAATATGGCTCAGGATAAAACGGATTTTTTTCTAATGATCGGTACCGAGACCCCTGATATCGGAATTCAGGTTGCAGCCGGAATGGATAGCGGGTCATTGCTTCGTGAATTAGAGCAGATGGAAGGCGTAGAAAAGGCGATCATTCAGGATACTCTCACAACGATGATCGACGGCCAGATGGTGACTGCGGAGTTTTCGGACGATTTCAAAAAAATGAACACGAATAAGATCTTCAAGGGCCGCTATCCGGAGTTTGACAATGAAATTGCGATTTCCGGAAGATTAGCCAGGCGGCTCGATAAAGTCGTTGGCGATATGATTCGCGTGGGGACGGGCAAGAACACGCATGATTATCTGATTACCGGATTGAGTCAAGAAATTCGCTCGGCCTTGGCCGGAGTATCCTTGACCCCGGATGGGGCGGAGCGCGTGATTGACAGTCACAAAGGGATGTCAATAAATGTCTATCTGGATGATCCCGGCGAGACGGATATGGTAAGCAGGATTGAGGATGAATATGGAAACAGGATTCAAGCCATTACGGACGTAAAGGAATCGTTAAAGAGTCAAAGCGCGGATATCACTTTTGCCATTTTCTCGCTCATGACCAGTATTCTCGTAATCACTCTTCTGATCTTATTCCTGATTCTGTATCTGGCCGTTAATACGATCATCCGCAAACGGAAGAGAGAATTAGGCGTGTTGAGAGCGATTGGCTATACCACCTTCCAGCTGAGGACGCAGATTGCCTTGGGCTTTATGCCGGTTGTCGTCCTCGGCGTAATGGTCGGCGGAGTGTTCGGTTCCCGATACTTTAATTCTGTGCTGAAGTTGATGCTTTTTGATTCCGGAGCCGCCAACATGAAACTTATTGTGAATCTTCCTCTGGTAATAATATTATGCGTTGCAGTCATTTTAGTATCCTATGTGATCTCGATGCTGGTATCGCGCAGGATGAAGCGGATCACTCCGCACGGCTTGATAACCGAATAGAAAAAATTGATGATCCGCAGCCGCTGCGGGTCTTTTTTTATATTCAACGAAAACAAAAAAAGAATTTTTGCACAAACCGTATTGACATCATCGAACTACAGGTGTAGTATTAATTTACGACTACAGCTGTAGTTTAAAAAATAAAAAATAAAGGAGAGGAGCATTACCAAATGAATGCAGCAACGAAAGTAGCAATCGCGACACTAAGCAGCATTTTATTATTGGGTTCTTCCGCAAGCCTCGTGGCGGGGGCGCAATCTTACGAGAAAGCAACCCAAGGAGCCGCTGCTAAAAAAACAGCCGAAGCAACCATGGCAATACCTGCAGAGGAAAAAAAGTTTATCGAACAAGAGATCCAGAGAGTGAAGGAACTGACCCAAGAGTCGGGTGATATGTATGTTTTGTATCATAAATACCCAAAGTTAAATAGCGGATTTGATATTAGCTTTTGGGGAGGGATACATGAGTTCACTACTTATGAGGACTACTTGAAAAAAGCTTCAACCCTGAAGGGATCCATTCTGCAACAGCCTGCCAATCTGCCAAAGGGATATAAGTTCTTATCAGCGGTCATTGAAGCTCCAACTAAAGGAAAGTTCGTTGATGAAGTAAGGGCCGAAGGCAAGAAGAGCGGAAAGCCCATCTACATGAAAAAGATAGATTGGAAAGAGGCGGCAACCATCCGTCTTAAATATACGAACGGAAAAGACACGCTGGGCTTTTCCAAGTATACGGTAGATTCGGAGGGGAGCAAGAAGAAAGGGTTCTTTGACGATGAGCTGCCGAAGAATGTCTTTCCAAAGTACGTTTTTTGGAATGATGGCGGCAAATTTGAATACAGCATTTCAACCTCCTCTTTGGATATGTCCAGGAAAGAGAAGATCGAAATGCTGAAAGCAGCGGTGAAAAAATAATAGATCATCATGCCCACAGGCGGTGCAAATATTTACTGCATGTAACTAAATCGAGAAAATTTTCTTCACCAAACATATTGACATTATCAAACTACAATCGTAGCATTAATATAACTACATATGTAGTCTGATTGAATTGACTTTGGAGGTTTCATGCATGAATCAAATACCACCGATTACGGATGCAGAACTGGAAATTATGCGCGTATTGTGGGCTAATCCGGACAGCCCTTCCAGCGAGGTCGTAAAACAAATGGCGGATCGAATGGGGTGGAGCCCCAATACGACCCGGACGCTCCTCACTCGTCTGGTGCAGAAGGAAGCAGCGGGTGCGAAGTTGGAAAAGGGTTCAAAACGCACCCAACTATTTTATCCGATCATCAGCGAGCGGGAGTATCTGCAGTCCGAAACCAAATCCTTCATGAAAAAACTTTATGGGGGAGCTTTAAAGCCCATGCTGGCCAATTTTTTGCAGGATAAAAAGCTGAATGCGCAGGAAATCGAGGATCTGAAGGCTTTGTTTGACGAAAACCGCGGCGACGGGGAAACAGAAAAGAGAGAGCCCTGATGAGTCCTACATTGCATGAAAATTTATTGTTGTTTTTCGGCTGGGTGATTCGCGGATCGTTTATGGCCTCCATCCTGATCGTACTTGTTCTGAGCCTGCAATTCCTACTAAAAAATAAGATTGAAGCCAGATGGAAATACTGGCTTTGGCTTCCTGTGGCCATTCGTTTGCTGCTCCCTTGGGCCCCGGAATCTTCGCTTAGCCTATATAATGTTCTGTCTCTGGAGGCCATAGCGCCCGGTATTCATCAACAGACTCAAATGACACCGGTTTTGAAGGAAGCGGGGAGAATAAGCGAGGCAGTGGTTCATGTCGAGCGCTCATTAAACCCGGAAGCAAACGGAACTTCGGAAGTACCTGATCCATCCCTTGGATCGGGACCCGTGCAAGAGAAAAGCTTCTGGTGGAGCGGGTTCAAGGAAATAGGCTTCACCAATATACTGATGTCGGTTTGGCTTGCGGGCGTGCTGCTTCTTGCCGCGAAAACGGTATACGACCAGCTTCGATTGAAACAAGCCCTGCGCGCGGGCCGAAAAATGGATACGCCTTTTTTATCGGCAGTGTTTCACGAGACGAAACAGCGATTAGGCGTGAAGCGAAAAGTGCAGTTTTTGGCCAGCGAGCGAATTCCCGGACCTGCCGTGGTCGGTTTTAATAAGCCGGCCATCGTCATTTCGCCAAGTCTGCTCATCACATTGAAACAGGAGCAGCTTCAATATATTCTTGCGCATGAGTTCGCGCATATTCAGCGGCGGGATGTGGCAGTGAACTGGTTGATGCATATCATCCTGATCATCCATTGGTTTAATCCGTTATTATGGCTTGCTGTACATAAAGCAAGACAAGACCAGGAGATGGCTTGCGATGCATGCGTCTTGGATCGGATGAGCCCGCAGCAAAACAATGCATACGGACAAACGATCATCCATGTGTTGGAGCATTTTTCAGGATACCAACGCCAGCCGGGGCTTGCTGGCCTGTCCGCCACGCATAAACAAATGAAAAGGAGACTTAAAATGATTAAACATTTCAACAAAAAATCCTACCGCCTGTCCATTCTGGGACTGGGAATGATTCTCGCGCTTGGAAGCGTGACGTTGGTTAATGCAAAGGAAAGCAATGCGGGGAACGTACCGCAAAAAGCTCCAGTGCAATTGGAACAGGATGCAAAAGCTGCCGTGAAAAATGAGACGGATATTATCTATCCCGATGGGGATATAGACCGCGAGCTCTACAAGAAAGAACTGGAAAAGGCCCGGAAAAAAGCAGAAGCCGCAGCCAAGGCTCTAACTCCAGAGGAAAAAAAGTATATCGAAGATGAGACCAATCGAGTGAAGAAACTTAGTGAAGAGACAGGCGATATGTACGTTCTGTATCATAAATATAAGGATCTTAACAGCGGACTCGACCTAAGTTATTGGGGAGGAATTGAAAAATTCTCTGCTTACGAGGACTACTTGGAAAAAGCTTCCACGTTGGAAGGCTCCATCCTGAAACAGCCCGCCAACCTGCCGAAGGGATTTAAGTTTTCCGCAGCGAGAATTGAAGGTCCAACCGAAGGAAAGTTCCTTGATGAAGTAAGGGCCGAAGGCAAGAAGAGCGGAAAACCCATCTACGCGAAAAAGGTAGACTGGAAAGAGGCGGCAACCATCCGTCTTGAATATACGAACGGGAAAGACAAGCTGGCCATTTCTAAATATACGTTGGACTCGGAGGGAAGTAAGAAGAAAGGTTTCTTTGAGGATGACTTTCCGGCACATGTTTATCCCAAATACGTTTTTTGGCATGAAGGCGGCTTCGAATACAGCATTTCAACCACATGGGATATGACCAAGGAACAGAAGGTCGAAATTCTGAAAGAAGCAGTGCAGAAATAATATTTTGAGCAAGCTATTTTGCGCGATAGGCCCATGCAGTCCTGGAAATAGGATTGCATGGGTTCTTTTGTTGATCATGATTTCCGAAAGCGCTGCGGGTTCATTTTGCATCTAAAAAAAATGAAAAGATGTATACTGCCAAAATATTCTGCATAAAACATGTTGACTTAACAAACTACAAACTATAGCATAGGTATGACTACATACGTAGTCTGAATGAATTGACTTTGGAGGTTTCATGCATGAACCAAATACCGTCCATTACGGATGCTGAGCTGGAAATTATGCGTTGTATTGTGGGCAAATCCGAATTGCCCTTCCAGTGAGGTCGTAAAACATATGACGGATCTGATGGGGTGGAGCCCGAATACGACCCGGACGCTCCTCAGTCGTCTGGTGCAGAAGGAAGCGGCAGGCGCGAAGCTGGAAAAGGGTTCGAAGCGCATCCAACTATTTTATCCGATCATCAGCGAGCAGGAGTATCTGCAGACCGAAACCAAATCCTTCATGAAAAAACTTTACGGCGGAGCTTTGAAGCCGATGCTGGCCAACTTTTTGCAGGACAAAAAGCTGAATGCGCAGGAAATCGAGGACCTGAAGACTTTGTTTGACGAAAACCGGAACGGCGGAGAACCAGAAAAGAAAGATACCTGATCAGCCCATTTTTGCATGCATGTTTAGTTTTTTTCAAAAAAATTAATTGGACGAGTTCGAATGGGATGAGGAAAAGACTGATCCAATTGGCTAAACAGCGGTCAAAAAATAGAGCGCACATGTCGGAGGACAGAAACATAGACGCGCAGGAAGCCGCCGATTTGGCGGCTTTTCGTAATAATATAGACCAAATGTTTAGTCTTGATAGTGTGCAGGCATCCAACCCGTTAACAGCGCTCCCCCATTCGAATGGTTTCCTGCGGCAAGGTCACCTCCGTGACGCCTAATAATTCGTTGTGAAATCGTTAACCCTAATCCGCTGCCTCCGGTTGAACGATTCCTGGATATTTCGCCACGATACAAAGGTTCAAAAACCCGCTCCAGTTCTTCCGAAGAGAAACCCGGCCCCGTATCGCGTATCGTAAATTTTACTTTGTTGTCCTCCTTATAACATTGAACGTCAATTTCACCACCCAAGGGCGTGTGTCTGACGGCGTTATCCAAAAGATTGTTCATGGCACGCTCCAATAAGTGCGTGTCGCCGCTAATGATGCAATCGTCTGCGGCATGGCTTGAGATCGAGATATGTTTTTGCCCAGCCAGCGGGCTCAGACTGTCTATCGATTTACGGAGGATGAGTTTAAGATCAACTGTCTTGTTGTTAAGTTCCGTTTCCAAATACTCCATTTTTGTAAATGTGAAAAGCTCCTCTACCAGCTGATCCAGTTGCGCCGATTTTTCCTTGCACACCGTCACATATTTTGTTATTTTCTCCGGGGTTTGGGCAATCCCTTGTTCCAGGCCATCCAAATAACCTCGTAAGGCGAACAACGGCGTCCTTAAATCATGCGCGACAGCAGCAATCACGAATCGGCGTTCTTCTTCCAATTCCGCTTGTTTTTGATAGGATTGCTCAAGTCCCTTTACCATAACTTCAAATCCGTCGCGTACGTCCGCGATTTCCGTGACCCTGGACAAGGGTACCCGCACATCCCAATCTCCTGTTGCAATTTGTCTGGCTGCAATACCCATCTTCTCAAGTGGTTTAAGAACGAATCGTCTCATTCCCATTCCGACAACAAAGATAGCAAGCAGCAATCCGACAAAGGCCGACATGACTTGAACTTCATTTGATCTAGGCAGATAAAGAATGACTCTTCCCAGCAATTGACCGTCCTTGATGATGGAGAATCGTTCAGTCGACAACGAGGTACCGCGGCGTTCCGGATTAGACCGATAAATGTCCTGATCATCCGCGGATTGAATAAGAATATCCATCTTCGCTTTGCGCAGCGCCGTATACAATTGGTTTTGCCAGTCGGAATCCGTCCATTTGCCTGAGCCCGCTTCGATGAGGTGAATCATTTCCGATATATTTCTTTGCAGCGTCTCATTTTGCAGTCGGCCTTTTTCGAAGCTGAGCGTTTTGGTCTCCATAAAGTGAGCAGTAACAAAGAAGATCCAGGGCAATAAGAGGATAAAGATGAAACAAAGCATACTGAACGTACGAATGCGTAGTGTCCTCATATTATCCTCCCTCGAAACGATACCCGACTCCCCATACGTTGACCAGGTACTGCGGATGGTTCGGATCGGATTCGATTTTCTCGCGAAGCCTGCTGAGATGGACCCGAATCGTATGCCTGTCGCCGACTCCGTCCCAAAATTTTGCAAGCAATTGTTCATAGGAAAAAACATGTCTTGGGCGTTCGGCAAATAATCGCAGCAGCTCATATTCCTTCGGGGTGAGCGTTACGTTTTTCCCTTCCACGGCCACTTCCCTTGCGGACAGGTTTAACCTGAGGCGGCCATAATCCAAGATTCTGGCATCCCTTTGCTGTTGGGAAACGGAACGCCGCAATACGGCTTTCACTCTGGCAACGATCTCTCCAGGCGAAGCGGTTTTGACGATATAATCATCGCCGCCGAGGGTCAGCCCTCGAATCTTGTCCACATCATCGCTGCGAGCGCTCAAGAACAGGATAGGAACGTCGCTCTCCGCCCGAATCCGGCGACATAACTCAAATCCGTTTTGTCCCGGCATCATGATGTCAAGAACAATGCAATGAATGGAACTCTGCCGGAACACGGCCAGGGCTTGAGCGGTATCGCAAGCGGTTAAAACTTGAAAATTTTCGTTTTCCAAAAAATCCCTCAATAGTTCGACGATACTTTGGTCATCGTCTACTACGAGTATCGTATGGACTGCACTCATGAATATCCCACCTTTGCATCCTAGTTTATCATTTTTTCTCCAAGAACTAAGGCGAGCTCAAGTTTTGTGATGATTTGTTTATGGTTTTGTGACCTTTTTACAGCATTGTTTGAGATATTCGTTTGTTATGATTCGCTTGGCAGTACGAAAGGAAAAGATCGCGAGTAATGGACTCGTCTTGCACAGTAACGGATGAAGGAGGTTTTCAAATGGGCTTGGAAAACAACGGTTTCTCGTTTTTTCCATTCGGCTCGTAGGTTCAAGGATCGTGTCATGTAGATCATGATACGTCCGATATGCGTTGCACCGGCATTGCTTTTCTTGAAATAAGGAGGACTTGTTTATGTTAACGGCTCAAATCGTGCTTTTCGACGGCTTCGACCTTCTGGATGCCATTGCGCCATACGAAGTTTTTTGCGCCGCTGCAATGAATGCCGAAAACGCGTTAAGCGTGGAATTCGTCACGGCCGAAGGGCCAAGGTCCGTGACCAGCGGCATCAACGGGTTGAAAATTGAAGCGAGCGGCAGGCTGAACCCGGTACGTGCGGGCATCATTTTCGTGCCTGGCGCATCCGGCGACCTCGAGGGAGATGGCCCCGATTCCATCCCGGCAATTCTGGGCATGGCAATGAATACAGAATTAACAGGCATGATCGGACAGGCACTCGGGCAAAAAGACATCGTTGTCGCCACGGTATGCGGCGGTTCACTGTTGCTGGCCATGGGTGGGCTCTTGGAAGGCAGACCGGCGGTAACGCATCGCTTGGGCATGGATTTACTTGAGGCAACCGGGGCCGTTCCCGTTTCGGCACGCGTAGTTGACGACGGCAACTTGGTTACCGGCGGCGGCGTAACTTCGGGACTCGATGTAGCTCTGTATCTGGTGGAACGAGAGCTTGGACCGCGTATCGCGCACGCGATAGAGCAGTTGTTCGAATTTGAACGGAGAGGAACGGTTTGGAGGGAGAAAGGAATTGCGCCCAGCGCTCATAAGGCGTTGACGGACGACGAACCATGCATCTCGGACAACAAATCGGCATTGACTTACGGCACCCTGCATGGCAAAATCATACAGGCATCCGTCTTCGACGGGGATTGGGATACGCTAATCGCTACGCCGGTTGGAAAACTGCAAGTGAAGCTCTCGATATCAACCAGTCATGGGATGATCCAAGGCAAGGCAACGCAAGGGGACGAGACGGTCGAGTTTATAAACCCCGTGCTCCAGGACAACAAGCTTACCTGGTCGCTGCGAATTACGAAACCCATGCGCTTAAACCTGAAATTCGAAGTTGCCGCCGACGGAGATCGCATGACCGGAATCGCCAAGGCCGGCCTGCTGCCGGCATCCAAATTAACGGGCAAGCGGGTTTCCTAAGATTATAGGATTTATAAGTTTTCAGCGGAGGTTTTGGATTGCATGAAGAAACGGGAAAAATTATACGGACTTATGGCCTGTGTCAGCATTCTATTTATCCTTTACGCCTTGGTTAAAAATTATATGATCGATCCCGGAGCCGAGGGTTTTTTAAGCCATAAAACCGGACTGAAACGCGAGCTTAATCTCCCGGTCTGGTTAAACGTGATGTACGTTCATGTTGCGTTTGCCTGCATGGCCATGGCGGCGGGGTTGGTCAACTTTTCTCATCGGATTTTTGAAAAAAGCCGCAGGCTCCATCGCATAAACGGCTACGTTTATATCGTGTCCGTACTTCTTGTCGTGCTGACTTCCGGATATATGGCGCCTTACGCCACCGGCGGAAAAATAAGCAGCATGGGATTCAATGCGCTAAATATGATATGGCTGTTTGTAACCATTACGGCGCTCGTCCAAATCAAAAAGAAACGGATCATTCGCCACCGGAACTGGATGATTCGTAGTTACGCCTTTTGTTTTACGAACATGTTGATTCATCTGATCGCTTCCCTTTTTCATCAGGGATTCGGGTTCGTTTACGCTACGAGCTACACCATCGGCGTTTATGGCTCTATTGCACTGCTGCTGGTTATTCCTGACATCATCATCAGAACGATCGGCCAAAACAAAGAGGTTACGGTTACCCCATAAGCGCATTGGACCCGAATCGTCCGGGAATTATTTGATGCCTGGGAGCTGCGGGGAACCGGCGGGTCACTTCTTGATCAGCGATTGATATGAAGTAGACCGCAGACGTAGCCTGCGGTCTTTTGGCGCGTCCAAAAGACTTCAAAGATTCGCCGAAGAAGCTGCATTTCATGTAAAATAGTCAATGAATGTGAAGTATGACAAAGTACATAACTTATGGAGTCGATGAGAACATGGGGAATATTCGCGTGCTTGTAGCCGATGATGAAAAAGAAATACGCGATCTGGTCAAAAAATATTTGGAACGAGAGTTGTATCAGGTGGATACGGCGGTTGATGGAGAGGAAGCCCTCCGTCTGTTCGAGAGCCACAAATATGACTTAATCTTATTGGATCTGATGATGCCCAAGATCGACGGAATCGAAGCGTGCAGGAGCTGCGCCATTTGACGAACATTCCGATTCTGATGCTGACGGCCAAGGACCAGGAGATCGACAAGATATTAGGGCTTGGCATCGGAGCCGATGATTATATGACGAAGCCGTTTAGCATCAACGAATTAGTCGCGAGAATCAAAGCCCATTTGCGGCGTTTTTTGGTGCTTGGCAGCGAAGCGGATAGTGGTGCTGACTCCGAGGCATCGCTTATCCGTCATAAAGGTTTGACTATCGATCTCAAAAAATATTCAGCGACGATCGAAGGGGACGAGATTGCGCTGACGGCCAAGGAATTTGAGCTGTTGAAGTTTTTTGCATCCCATCCGGAGCAAGTATTTACGAAGACGCAAATCTTCCGCCAAGTATGGGGCAGTGCCTATTTGGAAGATGACAATACGGTGATGGTCCATATACGCAAGCTCAGAAAAAAGATCGAAGCCGACCCGTCCGATCCGAAATGGATTCAGACCGTGTGGGGAATCGGATATAAATTTGCGGGTGAAAAAGATGAAGCATGATAAAACGATCCTCCTTATCGGCATGCAATTATTGCTGTTAACAGGACTTATTTTGATAGAAGCAGCAAACCAGCCCCAAGGCTTCCTGCACGGGGCTTTATTTATTGCGCTTGCGGCAATTACGGTCATGCTGCTGCTCATGCGTTTACGGTTCAAGGCGAAGCTGGCGGGCATGATTGAGGTGCTGAGAAGAGCATGTAGCGGGAATGTAAACACCCGTTTGCTGGCAAATGACGAACCTGTCGTTAATGAGTTTATTTTCACGATCAATAAGTTGATTGATCAATTGGATAAAATCCGGGTTCAGACGATCAAATCCGAGGCGGCGAGGAAAAGTCTGCTGTCGAGTATTTCCCATGATATAAGGACTCCGCTTACTTCAATTATCGGGTATGTGGACGCCTTAAACGATGATATTGTCGCATCCCGCGAAGAAAAGCTGGAATATATCGGCATCATCTCGCGGAAGGCCATCGCCTTAAAACAATTGATCGATGAAATATTCGATTTGGCCAAGCTGGATGCGGATGAGGTTCCACTGCGGCCGGAGACGCTTGATTTGGCGGAAATGGCCCGGGAAGCGGTCATTGAGTTTTTGCCCGTGCTGAAGCAGGCGAACATGAAGCTGACCGCATGCATTCCGGAGGAGAAATGCTTGGTGACTGCGGACCGGCTCAGCGTGCAGCGAATTTTAAATAATATTGTGAGAAATGCGGTACAGCATGGACAGCAGGGAAAAGTATTGGGCGTTGAATTGACCGAGCATGCCGCTTCGTATCATCTGACGATATGGGATAAGGGGCAGGGCATTCCGGAAGACGAATTGACGAAAGTGTTCGAACGAATGTACAGAACCGAACGCTCTCGCAACCCTATGTTCGGGGGAAGCGGCCTGGGGCTGGCCATCGCCAAGGCGCTTGTCGAGAAAAATGGAGGGAACATATGGGCTGAGAGCCAGCCGGGACAGAAAACCGCTTTTACCATTTCCCTTCCAAAGAACAGTTAAGATTTAATTAAGAACTGCTTAAGAGGCATTTAAAGTCGCCTGTTTACCATAGAGTTATGGCTTATGAGGAAGCGCGTCAAAGTAGGAGGTGCAGCAAATGAACGCAATTATAAAAACGACACGACTTACCAAGAAATATGGCGACCAAACCGCGGTGGACAACCTGAACATGACGGTAAAGCAAGGGCAAATATACGGCTTTCTCGGCCAAAATGGCGCTGGCAAAACAACGACCATTCGCATGCTGCTCGGTTTGATCAAACAGACGCACGGGGCCATCGAAATGTTCGGGGAACATCTATACGCCAAACAGAGAGAGATATTAAGGAGAGTAGGCTCCATCGTCGAGTTTTCAGGCTTTTATGAAAACCTGACGGCCCGGGAAAATCTGCTGATCAATGCCAGGCTCATGGGGGTTCACACCAAAAATGCTATTGAAGAAGCGCTCGAAATCGTCAGGCTGCAGGATGAGCCAGCCAAGCTGGTCGGCAAATTTTCACTGGGCATGAAACAGCGGCTGGGGATCGCCCGCGCCATTCTTCATCACCCGGAACTGCTTATACTGGATGAGCCTACGAACGGTTTAGACCCGATCGGTATCAAAGAGATTCGGAATCTGATCAAATCGCTGTCCGAAGAACGAAAAATAACGATTCTGGTCTCAAGCCATATTTTATCCGAAGTCGAGCAGTTGGCTGATCATATCGGGATTATTCATCAAGGCAAACTGCTTGAGGAGGTTTCTTTTGCCGAGATTCGGCGGCGGAACCGCAAATTCCTGGAGTTCCAGGTTGCGAATGATAACAAGGCGGCCATGCTTCTTGAACAGCATTTTGCCATTACCGACTACGAGGTGCATGACGGGGGGATCATCCGTGTCTACTCGCATATTGGTCAGCAAGGGAAGATCAACAAGATGCTGGTCGAGCATCAGATTGAAGTTACGAGAATCGCGTTGAGCGAGGACAGATTGGAAGATTATTTCATCCAATTGATAGGGGGCGGGAAGATTGGTTGATTTGGTGTACACCGAGCTTCTGAAGCTGAGGCGGGCCAAAATGTTCATGGTCAGCCTTATTGGAGCGGCAGCAGCCCCATTCATGATCTTTATCGGGTATTTGGGTTACAAAGCCAAAAACCCCGGCAAATCGGTAATGTTCAGCGAGGTGTGGTCACAGACCAATCTGTATGCGACCCTGCTTATCGGAACGCTGTTATACGGAGTCATTACAGCTTATCTGTTTAACCGTGAATATACGGAAGATACTTTGAAAAATCTGCTAACCATTCCGGTGTCCAGAACCGGTCTCATAGTCAGCAAACTGGTGCTGCTGTTTTTTTGGATCATGATATTGACCTTTACGTCGTGGGGACTGATCTTTATTCTCGGGCTCCTGGCACAGTATGAAGGCTTGTCTGCCGGTGTCATCCTGCAATCGCTGAAAGAGTTTTTCATTGGGGGGAGTCTGCTGTTTCTTTTGTCGACCCCGACGATGTTTGTCACTATCCTGTTCAAAAACTATGTGCCGACGATTATTTTTACGGCCGTGATTACGATGGGGAATGTAGGGATTGCCAACCGGGAATATAAAGCGGTTTTTCCGTGGTCGGCAGCGCATGTGATCGCGGAGAACGGCTTTGTTCCTGCATATCCTCCGCATTATTCCTATGTGGCGATTCTTGCTGCGTCCGTTATTGGACTCGCGGCAACGATTGTCTACTTCAAAAAAACGGATATTCATTAAGGTGGATACAAGCGGACACATTCAATCAAATAATCAGAAGCGTGGTGAAATTGAAGCATGTCTCAATGGAATACGGATCTTTTTCGAACGATTAACGATTTGGGCAAGCAGTTTGCTTTCCTTAATCCTGTTGCCGTCATCGTGGCGGAATACATGCTGTATATACTCGCTCTAGCGATGCTTGCTTATTGGTTTACCCGCAATAGCCGGAACCGCATGATGGTCATCCAGGCTGGACTTGCTTTTGTTTTTGCAGAAGTGATCGGGAAATTGGCGGGCAAGTTGTATGAGCATCATCAGCCGTTTGCGGAACTGCCGCATGTTAACAAGCTCATAGACCATGCTATAGATAATTCATTTCCGAGCGATCATACAATTCTGTTTTTCTCCGTCTGTTTCTCCTTCTGGCTGGTTCGGAAGAGAGAAGGGTGGATCTGGCTTGCGCTGGCTTGCTGCGTTGCGATCTCTCGAATTTGGGTTGGGGTTCATTATCCTGTAGATATCGCAGCAGGAGCGCTTATCGGCATCATCTCAGCCTTGCTTATGTATTGGCTTACGCCAAAGCTCGGGATGGTCAAGCGACTGCTGACCTTATATGAAAAAGCGGAACAGCGTGTTTTGCCGAACCGCGATAAGTCCGGCAGCATTTGAGAAACTCGCCAGTAGGTCAACGTGCCGTGTAGGATAGATATTTTCGCTAAAAGCCTGATTATTCAGGCTTTTTTTAGTTGGATATATGCCTTAGACCCACAGAGGCTCGCATGAAATAAAAATAACGCCCAAGACCATTGGGCGCATAGTTACGAACATATTTACTCTATCAAGAGGTGGCGGGGATGACTAAAGATCGATCGTTCCGAAAATCGAGTTTTTACTAGGGTCCCTGAAAGCGACAGAGGTGATATTCGTGTTTTCCGGCAGTGAAAGCGAAATCTGAATCGTTTTCGTCTCACCGGCGAGCAAATTGTTATGTTCATGGGAAGTGGCTGAAATTATTTTCTTGCCATCAATAATTGCGTGATCAAAAAAATCTAACGCACCCCATGCAAATCTGTCTGTCGGCTTTTCATTAAGCGTTGCTTCAAATTGAATGACAGCGAACTTGTTTCCTTTTTCGGCAATCAGACCAGACGTTGCTCCAGGCTCGGAAGGTATGAAATTTGTATAGCTCACACTATGTACTTTTAATGTCATATCACCTTGAGTAGCGGTTTCATTGAGCTTGAGTTTTAGTGGTAATTTCGGTGCGGTTGACTGATTAGATCCTGTTTGGGGATTTGTTTGGGTCTGTGATCCTGTTGTCTTCAATTCTATTTTCTTAACCTTGTTATCGAATGAAGACACCTCAGCATTTAGCATCTTGGCAACTTCGCGAACCGGTAGGTAGGTGGTGCCCTTATATACGATTGGTTTTGATTTGAGAGTTTGCTGTTGTCCATCCACCACAAATGTGAATTTGGATAATACAGCTTGAATGGTTCCGGGAGCTGCTGCTGCAATGGTTGCGGATCCGATCATCATACCGAGCGTTAAAGTGGCGGCGGTTTTTACTATATTTTTCTTCAAAGTGATACAACTCCTTTTTTCGTCAAGTATACCATCTCCGAGGAAGAATTTGGAAGTGGGTTTTAAGCAGTTGAAAATAACCGCGGCCGAGGGTGTACATCGGCTAAGAGATTATCTGAAATAATTGACAAACAGACCTAACAATTATAAGCTTGATAGGAAAATAAAGAAAATGATATCATTTTTACATTTTCCTATTGATGAGGTGAATGTTATGAAGGATCGAATTTTAGAAGCTGCAAGAAAGGAAATCCAGAAGAGGGGATTACGATTTACCGTCGGGGAGTTGGCAAAACAGCTAGGAATAAGCACTAAAACACTGTATGGGCACTTTCCATCAAAAGATGAACTTATCGAAGTTATTTTAAATGAAGCTATTCTGGAACTACAAGTTAAGGAGAGAGACATTCGAAGTGATTCAACACTTAATACCGTTGATAAACTTAAAAAAATGCTTGTCTTAATTCCTGCAGATTTCCAGTTTATTGATACAAATCTTTTGATAGAGCTGCAACGTTATTATCCAAAGCAATGGAACATACTTGAACAATTTATAAATGAGCAGTGGGACGGCATTATTGAATTAATCAATGTAGGAGTAGACCAAGGGTTATTACGTTCTTTTAATACGAAAATATTTATTGATCTGTATGTAGGCGGTTTACATCGGATCATTGAAGGTTCACCCAAAAGTAAGAATAACTCGACTCTCCACGATAGCCTGCAGGAAATGGGAGAGATTCTTATGTCAGGTGTTTTTAAGAAAGAAGGCTGATTATTAAATGCACAGATTGTTATTGAAATTAGCGATAATAGCGGAAGCGGAGGGTACAACTACGGAAGCAGTAGGTTAAAACAGATGCTTAGCAGATTGAACTGGAAAATCGAAAACATTATAGACGTGAAGGCTGGAGGTCTCAGATGAGCAAGACGTTAAAAGCATTATTTCTATTCACGGATATCGGATTTGTATTGTACTGGATCGTCACGGGACTGGCTTTAATTCCGAAAGAGTATTTATATCAGAATTATCATAATGAGCTACTGGTTGTTTGGAACTGGTCATTCTTTCCACTGGATATTTTTATCTCATTAACCGGGCTGTACAGCCTTTACTTACATAAACACAACAATCTGAAATGGAGAAACGTAGCGTTAATCTCGCTTACATTGACGTTTTGTTCTGGATTACAGGCTATTGCTTTTTGGATGATCAAAGTTGATTTTGATATCATGTGGTGGATACCCAATCTTTATCTAATGATATATCCTTTGTTCTTTATCCCAACATTGATTAAATCAAATCAACCCGTAAAGATCTAAGCCAGTCACTCAAAGGAACTCTTTTGATCACGTATTGAATGCAATATTGAAGCACTAAACGATGAAGCATACAGGAGTCCGGCTTAGCCGGATCTCTTGTATGCTTTTGCCGCGAATACCGGCCTCAGCGATGGTGACCTGGACCATAAGTATCCAGCGTTTCGAATGTTAGATCATTCCTGAGAGAGAAGGGAATGCACCGCACGTTATGGGATATCCTGAGGCGCGATTCATTCGTCGTCGCTCCCTTCTTCAGTGACCGAGTGCTTCCGTACCTTCTCGACATCAGCGGCTTTGACGAAGGCGAAGCGGTGGTTGAAGTAGATGCGGTAGAATTTTTCTTTGCCTTTGACCAGCGTATGCGTCTCATAAGGGTCATTCGTGTATACCGGAGCATTGTAATAATCGCTTTTGACTTTTTCCACGGCGACATACGACTGTCCTTGCAAAATGGTGTACTGCAGCGGAACTAGTACTTGAGGCGTGATATCTGCAGGATATGCCGCTGCTTCCGGATAAGCTGCGCCATAGACCGGAATGGAGGCTGCGCCGGCTTTCGGAGTGATGAGCATTCCCTTGCCGGAAACCGCATTTATTCCTTGCGGGTTGTAAAACCAAGCTTTCTGCCCTCCGAACCAGATTGCGGTCCAATCCCCCTGTTTGTCGGCAAGCGAGAAGGTTTGCCCTACGGCAGCCTTGGCGCCTATGCTGAGCCCGTCTTTCTTGTTTTGAGCGACAAGGGCGGGATCATCAATCAGTTCAGCGTTAAAGTCGGGCTCTTTATATAAATAAAGAAAGTTAGACGGCTGTGCTGGCGCATCATTGATTTCCGGCTGATTGGTCTTAAAGTCGGGCTTGATCGTCACAATGTCTTTGGTGCCATGCTTGGAGCGGATCGGTGCTCCAACCAACTCCATGTAGTGCTCCCAATCCCAAAAAGGGCCGGGATCCTGATGCATCACCCCTTGACGTGCCGGATTGAGGCCCGGTATTTCATTATGGCCGATAATGTGGGCCCGATCGAGCGGAATATCGTATTCTTTCGCCAGATAACGAACCAATGCAGCAGAAGAACGGTAAAGCCTTTCTGTGAACCAGGTTGCTCCTTCCATAGCAAAGCCCTCATGCTCAAGGCCGATGGAATGCATATTGAAATACCAGTTGCCTGCATGCCATGGTACATCCTTGGTCTTGACCATTTGCGTGATCTGGCCGTCTGACGAGCGGAGAACATAATGGGCGCTGACATATGAATTGGGATTCGTAAAGATATCAATCGTGTCCTGATAAGTTTCTTCGGTATTATGAATGACGACATAACGGATATCGGGACCGAATTGGGGACGGCCGGAAAGATCATAATTGGAATAATCCGACGGATCATCCCCGTTCTGCTGATAGGCTGCAGGAACATAACTGCAGTGGAGATTACGAGGGCACTCGGCGATATCGGGTTTCGTCGGACGCAGGTGTAGCGTATCCACGGTATTCGGGTTAGGCGTAATGTCCTTGGATTGAAGAAGGAACACCTGTCCTTCCGGAGTTTGCCGCGATATCCCCTGCTGAATCGTTTCAAATACATGATCGGCAAACTCCAGGGCGGCTCCTGACTCCGGAGAGCCGCTGTATTTGGCAACGGCACCATACCAATCGGATTCCGATGCCGGCAGTTTACCGAGGGTTTCTTGCGCGTACTGCGCCAGCAACGCGGCTCCGCCTCGAATGTTGCTCACGGGATCCTGCTTCAGTATGTCCGGATCAAGATTCAATAGTCGGGCCGCCGAAGATAGGGTATGAAGACTCGGATCATCCGAAGCCGTTGGGTTATCTTCGTCGTCGATTCCGCTAGGGTCTTCTTTATCCTGCAGCGGTAAGTCGGTCAAATGCATGATGCCGAATCCCCCTGAAGTGCTGGGCTCTCCATGATGATGCTCCCACCTGGTAAGGTTGTAGGAGACGGACATCAGAATGCTTACAGGAACGCCGAACTCCTCAGCCGCGGATTCGAAGGCTTCTTGCAACATATTCGACTTGTCTTGCTCAGCATAGACAGATGGTGCGGCCGTGAAAGGAACAGGAAGACCGGGGGTGAATCCGGCAGCCGCCAACAAGGCGACGGTTAGTGCGAGCGACAGCTTTTTCCATTGGATTATTCGTTGTAGTTTCAATCATTTCCCTCCCGAATCATTAAGATCATGACACCGATTTCGAATTACTAACGGTAGAGGCTATTTTTTTAAAAAACCTCAATCACCATCCTTCCATAATATGGGTTCGGTCTTTTTTATAATATTTTGCAATTAAAGAAAATTCAAATAAAATTTTAAGATCTGAAATTTTATTTTATAGTCAGAGAGATGAACCTTGATGACTTTTCCGAAATTTCATCATTTTCAAATAAATAGCTTATATTGACGCGCACAATCGAATAGTGTATATATTGTATATATACGGTAGTCACTCAATAAACAGCAGCGAGGTAATGAAACATGAAAATTATAATATCCAATGCATCGAGTGATCCGATTTACATTCAAATTAGGAATCAGATTAGACAGAGCATTCTGAGCGGTGAATTGCGTGCAGGTGACAGCCTCCTCTCCATTAGGCAGCTGGCCAAGGAATTGCAAGTGAGTGTAATTACAACCAAGCGTGCCTATGAAGAGTTAGAGAAAGAGGAGCTAATCGACTCCGTCGTTGGTAAGGGGTGTTTCGTATCAGGAGCAAATAAAGATCTCATTCGGGAGCAGCGCATGAAACGACTAGAAGAGAAAATGATTGAAATTATTCGAGACAGCAAGGAATTAAGCATGAGCCAACAAGATGTAATGGATCATATGACTTTATTGTTCGAGGAGGAAGAGGCACCATGAATGCAATAGAATTACGTAATCTAACGAAAATATACCCTCAATTTACAGTCGATCAGGTATCTTTGGATGTGAAACAAGGCTACATTACCGGACTTATTGGTCCGAATGGCGTTGGTAAAAGCACCTTGATTAAGATGATGCTCGGCATGATCCGTCCTGATTCCGGGAGCGTAAAAATACTAGGCTTCGATATGCCCAAGCAAGAAGTTGACATTAAGCAGCGCATCGGCATTGTGTCGGATGATTGCTTCTATTATGAGCATCTTACGATTCGTGACATGAAGAAGATGATCGCGCCTTTCTATAGAAAGTGGAACGAAAAGAAGTTTAACAGCTATCTTGAACAGTTCGAGTTGTCCCCTAAGAAGAAGATTGAAGAGTTATCCAAGGGGATGAAAGTAAAATTTTCCCTTGCTGTTGCGTTATCGCATGAGGCTGAGCTCCTAATCATGGATGAACCGACATCTGGACTTGATCCTGTGTTTAGAAGGGAAATGCTCGATCTGCTTGCGGATATGATGCAGGACGAGAGAAATTCGATTATCTTTTCGACCCATATCACAACAGATTTGGACCGTATTGCTGACTACATTGCTTTCATCAATCGTGGAAAACTCGTATTCAATGATGCGAAAGATGAAGTATTCGAGAGATATGCAATCGTCAAAGGCGACTTACAACTGCTTGATTTGGATATTCGAAATAAATTTGTCGGGATTCGTGAGAATGCTGTCGGGTTTGAGGGCTTAGTAGATAATAGGCAGGAGGCCGAACGGTTGTTTGGCAATTATGCTGTTTTCGACAAACCATCCTTAGAAGACATCATGTATTTCACCGCCAAGGGAGGACGCATTCATGCTTAACTTGCTTCGAAAAGACTTCATCGCCTCAAAGAGTACACTAGGATTGAGTTTCGTGTTTCTCGCTGTATTCTGTGTCGCTTTTATGCCAAAAGAATTGTCAATGCATCTTGCAGGTATCTATACAGCTTTCGGCACACTTAGTATCGTTACGACGATCGATATCAAAAACCATAATCATCATTTTCTGGTTACACTGCCGATTAGCCGCAAGCATATTGTTCGAGCCAAATATGTAACAGCCATCATTTGTATACTTTTTGCAGTCCTTGCTTCTTACGCGGTTCACTCGCTCGTTAAACTAGCAGCTCCAACGTTTATCAAACCAGACTATTCCATTATAGACATACTGGTTCCGGTAGGCATCATGCTTGTGCTAGCTTCCATCTATTTGCCGCTTTTTTACACGCTCAGTAAAAAAGGAACCGGTATTATCAATGGTGTATTCCTGATAATCCTAATTGCTCTGGCGCAGCTACAGCTATTTTTATGAATATGATGAACGAGAACGGCTTTAGCAGTGATCAAATGTTATTTCTTATCCCGATCGGAATCTTACTGTTATTCCTTGCTTCTTATTACTTAACCGTAAATCTGTTTACTAGAAAGGACTTTTAAGAGGCTGTGCAGTTGTATGAGCACAGTCATAAAAAAGAAGAACCTGTCAAATGAAAGACACACTTAAAAAAGATCGTCCTACTCGAACAAAAGGTTGGATGTTTACCCTTGGGGGATTGCTTCTTTTGCAATTCGTCTTTATCGTCAGTGATATGTATTCGTGGTCAATTTACAGGGAATTCCACAAAGGAACATTATTCGGTAATATCATACATTCCAAGCTATTCACAGAATGGTTCGCTCCATATAACAAACCGGAATTTAATGCATTGACGGCATTTTTTGCTATTACATTACTTCCATCTGCACTCAATGGAGCAATAAAAGACATCTTTTCAAGAAAATGATTCTATTTTTATCTCGTCTATTCTAATTTGGAGGTTAGTTCATGGCAGATGTGACCTTTTACCGGGACGAAGCGCTGCCTTTTCTGGAAGCGAAGCGATGTCACAAGAGTGATCTGGCATATCAGAAGCATTTTCACGAGGAGTATTCCATTGGTTTAATCGATGAAGGCGAGACGCAGGCATGGTGTGATGGCGTCTTGTGGCACGTTGAGACAGGACGAATGATCAGCTTTCCGCCGCTCATGCTCCACGCTTGTCAGCCTGCGGAAGATGCAAAATGGAAATACAAAATGTTGTTCATTAAGCCGGAATGGTTCGCTCATTGATAAAGGGTACGCCATCTCGCTTGAATATATCGGCGAAAACACGACGGATGTTCAAGCTTGCGAAGCGGCGGCATTGGAGCTGTCTCTGCTCATTCAGGCGTTGGCAGAACGTGGGATACCGGCTCGCGTTTCGTTCGATCTTTCCCACATCGGCTTATCGCTGGACGGCGAACTGGCATATAAGCAGCTGACAGCACTTGCTGCGCAAGCCCAACTGGCCGGCATCGAGCTGTTTATCAGCATGGAAGAATCCGCTAAAACCGACGCGATACTTTCGAACTATGCAAGAGCGGCAGCCGTTTATTCGAACATCGGCATTACGCTGCAGGCACAATTGAACCGGACGGCTCAGGATTTGAACGGCTTACGGCCCGTCCCCGGCCGGATTCGCATCGTGAAAGGGGCGTACCAAGAGCCGGAGCTTCTCGCGATGCCGCGTTCAGCTGCCCTAAGCGTGCGCTATGTTCAGCTTGTGGAGCAGGCCATCCGCATAGGCCATCGCGTGTCGATCGCCACCCATGATGAGTCTATCGTTGATGAGGTCATCAAACGGGGATGGATCCATGAGCCGGGCGTGAGTTCGAGCTGTTATACGGGATTCGACCTGATTTGAGCAGCCAGTTGAAGAAGGCGGGTTATCCTGTTCGCATTTATTTAACGTATGGCCGTGAATGGTACTTGTATCTATGCCACCGGATCGCCGAATATCCGCCTAATCTATTTCAAGCGATCCTCGACATCACGGACGTCGGAAAGATAGATCCCGTGCTGGATTATGAATAAGTCCGGGTCTAGCACCACTCGACTGCATCCTCTACACGTCCATCCCCAATTTAAAAGCGGCAAGCCATTCCGGTTTGCCGCTTTTCCGTATATTTATAATTTTTGATAGTGATTTAATAGATTCTCTACTCTATCTTGGATCATTTTTTTCAAGGATTCAGGCTTCACGGATACCACATGATTGCCATATCTCATAAAATAGTCAGCTATAAACTCCTCTTCTCCAGGGTTATAGAAGCCATTAATAACTGTTTTGCGACCATTTTCTATTTTCATCGATGGATAATGTTCTTTATAAAACAGATCCTTTGCTTGTTCTAAAACCTCTACTTCAAAGTCAATACTCTTCTCCGATTGATACATTTCTAATGAACGACTGACCAGTTCATCTATCGAGAAGTGAGATTTGATTTCCGCTTCTTCGATAAAGGTTATTCTATCGCATCTGAAAACTCTATATTTATTCGAATTTAACTCGATTCCTGCAGCATACCATTGACCAAACTTAGCGGAAATTTTGAAAAATTGAACATGGTAACTTTTTTTCTGATGATTTTTTACATATTGAATCTTACAGTTGTTCTCATTAAGAATGCTTTTTAGAATCTTATCTAAAAAACGACTCACATGATGATGCTGATACATCTCAAATTGCAGGACTTGTTTCATTTTGTGAATCTGCTTTATTTGATTTTTAGAAAGACAGTTTTCAAATTTTTCATTTAGTTGATTAACGCTTAAATGAAATGGGGTTGATTGATAAGATTCTAACGTCAACATGGCAAAGTACAGAGCATACACTTCATCCATCGTAAACGTAATGGGGGATAACAATCTATTTTTTAAGATGCCATATCGTCCATGTCTGCCATGTTCCGAAAAAATAGGCATGCCTAATTGTTCCAATGAACTAATATCGCGCAATGCCGTACTTTTTGAAATCTTGTATTTATCCATGAGGTCATGCAAATTAAAGAACTCTCGACCGTTTAAATATCTTATCATGTCATTTAATCTTTCTGATTTCCTCATATAAATCTCCTTATAAAGGTGTCATGTTTTGCTACCTTTATATATTATGATGGGTTCATGGTCATATATCAAATGTATAAGTTATCTACCTAAAATCATGATATAAAAGGAGATTGATACCATGAGTACAACACTGGAAGTAGCTATTTTCTTATCCATGAACGGAAAAGCAAAAGAAGCCGTAGATTTTTACAAAAAGCATTTTAACGCCGAGGAATCGTTGCTTGTTACCTACGAAGACATGGCAAAACGCGACAGCTCGTTGCAGCTTACCGATGAAAATAAAAATTATATTTCCCACTCTGTCTTATCCATCGGCAAAACAAAAGTAATGCTGGCAGAAGATACAATGGATGTCAAAGAAAAATATGCGGTTGGCAACAACACCTCATTGTGCATTCAAAGTGCGGACTTAGAGGAAATTGAACATTTTTATAAGAGCTTGACTACAGATGATAGAGTGAGAATCATAGTTCCTTTATCTGCTAATGTGTTTAGCAAAGCATACGGTATTATTGAAGATCCGTTCGGCATTCAAATCCAATTCATGTTTGATGATAGATTGCAATAAAATTAGCATGTAGAAAGATGGGAAGATTTACGGGATGGCCGGAATGAGATAGACTGGAGTCAATGATTTTTGGAAGGGAAGGAATCCTATTTTGGACCATTCATCCGCTATAGTCGGCGAAAGTGAGGAAAATAACGTACGGCGCCATTGGCTCGATTTTATGATTATCCCTTCAAAATTCGAAATTCCTTCCGCTCCCGAAGATTACGTCAAACGGCCACGCTTGGACAAGAAGCTGCAGGGGGGGCTCAAACGCCGGCTTACGCTCATCGAGGGGCCTCCCGGATCGGGGAAAACGACGTTGGTCAGCGGATGGAAGGAAGAGGCCTCGACGCTTATCGCATATATCACGCTCGAGGAGGCAGATAATCATCTGCTCAGGTTCTGGCTTCAGCTCATTGCGGCCATCGACCAGGCTGTCCCGGGTTTTGATGAAGGGTTGACCGGCCGATTTATCGAACATTTCATTCAGCAGCCGTCCCGGGCTTTAGCGGAGTTAAACTCGGCGTGTGCTCGTCTGTTCGTGCCTTTGGTGTTAGTAATAGACGGGTACCAAACCATTGAAATCGCAGAAATTCATCATATGCTGACCGATTGGGTTCGGAGCCTGCCCGAGCAGCTTCACCTCATTCTGATTACCCATGCCGAGGTTCCTCTCAAGCTGCCCAAAAGCCTGGTTTACAAAATCGGTTGGCCGGAGTTGGCTTTTACGGTGGGAGAAACCAAAAAGTTTTGCCAAAAACACCAGAGACCGGTGATTTCCAGGGAGCAAGTCCTGCGGATTCAGGAGCAGACGGAGGGCTGGGCGCTCGGGCTTCGCATGCTGTGGAAGACTCAGAGCCTCGGCAAACATGAGGAAGAAACGGCTCTAACCATCCCGCACACCGGGGCATTAGACCGGCACGCCACGGTTTGCGGGCGCATGTTGGAGCAGTTGTTGTCCAGGTTAACGCCGGAGTCGATTTCTTTTCTTCTGCGTACGGCCGTGCCCGAACGTATCAACCAATCGCTAATCGGCGTGTTGACAGGAAGCTCGAAGCCGGAACAGATGCTGGCCGATCTGGAAAAAGAAAAGTTGTTTTTTCAACGATTTCGCGACGGCTCGGAGGTATGGTACAGATATCACCCGCTAATCGCCCAAAAGCTGCGCGACCTGTTGCAGGAACAGGATTTAAAGCTGTGGCGTTCCCTTCAGTGGACAACGGGAAGCTGGCTGGAGAATAACGGATTTCCCATGGAAGCCATGGAACACTATATGCGTGGAAGTCACTACGATGAAGCGGGACGGCTGCTTGAGGTTTTGTTCAATCCGTTTATTCTTCGGGAAGCCTGGACACTCCGTCGCTTCTTTGCCAAAATTCCCGAAGAAACGATTCAAAAGCGGCCCAAGCTATATTTGTCTTCTCTCTTTTTTGCGGCAAGCGAGCAGGATCCGCAGCGGACGCTGGAGCAGCTGGATTCGGTCGAGTGGAAAATTGCAGCCGGCCAGGGGGCGCTGACCGAAGCGCAACGGGCCTACTCCATGCGGGTTATAAAGGTGATGCGCGCCTACGTATGCATTTTTAAACAGGATTTGCAGGGGCTCGCGTACCATTTGAATGATTATTTGGATCGGGGATTTACTCCCCATGATGAAATCTTCTCTTATATCGATTACCACGAACGCCATTTTTCCCGATTAAGAAGTTTCCCGGGGATTTCGGGTCGCCTGATAGAGGCGGAGCGTTGTTTCGAGCCGATCATGCGGCGGTGGGAAAATATCCGCTCATACAATACGGCCTATTATGCGATCGGTTATGGAGAACTGCTGTATGAGCGCAACCGATTGAGAGAGTCGGAAGCAAATGCGTCTTTTGCACGTTCGATCGGAGAAGAGTTGGGAATTGCCGCTTTATTCGTTCCCGCCGCGATTTTGCAAAGCCGGATTGCTTACGCCAGAAATCGGCTGCAGCAAGCGCTAGAGCACCTGTTTAAAGTCCGGTCACGCCTTAATGACAAAACGGCGCGTGAATGGTCCCTTGTATTGGATGCTTGCGAAACGAAGCTTCACCTGCAGTCGCCCGAAGGAGAACCTGGAGCGGGGTTGCGTTTTCTGGAGGCTTATTCCGATGTCCCTGCGGAAGGGAGCGGTTGTAATGAGCTGCTGTATTCGCTGGTACGCGCGCGGGCGCTGATCTTCACGGCACAGGATATGGAGGCTCGGGCTTTGTTGAAATGCATCCAAAAAATCTCCGCCATGCGCGGTCTATGGATGGAACAGTTGGAGGCCTATGTACTTCTGGCTCTGCTGTACGACAAGCAGGGAAAAGAAAGCTTGGCCGCTAGAACCTTCGGTAAAGCGGTTCAGCTTTCGGCAAGAGACGGCCATCTCCGAACATATCTCGATGAAGGGGCTCCGCTTCGGAAAATAGCGGACCATTACCGTCAGTCGAGGAAAGCTTACAAAATGGAGGAACGACAGGTTTCGGTCCGGTACATCGACCAAATCCTTTTCGCTTTCGAAGCGCAGAACGCCGCGCCGAACGGGGAAAAGGCTTCCGGTCGCAATCCGCTAAGCGAGATGGAGCAGCAAGTATTGCTCGGCGTCTCGAAAAGATGGACCAGCAAGGAGATCGCCGTTTCGCTGGGCGTTAGCACCGGGACAGTGCATACGTACATTCAACGAATTTTCTCCAAGTTGGAAGTGAATAAACGCAAGGAGGCAGTACTAAAGGCATACCGGTCGGGATGGCTCGATGCGGAACAATAAGTGTTCTTGAAAAACTCCCAAATTATAGACAAACTCTGAAGCTGGAGCTTGAGCGACCAGAATGTTGTCTATATTTTTAGGGGGTTTTTTTGCTATGCAAAATCATTAAACTTAACTGTGAACTTAGTAAAGGAGGGAGAGAGCATCGATTTTTAAAAGGATAGATAGTATGAAGGGCCTACTTACGAGGATGAGTTTGATGGTATTCGCCATGTCCCTTTTGTTTTGTCTTAACATGGGACAAGGCGGGACAGTGCTGGCCTTCTCCGATACGGAGAAGCATTGGGCCCGGCAGGAAATTCAGAATTGGGTATCCAGCGGCCGGGTACAGGGGTATCCCGATCAAACGTTTCGTCCTGACCGGGTGCTTACGCGTGCAGAAGCGGCGGTGCTGATTAACCGGGCGCTGGGAATCCCGGACGGGCAAGGAGCGGAATCTGCGGCATATCCCGACATGGTCCAAGACCGGTGGGATTGGGAACCCCTCACGGCAGCGGTTGCAGCCGGATACATACGCGGCTATGACGATGGCACGTTGGGGGCAGAGCGGGCGGTAAGCCGCCAGGAAATGGCCGTTATGCTGACGAGACTCGTGCGGTTGCACGGTCATGAGGCGGATGTTCCTTCCTTCGCGGACCCGCTGCCCGGCTGGAGCAGAGAAGCGATTAGAGACGCCGTGGGAGCGGGTTGGATGCAAGGTTATCCGGACGGCAGCTTCAAGGCCGAAAAAGCGCTTACCCGCGCGGAGGCCGTTGTGATTCTTAGCCGCTTCATGCAATCGGAGGGAACGATATACGGAGAGGTTCGTTATATTAAAAGCGGAACCTACGGCCCCGAGGCAGGCCGACGAACAATCCAAGGCAACGTGATCGCGGACGCTGACGGAATAACCTTGCAGAACTTGACGATCACCGGCGATCTGACGCTGACGGAGCGGATCGGTGAAGGGGAGGCCTTACTTCGCGGCGTTGTGGTGAAGGGCGAGCTTTTCGTGCAGGAAGGCGGGGAAAGCTCCATCGTCCTTCAGGATACGGAAATCCGTGAACTGCGCATCGATAAAAAAGGGAATGCGGCCCGCGTTGCGGCAAAGGGGAGTACCTCCGTCGATGAGACTCATCTTCAAACTTCCGCTCTTTTGGAGGAGGAACGTTTAACGGGCCCCGGTTTCAAGCAGGTATGGATGCCTAGCGATTTGAAAGCGGACAGCCTGGTCCGGCTTCGCGGACATTTCGATACGGTCACCGTTCGGTCTGCCGGTGGCCGGATGAAGCTCGAGCGAGGCAGCATCGGGCGGCTGGACATTTTGCCGGAATCAAGGGACACGTCCATTTTCCTTGAGACGGGGTCCCAGGTGGAGCAGGCCGGAATCGCAGGCCCTGCGGCTTTTGGCGGACAAGGAAAGATAAGCTACGCCGAAATCGGGACATCCGGCATCCAATTTGAACGCAATCCGGACCGGGTCAGCTGCCTGTCCGGAATCAATCATTCATTATGCAGGTCCTATACAGAAAGCTCAGCCTCGCCCCCTGGTACTTCCGGCGGTCAAACTCCTGGAAGTGAGGAAAAGCCGGTAACAGTCACTGCACTCGTATACGAGCCGAAACAGGTCGTGTTGACTGCTCCCGGTCATCTGGCTCAATTGAAGCTTGAGGCCAGGTGGAGCGATGGAAGGACAACAGACGTGACACGGACTGCGGAATGGTCCACCGATAATCCGGCAATTGCCGTCGTTAACGGAACGGGCCTCGTTACGGAAGCGGGTGAAGGACATACGGTCGTCCAAGCTATATATAAAGGCCATACGGTCCGAATTCCGGTGGAAGTGGCCTACCGGACGACACCGCCATCACCGACCGTCACGGAACTGGTCTACGAGCCGAAGTCTGTTTGGTTAAGCTCGCCGGGCGAGCAGGCGCAGCTTCAGCTGTCGGCCAGATGGAGCGATGGGACGCTTGAGGATATCGTTAACGAAGCGCAATGGCGCTCGCTGGATCCGAAAGTAGCCACCGTTAACGACAGCGGATTGATCAAGGCTGCCGGAGAAGGAGCCACGCAGATTGAGGCGGTTTACAAAGGTGTAACCGCAATAATCCCCGTAAATGTGACGTTCTCTAACGTCATCGTGGATGCGTTCTCGGTAACGGCTTCGATTAGCCATGCATCTCCGGTCGTCGGGTCATCCAATAATCTCGTGCTGACCGTGAAGCGATCGGACGGAAGCGTTGACACAAGCTTTAACGGCACGAAGAAGGTAGCCTTGAACATAAGCGGGCCTGCGCGCGGATCCATATATGGTTACGGTTACTTGAACAAGGAGCAGATGATGAATCCTGCCCACGAATCCGAAATTGCATTCGTGGATGGAGTCTCGACCTCCGATCTCGTACTGTTCAAATCTGATCCGCACTCGATTTCTTTCACGGTAGAGGATGTGAAAGTTCCGGAGGCGAGACTAACCATAACACCGGCCCCGCAGGAGGCTGTTCGAGTCATTGTAAGCCAGATGGAAAAGAAGGGAACGGCCCGATCTGGCAAATTGTTTTTAAATCTTGTCGTCGATCTCTTGGATCCGTATGATAACAAGGCTGCGGGCATGAACAAAAAAGTGAAAGTATCCGTAAAAAAATCCGGTACGGGCAGTCCTGATTTGGTAGGAACAGATGAGGTGTCCTCCGTCAATGGTCAAGCGATCTTCCACGATTTATATGGCTGGGGAACCGGGACATTAATTCTGAACATCACGGCGGAAGGCTTGCCTGACTTTGAGGCGTATCCCATTACGATTCAGGCCCCGTTCAAAGGAAGCGGCAACGCTGCCGACCCTTACCGGGTCGATTCGGCAGACTTGCTGGATGAGGTCCGTTATTACCCGGAAGCTTCATTTCAGCAGACGAAGGATATCGATTTATCATCCTACTCCGCAGGGGAAGGATGGGCCCCGATTGGGGAAGGGCGCTTGGACGATGGATCGCTAACCTATCATTCGTTTAAAGGAACGTACGACGGCGGCGGTTATGCTATCCGTCACTTAACGATCAAGAATCAGCGCGGCTGGCTCGGATTATTCGGCCATACCCAAAATGCCCGGTTTAAGAATATCCATCTAAAAGACTTGCAAGTGGAAGGAATCTTTTATGCCGGCGGCTTAATCGGCGAGGCGTGGGACAGTTCCATTATGAACAGCAGCGTGGAAGGGAATGTTAGCGGGACTAGCGCTTTCGGGGGATTGGTCGGTTATGCCCGCGAAACCGTGATAGCCGGCTCTTCGGCGAAGGTGCAGTTGACGGCAACCCAAGCTTCATCGGACGTGAGACTGACGGTCGTCGGTTATATCGGAGGCCTGGCCGGGGGGATGGAATACGGAACCGTCACCGATTCTTTCGCCTCGGGCTCATTAATCACGGATGATGAGGAGTATGATGCCGGAGTTGGCGGCTTGGTCGGATTCTTTGCCGGACATAGTATAAATTACAAGGGAACGATAGACCGGTCTTATGCCGAATTCGACATTCGCATGAAGCGGGGCACCAGGGTTGGCGGATTGGCTGGGGTAAACTATGGCAGTACGCTTACCGACACGTATGCCAGAGGGAGCATCCATATCGATTCACCGCTGGCTCGAGACGGAGTAGGCGGACTTGTCGGCCAGCAGGAAAACGGCATCACTCGCAACTCATACGCCGCCGTTGAGATATTAACGGATCCGACTGAACATACCGGTGGCCTCGTCGGTCTCTCCATCGGTAATTCGGAATATTTCTCTTCCTATTACGATAGTGAGGTTTCCGGGCAAAACGATACAGGGAAAGGCTCTCCGCTCAGTACCCTGAACATGAGGAAGAAGATAAGCTATGAATCGTGGGACTTCTTGAATACCTGGTTGCTGAACGAAGGCTGCGGCTATCCGTATCTTTCCTGGCAAAAAGATGCAGCCGACTCGGCCTGCTTTCAAGTCAAACTGCTGGAGGAAGGCGAGAAAACCGAAGGCAAGCTGTTTGAGCTGCTGATCACCGGAGCAAAGAATGCTTCCGATGAATCTTTAAAGGGGTATCATATAGTCGAGGTCTATCTAAGCACAAATCCTTATAAGCCTATTCTGTCCAGTCAAGTCGAGCCTTTCGTGGACGGGGAGCGGAAGGTTAGCTTGGCCGTCCATGAATCCGGAAAAGTCTCCCTTGTTGTCAAAATTCGCAATGTCAGGGGATACCGCACCTTGGATGTCGAGCTTGGCCCGCATCCCTTCGATGGAGGAAAGGGCTCTCAAGACAATCCATTTTTGATCAGCAAGGGGGAACAACTTGATCTTCTCCGAGATTATACGCGATCCTATTTTAAAATGACCGCTGACATTGACCTGGATGCACCACCATATAATACAGGTGCAGGATGGCGGCCGATCGGAGTCATGGCACAACCGTTTTATGGCGGCCTGGATGGAGACGGCCACACGATCCATGGCTTAACGATTCGTAATACGGACAATGCTCCGGCGGGCTTGTTCGGCATTATTCAAGGAGCGAATATTCGCAACCTGCATTTGGACAAAGTGAATATTACGACGTCCGCTCCGGAAGCGGGCGGTCTGGTAGGCATCCTTTATTACGGTCATATCGAAAACGTATCCGTACAGGGAGTCATTGCTTCAACGGCTCGTTCTGTGGGGGCCTTGAGCGGGGTTATGTTCGGGAGTGCCAAAAACATTGCCATTAATGCGGACGTATCGGGCTTGTATACTGTTGGAGGCATAGCCGGGGTCCTTGAAGTCGGTAGGAGCATCGAAAACGCCTCTGTCAAAGGTAGCGTCGAAGCAACTTCAGTGGGAGCGGGCGGGATAGCCGGCAACGCGATGCCGAACAGCGTCATCCTGAACTCCTATTCGTTAGCTAACGTGACAGCATCTAGCAAGACTGGTGGCATCGCCGGCACTGCCCATGGGACGATCCAAAAATGCTATGCGGCTGGTGCGATCCAGGGGAATTCTGCAATAGGCGGCATTTCCAGCAATACTAATGAAGGTATTACAGATTGCTACTTTGATATCGGGACAACCGGCTTAAATACTTCGGGCGGTGGCGAGCCCAAGACGACAGAAGAGATGAAGAAGCAAACCACCTTCGTAAACTGGGATTTTAACAAGGTATGGAAGATCGAGGAGGGCGTGGGTTACCCGACATTACGGTGGCCCAATCCTTAATTGCGGGGCTAAAATACATGGAAGAATAGGTTAAGAAGTTGAATTTCTAACAACCACTGATCAGAAATGAATCGGTGGTTTTTTTAATCGGAGGATCGGTAACGTTTCTGGTCCAGATCTTTTTTAATGCAATGGTTGTGCTCATTTCTTAGGGGAGCGGGAGCGCGGGCATGCGCATTCCATACTTCGATGAGTATCGAATAAAACCCGGTTTATAATGTATTGTATACAAGGACTACACAAGAAGATAACGGGCGAGGAGAGCGTAGAAATGGAAAGGACAATATCGCTTCAAAAGGTTATCGATTTTAAAGAGCTTCACTCGAATTTCTTTATTTTGCCCAATGCATGGGATGCGGCGGTTGCTAAAATTTTCGAGCAATGCGGCTTCAAAGCGATAGGCACGACCAGTGCAGGCATCGCCGTTTCCCACGGATATGCGGACCGGAACATGCCATTTGATACGATGCTGGCTGCGGTCCGTAAGATCGTTCGGGCCGTCGACATTCCGGTTACCGTGGATATGGAAGACGGCTATGGGGAGACTCCGGAGGAAGTTGCGGAGTCGGTTAGACAGGTGATCGAGGCAGGCGCGGCGGGAATCAACCTCGAAGACAGCAGCATAGATCCACAAGCACCGCTGTATGATATTCCGGTTCAGCAAGAAAAAATAGCCGCCATCCGGCAGCTTGGGGATCGTATAGGATTTCCTATCTTTATCAATGCCCGGACCGATCCATATTGGATCAAGCATGTGCCTCCTTCCGGAAGGCTCGAAGAAACGGTCAAACGGGCACATGCCTACCAGGAAGCGGGGGCAGATTGTATTTTCGTCCCCGGAATCAGGGGAATGTTAGACATCTGGACACTCCGCAAAGAAATAAGCGGCCCGATAAATGTATTGGCCGGACCCGGGCTGCCTCCCGCACAGGATCTTGAGGCACTAGGGATCCAGCGTATTAGCACTGGCTCAGGACCTTTTCGCGCGGCGTTGACGCTACTGCACCGCATCGGCCAAGATATATTGGAAGGGGGCACCTTTGAGCAAATGACCTCGAATGTACTTTCTTATGATGATTTATCCCAGCTCCGATAAAGCTTCTTCATAAACTACCGCAGTCGATAAACTCCCAAAGGATTTCTAGAGGACAAGAATATAGTCTTAAGAAAAGACTTATTGATGTCCTGTCGGAATTAATAAAATTTCATCAAGTGTAATAACGTTCCTGACGTTAGCTGTCAGGGACGTTATATTATAATAGGCTATATCAATTGTGATTGGAGTGTTATTGGATGCAAACAAAAAAAGTTTATCTTTATGTATTTAATACAATGTCAGACTGGGAATATGGATATTTAATCGCTGAATTAAACTCAGGAAGATATTTCAAAAAAGAATTAGCACCTTTAAAAGTAGTTACAGTGGGAGCTAATAAAGAAATTATTACCACGATGGGAGGACTGAGCATAAAACCAGATATTTCCCTTGGTGACTGTATTCTTGAAAGTAAAGATCTTTTAATTTTACCCGGAGGGAATACTTGGGGAGAAGATATCCATCAACCTATCTTGAAAAAAATTGGCGAAGCTTTAAAGCTTGGCACTATTGTTGCTGCAATTTGTGGTGCAACTGAGGGTCTAGCAAATAATGGGTACCTGGATTCTAGAAAACATACAAGCAATGACTTAGAGTATATTAAAATGGTCTGTCCTAATTATAAAGGAGAAAAATTTTACGAGATGGGACCTGCAGTTTCTGGTGAGAATTTGGTTACTGCATCAGGAGTGGCTCCCCTGGAATTTGCGATGGAAGTACTGAAAAAATTAGATGTATTTGCACCAGATACATTGCAATCATGGTATAACCTAAATAAGACCCATCAACCTGAATACTTCTTCCAGTTAATGAATTCAATAAATAGATGAGCTAAAAAATCAACTTAGCAGTTTTATATGATTTTAAATAATTACCATGCTTTAGACGATGTCAAAGCATGGTTTTTGTATTTTTTAATCTTATTGAACAAATAACGTTGAACAGACCGTCCGAGACTACATTACTTACTTTAACTAAAACTCGAATTCAAACGAAACTAAATTACCAGTCGCCGATGGATCTTAGGCGACTGGCAGCTTAATCTTGCAAGGTGTTTTGATCCCTGTCTCGCATATGGGGGTCAGTCCCAATACTTTTTTTAATGTTTCGGAATGCGCAGCCTCATCCAAGCTATACTCCCTAACGTTACGAAATAACGGCTACGCCGCTAGTTGGCTTCTTCGGTTTATCGTACGTCAGATGGCTCGTCCACGGCTTTCAGTTTATCGTTCAGGACACTATCCTCAAGCACGCTGAATTTGTCTCCGTATACTTTCGTGATATGTTTTTCACCCCATGCACAGAGCATATCCAGAATTCCGCTCAAACTCTTGCCGTAATCGCTCAGCTCATATTCCACTTTGGGCGGCACTTGGTTATAGATCATGCGATTGATTACGCCATCTTCCTCCAGCTCCCGCAGCTGCTGCGTCAACATTTTTTGCGTGATTTGCGGCATGAGACGCTTCAGTTCGCTCGTTCGTTTTCGGCCATGGGTCAAGTGACACAGGATCACGCATTTCCACTTCCCTCCGATCACTTCCAATGTTGCTTCGACGGCTATGTTGTATTTCTTCGCTTGCATATACATCCTCCCATTTCTGATAGGCACTAAAAAGTACCTAGGGCACTGTCAGGTACCTACATTACAAAAAAGTACGTTCTTCACACAATACATGATATAGATCATAATAGCATTTGCCGGCTGGATTAAACCATACTCAATATTTTTACAATATACAAGCAAGAGAATAGGATAGGGGGAAAAATGAACACCATGATCATAGATAAAAAAAGAAGTTTGCTTGCGCTGTTGGCGCTTGCCGTCAGTGCCTTCGCTATCGGAACAACAGAATTTATTAGTGTAGGGCTGCTTCCGTTGATTGCGGAGGATATGAATATTTCCGTAACGACCGCCGGATTAACCGTTTCGATGTATGCTTTGGGCGTTACCTTCGGTGCGCCGATCCTTACGTCGCTAACATCCAGGATGTCACGGAAAACCTTGCTGCTCTGGATTATGATCATTTTTATCGTCGGTAACAGCTTGGCAGCGGCTGCAACTTCCATTGGCGTCCTGCTTGCAGCACGCGTGCTTTCGGCCTTTTCCCATGGGGTATTCATGTCGATCGGCTCGATCATTGCCGCAAGCGTAGTACCTGAAAACCGCAGAGCATCTGCGATTTCCATTATGTTTACGGGCCTTACGGTTGCTACGGTCACCGGCGTTCCGCTCGGAACGTTTATCGGCCAGCAGTGGGGCTGGAGACTTGCTTTTGTCGCTATTGTTGTAGTCGGTATCGTTGCGCTGATTGCGAATAGTATCCTAGTCCCTTCGGACTTGCCTAAGGGAGAACGCACTTCATTCCGTGACCAGGCTAAATTGGTGACAAACGGCAGATTGCTGCTCATGCTCCTGATTACTGCTCTCGGTTATGGCGGGACCTTCGTTGTCTTCACTTATTTATCCCCATTGCTTCAGGATATAACAGGCTTCAAGGAAAATACGGTGGCCGTCATCCTGCTTGCCTATGGGATTGCCATTGCGGTCGGTAACGTGATCGGCGGAAAGGCGGCCAATCGCAACCCGCTTAAAGCCTTGCTCTACATGTTTATAGCCCAAGCCTTGGTGCTGGTTACACTTACGTTTACCGCACCGTTTCAAGCGGCGGGACTCATCACGATTATTCTCATGGGATTCCTGGCTTTCATGAATGTGCCGGGATTGCAGGTTTATGTCGTGATGCTGGCCGAGCGGTTTGCACCCGGGGCCGTGAATATGGCGTCCGCGCTTAACATTGCCGCATTTAATGCCGGCATCGCCATCGGCGCTTTTCTGGGCGGCTTGATCACGAATTCCATGGGGCTGATTCATACGGCTTGGATCGGCGCGCTGATGGTACTCGGCGCGGTCGTACTCACGGGTTGGAGCTTGAAGCTGGAACGAAAAGATTCGAAGAATCCGGATAAGCGGGATACGCAAGCGGCTTGAATTATTAGTTTATGATGAAGGGAGGTGATATCTAAGCGTTTCATCGGAAATACTGCAAACAGGTTCTACTTTTTCACAACCAAAAAAACGTTCGGAGGTTTATCAATATGACAGCAAAACACTTACAAGATACAACCACTTTATATAATGGCGTCAATATGCCTTGGTTTGGACTAGGCGTATTTAAAGTTGAAGAAGGACCGGAGCTGGTGAATGCCGTACGAACGGCCATTCAGCATGGCTATCGGAGCGTGGACACCGCTGCCATATACGGCAATGAAGAGGGCGTCGGGCAGGGCATTCGCGAAGGCTTGGCAGCTGCCGGATTAAAGAGAGAAGATCTGTTCGTCACATCCAAAGTGTGGAATGCCGACCTGGGTTATGAACCGACTTTGAAGGCCTACGAGGAAAGCCTCCGGAAACTGGATTTGGAATATTTGGACTTGTACCTTATACACTGGCCGGTTGAAGGAAAATATATAGAGGCGTGGAAGGCCCTCGAAACGTTGTACAAGCAAGGACGCGTGAAAGCCATTGGCGTGAGCAATTTCCAAATCCATCATCTGGAGAAGTTAATGAAGGAAACGGAAATCAAACCGATGGTAAACCAGGTGGAATATCATCCCCGATTAACGCAAAAAGAATTGCAGGCGTACTGCCAGGAGAATGGAATTCAGCTCGAGGCTTGGTCTCCCTTAATGCAAGGACAGCTGCTGGATCAGGAGGACCTTCTGAGCATTGCGAAGAAGCATCATAAATCCATCGCCCAAATTATTCTTCGCTGGGATATACAGAACGGCGTGGTGACGATTCCGAAATCGACCAAAGAGCATCGGATCATCGAGAATGCGAATATTTTTGATTTTGAATTGTCCGATGAGGAGATGCAGCGCATCGACGGCTTGAATCAGGATCACAGAGTGGGACCGGATCCGGACAATTTTGATTTCTAAGAAATCCGTGTTTACGGCAAAAATAGAAGTGTAATGAATATTGCGGCTCTCCTGCACTTCCTGCAGCGCGACGGGGAACGGGAGGGTCCATTCCTACATATCGGAAGGAGATCGTCATGAATTTGGATTTGCAGGGAAAAGTCGCATTGGTCACAGGCTCGACATCGGGCATTGGCAAGGCGATTGCCATGTCGCTTGCAGCCGAGGGAGCCTCGGTCATTATTAACGGAAGACATGAGGATAAGGTAAAACAGACGATAGACGACATTCACTCCAAGCATCCTGATGCCGAGCTGCGTTATGTCGTGGCGGATCTCGGAACAGAGGAGGGCTGCCATCAGGTCAGGGAAGCCGCTCCGGTCGTTGATATTCTAATCAACAACTTAGGAATCTTCGAGCCTGCCGAGTTCTTCGATATACCGGATGAGGAGTGGTTCAAGTTCTTCGAGACGAACATTATGAGCGGTGTCCGGCTGACCAGGCACTATTTGAAGAACATGATCAACCGCAACGAAGGACGAATTATTTTTATCGCGAGCGAAGCAGCCGTCATGCCGTCCCAGGAGATGGCGCATTACAGCGCAACCAAGACGATGCAGCTGTCCCTTTCCCGGAGCTTGGCCGAATTGACGACAGGGACCCGCGTAACCGTGAATACCGTCATGCCTGGGTCAACCCTTACCGAAGGCGTTGAGAAGATGCTGAATACTTTGTACCCGGATGAGAAGCTTACCATCGAAGAAGCCGAGTTGCGGTTTATGAAGGAAAACCGGCCGACGTCTATCATTCAGAGATTGATTCGACCGGAGGAGATTGCCGATTTTGTAACGTATCTGAGCAGCCCCAAGTCCTCGGCCATCAACGGTTCGGCGCTCCGAATTGATGGGGGCTTGGTACGAAGCGTGTTCTAAGGGAAAAAAGAAATGAGCCGAACCCGAATTCTTTGCCTGGGCGGCTTAGAGATACGAGGCAGCTACCGGTTCGGACTGCCCCGCCTGAACGACTTATCCACGCTGAAGGTAACGCCGTCTGTTAGCTAAGAGCCTCCGGGAGGACGTCTTGCCGGGTATATCGAACCCGTGTCTTACCAATTTATTGAGATGCAGGGCAGCTTTTGTATTATTAGGCTAACCAGAATGATCTGGTTGGCCTTTTTTGACTTTCAGGCAGCGGGCGTACCCTTGCGGGACATGCTCATGGTAATGCCTTTTCCTTATGCTGCTTTTTGATATGCCTGAGACCTGTAGTCGCTGCCGTTGATCGCTATGGAGCATCGTAATATCGATGACGAGTTTTTCATCGGGGTATCGGTATGAAATGACATTGTAGATTGATGCTCCGCTACGTATGCAGGCTGTGTTAACGAGAGCGAAAAATCAGTACGACTCTTTAGAAATTATTAATATTTACCATATTTTTTCTTAAGTTTTCTTCCCTAAACTAAAGGCATCGGGGGAGAGTAACATGGATCAGAATTGAAGTACCAAACTAGATTAGTGAAAGGATGGATCAGGAAAACCATGAAAAACTGGCTCCGTAAGGATGCTTCGGCGGCCATATTCTTTCTTGTGCCCAGCGGCATCGGATTTGCACTCTTTTACCTTATTCCATTTGCCATGGGCGTGTACTATTCCTTTATGAGCCAATCGGTAGACGGCCATTTTGCGGGTCTCGATAATTACGTGGAACTGCTTGGGAGTGCTTCCTTCCGCAAGGCGGCATCCAACACATTACTCTTCAGCGCGGTCAGTGTTCCGCTTATGGTCATGCTGTCGCTCGGGTTAGCGATGCTGCTCCATAAAAATACATATTTTCAAAAATGGCTTCGAACCGCTTACGTCATGCCGCTTGTTGTGCCCGTCGCCTCCATCATCATGATCTGGCAGATGCTATTTGATTGGAACGGCTCCCTGAACGCATGGCTGAACAGCTTTGGATATGGACGCGTGGATTGGATGAAGACGGAATGGGCACGCCTGGTCGTGATCATGGTGTACCTATGGAAGAACATCGGTTACAACGTCATTTTATTCTTGGCCGGGCTGCAGCAAATTCCGAAGGATTACTACGAGACCGCCCGGATTGAAGGGGCTGGCCGCGTGAGGCAATTCCGAAGCGTTACGCTGGTCTATCTGACTTCTTCGATGTTCTTTGTTGTGATTATGTCCATTATCAACTCATTCAAAGTGTTCCGGGAAACGTATCTCATTGCAGGTGATTATCCCCATGACAGCATTTACATGATGCAGCACTATATGAATAATATGTTCATTTCACTCGACATTCAGAAGTTGACCGCGGCGGCATCCTTAATGTTTGCCTGTATTCTGCTGATCGTCCTGGCGCTGTTTGCGATTGAGCGCCGACATCGGCAGTACATGGAATAGGAGGTGGAGCGAAGTTTCGTGCGAGTCGTCCATATATTGAAAAAAAGTGTATTAACATTCGTCATGGGTGTTATCGCCATGATTTTACTATCACCAATTGTGATTACATTCACAAATTCATTAATGACAGAACTGGAGATCCAGATCAATTACGGCCTCATCGGTCAATTGAAAGAAGCGATTCCAGGTAGAGAGGGTTCTTTTGTAAATCTGAAACTGATTCCGGACAAGGTGTCTTTTGCACAGTATGGGAAGGTGTTCATCGACAACCCGAAGTATCTGACGATGTTCTGGAACTCGGTGTTCATGGTGGTACCGATCATTGTGGGACAGACACTCGTCGCAGCACTGGCTGCTTATGCATTCTCCAAACTGAAATTCCGCGGCCGGGATTCAATGTTTTTGGTCTATGTCATGACGATGCTCATGCCGTTCCAAGTCACGCTGGTACCCAACTATATTATGGTCGATAAGCTTGGCATGCTGAATAGTACGGGCGCCATCATTGTTCCTGGCATTTTCGCAGCTTTTGGCGTATTTATGCTCAGACAGTTCATGCTGGACATTCCCTATGCCTACATTGAAGCTGCCAAAATTGACGGTGCCGGACATTTGCGGATTTTTATAACGATGATTGTTCCGATGATCAAGCCGGGATTGGCCGCACTTGTGATCTTGCTGTTCGTTGATTATTGGAACATGGTGGAGCAGCCGCTTATTTTTTTGGACGACCCGTTCAAGCAGCCGCTGTCCATCTTTTTATCCAGGATTAATGATAGCGACCGGGGGATTGCCTTTGCTGCATCCATGCTCTATATGGCCCCGATGGTAATGTTATTTCTGTATGCGGAGTCGTATTTCATCGAGGGCATTCAATTGTCAGGTGTTAAGGGTTAACTTTTCAGGGCGGTTTTTAGGAGGAGAAGAAAGGATATGGAGCTTGGAAAAGGGTTAGCTGACCAAAGACGAAAGCGAATCCTTCAAATCGTGTTCATGGGTTTTATGGGGGTGCTGCTGCTGTTTACCTTGTTCAGTAACACGCTGCAGTCGTTGACCTTGCCCAAGGTGACCACGGAACAGCCGAAACAGGGAGGCATTGAGCTAGCGATCGCGGGAAGCGGAGTACTTCAGCCGATCGCCGAAGCTAAACTATCCAGTTCAAACGACTGGAAGGTTCGGCAGATTCACGTAAAAGAAGGTGAACGTGTTAAGAAGGGACAGAAACTTATCGCTTATGACAACCCAACGGCAAGACAAGAAATCGAACTTGAAGTAACGAATCTGGAAAAGCAAAGGATTGAGCAGCGAAATCTTCAGGATCAGTTTATTCAATCTTCCATTGAGGAGGATGAGCTTAAGCTGCGCAGCGCAAAACGTGAAATTGAAAAAGGGAAACTCGATATTGCTGCGCAAGAACGCAAGATCAACGAGATGAAAGAACGACTGGCAAAAGATCAGATGCTTACCGCTCCCTTCGACGGTATTGTAACGAAGCTGAATGCGGTTGAAGGACTGGCATCTGCGGGCGAGCCGGATGTCATTGTCTCGAATAGCAGCCAAGGCTATAGGTTTGAAGTCGGCGCTGATGCAAAACGCTTGTCAAGCATTGGGATATCCGTTGGTGAGCGGATCGAGGTAGAGGTCCACACAGATAAAGAGCAGCAAGCCAATGTCATGGAAGGTGTAATTGAAGAAATCACCAATGCGGAACCGATGATTGAGGGGGCAACCGAAGGAACGGAGACGGTAACCGTCTCTCAAAAGAGAATTCGTATTAAACTCATCAACGCCAAGCTGAAAGGAGGTGAGCAGGCTCGGATTAACATCGAGAAAAGTTCTCTCGATCAAGGGCTGCTTGTTTCTAATGAAGCTATTCATCAGGACCGGGAAGGCATGTACGTTTTTGTTGTCGTCGAGCAGCCGGGTGCGCTCGGTAATGTCTTTGTTGCACGAAAAGTCAACATTAAGTTCGGCGAGCGGAATGACAAAGAAACGATGATCCAAACGGATAGCATCTATGAACAAGATAAGATCATTCTGAAAAGCAGCGAGCCTCTTCAGGATGGCAACCGGGTTCGTTTGGAATAGTGAGGCGTTGTAACCAGAACATATCAGGAGGAAATCATACGATGAAAAAATGGCTTTTACTTATTTCTATGGGTGCTTTAATCGCGAGTTTAACCGCATGCGGCTCAGGAGAAGCCGGGAACGCGGATAAGGCAGCAACGAAAGAGGGGAAAACAGTTCTTACCCTATCGCTAAGGGAGTCGAATCCATTCTATCAAACGTTGGAAAAAAAGTTCGAAGAGAAACATCCGGATATCGACTTGCAGATTCAAGCATATAAAAGCATGGGTGAACAATGGGGACCGGGGGAACACGAGAAGTATCAAACGACAACGAATACAGCGATGTTATCGGGAAAAGGCGTAGATATCCTTCAAGTTGACAACCTGCCTCTCAAAGAATATGTGTCCAAAGGTTTTCTGTTAAATATGAATGATTTGCTGGAGCAGGACCAGACGCTCGATAAAGACGATTTACAAATGAAGATAGTGGACGGTCTGAAGCTGAATGACGGAGTGTATACCATCCCATTGGGTTACTCTTTGAGAGTATTGGTTGGTAATGGGGACATACTGGGCAACGCTAATGTAGCGTTCGATGATAAGAGTTGGGATTGGAAGGAGTTCGAGAAGGTTTCGAAAGAAGTGATCCGGAAGGCTAAGGAGAGCGGTGCCGACGAGATGTATGCATTAGCGTCCTACCCGCCGGAATACCTCTTTCAGGAGATGCTTTTTGAGAACTACGCTTCATTTGTTGAGCCTTCGGCCAAAAAGGCATCGTTCGACTCTCCGGAATTTGTGGGTTTGCTCCAGCAAGCCATGAAAATGAATGATAACAAGATCATTACATCCGACGAGGCAAAGCCGGGCAATCAATTGTTCAGTTCCACACCGATTATGTCACCGCTTCAATTAATCGAAGGCCCCTATATGTTGTTTGATCATCCCAAGATCATGCTGTTACCCAGAGCGGGAGAAACCGCAGGACAAAAAGGCGCGAGAGTTTTTACATCTTCCGTGTTCGCTATCCATGCCAAATCGCCAGTACAAGAAGAAGCTTGGAAGTTTATTTCCTTCCTATTGTCTGAAGAAGCACAATTACTGCAGGAAAGAGAAGGGTTCTCGATGCTTAAATCCGTGAATGAAAAGCTGATCGATGACCTTCAGGAAAAAGTGGGAAGCGGCGATTATAAGCTTCCGAATGGGCAGCCGGCCAAAGTATCCGACGAACAATTCAACGTGTTTAAACAAATTGTTCAGTCCGCGGATCAATACGTGGATCTGGACAGTAAAGTGATATCGATTGCCGGTGAAGAGTCTATGGCATACTTCAGCGGACAGAAAACCGCAGAAGAAGTGGCGAAGCTGATCCAGAACCGCGTCACCACCTATTTAAACGAATAGGAAGATCATTCAGGAAGCAGCCCACATTTGTGCGCTGCTTCCTATTTCACAGAAGAGGGAGGCACATTATGCACAGACCGAAAAAGACATGTGCGATCATCATGCTCAGCGCAGCGATGTTAAGTCATGGGTTTGCCTTTGATGCGTATGGGGCATCAGCAGGCTACCCTAAAGCAGCAGCTGCAGTCGCATCGAGCCTGGCATTAGATAAACTGGGCTCGGTTACTTTGAAGCAGAACGTCAGCGTGAAGCTGACGGGTATCGATATTTTCGCACAGCCTGACGGGAATATTCTGGTATACACGCTTCGTTATAGTAACGGCAGTGGCAGTAGAGTAAATCTTATCGATTATTTTTCCAAGGTTGCCATGCCCGGTGGCGCAATCGTAAAAGGAAAAGCAGTTACGAGCGATGCTGGTAAAAGAACGGTGCCTGTGAACGGCAGCCAATCCGTATCGTACTATGTGAACATTGGACAATCTGAACGGGTTAACGGAATCAAGGTTTCGATGTACGGATGGGATTTTGACAGCGCCGATTATCAGAAAAAGCTGGGGGATTTCACGATACCAGCCCGATATTCAAATGTAGTACCTGTAGGCAAAAGCAAGAAAATCATGATGAATAATCTTCCGGTTACGGCCAAAGCGGATACTTTGCAGAGGTATAAAATCAATGGAAAAGCGTATATCAAATTGGGGCTCAGGCTCTCGAATGGGGGAACAAAAGCACTTAGCGATCCCCGATATAAAGCTTATCTGAAGTCGGCTGGGGGCTCGGTATTTGAGCTCCTGCCCGATTCGGCCAGCACCAGCTACAAGCTGCAACCTCGGGAGAGCAGAACCGTCTACTATTGGACGGAGATTCCTTCCACGGTAAAGACGACCGGCATGGCACTGCAGCTTGCGCAAGAAGACGAGGCTCTGAAAATAAATCTTCCGGTGCAATCGTTCAAGCTTCCTGCGGCAGCTTCGGATCTCGCCGTGGCTAAAGGCAATAGCGTAAAAATAATGATGAAACAGCAGCCTGTTACGGTCAAGGCGGAAAGTATGCAACGAATGAAACATAACGGAAAAGTGTATATGAAGGTCGGCGTCAGTCTCGAAAACGGAGGAAAGAAGGTGCTAAGCGATCCCGGTTATAAATCACATTTGAAGTTAGCCGACGGCTCGATATTCGACCTTGTGCCTGAAGATGATACAGGAAGCAGCTTTCGGATCCAGCCAGGACAGAGGAGAACGATTTTTTATCTGGCGGAGGTTCCTTCCAACCTTAAAACAGACAAGTTGACGATGCAATTCACGCAGGAAGATGAAGCTTTGAAAATGACGTTACCGGTAAAAACCTTTAAACTACCGGCCGTTACCGCCGATGTGCCCGCGGCTGATTATGCCGTCAAAAAAATATCGGTTAACCATCAAACCATTGAAACGCAGTTGAAAAGTGCTTTCTTGTTTAACGAGAATGATACCGCTAAATGGGATCTTCAATTCCGCGTTAAAAATCTCGGCAAAAAGTCAGTGAAGCTGCCGGCTTACGAACTTTCTATCCACACCGCTGAAGGCTACAGCATACCGGTGAAATCGAAGGCGTTCGATAATGTTACGCTGAAGCCGTTAGAGGAGAAACTCATGGATCTCAGTGCAGATGTGCCATTACATATGAAACAGAATATGCTACAGCTGCAATTGACTGAGCCGGCTTCTGAAGGAAAAATCAGTTTCCCGACGGCCTACTTTAAAATTCCTTATGTTTCTGAAGGTAAAAGCCATCTGGGGTTAGAGAATATCATCGAGAACGGTCATGGAACATTCGGCGTAAAGCTGAGCTCATATGAGCGGCTGCCTTGGGGAGATGGCGATCAAATCGCAGCCCGAATCAGCCTACGAAATACCAAAGCGTCGACCGTACAGCTGCCTGAACTCAAAGCTATCGTGAAGGCTGGAATGCGCGATCTCAGCAGTACGGCCCAAATCGTGGTACCAAGCGGTCAAACGACCCTGGGATCTAACGAAACAGCAGAGCTGTATGTACTGGCCAATGTACCGTATTCCCATAACTTCAATCAATTGCGGATTGAGCTGCAGGAAACTTCAGGAGAGGAGGTCACGAAATTTCTGTCGCTGAAAACGAACGCGCTCAACAGTGTTAAGAACCCGGTTGCTGCAGGCGATTCTTATCGCATCCATACTCCGGGCAAGAAAGCGGAAGTCCGTGAACGTTTGTCTACCGTTTACCATGGCGGCAATTCCAATTTGATGTATACGGAACTGGAGATGGAGAGTCAGGAAACACGCCAATCCAAGCAGGCGCAGCTGGTTGCTTACTATAAAACATCGGAAAACGAGTACTTTGAGGCAGAGGTAAGTCAATCGTCCGACAAGACAAGTCCGAATGGAAAAAATCTGGTTACGGTCTGGAGCAAGCTTCCGCTGAATGTGAATACTTCGCAGCTTGTACTGTATATCGGCGAAGGTGTAGCCAACGGGAAGCTGACGGATTTGGGGGAAGAATCAACAGGATTTATCAATACCGCAGGATTAGCACTTAGCCTTAAAGCTATAGAGCTAGCAACGAATTTAGGAAATGTGGAATTGTTTCCGTACAAACTCTCCATTGCGAAAGGAGAAGCTACGCTTAGCGAAGGGAAAGATATGCTCAATGCGGTTATTCTTTATAACCTCTCCAGAAACGGAGATTACGATACAGGTACTTATGAACACAAGCTCATCATGGAGCTTATTGACCCGACGGGACAAACCACGGAGAAGGCTTTAACGCTCGGCACCGATTTGACCATCGGCAACAATAAATCTTATACCATTACGTTGAATGGAAACTTCAGCAAAATCGCAAGTGGAGGGGCGGTTCGAATCAATCTGTATGATGAGTTCCAAGGACGGAGAATGCTGCTCGGAAGTCAAGCCTATCCATTTATTTATGAAGAGAACCGGGCCAAAAGAACAGATAGCAATTAAAGTATCAGCGACACACCCATGCTGTTAGAGACAACAACCCTGAAGATATAAAAAATATTTTCGGGGTTGTTTTTTGCATGTTATTTTCCTTCAACCAAACGACCAAATATACCAAAAAATTATCGAAGAACTGTCGAATATTTTTCTTCCTCACATATTGGAATCTAATTTCTGATCTTATCAAGGAGCCTAGCACTTGCCATGTATGAAGTGTTCATTCCGCAGCTTCCCCGTCTCCAAAGGTTACCAAAGACGATGCATTTTTCTATCACTGGATTGACATCAAACAGAATTAATCTTAAAATTAAATTGTTTCCTATGAATAAATAACTTGAATAATGACTTAAATTATAATAAATTTTAAGCATCATTATTTATTCCATCGAAATAATAATGATAAAGTGAGGAGGTATATGGTTTAGAAAAACTGATTTTACCGTTTTATTTCTGAGGCAGGACTCCTTCCTATACTCATATTGTTTCTTGCGAAACTAATTTTGGTTATAATGAAAAAAACAATGAGTCGAGGAGCTATCATAATCATGAGTACGAACAAGATGTTAAAAACCGCGATCTATGAGAATTTCATTCAATTCCTTCATCAAAAAGAACAATATGAGAACCGGGAAACCGGCGTATTTATTGAAGAACTCCGGAAAATGATTGAGGTGGTATCCACCCTAAATATGACGGAGCTGCACACAATCGCATGCATTGGCGAGCTGGAACCGATTAATGTTACTTCCATTGCCGAAAAGATGAATCTAAGCAAAGGGAACACCTCAAAGGTAACCAATAAGTTATTGAAGGCAGGTTGGGTACGCAAGGCCCAACTCAATGATAACAAAAAAGAAGTGTATTTCCGGCTAACGACGGCCGGCAAAAAGCTTTTTGCTCTTCATGATGAGCTCCATAACAAGGAGCAGCAGAGGATGTACAAGTTTTTGGATAAATACAGCGAATCCGAACTTGATTTGATTAAGCAGCTGTTTGGAGATTTGGTTGACTTTTATCGTTAAGAACATAATGAAGTCAATGATGGATGGCGACGAAAACGGACGAATGGGACAATGTTCACACTGCTTTGATTTGTCCTGTCGGACAAATTTCATGGACGGTGCCTGTGTCGGATCCAGATCCGATAGGAACGATAGGGGGGGAGTACATGAATTTCAAGAAGATTATCAAAGAGCGCAGAAGCATACGCAAGTTTAGCCCATTTCCTGTAGATCAGGAGCTGGTGTTAGAATTGCTCCACGCAGCGCGGCTGCTGTATCCATCCAGGGAGGATGTTGCTTTCCGATGCGTGTATGCGGGAACAATGGATTCCAGGGAACGTCTGGCTGCCTGCATGCTTGAGCCCTTAGAAAAGAACAGATTGGTCAAATGGCTTCCGGAGAAAGTACGGGATTTCGTTCGGAAAAGAGTCACCGATATTCCGGGCCATCTTATGATTATTGCAAGTACAGATGCGGACAGAAGGAAAAGTGACAATAATTATGCTGCGGTGTGCGGTATCATGCAAAATTTTCAGCTTCTTGCCTGGCAACGACAACTTGGTACGCTGTGGGACACGGAACCGATGATGCAGAGCAAGGAATTATTCAATCTGTTGAAAATGAATCCTAATGAAAGGCTTGTTGGCATTTTTCATCTCGGATACTTCGACAAGATTCCAAAAGCTAGAGCACGGACACGAGCAGAAAAGAAATGGACTGCTTTATCCGGTTGAGGAGGGATACCTGATGAATGATGTCAGCAGCGTTTCCAAAGGGGGCCATTCATTGATCTATAGCGATAAACCCGTTTCCGAAATTCACGTACTGGAATTATTAAATGTTGCGGTATGGGCTCCTAACGACGGAATGCGAGAACCTTGGCGTTTTATATTTGTTGGATCCGGCAGCACGGAATTAATGTCTGGATTGCAGGATCAGGCTCCAGCCTATCTGATGTTGGTTATCAAGGAAGATCGTGATCTTCATAAAAGAGAAGAGGATTTTGGGGCAGCATGCTGCCTCATGCAGAATTTTCGCCTGCTCTCGCAGGAAAGCATGCTACATGTGCGAATGACAATGAATGATTGGATTTATGACAGAACATGCAGCTGCCGTTATGGTGTTCAAAAAGACGAACGTATCGTGGCGGTGCTGGAAATGGGTTATCTTGAACAAGCCATTGAGCCTGTAAAGGCCGAGCATTCACTGGACTTTGCTTTTGAGTTGTTGTAGGATTTATGCAATGCGGCCTTCGGGAAACAAGTTTGATCTAATTAATGGACCAACAATATAGGGAATAAAGACTTATCAATGTAGTCTATAGGTATCTTTTTACCATATAATAGTGGGTTAAAAGGTTGATTGTTGGTTTCTTTTACCCGTATACTAGCTATAATCAGGCTATGGAATCCCTTCCTTCTACTTTATCTATTCATGGAAAATAGGGGCTCCAATCTCCTGATTTTTTATTTTTCCGGCGCTCCAGGGGATGTTGGTAGTGGCCTGCGACGCCACAGGCGTTTTTCGCCTTGGATAGAGGACAGCTCGGGCGCAGTGGGCATGTTTACTAATTTGCAGCGGATGCGCTGGAATGGGAATCTACTGGGCTTGCCTATTCCGTTTTTTTGGCCTGGTCACGATATATGATAGGAGGCGGAATGCAATGGATCCCAAGGCCAAAAAAATTTTGATGAACACGTATTGGAGCTCTGGGCGCTGGAGAATGGGCGGACCTTCCTGTTCGGATGCCGACTTCCAATATGCGAAAAGTAAAGGGCTGATGTTCGACCCGGTGACCCTGTCACACGATGAATGCGTCCTAAAGCTAAAAGAACTGCACGAGCAAAAAATCACCAAGGAAAGAGCGGTACGCGCCTTTCTGCACAGTCTGTCAACACGCAAGGTTTATTTGAGAAGCGCCTTGTCCAGCTTTGCATTGACGCATGATTTACCGATACATACCTTTTCGCAGCGGCCGGCAGAGGGACTGCGCTATTGTGCTTGCGGTGATTGCTCTAACAGGAAGCTGACCGCCAAGGAACATTATGTAGACGAGGATTTGAATGTACTTAGCTTTGAACGGATCAAATGGGGCGGCGTCCGATTGAACTGGCTGATCTATTGCCTGATGGATCTGGAATTCCTCAACAAGGAAGAGGACTTTGAGGTTCACGGCGAGGATATTGCCATCCTTAAGCAAATGATCAAAGCCATAGAGGCTTGCAAGGAAAAGGATGCAGCGCGACAGCTGGAGAAGCGGTGGAAAGATATTTTCCCTGCCAATCAGTATGAACGGGACTTCGTGATGGAAATTTGGGGGTACGCCGGTCTGCTGCAGTCCCATAACGATTACCGCAAAGAACGCGGTCGGGGAACCGACTTTATGTCGATGGCCACCTGGAGAGGAGAGGATGGTTATTCTGCGGAAAAGCTGGAGTTCTACTTTGGGGAATATCTATAGTCCTTTGCGTATGCGCGCCAATCATTTGAAGGGAATTTGCATTTAAGCTAACTTTTCGGATAACTCAGAATTCAGAGCTGGCGGGTTATACGTCAGACGACTTTGGCCTGATGAATTTATTCATAACCTATGGGATTCCTACCTTCAAGGGAAATTCCCAAATGAATCTAAAAATGAAAGAATATCATAACGGAGGTGAAGTATGCGTGACGGAACGTATTCCATGCAAAACCGAAGGCTGCAGGGCGACGATCCTGCCGACCACGGCGGCCAAAACAGGCGGTTACTGCATGCCCTGCCGTCAGGAGCAGGAACGGCAAAAACGGCAAGCGTATATTGAACAGCACCGCAGAACGGTGAATTTGTATGATGGCTTGACGGACCCGGTGGACCTTCTGAAGGTCATGCATGCGCCGAGGAAGTATGATCCGCTGATTCAATATGTTCCTTACCCTTTAAGCAAAGAGCAGGTATATGTATCATTAACGGCTGAAGAGGCGGGTCGAATGCTGAAATATGCGCTGAAGCTTTTGGCTGAGGGCGTTAAGAGCGAAGCCGACCATATCCTGTTATCGCTAGTGTGTTACCGGAATGACAAAATCGCAGAAGTTCTGCCCGAGCTCATGGAACGCGGCATGTACCATTCCTCCATACTATTCAAGGATGCATCATCAGACATCCGGGACCGCCTGCTACAGCAGGTGGAGCGGGACGACGATAACCGCAATCATCTCTTGCTGATATTGAGCTGGATTGGCGATCCCGTGATTGTGAGCCGTTTTCGGGAATGGCGATCGCATCCACCGGCGTGGGCGGTGCAGCTGTTCGCAGGTCCTGAACTTTATGCCCTTGAGGGGGGCTGGGAGCTCACGCCGGACGGGGAAAGACGCGATTTGGTCCATGGCTTGAGCTATGCGATTAGGGCAACGGGTGCGCAGCGTGATTCCGCAGCGGAAGCGTCCGCTGCCCGTTTCCTGAAAACGAGCGCCTCTGACTGCCCATGGTGCCAGGGGAAGCTAACCATCCTGTTGGATGGAGACATTTCCCATCCTTCCTTGGCGTATCTCGGCCTGCCGCTGGAACGTCTGCAAGTGGAGACCTGCGAGCACTGCGGATGCTTCGGTACCATTTACATGGAGCTGGATCATCAGGGCGTGCCGGTCTGGAGCCGGTTTAACCAAAAACCCGAGCATTTGCCGAGTTTTGATTCCGAGGACAACAGCGGCGTGACCGTGCCAAGGTTGACCCTTTCACCCGAGCCGCACTCCCCGTATTATGCTGCGGTTTGGACCTTGTCTCAGCAGGATTCGCAGATCGGGGGTCACCCGAGCTGGGTGCAAGATGCAGAATATCCGCTTTGCCCTTGCTGTGCCAAACGCATGCCGTTTATAGGTCAGATGGACTGGGCCGATTTCGACAATTTGGGGGAAGGCATTTTTTATATGTTTGTTTGTGCAGAGGATAAGGTAACGGCTACGTTGTATCAGCAAAGCTAAGCGCAATGGCAAAGGGGGAGTATCTGTGAATTGGAAGGAAGTCAGCAAGACGAAAGACCTTGAAATGGTTCAAAAGGCTGTAGCCGAACTGGATGTGAATGAACCGGACGAGCGGGGCAGAACGCCGCTGATGTTGTTTCTGACGAACCGAATGCCCATCCAGGCTATCGAGCTGTTAATCGAAAAGGGAGCGAGCTTGAGGCGGAGGACAAACTCGGGGATACGGCACTGAAAAAAGCGGTCAAGTTCAAGCAACCTGAAGCGATCGTGAACGGCTACAACTGGGACGATGGCCCCGAACCGATGCGGTGTGCCTTCGAGAATATCTGAAAGATGCTAAGTAGTAGATGTCATCTAGCAAATGATTTCGTAGTAGTATAAGATTAATGTAATTCGTGCCTGTGCAAATATATCCAGTTCTGATCAGATGAGCTTGAGATCAGCTTTCATACTTCAAAAGGTTTGGAAAGGAGAGTAAAAATGAAAATAATCATTGTTGGGGCAAGTGGCGCGATTGGACAAGCAGTCGCCAAAGAACTAGGAAAAAACCATGAAATTATCCGTGCTGGAAGGAACGGAATAGATGTAACCGTTGATATTACCTCGATCGATAGCATCAAAAACATGTATGAGCAAGTTGGAAAAGTGGATGCAGTCATTAGCGCAACAGGTGGCGCTCATTTTGGTCCTGTTTCAGAATTAACGCCAGAGTTAAACGAAATAGGGATTGAAAGTAAACTTAAAGGACAAATCAATTTGGTGCTTTTGGGAATGGACTATGTTAATGACAGTGGAAGCTTTACTTTAACAACTGGAATCATGATGGATGACCCAGTTCCTCAAGGTGCATCGGCAGCTATGGCAAATGGCGGTGTTAAAGCATTCGTAAAGTCCGCATCTATTGAAATGCCAAGGGGAATCCGTATAAATAGTGTTAGCCCGAATGTCTTACAAGAATCGCTAGAAAAATATGGTGAGTTTTTTCCGGGCTTTGAAGCAGTTCCTGCGAGTCGCGTAGCCCTTGCTTTCAAAAAAAGCGTAGAAGGGGCTCAAACTGGACAAAATTATGAAGTTTATTAATCAAATCTCATTAAAGATTATTACTTCTGAGACTGTCGGAGGACAAGAACATATGCGCATTTAAAAGTCGCGGGAAATCGCGGCTTTTTTATTTTAACGATATAAGTTCTTGTCCCAAATCGAGGAATATCGTTAGCCGAAAAGTACAAGAACTTGGTATCATAGCCGTTTTGATTAAATCTCTTTTAATAAACACCTTATTAACAACTTCTCCTTCCAGAGCTACGGCCACTTCCAGGACTAGCGGGCAGGTTAATTAATATGTTTCTTTGGACATTGCACTGAAATAGTCTATAACAACACTGCGAAACTCTAGGGCCGCTTTCGAAATGTATCGGCTTTTGTGTGACAATAAAGCAATCTCCCGTACCAGTGCATGATCCTCTACTTGGAGATATTTAATGCGTTCTTGTGGACTTCTTGCTGTGCTTGGTATAAATGCGAGACCGATCTCCGCTTCCACAAGTGCGGTTAACCTTGCAGGTTCATCTCCTTCGTATACGTACTTGGGTAGAAAGCCGACCGATTTGCATTCGGAGTCCACCAGATCACGAACACCGTACCCTTTCTTCACGCCCACAAACCACTCGTCCTTAAGCTCTGCTAACGTTATGCTGCTTCGCTCCCCATACCGATGATTAGGGGGGACGGCTACAACGATGGGGTCATCGAACAGCATTTGACATTCTATATCATCACCTTGGATGGGAGGGGAGGACAGACAAAAATCGATCTCTCCTCGATGAAGAAGCGAGGCCATTTCCCGTAAGGTTACCATTTGGACATGAAATTGAATATGCGGCCGGTTTTTCCGAAATTCCCGCAGGATGCCTGGCAATGTGCTTGCCGTGGTCACCGCCAATCGGATAGTGCCCTGCTCCGGGCTGGAGAGGTTATCGATTTCCCGTTTTCCCTGTTCCAATTCGAATAAGGCTTTTTCGGCTCGGCGAAGAAATGTTCTTCCTAATTCGTTTAGTCGCAGCTTTCTCCCAATTCGATCAAATAAAGGAACTCCCAGGTCGTCTTCTAACCGTTGTATCGTTTTGCTCAGTGAGGATTGCGTGACATGCAGTTTTCTCGCAGCTTCCGTAACATGCTCGCATCGGGCCACTGTCAGAAAATATTTCAGTTGAAGAAGTTCCATTTCGCATCATTCCCTTATTCCTTTTAGTTCATTAAATCATAACATAAAATGCGTTGGAATAAATAACGCGTTTCAAGTAAGATGACAGCAGAACAAGGAGGTGAGAACAAAATGAACGCTCGCAATAAATGGCTAATGATATCTGTTGGATTGGGAATTATGCTGAACCCACTGAATTCCTCCATGATTTCTGTGGCTATCGCAAGACTGCAACATGTGTATCGACTCGATTTTACAGACGTTTCATGGATTATTTTTTCGTTCTACATTGCGAGTGCCGTTGCTCACCCCGTCATGGGCAAGGCTAGCGATTTGTTCGGCCGCAGGAGGATATTCCTTACCGGTCTTGTTGTCGCCTTCGCCTCATCCATATTAGCTCCGTTATCACCCAGCTTTTCGTGGCTCATCGTATTCCGGATCGTTCAATCCATCGGCACAAGCATGATGGTTGCCGTCGGAATGGCGATTGTAAGAATTTACGTTACCGAGAAACAAGCAACTGCATTGTCCGTCCTGGCGATATTCCTGTCCGGTGCAGCAGCGATCGGCCCCTTTATCGGTGGTGTATTGATTCATTGGTGGGACTGGCCTAGCATCTTCATTGTTAATGTTCCGTTTGTAACGGCAAGCTTTTTATTAGCCTGGAGAACAATCCCTAAGGACGAGCCAATCGAATCCGCTTCTGGCGATATGTCCATCCGGAAATGGCTAGGGTTGATTGATGCCCCAGGCATCCTGTTGTTTACGGTAGCTTTGGTGGCTCTGTTGATTGGTTTACTTTCGGTTAAATCAACCGGACATATTTCAACATGGCATCTTATGACAGGTGGGATCGGTTTTATTGCACTGGCGACATTTATACGACATGAATTAAAAACGCCATCACCCTTTATTCCTTTGCGGGTCTTCGCTAAATATCCCGCAATGACTTGGGTAAATGTGCAATTCATGCTGGTTAACATTCTTTTTTACGCTCTTTTTTTCGGCATACCGTCTTATTTGCAGCAGGTACTCCATGTCAGCGAATTTAATACGGGAATTCTCATGTTAGCCTTGGGCTTGTGCTCACTCGTTATTTCTCCAGTCGCAGGACGTTGGATTGACAAATCGGGGCCACAGCCAGCTTTGATAGTATCTGCAGTGTTAATGACATTCGGGTCCATATGGATCGTGACATTGGATGAGGCTTCGCCGGTCGTCAGTGTAATCCTGACTTTAGCAGCATTTGGCATAAGTAACGGGTTGTACGGTGTCGGCATGCAGGCGGCCTTGTTCAAGAGCACGCCAAAAGAAATGATCGGTGTCTCATCGGGGATTTTTAATACATCGAGATACCTGGGTACCATTTTATCGACATTGTTGATTGGAATCGTCATGGGAGATACGTTCAATGCTATAGGATTCCAAGTGCTCGGAGTCATCCTTACGGTACTAGCCGCATCTTTGATCATCATGAGCTTACGGCGCCAGGGATCAGCAGAAACGCAAGCGCGATAGTTTCGACAAAACCATTAACATAAAACATTGGGAAAACAAGAAGACACACGCAATAAAAGTCGCCTAGATGGCGACTTTTTGGTTTCAACGATACAAGCTCTTGCCATTCCCTTATTTCTTGTGATTAGGTTGATATAATATAAGGGTTATGATTTGCTTTGTCGTAATCATCGGTTTACCTCCTTATATGTTTGAAGTAACCGAGAAACAATCTTATGAATGGAAAATCTTCGTTGAACTGTTTTAGCGCCATCTTTCCCAAAATCCCTGGCTCTTTTTGGATTACCTAACAGGCTGTTTATGTCAGATGAAAGCTTTTCGATTGAGATAGGCGTGAATGCTCCATGATCTCCGAAGTGACATTGAATCATCTGATTTATATTTTTCTGCTGCACAATACCGCAGTACCCTGCAACACCTACAGAAATAACGGGTTTTGCACATGCCATTGCTTCGAGTGCAACACGCCCCGTCCCTATTACAACATCTGCGGCATTATAGGCATGTTGGATGTTAGACATTGGAGGACGAATGATGACTGCTCTTCGACCAAGACGATGATTGACTTTATCCGCAAGCTGAATTAAGTTTGAACGAAGGGGGCCAGGACCAACCAGGACGGCTATAAATTGACGGTTATTTTTGGCGATACGTCCTGCTGAAAGAATCACATTCCTGGCTATGTGATATTTATCAGGTGAGAACCTTCCAGCGTACACAAGAATTTTGGCGGTTAATGGTAAACGAAGAGCCTTCCTACAGCCACTTTTATTCGATGTAGGCCGGAACGTGGCTATGTCAATTCCATTAGGGACCATCCGGATCTTGTCTGTAGGGATTTTATGATTCATTAACCAATGGGTGAGCTTAGGCGAAACCGCAATCACGCGTTTGGATGTTCTTGCCGAAGTTAATAAGGCATCCTGATGATGATAAGTGCCATGTACGGTAACTATCGAAGGAATGTTATATTGTCGGGATAAGGTTACTGATAGTAAAAATGAGTTGGAATCATGGGCGTGGATTAGATTGTACCTTCCTTTAGCTATGATAGACGACAAAAAGGATACCTTTTCTAATTTCTTCCCTGTTGGCAAAATATGAACTGGAATCCCCGCTCTTTTAAATGAACCTGCAAGTGGTCCTCCATTAGTGGCAACACCAACCCGGATCCCGTGTGTCAGTAAATTTCGGGATATGGAAAGAATATATTTTTCGGTTCCCCCAATATCCAAGCGCGTTACCAACATAAGAATGTTCATTTTTCACCTTCCAAAATTACCGGCTCGCATGAGTCCTGATATAAGATGGTTAATTCCTTGTGAATTCCTTATTTGAGGATAGCAGACTGCACGCCAAAAATTATTGCTTCGCTGCTGCCCTTTTGTAACTAATCACTTTTCTGTACATCGACTTATCTGTTAATTTGTTGAATATATAAGGATCCGGATTCGTGTTTACTTCAATAATCCATGGTGTCCAAGAATGATCGAATCCAATATCCAATCCAATTTGCCTGAACCCAGGATATTTTTTGTGTAGATATTCTGCCGTGGTTACACCCAGCTTTTTCAATGTACGAATTACTTTTTGAATTTCTCTATTTGAAATGTGGGCGGCAAGGAGAGGTTTAACATCCATGGGCTTGCCCCCGCTGTGATAATTCGTCACGATTTTTTCAGGATGTGCCACTCTCCCGATGAGGCCTGTCGTTTCCCATTCCCCTTTGGGGTTCAGCTGTACCATAACCCGTGTATCAAAACGCCGCTTTTTATACTTCAATAAATGAATCCCCTTCTGAATTAGATAGCTTTTCATTTTTGTAAAATTACATATCGATCTGTAAAATGATTCGAAATCTTCAAAAGTTCTCTCCGTTGTTCCAATTTGGTACGCATATTCACCAGATTTGAGTATTTGCGCGCGAATAACTCCATTGCCATAGGTTCCCTTCTCAGGTTTAACGTAAACCATACCGTAAAGGTACAGCATTTTCTTCAGTGTAGACTTACTGAACCTACGGGTGTCCGGAATAAAAGGGCGAACCTCATTACTCTCAAGAAGCAGCTTTGTTTTGATCCATTTACTCATCAATACACTACGATGTTTCTTTTCACTCATTCCTTTGATCCCTCCAGACGTATCTTGATGGAGCGGTTCATTTTCCATTCCAACATTCTATGCATTTTTTTCTGTGCCCGAGCAGGGAAATCGTACTCATTTCAAACAAATGGACGTTACTATAGGCATATCTGTCAGCAAAAAAGGGGCTGATATTAGGGGGGAAAGACTACACTTCACTCATAAGATTGAATAAGAATATTACTGTTCAATCTGAGTTCGTACCTTGTGAGGGAGAGGAATATTATGAATATCTTAATTGTTGCCCCTGAGCAAATTCCTGTTCCTGGGAATGGATCCGTAGAAATATGCATTCTCGCCATAGCCAAACAGCTTTCAAGGAAACATAAGGTGACTGTCATAAGCAGAGCTTCCAGGGGGCTCCCAGTTCAAAGTACTGAAGGCAACGTAAACATCGTCAGAGTTCGATCGGACAATTCGAAGGTTTATATTGCCTCTGTTCTTCGTTTTATTCAGGGGAAGGCATATGATATCATTCAAGTTGACAATCGTCCTCATTACATGGCGGCAATCCAAAATACCTTTCCCAAAATAAAGGTAACCCTATTCTTGCATTCACTCACGTTTGTACCACCTACCAGCCACATTACGAAAAGCTTAAGGTATGCCAAACTCATCATTGCAAACAGCAGCTCATTGAAACAAAGATTAATCAACCGTTTTCCGGATCAAGAACGAAAAATCAGAACGGTTGAACTTGGGGTAGATACCGCCAGGTTTCACCCGGCAACTGATGCTGAACGCTCAAGGTATCGGCAAAAGTATGGTTTAGGTGACAGATATACCGTCTTGTTTGTTGGTCGAGTTATTCCGCGTAAGGGTGTTCCAGTATTGCTGAAAGCTGCTAGCCTTGCCAGGAAAGAAGTTCCTCTTCAACTGGTAATTGCCGGACAGGGGAGTAAATATTATATGAAGCAGTTACGAACCATGGCATCTAAGTTGAACGTCCCTGTAAAGTGGAGCGGTAAACAGAAACATTCAGATATTCACAAGGTATACCAGATCGCGGATTGTTTTGTTTGCCCGTCCCAAAAGCACGAGGCCTTTGGACTCGTAAATGTTGAAGCCATGGCGTCCGCATTACCTGTTATTGCTTCAAAAATCGGTGGGATTCCTGAAATTGTGAAGCACGGGAGCAATGGTTTTTTAGTAGACGAATACCGGCAAGCTGAACGGTTTGCACAATATTTGATCAGACTGGGAAAGAATCACGAGCTCAGGCGTAGCATGGGAGCCAAGGGAAGAAGCAGTGTAATTCAGAACTTTACATGGAGACAGACGGCCGACAGGCTATCTTCGCTGTATTACGAATAGATTGAATGGGACTGTTGTTTAGTTTCCATATACGCACAGCCTAAAAAAATATCTCTTACGTCCCAAACTAGGCTGGAATCCGGCAACGATATAAGAGTTCTTGTCCCGAGCTTGTTTTACCTGATTGTGAAATGGGCATGCATATCCATCTGCAATCAGGTTTTTTATGATTTTTCCGAAACGAACTACTGCTCATTGCCCATTATTCAGACTAGGTAATGGGGAAGGTGTGTAGTTGTGAATCAGAAACAAAGAAACAAATTTAAGCACTCGCAAACGGATACATACAAGCGTAAATACCCAAAGCCACCCAAAAAAGAAAAAAGGTAAATTCTGGAGGCGATTTTTAGAAGGTATTGGCTGGATCTTTTTAATGGGGATGCTTTAGCCGATTAGCTGCAAATGAGATTATTAACAACGTACAGATGAAAGAATTAGAAAGCTTCCGACTATCCAGATTTTAATTTGGCTCGAATCCTATAAAACAATAAGAAAGGGAGAACAACCTTGACACGTAATATTTATTACAGATTAGAGCCACCTGAAAGTTTCGAGCAGCTAAGACTTATATACGAGGCTTTAGGGTGGAATTCATTAAATTTATCAGTAGAAGATTTAGAAAAAATGTGCAATCAAAGCTGGTATGCGGTTTATGCCTTCGATCATGAAAAACTAATTGGTATGGGACGTGTCATTTCGGATGGCGTAATTACCGGAATCGTGTGTGGATTATGTGTTTTACCAGATTATCATTCAGAAGGTATAGGAAAAGAATTGCTAAGCCGGATAATTGATCATTGTGAACAGCATCGTATAATACCTCAACTCATGTGTGTCGAAAGTTTGGAATCTTACTATGAGAAGCATGGGTTCAAGAAATTTACAATCGGAATGACAAGAACTATTAGGTAGGACAGAGAAACAAGAAGAGGGGGGCTGCAAGCATATATTACAAGGCTTTATGACACTGCCATTTTTAGATAAAAATATAGTAAAGTATACACATCTTCAAATAAAAAAAGAGGGATGTCCCCCTCTTTTTTTATTTGAAGATATAAGCAAATCGTATTTTTCACTTGTTTGAAGGTAGAGGGGAATTTAGCATAATTTTCTCATAAGCAACTCGATCGGCCCTCTCGTCATCCATTTTCTCCATATATGCGAAAAGATAATGGCTATTATAAAATATAAGCATCCGTATGCCATTGCAAAAACAAGGCTGCCATTTTCCAAATAGCCTGTTATATGAAGCATCCCCAATCCGATCACCACATGTCCAATATAATGAGATAACGATAACTGCCCGGTATGGATCACCGCTTGCGTCAGAACGGACTGCGCAAATTTATCTGCTACATACAGACAGATCGCAATAATGGCCACGGCTGAACTAATTCCGGAAAGAACATACAGCATTGTGGGCGGCATCGGTTTCGTTCCAAATAAATAATGTGCCGCTTCATTTCCTAGTATAGGGGAAGTCCGTTTGATCAATAAGTAGGAAAGGGATTCAAAAACAACCGTTCCTAACAATGAATACAACAGTACCTTTGAGCGGTTATCCTTATTCAGCCAATGTTTTCTGCCAATCCACATGCCGATGAGGAAAAAGCTCAGCCAAGGAAAGATCGGATGGAATCCGTTAAATAACAGATTGCGAAGGAACCCTTCCAGCGTCCAAAAGCCCATATATTCCTTAAAACTCAAGTCCCACCCTTTGCTGTAATCGAACAGAACTAAAAACAACTGTGATGCTAGCAGGATAAACGAGAACAAACCGAGTATTTTATGATCTGAGGCAGTGATCAATACCGCAGCCACAAGCATGAATACCGCATAGTAGTGCAAAATGTCTGCGCTCCAGTCCATTAACATTAAAAGCACGCCGGCAATAAACAGGAAAGCTGCTCTTTTGCATAAGCTGTTCCGGTTTTGTCGAATAAGCTCCCCGTTCATTGAGCTTCGGGCTTTCGAGGTCATTAGGGTTACTCCGATGCCGGCCAGTAAGACAAACAATGCAGATGCTCGGCCCTCGAACAGACCTGCTATCGATTGTAGCCATCCCGGTCCGCTAAGCTCTGCCTGCATTGCAAGCTTATAGTTCACGATAATCATTCCGAAGATCGCCAATGCTCTCGCAAAATCAAGTGCAGTGATTCGCGTTTTCGATTGATTCATTCCACATCATTCCCTTTTAATGTTTTGCGACATGACGATCGAATCATTCGTTTTACTAACCAGACAACAGCTGCAAGCAGAACCAAAAGCCCTGTCATAAAACTGTTCCGTCACTTTGATTGCTTGATTTTTTTAGGAACTTTTCCATTTCATCCAAATATTCTGGCACCGTAATTTGCCGGGGCGCAAATATGCTTATCATCAAAGCTCGAAACTCTGAATCCGCCGTTTTCGTGCTCATCATCCTATGTTCCGTGTCAGTGAAGACGGTTACCGTCAATAATTCGGGCGGTACGATGCGGCGATATACTTGCTCCGTCTCTTTCGAATCCACATTGATATCTTTGTCACCTAAAAGCAGCAACACAGGGGAACGGAAAAGGCGAAGATCATCGGTTGCATCTGACAAAAAGTTTTTGCTGACAAAAGCCCACCGCTCTTTAGACATCGCGTCTTTTTCACCAACCAGCTTCAAATATTCGTCATAAGACGCATTATTCCTTAAAAGGTTCCTTACTTCCCTGCCCTTAGCCACTGTTTTTTCAATGTCTGCTTCTCTGTAACCATCATGTTGCATTTGCATACGCGTGTTGTACTCTCCTTGACTTAACCAGTTAATGGCAGGTCCTACGAGTATACTAAACGCAAGCGGTTCTTTACCGGCCAGTTTTGGAATAACCCATCCTGCTTGACTTGCTCCCCACGTTCCTATTTTTGAGGCCTCAATCATCGGCTGTGCTTTTGCCCACGCAATAGCCTGACGCGCTTCTTCCACGCGATCATCGATACTTTGATCCAGCCAATTTCCTTCCGAGCCGTTAATGCCCCGCTTGTTCAGCGACAAGGAAGCGTAGCCAGCGGAAGCTAACCGTTCCCAGATGTGTCTGTAACCCCCATCGAGAGTCGAATCAGCCGGGCCGTCGCCATGGATGAATAACACTAACCCCACTTTTCCGGTGTAACTTTTAGGAAGTACAAACGTGCCGGTCAATTTGCCTTGAGGCGTCTGGATTTCAACAGCTTGCTCAACCATGTCAAAGCTGTGTTGCTTCAAAATATAAAGTCCTGCACCGCCAAATAGCAGGACGATGATCATCATGGAAATCGTTATTTTCTTTTTCATCCTCATTCTCCTTGTGAAAAATTCGTAGTTATTTCAATCTCAGGACCATATAGTCCCATTTCGATTCATTGAACAAAGAATGGCGCATTAAGCTATTCTTTTGCAAATGAGTCTGGAATGACAGGAGCTCGTATAGATGCTTGGCACGCGGGTTATTGCCTACGACGTGCAAGCTCAGCACATCTAGGTGTGGCTCGGTTTGCGCAAAATGCTGCGCCCACTGCAATAATAGCTTTCCAACCCCCTTGCTTCGGTGGTTCGGGTGCACAACAATGTCAGCAATATAACATTCTCCAGCCTGTGGTTTATGATTTAATAAAGATAACCCGATCAGCATTTTTAACAGGCGCCATGTTCCGAACCTATTGAAGCTCTTCCACGAAGGAAGTTTTTGCTTTTGTTTCCTGTCAGATTCGGGCTTCCATTTGATAGATATCGTTCCGATAACTTCTTCATCTAGCAGGGCGACCATTCTTCGACTTGCCGGTTCGGTGGGATAATGTTCAAACAGCTTTTCGAAAAAAAGAGCGAGATCGTCATCATTCATGTTCGTCAAGGTTTGGAATTTCCCGCGAAACCCGTGAACAAGCAAGCGGCCGACCTGTGGATTATGCTTGGCCTCCATAGGTTCAATTGTTATCGGTGCTGTAGCCATGAGGGTTCCTCCTTTTTGGATTTTGTAGCCGCGATAATCTTGGAATATCTCAAAGATACACATTAGGTCAGACCTAAGGTCAAGTGTTTGAATTCGGCCATCCCTAAAAATCATTTTGTTTAAAAGCAGAAAACTTATTGAGAAGGATAGGGGGTTATAGGAGTTAAAGTTTAATCAACATGGAAGGGGCGGATCAAAATGACATTTGATGAACTCTATAGAGAGGCAAAAGCTGTGATATATTCACGAAAGCTTTCGGAATATGCGAGTGCAGGAGGAGTTGGAGCAGCAATTATTTCTAAAAGTGGAAAGATCTATACAGGGGTAAGTATCGATACGGCTTACTCTATGGGGTTTTGTGCAGAGCATGCCGCGGCTGCAACCATGATAACGCAAGGTGAATTTATGAAAAGGGAAAAGAGGTGAACCTATGAATATCACTGTTGTAGAACACAATCCTTATTGGAAAGAAGAGTATCTAAAGGAAGAACGCGAAATTAAAGAAATTCTCCATGGTGAATTAGTGAATAGCTTTCACATTGGTAGTACTTCCGTTCCAGGTCTGAAAGCGAAACCCATTATTGATATCCTGCTTGTAGTTAATGATATCAACGCATTGGATAATTACTCCGTACAATTTGAAAAGCTTGGCTACGAAGTAATGGGCGAGTTCGGTATTTGTGGCAGAAGATACTTCCGCAAAGGGGGAGACAACCGAACGCACCAAATTCACGCTTTCCAGTATGATAATGTCCAAGAAATCGAGCGCCATCTAACCTTTAGAGACTATCTTTGCCATCATCCTGAAGTTTCAAAAGACTATGGTGAATTAAAAAGTGAACTGGCCAAAAAATATCCAAATGACATAGAAGGGTATGGCGACGGAAAAGACGATTTTGTGAAAAAAATAGAAAAGCAAGCATTGATTTGGCATTGGACTGTTCGCTAATTAAAAATAAGAAAATCTCTATTCATAAGAAGCGCACCCCTTAGGTAATCCGATGAATCCTAGGGGTGCAACTCTATTCTTAAAAGCAATGCAATCATGCATTTAAGTCTGTTATGGCAGGAATATTGATTTCCTTTACACATGAAACAGGAGATAAATTTATAACGCATTGGACAATGGCTACAATGTCTTGTACAGGAATGCGAGTACCTTCATACAATGTAATTGCTTTTTCTGCACCTTCTTCATAAGGTACTTCTGCAGCAAGCTCTCCTGGATTAATGCACGTTACAGAGATCTTATCTTTTCTCACATGCTCACGTAAAGCATTTGTAATACCACGTAAGCCAAATTTCGATGTAACAAACGAAACTTGTGCATTATTCGTATGATCTAAGCCGGCTGTTGAACCGATTAAAATAATTTTTCCGTTCTTTGCCTGTCTTAGATTAGGTAAAAGCGCCTGAATATATGTAATAGTGGAAGTCAAATTAATATTGATTATGTTCGAAATATCTTGAACTTCATCTTTATCAAATGTATAGTCATCTTCAAAGCCACGCTTTTCCCATACTCCGACATTATAAATTAATACATCAATAGCTATGTCTTTTAAGGTTTCTTTTAAAGAAGGAATTTGTTGTTGACTAGATAAATCAATTGCGAGCCATTGACGATTTACGCCATCATTCAGATCTAAGCTGCTTGGACGTGTGCGTGACACCACCCATACTGTATCTCCCTTAGTGGGTAAGCCTTTTACAAAGGCATCGCCTAGCCCTTGGCTTGCTCCAAATATAATAAAGTTCTTACTCATTCGATCACTCCTTCTAATAACTATACTTTTTAATTTTATTTATTATAAAAATACGCGTAACAACTAAAGTGATTAAATGAAATGGTTCCCATCCATAATCTATGCATGAGAAGTAAACGGAAATTTAAAATGCTTCACTCCATCGATTAATAATGGTCGAACAAACAACGTATCGTCCGTCTCCGTGATCAAGGCAGACTGGATGTTCTGATTGACGCTGTCAGGCACAAAGTAAAAATGAACCAACTCCGTCTCATCGGAAATCATATGATTGACAACGGCCTCTAAATTGATTTTCCGTTTGCTTATGATATCAAAGACATGCAAATGATTCTCTTCTTGTTTAAATAGAAGAATTGCATCCTCGTCCTGGTCATAATATATGGAATCACGAGTAACCAGAATAAAGTAAAACATCAACAGATGTTCGCTATCCTTTACGCCAAATGTTGAGGATACAGGTATTCTTTCAGCTGCAAACTTTTTCATAAGCTCGAAGTCAGCCTGATTGTCGACATCCAGCTTGCGTAGAGCGTTTTTTGGTGGAGCTTGTTTTTTAAATCTGACACCGTCAGAGTGGATAAATCATTTTTTGATAAGCTTTGAATCATATTATCGACTCCGCGACGTGCTTTTTCAACCAAGCCTTTATAAATGTTCTCGCCATCTTGGGTTAAGAAAAGGGAATATTGACGTTTATCCTCTTTTGACTGTTTTTTGAAGATTATATTTTCATCCTCAAATCGTTGGATAATTCGGCTCATATAGCCTCGGTCAATTCCAAGTTTTTCTCTAACTTCAGTTGCCGTGCAGCCACTTCTATGATGGATTTCTGTTATTACCCGTGCTTCTGTTAATGGAAAAGATTTATTATACATTTCTTGATCGATTTTACCTAGCACATTTGCATAATACCTATTGAATTTACGAATTTTTTCTTGAAGGACCTGTTCATGAAATAATGAAACTCCCTTGCCAAGCTATAAACAAGTTATTCAATGAATCGCATTAATAATCGCATTTATAAGATAGTGGAAATGGACGCAAAAAAGAAACGCGGCGATCCTCGCCGCGTATAGGCTGCTTTATTACGGACGAACAGTTCTGGTAGTTAAAACGTTCAATGCATCGCGAACCTCTCTGGCGAATACCAACGGCTGCTCTTTTTTCTCAAAGTGGATGTACCACAGATTCGGCTTGTCGAAGAGCCAGTGGTTATGCAACGCCGTGACCTTGATATTGTGCTTTCTGAGCCGAGAAATAAACGGGTTGATTTCGGCGGTTAGAATCACGGTTTCACCGAGACAAAGTGCCCGTCCCCCTCTTCCGATGCTTTCAAATGAAAATGCTTGCGGAATCGCCAAAAATGATTTGCTGCGTTTACCCAGGATCACGGGCTTGATATTGTTTCGCACTCTCGAAGCTGTGCAAACTCCGTTAATGATTTGAGGATTCGCACCAAGGATAGCTGCAAATCGACGACACAGAGGACTGATTGCCATTCGTACCATCTCCTTATCATTATAGTATGTTATATAAATAAGATATGAATCTGGCGAATCGATCTCTTGGACGAATGAAGTGAGAGAAACGTACAAACTTTTAGAAATAAGTAGCCATCGAGTATATAGAAGTACATCCTGAAGAAATAACAAGTATTCTATTTAAAATAAAATGTATTAATAGCACTGTTATAAGGACAGAAGAGTAGTAAGTAGTAAAATGTTGACAACATGAAAGTAGATGGTATTATATACCAGCGGATGTTGACAAATGAATCTGGGAGGTATGATTTTTTGCAAAAAGAAATGGCAAATGCGAATAAGCTTGCGTGGGAAACGAAAGCGTATCAGGCTTGGGTTCGAAAGTATGGCACACCGGAAGAACTTGCGGCAGAACTGAAGTTGAATCACAAGCATCACTTGCGTTACTGGCTGAAGTACATTGGTGATCCGGCAGGCAAGCGAGTTATTAACCTCCTTGGCTCACACGGTCGAAAGGCAATTTCTTTAGCATTGCTAGGTGCTGATGTAACCGTGGTGGACATTTCTGAAGAAAATCAGTTGTATGCGATGGAGGCGGCGGCTGCCGCAGGTGTGGAAATCGACTATGTCTGTTCCGACGTCTTGAGTATCCCAAACGAAGAGACACTAGGCGTATTTGATCTCGTGTTGATGGAGTTTGGGGTTTTGCATTATTTCACAGACCTCAACTCTATTTTCTCAGTGGTTCGTCGCAGACTGGGGGAAAATGGTCGGTTTATTTTGACTGACTTCCATCCATTCGCACGTGCATGGATGAACACATACAATCTGAAGCAGCCAACCGGTAATTACTTTGACGAAAGCATCAAGGAAGGACAAGTGGCTTTTGCTAAGCTGCTGCCCGAGGAAGAACGCTCTGATTTGGGTAAAGTTTTAGTGCGAAGTTGGACAGTCGGTGAGATTATAGCTGCCATTGGGACGGCAGGGTTATTTATACGAACATTCGAAGAAATACCAAGTCATACAGATCCAAGGTTTCCGGAGTTTTCCACTCTTATTGCTGATAAAATTAATATTGAATTATCACCACTCCATCCCTGATTCTGGATGTCACCTTGCTAAATTGACGGGAAACAGTTGAATAACATATATTTTTGTGCAGGATCCAACATCATCCTGCTCATGAATCGAAGGTGGGTGGCGGTCCTCCTAGAAAAGAGCAAAGCGATAGCGCCAGCGCAAGGGCCTGAACATCTTGAAAAAGCCTTCAAGCCCGAATAAGGGGAGGGAGCGCAGCTGACACCACCCGTATAACCCAAAAAGCACTGCCCGAAGGCAGTGCTTTTGTCGCAACATCATATAATTACACCCTCCCCTTTCCCAATATTTAGTGTATATTTTTCTAATTAGTATGTTATTCTGCAATATATATTTTTCGCCGGTAGGAGGTGTTAATTTGAATAAAAAAAATCTCTTTTTTGGGTTAGTAGTTCTAGTTATTACTATTATGGGTTTTATTATTTCTCGGACACAAGTTGAAACATTCCAAGTGATCTTTAATATTTTTGCAATTCTAGTAATTATCCTGATTTCTCTTCTGTTTTTTAGAAAAAAATCTTAAAGCTGACGCTTATATGTAAGAAGGAGGGCTATCGTATAGATAGCTCTTTTTTGATACACTCAGTTAAAAGGTGGTGATTTTGTCATGTGACGCAAAAGGCTCCCTGACTCGGAACGTCGTGAAAAAATTACTTTAAGACTTCCGGTACCAAGTGCTCATACCCTACAAGAGCATATAGGCCCCTTAACCCTTTTTCGGTTACGAATTTTTGTTCATCAGGCGTAAGGGTACTGTATTTCAAAAATCGTACGCCCTCATATATTATAGAATAGGTTTGATTAGTATCCGTATTCACCTTGGGTGTTAGCTTAGCTGCCCAGGTGGCTGTCGATGTACCGATTGCTCCAACAGCAACGACTGCCGCTGCGGTCATCATTATCGCATGGCCATTTTTCCAATTGCATATCGCCATTTCGGAGGGAAGACGCCTGGTGAAATGAGCCGCAACAGGAGAATGCAGATCACAACGGTACTTCCTGCAACGGAAAGGGAAACGAGCAGTTCCAGAAGTTTACTCATAGACTGTACCTACTTTCCCGAAAACCATTGCTTCAGCTCTGCTATGTCTTCATCCGAAAGCTTGTCGCCGTCATACAAGGCAGCGATTAAGTTTTTGACCGATCCTTGGTATAACCCGTCCAGTACATATTGCGCTTCCGCCAGTTTGTAATCTTTCGGAGATATGAGGGGAACATACTTGTTCGTTCGGCCATCCCTTGTGGCTTCTAGAGCCCCTTTGTCCACCAATCTTGATAGGAAGGTGGAAATTGTTTGCGCCTTCCAATCTTTTCCCCGTTGGGCAAAAATACGCAGTAATTCGGCGATGTGACAGGCGGGTCACATTCCCAAATCACCTCCATGAGTTCCGTTTCAGTGTCAGACAACTTTTGGACATTTTTCACCGGTGCACACCTCGACTTATCATTATGCGTCCATAATGACATGATTACTATTACTACATTACGTACTAATCAAATTCACTACATTGTGTAGTAGGTTGTCAATTAGCCAATCCATATGTTTTAGCCTGATAGTAAGCCTATTTTGTTGCTTGTTACAACGGAAACAGACGGTTTTGTCTTATTGATTTTTATCATTCCTCTTACATCATGAAGCGTGAAGTAAAGTAATTAAAAAGGAGATATAAGATGGAAACAAATCAAACCATTCGTTTGGCCATCGAAGAATCTATACAGTTTCTTGAATCTACTCCGCAGTTGGAAATGGCTCACTGCGAGTACAGCCGTCGAAAATGGGATGGGGCTTGGTGGCATATGGCTGCTCTTTATGAAATGGGAGAGGCGAAGCTAATTCCCGAGTCTGCCATTGTCAGAGCTAAATGTTTACTCGAAACTCAGGTCTGGCAGACCTTCGTCATATCCGCGGAAGACCAGCCAACAACTGAAAGTGACAAGATGAAGATGGATTGCTGCCATTGCGAACTTGCCGTATACTATATGATCCTAATGGCGTATGGCTGTGATTTGGACAAGGAACTGCCTTGGATTCGCAAATGGCTCTTAAAGCATCAGCTGCCTGATGGCGGACTGAACTGCGAGCCTGAAGCTTATATTCATTCTAAAAAAAGCTCTATTGTTTCTACACTTCCTCCGCTTGAAGCTATCTTATGGCATACAGACCGCGAATTTACTGAACAAGAAGCCGTTTTCTTGGATGAAGGCGCACGCTATTTAATAGAGCATCGTCTTGTATGTTCTAAACAAAATGGGAGAGTCCTGGATATGGAATGGCTGAAGCCTTGCTTTCCGAGGTTTTTTGAATATGATCTATTGCGCGGCATGTCCTTCTTGGCAGAATGGTCTCGGCGCAGGAATAAAGCGCTGCCGGTCGGCCTGCTAATTGAAGGATTGGAACGATTGAACATCTACATAGAAGCAGGAGGCTTGCGAATCGGCAGACAAGTCTTTGATCCGCAAGGTCCGTGGGGCGGACAAACCTTTCCTTTGTTAGAAGCGGTGGCCGGCATTGGTAACGTTTCGCCTTATTTAACCAGGCAATTGGATCGAGTCATCGAACGATTGGGACCGGAGTATACTACGAAAGACGTGCTTTAGAAAAGAGCTCATGGTCGAAGAGAAGTGACCAGGATGAGGAAGGCTTGGTGGGAACATTGCTAGGTCGTCTTTTTTTGTCGGAAGACAAGAACATACACGCATAAGAAGTCGCCAAATTGGCGGCTTTTTTGATTAAACGATAAAAGTTCTGTCCCAACTTAAGACAAGAATATCGTTAGCCGGAAAAGAGCAAGAACTTGCAAACTAGCCGATTAGATTATTATCGAATGTAAATCTGATTTTTGGACCAGATAGGTATACGGGCCTTCCGGAGAAGCGTAATCTTAAAAAGAATCAGTTACTCGAACGTTACCCTCAGCAGCCTCCTAGGGGATTAGTAACTTCCCTGTAACTTGGTTGAGGAATTTTTTTTGTACAAAATGAACTTTTATAACCTCTGCTAGCTCTTATCTATGAAAAGGGGAGAGAACATGAAAATAAGCCATCTTGTCAGACAAGCCCAAAAAGGCAGCAAGGAAGCTTTATTGCAACTAATCATGGCCGATCAGGACGCTTATTATCGTCTTGCTTATTCATACATGGGAAACGAGCATGATGCGATGGATGCGATGGAAGACATGATTGTTAAAATTTATGAAAATATTGATCAATTGCATAAGGGCGAAGCATTTTACAGCTGGAGCAAAACCATTCTCGTCAATCGGTGCAAAACTTTACTCCGCAAAAAGGAGCGATTTCTTCCACTGGAAGACGAGCGAGAAGCATCACTTGCTGCATTAACTGACGATAATCCATATCGCTATAAAGAGTCTGAGATGGACATGCAGGTGCTGCTATCTCATCTGAATGCACTGCAGCGGGAAGCGATCGAACTTCGTTATGTTCATGATCTTCCGTATCAGACGATTGCGAACATGACCGGCGTACCGCTTGGAACAATCAAATCAAGAATCTCACAAGGAATACAAAAACTGAAAGTCATGATTGGAGGGGATCGTTATGAAAACGATCGAGGAGAAATTACAAGAGCATAAACAGACCTTGAATAGGGTACAGGCTCCGTCAGAACTTGAGGGCAGACTTCGAAATGCACTTCAGAATGTCCCCACTAAAAAAAGAAACACGAATAAAGCTTTCGCATGGGTAGCATCAGCTGCTGCAGCGCTCATTCTGATTGTTGGAATATATGAATATCCTGCCTTCGCTTATTACTTTAATAAAGTCAGTTTAAGTTCTCTCAGTTTTTCAGAAGTGGCGGAGCAAGGATACGGGCAACGGGTGGACAAAAGCATAACGCTTCATGACGGCACTGTCATTACCATTGATGGCGTTATTGCGGACGATAATGGATTTCTCATGTATTACACCATTGATCGGCCAGCAGGCACCGAATTTACCGACGATGATTTTGTTCGTTACCAATTTGGTAACTTGCGCGGATTCCTGACTAATTCTGATTCACGAGGGGGAGGCGGCAATGATGGCAAAGACAAGTCCCAGTTCATTGGAGTACACAAATTCGAGCCTGTGAGTCCATTCTCCAGAACTTTAACCGTTACATTCAATGAGTGGCTGGATGGGGAGCGGGTATCCTATCCCATCTCCTTCGAGTTTGAAGCTAATAAAGCGATGAAAAGCATGATTAAAGCGGATATTTCAAAATCCATCGCTGTCGATCAGGGGACTGTCCACTATGACTCCATTACGCTTCGCCATCTTCAACCATCGTGAAGGGGCATTATGAATTAGAGGAATACCCGAGATTTTCTGGCAAAACAAAGCTTTATGTTAATGGAACACAAGTGAAATCATGGGGAATGAGGGGGAGCAATCCAGAATTTGAACTTGAATTTGATGTGCTTCCAACAGACAAGATTGAGAGCCTTGAACTTGTACTCGAAAATTTCGAAGGATTTCAGAAAATAGAAGAACCCATCTCCCTTGCCTCACCATCTGATCGATCCATCAAAATAGGTGATGAAAAGTTATGGGTTCGAAGCGTAACAAAAACCGATAAAGGCTATGATATCGTAATTGCAAGAAAGCAATTTGTAGTCTTGGAGATGGACAATATATCCATACAAGCTGGCGGCAACGTAGTTCCCGTATCAGAGATTTCCTCATCACGCCCTTGGGATCTGAAGAACGGTAACATCATGTGGGAGCAGACATATTCGTTTAACACCACAGACAAACCAGAATTCCTGCTGATCGACGGATTCCATTACATCAAAACCTACAATAAGAAAATATCGGTTCCTGTAGATATCAAAAAATAAAATCATGCGCTTGTTATAACAGCACAATACATTCAAACAAGCATTTTGTGTATATCGAGCAAGCGACAAAGGTATGGTTATTCATCCATCGAATAAATTGTGCCTAATGGCAGTTTTTGTTATACTTTTCTTATAAAATCTGATTGGGGGTTTTACTGATGGCAATACTGAATTGCTCATTAGCTAGGAAGTCCTCATGCAAAGCCTGATTTAGGGCGATACTTTGCGTGGGGTGCGATAGGATGGTTGATAGATTTTATCGCCCAAACTTAATTTCATCGTTTCTTATAGCGGGCTTTGCACCTTATGATCTTTAAGAAAAATAAGGGGCTGAAGAGCTATGAGTACACCATTTATTAGAAACCATCAATATAACGTAATTAAGAAACAAGCGGATTTCCTTCTGAACACATTGCGAAACGTAGCGGATCGGAATGTCTTGGAAGCCGTAAGATATCAATCCGTAATGAAGATTATTGAAGCATTTCCTTACCTGACAGAAGATCAGCAGCAAATGCTGGAACAAATATCAACTTACGAGACGGCATACGATTTCCAAAGATATCTCAGAGAATTAGAACCATACCTAGAGTCATATCCACCGATTACGCCAAAACAGATTGAGAAGCTTTTTCCTAAAACCAAGAAACTGAAAGTACCTGATCTACGATCCATGGACTTACGATTTTTGACGTACCTCAGCTGGGTGGATATTGCCGCGAACAAATTATTCATTGTATATCCGTTTGAAGGAAAGTTTATCGGTATCGAGGGAAGAATTACGCCTACTAACAAGAAAGGGTATTGCTTGTTCTGCAATCGGCACCAAGAGCTTGCATTCTTCTTCGTGAAGACCAAGCCATCGATCCCTTCAGCGGATAATTATGCCGCCATTGGTCAATACGTATGTATGGATAATCAAGTATGCAATCAGAGTATTACTGATACAGGTTCACTGGAGAAGTTCATTCTCTCCGTTCGCAAATAATGCTTTAACTACAAATCGGTTGCCCTATAAGGCAGCCGATTTTATATTAAGGCTGGAACAGAATGTGAGGTGTTTGCATGGAAAACAAATTAATCGACCGCATCAAGGGTGGGCTGTACGGAGTGGCTGTAGGCGACGCTCTTGGCGGAACGACGGAGTTTATGAGCACGCGGGAAATTGAGGCGAAGTACGGCTATTTGACGGAGATCATCGGCGGCGGGATATGGGACCTGGAACCGGGGGAAGTGACCGACGATACGATGATGACCCTTTGCGTGGCGGAAGGGATACTCGATAATCCTGGGGAGCCGATGGAGGCGATCGGGCGTTTTTTTATGGAATGGTACCAATCACGGCCCAAAGACATAGGGAATATCATCCGTCATGTTTTTCAAAAATACGAGGGAGACTGGTTCGAAGCGGCTTTTATTGCGCACATGGATATGGGGCAAAGCGGCGGGAATGGATCCCTCATGCGATGCCTGCCGGCGGCACTGGCCTACAAGGACCCGGCGGACATGGACCGAGTGACGGTCATGCAGTCACGGATGACGCATTATGATCCAAGGTGCACCGAAGTCTGCGTCATGTACAACCGAATGGCTCACCGCCTTCTGCAGGGCGAAAACTTAAGGGCAGCCATCATGGCCGAGGTGGTGGGAAGCGAATACGAAGGCATGATTGAAGCGCAGCCGGATTGCCCGCCGAGCGGTTTTGTGGTGCATACCTTCCGGTGGGTACTACATATTTTGCTCTATACGACAGATTTTGCAGGAGTCGTGCAGCAGGCGGCAAACCTAGGAGGAGATTCCGATACGATCGGCGCCATCGCCGGCGGGTTGGCAGGCATTTACTACGGCTATGAGGGCATTCCTGCCCGATATGCGGAGGCAATCCTAATCAAAGAGAGACTCGACCGGACGATTTCGAAGCTGTATGCCTTTAAAACTTCATGATGTTTAGATGTGAGTATTTTGAAAACATTGTACCAAGTAGCGATTGTAACGGGTGGCGCTTCGGGTATTGGTAAAGCAATTGCTAGCCAGTTGGCGAGCAAACATGTATTCGTCGTGATTGTGGATATCGATGAGTCGGGTGGTAAACTGGCGGTAAGTGATATCGAAAAAAAAAGGCGGCAGAGCGCAATTCGTCAAACTGGATGTCGCGGATGCCGCTCAGGTAGAAACCATGGTCAATAATGTACATATGGAACACGGGAGATTGGATTATATGTTTAATAATGCGGGGATCGCGATGTATGGCGAACTGTACAATATGTCGCGAGAGCATTGGGGGAGAATCGTCAGCGTAAATCTTTGGGGTGTTATCCATGGCACTCAGGCGGCCTATCCATTAATGAAAAAACAAGGTTTCGGCCATATTGCCAATACAGCTTCTGTAGCAGGACTTGGCCCGTCGCCAACTGCAGCTGCTTACGCGACAACCAAACACGCCATTGTAGGGTTGACTACATCTCTCCATTATGAGGCGGAAACGTTCGGAGTAAAGGTAAGCGCGCTATGCCCAACGTTCGTGAATACGCCGATATTCTTAAAAGGCGAAGGAATCAGCATGGACCAAACGAAAATATACGAACAAGTGCAAAAGAAGAAAATGATGAGTCCCGAACAATTTGCACGAATCGCGTTAAAGGGTCTTGAGCGAAATGAAGCGATTGTTTGCCCGATGCCTCTTCGACGGACGATGGATATTTTCTTTACCCTTTTTCCAGGCGTTCATCGGAAGTTGATACGGTACTTCTGTAATATCGCCCGCAAAGCAAACATAAACAACTTCAATTAAACCTTGTTAAGTCTTATGGTATAATTTGGGTTATTGAAGAGACCTTGTCAATTATGAACCCGTGACGTATAGCAGGCAATTTGTTAAATGGGGGTGGTCAATTGAGGTTAAAAGCGTGCATATTGATCGTTTTATTCATTCTAACCGGATGTTTTTCAGAAAGAAAGGAGATGATCTCGCCTGGGAACAATCCGAAATCTGCTAAGATAAAGCTGACGCCGGTTGATTTATTCCAAGGGGAAGCAGCTAAGTTTAAGCTATTCCTCGGCGCGATGTCAGGTGCTTTTAAATTAGAATATGAGGGAAGTAAACCCAACGCTAGCTTGGATATAGACATCTGGAAAAACGGGCAGAAGGTTGACTCAGCAGGGTCGATAGGGGATTTGTTTTACAGTTCGGACGAGCAAAAGAGTAGCAACGAAGTAGAAGTAGTAATATCCGTTGAAACGGTATCCATTGAGGGTCAAAACGAGTTCAGCATGATTAAAGTCAGTACCGTTGATCACTCGGGATCAAGCCTATCTACCTTTACCATTCCTTGGGATAAAAAGTTGACCGCACGAGGTTTGATTCAGGATACGGGTCCACATTCGTTTACGACCGATCAGCCTGTGCATGTGTTTGGCATGCAAGCTACAAGTTCAAATGAAATCTATACAGCGGATCTTTCGCCGGAATCGTTAAGCAGAACGGAGTGGGCACTCGTGTTCACCTTGCGTTTTGATGATTAGACCACAGGGAATGGACTATCTGATTTAGAGGGGTTAAAGCAAACTTCTAGACGAATTACTGTTGTGCTAACGGAAAGAAAAGATAGCTCAATAAATACAAGGAGGCAGCCGACTTTTTTTGATCGGCTGCCTTTTCTCAACTAACGGGCATTAATGGTGACATTGTTGGTGACTTATTTTTACTGAATCAAGAAATGCTAATCGAGTTGGAATCGTTTGGTGCCCAGGCTTACCAAACACCCCTATGGCAGAAGGTATGGCGGTAGATCTTTAAGTGAGACATAATCGCAGTTATGGAATGCGTGTTAGAGCTCTGCTGCATCCAAGATAAGTTTGGAATGCTCCAAGACCTGCAATCGGTAATGACTTCCTGCCTTCAGCTTGATCTCTGAATCCACGATCTCGTATTGCTTCCCATCCCACGTTCTGACCTTGTCGCCGCCCCGAGACGGATTCCACTGCTCCATGATTTTGTTCTCCAAGATGATGGGGCCTTGAACGATATCTGCCGCAAGATTGCCCAGTTGAAATACCGGATAAAGACTCATAACGAACAGGATCAGCAGAAAGAAGTATTCCATTTTATGGATTCTACCTTTGGATCGGAGCATTCTCTGCAGGATATAGGCAAGGATGAGCGTAAATAAGAGCAGAACGCCGCAATAACCGCTTATACCGATCCAAAAAATGTCGCGAACGTCGGCGGAATATTTCGCCATAACGATAATAACACCCGTTAACCATGCAAGTACAATGCCGAAGCGAATGAAATTTCTTTTTTTCTTATACCAAGGCCGGTTCTTCGGTGAAAGAAGCTTTTCAATTATAGGGTTAGAAATTGCTGTCGTCGTTTCGCCCATTGTCCACGTCCTTTCAGGAGAATTTGTTTTCATTATAACAGCCAAGCGCTCAAATTTTAAAATAAATCCATCTAGAGCGATTATATACATCATTTTTATAATTTTATATTCTGGCTGATTCCATAAATATTTGTATATTATTTCATATAATATAATTACAGGGATTTCATCAAAATTTAAGGGGGAATACGAATGGACGATACCCAAATAAAACGAACGGCACTGATGAGCGCCTACCTTCGAGCCCACCATGCTGTTCACGCAACGCCTAAGATCTTTGATGATTTTATGGCGCTACGTCTGCTGACCAAGGAAGATCTCGCTGCATTCGATGACGGAATGGCGAACGCACTTCCATTAATCGATCCACAGCGTGCGTCTCTGAATCCCGATCGGGCAGATGCAGTCTCAGCCATGGTTCAATCCTACTTTCCTACTTCATTGTTCCTGAGTCGTTCAAGATATACAGAGGATCACCTTCATGCCGCTATTCAGCAAGGGATGAGCCAATACGTTATTCTCGGTGCTGGAATGGATACGTTTGCGTTTCGGAACACTGAGTTGCATCTGCCATTTCAAATCTTCGAGATTGATCACCCTGCGACGCAAGCCTTCAAGCGAAAGCGCCTTGCCGAGCTAGGCTGGGACATTCCATCACATCTGCATTTTATTCCGTTCGACTTTACGATACATAAACTGGATACGGAATTGGCACGCACTCCATACAATCATAACGCTCCTACTTTATTCAGTTGGCTTGGTGTCGTTCATTACTTACCTCGCGAAGCGGTATTTCATACACTCCGAATGATTGCAGAGAATACAGCCCCGAATAGCATAGTCATTTTTGATTATTGGGATAACGATGCTTTTATTCCTGAAAAAGCTGCGGCACGCGTGAACATAATGCATGCGATGTTGCGCCAAGCGGGCGAACCTATGGTAACAGGCTTTGATCCGAATACACTCGGCTCCGAACTTCAAGCGATAGGGTTACGCCTTGTGGAGCATTTTAGTCCGAGGGATATCCAGAACATATACTTTCAGAATCGTTCAGATGATTACTATGCCTATGAGCATGCCTATTTCGTAAAAGCAGTGGTAGAATAATTGCATCTTAGCAGCTCATAACTGTCATTGTTCAGTCATTAGGCTGTTACTAATTCTCCTATGTTTTTTACAGTCAAATTCCTGGAGAGTTTTTAGAATCATGACGAGGGAGGAGATGGCAGGTGAGCAAGCGCTCATGGTATGTCTTTTTGGCGATTTGCGTCCTGATTCTACTTAGCGCGACGGTATACTCGTCGATTCAATTCAGAACATCGTTCAAAGAGCTGGTGCTCGATCAGTTGAAGGAGTCTGAGACCATCAGTGAGATGAGCATCGGAAAAAATCGGTTCCGTCCGAACGAGCAAGTGTTGAAAATTACGGATCCAGCGGTGATCGATCGCATCATGAACAGCTTTTCCGAAGTCAAGCTGCGAAAGAACAGCGTAAAGGATTACGGTGGCGACGAATATGAAATTTGGTTCGAATCGCAAAACGGCCTTACCTTCGCCGTCCTCTTGTATAGTCCGGACCACGTGCGAATTTATAACAGTTCGAGCAATCATAAAAGGTATGGCTGGGAGTATAAAATCGTGAACGATTTCGATCGAAGCATCATCGAAGATCTGTTCAGATGACATTCCCGAAATCTTGACACATATGTCGGACGACTAGAACATCATATATGCATAAGAAGTCGCTAATTAGGCGGCTTCTTTGTTTTACGATGGCGGGTCATAGTGCGAATGGAAGGATATTCTTCTAAAAGGAGTTGCGTGGCTGCATCCAGAACGGCGATAGCCACGAGTATATGTACTTTACTCCCGAAAAAGGGTTTGGCACCTTTATTTACAATAAGGATAATTGGGATGAGTTTGAAGAGGATGTGCTCAGACCATTGCTAACGCAAGAGATCCCCGTTGAGACGTTTGACCAGGTGTTTTCCCGAAAGGTGACCGATCAGATTAGGCGTATGAGAGAGGTAGCGGAAACCCCAGTGCAATAATCCGATAGTAACCCGTCTAAGTAGACAGTAAAGGATACGCTTGACGACATACAGAGGCGAACGGGCAGGAATGGTCGACACTTCAAACAAGAACATGTATCCATAGCCGATTTGATGAATTGTCTAATGATGATCGGCATCGGCAGCAAGCCTATTATTCAATGACTTATAAGTTGCAAATTTTAATTTGACGGGCTCGGTACCGGTAAATTTTTAGGCTTATAAGAGTAAAAATGGTAACTTTAGTGGTCATTCCAAGCTACCATTTTTACTTTTTGGTCTATGCTTGCTTACTTTAATAGATTATGGGCAAGGGAAAAGCCGCCTGACCTTCTGGCTTACTTTTGCTAAACTACGAGGCAGGAAGCGCTGAAATTCCTGAATCTTTATCCAATGAAATTCTGGGGATTTTTTATATGTGCATTAATGATTCTTAAAAAACTGGATTGCTTTTTCGAGGTATATTTTTTCGTCTTCCCTCAATTCATCTTCCCAGACAATCGCGGCTACGGGGCATGCCACCTCGGACGCGCCGCAATCGATGCAAATACGGGGATTGATGTAATATTGATCATGGCCTTTTTCAATGCAATCTACCGGACATACCTCCATGCATTCAGCAGCTTTTTCATCGATACAGTCAGCGGTAATTACGAATGACATAGGATCCCAACCTCCTTGCGTTATGAATAGAATATGTGTGGCTTCAAGCCGCCTAATTGTTGATAAGATCGCTTCGACCAGCGCACCGTATTCAAGTTTGTTATGTAGGGGTGTGGTGGCGGCCATGATGAATGAGCACCGTTTGCTCATCAATGTACGGCTCCAGCACATTTGCAGGGTAAGACAATGCCGGTCATTGGTGTGCCATATTCAAAATTCCTCCTTCACGAAGTTGGATGCTGCAGATTTAAGTGTTGTCAATATTCGATATATTTTCAACATATAATTATATAAAGTATAAGATATATTCGACCCGTCCGATTTCGTATCGTCGGCCGATCTGGCTTGAACGGGACTCAAATCAAAAAAAAATAGACCTCCAATCTAGGATTGGAGGTCACGTCGCCGTATTCGATATACGCATTTTTTATCGCCTTTGCTTAGGCATTCCGGACGAGTAATGTCTGCATCCAGTAATGATTCGAACAACCGCAATTCACATTGGCAGGCATGTTTGTATTGATTGGCGATTTGGGAGATCGGACAGTTGTGCTCAATAAAAACATATTCGTCATCGCTTGTTTTCTTTAATTCAACCATGTAGCCATTTTCGTTCTGAATATTGGCAAGCTCGGATATTTTGTCTTGAAAATCTTTGTCTTCCATTAAACCGGTATACTTTTTGTATAACGTTTCTTTACGTCGTTCAAACAATCTCTCGACCATATTTTCGCCCGATTCCTTCACCAACTCGTCGAGCAAATCGAGGGCAACGGCGTGATATTTATTCGGAAACAGCACATTGGCGCGTTCTGTTAAATGGTATGCGGCAGTTGGTCTCCCCATCGGCTGCCGAATAATTCTCGATTCAATGAATCCGTCGCGTTCCAGTGTGTCGATATGGCGGCGGACGGCCATGGACGTAATGTTCAGCCGATCCGTAAGTTCTTTGGCGCTGAGCTCGTCATTTGTTTTTAGCAGATGCAATATCGTTTCACGAGTCGATAAATCGGCTTTAGGTTGCAAAGGAATCACCACCTTGATTAGAACTTCATTTTGCGGACATAACATAGGATATTTATATCTATGAAAAGTATTGTAACACAATATAATGGGTTGACAAGTACAGCTACGTTCAGCATAATTTATATACATTATAGTATATAAAATATATAAATGAAATGAGGGAGTATTCCATGATTCATATTAGCGACGTAGCAACAGACAAGATCACTGATATGTTAAAGGACATCGGCGGGGATCAATATTTTTTGCGTCTTGGCGTAAACGAAGACGGTTGCAACGGCTTGTCGTACAATATCAGCTTTGACGATTCGCTGGAAGAGGGTGATCAGGTCATTGGATGGACGGGATTTCAAGTTGCTATCGATAATGCTAGCGTACAGTTCCTTGAAGGTGTACAAATCGATTACAAAGAAACGGGCATGACCGGAGGTTTTACGATCGATAACCCCAATGCCAAATTTACATGCGGCTGCGGAGCCAGCTTTCGGACTGCCACTTACCGCGGCAAAGCGAAAAAATGCGATTGATTGTCTGGAAAAAGATGGTTGGATATGACGCTTGACGATGTTCCGTAAGAAGAAGCCTATTCAAAAAGCAGTCGACTTTTTCAAAAACGGATAGAGGGATCGAGGAGGAATACATATTGAAGATTGTCGTTACGGATGCCGCAGTGGATTGCTTTCAAAAGGACTGGGATTATCACGAGGGGGACTATATACGTATATATGTCCGGTATAGCGGCGGCGGGGAAGATGCATTCGCATTTGGCATTACGAGAGACGATCCGCGTTATCCCGCAATATCGAATGTTCATGGCGGCATTGCATTTTTTATAGAAGAAAATGATTTATGGTATTTGAATGGCCGCGATCTGATAATCGATTGCTTCCATGAGGATATTGTATTTGCCCGTGGGTGATCTACCTGAGCTTATTCAAGAAGCAGCCGCAAAGGATTATGATTATGCCGGAACGGCAGGCATATGAAGGGTCATCATTTTGATAATCATAATTATCTATAAAGTTTAAAAATGTGATTAATGGTGAGATAATGACAGAGAACCTGGAGTTATATGATGTCACTATGCAGTTGATCCAGCAGGTGAATACATTTGAACCAACCATTGTTTTGGGGCAAGAAATCGAAGATTTGGAGCGAAGGGATGACGGTACTTTTGTACTTACCTCGACAGCCGGAGATCGGCATTGGACGCGAACCATCATTATGGCTATTGGCTTTGGCGGATTGCGCAAGCCGGTTAAGATCGAGATCGATGGGGCGGAGCGCTACGAAAATACGAATTTATCTTATTCGGTACATAATCTGGAAGACTTCCGAGGTAAGAGGGTATTGATCTCTGGAGGCGGCGATTCGGCTGTTGATTGGGCGAATGAGTTGGAACCGATTGCGGCGAGCGTGACGTTGGTTCATCGGCGTGACCAATTCAAGGGACTTGAGCGAAGCGTATCAAACATGAAAGCTTCTTCCGTCTCGATTCGGACGCCTTATCGGTTGGAGGGGTTTCATAGTGAAGACGGAGTGTCGATTAGCAGGTAAATATATGCCATGCTGAATCGGGGGAGAGCGAGCAGCTGCATGTGGATGCGGTGATCGTATGCCATGGTGTGACATATGAGTATGGACGGATTCGAGAATGGGGACTCGGCATTGGCAAATGGAATCTTGACGTAACCGATAAAATGGAAACGGCGATTCCCGGCATTTTCGCTGTGGGGGATTTCGTTAATTATGGGAGCAAGGTCATGCTTATTGCCGGGGCGTTCAATGATGCAGTGCTGGCCCTAAACAGTGCGAAAACTGTATATCGAGCCAAATGCAGAGAAGATGGCCAGAATATCGTCCGAAAACACCCGATTCAGTGAATTAAACCGGCAGTTAGGCGTAGTTGACGATGACGAATAAAAAGGGAAGTAGCCTTCCCTTTAATAGCATTGGCGCCTGCGCGCATTGACACGTTGCAAGGGCTGGAATTATAATGATCATAGCAACTATCATCATGTCAATTATCATGGAGGCCTCCCTTGGAATTAGAAAAATATATAGGCGTTATTGTTCACCGGGCTGATCTGAAGCTGAACAACTATTATCAAAAAGTAGTTAACCCCTTTGACATTACTGTCGACCAATGGGAAATACTGGTCATCCTTTGGGAAAGGGAGGGAATTACTCAAAAAGAGCTTGCCGAAAGATTGTACAAGGATCAGACGAACATTGCCCGCATGCTGTTCAAGCTGGAGAAGAAAGGTTTTATTTATCGTGTGACGCATGAGACGGATCGGAGATCTCTACGCGTATATTTAACCGATAAAGGACACGAGATTAAAAACGAAATTCTTGCACCTTCGATTGAAGCGTACAAAAAAACGATTGAAGGATTAACGGAAGAAGAAGTTGAGACTTTCCGCAGGATACTTTCTGTCATGTACAACAATGTTAAAGATCTCTAGATGAGGTCAGGGAATATAGTTGTCATGACCATTATGATCAAAGCTAGTATATAATAATAGTTGTGGAGAGTGATACGATGGAAACAAATCACACTAAAGCCGGAATTTTTGACGTTCCGTACCGGGCGTTGACAATCGGTATTATTCTTGCCGTAACAACCGTAGCATTTGAAGGGCTGGCCATTACGACGATTGCTCCTAATGTGGCGCAGCATTTGAACGGTCTGCATTTATATGGATGGATATTCAGCTCTTTTTTATTGTCGCAAATCGTTGGTTCCATGATCATCGGACAGCAGATTAACAAACTAGGCGTGTATACCTCATTTATCGTATCAATTCTCATCTTTGTGATCGGTATAACGGTTGCTGGCACTTCTGTGAATATGCCCATGTTAATCGCAGGGAGAGCGTTTCAAGGGTTTGGAGCTGGCGCAATTGTAACTTGTGTTTACTACAGCATTACATTAAGTTATCCCGATGCGCTCAGAACGAAAATACTTGCTGCATTTTCAAGCGCTTATATTATGCCGGCATTAGTCGGTCCTTATTTGGCAGGACTTCTGGCAGAATTTTTCTCGTGGAGAGTTGTGTTCTGGTTTGTTCTTCCGCTGATCGCTTTAGCGGTCATGCTGACTTTTCCTTCATTCCGTAAACTTCAGCTTCAGGCAAGCGTGAATAACACAACGATTAATAAAGGATTCTCCAAAGAAGCGTATGCGATTATATTAACCGCTGGTACGGGATTGCTGCTAACCGGGTTAGGTTGGATATCCGAATGGAAAGGAATTGTGCTGACGATTGCAGGAGTTCTCATCATGATCCGGCCCTTGCGCAAGCTATTGCCAGAAGGTACCTTTACCGTTAAAAAGGGTTTGCCGGCGACGATCGTTACAAGAGGGTTATATGTTGCGTGCTACGTTGCTACGGAAAGCTACGTTGTTTTGGCGCTAACCGAAGTGAAGGGGTATTCTGCAGATCTTGCAGGTTTGATTGTTGCTGCTGGCGCATTAAGCTGGTCGACCGCAGCTTGGCTGCAATCCCAGTTTGATGAAAAAGACGGCGGCACCGGCAGGAGAAAACGAGTAATTACCGGTATCGGTATCATGATCGTTGGAGTGGCGTTAGTTATCGCTTCAATCAGACTTCCAGACGGCGGACTCGTATATGCTTTGATTTCGCAGCTATTCACAGGATTCGGTATCGGCCTGGCCAATCCGACGACAGGCGCTATCGCGCTGCAGCATGCCCGGGCAGGTGAAGAGGGGGAAGTTTCGGCCGTTATTCAATTCATCGATGCATTTAGTCCGGGACTAAGCATCGGGATCGGCGGAGCTTTAATAGCGATCAGCGAAACGTTTAAGTGGGGTATTTTTGCGGGGGTTATGCTGGCGTTGTCGATTCAGCTGCTTTTTATCATCATAAGTTTTGTCATTTCCTTCCGTATACAAAAAGAAAAACCGGCAAAACAGTCTTCGTTTCCATTGACGTAATGGGTCTGAATAAATGAAGAAGATGCGGATTGTATGAGGTAACGGGCTGTGTCGATGCGGATCAGGGTTGAGACCGTTCGAAATTTGCATAATTAACCTGTATTAGAATTGTAGTTCTGACGAAGAGAGGGACCGTGCATGGCCAGCTGCAGATAAAACGTCTGGAATAGGAGAGATCAAAAGGCGTGAGGTCGGTTCTCAAGAGCTAGCGAGTCATAACAACTTATTGATTCAACAAGCAACCATAACCTCAATAGCGGCCGTAGTGCCCAAAGAAGAAGCAACCTGGAAGGCATGGCGACCGTCATTCCTTCCAGGTGCTTTTTTAGGTTTGAAAAAATTGAAGTCTGTAATTAGTGATTTTATCGTGTGGTTAAAATATGAACAATATGCCCATCTTAAGGAAATAAAGGAACCGTGAATCTTTTGGATTCCTTTCATTTCACTATGATTTTACCCTAATATCGAGGATTATTTCCTGAATTGCGTAATTTGCGGTATGGAGCATGTTTAAGCGTCCAAAGAGCCAAACCCATAAAGTTATGCAGTTAAAAACAAAACCACCGGGGATGGATTACTCATGAGAAAATATGCGATGAATGGAATCACCTTGATGCAGTATATTTTTCTGATTCATGGATCACAATTGGGTACCGGAATATTATCTATACCGAGGACGCTCGCTGTCAAGAGCGGAACGGATGGATGGATGAGCATTGTGCTGGCTTGGCTTATCAATTGTTTGGCAGGTTGGATCATGCTGCTGGTCTTAAAAAAGTATCCGGACCATACGCTTCCGGACTTATTCAACCACTTATTCGGAAAATGGTTGGGAAGACTGCTAGTCATCCCTTTTGTTGCTTATTTTGCTTTTACGGCATTGATCACAATGGTCAATGCCATGCTCTATATTAAAGCATGGTTTTTGCCTAAAACACCTGGATACCTGATAATATTTCTATTTTCCATTCCCAGTTTCCTCGTCGTTCGTCATGGCTTAAGAGTAATGGCCCGGTACTCAGAGCTCGTTTTCTATATGTTGTTATGGATGCCGTTTATTTTTCTGCTTAAAGTAGGGGATACCAATTGGACGCATCTCCTTCCCCTGTTCAAGGAAGGTTGGGAACCCGTCGTCAGGGGGTTGTCGGAGACGGCTTACGCATTTGCAGGGAATGAAATTCTCTTTTTTATCTACCCGTTCCTGAATAAAAAGCAATATGCCGTTCATGGAATGATCATCGCTAACACCATAACGATGCTGATATATACGTTCGTTACCATTATGTGTTTTGTCTTTTTTTCACCTGACGGAATCACGACCCTTAACCAACCGGCGCTCAACTTTCTTCAGAACATTGAATTTCGTTTTCTGGAGCGGTTCGACATGTTTTTTCTGGCTGTTTATCTATTCGAGGTGTCCACAGCATGGAACGCCTATGCATTTTGTACGGCGTTCAGTACTAGTAACATCTTTAATAAGCAGGATCACAGCTCGCATGCATTAATGTATTTCCTCCTGGTTATCGGATGTGTCTATATCGCGAAGCCGACGTGGAATCTTTCCGAAAAATGGACAACCTTTGTAAGCGATGTCGAGGTGGTTGTGATGTATGTATTCCCACTCTTTTTGTTGATTTTTGCCACATGGTTGGAAAAGTACAGGAGGTGGAAATCACGGTGAAAAAGATTTTCATCGTATTTATGGTTGTAATATGGCTGGCCACAGGCTGTGGAGACAAGGTCAATGTCGAAAACTTATCGTTATCGCTACTGGTAGGCATCGATCTAGATGAAGAAAACAACTTGATATTTTCAGCATCTAGCCCGGTTTTCAGCGAAGAAGCGAAAATGAAGGAGGAGGACTTTACGAAGCCTGCCACGACGCTTCGAAAATCAAGGGATGAAGACGATAAAACTTTTATGGCTTTAACTACAGGCGGGAAAACCCAAGCTATCCTGATTGGAAAAAAGGTGATGCAGCACGAGGGCTGGTTTAAATTGCTTGATCCCTATATGCGAGATCCCAAAAATACGTTGAATGCCAGAATTGTCATGGTGGACGGACCCGCCTACGAGGTTGTTCAATATAAACCGACGGACAAACCCCGGCTACCGCTCTATGTGTTACAGCTTATTGATACCGCCGCCAGACGTAATCTTACCCTAAAAACATCGGTCCAGGATCTTTGGCGGGCAGCTTATGAAAAGGGGATAACCGCCAGTGTATCGGAAGTACGCAAAGATGATAGGTTGCTTGTTACGGGAGTTGCATTGATGGACGAGGAAGGGAAATACAAACTCTCGATCGGTGCCAACGAGAATAGGTTGCTCCGAATATTGCAGAACGAAACGCAAGGCAACTTTCAATTTACGTTTAAATCATTCGATCAACCGAAGGGAGAGATTTTCCCGGAAAATGCGTACAGCTTTAGCGCCGAAAAGATATCGGTTAAGACGAAGACACATTATGCCGAAGACAAGTTCAAGTTCGATGTTAACGTTAAAATACGAATCATTTTAACGGAACGCTTATTCCCGCTCGATGTCAGGAAAGAGAAGGGGAAACTGGAAAAGGATATTGAAGAGCATCTGGAAAATCAGTTTGGCCAGTTGATTGCAAAAATTCAAGAAGCGCAAATCGATCCGGTCGGCTTTGGATTGTATGCCCGTGCTTTCGAATATGATCACTGGAAACCTGTACAGGACCGCTGGGGACAAACGTTCTCAAAGGCGGAGGTGAAAGTAAAGGTTAAAGCGACCATCGCCGCTATGGGTACGACGAAATAAGAAATTCGAGTGGTCTACTCAAGTAATGCAGCAAAAATGTTGTGTATACAAAATACAATACCGCAACCGAAACGGGTTACGGTATTTTGCTATTTTTCGATATGCAGTCTAGCACTGCGCAAGGTAAACAATTATTGGATGTAAGACGGCTTCATCGCTCCGACGTTTGAGAGATTCTACTATTCTTCACTCATTCGCTCCCCGAGCTGCTTCGGTGCGTCCGATCCCATTCGAACAATACAAACAAATCAGGTTGACAAAAACGGATGATATACTTAGGATCAACTATTGTATATTGCTGCCAAATGATAGACTTCACTTATTGCATCTGCCTATCGTGAGAATGAAGTGATTTAATGTAATAAATGATTATTATGCAAAACACTTGACCTTAGGTCTGACCTAAGGTGTATTGTTGAGATATTCCAAGCCGCAATTCATCCTTAGGAGCGACGAACCTATGAAGAGTGAGATTACGATTAGTGAATTAGCCAAGCTTATGAACGTATCGGTTCATCAAATTCGTTATTTTGAAGAGAAAGGTGTTCTTGCGCCCGCCTACACAGCCAATAACCAATACAGAATGTATAGCATGGATCAAATCTACCAACTATCGCATATTCTGCTGCTTCGCAAGTTGGGAGTACCCGTTCATTCCATTAAAGATTGCATGACTTCTTATTCTGCGGAACAATATCGACAGCTTCTTCATCATTCTCTTCGGGAAGTGGATAAGGAGCTGCAACGACTCAAGGAACTTCAGCAATTCATCGAAAAAGTTCTGCAGGAACAACGGAACTTTAGCTCCCAGCTCAAACATTACCAAGTAAAGCGGAGAGAAACCACGTTTTTGGCACGATGGATGGAAATGGACACGGGCACGAAGCTTAATGCCAAACTGTTGGCAGAACAGGCAAAGCGCGTCACGAACTTGTTCGAATCGGACATCCATTATATCTGTGATGATTCGAGCTTAATTACCTTATATCTGGAAACGCACGCGCCCGGTGATCTTGTATTGCCTGGCGGTAAGTACCTTTCTACTCAAAAACTGGTTCGTGAAGATGATGAATTGGATCATATGATTGAAGAGTTTTACGACTATGCTATCGCGCACTCTTATGTCTTATCAGGGCCCCTGATCCTTATTGAAAGATCTTATTTATCCCTATTCAGCAAGAACGATTTGCACTATGAATTGCAGGCCTTGATAGAATTTGATGAAAAAATCGAAAGTAGTAATCATGACTGTGGTGCCAATAACCATTGAACCTATGCAGGTGTTGTACAATCCGCAAGTCTCACAAGGAGAAATAAGATGAAAAAGAAAATAACGATTTCCATTATAATCATAGCCCTGCTATTTGGCGGTGCAGGACTTTTTATTTTGAAGCAAAACCGTTTTGATATGGTTGAGCAAGCTGTTGAGATCCAGACGCCCCAGGGCAAGTTGACCGGTACTTTCGTGCTGCCTAAAAACTACACGGACAAGCTGGGGTTAGTTTTGTTCATTCATGGGGATGGCCCCATTGACGCCTCTCACGACGATGGATATAAGCCGCTTTGGGAACGGTTAGCTTCTCATGGTTACGCCTCTTTGTCCCTTAACAAAAGAGGAATTAACGGGTCGGAAGGCAACTGGTTACATCAGAGTATAGATGATCGTGTGGAAGAAGCCCGTCAAGCCATTTCATGGGCAAAAGAGCAGCCAATGATTGACGAGAAACAGATTGGAGTTTGGGGAGCAAGCCAAGCGGGTTGGGTTATTCCCAAGCTTGCCAAGAAGGAACCGCTCGCATTTAGCATTCTTCTATCTCCTGCCATTAATTGGTTAAGTCAAGGGCAATATTACATACGCAAGGAAATGGAAAACGATGGGTACTCCGAAGCGGAAATTCAAGGCAAAGAGGCGTACGACCGGCAAGTGCGAAAGCTTTTGGAAGAACATGCTTCCTATGAAGAGTATGAAAAAATCGCTCGCGAAAATAGCCTCATGTCAAAAGACAGATGGACATTTGTCAGCAAAAACTTCTTGTCGGATGCCACTGATGATCTTCGTAATTTCAATTCGCCCGTGCTATTGATATTGGGCGAAGAAGATATGCAGGTCGATGTGAAGGATACGGAACGGGTATATCGCGATATCGTAAAACCTGAGCTGCTGACCGTAGCTGTCTTCCCTGACGCCGATCACTCCATGTTAAACAAGAAAACGGCTAATTCGAACCTGCGGGCATTATTCATTAGTCTCTTCGCTCCCAGACAAATTACGATACCGGGCTATATGGATGAAATCGAGCAATTTCTAAAGAAACTTCCTAAACACACATAATCGCTAGAGAGATGTAAAAAATAGAGTCCGTTATTCTCCTATAGGAAAGCCAGCTTTTCTTCTGCCAATTATTCACTAGCAAGCCTATTTGTTTATAGGGAAAGTTTATGTGTAAATTTGCTAGAGAAAAGTGTCATTAGCCCTCTTCGTGGGACAAATTATACAAGTACGTGATGTCATCTATAATTTTGGATTGTCATACAAATAATGGGTATTTCATGAGAACGCACCAACTTATCTCCACCAGCTTAAGATCAAAATCAAAGAAACTGTTAGATATTAGAAAAGGTGTAATTTGACATATTGTCAACATCGAGGATATTATAGATACAAAAAATCTTTGAATGAAGGTGATTGTGATACCGTGAAATTTACAAAAGCACGAATTATGCTTTACACACCATGCTCGCTCTTATTGAATCTTCTCCGGTTAAGCCAATAGTGTTCAGCAGTTTAGCAGAAATAATAGGTGTTTGACCAACTGTCGCTGGCGACGAGTACTTGATTCAAGCTGTAATAACGTCTTGAAGTTTTTTTGTACAATCAAAAGTATAACAAGTCTCGGTTCATTCGATTATATTCAAACATTCTCTAGTTTATCTATTAAATATGTTGATACTGTTGGAGCAATCAAAAATGTATAAGGAAGTGAACATAATGACAAATCAACAAAGTCGAGTAAACAATATGCCTTTATTTTCACAAACGATAACCGATTTTTGGCGGGCGCCATTTTTGAACGGAGATGTCCTCTATAGCGATGAAGTCTTTACTGTCGCCATCAACCCTGACCTGAGCGAAGACCGTCGGGTCATGGTGCTGGAAACCGCCGATGGCCGGGTTATGGCGGTCTTGACGCCTGCGATGGCCGATAAGGTAGGTCTTGATCAATGTCAAGACCTGTCTGAGCAGGCCTTTCGCCGGAAATTGAATGAAGCGGGAGTCATTCTGCATGGCGCAGATTATCTTTTTTATTATTCAGAAGCCGATAAGAACGTATTGCTGCAAGAAAATCCGGAAGGTGTCTTGCGCCGGTTAACAGAGCAAGATGATGCGTTCTTCTCCGAGTTCGAGTCCTCCGCCTCGGAACAAGACTTGGATGACGCTTACGTGGAGTTGGATCACTGGGCGGTTTTCGGTTCTTTTGAGCAAAACCGCCTGGTCTGCGCAGCCAGCATGTATCCCTGGAAGGACAATGCGCAAATTGCGGATCTCGGCGTATTGACTCTGACGCCCTTTAGAGGAAAAGGTCACGCTCGCAAAGTGGTGCGTTCAATCTGCAAGTATGCTTGTGAGCAGGGATACGAACCCCAGTACCGATGCCAGCTCGATAACCAGGCGTCGACGACGCTGGCTAAAGCGGCGGGTTTGACGCTGTTTGGAAAGTGGGATGTGATTTCTCCCGACTCCACTGACTGAGAGTCCAACGGATTCACCGCAGCATCAAATCCAACATCGTTCATAGTCCTTGTTTAGCTTGTTTGTTATATTACATCCGTTCTAACCGAAGCCTACTTTTCCCTTACAGAGAAATAACAAACATACATGGAGGATATTTTCATGAAAAAGAAGCTTTCTTGGGTGCTATCCGCTACACTTGCGTTGACCATGATTGCATCAACCGGAGCGATGGCTTCAAGCGTTGCCCCTGTGGTGGCGGACAGCCACAGATTGGGAAAAACCGCCGCCGAGAAGGCCGCGCTATTAATCGAATCCACCAATACGATTAGCGTTCAGTATGCGCTGATTGACGATGGAAAAATCACTGTGTCTGGCCAGACCGGCAAGAACGATAAGCCGCTGACCAAGGATACATTGTACGGTATCGGTTCGGTCAGCAAAGTATTTGGGGCCGCGGCCGTCATGAAATTGGCAGACGAAGGGAAAATCGATCTGGATACTCCCGTCGTCAAGTATATAAACGATTTCAAGATGAAGGACGAACGGTATAAGCGCATTACTCCCCGCATGCTGTTGAACCACTCCTCCGGTCTGCGAGGTACTGGGTCTACGAGCGATAGTTTGTTCGAGGATAATGACACCTATGCCTATGATACATTTCTGCAGACATTGTCCGACCAGACCTTGAAGGCAGACCCTGGAGCATTCTCGGTGTATTGCAACAGCGGCTTTTCGCTTGCCGAGATTCTAGTTGAAAGAGTCAGCGGCATGAGCTTTACCGCATTTATTCATCAATATTTCACGGAACCTTTGCAGATGAATCATACGAAGACACCGCAGGATGAATTGAAAGGCAGCAAGTTTGCCGGGTTCTATGTCAAGGATTACCAAGGGCGGCTTCCGAATGTTTCTGTTAATGCGATCGCCGAAGGAGGGATTAATTCCACGGCAGAAGATTTGGTGCGATTCTCGGAAATATTTATGGGACAGGCGAACAATATCCTTTCTGACAAGTCGGTACGGACGATGGAACAGGAGGAATACAAGAGAGGCATCTGGCCGGAAGATACGGATGATAGTAACAATTACGGTCTCGGCTGGGACAGTGTGAAGCTATACCCGTTCAATGAATATGGAATAAAGGGCTTGGCCAAGGGCGGGGACATCTCTGGGTATTCTGCTTCTCTCGTCGTGCTTCCTGAGAAAAAGATGGCAGCTGCCGTGTTAACATCCGGCGGTACCAGCAGCACGAATCAACTGCTGGCAAACGAATTGCTGCTGCTAGCGCTCAAGGAAAAGGGCGTAATCAAGAACATCAGGCCGGACAAATCATTCGGCAAGCCCGTTAAGGCCAAGATACACCAAGATGTAGTGAAGCAAGCAGGCTATTACGCCAGCAGTGGAACGCAGTTCCGAGTAGAGATCACCGAGGACGGAGAACTTTCCATGGCAAACGATCCGGAGACGAAGTACATATATACTTCGGATGGAAGCTTTATCAACGAGAACGGAACCTCGAAGATCAGCTTCGTCACCGAGAAGAACGGACGCACCTATTTGTGGCAGAGAGACTATGTGACGTTGCCGGGATTAGGGCAATTAGCAATGTCCCATTATGCGGCCGAGAAGCTGGAAGACAACGTGCTTCCGAAGGAGACCGTCGAAGCTTGGGCGAAAAGGGAAGGTGCTAAGTTCTATGTCGTGAACCAGAAATTCAGCTCCGAAGAGTATTTCTTTGAGCAGCCGGTATTCCAAATTAGCCTCGCGGACGGTCTGCCGGGTTATTGGGAGGACCTAAAGATTACAGGTCCGAACACGGCGACGAGTCAGATCCAGATCCCAGGATTGGAAGGCCGGGATACGACTGAAGTCCAGTTCTACACGGAAGATGGCATCGATTATATGAAGGCAAACGCGTACTTGCTTGTAAGCGAGGCGAATGTAAAACCGATCTACGCAGGAAATCAGTCCAAGATCACGGTGCCAGCGAACGGGCATGCCCAATGGTATACCGTCCCAGCAGCGGCAGCAGGCAAAACGATGACGGTCAAGCTGCCAAAGAATGGTGCTTTCGCGGTATATGATGAGCAAGGATTATGCCTCAACTATACCATCGTCAGCGGAAACAACAAAGTGACTCTGCCCAAGAGCGGAACGATCGTATTTGCCGGCGCGCCTGGCTCGGAATTTAAAATAGCAATGAAATAAGCTGCGCTCAAAAAACCAGTAAGCACAAGAAGATGTGTTTTACTGGTTTTTTTGCTAGCTGCTGTTGTCAAACTGCTGTGATAAGTATATGTACCGATTTTCGAATAGAGCCAAGAAGATCCGTCTTGCTCAGGGAGCCTCAAAATACTAGGCTGCGATATGCCGAAACAAGAAGTTGACATTAAGCACGCATCGGCATCGTGTCGGATAATTGCTTCTATTATGAGCATCTTTATCCAAGGGGGATGAAAGTCAAGTTTTCCCTTGCATTTGCGCTAACACATGATGCTGGAAAAAGCTGGACCGAAAGTAGAAAGTCTACTTTTAGGACAGCTTCTTTAATACACTAGCGTCATATTCGCTCTTAACGAAACTTGTTTTTTCTCTTTCTTGTGATGCTTCTTTCTCAGGCACTCTCGACCGTGCTAACCGCGTTATATCTACCGGTAGGCTTTTCGGCAGGAAGTTGTTTTAAGTGCAACATCAGGTGTCCTTTTACTATATTTATCGTTGACAGTATTTAACAGTAATAAGATAATAATTGTAACTATGGAAAAAGGGAGGGATCGAGAAGCCGGTTTCTATTTGAGTGGAGTTTGTAAACGTAAGGATTCGGTTGTACCCTCACACATTATCCCTTTAAAGGAGTGGAGACATGTACGATAAAATTGTAGACATTTTGTGCGCTATTAAAGAAGACCAACCGGAACTCCGTCAATCCCTGTCCCCCGAAACGGATCTGAACAACGATATTGGCCTCGATTCTCTGCAAATGATCCAGTTTATGCTCAAGGTGGAGGATCAGTTGAACGTGGTCATTGACTATGACCAATTCGATTACGAACATCTCCTGTCCATTGACGCATTTATCACCTTTCTGAAAAGCTGCCAGCCGCAGGAGCAGCCATTGTACGAAGATGTCAAACAGTGAAGCCGGCGTAATTCCAAAAATCGTTATGGGTACCTTCGATCCCGAAACGCGTTGGAGGGATTCTGATCTGGCCCGGCTGCCCGCTATGCCCGACAAGGACCGAGAATCGATTGTCCTGTGTATGGACGAGCTGCTTTTTCCATTTTGCGGACCGGACGATGTCCTTTACAGCCGCTGCAAAATGGATCCAGCGCTGCACGAGTACCTGAACGGGTTGGGCTTTTCTTTTCGCACCCGTTATCACTATGATTTGAACGATGAGAAGGAGGCCTTGCCTGGACCCGACGTTTTCAAACAGTGCATATTCAAGCTTGCGGCTGACCAATCCCAGCTTCTTAAACCGGCAAACAGGGTACTGCAGGCAGCCGGTTCCGGTTATCGCGAAGGTGCGGTCGTACCGAAATCGATTTCTCCCATGAATGCCGCCGATGATTTGCGGCATACTCAATCGCCGGATCAAGCGGCGTTCCCTTTGGCCGCAAAAAATCTGTCTCCCTACGCCATTACGGCAGATACGGAGGCTTACTTACATGCTGCCGGACCTTTTTGTCCTTTGCCTGACCTTGAGACGGTAGTGCGTGTTAACTCCAAGATGTACTCCAACCGACTCCTGGCTAGAATCGATGAGAAGTGTTACGGATCGGAGGCGAACAGCGCAGCGGAAATGGAGACCACCGGAACTACGCTTCTGAAGCGAGGGCCATATCTGCTGAAAGATCCCTTCGGTGTATCGGGCAAGGGCAACCTGCTCATCGATAGCGAAGCCATGCAGCGAAGGATAGCGGACCACCTGCATAAGCAGGAGGGAAGCGGATTGCGCTCTCAGTTCCTGCTGGAGCCTCTGCTGATGAAAGAGACCGACTTCAGTTCTCACTGGTTCATCCGGGAAAGCGGTGAGAAGGAGTTCATCTCCGTTCAGCGGATGATGAATCACCAGCAAAACTACAGCGGGTCTATCAAAGCCGATGAAGCTTTTAACGGCATGTTGGAAAATGCCGGTTATTATATCGTGATGGAGAAAGCGCTCCAGGCTATGGTCGAGGATGGCTACCACGGCTTCGTCTGTTTCGACTCCATGATACTGGAGGACGGAGAAGTCGTATCCATTGTGGAGATCAATGCCCGTAAGTCCATGGGACTGATTAACGCCTATCTCGATAAATGGTGGGAACCATATGACCATACCGGCTGGCTTACGTTTTTCTCTCTCGGTCTTCCGGAGGGCTTCACATTCGGGAAACTCCTGCAAGCTTTACGCGAATCCGGTCTTTTGTTGACAGCACCCGGGGATTACGGGATCGTACCGCTATCATCCAATACCGTTATGGTGAACGAGATTCTGACCCGACGCCGTATCGCTGACGGAACGCAAATCAAACGAGGCATGCCGAAAGGACGGCTGTATGTATCGGTGGTAGGCCGTGACGACGGACACCGCAGCGAACTGGTCGAAAGCCTGCGGCAGGTACTCGCCGACTTGTCCGTTAAAGTGTACAACTAAATCTGGAACTCGGGAGGTGCGCATGAATTCATCTTCGGTTACCTTACTGGCGTCGGGGAATTCGCTCGGCGCATACATTCCGGCTATGCATCTGCACACATACCTGCAAGGCAGAGGAGTCGAAACGGAAGTTCACGTTCTCGAGAACTTGTATCGCGAAGAAGTCCGGCACAAGATCCGGTCCACTAAAAAAGCATTCCATGCAGATTTCTCCGTTGCCCGTATGGGACATAAGCTGGCCAAGCCTGTTGACTCTTCTCTGGACGAAGAAGCGGTCCAGAGACTGCTGGACGGCTGGAAACGGGCCGGTGTCTCCCGCTTTGCCGTGTTTACCGGCTTCTGGCTGCCGATCCTGGAGCGCTATAAGGCCGCTGCCGGCAGCTCCCTGGACATCCGGCTGATTCGGTTGGATGCGTGGGATACGCCGTCGTTTAAAGTACACAAACAGTTGTGTCCCGGCTACGACAACGTCTGGTTCTACGAGCCTTCGAAACTGTCTCCCGGCAGCTACATTGCTTCGGACGAAACGGAGCCTCTGCTTTACGCGCAGCGTGCCGGCCGCATTCTGATCCATGGCGGCGGGTGGGGAATCGGGACTTACGCCGCCACGATCTCAGAGCTTCGAAAGCTTGGCCGCAGCCTTGATGTGATCGTCTACGATCCCTCCGAGGTGGAGGAGGACGACGGGGTTACGCGCTACTTCGGTACGGAGGCCTCCTGGGATCCGTGGAGCCGGGACGCGCAGGGGCGGCACACGTTTCCGCCGATGGTCCGTTATGTCCGCGAGGACGGCGTCCTTCGGGAGTTCCCGCTCCCGGATTACTCCGCTTACACGGACCTGATGCGCGATAGCGCGGCGATCATCAGCAAGCCGGGAGGCGCGACGCTAAACGACTCGCTGTCGTACGGAGTCCCGTTTGTCATGTTGGAGCCTTTCGGTGACCATGAGCTTCATAATTCAACCTATTGGGAATCGTGCGGTTTCGGTATCCGGTTTGAGGAATGGAAGGCCCTGGATTTTTCTGAACATCATCTGGAGGGGATTTGCAGACGTTTGCTGAAGCAGCGTTCAAAAATCAACCATTTTGGGAGGAATACGTATGCAGCCGAAAACAGCCGTTACGTTTGATAAACTGACATTCCGCAATATGAAAAGAACCCTGGTTCCGCTGGCGGAAACGGGAAGAAAACGCAGGGAAGATCCGACTTATGCCGCCCCGGTGCCTTACGAGATCGGGATCAAGCTTAATAACGGCTGCAATCTGCGCTGCAAGCACTGCTTCGAATGGAATCCGGACGGCTTCCATCACGGCTTTGCCAAAGAAGTGAAGAACGACGAGATCGAGATTCCCGTCGTGGAGAAGCTTCTGGCCGAAACGAGAGAACGCAAATCGCGCGTATTCCTGTGGGGCGGGGAGCCGCTGTTCTATTCCAAGTTCGATGAACTGGCGGAGCTGCTGGCCAGAGAAGACCGGTACACGACGATCTGTACGAACGCGATTCTCATTGAAAAGAAGCTGGATTCTATTCTGAAAATGTCGGAGAATCTGGTCATGCTGGTCAGCCTGGAAGGCTTCGAGAAGGAGAACGACGCGATCCGGGGTAAAGGCACGTTCAAAAAAGTGATCCACGCCATACAGCTGCTGCTGGATCTGCAAAAACAAGGCCTATATAAAGGCAAGGTTTCCGTGGCCTTGACGGTAAACGACCAGATGGTCGGCCAGCTGTACAGCTTTATGGAATTCTTCGAAGAGATGGGCGTAGATTCCGTCTACTTTTGCTTCCCTTGGTACATCCCTTCCGAAACCGCTGAGAAAATGGACACCTACTTCGATGCCCATTTCCCGCATCTTGCCTCCCGCTTTGCGGACGACCACAAGAACAGCTGGCACTCCTTCACGTTCCACATCTCGCCGGACAATTTCGACACACTGATCGAAGAGTTTAAAAGAGTCAATTCCCGCGTATGGAATGTGCGCATCCGTTATCAACCTGCGCTGGAGCCCGAAGAGGTGGAAGGATTTATCCGGGGCAGCGAGAAGCCGGCCATGAACCGGACGAAGTGTTTTTCGATCTCGAACCGAATGGACGTAATGCCGGACGGCAAAGTGAATCCGTGCAAATTTTTCCCGGAATTCAGTGTCGGCAATTTGTACGAAGAAAGCGTGGCGGATATTTTCCACGGCGAAGATCTCCGGAAACAGCGAGAGGTTCTGGCCTGTGGTCTGATGCCGATTTGCTCGAAATGCGTGCTTCTTTATAACAATGGAGTTTAAGCGTTTAAACTTTATGCCGTCCAATCAGGCAAAACAGGCCATCGATCAGGAGGAGCGGGGATGGACTTTATCCGTGTGCGGGAGCTGCACAAATCGTTCGTTTATTACCGGAAACAAGCCGGGCTCAAAAATTCACTGAAAAATTTGTTTGCCCGCAAGTCATTGGTGAAGGAAGCGGTTAAATCCGTTTCCTTCGACATCGGCCCCGGCGAGTGCGTCGGATTTCTTGGTCCCAACGGGGCGGGGAAGACCACGACGCTCAAAATGTTATCGGGCATTCTATATCCCACAAGCGGGGAGGCCGACGTGCTCGGCTATGTGCCGTGGGAGCGAAAGAACGAGTTCAAACGGCTTTTCTCCATTGTGATGGGCCAGAAAAACCAGCTTTGGTGGGACCTTCCCGCCAGCGAGTCGATTTATTTGAACAAATGTATTTATGACGTGGACGATGATCTCTACCGCCGGAGTCTTGCCGAACTATCGGAAATGCTCGAGGTGCAGGAGCTTCTGGACGTGCAGGTACGCCGGCTGTCCCTGGGCGAACGAATGAAGATGGAGCTGATCGCCGCTCTTATCCACCGGCCCCGGCTGCTTTATCTCGACGAGCCGACGATCGGCCTCGATTTCCCCTCCCAGAAGAAGGTCAGGGAGTTTCTGAAATACTACAATGAGCAGTTCGGCGCGACGATCCTGCTTACGAGCCACTACATGAAGGATGTCGAGGATCTGTGCAAACGGACGATCATCATTAACGAAGGAAATCTTCTGTATGACGGGGAGCTTCACAAAATCAACGATCTTTTTGACGAGCAGAAAATTATAAGGTTGCAGTTCTCCGAACCCGTTGCCGAGCAGCGGTTGGCCAAATTCGGGAAAATCGTCAGCGCAGACGACTACAACGCTGTTCTGGAGCTGCCTAAGTACCGCTTGAAGGAAGTATCGCGTGCTGTGCTTGATTCGTTTCCGATCGTTGACTGGACGATCGAGGACGTGCCGATCGAGGAGAGCATTTCGATGCTCTACCGCAAGGAATCCGTCGGATGAACAGGCGCAAATTGTACAGGGCTGTTTTTTCGATGGGCGTCCAGCATTCGATGGAATACCGGTTTCACTTTTTTCTCGGTCTTCTCGGGGCCGCCTTTCCGATTCTTGTCCAGTATTTCATCTGGACGGCGGTGTACCGGCATTCCGGCCAGACGGCGCTGTTCTCGTATTCTTACGGTCAAATTATATTGTATACGATCTTAGCGGGATTGGTGTCCAAGCTGATCGCTACCCAGTTCGAGCACCAGATTGCCGACGATATCAAAAATGGCGGCCTTAACAAGTATTTGATCAAACCGGTTAGCTACTTCGGGTATCGGCTGGTCTCCTTTTTCGGCCAGAAGTCGATCTATTACGGGATTACGGCTTTGCTGCTAGTCGGGATTATCTGGTTCGCATCTGCCGGGGGCGTGCTTGAGCTCCAGGCTGTACGGCTGATTTTGTTTGCCGTCACGCTTTGGGGGGCGCTTTTGCTCAATTTCCTGATCGCCTACTGCATCTGCGCGAGTGCTTTTTATCTCCATGAAATCTCTTATTTTTTCGTCATTACAAGTCTGCTCGTCAATATTTTGAGCGGAGGCATGTTTCCGTTGGAGATTTTCGGGGAGTCGGTTGTGAAAGCTCTTCAGTTTACGCCGTTCCCGTATACGATTTATTTTCCAGTCAATGTTCTCAGCGGAAAAACGGAAGCGGTGGCGATGTACCAGGGGCTGCTCATTCAATGCGGATGGATTCTGCTGTTCTTCTGGCTCTCCCGTCTGACGTGGCGAGTTTCCATGAAGAAATATTCGGCGGTTGGGGGGTAGCGGACATTCCATATGTTTAAAATCATGAGAAAATACGCGCGCCTGTACGGCATGTTCGTCAAAAATTGTCTTATCGCCCAGATGGAGTTTCGGGGCAATTTTATGATGAGTCTGCTGGTGGAATCCGTCTACCTGCTCGCCAAGCTGTTGTATGTGCTCGTCGTATTCCGGACCGATCTTCACATAGACGGCATACCGCCCGAAGGACTGCTTCTATTTATAGGCATGCACACCGTGGTAACCGGAATATATGTAGGCCTGTTTTTTACAAATTTCACGAAAATTCCGGAGTATATCAAAGACGGCTCGCTTGATCTGATGCTGACGAAGCCGGTTTCCCTCCAGTTTATGGCTTCCTTGCGTTACGTCGATCTGGCGCTGCCGATCCCCGATATTCTCGTAGGTTTCGTCATGATCGGTATCGGCTGGCTTGCCATGGATATTCCGCTGACGTTCCTGGAACTCGCGGGGTTTATCCTGCTGCTGTTTGTCTCCGTTGTTATCACGTACTGCCTGATGATTATCCCGGCGCTGCTTTCATTCTGGTTCGTCCAGACAGGCTCCGTGTCGGAGATCGCCCATTCCGTCTGGGACGCCAACAATTTTCCCATGGCTATTTACCCGGCCTGGGTCCGCAGGATCGGGACCTTCGTCATTCCATTGTTCCTTATTACCAATTTCGGGCCGATGTTCCTGCTGGGACAGCTCAGCTGGCTCGATGCGGGACTGGCGCTGGCCGGTTCGTTTCTGCTCTTTGCTGCTGTACGGCTGCTCTGGAAACATGCCGTGAAGGGATACAGCAGCGCGAGCAGTTGATACGGCTTTTCTGACATATAAGTCAGCCGGCTGCTGGGGGTAATGCACGCCGAGCCCTCATTCGGAGAAAGAGTAGGGGCGTCGGGCTCGGTCGCAGGATGCATTGCCGGTCACGATTCCCGATTACTAGCCTGAAGGAGGAGAATAGATGAACGCAGTTCAGCTTCCGGTGCTGCATCCGCCACTTAAAGGATTTTTGCGGTGGGCTTACACGCTTTCGATCACGAGCATTCACGAAGAAACGATTCCATGGTATTACAGCAACTTTATCCAGCTGCACTGCAACAAAAAATTTCTGGAGAACGGCAGGCAGTACTATATCGATTTTTTCCGGGGCAAGCCCAATGAGCTGAATTTCAACAACCCGTTTCTTCTTACCTGCTCCGTCAATTATACGATTCTGGAAAGTTTGGCATGGGACGCCTGGCCCAAATTTTTCGCGGATCAGATCGCAAACGGCTATTATTGCGTTGTTTTTTTGGACGAAGCCATGTTATCGACGGCAGCCTCCTATCAGAAAGAGCCGTTCCCTCATCATCTTTTCCTATACGGCTTCGACTGGGACAAAAGCGTCTTCTATGCTTCCATGTTCGACCATACGGGGGTATACCGTAATCTGCAGATCCCGTTCCGGGAGTTTCTGGATGCTGTCCAGTCCATGAAACATCTTCTGAAGGAGAAGCTCACGGCCGATCATCATACGTATTTTTACAAATACGAACCGCATTCTCCTTATCCTTTCGATAAAACGGCCGCAATCGATCAGCTGCGCGATTACCTAAACGGAGAGACCCATTTAAACCGGATCAATTACAATCCTGACAACGAGGAAGCTTTCGGAATTAAAGTATACGATTATTTGCGAATGTACTATGATGCCATAGAGAGCAACGATACCCGGCTCGGTGACCGTAGCGATGTGAGGCACCTTCATGTGCTCTGGGAGCACAAAAAAATGATGAGCGAGCGGATCGGGTACTTGGTAGATGAGGGGATCATCCCGTACGACGAAGAGCTTGCGGATGGCTACAAGGATATAACCCAAAGGGCGCTGAAGCTGAGGGATCAGTACATTCGTCATGAAATTCGCGAAGATAAGGAAGTGTTTGAACGACTGAGGCTCCGGTTCAACCAATTCCGAAATGAAGAGCCTGTTCTCCTGCAAAAACTGATTACGCTGCTCGAAGGCTGAAAAAGGCCCCCGGAGAGAACCTGCCGAACCGGATGCGATGCATACTGGAAGGCAGGTTTTTCTACGGGAGCTCACGGTGCGGTCCACAATATTTAGCCGTACTTCATACATCTCCCATCCAAGAACCACAACCGGATGAAAAATCCGGGACGGTGGTTCTTTTTATTATGTACCGTCTGTGCCATGATAGCTATGGGGGGCGATTGAAGGATGTTCAACGATTTCAAGCTCATTGCCGGACGTCCGGTATATATCCAAGTCAAGGATTACATGAAGCATTTGATTATTAAGGGTGCCTTGCAGGGCAACCAGAAGCTGCCCTCTACCCGGGAGCTCAGCCTGCTGCTTCAGGTCAGCCGCAACTCCGTGATTTCCGCCTATGAGAGTCTTGAGGATGAAGGGTTTACTTATGCGGTGCAAGGTCAGGGGAGCTATGTAGCCATTGCTGCAGCCGGCAGTGGCAGTGCCCCCTCATGGACGCTGGACTGGAGAACGCGGCTGAATGGACATGCGGAAATGGCGGAGGACATGGATATTATGAAGCGGGGCATTCGCGCGGAGAAAGGAACGATTTCTTTTACCAGCATCGCTCCGGATGAAAATTTGTTCGATCTGAATCATGTGAAAAGAGCCTTTATGGAGCGGATGTCGGTTGAGGGAAACGTGCTCCTGAATTACGGATACGCCAAAGGCTATAAACCTTTAATAGACTATTTGCGACAGTATATGGAGCACAAGGGCGTGGATATGCACGGAAAAGATATCTTGATTACCAATGGCTTTACGGAAGGATTCGATATTGTATTGTCGGCATTGAACAAGAAAAACGGAGCTGTGATCTGCGAGAATCCGACACATCACACGGCGATCAAGAATCTGAAGCTGCATGGTTTTGAGATCAAGGGGATTGCCATGGAGCGGGACGGCATTCAGCTGGGAGAACTGAAACGGGCATTGGAGGAGGGGGACTACGACTGCGCCTACTTTGTGCCTTCCTATCATAATCCGACAGGCATTGTCATGTCTCCTGAGAAAAGACATCACTTGATGAAGCTCATGACACAGTATGAAATCCCGGTGATTGAAGATGGCTTTAACGAAGAATTGCGCTATTCTGGTGCGCATGTTGCGCCGCTTATTGCTGCGGCGGGCAGCGGGAACAGTGTAGTCTATCTCGGAAGCTTTTCCAAGGTGCTGTTTCCCGGTCTGAGGGTTGGCTGGGTTCTGGCCGATCGGGAGCTAGTCTCGGTTCTGGAGAGCATCAAACGGGCACGCAGCATTCACACTTCGACCTTAGATCAGTCCCTCCTGTATCAATATCTGCTGGGGGGGCATTTCGAGAAATATTTGAAGCGGGCAAGAACGGAATATAAACGGAAATACGAGTTGACTCTGGAGTGCTGCAAGGAGCATATTCCTTTTGCGGCATTATCGGGAGACGGCGGATTGCATCTTTTTGCAACGTTTGCGGAAGGTTTTGATACCCGGGCGCTGCTTGCTGCCTGCCGTGAGCGTGGTGTTATTTTTACCGCAGGAGACATCTTCTTTACGGATGGTACGGGACAGAATACGCTGCGTCTTGGTTTCTCCAGGGTGAGTGATGAGGATATTCGCAAGGGAATCGCGATGATCGGCAATGTGGCACGGCAACTAATGGGATAAGAGGTGTTGAAGATGAAGGTAGGCGTAATAATGGGCGGAGTTTCGTCTGAATATGAGGTGTCGCTGATGACGGGCAGAGAAATGGTGAAGCATCTCGACCCGAACAAATACGAAGTCATTCCCATTGTAATTACGCAGCGGGAAGAACTGGTTGATGCCGTGAAGGGACTGGATTTTGCTCTGCTCGCTCTACATGGGCCATTTGGCGAGGATGGTACGGTTCAAGGGACACTGGAGACGCTGGGTATTCCGTATTCCGGGAGCGGGGTGCTGTCCAGCAGCCTGTGCATGGATAAGGATTTGTCCAAAAAAATTCTGCGCTGCGAAGGTGTGCAGACACCCGACTGGCTGTGCTGGAGCAGCATGGCGGATTTCTCGGAGGAGGCTGTAGAACAGCTGGATTATCCGGTAATGGTGAAGCCGGTTTCGGGCGGATCCAGCATCGGGGTGGAGAAGGTGAACGGAAGCCGGGAACTGCGGAGTGCCGTGCAGAAAGCTTTTGCCGAGGATTCTTCGGTCATGATCGAACGCTACATTAAAGGACAGGAAATAACCTGTTCCATTGTAAATGATGAACTGCTGCCCATCCTGGGGATTGAAGCGATGCAGGGAGACTGGTTCGATTATAGTGCCAAATACGAGGCAGGCGGGGCGGATGAACAGGTGGTAGCCTTGCCGTTGGAGACCCTGGAGCAGGTGCGCGCCGGTGCATGGGCCAGTTACAAAGCACTAAAATGCAGTGTGTATGCACGGATTGATATGATGCTGCTGGACGGCATTCCGTATGTGCTGGAAGTGAACACGCTGCCGGGGATGACTGAGACCAGTCTGTTGCCCAAAAGCGCTCATGCGGCAGGGCTGACCTTCAGCACCCTGTTGGATCGGATTATCGCTGTCTCACTGGCGGAACGAAGCAGCCGGAACGGGGGGCTTGTTCATGTTGAATGAACTTATTGCCCCGCGTGTGCGGGAAATCGAACCATCGGGCATCCGGGCTTTTTTTGATCTGAGCGCAGCTAACAAAGATATGATATCCCTTGGAGTCGGGGAGCCGGATTTCGTCACGCCGGAGCATGTGAGGGCCGCTTGCGTCCGGGCCTTGAACAAGGGTGAGACGATGTATACGTCGAACGCCGGGCTGCCGGAGCTGAGGGAAGAAATCGCCGGTTATTTGCATAATGGGTTTGGGCTCCGCTATAATCCCGCCGATGAGATCCTGGTTACGGTGGGAAGCAGTGAGGCGGTGGATTTGGCGCTGCGGGCTTTTATTGCTCCTGGGGATGAAGTGATTATTCCGTCTCCCGGCTATATTGCCTATTCCCCGATTGCCCATCTGAACGGAGGCGTGCTGGTAGAGGTTCCGGCAGCGGCAGAGCAGGGGTTCAAGCTCACAGCCGAGGCTTTGCAAAAGGTTATCACGCCGCGCTCCAAGCTGCTAATGGTGAATTTTCCCAACAATCCTACGGGAGCTGTAATGTCCTGCGAGGATTGGCTGCCTATTGCGGAGATCGCCAAGGCGAACAACCTGATTGTCCTTTCAGACGAAGTATATGCAGAACTGACGTATACGGGGCAACACACCAGCATTGCCTCTCTTCCCGGAATGAAGGAACGGACAATCGTAATCAGCGGCTTCTCCAAGGCGTTTGCCATGACCGGCTGGAGAGTAGGGTACGCTTGCGGCAACCATGAGCTGATCGCAGCTATGCTGAAAATTCACCAATACACCGCGATGTGCGCGCCCGTGCTCGGACAAATCGCAGCCATCGAATCATTGCGGAACGGGCTTGGGGATAAGGATATGATGAGGGCCTGTTTTGACCAGCGCAGACAGCTGCTTGTTGCCGGACTCAGAAGCAGCGGACTATCGTGCCACGAGCCGCCGGGATCTCTCTATGCTTTTCCATCCATTTCCAATACGGGGCTGACATCGGCGGAATTTGCCGTGCAGCTGATGAAGGAAGCAGGAGTTGCCGTTGTGCCTGGCCATGTCTTCGGAACAGGCGGGGAAGGCTATATCCGCTGCTCCTATGCAGCTTCTACCCGGAAACTGACGGAAGCGCTGGAGAGGATCGAAGGGTTCATGAGTAAAATAATATCCAAGAGCCACGAGTCCTGATCGCAGACTTGTGGCTTTATTATTGATTTTTGAGCAAGGAAACGAAGTTCATTACGGCATAGCCTTGATGAATGGATCCCCATACATTCTATAAGACCGTTTCAGCAAGTCGGTACATACCTTCCTCAATTAGTCCCTCATCCGCCTTGATGCGCCTGAAGGGTCATCGTATCCTAATCAAACGATTTATCCGCTCCCAGTTTCGCACTTTTTTGGATTGCTCAAATACATCGTTTTTGGATATATATAACAAATCCATTCATTGATATACTGGCATAGTGCTCTTTAACCATGCAATGTTATACAGGCTGAATCCATCACTGCATACAAGGCCACAATTCGACTGCCGTACAGTCTTTACATAGAGAAGGAGGAAAAGACGATGTTAAAAAGTTTTGGTATCGGATCCCATAAGTGATTTTGGATTGCAGCAACTTACGCGTGCTGAAGATGTGGAGGTCGCCAAAATAACAGGGTTGAGCGAGGAGGAACCCATTTCCATCATCCGTCCCTACGATGCGCTGCACGATCATCAGGGTAGGGACCAGCGTATTCGGTCAACGTTACTTGCCGGAAGGCTATTACTGGAACGAAAACGCGCGCCAGGACGATTAGGAGAGAGGCAGGAGAACGCTTATGAACACAACGACCCCTTCGCTTCGCGGCCGCGATTTGATATCGCCGACCATAGCCGCTCTAATATCTGTCATTGTCAACTACGGGGGCACCTTTATTCTCGTATTTCAGGCAGCAAAAGTCGCGGGCTTAAGTCCCGAAATGACCGCTTCATGGATTTGGTCCATCTCCATCGGTGTGGGTGTAACCGGGATATGGCTAAGTTATCGATACCGGGAACCGATTATTACGGCTTGGTCAACGCCAGGCGTGGCTTTTCTCGTTTCGGCTTTAGCGGTAACCCCTTATCCGGAAGCTATTGGTGCTTACATGATCTCTGCCATAGGATTTATTGTTTTAGGATTATCGGGCATGTTTGAACGTTTCGTCCGGCTTATTCCTCCTGGCATCGCTTCCGGGTTGCTGGCAGGCATTTTACTGCAGTTTGGCATTTCAGCTTTTGAAGGAGCGAAAGTTGACCCATTGCTTGTCGTTGTACTGTTTGCTGCTTATGTCGTGTTAAAACGGTTTACATCCCGCTATGCGATTGTTGGCATACTGGTCATCGGTCTGATTTATTTGATTGGTATGGGGAAAGCGGATTTCAGCACGATCCAATTGGCGATCGCATCACCGGTATTTGTCGTACCGGAGTTTTCGTTACATGCTTTATTGGGCGTTGCGTTGCCGCTGTTTATCATTACTTTGACGGGCCAATACATGCCTGGAATGCTCGTATTGCGGAATGACGGGTTCAAGACGAGCGCGAATCCGATTTTGGCCGTAACGGGTTTGGGTTCGCTCCTTGCAGCACCATTCGGCTCGCACGCTTTTAATGTAGCAGCGATTACAGCAGCGATTTGCACGGGGAAAGACGCGCACGAAGATTCGGCAAAACGTTATATTGCAGGCATTTCCTGCGGCATTTTCTACATTGTTGTCGGCATTTTTGGCGTGACGCTGGCTGCTCTGTTTTTGATTCTTCCTGCTACCTTTATCGCAACGTTAGCGGGATTGGCATTGCTTGGCACAATTGGCGGCAGTCTTGCGGGCGCTTTAACGGATCCCAAGGGACGTGAGACCGCATTGATTACGTTTTTAGCAACAGCCGCGAATGTGACCTTGCTTGGCGTCGGCGGCGCATTTTGGGGACTTGTCGCGGGTTTGGCAGCACATCTATTGATTCATGGGAAATTTCATAAAAAGCAATACAGGCCGAGTGGGGTACGACAAGCCGAACAAAAACAATAGGAGGCGTGAAAATAAATACAGGTACAGAGCGGGTCAAAAGAGGGATGGCGGAAATGCAAAAAGGCGGTGTCATCGTGGACGTGATGAATGCCGAGCAAGCCAAAGTTGCGGAAGCAGCCGGAGCAACGGCCGTTATGGCAGCTTTACCAAAAAAACGAAATCATTTTTTATGAATGAACAGAGCCGAAGAATGACAATATAAGGAAGCGGTATACAACTCAATTTCCCAAAGGAGGATATCTGTCATGGCTCACCAGAAGAGAAGGAAAGAAGCTGCCTGGAAGTCACGAAAGCAAGAACAGCATCCCCATGGTAAAATCAAATCGCTCAAGGAATTGTCCAGCGAATAGGATGAGGAGTATACTGCTTGGAAGAGAAGGACTGTTGGCGAAACTTGCCGGCAGTCTTCTTTCTTGTAGTAATCTTACCGGAAGCTTAACGAAAGGACATTATGAAACGTTAGAGAGCAGCGTTTTCGCTTCCAATAGGGCAGTTCACTGCGATGAATCAGAATATGTTGGTGAACGATGCATTTTATCCTTCGAAAACTTTAAAGGCTCTGACCAGCTCCAAAACGATGCAGTCAAGGAGGCGATTGACATCAATAGTTGTACACCGCTAAACTATCGCATCACTTCCTGCTTAGAACAATAATAGGGACAAGTTCGGACTGTTCGTTTTTCCATGCACGATGGTTAAACGCAATGCTGGAACGGCAATCATGATAATGAGTTAGTTTTTTTTCGTTCATCCTCGATAACCATGATTTTATCGCCCATGAAATAACCAATCGATTCTTTAGAGTATAGGGTTAATTATTTTGGTTTTTTACTCCCCATTCACATAACTCTTCCAAAACGGGAAGTAGTGTTTTCGCTTTATCCGTCAAACGGTACTCGACTTTTGGGGGAACTTGAGGATACTCTTTCCGGTTCACCATACCATCTGCTTCCAATTCTTTGAGTTGTGAACTCAATGTTTTATAAGTAATGGCTCCAATCTGTCTTTTCAGATCATTAAAACGAACCGGTTCGTTTTCTGCGAGGAGATAAATAATAACCATTTTCCACTTCCCCCCAATTACTGACAATGTATAACCAAAAGGGGTATCTTGAATGTTTTTAACTTTGCCTTTGTATTCGGCCATACTCATCTTTTCACTATCCTTTCTGATAGTAGCTATCAATAAAGTGCGTACTGTTTATTTATTCATTTTCATTTTATATTAACCTTACTTTGAACTGAAGGAGAGAAAAAAATGACTAATGTCAAAAGCTACAATCACGATCTTTGGGATCACGGCATCACCCAGGGCTACAGCGTTAACGGCACCATCTACATTTCGGGGCAATTTTCCCATGATATGCAAGGGAAGTTCGTTGGCCAGGGTGATATCGAAGCGCAGACCCGGAAGACGTTGGAAAATCTTGATCGCGTGCTGGCGGGATTTGGTGTCACGAAGTCGAACCTCGCTTATGTAGAGGTCTATCTGACAAACTCGCAAGAGCATGCCGAGCCGTGCATCCGGCTGTTCAAGGAATACATGGGACAACACAGACCCGCCGCAGTCTCATCGGCGTGACATCCTTGGCGTTTCCGGAGCAGCTCATCGAAATCAGTGCGATCGCACACACGAACTAAGCGGGCTATCTCGTTGGCGGCAGCGCCGGATGTCCGTTTCTAAGGCGGGATCGCTATTGGCGTAATGCGGAAGGGAATCGCCAAGTAAGTAATATGTATGCCGGGGCTATTTTACGCTTAAGTATGGAAGATCAAGTCATTACGCTAGCGAAAAACGATAGCTCAATCAAAAAGAAGAAGGCAGCCGGTCTTGTTATCGGCTGCTTATGTTCAACTAACAGGCAGATTACGACAATAAGGACATGCAGCCTATACTTTACAGGAGAACGAACATTCAGTAGTTCTATGCAAAAATATTGGAAAACATTAGTTGAACAAAGACTAGAGGGCAGCCGGCAGTTGATAGGATTCGTGAAGCGCAAAGAACCGATATTAGTCAGTTATTCGAACCCTTAAATGTGAGTACCAGTTAGTAAGAAAAACGTCTATCGACGTACTTTCTTAGAAGAGAGACCGCATTTAGCGGAAGTTTTTCTTGCGATATAAGGAAGCCGCATCTCCGAAGCTTATACTTTTTTATATCTTATGGATATCCCCTGGAAACGGGGATTTTTGTTTTTTCCTTATGGAATATGTGGGGGGGCGGACCCAACTGGTGGTACGAGCTTACGAAAATCAATCGAAACGAGAAAGAGCGGGACGTGTCGAACTTGTAGAACGAAACCAACGCCGAAAACGCTGGTTTACCTAATTTTGCTTGCTATTTCGAACATAATTTGGTATGATCTGCAAAACAGTACCGAATTATATTCAGTACCATAGGATTAACAACATCTTGCAATAATCAGTACCAAGTAAAGTATAGGTAACACGGCGATGAAACGTACAATTCAAAAAAGAGGGGTTGGTGCTTTGCGTATTGGCTCTGACAACCAAGAAAGATTGTTACGGATGCGAGTTAGTTGAGCCCTTTTCGAGTAAGATCGAGGATTGCTGAAGGTACAATATATCACGAGGAGATGTAAGAAGTGAAAAAGCTAATCGAATTCAAAAGCGTAACGAAAGAATATAAAGTTGGAGAAGTGCCGATCAAGGCTTTGGCTGGCGTTGATTTTTCCATATCAGAGGGAGAGTTCGTCGTTGTACTGGGGGCTAGCGGTGCCGGAAAAAGCACGATTTTGAATATCCTAGGCGGTATGGATACGGCTACTACAGGTCAAGTGTTTGTTGGCGATCAAGAAATCACTAAGTTGGGCGAAAAAAAATTAACCGAATACCGCGCTGAGAAAGTTGGCTTTGTATTTCAATTTTATAACTTGATTCCGAATTTGAACGCGCTAGAAAATGTTGAATTTGCCACGGAAGTATGTAAAAACCATTTGGATGCTAAAGATATTTTATGCAAGGTTGGATTAAAGGACCGCATCAGGAACTTCCCTTCCCAACTCTCTGGAGGAGAACAACAACGCGTTGCGATCGCGCGAGCCGTTGCAAAAAATCCGTTGCTTTTACTGTGCGACGAACCGACGGGGGCTTTGGATTATGTTACAGGAAAATCCGTCTTAAAGCTTCTTCAAGATTTGAACAAGGAAACGAAGAAGTGCGTTGTCTTGGTCACGCATAACTCCGCGATTGCTCCTATGGCGGATAAAATTATTAAGGTAAAGAGCGGAAGGATCGAAAGCGTGACGATCAATCATGACAAACAGAATGTTGAAGGGATCGAGTGGTAATGATGAAGTTATTTTTAAAATTGTTAAGGGATATCAAACAATCGATCGGACAATTTCTTGCGTTTGTGTTGGTTATTGCAGTGGGCGCTTTTTTCTATGCGGGATTGGTTACGTTAAGCGATAATCTTAGCGATTATACAAAGGGTTACTATAAAGAGCATAATTTAAGCGACTTGAATGTTTACTACGACCAAATATCCAAGCAGGACGTTGCTAAATTAAGCGAAATCCAAGGTATAAACAAAATCGAAGAACGGTACACCTCGGAGGCGACGCAGGTTTTTGAAGATTTGAAAGCTGCGATAAAGATACATTCGATCCCTGCAAATAATGAAATCAATACGCCTACGATCATTGAGGGCCGGATTCCGTCCCAACAGGATGAGGTCTTGCTGGATTCCCATTATGCCAAAGAGCATCAGTACCAAGTCGGCGATCAAATTCAGATCAGCTTGAATGACAAAAATGTGACGTTCACCATTAGCGGCTTGGGCGAGAATGTGGAATATGCCAAAAAGAACAAAATTCAAGATCATAAAACCTCAGGAGTAGCGTATATAGCTGAAGCTGCTGTTCCTCAAATCGCAGGCGGCTTAACCTATAATGAAATCTTGATTGATGCTAAGGAAGGCTACGATATTGACCAATTGGGCCAAACTATTAAAGCACAATCCGCAGAACTCTCCTACGTAAACCAAATAAGTAAAGAGCGCACGTTCAGCTATTCTCAACTACAACAAACCATTCATAATAATAACTTGATGAGCAAGGTTATCCCACTGGTTCTCTTTATCATCGAAGCGATTATTCTATTCCTTACCATGTCGCGAATCATTGATTCGCAAAGAAATCAAGTAGGCATTATGAAGGCGTTGGGCGTCAAAAACAGAAACATCATGCTTCATTACATGGGTTACCCGGTGCTGGTAGGGATCATAGGCTCCATTCTAGGTTGTGTCACTGCCGCTAGTGTATTTATTCCATTAGTAAAGGCGTCGAATGCAAAAGCCTACTCGCTGCCTGACATTTCCTTCTCCCTATCTTTAACTTCTGTGATTCCACCCATCCTTTTCTCAAGTGCGTTCGGAATCCTGTCCTGTTACTTGAGCGGCAGAGCCATCCTACAAGAACGTGCAGCTCAGGCGATGCGTCCCAAACCACCCAAGAAGATGAAGAAGCTGCTCATCGAAAGAATTCCGGGGATCTGGAGTCATATTTCCTACAGCTACAAGCTCATTATGAGAAATATATTCTTAAATAAACCAAAAGCATTAGCGAGCTCCGTTGGTGTTGTGGTGAGCACGGTTTTATTGATTACAGCTTTTGGTACGATGACATCCTTGCAAAAAGTAGCCGACCAAATTGAAAAGGTGAACACCTATGATTTAAGAGTCGATTATGCGAGAGACAGTGCTCCGGAGACGTTACAGTTACCCATCGGCATTACAAGCAGTTATGATTTATCCACCTTTCCCGTGGAATTCATCAAAGGGGATGATAACGAAAAAGCCACGTTAGTTGTTACGGAGAAAGAAAACAATCTTATTCGTTTCTTCGACGAAAAAGGCAATCAGGTCTCTCTGAAGGACGGCGGCGTGCTAGTACCCCAATCGTATGCCGACAACTATCGGATAGCAGAAGGGGATAGCATCCAAATCAAGTTCACTGCGCCGGAGTTTTCCAATAAAACGGTCGAAATGAAGGTATTGCAAATATCCACTCAGTATTCGAATCCGTCGTTTTATGTTACGCCAGCGTATCTGCAGAGCTTTGGCATCGACTACAAACCATCGTCGCTATTAGTAGAAGCCAGCAGCGCCACTGACCTTGCAAGCGTTCGTCATTTCTTCGAACAAGATCAACAGGCGGATACGATCTCAGATAACAATGATTTAAAGAAATCCGCGCAATATATTTTGAAGCAAAATAGTTTTATCTTCATCATGTTTATTATAAGTGCCGTCGTTCTTTCCTTTGGCGCCATCTATACGATATCCTCCATTAACATTTATGAAAGAAATCGTGAGCTGGCCACATTGAAGGTATTAGGCTATCCGAAGCAGAAAATAAACCGGCTTATCTTCTTTGAGAATATCATCCTCACCGCCTTTGCGGTTCTTGTAGCGTTACCGATTAGCGGCTATATGTATTCCTTAGTTGTTAAGGCATTGTCAAGCACTCATCAGCAAATACCGAATCAGTTAAATCTGTTTGTCATGCTGATGGCTGTTATTCTTGCATTCGTGCTCACGATTCTCTCGAACTTACTGCTGCGGCGAAAAGTGTCACGAATCAATATGATTGAATCCTTGAAAAGCATAGAATAAAGGGCATAAGCACGGTTCTGTGTTTGTACTCATGACAACATAGGGCAGTCAAGGACGAATGTTTCGTCCATGGCTGCCTTTTGTCATACCCTCTATGGCCGGCTCATCGCGGTTTCGCCGGTTCGTGTCAGCTCAAGCAGTCCATACGGCTTCAGGAGCTGAAGCAAAGCGTTGTTTTGTGCTGTCTCGCCGACAACCTGTACGACGAGCGCGTCCAGACCGACATCGGCAATGGTGCATCGAAACGTTTCCGCAATCGATATAATTTCCTGCCTCTGACCAGGTGCCGCCTTCAGCTTCACGAGCATTAATTCAGCGACAGCTTGGGAGCGAGATCAAGCGGAATGACTTGGATTACGTCGATAAGCTTGCTCAACTGAAGGATCAACTGATCGCGCATTTGACGGTTGCCCGCGGCGATGATCGTCATCCGCGACAAATCTTCGATTTCGCAGCCGCCTACCGTAATGCTCTCGATATTATAGCCTCTGCGGCTGAATAAATTGGCGATCCGCTGCAGTACGCCCGGATGATCATTGGTCAATACAGAAATGGTATGCCTATCCATTCGTTATCTCTTCCCCCGTTATCATATCGCTTAGTGCCATCCCCTGCGGCACCATAGGGAAAACAAGCTCATCCCGATCGACCACAAAATCGATCAGAACGGGCTCTTCCGTATCCATGGCAAGCTGCCACGCCCGCTGTGCTTCCGCCGGGTTCTGCGCCCTCAGCCCCGTTATGCCATAAGCTTCCGCGAGCTTGACAAAATCCGGACTGCCGGACAAATCGATATGGCTGTGGCGCCCCTCATAGACAAGCTCCTGCCATTGTTTAATCATGCCCAGCGTACGATTGTTGATCACAACGATCTTCACGGGGATTCGATGGATGGCGCACACCGCCAGCTCCTGTGCGCACATCTGCATTCCGCCGTCACCATTGATCGATATGACGGTTCGTCCGGGATTGCCGATTTGGGCGCCGATGGCTGCGGGGAAACCGAATCCCATCGTACCGAGACCGCCTGAAGTGATCAGGGTACGGGGGTGGTTAAACCGGCCGAACTGCGCGGTCCACATTTGATGCTGCCCGACGTCCGTCGTAATAATGGCTTCCCCTCCGGTTGTGGCGGCAATCATCTCGATCACATGCTGAGGCTTGAGTTCCTGCTGATCCTCGCGGTAGCGGAGAGGGTGAAGCATTTTCATCCGGTTCAGTTCGGCAATCCACGATGCGGTTTGGCTGGCATGAAAGGAACCGTGCGTAGCTGAATCTGCCCGAAGCTCATCGAGCAGCGCACGAAGTACCGTGCAGGCATCTCCGGTAACCGGGATGGACGAAGGCACCAGCTTGCCAATCTCGGCGGGATCAATGTCGATGTGGGCAATGACCGCCTGCGGCGCGAATCCGTCAAGCCGCATGGTCACCCGGTCATCGAACCGGGAACCGACAGCGACAAGCAAGTCGCACTCCAGTAACGCCCGGTTGGCGGCATAAGTTCCATGCATGCCTGCCATGCCGAGCGAAAGAGGATCATCGGAAGGAAATCCCCCGATTCCCAGCAGCGTTGTCGTCACGGGGATGCCAAAGTGTTGAGCCAGCTCCGCCAGCGCCTGTTCAGCTCCGGCATGGATAATGCCTGCTCCCGCCAGAATGAGCGGTTTCTTGGCACCCCGAAGGGCTGCGGCCAGCTTGCCGACTTGATCCGGTCGGACGTCGGGAACCGGCTTGTAGCCCCTTATGGATATTTCCTCCGGATATATAAATTCCGTCATCTCAGCGGACACATCTTTCGGGATATCAACCAGCACCGGTCCTTTACGCCCGGAATTTGCCAAATGAAATGCTTCACGAAGCACTCGCGGCAGTTCATCTGCCGTACGAACCATATAGCTGTGTTTGGTCACCGGCTGGGTCATGCCGACGATATCGGCTTCTTGAAATGCGTCGGTGCCGAGCAGCGACGTAGCCACATTGCCGGTGATAACGACCAGCGGAACGCTGTCCATATGCGCGGTTGCAATACCGGTGATCAGATTGGTGGCACCGGGCCCCGATGTGGCCAGACAAACGCCTGTCCTGCCGGTGGAGCGGGCGTATCCGTCTGCGGCGTGAATGGCTCCTTGTTCATGCCGGGTCAGGATATGCTTGAAATCCGGATTTCCATGCATCGCATCGTAGATATACAGCACGGCACCCCCAGGATATCCGAAGACGCATTCGACCCCTTCGAGGAGCAGGGTACGCAGCAGAATCTCCGATCCACTGATTCGGTCTTTCTTTAACAGACGTTCACGATCCGTTGGATTCATGGACATTCACTCCCTTCCTCTACACGGTAACATGCAGGAACGGAAGGGAATACTACCCATCCTGTTACTTTGATAGTATACTTTTGGCTAAGAATTTTACCGGGAGCGTACCGAACATGGAAACGATAAGAGATGTAATGATCAGGCTTGGCGCCGAGGAATTTACGGGAAGAACCTTTGAATGCCAATATTATAGCAGGATGCTGGAAGCCGGAAGCGAAGGAACGGCGCAAATATTAAATGTGCACGGCACAGGCGGAATAGGCAAAACTACGCTGTTGACGCGCTTTAGCCGCTTGGCGGAGACTGCGGGGGCCGGGTTTGTGCTGATGGACATGCAGGACTGTATGGGCAACCCGAACCTTTTTATGCAGGACTTGGCGTCGAAACTGGACTTCGATATTGGGAAAAGCCTTATGGATACAGTGCTTGCAGAACGGATTACGGAGCGCCTCAACAGCAGCGCAGAGGGAAAAAAGGTCGTATTGGCATTGGATCAATACGAGGAAGCCGGAAGCATTGACCCATGGCTCCGTGAAACCTTTTTTCCCCGTCTCCGGTCCGATCTGCTGATCGTTATTTCAGGGAGGTACCCGCTGGGCGGCCCCTGGAAGATGTCTTCGTTATGGAGAAGACTGATCGTCGCCCTTCCGCTGTCCGAATTGCAGTATGAGGAGGCGAGAACCTATCTCCGGCGGCAGGGAGTTACGGACGAGTCGTTGATCGACCGGCTGTGGCTGATCTCATCGGGGCATCCGCTTTCCTTGTCGCTGCTCGCCGTCAACGCGGGTAGCGGCCAATTCCGCGGCAGCGATAAGCGGGAAACGCACGCGGAACTGCTGCAATACTGGCTTGAGGAGGTACCTGACGAAATGCTCCGATCCTTGGTATATGCGGCATCCATTCCCCGAAGCTTCGATCTCGAAATGCTGCAGCGGATGATGGAGGCAGAGTTATCCGACGGAGTATTCGAACGATTGATCAAGCTTTCCTTTGTCGGAAGCTCTGCGAGGGGATGGCAGCTGCATGACCTTGTCCGGGACGCTGCCCGGCAGACTTTTCGGGAACGGCAGCCGGATACGTTTACACAGTACCTTGAGCGACTGACTGCGGTTCTAACGAACGGATCAGCTTGAAAATGGCGGGAGGGTCCAGCGCCGCTCCGGATATATACGAGCTGATCAGCCATTCAGGCCATCCGATCCTGCGCGCGCATTTTCGGTACAATCGCAGCTCGGCAAATTATTGGGAGCCGGTGATGAAGAAAACGCTGTCGGAGATGGAGAAGTATATCGAACGGCGGAAGTCGTCGGCCAAGACGGCCAGAATCGTATGCTCCGATCCGGACAGCGATGAGTGGTTCCGTTATGAGTTAACGGGACAAGAGAGCCTGCTTCGACTGGCCGGATGGAATACGGCCGAATTGGCCGCATTGGGGCTGGATTCATTCCGCCTGCTGCGGGGGCCGGACGGCGACGTTCTCGGGCTGGCGGCGATGCTGTCCGTTCGGGCCGATACACTGCCATATTTACTACGGAACCCGCTTTCGGCTCCTTGCTTCCGGTTGTTGACGGAAGACCACAGTCCGCAGGGGAACGAGTCATGCAAATTCATTTATGCCGTGGATGTGATGGACCCTGAAAGCCGCGATTTGCGTTCGGACAGCGTTAATCTGATCATGGAGCACGTTTTATCGGGGGCTTTGCTTATCGCTTGCCCTCCGGCACTGCCCTTTTTCCGGGATTCCCATATCGGTATGGGCTTTGAACCCGTAATCGGCATAGAGAACCCGTACATCTACAGCAGCGGCATCCAGGCTGCAGCGTACCGCTTGGATACCCGTGGGAGCAAGTTGCACGCGTTTTTGAAGAAGGCGGCGAGTTTAAGAACGGAAAATGGCTCGATGAAAGAACATCATCATACGGATCAGCGAAAGGCGGAGGACTCTCTGCTGAGCCGGTTGACCCCGCGGGAGCTTGAAGTGGCCGAACGAATTGCCAGCGGGTCCACCAACAAGGAAATCGCCGGATCGTTGTTTATTAGCGAAGCGGCTGTCAAGAAGCATCTGAACGCCATGCTGCAAAAGACGGGACTCAAGAACCGTACGCAAATTGCTGCCGAGCTGCTGAATTCGCGCACAACATCGGGCCTACCCCGTAAAGATTAGAGGCGTGGCCCCTTTACAGCGGTGTGAGCACCTGGAACACTCTTGGCGTTCGTCCAGATCACGGCATCTGTCGGGGGACAAGAACATATACGCATGCGAAGTCGCGAAATCCGAGGCTGATATTCTGAAGGTTCATGAAGGTAGAAACAGCGTTCCTTGTTATTTCCTTTAACAGTACGATTTTTAATGAATAATGCCTCCTAGTATCCCCGTCAGAACCATGAGAAGGATCGGGTTCATCTTCCATTTTCTCAATACAAACAAAGATCCTGTAAATAGACCTAAAGCAATCCAATCCACATTAGCAGCCACGCTTATTGCTGATGTCCCAAGAAACGTCAATAGCAATATTGTTGCAGCAGCGGAAATAATAAGCCCCAGTGAAGCCGACCTCAAGCCGTTCAAAGCTTCAAACACATAGATGGATTTATTGAATCTTTGAAAAAAACGATACAGCAAAATAGAAATGCCGACTCCTGAAATCACGCAGCCGAAAGTAGCGATAATTGCGCCCGGCATCCCCGCAATCTGTAAGCCAACGAACGTGGAGGTGTTTACCGCTAACGGGCCGGGCGTCATTTGCGAAATGGCAATGATATCGGTAAAAACCCTTTGCGATACCCATGCGTATTTTTCAACTGCCAGTTCCTGAATGAACGGGATGATTGCGTACCCACCCCCGATACTGAACAAACCGATCTGAAAAAAGACCAATAACAGTTTCAATAATTCCCCCATTATTTCTGCCGCCTTTCGTTAAGCCACACGCGCACAATGCATATAAAACAACACACTATGAGGATAATTGCCACATTGATTTCAAAGATAAAATTTGCCAAAAATGCCGCCGGAATCATCAGAGAAAGAAATAAAGAACGTTCTTTGATCATCGCACTGCACATATCAACAACGAAATCAACGATAAGGGCTGCCGCGCCTGCCTGCATTCCTCTCAATACTGCGGAGATTGACGGATCCGCCGCAAAAGCAACATAGAAGATGGAGATGAATGCCAATATGACGAGGGATGGAATGACAGCAGCAATACAGCTGATTACAGCGCCCATCATCCCCGCTACCCGAAATCCTGCGAGAGTTGACAAGTTGATTGCGATTGCTCCTGGTGAAGACTGTGCAATGGCAGCCATATCGACGAGTTCATCTTCGCTGAGTAGTTTTTTTCCGGATACAAAATACTTCCGAATCATCGGAACAACAACATACCCACCGCCAAATGTAAATGTGCTGATAAACAAATTTATGCCCAGAAGCCAGATATATAGTTTGGTTTTTTCGCTTATCATCTGATCGCCTCCTTGTCACCCTGTTATTATGGAGGTTGTTGATCGATTAGTAAAATGATAATATTTCGCAATAACGATTAGTTTTATTCATGGGAGGAGAAGCATCTATGATGACGCTTCGGCATTTTGAAATATTGCGGGCAGTTGCAGAAACGGGAAATTTTACAAGGGCTGCGGAAAGGTTATATATCACGCAATCGGCAGTTTCTCATGCAATACGAGAACTGGAAGAAAAGGCAGGGACAGCATTGTTTGACCGACTGTCAAAAAGCGTTCAGCTTACAAAAAGCGGCCGGCTTTTGCTGGAGGAAATTATACCGATTTTATCTACGTGCGAAGCCTTGGATGCACGTATCAACTGTTTGGAAAAACAAGCCCCCCTGCACATTGTTTCCAGTATTACAATTGCAGCGTTCTGGTTACCGAAAATATTGAAAGCCTTTCAAAAAGATTGGCCTGATATATCGATCAATGTCGATGTGGTCAGCGCAGCAAATGCCATCGAAATATTGAGGAACGGCAAAGCTGACATCGCTTTGATTGAAGGTACGGCTCCCCAAGGGCCTTTTATATGTACCCCTTTTGCTTCCTATCCGTTATATATTGTGTGTTCTCCCGACTATCCTATCACTCGCAGGGAGTTGACTCTGCAAGATTTTTGCTCCGAAAAACTATTATTGCGTGAAAAGGGCAGTGCCATCCGCGATACTTTAGACAGCGTTCTTTATTTGTCCGGACATACCGCGCAACCTGCATGGACAAGCGTAAATTCCCTAGCATTGATCGAAGCTGCCAAGGCTGGATTCGGCATAACGATTTTGCCGGATGTTCTTGTAAGCGAGCCCCTATCGCAGGGGAAATTGATTTCACTGTCTGTCAAAGACCTCTTGTTGAAAAATGAATTGTTTGCAGTTCATCATCGAGATAAATATCTGACAACTCCGTTGAGGACCCTTCTTTTGCATATAGAATCTACGATGTCTCAGGGGCTCTATAACGTTTGAGATCTGCTTCTAAGGCTGATGAACTGCTGCAGATTGGTTACGATAAAGACTGCTGCGTGGTAATGGTAGATAATTGCAGCATCTAAAAACAAAACCCAAACTGAATGGTAGGAATAACAAGATTATCTAATTGGTAAAATGTATGGTCGAAGATTGTCGATTTGTCAGCTAATAGAATTTGAGCAGCGGGTATGTATTGATTATAATGAGCGTATCGTTATCCGCAAGGAGAACGCCAAATAAGGGAGGAGAGGGAATCTATGGTGAAACAACTGATCATCGGAGACGCCATGCATGAGCTGGCCGCGACGCGCCGCATCCTGGAGCGCTTGCCCGAGGAGCATATGACATGGAAGCCGCACGTGAAATCGATGACGCTCAGCGGGCTGGCCACGCACCTGATCAACCTGCTGAACTGGCAAGTCGCGATTTTTCTTTACCCGGAATTCGATCTTTCAACCGTGCCGCTTCGGCGGGAACCTTTGGAAAGACGCGAAGACGTGCTGGCGGAATTCGACGCGAACGTCGTCAAGCTTGAAAAGCTGTTAGCCGAATGCGACGAGAAAACGCTCGGCGAGGAATGGACCTTGCGGAACGGCGACCATATCATCATGCGCCAACCGCGGGCGATCGCGCTGCGCACCTTTGGATTAAGCCACATGGTCCACCACCGTGCGCAGCTCGGGGTTTATTTGCGGCTACTTGATATTCCGGTGCCGGGCCTCTACGGTCCCTCGGCAGACGAGGAAGGCAAATGAACTAAGACGCGCTGAAAAGTCGCAGGGCATCGGCATGACCGCCGGTATCCTGCGACTATTTTTTCGGGACGAACGCTTTTTTATCGCCGGGCATAGCGCAAATGACTTCTTTTCCGCTAAGCGGCAAAAGAGCTCAGTCAATCAAACTGAGTTCAGTTAAAATGTTGTGAAATTTTGAAAGTCATGATTTACTGCAAAAATTGTTTCAGATGGTTGTCGATTACGAACGAATCCGGTTCGTTGGCTCCGATTCCGAAGCAATGGCCCCACTTGGATTCAACAGGCCGGAAAACAGCATTCGGCATATGCTCTACTTCATACGCGTTGTCTTCGAGAGGAAAGAACAGATCGGTCGAACCCGGCATAACAAGGGCATGTGCGGTGATTCGGTTCAACGCCTGTTCAAAATTTCCGTTGTCTGCAGGAGTGGCGCTAATATCCCCGTGTATCCCTGTGCGGAGCATGGCAATCAAGTCGTTGGCATCGAAAGAAAAGAACACTTGATCCCAGTAGTCTTCCAGATAAGACTTCAACGTTGGGTATCCCTCCGCCTGATAAAGTTGGTCCAAATAATAGGCCTGAGAAAACCCCCAAGGGGCATAAGCGCGCCCCATTGCGGCGAGTCCAGCTGCAGGTTGACGGATATAAAAGCCATCCTTCCAATTGGTATCGGCTTGCAATGCGGCGATCAACGCCTCAAAAACAACTTGAGCATGCGGTCTGGTCTTTGCTGTTCCGCCAAACGGCGCAATTCGCTCAACCATCTCCGGATAGCTTGCCCCCCATTGAAAAGTTTGCAGCGCCCCGAGCGACCAGCCTACGACTAAAGCAAGCTTCGAAATGCCGAACTTCTCGGTTACGAGCTGGTGTTGTAGCCGGACATTATCGTAAATCGTGACGAGCGGGAAATTCGCTCTGTCAAAAGGGGCCGGTGTATTGCTAGGGGAGGACGACAGACCGTTCCCCAACATATTGGGCACAATAATAAAATATTTGTCGGGATTGAGCGCTTTGTCTGGCCCAATCAACCACTCATTATCGGTATGCAGGCCCGCGAACCAGGTCGGATAGACAATCGCATTGCTTTTGGCGGCGTTTAAAGTTCCGTAGGTTTTATAGGCAAGAAAGGCTTGTGGCAGCATGTGGCCCGATTGCAGTTCGACATCTCCGAGCGGATAAATTTCGTAATCTTTCATGATCCGATTCTCCCCGTATAATATTTTTTTCGAAGTATGGGTAAGTCAAGTCGCGCTTATTGTCCGAACAGTGCCTCATGAAAGGCAAGCGTTTCATCGTAATCCTCCAGCTTCAGTTACGCCGAACCAGAATGTTCAGGATCTTTATTTCCTTAGCCTCCTTTACAATACAAGTTTTTAGGGGGTGAAGCTTGATTTTTACTCTACGATAGGATTACCATCAAATCAACGAAACGTTTTTGATTGTTATGTTCATTTATTTTGAATGAAGAGGTGCTTTCCCAATGGAAATCCGCCAACTTAAAACATTTTGGACGCTTGCTTCCACCCGCAGTTTTAGCCGCACTGCGGAATCACTGAACTATGTTCCGTCCACTGTAACGATGCAAATCAAAGCTTTAGAGGAAGAATTGGGGGTCAAGCTGCTGGATCGCCTGGGCAAGACTGTAGTGTTAACAGACGCAGGCTACCAGTTCTTGCCCTATGCCAACAAAATTTTAAATGATATTGAAGAGGCTCGGCATGTCTCAAGCCAGAGGGGGGAGTTGACCGGTACCGTTATAATCGGTGCAGACGAGGTGCTCTGTACGTACCGGTTGCCCGCATTGCTCCGGCTTTTTCGCGAGCGCTATCCGCGCGTTCGTCTTTTGTTCCGGCCCTTGTCCAGCCACAATTTGAAACAGAGCCTGCGAGAAGGAAATGCGGATGTGGTCTTTATGCTGGATGAACCTGCCGTATCTACGGACCTTCATACGGAGCTTTTGCTAGACGAACCCTTTCTTATGGTTGTTTCCCCTGACCACCCGTTGGCTTCACGGTCAACATTAAGCATAGAGGACTTTCACGGAGAGCATATTCTATTAAGCGAAAAGGGCTGCTCTTATCGGTTATATTTCTATCGCACATTGTTGAGAAAAGGGGCCGACAGCTTGACCGAGCTGGAGTTTAACAGTGCAGAAGCCATTAAACAATGCTCAATGACGGGGCTCGGCATTGCCTTGCTGCCTGAAATGGTGATCAAGGGAGAAGTGGAGCGGGGGGAACTGATCGTTTTGCCCTGGGATTTATCTGAAATACGATTTACTACTCAAATGTTATGGCATCAAGAGAAATGGATTTCACCATCGCTTAGGGTCTTTATCGAATTGGCTAGAAGTGTGCTGAAACGCAGCTCATGAGATTTTGCAGAGGGAATTCCTTGTGAGTTGAAAGACAATCAAAATTCCATAACGCTCTGGACGCACATTAAGCCCACCCTTATCAAGGGTGGGCTTAATGTGCGATCATTGGTTTTGTCCGGGTTCCCGCAAGCATTGCTCGATCAGAAGATCGGCCGGCACGTTAACGGGGAGGAAATTCATGTAGACGTCGCCAAACGTGGCCATTAGCATGTTTTTGCTAACGCAAGTCAATAAGCCTGTTGCGCTGCCTTATCTGACATTCCGTTTTTGCACAGGCACCCATACTTCAACTTCAGCGTCCGTCGGATTTCCATTAAGCAAAACTTCGGCGATCGGTGCCCCAGAATATTCATATTCGTACTCATCGGTTAAAAGGGAGCCAAATGCTTGATCTTGCAACTTATCAAATGCGAAGCGCGATAATCCGCCGCTTCCTGATAAAATTAAATATTCACTTTCCGGGAAGTGGACTTCAACAGCATGTTCAGGCAGAGGTTTGGAAGATTGAACACCCGCATAATAATTGACATAACCATTCTCCTTGGCTACTGCGGCGTAACCATAAGGGCTTTCTGCATAAGGGCGAAGGCTGGCGATTTGACCATTATCCATCACGCTCTTGAAAAAAGATGTCTTTTGGCTTGAAAACTGTGGAGAGTGGATGTTTGTCCCATCGTTTAGGATGGTTTTAAAACCGATGACACGAAAGGCTTGCTTCTTTTCAATCTTGAAATTGTTCATTTTGTGATGCCTCCTAATGGGTGGGTTTTGAATACGTATTAAGCATAATCTATCAACTGTGACATCTATATGGCATACTTGAATGGAGGTGGAGCACGCTAGGGATTTTCCTAAGATTTTAATCAATATACCTGAATATCCAAGAGAACGTCCTTAACTCGGCGTTCTCTTTTTGTTGACGAAAGTAATCGCCTCTTACAGATTCATAGGGCTACCTAGAACCGGATAGCTTGCCGGTATCCTTGGCCACGCTGTCAGTAAAAACCATGATGGAAGAAGCATATCGGCCGCAAGAAGGCATGTTGCATCAAGCAGATTTTAAAACAATATTCATTTTGCACTTGAATAAAACGAAATTATACAATATATTTAAATATGAGCAATTGTTCATGCATAAATATAAAAAGGGAGGTAGTTATTATGAGAAAAGCTTTTAAATTAGAAGGACTCGATTGCGCTAACTGTGCAGCTAAATTGGAAAGAGCGGTATCAAAAATAGAAGATGTCAGCAAAGCAACTGTAAGCTTCATGACCAGCAAGCTGGTGCTTGAAGCAGCTGACGACAAATTTGATAGCGTTGTGGAACAAGCTAAAGCAACGATTAAAAAAGTCGAACCAGGCGTTGTAGTGAAAGCTTAATAACCAGCGGTACTATGAATGGCCGTGAGGAATCATCATGGCCATTCATAGTATGCAAGGAGATGGAGTGAAGATTAAATCATGAGAGAGAAACAACGGTTAATCCGTACAATCACAGCCTTGGTTTTATTTTTAACTGTGGTGATATTCCCTGTTGCTGATTCGTGGAGGCTTTGGGCGTATCTCGGTATCTACCTGATTGCCGGCGGCGATGTTGTGCTTAAAGCTCTAAAGAATATTTTGCGCGGAAAAGTATTTGATGAAAACTTCTTAATGAGCATTGCAACTATTGGTGCATTTATTATTGGAGAATATCCTGAAGGCGTTGCAGTTATGCTGTTTTACCAAGTTGGAGAATTGTTCCAATCATACGCTGTTGATAAATCGCGCAAATCGATCGCTGGGTTAATGGACATTCGTCCTGATTATGCCAATGTTCAACGAAACGGAAAACTGGTAAAGGTCGACCCTGAAGAAGTGGCTATAGGCGATATTATTGTTGTAAAGGCCGGTGAGAAGGTCCCGCTCGATGGTAAAATCATTGACGGTGCATCGATGGTAGATACATCTGCATTAACAGGCGAATCCGTACCGCGAGAGATATCCAAAGGCAATGATATTTTAAGTGGGTTTATCAATTTAAATGGCGTTTTAACGATAAAAGTAACCAAGGAATACGGAGAATCCACCGTTGCCAAAATATTGGATCTGGTCGAAAATGCCAGCAGTGAAAAAGCAACCACGGAGAACTTCATTACGAAGTTTGCTAAATACTACACTCCGATTGTAGTCATCGTTGCCGCGTTGATCGCCGTTATTCCACCACTTTTTGTTGACGGAGCCACCTTTAGCGACTGGGTATACAGAGCATTAGTATTTTTGGTTATTTCCTGTCCATGTGCATTAGTTATTTCCGTTCCATTAAGCTTTTTCGGCGGTATTGGCGGCGCCTCCAAAATGGGTGTATTGGTTAAGGGCGGAAATTATCTTCAAGCCTTAGCCGATACCGAAATTATTGTATTTGATAAAACAGGTACCTTAACAAAAGGAACATTCAATGTAACCGATATTCAACCAAATGGAATGTCCAAAGACGAACTGTTGGAAATTACTGCTTATGCAGAAAGTTATTCCAATCACCCTATTTCAATGTCGCTTAAGCAAGCTTACGGACGACCGATTGATAACGCAAGATTAGCTGATGCTGAAGAAATTTCAGGACATGGTGTCAAGGCGCTTTTTGATGGCCGCTCCGTTATGGCGGGTAATGCCAAACTGATGCAGCGAGAAAACATTCCTTACAATAGAGGGGAAATCGTAGGCACTGTAGTTCATGTCGCTGTCAATGGCGCTTATGCAGGTTTTATTACGATATCGGATGAGATCAAAGAAGATGCTAAGCAAGCGATCGGAGATTTGAAAGCAAATAAAATTCGCAAAACAGTAATGCTGACAGGCGATAGTAAAGCAGCAGGTATCAAAGTAGCGAACCAGCTTGGATTGGATGCAGCATATACCGAACTGCTTCCAGGCGACAAGGTCGATAAATTGGAGGAATTGCTTAGCGAAAAATCAGCAAAAGGCACACTTGCCTTTGTCGGTGACGGTATTAACGATGCTCCTGTGCTAGCAAGAGCCGATGTCGGTATTGCCATGGGCGGGCTCGGTTCTGATGCCGCAATTGAAGCGGCAGATGTCGTCATCATGACGGACGAACCTTCGAAAATCGCCACAGTCGTAAAAATATCACGTAAAACATTAAGAATTGTCAAGCAAAATATTACGTTTGCTTTAACCGTAAAATTTGCTGTTCTTATTCTAGGAGCATTTGGAATCGCGAGCATGTGGTCAGCAGTATTTGCAGACGTGGGCGTATCCGTGCTCGCTATACTTAATGCGATCAGAATGTTAAATGTCAAAAATATATAATATTCATAGATCCATCGGATCGAAAAGCAGGCCGCCCAAGAATGAAATTCTCAGGCGGCCTGACGGGCGTTTTCGATGTAGTGATTGGGCTCTTCAAGAGAGCAATCTGGAAGAACTCAATGCATTGTTTATTTGCTATGATTGAAAAAATGATGACTGTAAAACTTACCCCTTATTTAAACATGGGAAGGAACGCAAGGGAAGCTACATAGTGATATAGGTTTCAACAAGTCAAAGTCAAATTCATTTGGGAGGGATGGACATGAACCAAAACAGCGCAACAAACAAAATCGCAACGCAAGTAGGTGAACGAAAGATTGTGATCACCCGCGTATTTGATGCTCCACGCGATCTTGTGTTTGATGCTTGGACGAAAGAGGAGCACCTGTCGAAGTGGTGGGGACCTCGAGGTTTTACGACGACTTTTCATAAGTTTGACATGAAACCGGGCGGTACATGGGAGTTTATCATGCACGGTCCTGATGGCGTCGATTATCCCAACACCAACGTCTTTGTCGAAGTCGTTAAACCCGAGCGAATCGTCATCAAACATGCTGTGTTTCCCCATTTTCTGGCGACAGCCATCTTTGAGGATCTCAATGGTAAGACCGAACTCACTTATAGCACGGTTTTTGAAGAAAGTGCCGCTGTATTCGATAAGGTGAAAACATATGCCGTCCCAGGTGCCGAACAGACCATGGATCGTCTTAAGGAGCATCTGGCAAGTATGTCTTGACGCTAACGGACACGTTAGTTCAATTTAAACCAGCGGCAGTCCGCAGTCCAGGAATGCCGCTGGTTAACATGTACGCATACGAAGTCGCGAAATCCGCGGCTTTTTTGTTTTATCGATGCAAGTTCTTGTCCTTGGCTCGAGACAAGAACTTGCATCGTTAGCCATAATGGATAATAATTCACATTCATAACCGATTAGATAATGTCTAATGTTTCTTCGTATCACTAGCCTCAACGGATCATTAATCGCGAATCGGCTCCGGCTCGCCCGGATGCACATAGCCTTGGCCGACTAACGGCTAAGGCTATTTTTGTTGATTATGTTAGTCAGCATCATACGTCATTAAATGGGCATGCAGGCCAGCGCTATCCGTGATATTCATTTTGCTCATACCCGAGGGGAAGTCTTTCGTCCAAAACTTTGGCCAAGTTGCAATACTTCGGATAACAGCCGCATTATGATCTCCGCTTCAAAGATTATCATGATCCCATTTGATGGAAAAACAGCATTTCATAAAAATACGCTACAAGCTATTTCCTTAGACTTAGACTTGTTGCGGGAAGAAGGACATTTCAACTATTTTTTGGCGTTTTTAACAAAGAAAAAGAGGGCTTGTGTTAACATGGAACAAATAAGAACGTACGATCTGTTAATTCGAGAGGAGACATCCTGACGATGGAGATGCTGAAACCACCCGCCGAGACATTATACGAAAAGCAGCTGCGGGCGCTGCGCGAGGAGGACACGGGCAAACGTCCACCGAACTGGCTGTTGTCCCCTGCATATGTACGGGACTTCATAATTGGGCGGGACGAGCCTGCCATGCTTGATGGCGAGCCGATCGAAATCACGCGCAAATTTTATGGCAATGACGTGCTGATCGAGCGCGCGGTCGTGACGCTGGCGGGCAACCGCGGCCTGATGTTGGTGGGAGAGCCGGGCACCGCCAAAACGATGCTCAGCGAGCTATTGGCGGCGGCCGTATCGGGCACCAGCCTGAACACGATCCAAGGGACGGCCGGCACGACGGAGGACATGATCAAATATTCGTGGAACTATGCGATGCTGCTCGATAAAGGCCCCTCCGAAGCGGCACTGGTGCCGTCCCCGCTATATACCGGCATGAAGAAGGGCATCCTGACGCGGTTCGAAGAGATTACGCGGAGTCCGTCGGAGGCGCAGGACAGCCTGATCAGCATCCTGAGCGATAAAGTGATGAGCATTCCCGAGCTTGAAGGGGGCGTGCTGTTCGCGCAGCCCGGATTCAACGTCATTGCTACGGCGAACATCCGGGACAAGGGGGTCAACGAGATGAGCGGCGCCCTGAAGCGCCGGTTCAACTTCGAGACGATCAACCGATCGGCAATGTGAAGCTGGAGGCCAAAATCATCGAATCCCAGGCCCGCAGCCTGCTGCAGCATAGCGGCATCGAGGCCGAAATCGATACGGAGGTGGTGGAGCTGCTGGCCACGACCTTCATGGAACTCCGCACCGGAATGACCCGCGAGGGTTATAGGCTGGATTCGCCGCAGGCAACGATGAGCACGGCGGAAGCCGTGTCCGTGTATGTCCAGAGCGCGATGACCTCGTACTACTATGAAGGGAAGGACATCGCGCTGGATCGGCTTGTGCAGAACATGCTCGGCACAATCGCCAAGGAGAACGAGAAGGACCTGTCGATTCTCAAAACGTATTTCTCGAAGGTCGTGAAGATGCGGTCTAAGGATGAAGGCATCTGGAACCGGTATTATGAGGAGCAAAAATGGATTGGTTAAGCCAGGTGACGGATGCGGATGTCGCGTCATTAAAAGGCCTGTTTGACGCCAAGGTGCACGATCTGGGCAGCGGCACGGTCTACTTTCCGGTCCGGCACCATAGCCCGGCCTGCTGCCACCACCTGGTAAAGCTGATCCATGAATACCGGCCCGAGTCGATCCTTATCGAAGGGCCGGAGAGCGGGAATCCGCTGATCGGGGTGCTTGCCGACGAAGCCACGATCCCCCCGGTCGCCCTCTATTACACGTACGAGCACGAGGCGGGAAGGGATGCCTGTTATTATCCGATGCTCGCATGTTCGCCGGAATACGTGGCCCTTAAGGAAGCGGCCAAGCGAGGCATTCCGGCGCAGTTCATCGATCTGGACTACCATCACCTGGCAAGCTGCCATGCTGAGCCGGAGAATACGGAGAAGCTTGAGGCATCCACGCAGGATGAGACGCTGCTGGCCGGATCGGCCTTTATTCAGCGCCTGTGCGCGAAGCTGAACTGCCGCAGCTTTGACGAGCTGTGGGAGAAGGTATTCGAGATTGGCGGACTGGCGAAAACGACGCGCGATTTCGTTCAGGACGTATTTGCGTACTGTACGCTGTCCCGCATGTGTTACCCGGAAAGCCGGCTCCTGGCTTCCGGCGATCTTGCGAGGGAAGAGCGCATGCGGGAGCGGATCGCGGAGGCGCGCCGGCAGCATGAGCGCGTGCTTGTCGTCACCGGGGGCTTCCATACGTACGGGCTGATCGCCGAAGCGGCGGAGCCGGAAGCTGGGCGCCGTGCCTCGGAAAAGCCGGATATGGGCGCCGGACAGGTGCAGCACCAGATTTATCCGATGGCCTACACGTTCCCCGAAGCGGACCGGCTGAACGGATATGCCAGCGGCATGCCGTACCCGAATTACTACGACATGGTCTGGGAACGTCTCCGGCGCGGGAAGGAACAGCCTTTCGGGCTTGTTGCCGTTGACCTGATCGCCCGGCTGACCCGCAAGCTGCGGGAGCGCCATGAGGGCGTATCCACCAGCGACGCGATCGAGGCCTCAGGATGGTGCAAGATCTTGCAGCTTTGCGGGGAAAAAGGGAGGGCGGCGCGTACGAGCTGATGGATGCGGCCCTGTCCTCGTTCGTAAAAGGCGAGCAGTCGCTGGCTACGGAGCAGCCCCTTACGGAGCTTGGGCGGATGCTGACCGGGGATGCCGTCGGCACCGTTGCGAGAAATCCTTTTCATGTGCCGATCGTGGAAGATTTTAAGGAACGGTGCATGGAAGCAAAACTCCGGATCGAAACGACAGGACGGCACAAAAAAGTGCTGGATCTCTATGCCAAAGCCGGCCATCGCCGGTTAAGCCAGCTGTTTCAATGCATGGCCTATCTCGTTCCGACGTTTGCCGAGCGGAAGTCCGGACCCGACTGGACCGCCATGCGGGACATGAGCCTGGTCCGGGAAACGTGGGAGTATGCCTATTCCTCACGCACTGAGGCGCGTTTGATCGAAAACTCCCTGTACGGCGGAACGCTCAGGGAAGCTGCCACGCGCAAGCTGGAAGAAGAAATGCAGGGCATCCCGGACCACCATAGCGGCGAGATGGCCCAAAGAATGCTGCTGGCCTTGCTGATGGGTCTGCAGGACACCGCTGCCCGGCTGTACGATCAGGTTTGCTCCGCCCTGCGAAAGGATGGGAATTTTCTGTCGCTTTGCAGCAGCCTGCACGCATTGAACCGGATCCGGCAGCATGGCCGATTGCTGGGCCTGACGGAGGATCCGCGGCTGCCGGAACTGGTCGCGGAGGCATACGACAATGCCGTGGATAAGTTAACGCAGCTGGCGCGCGCGAATCCGGACGAGCATGGGGCGATCATCCAAGGACTTAAGCTGCTGTCCATGCTCGCCGATTCTCCGGACCCGCAGTTCGGGGTCGATGTGTTCCGGTCGCATATGAATGAGCTGCTTGCCGACCCCGGCCTGCCTGCTCAGCTGGAAGGCGTCTGCGTAGCGATATCCTCCGGCCTCGGAGATCGGCCGCGGCGGGAAATCGTCGAGCGGGCCCGTGCTTATATTCGCGGCGCCCCGGAGCGAATGCGCCAGACAGCCCTTTACTTGCAGGGCGTCTTCGCCGTCTCGCGCGATGCGTTCCTGTACGAGGACGAGCTGTTGTCCGAACTGAACTACTTGGTCGGACAGCTGCCGTATGAGGAATTCGTCGGCATGGTCCCCGAGCTGCGGCTGGCGTTTACGTATTTCACGCCGCTGGAAATTACGCTGATCTCCGAACGGGTGGCGGGGTTGTTCCGCGTGCAGGCCGACGAGCTGGATGCGCCGGCCATGGATGAGCTGGAGCTGGCACAAGCCCGGACATGGGACGAGGCCGTCAGGAAGGAGTTTGAAGCATGGAAGCTGATTTGAAGCGGCTAGACGGCGGGGGAGCGGAAGCCGAGCCAAAAAGCAATTCCCCAAGCGCCGAGTCCGAGTCGCTGAACCGCTGGCGGCTCATCCTTGGGGAAGCCGCAAATGAAGGTCTTGCCCGGTCGGACGAATTCGATCCGGAGCATTTCCGGTATGCCGAAGTGGATGAAATTCTGGATTACCTGTACAGCCGAGAGCATGGCGAGGAGCAGGGCTACCGGAAAGAAGGCGGACGCGGCCCGTCGAACCTGACCGTTCCGTCCTGGCTGTACAAGGTCCGGGAGTTGTTTCCCAAGCCGACGGTCGAAATCTTGGAAAAGCAGGCGTTGGACCGCTACGGCTTGACCGAGCTGCTGACCGACAAAAAGCTGCTCGAGTCGCTCGAGCCGAACATGGGACTGCTGAAAAACATCATGCAGTTCAAGGGACGCATGAAGGGCGAGGCGCTGAAAAGCGCGAAGGACATCGTGCGCCGGGTCGTGGAGGATCTGCGCCGCAAGCTGGAGTCCCAAGCGAGGGCAAGCATTATGGGCAAACGCTCAAGGTACGCGGACAGCCCCATTCGTTCGCTGCGCAACCTCGACTTCAAGCGAACGATTGCAAAAAACCTAAAAAACTACGACCGGGAAAAACGCCGGCTGGTGATTGAGCGTCTTTATTTTGACGGCAACGTCCAAGCACGGAACAAGTGGAACGTCATCATCGGCGTGGACGAAAGCGGCAGCATGATGGATTCGGTCATTTACAGCTCCGTCATGGCCAGCATCTTTTACCGATTGAACGCCTTGCGCACAAAGCTGTTCATTTTCGATACCGAGGTGGTGGATCTCAGCGACCGGCTGGAGGATCCGGTGGACGTGCTGATGAACGTGCAGCTTGGCGGAGGCACCCACATCGCGAAGGCGCTGCGTTACGGCGAGACGCTGATCGAGAACCCCGGCAAAACGATCTATATTTTGGTCAGCGACCTGGAGGAGGGATACCCCATCCAGCATATGTACAAAGCGTGCAAGGACATCATGGATGCGGGCTGCAAGCTGCTGGTGCTTACCGCGCTCGATTTTGAAGGGAATTCCGTATACAACAAGCACGCGGCCCAGGTTCTGGCCGATCTTGGAGCACACGTCGCTGCCATTACGCCGAACGAGCTTGCGGACTGGATCGGGGACATCGTCACTTGAACATCCGTTCTTCCGCTGGATAACGATAAGTTGAATCGCAAAGCCTTGCTGTTTAAAACAAACCTTTCATGGAGGTATGAATGATGCTTACCGCAGACCGCACCATCGAAACGCTGGCGGAAAAATTCGCCCGGGTATGCTCCGATGAATATTCCCTGAAAACGGACCGGAGCGAGCAAATTTACGATTATATTATGGGAAACACCGACACATTCCCCGACATGCTCGGCAAAAAGAGCCATTATACATACTTGAGCACGGAAGCGCTCATAAAGCTGGGCCGGAAGGATGAAGGGGACGTCTTTTTCCGGGCAGGGGCGATCCTGATTCATCTGGAATCCGACTACCGAAATTCCTGGAGAGAAAGCGCGTTCTCCCTGTGCTTGGGCGGCGATGCGAAGGCATATGGACTGGCAGGAAAAACGAAGGGCGGCGACCGGATGGGCAAAGTCGCGGCACGATTGGAGAACATCCGTACCTATGCCGGCAATAGCGAGGTCGTGGATGAGGTCAAGCGCAGCCTGACCAAGATGAAGAGGCATCTGGAAAACCAAAAAACGAATCATGGGAATAACAGCAACGACATGGTGGAAGCGCTGCTGCTCTTCCATGCCTACAGGGGATTGCCGGGCGACGCCAAGCATGACGCCAAGGTTCAGGCCTTCAACAACGAGCTCCCCGAGCTGTACCGGGCCGTGCTGGCAAGAGACGCGTCCTTGGTAAGGCAACTGCTCCATGCGTTGTTTGAGCCGCTCGTCGTCGGATACGCGCAGACGAAGGATAACCGATCATGGCAGGAGCTGGATCAGGAATGGCTGGAGCAGAAGCGCAAGGCGATCATGGCGAATCGGTACCCGGACGCCTCGTCGGGCGGGAAGGACCGCGTCACGCCGAGCGTGCTCCAGAACACGCTGATGCTCGCTTGCACGTCCTTGTTGTATCTGGTGAACGTCGCGGGCGGCAAAGAAGCCTTCCTGGACAAACAGGACGACACCGGACTGGCGTTGCTGGAAGGTCTGCGCGAGCTGCATCAGATATATCCGCTGGAAGTGCGCCATTACCTGCTCAGCATGGACTATCGCGCCAAAAATACGGAAGAACTGTTAAGCGGCCTGTTGCCGGTGGACGAGCCCTTCCGGCTGATAGAGCAGCTGTGCACCGATTTGTACAGCCACTATGTGCCTTGGCAGGCGCTGCAAGCGTCCATCGCGGGCGATCCGGAGCGGGCCAAGCGTGCATACGACCTTTCGCGTTCCGCCTATTTCAGGGCATTCATCCATAAAGTGCTCGACGATCATGGCGTAGCGCTGCCACCGGAAGCCGGCACGGTGGAGGAAGCCGTGTTTGCCGCCTTGCGCCACCCGCTCGAAGGGGGACGCCACGGCTTGAATGTCGCACGATACCTCTCAGGAGAGACATCGCTGGAGGACTACTGGAAAGACAACGTAAACCGCGCCTTGTTCACCCATCTGAACCGGAACCCGAAACGCATTGCCAACCTGATCAAGATCACGTTCCTGCCGGTGGAATCCGAAGCGATGCGCCGTTTCGCGGTGCTGCTCTCGCGTCCCGAAACGGGCACGATGGAGGCGCTGTCCGATCTGTATTCCTCTTATGCCTTTAGCGGACAGCAGCTGCTCAAGGCGCACGGCGATGATCCGGAGGTAAACCGCGAGCATTTGCTATCCAGCCTGTTTCAGCTCAACGGCATGCGCGATTACAGCTATCGCGCGGTCCCGCACGACGAATATGCGCAAATCGTCGAGCAGAACCTGGATTTCGCGTTCAGCCAGTACAAATCGCTGCCTGCCGATACCCGCTTGCTCGCGCTGGACATTGCGTTCGGGGAAGGGAAGCAGCTCACGCTGGAGCAGCTTTCCAGTTCGCTTCGTCTGGGCCTTCAGGACTCGTCCAAGAAAGCGAATGCCCTTGCCGCAGCAAAATTCAACCGTACGCCGGACCCGGAGCTCTACATCCACGTTTACCGCAACGAGAAAAAGGCCGGCATCAAGGAAATGGTACTGAACGCCATCCGCAGCCTGGAACAACCACACGCGGTTTACCAGTCACTGCTGACCAGCGAAAAATCCGCCGACTGGAAAACGCTGATCCGGATTTTGATGGATACGGCGGAGCTCGGCCCGATGCATGCGCATGCGGCGCTCGCGGAGCAAGCCGATGCCAAGAAACGCTCCCGCATCGGCTGGCTGTCCGCCAGCGAGCTGCCCGATCTCACAGGCGCCGATGGAGAGATGCTGGATGAACGGATCAAAACGTATATTCTTCTTCAATCGGTCGATCATAGCGCTGCTCCGAACGAAGGATTGAACGAAGTGCGCACGTATGCCACCGCGGATTCCCTGGCACGTTTTGCGATGGAGCTGCTGCAGGTTTGGATTCAGGAAGGGGCCCCGGCCAAGGAAAAGTGGGCCATGTACCTGTCCGCGCTGTTCGGCGACGTGCAACTGGTGAGTATCTTTACGCGCCAGATCAAGGAGTGGACGGAAAACAGCCGCGGCGCGATTGCCGCCGATGCCGTCAAGGTGCTGGCCTACCTGAAGGAACCGGCCGCGCTGATGGCCATCGACTCGATCAAACGCTCCGTGAAGAATCGCCAGGTGAAGACCGCCGCGGAGGAAGCGCTGCTGCTGGCTGCGGAACAAATGGGGCTCACGTCCGAGCAGCTGGAGGACCGCCTGGTGTCGTCGCTCGGCTTCGACGAGAAAGGAACACAGCGGCTCAGCTACGGCGAGCGCTCCTTCCTGATCAAGGTCAACACCGATCTTCAGCTCGTGGTGTGGAACGAAGAGGCCGGCAAAGCGGTCAAATCGCTGCCCGCTCCCGGACAGAAGGATGATCCGGACTTGGCGTCAACGGCCAAGGCACGGTTCACTCAGCTGAAAAAGGACCTTAAAACGATGGTGAACGTGCAAATGCAGCGTTTGGAAGAATCGCTGTCCAAGCAGCGCTTATGGACGGGCGAAGATTGGAAAGCCCTGTTTGTGGACAACGTCATCATGCAGAAGTTCGCGGTCGGCCTGATCTGGGGCGTTTATGAGGATGGAGGCTTGGCGCTGACCTTCCGATACATGGAGGACGGCACTTTCAACACCGTGGACGAGGAAGAATACGAGCTGGATTCGGCGTCCAGGGTCGGGCTCGTACACCCGCTGGAACTGGAGGCTTCCGTCATCGAGGCCTGGAAAACCCAGTTGGAGGATTACGAAATCGTTCAGCCGTTCGCCCAGCTGCAGCGGGAGACGTACGCCATCCTGGAAGAAGAGCAGGATAAAGGCGAGTACGAACGACTGCCGGACGCGGAACTATCCCCGACCGGATTTCCGAAAGCGCTCGAAAAGTATGGCTGGATCAAAGGGCAGCCGATGGACGGCGGCTGGTACCACGAATTCTACAAAAATTACGGCGACATGAAGGCCGAGCTGACATTCAGCGGAACGAGCATCTCCTATTATGAGGGCCTGGAGGATATCACGCTGGAGTCGCTCATTTTCTTCAAGGCGGGCAAGGAGAGAGATTATTCCTATTATAGCGACCGCAAGCCGATCCCGCTCGGAAAGGTTCCCCGGCGAGTATTCAGCGAAACGGTTTACGACATTTTGAGAGCGGCGGGGCGTTGAGCACGTGACGAACTTTGAAGCTAAATTCCGGCTGTTTGCGGAGCACTGCACCGAGGATTACCTGATCCGGTACGCCAACAAAGGGCTTTACAAGCGTTCCTTGAAAGACATCGAGCAAGGCGTCAGCGTGCAATATGCGTGGAATGCCTCGTCCGTAAGCTGCCGGCTTAGCGAGGGCACGGCCTGTACGCTGGAGGACCGGCTGGATCAATGGCAATGCTCGTGCCCGTCCGAGCGCATCTGCAAGCATGTACTCATTGCGATCCTGTATTACCGGAAAGAACATGGCGGCGATGCGTCGGCAATAGGGACGGCGGCATTGGAGCCTGCCGAAGCAAGTGATCCATCCGTCCGGCAGGATGCTTCCGGCGCTCAGCCCGACGGTACGGCGTTTGCGGAGAAGCCCGCGGAAGCGGATGCTTCCTCCCAAGCGCCGACGACGGCATCCGTTGATGGCGCGCCTGCATCGGAGTCTCCCGTCTCATCCGGTCGTTTTCAGTGGCTGCTGGCGTCCGACCTGGAGCGGCTGATCAAGCCATACAGCGCCGCTGTCGTGGAGGAAGCGATGTTCCGGCTAGGATACCCTGCAGAAATTGAGGTGATCCGGGACCCGCTGTTGCTCACGGTCCGGCTGGTCAGCCAGCAGGTGGAGGTTTCCTTTACGGAGGAGCCGGATCTCGGCAAGGCGCTTTTCAAGCCGAAGCAGGCGGCAGGAACCTTGGCCAAGCTCGAAGCGCTGCTGCGCTTCCGGAAGCTGCATGGGCTGGATGATGCCCAAGCGTTGGGCGAAAAGGCTTATGAAGCGAAGTTTTCGTTACAGACGGTCAGGGAATGCCGCGAGATGCTGGCTGGCATGCTGCGGACGGGACTGGCCCGATTGCCGCAATCGTTCATCGCGCAGCTGGAGACGCTGGCGGTAGCTGCCCACAGCGGCAACCTGCCGGATATTGAACGCAGCCTGCGCGGCATTCAGGGCGAGCTGCAGCTCTTCCTGAACCGGCATGTCCGCTTTTCCATGCCGTCCCTGCTGGATCGGATCACCAAGCTGTATCTCGCGCTTCAGGTGCTGGAACAACAGCGGGTGTCGGCCATGCTGCAAAGCCAGCTTATCGGCAGCTTTCGCAGCAAGTACTTTACCGTCCCCGAGCTGCATCTGTACGGACTCGGAGCGGACGCCTGGGAGACCCGATCGGGCTATCGGGGCATCACGTATTATTTTTACGGCCTGAATGACCAGGAAGTGTACACATACAGCGACGTGAGGGCGACGTATTACGATAGCCAGCAATTCATCTACACCGACCGTTATGCATCCAAAATTCCATGGCTGCCGGGCGTAAGCTTCCGGGAATGGGCAGGGGAGGAGCTCCAGTTCCGCAACGTTAAGGTGAACGAGGAGCGCCGTCTTTCCTCCGGAGAAGGAGCCAAGCTGGAGCTGCTTGGACGAAAACCCGTGGAAGAGATACGTTTCGGGGAGCGGCTGATGCAGGACCCGGCTGAGATTACCCGGGAGGAGCACGCAACGGTTGACCTCTTCGCTGCACCGCGCGAACGGCTGGCACTGGTGCGAATCGCTAGGATCGCGGACCAGTGCTTCCACGCGCAGACCCAGGAGCTGCACGTCACTGTGGAGCACGAGTCGGGGGAAACCCTCGTCATGGTCTTTCCGTATGACAAGGATTGGGAGACAGCCATTCATCGGCTGGAAAAAGGATACGGCTTGTCCAAACTGGAGCATTTCATCGCATTCGTTCGCATTCAAGGCGGGCGCATGTATCCAATCAGTTTCCTGAAAGAAAGCAAAGTAATTAGCCTGAAGCTGGACGTCGGATTGGGCAGGAGGGGTGCATTTGCGAGAATATAGTTCTTTGCTGAAGCAGTTGGAAGCATGGGCGAGCGAATTATTGCTGCGCGGCGTTGCCCAAATCGGTCTTAAAGACGTTGATCGGCTGCAGGAGCTGCGGGCAGGGGCGAAACGCTGGGACATGGCATTTTTGCAGGAGCTGATGGAACCATTGATCGATAATGGACGCAAAATGGCCCTGGGCGAAGGAGACGAAGCGCTGTTACTGCTTCAATACTGCCGCCTGGCTCAGTACGCGCAGGCCGGTTTGCAGGAACGGGTCTGAAATCAGGCGCCCTTCCCGTCGGCACGAAGGGACACGGAACGAAAGTGGCAGAAATCATGGGTTAGAGGCAGGGAAGATGCATTCCCTGCTCTTTTCTCGGTTTTCGTTCATAGGTCAAATCTTGACCATTGCCGTCTACCATTCAGGCAAATGTGGTGACTAGCGATGAAAAGGAAATGTCCATGAGCGAACCGCCATTGATCCAGATCGTCAATGAACAGCATCCGGTTGGCGTTCCTCGCAGTGGTTCCACCTGAATGTTAGAAATGTGATGTTTAAAACACTTCCGAAGATGCCGCAAATAGGCTATCGGACTGAGCATATGCTTAAAACACTGCTGATGCACTAGTGAATGGAAAACGTCCGGACCTTTAATAGATCCGGACGTTTACTATAAGCAGATCTCATATCGTCGATTTAGGTTCCTTCCCGTTGTAGCAATAACATAGATCCTCCAGTTTACTGAGCAGATAATTGAATCCATTTTTGAATCCATTGTGCAGTTATCTCAGGGTGGGAAATAGGGAATTGATGTCCTAACGGTAAGTGAGTGATTGGATTGTGGCTCCATTCACTCGGAATAGAATACTCCAAATCTTTATCTCCCCAAAGGATGTTTAGCTTGTTCAAATCAATCCCGTCAAGATTCGTTTGAAGCGAATGGGGCTTAGAAATAGCTGCCATGACTTCCGAGGTAGATGTTCTAACTCGAGGAGACTGCAATTCTTCCATAACGTAATCTAAATAGAAATCTGGGATTTCCTTCTCATTCAAAAAGCTTCCGCTTGCCATGAGCCTTTTTTTGAACATAGATTTATTCATCAGTGATAAAAAGAACTTTGTTACAATGGAAGATCGATATTTGTAATGTGCTGGTTTTAAAACAGGTTGCAATAAGATTAACTTTTTAATTCGCTGCTGAATTTGTCCGGCTGCGTGCGCTGCGACCAATCCTCCAAAAGAATGTCCAATTAAGATAACGGGTGATTGAAAGCTAAGGATCAAATCAACAACGGAATTAATGTATCCTACGATCGTATTGGGGTTGTGGTGATAAGGTGAACGTCCGAAACCAGGCAGATCAACAAGCCAAATAGGTCGGTGGGGCAGTGAGTTTGCCAATGGAATAAAGCAATCCGCACCAGCAAATGTGCCATGGAGCATGATGATCGGTATTCCGTTTCCTTCCCTTACTAGCGCAGTTAAGTTCCCAACTCGTCTATTGTGAAATTTATCGGAATAGGTTGAATCCTTATGGGACAATCGATAGTCCAAGTCAGTAATAACAAAAGGCAAGACAGTTTGTTGAAGCGATACATTCAAATGGTGTTTAACAGCCATTTCATTTTTTGACGATGTAGGGAAATCGGGCTTCACTATAAATTCCATAGAGGCTTCAGGTATTTTCACTAATTTTCCGACTCCCGTACGAAATAAACCTTTCATTAATTTTAGCGAAACAACGCCAACAGGAGCTTTTACACGAACTTCTTTTGCGATTGCTGTAACCAGCTCTTTCATGTTAGGAGTATTATTTTTCTCATCCAGCAAAAAATATGTGTTGTTTATCGGCTGATCTTCCTCAACTAAGGCAGAAACCAAAGAAGCGACATGATCCACATGAACCATAGGAAGCCAATATTCTCTACCTCCAGGGACTAGAGGCATTAATTTTCTTCTCGTGGAATCGACCAAAATACTAAGACCTCCGAGCTGCTCTGTTTTTCCCGTTACGGAATCTCCGATGACGACGCCGGGGTTAACGACAGACAAAGGTATGCCTAGTTCATGCATGGTTTGTCGAATATACATATCCGCTTTGAATTTCATTTGCTCATAGGGTGGGGTTTTCTCTAGATGGAAGCCCGTCTGATCGTCCAAGATATTGTCCTCGTTATAAGGGCTCATAAATCCAACGATGTGTATGAAATGCTTCAAAGTTTTTTTCTGCTGAACAGATTGAGCAATCGCGGCGATTTCCTTGGAGGCTTGCAGAAAGACCCGTTCTGCTGTGTCTTGATCCAGTTCTATATTCATCGGGCCACCTGCATGAATAATGATGTCGACGTCCATGACTAGCTGCAGGTCATTCCCCTTTAACCCCAGATTCGACTGGGTAAGATCGCCAAAGACGGGAATCACATTCTGATATCCAGCAGGCGGTAATGAGTTTATCAAGTTGTTGAATTTGTTCATGGAACGAACCAAAACAATGGTGCGATGATGATTGGGTATCAGCTTAATGAGCTGCTTTCCGATAAAACCAGTCCCGCCGGTCAAGAAAACATTCATGTTCAGAGTCTACTCCTTTGTCATAGTACTGTTTAGTACTAAAGTTGGGTAAAAAAATTACTTCTTTAGCAAAAACGCTATAGAAGCAAGGATGTTATTTAACAATAAGGGGTTGTTTGTGGCTTTGGTAAGGAACAGTCCGCCTTCTATTGAAGAGATAATCAATGCTGCTGTTTGTTTAATGGGTGTTTGTTCCGGTAATTGTTTATTTTGAATGGCTTCCGATAACAGCTTTTCGAGTAAAGTGGTTTGATGCTCGAAGAAATCCCTAACCATTTCTTGAACTTGGATCGAGTCATTGGAAACTTGAGTATAGAAGGTAATAAATGGACACCCTCCTAAATAATCTGTTCCAGTATTATCTTCAGCTATGGCATTCAAGAGACTTCCTAGCTTATCCGTTACGGACAAGTCCGTTCTGGCAAGAACGGTGTTGATCCGTTCTTGGTAATGAACGATAAATTTGTCCATAATTTGCAGCAACAACTCCTCCTTGCTTTTGAAGTGATAGTAAATGTTCGTTTTTGAAACTTTGCATTGGTCAACGATTTCGTCCATGCTTGTAAGCTGATAGCCTTTTGTTAGAAATAAATGTGCGGCAACTTGCAGTACGGTGTCACGGTTTGATTTTCTTTGTTTTTTCATATTAGCACTATACAGTACTAATCATAGGATGTCAACTAGAGGGTTCTGATGCATACAAAGAATTTTGTACTTAAAAATCACGGATTAGCTAACATTTTTCCATCTTGCGGAAGGGACACCCCAACCAAGCAGAAACGATATTTAACTAAAAAAACTACGCAAATGCGCTGGTTAAACTATCGGGCCGGATCATTGAGGAAAAAGTCGTTAACGCCTAAAAATGCAAACGCGACCTAGCATCTTGCACAGTATCTTCACGAAAACCGAAAAAGTCCCTGGGTTGGATTCACTATGTTTTGTGGAAATCTGGAGCGTACGCGAACCGGGGCATCCGAAGCACAACAAGTTCGTTTTGGAAAGTAAAGGCTCTAACCCGTGGAAGTCCATAGGTAGAACCTTTATCTGTATTACACGCGTTTAATGCTTTCAATAATAATATCGTGACGATGAAGTGTAGAATCGCTTACTCGAATCGGCACACTCGTTTTGCCAGAAAGAAGATGTCGATGACCGTCTGCGAATCGAGTCAATTGACGGAAACGATGGAAGTGTCGAGGTCCTTGACCATTGATTGCAGGTCCGGTTATACCTGAATAGCGATGTCGATGTCCTTCATTAAACGAAGTGTTGCCGGACATCCGATGCTGAAAACGATCTCTGGTTTGTGAAAGGCGCGCTTTCTTCAGTGAGCGCTTTCCCTTATTCATCTTCTCATAATATCAGTAAACTACATCAACATAATTTATAAAGAAGTCATATGTGGGGGAACGGTGGTTGCCAAGATGAGTGACTCCAACCCATTCAAAAACTTTTATCTTTTCTGGATGTGCAAAAATAGGGGGGAGCTGGCAACTGGCCAAGCTCAAAATTATTTTGGTTTTAACTGGCACTGCTTATGAGCAGTATAAGTTTAATCTCTCTCGTAAACCTTCTAAGACTTCTTCCGGCATCTCCCTGATCTTGATATCTCCACCAAGGAAAAGCAGCCAGTTTGTTAATTCGGTCAATTCTTCTGCATGGTTAACATCGATAAAAGTCTTAAGAATGGCTGTGGTTTGATAAGGATTCGTATATGCAATCGAAAACTTTAAAGGATGGTACTTTTTGAACTGGGCAATCGCCTTGGGTCCAAGCTCAAGGACAAGGTTGATGATTTCTTCCTGCTTGCTTAGTTGTTCTAAAAGCTTTTTCTTACTTACTCTTTTTTTGGTATGATATCGTTCTACATTGATGAGATTGTCGACAGGAACAATTCGCCTCTTTTCTTCCTCCAGGTCAAAGCCTTCAATTAGCCATAAGCTTTTTTCACGATATAGATGCAGGAGATAAACGGGATAAGATTTTATTTCCTTCTCCTCTTGGATGGAAATCAATAAATAGCTGTCCAACAGAATGATTTGGATGAGTTTTTCCAACATCGGATGGGGCAGGTCCGACAGATCAAGCAAGTCGGGATTATTGGGGTTGGTCCCTTCAAATAGCAATATTTGATTTAAAAGAACAAGGTCATCTTGCTGGTTTTCCGAGATGAGGCCCAGTAATTTCTCAGCTAAAGACTGACGACTCTTCAGATAAGGGAGTTGTTGATTTCTTGTGGCCATAAAGGCAATAAACAAAGCTTTGATTTCATTATCGGTAAAACGGACCGTGGGCAGAACAGAGTTGTTCATGACAAAATACCCCCCATCCCGCCCAACTTCAGCGACAAGCGGCATCCCCATGGCTTCAATTTCTCGGATATCTCGAATCGCCGTCGAACGAGAGATGTTAAATTCTCGCATGATTTCAGAAATGGTAAAGTGGGCACGGTTGTTGATATACCGCATGATGATATTAATCCGTTCAACTTTTTTCATCGGGCCCCCCTAAACAGTATCATTTTTTGACATGATTTAAGGCTATTATAAACCCATCAAGTGAAAAGACAAATCATTTGATAAATTTAAAAAGAGGAAGGTTTTGAATATGGCAGAGTATACCCTTGAGGAAAAAGACAGCTTTATCGTTTTAGGTATTGGAACTGAACTGAAGAGCGATTACACAGACTATGCTGGCATAAACAATGAAAAGGCAGACTTTTGGTCGGCCGTCAAACAAGATGGAAGGCTTGACACTTTAAAAGCCGTAGCCGTAAATGACTACATTTTTGCCGTGAACGAAGCGGTGAATAACAAAATGATGTATTATGCCGGCGTCATGACGAAGGAGTCGTTACCGGAAGCTACTAGAGTTATTCAATTTCCTAAAGGGGAATACCTCGTTGTAAAAGGGGAAGGGAAAACGGCGGATGAGCTGAGCAATAAACTTACCGGCATTGCCTTTGGTCAAGTATTGCCGGCAGCCAAGGATTTTGCCTATGTTGGCGGGCCGAATGCAACGGTTGAGATGGGGCAGCGAAACGGCCTCGTACGTGGTGAAATGTGGATTCCTGTTGTTAGGAAGTGAATGCTTTCGATGCGAGTTTTGCTCGAAGCAAGTTCTAAGAAGTAACGCTCCCAAAAACTAAGCCAATGCTTCCGATGCGAGTTTTGCTCGAACCAAGTTCTAAGAAGTAACGCTCGCAAAACTAAGCCAATGCTTCCGATGCGAGTTTTGCTCGAAGTCAGTTCGAAGAAGTAACGCTCGCAAAACTAAGTCAATGCTTTCGATGCGAGTTTTGCTCGAAGCAAGTTCTAAGAAGTAACGCTCGCAAAACTTTTAGGAGGAATGAACATGTCCTATATCGTTGACTTTAAAAATGTGTCTACGGTTGGTTTAGAGTCTTCACCCGTTGCAGAAGCGCTTGCTGGTTTACGAGCGAATGAAGCCCGATACTTTATGAACAAATATAAGCATGAATTTACGGTTGTACCAGCCAGCGAGAGCCAGGAGACCCTTGAATATGTAAATCGAATTTTGAAAGAAGAACGTGATATTGCGTTTGCGGCCAAACCATTAGAAACGTCGCAATTTCAAGTGGAAAATATCCAATTTTCCTACGTCTTTTATGAGGATGGTCTTGGGCTGAATGTCATGTATACGGTTGATGATCCTAAGAAGCGGGCCGTTGGTTTTAAGCTTTCTGAGGGGATGGAGGTACCGCAGGAGTTAGAAGGGAAGTTTAAGTTTGCTAGGCAAAAGTCTAAATTAGCTGGAACCATTCGGGGCTCGTTCTTTGTCATTAAAGGAGAATATTAAAATAAGCAAAAGCGCATTTGGAGAATTTCAGCCATTTTTAAGGATAAAAAGAGCAGCGATACTTCGCAGCTCTTTTTTATTTGCCCTTATTTTTTTATGAAAGTATTACGAAGCAAAAGAGAGAGGATTAACCCCAAACCACAAAATCATCGTGCAATCTGCGCAGGCGGTAAGCGTTCATGGCGCATTCGCGCAGTTCCTCAAGAATGGTATAATTCGCCCATGCGCCTGCGAAAGCGCCGATCCCGGGCACCATCTGCAGCATTTTCCTGAAGTCGATAGCGTCGCGATACTCGATCTGAAATGTCTCCCAGTCCATATTCCGGGAGTATTCGTCGTCGGATAGCCATTGTTCCTTTTCAATATGCCAATGCTTGATGGAATAGAGCAACCCGGCACGGTTTTCCGGCCCCGAAAACGTCATTTGGAATACCTTGAGAATAAAAACCCGCTCGGAAAAGTGTTTGGTGTCATAACCGTAAACATGCGCCAGCTCGAACAAAAATTTCATCTTGATCGCTATTAAAGCCGGAAAGTCCACCATGCTAAGCATAATGCCGCCAGCTCCCGTTCCAGCGCCTTCGGCAACCGCGATTTTTTGGTACAGGGCAAACAACGCTTTCGCTTCTTGATCGGCAGACTCCAGTTCCAGAGTGCGCTCCACCGGACGGCTTGGCGTATATTCCGCGCCGAAAAGTGCCGTGCGCACGATCGAGCGTATGGTGGTCGTAATGATGTTGTGCACCTTCGGGGGAATCAAATGATTAATTCGATGGCCGATTGTTTTCGATGTTTTTTCCAGCCATCCCGGCGGTTTGAACATTTTTTTGTTCCCAGTAGCCAACTTCCCTCTGTACTTTATGTTCGTAATTCATGATCAATCGCTCCTCCAAAAGACTTGGCTATATTGTAACGAATATTTCCGTAATTCGGGAACAGACCACAGCAGGTAGCGGACCTCGACTAAAGTCCAGCATAGCATGGAGAATAGATAATTTTAGGGGGAAGAAATGATGTGAAAAATTATTGGAGTGCCGTGATTGACATCTCCCTAAGGTGCAAGGGGAAGGAGATTGGGAAGGAGTGTGGATGGATCGAGTAGTTGGGGTTAAAGGTACATGTGTAGTATTGCGGGTGCCAAACGGTCAGGATATAGAGCTGATGGTAAGATGTATTGTTTCACTGTTTGCGTTTCTAATCACTCACATGGGTAATAACCCATAAATAATCATATTAATATAACGAAACACAATATAATGTTGCCGTAACAGTACTCAATGCACGCGAACGGATTGCAGATATCGTGAAATTCAGTGGTTGTCCGATCATCGACTGCAGGAATGAAATGTGCATGGACTAACGATAGAAAGGCGTGATCAAAACGTGTTTCAAAAGTATTTTGCTTTCATAAAAATCTCGATTTTCGTCATGGTTCTATCGCTTACGGCATGTTCAGGAGCAACTGAACCTTCCGCCAGCCCCGAAAATTCAACACCGGCTAATGAAGCGGTCACGACTCCTGCGACTGAGAACATGGAAGCTCCCGAAGTAACGCGTCCCCAGATCGAAAATTTTGATTTGATGACGGGTGAGGGTAACCAATCACGCACGGCCACCTTGCATCAAGGTGAAGGCTTTTCCCTATACGTATTCGAAAAGTTTGCTTTCGACGCTGTCGAAGGACGTCTGTATCTCAGCAGCAACCCGGAATACAATGTCGAAATCGAATCGCTACCTGCAAATTATGATCTAACGCAGCTTGAAACTGCAGGAAAGGAGGACTTGAAAGGGTTCGGCGAAGTATCCGATTTTAGTGGTGAGCTTGTCGAGCATCCCCTGGGTTCCGCCGAGATCTATCTTCAAGCCTCGAGTGCTGAAGGGATCAACGATTATATCGTGTGGCAGTCAGAAACAGGTGACGCTTTCCTGTTCCGTCTTCACAATCCAAAAGGCGAGGAAGCTGCGGATTTTGCCGGTCCTGTCCTTGTTTCGTTATCTACGGTTCAAACCGATTCATAAAGAACGAGCTTTTAGCGTCACTCCATTTCTCCAACCAGGCAACAAGTGCTTTACCAAAAGTATGACTAACAGTAGCGGAAATCAAAAAAAGAACCTGAGATCAGGTTCTTTTATATTGCATATAAACAGAGACAATGATACAATCAGATGACGACCGACTCATTGATCAAGGGTATAATTATCTCATCTTACATTTTAAGTTTACCATGCTGATAAACCCTTGTCAAATGTTTTTTTCTCAATTTAATGGTTAGGAGAGATGTTGAATGAGTTCTTTGGTTCTCGGTTTTCAGGAAACGGAAAAAAACCAACTTTTGCTCGTTGGCGGAAAAGGGTTGAATCTAGGGGAATTATCAAAAATCGAAGGAATACAAGTACCGGAAGGATTTTGTGTTACAACCGTGGGATATCAAAGAGCCATCGAACAAAACGAAACATATCATGCTTTGCTGGGTCGACTAACCATGCTAAAAGCAGAAGATCGAGATCAAATCGGTGAAATCAGCAAGAAGATCAGACAAACCATTATGGATGTAGAAATTCCTTCCGATGTAGTGACGGCAGTAACTCATTATCTCTCCCAGTTTGGCGAGGAACATGCGTATGCTGTGCGCTCTAGTGCGACGGCCGAAGATTTGCCGCATGCCTCTTTTGCCGGTCAACAAGACACCTATTTAAATATCATCGGCGTCGATGCCATCTTGCAGCATGTCAGCAAATGTTGGGCTTCCCTGTTTACGGATCGCGCGGTCATCTACCGTATGCAAAATGGATTCGACCACAGTCAGGTTTATTTATCCGTAATCGTTCAAAGGATGGTTTTCCCGCAGGCTTCAGGGATTTTATTCACCGCTGATCCGATTACCGGAAGCCGAAAGCTGCTATCCATCGATGCCGGCTTTGGACTTGGAGAAGCGCTGGTCTCCGGCTTGGTGTCTGCCGATTGTTATAAAGTACGGGAAGGAAAAATCGTTGAGAAGCGGATAGCAACCAAAAAATTGGCGATCTATGCACGAAAAGAAGGCGGAACAGAGACAAAGCAAATTGATCCTGACCGGCAAAAGATGCAAACCCTTACGGATGAGCAAATTTTACAACTGGCCCGCATCGGGAGACAGATCGAAGCTTATTTCGGCCAGCCCCAAGACATCGAATGGTGCCTAGTCGATGACATATTTTACATTGTCCAGAGTCGGCCCATCACGACTTTATTTCCGATCCCTGAAGCGAATGATCAGGAAAATCACGTCTATATCTCTGTTGGTCATCAACAAATGATGACGGATCCCATAAAACCATTGGGATTGTCTTTTTTTTCTGTTGACGACTTCTGCACCCATGCATAAAGCTGGCGGAAGATTGTTTGTTGATGTCACGCATCATCTGTCATCACCTGACAGCAGAGAAGTACTATTAAAAGGCATGGGACAACACGATCCGCTCTTAAAAGACGCACTTATGACCATCATAGATCGAGATTTCATAAAACTATTATCAAACGATAAAAATGAATCAAGTCCCAGTAAAAGCAATAAAGGGATGCCGCCTGCCGGTGCTCAACCACAATTCGAAAAAAGATCCGACAATCGTTTCTGATTTGATTAAGCGTAGTCAAACATCGATCGAAGAGTTAAAACAAAACATTCGAACAAAGTCTGGATCGGATTTGTTTGACTTTATCCTGGAAGATATTCAGCAATTAAAGAAGATCTTATTTGACCCGCAAAGTTCGGCTGTGTTCATGGCTGCCATGAATGCTTCAGCATGGGTCAATGAACGAATGCACGAGTGGTTAGGTGAAAAAAAACGCAGCAGACACGCTTTCTCAATCTGTGGCCCACAATATTACTTCGGAAATGGGATTGGCGCTGCTCGATGTCGCAGATGCAATCCGTCCTTATCCGGAAGTCATTGATTATTTACAGCATGTCAAAGAGGACAACTTTTTGGATGAACTGGTTAAGCTGGATGGTGGACAGGAATCCCTCGACGCGATCCTTGATTTTCTCGACAAATATGGCATGCGATGTGCCGGAGAAATCGATATAACCAGAACCCGTTGGAGCGAAAAACCAAGTACGCTTGTCCCTTTGATTCTGGGCAACATCAAAAACTTCGAACCTAATGAAAGCGGTCGGAAATTTGAGCAAGGGCAACAGGAGGCTTTGAAAAAAGAAAAAGAACTATTAGAGCGATTGAAGCAATTGCCGGATGGTGAACAAAAAGTCAAAGAAACCAAACGAATGATCGACCTCATTCGGAATTTCATCGGCTACAGGGAATATCCCAAATACGGCATGGTGAGTCGCTACTTCGTTTATAAGCAGGCTTTGCTGAAAGAAGCCGAACGGCTCGTACAAGCGGGTGTTATTCATGAAAGGGAAGATATTTATTACCTCACTTTTGAAGAACTTCACGAAGTCGTACGCACCAATAAATTGGTTGACCCGGGTTGCATGGTCGAGCAGCAAGCGAAGCTTGCGACCAGCCGGATGATCAGCAAACGAAAAGACGAGTACAAATTGTATGAAAAAATAACGCCGCCGCGCGTTATCACGTCGGATGGTGAAATCATCGCAGGGGCCTACAAACGAGAAAATCTTCCTGACGGAGCAATTGCAGGTCTAGCCGTTTCCTCCGGCGTTATCGAGGGACGTGCGCGCGTCATCTTAAACATGGAAGACGCGGATCTGGAAGAGGGGGATATTTTAGTCACCTCCTTTACAGACCCCAGCTGGACACCATTGTTTGTATCCATAAAAGGCCTGGTCACCGAAGTGGGTGGACTGATGACCCATGGAGCCGTTATCGCACGTGAATATGGCTTACCCGCAGTTGTCGGCGTGGATAATGCAACCAAACTGATAAAAGATGGGCAGCGCATTCGCGTGCATGGAACAGAAGGGTATATCGAAATATTGTAATGGCTGAATACGTCAAGTAAGAGCCTTAACTATTAACTAAGTGAAGTCACATAATAAATACCACCAAAAGTCGCGATTTTGAACTGCACCCCAATTGTTGGACACACGCTAACAATTGGAGGTGCAGTTTTTTGTGACTAAATTTACAAAGGATAGTAAACTGGCGATTATTCACGCGTATGACCCTACGCTTCTCTCACAGAGGGAATACGCAAATCAAATGGGCGTTACCAACTCTCAGTTTCAATATTGGTTGAAGCTCTACGAGATCCATGGTGAGTCTGCCTTTGCCAATGGCTATACAAATTATCCGACAAGCTTT
>NZ_LAZU01000012.1 GCF_000987955.1 Paenibacillus sp. DMB20
TTAAATCCGGCGAAGTTAAAGTAGCGGGAGAACAAGGGGAACTGATTAAGTAATTAGGTAATCGAAAGCTACCATGCACAACATAAAAAAAGACGGAGGGGATCCGTCTTTTTTTAAGGTATAAGAAAGTATAAGCTTCGAAAGACGACGGCTTCCTTATATCGCAAGAAAAACTTCCGCTAAATGCGGTCTGTCTTCTGAGAAAGTACGTCGATAGACGTTTTTCTTATGAGGCCCTTAAAGGCATGGAATGATTTGAGTTCATGCTGATTTTAGCTGATTATTACGATGTCCCGGGACGGGACAAAAAGAAGGAGAGGACCCAAAGCCATGGACTATGTTGTCGAGATGGTGGGCATCCGCAAGGAATTTCCGGGGATCGTGGCAAATGACGACATTACGCTCAGGCTGCAAAAAGGGGAGATCCACGCCCTGCTCGGTGAGAACGGGGCGGGCAAGTCAACCCTGATGAGCATTCTGTTCGGCATGTATCAGCCCGACCGCGGAACAATCAAAGTGAATGGCCGGGAAGTCAAGATCACCAATCCGAACGTGGCCAATAAACTCGGGATCGGGATGGTGCATCAGCACTTTAAACTGGTCGAGCCGTTTACCGTCACCGAAAATATCATTCTTGGCAGTGAAACGCGAAAAGGATGGGGATTATCCCTGGATGTGAAAACCGCGGCCAAGCGGGTGGAAGCGCTGTCCAAGAGGTATGGGCTGAACGTGGACCCTTATGCCAAAATCGAGGATATTTCGGTCGGCATGCAGCAAAGGGTGGAAATTCTCAAAATGCTGTACCGCGACGCGGAGGTGCTTATTTTTGACGAGCCGACGGCCGTTCTGACACCGCAGGAAATCGAAGATCTTCAAAGCATCATGAAAAACCTTGTGAGCGAAGGCAAATCCATTATTCTGATCACGCATAAGCTGAAGGAAATCAAAGCGGTTGCGAACCGCTGTACCGTTATCCGCCGGGGAAAAACGATCGGGACCGTGGATGTGGCCGAAACGAGCCGCGAGACCATGGCCGAAATGATGGTGGGCCGCAGCGTTTCCTTCAAAGTGGACAAGAAGGAGAGCAATCCCGAAGGAAAGGTTCTTGAGGTTAGCTCGCTTACCGTCAAGAACAGCAAAAAAGTCGATGCGCTCAAATCCTTTTCGCTTGAACTGTACGCCGGGGAAATCGTGGGCATAGCCGGCGTGGACGGAAACGGGCAGACCGAGCTGGTGGAGGCTATTACGGGCCTACGGCGGGCGGAAAGCGGAACCGTAAGCTTGAATGGAAAAGCCATCACGGGCCTGTCCATTCGCGAACGGAACGAAAGCGGAATCGGCCATATCCCTGAGGACCGCCAAAAAAGAGGACTCGTGCTGGATTACACGCTGGAGGAGAATATGATTCTCGAGGTATACAACCGGCCGCCTTACTCCAAAAAGGGGCTGCTCCAGCCGTCCGCTATCCGCAAGCATGCGGACCATATCATACAAAGCTTCGATGTTCGCTCGGGAACCGGCGGGAAATCCATCGTCCGTTCGATGTCCGGAGGAAACCAGCAGAAGGCCATCATCGGCCGTGAGGTTGAACGCGACCCCGATCTGCTGATTGCGGTTCAGCCGACCCGGGGCTTGGACGTAGGCTCGATCGAATATATTCACAAGCGTTTGATCGAACAGCGGGACAAGGGGAAAGCCGTTTTGCTGGTTTCGCTGGAGCTTGATGAAGTGCTGAATTTGTCGGACCGCATCGCGGTCATCAACAACGGCGAGCTGGTCGGTATCGTCAAAGCCTCCGAAACGAACGAAAGAGAGCTCGGCCTGATGATGGCCGGTTATCAAAAGGAGGAGGGCACACCGCATGAATAACAGCGTAAAATCGTTGCTTGCCGTCCTTTTCGGACTCCTTGCGGGAGCGCTGCTTATGGCGCTGACCGGCCATAATCCGGTGGAAGGGTACAAATTCCTCATCCAGGGCGGGCTGAAGAACCCGGAACGGATCGGGAATACGCTGGCCACGGCAACTCCGCTCATTCTGACGGGCTTGTCGGTCGCGTTTGCGTTCCGCACGGGACTGTTCAATATCGGGGCGGCGGGCCAGATGCTGTTCGGCGGCTTTTGCGCAACGGCGATCGGTCTCACGGTAGACCTGCCGCAGGGATTGCTTGTGCCGCTTATGATTTTGATCGGCTTTATCGGCGGTGCTTTATGGGCGGTTATTCCGGGAATATTGAAGGCCCGTTACAATGTGCATGAGGTCGTATCGACGATCATGATGAACTGGATTGCTTACTGGACGGTCTACTACGTGGTTCCGGCCTATTTCAAAGGGGAAAGTTTGGAAACGGAATCCCGGCAGCTTCCGCCGGAAGCCATGCTTCACCAGGACTGGCTCAGCGATTTGTTCCAAGGCTCCTACGTAAACCTGGGCTTTTTTATCGCCGTTCTGGCGGTTATCATCATAGCCTTTATCATTAACAAAACGACGCTGGGGTACGAGCTGAAAGCGGTTGGATTCAACCGTCACGCGGCCGAATACGCGGGTATCGCGGTAAAGCGCAGCATCGTTCTTTCCATGCTCATATCCGGCGGGATCGCCGGCTTGGCAGGCGTGGCGCAGTATACCGGGAATGCCTCCAGCATTCAAATCGGCATCCTGCCGACCCAAGGCTTTGACGGCATCGCCGTTGCGCTGCTGGGCGTCAACGCTCCTCTGGGCGTATTCCTGTCGGCTTTGTTCTTCGGCCTGTTGTATTCGGGCAGAGGATTTATGAACGCCATGACGGAAATACCGCCGGAGATCGCCGATTCGATTATCGCAATCATTATCTATTTTGCGGCGACAAGCATCCTGATCGAGCGTCTCTTCCGAAAATTGAAAACGCGTCGAGCGGCAAATAAAAAGCAGGGGGATTGAGAACATGTGGACAACGCTTGAACAGATTTTTCCGTATGCCATCGTTTTCACGATCCCGCTTTTGATTACCGCCTTGGGCGCACTTTTCAGTGAACGAAGCGGGGTCGTGAACATCGGCTTGGACGGCTTGATGATTGTCGGTTCCTTTATCGGAGCTTTTGTCGTATCCAAAATGCAGGAACAATGGCCGGGCGCCCCATGGGTGCTGTGGGTCGGGCTGCTGGCCGCGGCGGCGGCGAGCGCGCTGTTTTCACTTCTGCACGCCTTTGCCAGCATCAATCTCAGCGCCAACCAGATCATAAGCGGTACGGCGATTAACATGATCGCCGGAGCGCTCACGATTTTCCTGGCACGCAACATGACCGGCAGCGGCAATATCCGCATTACAAACGGTTTTGCGCCGTATGATGTACCGTGGTTGTCATCGATTCCGATTATTGGGGATTTGTTCTTCTCCAAGACGTACGACTCAACGTGGATTGTCCTGGTGTTGCTGATCGTCAGCACATGGCTGCTGTACAAAACACCGTTCGGTTTGCGCCTCCGTTCCTGCGGTGAGCATCCGCACGCGGCAGAGGCAGCCGGCATCCGGGTAAGACCGATGCGGTATGTCGGCGTCATGATTTCGGGGGCTTTCGCCGGTCTCGGGGGAGCGATCATCCTATTGACGTATGCGGGCGAGTTTACCGGCAACGTCGCCGGTCTCGGCTTCCTTGCCTTGGCCTCCCTGATCTTTGGTCAGTGGAAACCGATGGGCGTATTGGCCGCGACGCTGTTCTTCGGGTTTGCGAGCACGGTGGCGAACGTATCGCAGGTCATTCCGCAGCTTGCCGTCGTCCCGCCGGTCGTTCTTAAGGTATTCCCTTATGTGGTTACCCTGATTGCGCTCGTGCTCTTCTCGAAATCCTCTAATGCGCCGAAAGCCGTAGGGGAACCGTTCGACTCAGGCAAACGGTGAGTTCCAAAAATGATTAAAATGAATCCCCTCCGAGCAAGCCTTCCCGAACAGGGAAGGGGGCTGGAGGGGATTTTTTCGTTGTGACTGAAAAAGGTCAACCGCTCTGCATTCTTTATTCCGTGGTCTTCCATGCCGGGTTCCAGACGACTTCCCACAAATGGCCGTCGGGATCCTGGAAGTAGCCCGAGTACCCTCCCCAGAACGTGTCCTGCGAAGGGACCGTGATGACCGCGCCAGCCTTTTCAACGGCTGCCATCACCTGATCCACTTCTTCCTTGCTGCTTACGTTGTGGCCTATGGTAAACTCGGTGGAGCTGGCTCCGGTTAAAGCGACTTTTGCGTCGTGAGCGAGGTCTTTACGATTCCAAATGGCAAGCCTTAAGCCGCCTTCCAAGTCGAAAAAGGCAACGGCCCCGTGCTCGAACTCCTTTCCGACGATGCCTTCCGTCGGCAGCCCGATACCGTCGCGGTAGAATTTCAGCGACCGCTCCAGATCGTCCACCCCTAAAGTAAGAACCGATATCCGTGGTTTCATTTTAGATGGCCTCCTTGTAATTCATCTCGCATCGGGTCGATATGCACATCGACCCGATGACCGGGAAGAAGGGTTGCAGCAGATCATGGGTTGGCATGAATAGAACCACTCCTTTTACAGGATGAAATGTATGCGATTGCATATTAAGTTTTTCTTTAGTTTAAAGGCTTCTTTCTCTTTTGACCAGCATGATTGACAGATTCCGGCTACGGTGATATCCTCAATCAAACATAGGGTGAAATGTACCTGATTCATACATGGATACCCATGATCGGATTTTTTTGACGAAGACTTGCGGCTGAACAAATTCCGTTTTCCTTCCTCGAGGACGACGGAGTCATTTAAACAGAAAAGAATGTGATGATAACCATGCAGGCTTCTTTGCGAACGCGGATGGAAGGCATATTAAGCAAATATTTTTCGGGGGAATCCATGGATTACCGGCAGATCTTCGCCTTGTTTCTCCCGATCTTGATTGACCAGGCCTTTATCGTCGGGCTCAATCTGCTCAATACGGCCATGATCAGTTCGTCGGGGGTGGCGGCCGTCAGCGCAGTCAACATGGTCGATTCGCTGAATATTTTTCTGATCAGCGTATTTGTGGCCGTAGCGACCGGCGGGACGGTAGTCGTAGCGCAGTACAAAGGAAGCGGCAATGACCTGATGGTCTCCAGGGCTTCGGCAGGCACCATAACCGCCGTGGCCTTGATTGCGTTGGGGATTGGCCTGCTGATCATGGGATTGCACAACCCGCTCCTTAATCTGCTGTTCGGATCGGCCTCGGCGGACGTGATGGACAATGCCAAAATTTATTTAATCGGGAGCAGCGCCTCCTATGTCGGCATAGCGATCGTTTCGGCCGTGTGCGCAGCTTTGAGGGGGGTCGGCAAAACCCGGGCGTCGCTGGCCCTTTCGCTGATCATGAACCTGCTTTATGTTGTATTGAACGTTGTTTTTATTAACTTTCTTCATATGGGTGTGCCGGGGATGACCCTTGCCATCAACATTGCCCGCTATGCGGGGGCTGTTTGCGCCCTCTTTTATTTATTCAGAATGGAGGCTACGCTGCATCTGCACCTTCGGGATCTGGTTCATTTTCCGCTGTCGATGCTGCGCAAAATCATGTTCATCGGGATTCCGTTTGCCGCGGAGCAGATGTTCTTTAACGGGGGGAAAATATTAACCCAGGTGTTTATTGTCAGCCTGGGCACCTACGCCATCGCGACAAACGCCATCGGCGCTTCGCTCGCCGGCGTAATCCAGATCCCTGCGGCGGCCTTATCCCTAACGGTGGTCACGGTTGTCGGCCAATGCATCGGCAGGGGGAACATTGCGGACGCCCGCAAGTTCATGAAGTCCTTCCTGTGGCTGGGCTCCGCTTCCCTGGCGCTGACGGGGCTGATCCTAATGCCGTTTTTCCGGCCTTTGGTGGGGCTGTTTGATCCTCCCGCCGAAATCGTGGACGATATCTTTCTGCTTCTCCTGATCAATACCATCATTCAGGTGCCGCTCTGGTCAATCAGCTTTATCCTGCCCTCCGCACTCCGTGCGGCCGGCGATTCGCGCTTCACCTCGGTGACCTCCATGCTGACGATGTGGCTCTTCCGGGTAGTATTCGGTTACGTTCTGGGCATTACGCTGGGCTTCGGCATTCTCGGGGTCTGGGTGGCGATGAACTGTGAGTGGGGCGTGCGCGGTGCTATATTCCTATGGCGGTTCCGGGGGAAGAAGTGGTATGCTCACAGACTCATATAGCGTGCTTTCGGACAAATACGGAATAGGATAAAAAAGAGGCCCCGACGACGGGGCTTTTTTTTGAAGATTATTGGAAGGGCTTAGTGAAGCGCATTCAAATCGGCCAGCACGGATTCGATCATTCCGGTCAGTGCGGCAAGCTCTTTGGAGCTGACAGCCTGCTTTCGGGCATAAGCCGCGGCTTGCTCCGTTTCCTGTTGAACCTCGGCCAACTCGCGGCTCATGTGCTCCAAGGTTGACTGAATGAGCCGAAGCGAATCTTTGGAGCGGCTGGCCAACTTGCGAATTTCGTTGGCAACGACTTCGAATCCCCTTCCCGCTTCACCCGCATGCGCGGCTTCTATAGCAGCATTAATGCCGATCAAGTGGGTCTGGTCGGACAAATCGGTTACGGCGGAGCGATGGTATGCATATTATGGACGCTTTCCGTGAAACCCACGACTTTGGATGCGGTCTGTTCTTGCAATAAAGCGGAATGGGCGGAAGTTTGTTCGACGATTTGGCTGTTCTTATGCAGTTTCGCCATCATTTCGGCGAGTTCTTGAACGGCGCTTTGTATTTTTAAGAGCATATGCTCTTTTTCGTCCGCCATTTGGCGGATTTTTTCTTTTTCATCCTGTTCGTAAGCCTCCAGCACGATTTGCGCGTCCAGATTGAACATTTTGGTCAGGACACGGATGATTTCGATGCATTCATCGGGTGCCAGCGGCAGAAGGCATGACGCGGTGATGTCCAGGTAAAGGATATAGGTTCCCAAGTACCAATCCGTCGTCAGGCCGATTCGGGAATGCAGCTTACCGATATACAGCCTTCTGTCGATATATTCATTATCAATCATGCCATCCGCCATCGACCGAAAATACCACCGCTGGGTTTGTTTCAATCTTTCCAGGCTGCTGTGCGCTTGAATGATCTTAGCCAGCTCGGGCTCATCGATCAATCGCTGATACAGCTTGTCCACGACAAGCTCGGTGATTTGTTCCAACAAACCTTGCTTACTTTTCAGGTAAGAGAGGTCGATTTCGGTAATTCCAATGAAGTCTAACTGCTTTTTTCGTCTCGGATCAACGCTTATCATCTTTACCCCCGCAACAATACAGTATTGTGGCAGTCATTATATCAAGCCGAACGCTACGCTTACGCTACATAATTTATGACAACAGGAGAGCAAAAGCATGCCATATTTAAAGAGGAAGGAAGGACCTATCTACTATGAATACGACAGCTTCGACAACATTCGAGACATCGTAGTGCTTATCCACGGAAACGGCCTGGACAGCAGTTCCTGGGATCTGATCATTCCCTATTTAAGCGGCACGTATAACGTGCTGCGATACGATTTGCGGGGACATGGCCGCAGCGGGGGCGAAACGAGGCTGAGCTGGGATACGTATTGCGGCGATTTGGCTTTTTTGCTGGACAGCTTGAACATCCGCCGCAGTTATTTTATCGGTCACGGTTTCGGCTGCGACTTGACGATTCAGTTTGCCATGAGGCGCCCCGAGGCTGTTGCCGGCATGGTGCTGCTGTCTCTGTCGGGACTGCTTCCAAAATATATGGTTGAAAAGGGCTTAGCGCTCCGAAAGTCGGTCGCCGCACACTGCTCGTTTGGCCAAATGGTGGAACAAATGTTCCAAACCTTTACGATACTTCCTTTGGAGCATCCGATGCTCCGGCGCTTGATATCCGTTATGCGCTCGTTCGAGCCCTCCCGTTACTTCGATCTGCTCGATTTTATTATTGAGGCCCGATCTATCGACGATCTGAAGAAGCTGGGGATTCCCGTACTTGTGCTGGCCGGCGAGTACGATTCGATTTATACGCCGTACCTGATGGGACTCATACAGGTTCATGTGCCTGATGCTGCATTTCGCATGATTTCGCATGCTTCCAACTTGGTGTACGTGGATCAGCCGGAGGAGACCAGCCGGTGGGTACAGCATTTTTTTCAAAGACAAGGCATGCAAGCCAGGGCGCCCGGACGGGGGCCAGTGCCGGATTATTGCTTGGAGAGAAGCATGTTCAGACCAGATCATGGACGGGAGATAAGAATCAATTTACTGACGTGCTTTCGAGTCTACGTGAACGGAGAAGAGGTATGGGAAGGGTGGAACCAGCGATTTGCCAAAAACATTTTTGTTTATTTGGTATTTCACCGTTCCGTATCCCGTGAGAAATTGTGCGAGGAGTTATGGCCGGATGTCAGTTACGTAAAAGCCAGACGGAATTTAAGAGTGTACCTGTCTCACTTAAAAAGCTTGATTGAACCTTCAGGATATGAAGGCGTTTTCCTAAGCGTTGATATGGAATATATTCATCTGAAGGGGAATGTGTTTTGCGATTTGATTTATTTCCATCAATCCCTGCGTCAAGCGTATGACGAGCCGGATCCGAAGGTGAAAGCCGCTTTGGCCAAAAGAGTTCTGTGGAACGCGCCGGACGCGGTGCTGTCGGGGTGGTACGATCATTGGATGATTCATATGCGCGAGTGCATCGAATTTCAACTATACGAGCTGGCCAAATGGATAGCGGCCTACCATTACGGGCAGGGTGAAATCATTGAGTATATTGAATACAGCAAATGCGCGCTTGTTTATTATCCGAACGATATGAAGATTCGCCAATCCGTCGCCTCGGTGTTGCTCAGCATGAACCGTCAGGAAGAAGCCGAAGAGTTGGAGCGGGAGTGGCGGAAGTGGGACGATGCCTGAACGGCACGGCATCTGTCTCGATGCTCTTGGCGAAGGATAAGATAACCCAGCTTCAAAGCCGTCGCCGTTCCCCAAACGGCAACAACCCGGCCTATCTAGGGTCGGGTTGTTGTTATCTTAATGTTGTCTACAGAAAGTCCAGTACTCAGCCCCACATGCCGATAAGCAAAATGCCGCAGGTGACGAGGATCGAGCAGGCAATCCGCTTCATGCCCTGCCGCTCTTTCAGGACCAGGATGCCGAGGAACGTAGCGAATACGGTTCCCGTTTCCCGCAAAGGACCAATATGGGCCATGGGGGCCTGCTCCATCGCAAAAAGGAACAGCAGATAGGAACCCGGGTTCAGGATCGCTCCAAGCAAAAGCGTGGGGCGGTTGACCTGCCATTCTCTCCGCAACGCCTTGGATCTGATCACCTGGGGGGTCAGACCGGCCACAAAGCCGATATTCGTAATTTCGAGCAGCGCGAGGGGCGAAATATGCTGCAAATTAAGCTTATCGACGAATACGTAACTGGTGGTGCACAGCCCCACGCACAGCGCCATAAGAACAGGCTTCAGGCTATGGGATGAAGCGTCCGGGTGTTTACGGCGAGGGCCGACTCCGCTTAGGACGATAAAGCCGATTAGCATGAGGATGATTCCGATCCATCCCCATACGGATAGCGATTCCCTGAGAAAGAGCACCCCGATGATCGGGACGAGCAGCGTGCTGGTTCCTCGCATGATCGGATAGATTTGCGATAGATCGCCCAGCTCGTACGTTCGGGACAGCAGCCAGGAATAAACGGCCTGAAGAATAACGGACAGCGCAAGCAGCGCGTAGGCCCCCCATGATAAGGGGGTCTGCCACAGTTCCATTATTAAGGTCGGCAGCAGCAGGACTGTGCACACCATCATGATGGACCATAGAAAAACGCTTTTGTTCAGGCTCTTCTTGGTGAACAGGCTCCAGACGGCGTGAGCCATGCCGGAGGCAATGACCAGTAAAATGGGCAATAGCATGGATGCTTCTCCTTTAATCGTCAGCCTTCCTGACCGGAATGTGGATCATGGACCGGCTGTTCATGCACTGCCGAGCCGTCTGCGAGTCGAAGCCATGTGTTAAAACCGGCTTCTCCTTCAGTCAAGCGAATCACGCGCGCCCCCCTCGGCATGCCATCCTTGCCGTAGGTGTTATAACCGCTTGCCCGCCCGTAGCAGAGACGTATCCCGTGCAGGGTTCCATGGTAGTCGTTAACATGGTCATGACCGCAAAACGTGCCGATAACGTCGCCCATCTCAAGCAGCGCGGTGAACAGCCCCGAGTTGACGGGTGAGCAGCAAACCGGTTCAAATTTATGCCCGTAGCAGACCTGGGTATCCCATAATTCCTGGTATTCCGGAACGGGGATATGGAAGAAGGCGAGTGCGGGCAGCTTGTTTTCCCGCTCCGGCGGATTCAGCCGCGCCGACTCGGAGACCAGCCAGTTTATTTGGTTCCGACGGACCCAGTTGTAGCCGGGAACACGCTCGAGAGGGGAATAGTCGCCTGAATCCAGGAAATAAAGATTGGCCGCGGGTTTTCCTTCGGAATCCAAAAGCTCCAGTACATAATTGCCCTCACCTGCAAGCTCTTCCGGCCCTGCTTGCGTTACGGTATGCGAATGCGACAGGGCCACCTGCATGAGTTCTTTGCGCGTGATTCCGCTTTCCGTATCGTGATTGCCGAACACGCAGGCCCACGGAATGCTCCGCTCTTCGACCGCTGCGACGGCATCGCGGAAAGCCTGGGCCGGATCGGCGCATCGTTCAATGCCGGGGGAGGTGTCTCCGGTATAGATGATGTCTCCGGTAAACACGACAAGATCCGGTTTTTCCGATTCCATCACAAGTTCCATCAATTCACGGGTTTTTCGATCCTCGGTTCCTCCGTCCTTCCAATGAAGATCGGTAAATTGCACAATGGTAAACGTGCCGTTCGGCTGAAAAGATAATGGGCGGTTCATATCAGTTCCCCCTTGACAAACTGTAGATTTGTTGTTGTTTTTGTTTGTTTTATGTTGTTTCTTGTTGATTGTATGCCCTGTATCAAGATCTGTCAATTCCTTTTTTCGCACCGAAGGACAGCGATTCACGGGCTTGTAAAGCTAGGGAAATAGAGAATGGTAACTATCGGGGCCATAAAAAAAACGTATTTTGAAAGTTTGACAAGGTTCAGAGCGGAACGATAAACTGGACAAAACAACATGAAATCACATGAAAGCAACGGGAAGGCCATTACAGGAGGGAATATCATATGTCCTTAACCTATGAGGAACGCCGGCAAACGATTCTTGCCCGGTTAAGCATGGAAGGCAAGGTACAGGTGCATGATCTTGCCGCTTTATTCAACGTCTCGACGGAAACGATCCGGCGCGACCTGGACCGGCTGGAGAAGGAAGGGAGGCTGCGGAAAGTATACGGCGGCGCAGTGCAGACTCGTTCCGGATGGATAGAGCCTACCTTTTTAAAAAGATCCCAAATGTTTCGGGAGGAAAAGCAGGCCATCGGCAAAACCGCAGCCTCTCTCGTTAAGGACGGGGAGACGGTTATGTTGGATAACGGTACAACGACATTGGAGATCATGCGTCATCTGAAAGACCGTGCCCATGTAACGGTCATCACCAATTCCGTGCCCGTTTTGGCTTGCGCCTTGGAGGGTTTCAAGGGAAAGATTGTTTTTGCCGGCGGCGAGGTGAACATGGGCGTTCAGGCGGCAACGGGACCTATCGCTCATGAGCTGCTGGATCAGTTTAAGGTGAACAAGGCGTTTATCTCGGCCGGCGGCATCTCGTTATCGGACGGCATTACGGAGTACAATCTGGATGAAGCTTTAGTGTCCCGGAAGATGATGCTCAGAACGGAGGAATCGATTCTCGTCGCGGACCATTCCAAGTTCGGGGTTACGACTTTTGCCCAAATTGCTCCCATTGAGCAAATTTCCATGATCGTGACCGACTCGGGCTGTACCGCGGAATGGATCGAGGCGCTGAACAGGCTGGATGTGGAGGTTCTGACAGGGCAGTAGGCCGGTTTTGTTTAAGAGATAAGAAAGTATAAACGTCAAAGGTTTGCCGTCCTTATCTCGCAAGAAAAACTTCCGCTATACGCGGTCTGTCTTCTGAGAAGGGCGTCGATAGACGTTTTTCTTAAGAGATAAGAAAGTATAAACGTCAAAGGTTTGCCATCCTTATCTCGCAAGAAAAACTTCCGCTATACGCGGTCTGTCTTCTGAGAAAGTACGTCGATAGACGTTTTTCTTATTTTGGAGTCAGCGGCTCTCCAGGAAATTCTTCCGATAAGGGAAAGTGTTTGATGAGTCCGGCGTGGAGATAGATATATTCATAGGTCGATATACAAAGCAATCCCGCATCCTCCGGCATATCCTATCCTATCCTATCCAAATTTGCGGGAGGTGTGGAGATTGGTGAGATCGAATGCAGGAGTCGAGAATCAGGTCTATTCCAACCGGGTGCTTCGTTCCGAGTTTGATGGGAACTGGGCAACGTCGGTTTCAAAAAGCGGGTACGTGATCTATACCGCCACCGCGAACCGAGCCAAAGTGGATGTGCTGCTTTCGAACGGCTCCGGTAAACGCCTGATCTTCAAAAAGGGAGGCAAGGTGCTCGTAGGAGGCGGTGGAGTCAGCCACTACAGCAAGCCTCATGTGGCCATCGATATTTGACATGAAGGGGCTGTTCCCAAAGTAGATTTTAAGATTTTTCTACATTGGAACAGCCCCCGATTTTTATATTCTTGTTTTTCCAATTTAAGTAGATTTTCATTCGTTGACACTGGTTCCGTTAAATTCTGCTTTTTGGGCGATTTGAGCTGGTTTACTGACAACCGTTCCGTTATTTAGCCGTTTGCTGCCCACAAGCCCCTTTCGAGCCGAATAGCGGAACCTGTGTCATCATTGGCCGTGGCTACAGACCGCTCTCTCTTGACAAAAAAACGAGGCGTCCCGTGCAGTGAACCTTTTGGGATGCCCCTCCTTCATATTATTAGGCCATCCGGAGATGAAGTGACCCCCAATTGTTGGACACACGCTAACAATTGGAGGTGCAGTTCAAGATTGCTGGTTGGCCTTTTTACTTACTGTTCTTTTTTATGCCGAATACGTAAGACTCCAACAGCGCCTTCAGCTGGTCAAAGGATTCGGGCCTTGCGCTGTATTTATATTTTTCGTTGGGCTTCTTGAAGTGCATGCGTAGGAGCCCCGCCGTTTTGAGCAGGGACAGATGATAGTGGAGGTTGCTCTTGGACAGTCCGGTTTTCTGCTGCAGCTCGGTAAAAGTGACCGGACCGCCGGCCAAAATGTGCAGCAGCACAAGCCTTTTCTCATCCGCCAGCCCTTTGGTCATGCGAAGCAGCTGATGGGTGGGCGTATCTTCAGGGGTTTGCTCATCATCTACGGCATAGTTGATGACGAACAACCGACTGTTCACAAAGTCCATCCGGTTTAAGGGTTTGATGTGGTAGGCCGGAATGAGAAGGATGGTGTCGTATTCGTCAACCGGATCCAGCACGATTCCGCTGGTTGCTTCGTCAATCAGGTCAATGTAAGGAACCTGCTCGTTCAATTGTTTCATGCGGGAGGCCGAACGTTCCAGCAATTCATGAATTTCTTGAGAGATTGGACAGACGCGGTGCCATTCCGTCAAAATCTCAAGGCTCAGATCGCGAAAGGCCTTCAGCCCCATGGAAATCCCCTCTTCAAGATGCGGTGCCAGCATTTCATAGAGTTGCCCCTCGCCCAAATCGGCAAACCACGCTAGGAACGATTCCACATTTTGTTTTTCCGGGCTGTCCACAATCACGAGATGCAAATAAGTTATGATTTCGCATAAATCCAAATCCTCAAGTTTTTTCTCGAAAGACTCGGAAAGGTTCTTCCGTATTTCCTTCCTCCATTTGTTGCCGAGGTCATGAAGATGATTTTTATGATCCGTATAAGCAAATAAGCTTGTTACAAGCTCATGAACAGGAGAATATTCGATTCTGATCAGGGGCATATCCATTATCACCTCAAAGGATTCTCATTCGAATTTTATGATACCACATCCTAAGTAAAATAAATATTGAACTTTAAATTAGTTCATATATAATTGAACTTAAATTACTAGTTCTAAAATTTATGAACCGAATTGAGGGAGGAGAGCGGAATGAACCATTGGTTTAATGCGGAATTTCTCATACGGCAGCAGCAGATGGAACTGGAAAAAGAGTCCGGGGAATCATGGAAGTTCAGGCACCGCCCAAGAAAAGCTTAAAAGGGAGGAAGTCACTCCCCAAAAGAAACGGAATTTCAAGCGGGCAACAAACGCTGTGTAGTTTCAAATTAAGGTGAAGGATGACGAAAAAAAAATCGTTCCATACGAAGAAAGGGGCTGGGATCTATGGACGGTTCATATGGAGAGGCTTTTCAGGAAGGTACGGAGCGGATGTCCGGCTCGTTGGCCGCGAATCGCAAGGAGAAGGGCGAAGCACTATTGTCTGCCGTCCTTTCTCTGCCGGAGACTTTAAGGGAGCCGATGTATTTGTATTATTATGAACATTTCAACACGCTGGAAATTGCCGAGGTACTCCTAATCGAGCCCGAAAATGTGCGGAACCGAATGAGCCGAGCCAGAAAGAAGCTGAAAAAGCAGCTGGGGGTCTCGCAACTTGACCACCTAAAGGAAGTAAGGAATTGCTGGTCAGCCTCCAAGCGATCCTATAACATAGGGGTGAGGCTATTAGGCTAAGGTAGCAATCGGGTGAGGCTGTATTGCCTGTGGCAACCATTGAAACGCAGGCATCGCCGCCAGGATCGCGGATCCATCATCCGGCCAAAGCTTATCTATTACATGAGAAACGATTACGGATTGCATAGAATCGCGGTTGCTGAAAGCGATGACGGCGGGAAGACATCGCTGTACGCCAGGTGATTAAAGATGAGGGATTCGGCTATTCCCGTCTGACGGTTTTGGCGCAGGGCGAGATCGGGATTCTGCTGCGACCTGAGCTCGGATGTCACAAACGGTGCTGTTGAACTGTCTCCTTAGTATCACTACCGAAACAGGGTTAGGAGGAAGTCGGATCATGCTGGAAGAAACTTATGCAGAGTATAAGCCGAGGCTGTTCGGCCTTGCTTACCGGATGCTTGGAAGCGCGGCGGATGCGGAGGATATGGTTCAGGATGTTTTTGCACAGTATATGGTGATCGATAAAGACGAGGTGCGGAACGAGCAGGCGTATTTGATGAAAATGACGGCAAACCGCTGCATTAACCTCATTCGTTCGTCGCGGAAGCGACGCGAAACGTATGTCGGCCCCTGGCTGCCGGAACCCCTTCCGGATGCCGATAGGGAAGGACAGTCCGATCCTGCGGAGCGCCGCGAACAGGTCGGCTATGCATATTTGGTCATGTTACAACAGCTTACGCCGCTGGAGAGAACTGTATATATAACCAAGGAAACGCTGGGATTCGAGTACCGGGACATCGCGGAAATGCTGGATAAAACCGAGCTTAGCTGCCGGAAAACATTCAGCCGGGCCGGTCGAAAAATGAAAACATTATCGGGCGGGTCTGACGCTTTCCCTTCCAAAGGAGCCGATCCTGGAGTACAGGACCGTTTTGTGGAGGCTTTTTTGCGTGCTTCCGATACGGGGAATTTCAAACCTTTGGTTGCTTTTCTGATGGAGGAGGTCACGCTTGTTTCCGACGGCGGCGGAAAAGCCCGCGCGGCTTTGAACCCGATTCTTGGCCTCAGCAGAGTGCAGGCGTTCTTTGAGGGACTTGCAGCGAAGGGGCGGTTCCGGGAAGGCTTTGTACCGGCCGGCGTCAACGGAGAGCTTTGCCTTTTGCTAAAGAACGAGGGGCGGATTGCCTGGGCGATATGCCCGGAGTGGGAGCCTGGCGGCTCCCGCATCCGAAAGCTGTATCTCATCGTGAACCCGGACAAACTGCGGCGTTTTAATTGAAGCAGCCGGGGTACATGCCGGTGGATACGCCGATCCGGTTCCATGCGTTGATGATATTGATGGCCATGACGAGGTCGACGAATTGTTTTTCGTCAAAAAATTGCCGCACGCGCGCGTACACTTCGTCCGGAAGGCCGGATTCGTGAAGCTTGGTGACATATTCGGTCAATTCCAGCACGGCCCGTTCTTCTTCGGTGAAGACCGGGACTTCGCGCCATACCGGAATAAGCATCAGTCGCTCCGTGCTTTCGCCCATCCCGAGCAGATCTTTGGCGTGCATGTCGATGCAGTAGGAGCAGCCGTTGATTTGCGACGACCGCAGCTTAATGAACTCGTACAGTTTTGGGTCGAGGCCGCTGTTTTTGATGAACTGCTCCAACCCCAGCATCGTTTTGAAGGCATCCGCATTCGCATTTCTGTAATTCATTCGAAGTTCCATGAGTAAGGGCTCCTTTACGGTATGATTTGTTTGGTTCTCATGCAGTATGACAATCCGGCTTCCGGATTTGTGACGCAGAAACAGGAGTTTTTCCTGAAAATTGCATGTAAAAAATGCACCCCCTAGAATTCATTGGAATAACCAGGGGGGGTCCAATGTCTATTCTAAGGGGTGCACTTCATTTTCAGGGATTTTTTCATATTTAAACATCTGCAATGATCAATTGGCGAAAAGCTTGTCCATAAAAGCATGCGTCAAGGGGGCGCTTTTCTTCAGTTCTTCGCGTGTTGTTGAATTATACAGATACAAGCTGGCGGCCTCGGCGTAATATTCGGCGGGATAAGCCGATATGTAGCCATCCTGGCCGTAATTCGCGACAGCTTCTTTATTAAAAATATTCTTGAATTCTTCGGTATCGCTAACGCCGTTAAATACAAAACGGTCTACGGCGTGCAGCGTTTCATGAATTTCCAGGTTGAACGAATTGTGTCCCTTGCCCTTCTTGCTGTAGCCGATCCGAACGACGACAATTTTCTCGCTGACACCCGGGATGTCGTCCCAGGTCAGGCCGGTCCCTTCCCAGCCTCTGGGAGTGACGCCTTTCAAATAACTGAGTTCAGGTTCATTGGTGATGGTACCATTGACCAGTTTGATCTTTACGCCTTTATCATATAAAGTCGTCAGGATAGGTGCGGGGATTTTCTCAAGCCGCTTCATCATGGCCTGGGCTTCTTTTTCGTTGTAACTGCCGGCCGGCAGGACAACCAACTGATCGAGAACGGAATTTTCCGCATGAACCGTGTATGTAGGGAGAACGCTAACCATAATACAGAAGGCGAGTACGGTTAAAGCACGTTTCATCCACTTCATTTGCAATCATTCCTCCATAAGCCCAGGCAAGCATTCCACCGCTTGAAGCTGAGCTTAAAATATCGGTAACTGGCTAGCATAGCGAAATCGCGTTAGCTCCTATAGTTTTGCGCCACCATTTTTCAATGGATTTGCCTTTGTCAATACGGAGTTGACGGTATGCAATTGTTAAATGATGCAAAAAACACGAAAAACCCTTCTTACCGAAATAAGAAGGGTCACAAATAACAACGAAACACGCTGCGCTTCTATATCGGTAACTGGCTGGCATAACGAAAAATCGCATTAGCCCCTATAGTTTTGCGTCACCACTTTTCAGTGGTTTTGCCCTTATCAATATATTCATTTGGCAAATAAATCTATGAACTACCCTCATATTAAATCCGATAGATTTAATAGTCAAGAAGAAAGTCTAACCCTGTTGAATAAGGTTGTCTAGTGGCGAAACCGCTTATCCGCCCGTCATTACCGGAACCATCTTATCGGCATTCGGAGAGCGGGGGCTGCCCTCCAATGAAACTAACCCATCAGCTTCAAAGCCAGAACGCAGCAAACGACCCCTGCGATGCAAAATAGGCGCAGCGGGCTTTTGGACTCACGGTATAACAAGATTCCCACGATGGCCGCGCCGACGGTTCCGATTCCTGTCCATACCGCATAGGCGGTAGACAAATCTATTGTTTTCATGGCGGCGGTCAGTAGATTAAAGCTTATGACGAATCCGCCAATCAGGATCAAATTATTGGGCCAATTATTGTTCTCGGCTACGCGTTTTATGCCGATGACCCCGATGATTTCCAGCAATCCTGCAAGAATTAATAACCCCCACGCCATCAGCTATTCTCCTTTCGTCCGCCCGTCATCTTCAGCAGGATAATAAAGACAAGCAATAACAGAATAATCCCTACTTTTAAAGGCTGAATGGAACCTTCCAGAATGGCTTCCATGGCGACGAGCCCGACCGTTCCGATTCCGGTAAAGACGCCGTATACGGTGCCGATGGGAAGGACCCTGGTTGCCCGGATAAGCAGTTCGAAGCTTATTAGCAGTGAGACCAGGACGATGGCGGAGGGAATGAAGCTGTATTTCATGCCGGATGCCCATACAATCTCCAGCGCCCCACCGATGACAGTGAACGCCCAGCCTTTTCCGGTGCTTATGGGAGGCTTTTCTCGATCCGGGGAACCAAGCGAGGAATCAGCTTCGCCTTCTATATTTGAGCGGTTGTTGTTTTCCGGCACGGACATGCTTGAATTCCCGTCTTCCGGATGCAGCTCCTTATCCTTGCCGGGAAACAGGAGATAAATCAGATCGAAGATTCCATGAATAAGCAGAATCGTTTTCCATGTCTTGCTTATCCCATTGATCTTGTCATTCAAATAGATATCGATTCCGTGATTCCATAGGTTCAGGCTAATGTGCTCAAGGTAAGAGCCGCTCGGCAGTTCCTCTGCGGGGACAACCCCGATGTATAGCGCAAACAGCACATGCACGGTGATGAAGAGAAGGACGTGATAGATAAAATAGAAACCGAATCTTGGCTTCCTATGCCGGGTCATTGTTTGTTTCCCCCTCCGTTTGTTCCAAATAATAAGTTACGATCCGGTCCACGTAAGCCATGGTCTCGGCATCTAGGCCATATACATTCGGGGCCTCGCTCTCGGCCGGCCTGATTTTATCCCAATATTTCTCCATTAAGACCGAATCCCCCTGAAACATGTGATCGGCAATAACGAGAATTTGCTCCGCCAGTTCAAAAGATACAGGAGTATCGGCCGGCTCATGAACATGCTTCCGGACTTCCTTCAGCAACTTGGCCCACTCCTTGTTAATGGGATCCTCCAGGTCGTTGGTAGGAAGTTTTTCGATCTCCTCAGATGTAAAATGCTGTCGGCGCCATTTCCGGTAATCTTCCGGTCTTGCGTCCTGAAGTTCTTTGATGAATCTCATCATATCGTCGAGCTTGACCTCGTCATTCATTTCAATGGAGTACAGCGATCCTTGCAGCAGTTGTTCAATGCGGAAAAGCCTGAGCTGCTTTTGGCGTAGGGACTCGATCTGATTGGAAATGGCGTCCTTCCAAATATCCTCCCTCGTTCCATGGGCGGAGCTGAGGCTTTGCTGCCCCAGGATGCTTTTAATGGCTGACAACGAAAATCCCATTTCTTTTAAGACGGATATTTCCTGAAGCCTCAAAATATCGGAGCTGTTGTACAAGCGGTACCCGGTATGGGGGTGCCTGCCGGGATTTAACAAGCCCAGTTTTTCATAGTAATGAAGGGTTTTGACCGTAACCCCCGTCTTTTCCGATAGTTCTCCGACGCGATACATGCTAATTCCTCCTTATCAAAACCCGTCGTCTGCATTTAGATTAAAGCCTCCTCTATAGGGGAGGGTCAAGATTTTTTTGGTAAAAGGTATAAGCTTCACATCCAGCTAAGCAGAGTTGACATATCGATAATTCTCGATATAATGAATCGTATGAAACCAATTGACATTTTCAAAGCACTGTCCAATGAATCCAGGCTGCAAATTTTGCAATGGCTTAAGGAACCGGATCTGCATTTTACGCCCCATGAAGGGATTGATATGAACGAAACCGGGGTATGCGTAAGTCAGATTACGCAGAAATTGAACATGACGCAGTCGACGGCTTCCCAGTATCTTTCGATCCTTCAGCGGGCAGGTCTGATCAAGACGGAGCGGATTGGAAAGTTTACGTACTACAAGAGAGATGAAGAGGCCATTCAGGCCATGGTCGATTTTTGGAAACAGGACTTGTGAACCGATGGGCTGAATTCCGGATAGGAGTTCGGTTTCTTTTTCGCCATACAATTCGACAATTTGCGATATATGAATTTATTTTTGATACATCGATATATCGTAATGTGTCTTTATATAAGATCAGCAAAAAGGAGTGTATACAGTTTGACAAACACGTGGAAAATATACATTTTGGCGCTCGTTAGCTTTTTAGTCGGTACTTCGGAATATATCATATCCGGCATTTTGGATAAGATTGCAGATACGATGGGGGTTTCCATAGCTGCCGCAGGGCAGCTGATCACGATTTTTTCCTTGGTATATGGTATAGGGACACCTGTTTTAATGGCCTTGACGGCCAGTCTGGACCGGCGCAAGTTAATGATTTATGCCCTGGGTCTTTTTCGTCTTGGGGAATATCTTGTCCTTTGCCTTGCCGGGTTATGGGCTTTTTGTGGCCGCGCGCATCATTATGGCGCTGGGAGCCGGCATGGTCGTGGTGACGGCATTGAATATTGCGGCAAAGATTGCCCTTTCGGGCAAACAGGCAAGTTCGATCGCAACCGTCGTGATGGGATTTACCGCTTCGCTCATTATCGGCGTGCCGATCGGCCGGATCGCAGCGGAAGCGATGGGTTGGAAGTCGGTATTTGGCGGGATTGCCCTGCTTGGGTTGCTAGCTATGGTGGTAATGTACTTCGTCGTTCCGCAAACGAAGGGGGATGAGCCAATCCCTCTGTTAAAGCAGCTCGCGCTTCTGAAAAAAAAGAAAGTAGCCTTGGGATTGTCCATCACGTTCTTCTGGCTCGGCGGTTATTCTGTAGCTTACACCTATCTGTCACCTTATCTGCTGAACGTCTCGGGAATCGGCACCCATCTCCTGAGCGCAGCGCTGCTGATGTTCGGGCTTTCGAGCCTCGTCGGATCGAAATTCGGCGGCTACAGCACGGACCGATGGGGGGTTAACTTTACGCTCATCGGAGGCATGGTGCTTCATATTCTCATGCTTGTGATGCTTTCCGTGGTTACGGACTCTCTAATCGGGGTGCTGGCCATTCTCGTCCTGTGGTCGTTCGCAGCTTGGTCATCAGGTCCGACGCAGCAATACCACCTCACCACCATCGAACCTGAAGCGTCCGGCGTCATGCTGGGGCTTAATCAATCGATGATGCAGCTCGCCATGGCTGCCGGGGCCGGTATAGGAGGGATTGCGGTAGACCGGGTATCGCTCGCTTCGATCACCTGGTTCGGGGCGCTCGGGGTCGCCATCGCGATCGTCGCAGCTGTGGCATTGTCACGGTCACGGTCCGTCCGCAAGGACTCGTCGGTAAAAGCATAAGCACAGCTTTGCCTGCAACCCGTATGCTTACGGGACCGTTAATACAGTAAGATACAGCGGTTAGAAAAGTGTCGTGACCGCTGTTCTTTTATTTTTTATCGAATTCTGTTCATGTCAAAAATGAAGTTGACGCGCATGCGGCATATGAATAAAATGGTAGATGCAAACGTTTACATGAAATCGTTTTCATTAAGGGGCGGAAGATCACTTCGATAACCTATTCCTTTATGAATTTTCAAATATAACCGCCCCTTTAAAATTGAAAAGTTCAAACTCATTTATGCAAGCGTTTGCTCAAAGAACGGCACCAAACATACAAAGTACATCATTAAAGGAGGTTCAGTTTAAAATGAGAACGGCTGCAACAAGCAAGAGAACATGGTCCATCATCATCATGATTTCACTTGTATTTTCGATGCTCGGCATTCCTCCGGCAGAGGCGACTGCCAGCAGCGGTCCGAGCCAGGTTGTATTGGTCGGCGACCTGCAATCGGCATTAGGCCACGGCCAGGATTGGGATCCTGCGGCGGCGGCTACCGCCATGACCGATCTGGGAAACGGCGAATACCGTTTTACCGGGGTTTTGCCGGCAGGAACCTATCAATATAAGGTTGCCCTTAACGGCAGCTGGGATGTAAGCTACGGCTTCGACAAGTATTCGAATCAAAACGGAATAAATAAGGGCGGTAACATTCAAATTTCCTTGGACGAGGAAACCGAGGTAACCTTCTATTACAATCACAAAACGCTTCGGATTGCGGATTCTACATACTATACGCCCATAGCAGCGGACAAGCTTCCAAGAGTGATCGGCAGCTTCCAGACGGAAATCGGGGAAGCGGCAGATTGGTCTCCTGCGGATGCAAAACTGATACTGCAGGATCCCGATTATGACCATGTGTATTCCGTCAGCGCCGATGTTTACGCCGGGGATCATGAATATCAGATTGCTCTGGGCAGCGAAACCTCGGGTGGGGTATATCCGCCTGAACGGGAATCGCTGAAACTTTCGCAGGATGTGAAGGTAACCTTTAAATATAATGCCGAGGATCACGGCGTGGCGGCCGATTATACGGTTCCTGCGGATCCAACCGATCTGGTGCCTGCAAATCATGTACGGGTTCACTATTACCGGACGGACGGGAACTATCGCAGCATGGGGCTGTGGATTTTTGAAGATGTCGCGTCTCCTTCCGCCAATTGGCCTTCAGGCGCGACGCCGTTTCCGGACGGGCAGGCGGACGGTTACGGCGCTTTTGTGGACATTCCGCTAAAGGAAGCGGCGCAAAAAGTCGGCATCGTGGTTGTCGACCGCATGAGCGGCAATAAGGACGGCGGGGACAAGAAGTTTTCCATCGTCTCGCCGGAGATGAATGAAGTATGGCTTAAGGAAGGATCCGATACGGTTTACGCTTACGAGCCGGTAGAGCTCCCGGTCGATACGGTGCGGATTCACTATGCAAGAGAGGACCGCAACTATGATTCCTATGGTTTATGGTTGTGGGGCGATGACATTGCCGTGCCTTCCAATGGCTGGCCTACGGGCGCCACGATGTTTCCGAAAGGGCAAGTTGACCGCTATGGCGCTTATGTCGATATTCCGATGAAAACGAACGCGCAGAAAATCAACTTCTTGGTGCTGGATCCCTCAAAAGGCGATACAGGCAAAGATGGCGGCGATAAAAGCTTCGCGCTTCTGGACCGGTATCGGCATCTGTTTGTTAAACAGGGAGATAATGCCGTCTATGTGTCCCCGTACGGAGAAATACCGACAGGACTGGTCTCCGCCGAGGTGGTCGCACCCGGGAAGCTGCGGCTGGGTTACACGATGACGGACGGTTTGGATGCGGAGTCCTTAAAAACCGAACTTCATATCCGAAATAAGGACGATCGGGATGTCGCCATTAGCGGTGTGGACATTACGGGACCCGCAACGGTGGAAGTGACGGCCGGGTTTACGCTGGACGAGGTTCCATTAAAAGTCACGTACGCCGGAAAAACCGTATCCGCCTCCACCGGATGGAGAATGCTCGATGAAATGTACTACTATGACGGCGATGATCTCGGAGCAGCCTATCAGGCGGGAGGAGCCGAGTTGAAGCTTTGGGCGCCGACGGCAACGTCGGTAACGGCTAACGTCTATGACAAGGATGAGGCTTCGCGGCTTATCGGCACCGCCCAGTTGGTCAAAGGCGATAAAGGGGTCTGGTCCGTCCGTTTGAACCCGGGAGATCTCGGAATTCAGGATTTTAAAGGATACTTTTATCAATACGAAGTAACCAATAACGGCGCGACCAAAAAAGTACTGGATCCGTACGCCAAATCCATGGCGGAATTCAGGGTAAACACGCAAGGCGAATCCGGTCCGGACGGCGATGCCGTCGGAAAAGCGGCGATTGTGGATTTGAGCGGGACGGATCCGTCCGGTTTCGGTTTTGCTGAAATACCGGGCTACGAAAAAAGGGAAGACGCGGTCATTTGGGAGATCCATGTCCGTGACTTCACGTCCGATCCATCGATCGAAAATGATCTCCGCAACGCCTCCTGGGGATCCTACAATGCTTTCAAAGAGAAGCTCGATTACATCAAATCCCTCGGCGTAACTCATGTTCAACTGCTGCCTGTCATGGCTTGGTATTATGGGGACGAGGCGGCCATGAAGGAAAGGGAGCTGGAATATTCGGCACAGAACAACGAATACAACTGGGGTTATGACCCGCACGGCTATTTCTCGCCGGATGGGGCTTACTCCGAAAATCCCAAAGATCCAGAACTTAGAATCAGAGAGCTGAAAGCGATGATTCACGCCATTCACGAAGCGGATATGGGCGTCATACTCGACGTTGTGTACACGCATATGGCCAAGGCCGATTTCCTCAATGATATCGTGCCTAACTATTATGCTTTCCAGGATGCCAACGGCAATTTCATCGGAGGATTCGGCAACAACCTGGCCACGAACCACAAAATGGCCGAGAAACTGATGGTCGACTCCGTGAAATACTGGTTCGATGAATACAAAATCGACGGCATGCGCTTCGACATGATGGGTGACGCCACCTACGATGCCGTGCAAAACGCCTATAATGCCGCCGCGGCGATCAATCCAAAGGCGTTGTTTATCGGCGAGGGCTGGAGAACGTTTGGAGGCGCCGCAGCCGACCCGTCCCTTGCGGGAAAGGGTGCGGATCAGGATTGGATGGACAAGACGAATGACGTCGGCGTGTTTTCCGACGAATTCCGCAACGAGCTGAAGTCCGGTTTCGGCCATGAAGGCGAGCCGAGATTCATTACGGGCGGGGCACAGGATATCGATACCATTTTCAAGAATATCAAAGCACAGCCGGGCAATACTCCGGCGGACGATCCGGGCGATATGGTTCAATATATCGAAGCTCATGACAACTTGCCCCTGTATGATATTATCGCGCAGTCGATCAGGAAGGATCCTTCGATTCCGGCGAACGACCTGGAAATCCATAAGCGGATTCGGCTCGGCAACCTGCTCACCCTGACGTCCCAGGGAACGGCCTTCCTCCATGCCGGCCAGGAATACGGCCGAACGAAGCAGTGGCTTGGCCCGGGGGTGCCAGAACAGAAGTATCATGAATTAAAGGATGAGACAGGAAAAAGCTTCGGTTATTTTATCCATGATTCCTACGATTCCTCCGATGCGATCAACAAGTTCGATTGGCAAAAAGCAACGAATGAAGCGGCATATCCGCAGAACAATAAGACCCGGGAATACACGAGCGGATTGATTAAGCTTAGAAAATCGACGGATGCTTTCCGATTGGGCGATTCGTCCCTGGTTAATAAAAATGTGACGCTTCTGCAGATTCCGGAAGTAAAAGCTCAGGACCTCGTGATTGCGTACAAAAACGAGGCAACGGATGGAACCCGTTATTATGTTTTTGTGAATGCCGATAACAAAGCCAGAACCTTGACGCTGAACGAAGACTTGTCCTCCGGCAAGGTGCTGGCGGATAACGACGAAGCGGGCATGGATGGAGTCAAGGCGCAATCCGGCTTCACGCTAACATCCAATAGGATGGTGATTGAGCCTCTGACAGCCGTTGTCATTCAAATGAAGGCCGGCCAAAACGGAGGGAATCCGGGCGGCGAGACCGGAGGAGGCACGGGAGGTAACCCGGGAAGCGGAACCGGAGGAGGCACGGGGGGCAATCCGGGAACCGATCCGGTTAACGATCCAACCGTTCCTTCTGTTCCCGGCCAAAAAATAGTCAATGAAGAGGCGCTCCGAAGCGGCAAAGACAAAGTATCGGTACGGCTCGGAGCCCAGGAGAAAGAAGTGCTGCTTCCGCTTCAAGCCGGAGAAATATTGGGTTCGAAGCCGCTTGAAATTCAAGCGAACGGATTGGTTGTCCAGCTTCCTTCATCCGTACTGAAAGCTTTGCAAAAGCTGGTACCTGCGGGTCAGGCCAAGGATGCCGCCATTTCGTTCAAGGCGGAGGAAATCCCTTCGCAGGCAGCAGCGTCACTCATGGTTAAAGCGGAGATCTCCGAAAAAGCAAAGTTGAAACTGGGAAGCAAAATGTTCGCTCTCAACCTCTCCGTCAAAACGAAAGACGGCAGGGAGTACAAGCTTGAGCGATTTGCAGTACCGGTTACGCTTGAATGGGAAACGAACGCCGGAATCAACGGCAAATTCGCAGGAATTTACCACTTTTCGGACCCGGGCCGCATGGATTATGCCGGCGGCAAGCAGGATAACGCCCGCCTGACGGCAGCGGTTCGCCATTTCGGTAAGTATGCCGTGCTGGAATACGACAAATCGTTTGCTGATCTTACAGGCCATTGGGTTGAGACTGCAGTGAAAGAACTGGCTGCCAAACACGTCGTGAACGGCACGGGCGACATCAAGTTCAGCCCCGGCCTGAAGCTGACGCGGGCGCAGTTTGCGGCGATGCTTGTCCGGGCCTTGGAGTTAAACGATCAAGGAGACGCCGCGTTCAAAGACGTCGACGATAAAGCCTGGTATGCGTCGGTTGTTGCAGCCGCCGCACACCACGGATTGGTAAGCGGTAAAAACAAAGACACTTTTGCTCCGAACGCGGCCATTACCCGCGAGGAGATGGCCGTTATGCTCGTCCGTGCTTATCGGTTAAAAGGCGGGGAGGCTTCCTCCGCCGGGCCGGAGCCAGCCGTAACGGGCAAGGAGCAGGTTTCGCCTTGGGCCGTGAAAGAGGTAAACGAGGCTGCAGCCTTGGGCCTGATGAAAGGTCAGGGCAAAGGCCGATTCATGCCTAAAGAGGTCGCAACCCGCGCCGAGAGCGCACAGGCTGTATTGAACCTGATGAATAAGCTGGGAGCTGAATAGAAACGAGAATCATGTTTCCCGAGATCCCTAAAAGCAAAAGCGGCCCGTTTTCGCGGGTCGCTTTTTTTGCTGCCGGGAACGATTCCTGGGAGCCTATTTATAAATTCCCATCTACCGATAAAGCGTATATCCCGTTCTTGCCACACTGTTGTCAACAAGGGTGGTTTACACTGTGTTCGTAAGGTTTTAGAAAACGAAAGAGTAGGAAAGGGCGGATTTGCGTGAATCAAGCACCAAACAAAATAGGGGTCGTGATTACCGGACTTCTATTGGCCATTCTGATGGCTTCCATGGACAATACCATCGTTGCGACCGCGATGGGAACCATCGTCGGCGAGATCGGGGGATTAGACAAATTTGTCTGGGCCACGTCGGCTTACATGGTAGCGGAAATGGCGGGCATGCCGATTTTCGGCAAGCTATCGGATATGTACGGACGCAAGCGGTTTTTCATTTTCGGAATCATCGTGTTCATGATCGGTTCCGCCCTGTGCGGGACAGCCGAGTCCATCGTTCAGCTCAGCTTGTACAGAGCGGTCCAAGGCATCGGGGCAGGGGCGATGGTATCGATCGCTTTCACGATCATGTTCGATGTCGTGCCGCCCGAGAGCAGAGGCAAAATGACCGGAATGTTCGGAGCCTTGTTCGGTTTGTCGAGTATAGCGGCTCCTCTGCTTGGAGGTTATATCACGGAGCATATTCATTGGGTTTGGATTTTCTACATCAATCTGCCGCTCGGTTTGATCGCTTTCTTCCTGATCGCGATGTTCTACAAGGAATCGGCGGAGCATTCCAGACAAAAGATCGATTATTTGGGCGCGATCTTGCTAGTGGGAGCCGTCGTTTGTTTAATGTTCGCGGTTGAACTGGGCGGCAAGCAATATGCATGGGACTCTCCGCAGATTATAGGAATGTTCGCCGGTTTTGTTGTCCTGACGATTCTGCTTGTTTTTGTTGAAAAACGAGCGGCGGAGCCGATCATCTCCTTCCGCATGTTCCGCAATCGACTGTTCACGACAAGCAATCTTGTCGCTATGCTCAGCGGCGCGGCGTTTATGACGGCCTCCATGTTTATCCCTATCTATATTCAGGGCGTTTTGGGCGGCACAGCCTCGAATGCGGGGCTCGTCCTGCTTCCGATGATGGTTGGTTCGGTCGTGACGGCGACCGTGGGCGGGTATCTCATGTCCAAGCTGCCGTACCGTTCCATTCTCATTCCGACGCTGCTCGTCCTGATCGCGGGGCTGGCGCTGTTGACCGCGCTGAATACGGCATCGCCGCGTTTTCTCATCACGGTGTATATGATTTTGGTCGGTCTTGGCATCGGTTCGTCCTTTTCGGTGCTGAGCAGCGCCGCCATCCACTCGTTTCCGGCAGCGCAGCGGGGCGCTGCGACCTCCACGCTGAACTTTAACCGTTCGCTGGGCATGACGCTCGGGATTACGATATTCGGGATTTTGCAGAGCCATTCGCTGACCGGCAAGCTCACGGAAGCTTTCGGCGGCAGCGGCACGGGGAACATGGCGGGGGCCGGCATCGACTTCGGCGATCCATACGTTTTGCTCAATCCGGCTATACGCCAGTCCATGGACGCGTCCGCGCTCAGCACGATTACGGAAGGATTGTCCTCGTCCATTGCCGGGACCTTTGCCTGGAGCCTGATTCCGGCCGTGCTGGCGCTGGTGTCTGCGCTGGTTATGACCAAGGAGAAGCTGGACCCGCAGGCCCAGGAAGAGGGTTACGCAACTTCGCATTAACGGCCGTGCTGCATGATGCGGAATCATGCAGCACGGAAATCTGCCTCGACATGGGCACGGGGATTTGGTTTATGATGAAGTGAAACGTCGGGATGAAAGGAGGAGTTGCATGAAACTGGAGCGTCTTATGGCAATCACCATGATTCTGTTGAACCGCAAGCGGGTGCAGGCGCAAGAGCTGGCAGACAAACTGGAGGTATCCTTGCGGACGATTTATCGCGATCTGGAATCGCTGAGCCTTGCGGGTATCCCCATCGTCTCTTATACGGGGACGGAGGGCGGTTATGAAATTATAGAGAGCTTCCGCCTCGATCGGCAGATGCTTTCGTTTGATGAGCTGACGGCCTTGTTTACCGCCCTTCGCGGCTTGCAATCGACGCAGGCGCTGGATTCTGGCAACATGGATCGTCTGCTTGAAAAGGTAGGGGCTTTGGTTACTCGAGCCGAACAAGAGCGTCTTGTGGACAGCAGCCAGATTAACATCGATTTTACCCCTTGGAAGAACAGCGAGGCGGAGCGAAAAAAATATGAGTCGGTGCATGAAGCCGTCAAAGGCCGTAATCTGATCAGGTTCCATTATATAGATGCGCAAGGAGAGGACACGGAGCGATGCGTTGAGCCGATGGGCCTTGCGCTAAAAGGATATGCCTGGTACCTTCACGGTTATTGTTTAAACCGGGAGGCTTACCGGACATTTAGGCTTTCCCGCATCCGCGAGCTTCAGGTTTCGGAAGAAACCTTTTCGCGCCGGGATATGCCCGAAGTCCGTCTAAAAGAAGAGTGGGGCCGGCGAAGCGAGCTTGAGGCGATCGACTTCGTGCTTCGGATCTCCGGCGACGCCAAAGTTTACGCGGCGGACCGTTTTGACGAGCACGAGATCGAGAGAATGGAGGACGGCTCATTCCTGGTCCGGACTTCGCTGCCGGATGCCAAGTGGCTTACCCGTTTTTTGCTGCAATTCAGGACGGACCTGATTATCCTGGAGCCTGCCTATATGGCGGCAAAAATAAGACAGGAAGCTTTGGCCATCGCGGCGCTATACAGCGATACGGGGGAGGCCGTTTCGGGAAATACGAACGAAATACAGTTATCCGAATGAATGCCTTACCAATCTAAGGGGGTTATTCCATGGATCTGACGGGAAAAGTGGCGATGGTGACGGGCGGGGCCCGGGGAATTGGACGCGCAACGTCCATTCTCCTGGCGGAGCGCGGAGCAAAGGTCGTTGTTAATTATTTATCGAACGCTTCTGCGGCCGAAGCCGTGGCGGCACATATTCAGGCAAACGGCGGGGAAGCGATAGCCCTTCAAGGCGATGTTCGTGACAGGGACCAGATTCAGCATCTGGTTTCCCGCGTAAAGGAGAGGTTCGACGGGATCGACATCATGGTGTGCAATGCCAACATGAACTTTGCCGCCAAGCCTTTTGCCGAAATGACCTGGGAGGAATTCGGGCAAAAGCTGAATGATGAAATGCGCGCCGCCTTCGTGACCACGCAAGCCGTTATTCCATTGATGATCGAGCAGCGGTCCGGCCGCCTGATCTACGTATCCAGCACCCTTGGCAAAGATCCTTCCCCGCATATGATCGCCCACGGCACGGCAAAGGGAGGACTGGACACGTTCGCCGTCTATATTGCCCAGGAGTTTGGTCCGTATGGCATCACGGCCAATGTCGTCGCCCCCGGTCTGGTACAGACCGATGCGACCGCAGATATAACGGACAAGGAGAAAGGGATGATCGGCAGCTTTACCCCGCTTGGACGCGTAGCGGAGCCCGGCGACGTGGCCGGCGTCATCTCTTTCCTGGCAGGCGGCGACGCCCGGTTTGTCACGGGGACCTATACGCCCGTGACGGGCGGGCTTGTGATGGAGTAGGGGTACGCCTTTATTGGCTTAGTAAACGGAAACTTAATCGATTTAATCATGTATAGCGCAATTTTTTGTTTAGTAGCAGCCGTTTTAATCATCGTTATAATTCACGGTTACCGGTGGTGTTCATGACGCGGATCCATTGGCAGACAAAGTTGGTCCATGAAATGTACAAAGAAATCGCTCCTTATGAATGGTTGCTAGTCACTTCCATTGTACCGAAGGGCGATTTCTTTTTGTTTTTTAGATTGAAGTTTGCACGAAGCAGCGGAGAGGACGAAACGATTCCGGAAAAGCGGTAGCGGCGAGCGCCTCACAACAGACAAAGGGGGAGTCCCAAGTCATTCGACCTTTTTTGGACAGCCCCATTGCGTGCATTAAAGCTGCCATTAATGAAAGAAAAAATTGCGAAGCGCTTCAAATTATGTTGCTTGCCCCGCCCGGCCACGCCTTTTATGATGAATCCAAGCGGAAGAACGGGCCCGAAAGATACCGCACCAGCTTGCTTATGAAAGGGGAAGGTCATGAAAGCAGCCAGTCAACCGAGTAAGCGTAGATCCTATCGATTGCGTGGTCATCTTCAGCCGTATTTGATTATGCTTCCCGTCCTGGTTCACATTTTCATTTTCAGTTACATCCCTTTGTATGGAATCGTCATTGCTTTTCAGGATTATTACCCGGGCAAACCCTTTCTCTCGTTTGACGGCGGGGTTGAATGGGTCGGCTTCAAACACTTCATCGATTTTTTTAACGGGCCGTATTTCGGCAGGCTGATGAAGAATACCTTTTTGCTCAGCTTTTATTTTCTGGTATTCGGCTTTTGGGTGCCGATTCTGTTCGCCTTGCTGCTGAACGAGCTGCGGAGCGGCATTTTCAAAAAATACGTGCAGACCGCAAGCTACCTGCCCCATTTTATTTCCAACGTCGTCGTGGCCGGCATGGTGTTGTCCTTTATCAATGCGGACGGGATCGTCAATGCCCTGGTCACGTTGTTTGGAGGCACGCCGGTAGCATTAAATACCGAGCCGGGTTACTTTCCGGCTATTTATACGATCACCCTTATATGGAAGTCTTTTGGCTGGAGCAGCATCCTGTATCTGGCATCCATGTCTTCGATTGATCCGCATATGTATGAAGCGGCCAAAATCGATGGGGCCAACCGGTTCAAGCAGATGATGAAAATTACGCTGCCCTCGATTCGTCCGACGATCTTTATTTTGCTCATCTTCGCCATCGGCAATTTGCTGTCGGCCAACAGCGAGTTTATCCTCCTTATTTATAACCCGATGGTTTATGAAACGGCGGATGTCATCGGCACCTATTTGTACCGCGAAGGACTGCTGGGCGGTAATTTCAGTTCCGGAACGGCGGTCGGGTTGTTCGTATCGCTCATTAACTTCACGCTGCTGTATGCCGCTAACACGCTTAGCCGAAAATACTCTGATTACGCCTTATGGTAGGGGGAGTTCCATGATCACCTCGTTCAAGAGAAACCCGAACAAGATTAGGCAGGGCTCCGTAGTAGTCGATATCATCCTGTATACGATTGCGCTTCTCATTTGCCTGATTACGCTTTATCCGTTTTATTACGTCATCATCATGTCCATCAGTTCCCCCCAGGAAGTGGCAGCGATGAATGTGTACTGGTTTCCGAAAGGCTTCTTCCTCGGCTCCTATGAACTGATCGTCAAGGACGCCAAAATGTGGTGGGCCTACTCCAACACGTTAATTTACGTCACGGCCGGGGCCTTGCTGAACTGTCTGATGGCCGTCCTTGGCGCCTATCCGCTCACCGTGAAAAATTTGAAGGGGCGAAAATGGATCGTTACCTTCCTGCTGATTCCGATGTATTTCGGGGGCGGCCTGATCCCGATGTACTTGCTCATCAACAAGCTCGGGATGTATAATACCATGCTTGCCGTCATCATTCCGGGGATGGTGAGCATTTGGAACATCATTCTCGTTCGCACTTATTTTACGACGATTCCGGAAGGGCTGAAGGAATCGGCGTTCATTGACGGTGCTTCCCATTGGCAGCTGTTGTTTAAGGTCATTCTGCCGATCTCCAAGCCGATCCTTGCCGTGATCGCGATCTATTCGATCGTCGGGATCTGGAACAGCTGGTTTGACGCCCTGGTTTACCTGCCGAATGAGAAGCTTCATCCGCTGCAGATGTATTTGTATCGTGTCGTTGTCCAACAATCCGTGGATTTGAAGACGCTTTCATTCGATGATGCGCGGAATGCCGTGGCGAACATGCTTTCCAGCATTCAGCTGAAGTATGCCATCATCGTGTTTACGACGCTGCCGGTTATTTTCACGTATCCGTTTTTCCAGAAATATTTCATCAAGGGGACGCTTCTTGGCTCGTTAAAAGAATAGAGCTTGAAAACCATGATCAAAGGGGGATATCAGTTCATGAAAAAGTGGAAAAAAACGTTGGCAGCCGCCATGGCTGCCGCCCTGCTCGTCGGTTCCATGACGGCCTGCGGCGGCGATACCAAGACCGGGGAGGGAAATGATCCGGGTACATCCGAAAAAACCGGCAAGCTTAAGCTGCTCGGTCCTGCCTCAACCAATCAGCACATTAAATTCGAGGAAAGAGACAAATATCCGGTTTGGACAGAAGTCGACAAGATGCTGGACGAAGCCGGACTGGAGCTGGAATACGAATTCGTCCCGGCCGAGCAATATGACGTGGTGATCAAAACGAGAATGGCTTCCGGCGCAAACCTCCCGGATATCGTCAATATTTCGAAGCTTGATAATACGACCGTGCTGAACCTGGCAAAACAGGGCGTGATTCAGGACCTTAATCCGCTGATCGAGAAATACAGCAACGGGAACATCAAAAAAATGTACGATACCGAATTCCCTTATGCAAGAAAAACGACAACTTCCCCCGACGGCAAGATGTACTGGTTCAGCAACCTTCATAAAAAGGATTATCAGAGAAAAGATCCGGCACCGGTCTCCCTGACCATGCTGATCCGCAAAGACTGGCTCGAAAAGCTGAATCTTCCGGTTCCGACCACGGCCCAGGAATACCTGGATACGCTGAAGAAATTCCGGGACAGCGATGCGAACGGCAACGGCAAGAAGGATGAAGTGCTTGCCTACGACCCTGCTTATTTCTCGGGTTCCATCGCCCAATGGTTCGGCCTCGGTTCGGAAATCACCGCCGTAGACGTGGAGAACAAGAAGGTGGTGTCTCCGTGGTATCAGGACGGCATCAAGGACTACTTCCGCTTTATGCAGGAATTGGTTGAGGAAGGAATCTTGGACACGAGCCTGATCGGTGCCAAAGGGGAGCAAAAAACGCAAAAAATTACCGAAAACCAGGTGGCGTCGCTTCATGACTACAACCTCGCGACGTACAACGAGCCCTTGATTAAAGGGGGCGGCGAGTATCTTCCACTCATGCCGCTCAAGGCAGTGGAAGGCATCGAACCGGCCGCGCAAGTCGAGCCTCCGTTCCTCGTCTGGCAGAAATATGCCATCACCAAGGACTGCAAAGACGTTGAAGCAGCCATTAAATTTTTTGACATGATTTATTCGGAGAAATACGCGGATCTTCTGTACTGGGGGATCGAAGGCAAAACGTACAAGAAGGACGAAAACGGCGCGAAGGTATTTATCGATACCGGAACCGCAGAAGAGCAGTCCAAGAGCGGATTGGTAACGGGCAACCCTCTGTTCGGCGATACGGTATTTCCGCGGGTTCAATTTGCCAACCTGGAGTTCGAGCTTGCCAGCGTTCCAAAGCACAAAGCGGATAACGAGCTTGAGATTTTGAAATATAAGCCGTATTTCGTCAATATGAACAATAATTACCTGGCTATTCCGGACGATAAGCAATTGGAGGCCAAGACCAAAATCTTGACGAACCTGTCCACGTATTCGGCCGAACTTGCAACCAAGCTGGCACTGGGTCAAAAATCGCTCGATGACTGGGATCAGTATATGGCCGAACTGAAAAAGCTAGGGCTCGACGAGTTGATTGAAATCGATCAGCAGCTTCTTGACAGATACCATAGCATCAAGTAGCCTGAGTCATAATAAACTGGAGGAAATGGCAGAATCCACGCTCTTGGGTGATCTGCCATTTTTCCACATTTTATTCCGAAGGGGGATATCATCATTGAAGACAAGGAGCTTCGGAAACAGTGCGTATCGAAAAATCTTTTTTTCCTATACCGCCATACTGATCATCCCGATTATCGTTTATAGCGTCCTGAGCGTATATCAAAACATCAGGGAGGAGCAGCGGCAGCAATTCCAAAAGCACGCGGCGGATGCCAAGCGGATTGCCGATAGCGTGGATAACAAGCTTAATGAACTGAAGAATTTAGGCAAAGAAATCGGCGGCAAAACCTGGGTGATCAAAATGATGCAAAATGCCAATGTATACGACCAAGAGTTCGATTTGCTGCGGATGCTGGAAATCCGGAACGATCTAAGCCAAGATATCAATTCGCTAGGCGTCCTTTCGTTCGGCATGGTTGTTTTTCCCGAGAAGGGGCGAATTCTGTCATCGTGGGGAACCTATTCTACTGGCGATTTTTTCAGCAGCGTTGCGGTTTTTGACCCCTTAACCCGACAGGCGTTGGAGCATTCGCTGTTAAGCCCGGACTACTTTCGAATCCTGCAGCCGGCAGAGGTGAAGTTATGGGGGACGGGGAAGTCCGTCATTCCGGTGATCCAGAGCCTGGAGGTCGTAAACCATCCGCGTGCCGTTTTGATTCTTTTTATTGATAGCGCTTACTTTTCGAATTATGTGCAGCGCTTCGGCGGTGCCGAGTTTAAGGATCTCGTCATTTCCGCCGAGAACTCGGTTATTCACCAGCAAACCCAACAACAAGACCGCGCGGAGGGACTCGAAGAAAAGATGTACACGATCTCGATGCCGTCCCAGGTCAGCAAGTGGAGATACGAGGTGTCCTATTTGGATCCCGGTTGGTTGTGGATCCGCCATTTAGTGGGCCCTTTGCTCATTTTCGTCCTGCTGCTTGCCTTCGGCATGGCCTGCGCGTTCTTGTTGGCTAAGGTGACTTACCGTCCTCTACGGGCCCTGCTAAACAAGCTTTCGGGCATGCTTCAGGACGAAGAGGCCAGGACGGGCACTGTATCCGGTTCGGAATACAGCTATATCGAGAAGTCGTTCGACCGTTTGCTTCATGAAAACCAAAAGCTTCAGCAATCGATGCAGGATTATGAAAGCGCAGCGAGATCGAATATGCTCCTGCGCCTGCTGAAAGGATATTTTCCGGATGAACAGCATTTAAACAGGCTTGGCAAATTCGGGATTCCATATACTGACGACATGTATTACTGCACCATGCTGATCAGTTTTCATGCGCTGCCGGATCTATCCGACATGGATCGACTGCGAAGAATGGAAATGGTGACCATGCTGGTGGTTGAGGAGTTGATGAAGCGGCATCAGCTGGATTATGAGCTGTTTGAGGTAACCAGCGCGGACAACGCCTTGATTCTGTCTTCCGGGAAAGGGCTAGGGGAAGATGGGGCGATGGAACGGATTGCGGCCGAGTTGTCGGCGGCGATCGAAAAAGCTTGCGGATTTCAGCCGAATGTTCTGTACGGCACGGTAGAGCAGGGAATTGTCGGCATCAGCAAATCGTATTATGCGGCGCATGAGAAAATGCAGTATATCTTATTTTCACAAGGACAACTCGCCCAGCTGCCGGAAGATACGATTCAAAACGGCGTTGATTATTACTACCCAACCGATTGGGAGGTTCAGTTGATCAATAATCTGAAAGTCGGAAACCTGGACACGTCGATGCAGATTTTGCATGAAATCCACATGGAGAACGGGAAACGTCATCTTTCCGAAGGAAGTACGATCAAGCTGATCTCGTTATTGATGGAAACGCTGCTGAGAGTGCTGAAGGAGCTGAATCTGGATACGGGCATTTACGCCAAACAGTTCGACAACAGGGTGACCGCCGCCGATTCTGACGACATGTGGAGCTATGTGTTTGAAGTCGGAACCTTGATATGCGAAAGAAAACAATATTCCAACTCCTCCTCGACCATGGAAGTCGGAAGCCGGCTCCTGCAATATGTAAACGAGAATTACACGAGTACGGATATCTCGCTGAAGCAGATGGCGGAAATGTTTCAAATCTCGGTTTCCGGAGTATCCAAAATTTTCAAGGAAGTCACGGGCATTAACTTTTATGATTACCTGTGCCGCCTGCGCATGGAGATGGCCAAGGGATTGCTCAGGGAAAACGTCCGCAAAATCGACGACATCGCCCTTCAGGTCGGCTACGAAAACGTGTATTCGTTCAAGCGGGCTTTTGCGCGATATGAAGGGATTAAACCCGATGAATACATGAAATTGGCCAATTGATAGATGAACGTTCCCTCTCCCTTTAGTTCCCGCAAGGGATTTACGAGATATCCACAATATGTACACATTCAATGAGGTGATCCTTATAAGTGAATCCACATTTTATACACGGATATCAGGGGTTTTCCCCGGAATTTTAAAGGATGTCCACAAATCTGTGGATAAAATACGTGGAATGTGCACAATTTGCCCACAAGATATCCACATGATTGTGCACAGGTTTAAAATAAAGTATTAAATTATATTCCGGGACTTGTATAGTAGTAATTATGAAGCTATACTAATGCATAGATTATCTATACATAGTAATCCTATGCATTGAGGTGAGGGAAATTTGCCGATTAATAAAGAACTGTTGAAAGGTAGTACGGTAATTTTATTGCTGACGGTACTTAGCCGGAAAGAAATGTACGGGTATGAGCTGATTAAGGAAATTGAACGGCGTTCGGACGGCGTCTTTATGATGAAAGAAGGAACGCTGTATCCGATCTTGCACACGCTGGAGGGTGAAGGCTGGCTGGAGGCGTATTGGAGCCAGCACGATGGACGCAAACGCAAATATTATCGGATCACGGACAAAGGACGTCAGCAGTTGAAAGAGAAGACCAACGAGTGGAGACTTTTCCGGACGGCTGTGGACACCGTTATCGGGGAGGGAAGGTAATGCGGCGTCTGGAGGATGAAAAGACAGTCCGTGAGTTTTTGGATAGAGTATGCCGGCATGTTCGGTCAAGGGAGATTCATCCCGACATACGGGAAGAGTTCGGCGGCCATATCGCGGATCGTGCGGCAAGTCTTCAACTGGAGGGGTATGCGGAGGATGACGCCATAACGGAGGCGGTTAAGCAGATGGGATCGCCGGAGGCGATTGGGAAAAGTCTGCATCAGGCCCATAAACCGCGACTGGATTGGAAGATGCTTGTTATTCTGGCTTTTATGGTCATGGCGGGTCTATTCGGCATGCTGAATGTAGAGGCTTCAGAATCGTTGCCTATATATTTTACGTTGTTCACGACGAAAGCCGTGCTAACCGGGCTGGGTCTTGCTGCTCTGGCCATTTGTTATTTCCTGGATTACCGGAAATTGAAGAAGTATTCCAGGATCATGTTTTTTGGTGTTCTGGCCCTTATGACATATACCTTGTTGGCGGGTTCACAGATCAATGGCAGACAAGGATACCTGGATTTGGGATTCATTATGGTCAATGTCGTGGATTTGTCCCTGCTGCTGCTGCTTATTTCCCTTGCGGGTCTGAAACAAGAATCTCAATATGGGATCATAGATTTCGTATTCAAAACAATGTACAGATGCGCTGTGCCTGCCCTGCTGTTTAGCCTTGGCGGATCGCCGGTTCAGGGAATGATGTATCTGACGGGTTTTCTGGTCCTGACATGGGCTTCTTCTAAAAGGAAAAAGTTATTTTATATGATCTCTTTACCGATCACGGTGCTTTCTGCCCTTAGCTTCATGCTGTTCCGGGGAGGCTACGTCCTTCAGAGGCTAGGAACCTTCCTGAACCCTTCCGGTCCTGAAGCCTATCATTGGAATCAGATAGAGAAGGCGATTTCTTCGGCGGGATGGAGCGGACACGGGTTTGCTTCAACCATAAAAACCCTGCCTTATCTGCAGAGCGAGTCTTTGTTTCTCTATCTGATTTATTGCTTCGGCTGGGGAGCGGGAATCGTCGTAGTGCTGCTTGTTCTGATGTTTCTGCTGCGGATCGGGCAGATGAAGCTTTCGCTTACCGATCCATACGCCAAAACATTAACCAGCAGCCTCCTCGTTCTGTTCGGTTTCAGGTTGTTATGGCCAATCCTGATGGCCTTCGGTTTCGTTCCCATAATTAGCATCGAACTGCCGTTTATCGGGTATGGGGGTACGCCGCAAATTTTTGATTATGCGGCTGTAGGCATGCTGCTGTCTATGTATCGCCGGAAAAACATGCTCCCGAGCGCCGATAAAGGTGGCATAGATGGTTTGAGCATGGATTTCGTCGGTATGATTAAAAGCGATAGAGGTTTTTTTTAAGAGATAAGAAAGTATAAACATCAGAGGTTAGCTATCCTTATCTCGCAAAAAAAACTTCCGTTAAACGCGGTCTGTCTTCTGAAAAAGTATTGGACGTTTTTCTTATCAAAACAAAGTAAAACCGCCTTTCAAGAGGCGGTTTTTGCTTTATCTATCGTACAGAAATGGACAGTTCGGTAAAGACCGATTTGTTGGCTTGAAGGTTCGTGACCCTAACGGACATGAGGTCCGTTAAAATGCTTTTTAGTCGGGGCAAGCTATTCTGGCGGACATACGTTCCGTTAGCGGTGTTCTTGTAACCCTCTTGGGCTGAGTTTGCTGCTGTAAGGGTCCCATATGTCCGTTAACCTGCCCAATTGGCGATTTTTCGAGGTCTAAGCGTCTGTCGTGTCCGTTAGAGCGGCAAAGGCCGAATAATGCTCATCCTCCGCCGCTTCCAGAGTTCCCGAGCCACAAAGGGCCCAGGTCCAAGGCTTCGTGCTTCCCTGAACCCTAAGGCTCTGCCTCCAACGTTCCCTCCCTAATCGCCTCCATATAATGGCATGCGGCCATGTGTCCGCCCTGGTCTTTCGCCGGACGAAGCTCGGGCACTTCTGTCCTGCAGCGGTCCTTCGCATACATGCAGCGGGTATGAAACCGGCAGCCGGACGGCGGGTCGATCGGGGAAGGGACGTCCCCCTTCAGAAGAATGCGTTCGGCTTTCCGGTCCGGGTCAAGGGTCGGAATCGCGGACAGCAGGGCCCGCGTATAAGGGTGCAGCGGCTGCTGAAACAACGTTTTTTTGTCGGCGATCTCCACGATGGTCCCCAAGTACATGACGATGATCCTGTCGGAAATATGGCGTACGACGCCGAGATCGTGGGAGATGAACAGATAGGTGAGCTTGAATTCCCGCTGCAAGGATTTCATCAGATTCAGGACTTGGGCCTGGATCGAAACGTCCAGGGCGGATACGGCTTCGTCGCTGATGATCAGCTTCGGATTGACGGACAGCGCTCGGGCGATGCCGATCCGCTGCCGCTGCCCTCCGCTGAATTCGTGCGGATAACGGTCGGCCTGATGGGCAGCTAGGCCGACCGTTTCCAGCAGCTCGATCGCCCTCGTCCTGCGCCGATTCTTCGGCACGGTATTCTGGATTTCCATGGCTTCCTCCAGCACCTGAACCGCAGTTTTTCGCGGGTTAAGGGAGGCGTAGGGGTCCTGAAAAATCATTTGCAGGTACTTGCGCTTCCGGGTCATTTGCCTTTTGGTCAGTGATAGCAGGTTCGTTCCGTCAAAAATGATCTCGCCCGAGGTCGGCTCCTCCAGGCGCAAAACCGCGCGTCCGGTCGTGGATTTGCCGCAGCCCGACTCGCCGACCAGGCTGACCGTTTCGCCCTCGTAGACGGTGAAGGAAATGTCGTCGACGGCTTTGACGTAATTGACGGTTTGTCCAAAGATGCCGCCCTTGATCGGAAAATACTGCTTAAGCCGATTTACGGTCAGTAGTTCCTTGCTCATATGTTCACCTCCGCCTCCGGTTTCGTCTCCCATCGTTCGGTATACATCCAGCAGCGCACCTGATGGCCGCCCAACTCGTTTAGTTCCGGCTCCATTTCGCGGCATACATCCCGCACATGGGGGCAGCGCGGCGCAAACCGGCATCCGGTCATCGCTTCATAGGGACTCGGAACCGAGCCTTTAATGGCCAACAGTTCTTCCTGATCGACGTCATGACGCGGGAGCGAGTTCATTAGCCCGACCGTATAAGGATGCTTGGGCTCCTTGAACAGCGTTTTGACATCGGTGTATTCCATCACTTTTCCGCAGTACATGACGGCCACGTCGTCGCACGTCTCCGCTACAATGCCGAGATCATGCGTAATAAAGATGACGGACATATGCAGCCTTTGCTGAAGCTCCTGAATGAGCTCCAAAATCTGGGCCTGAATCGTTACGTCCAGCGCCGTTGTCGGTTCATCGGCTATCAGCAGATCGGGATTGCAGGCAAGAGCCATGGCAATCATGACCCGCTGCCGCATTCCTCCGGATAGCTGGAAGGGATACTGCCTTGCCCTCTTTTCGGGGGAGGGGATGCCGACGAGACGCAGCATCTCAACGGCTTTGCCCATCGCCTGGCGCCTGCCCATATTTTCGTGAATCCGATAAGCTTCCGCAATCTGATCGCCGACGGTAAAGACGGGATTCAGCGAGGTCATCGGCTCCTGAAATATCATGGATATCTGGTTGCCCCGGATATTCCGCATCTCCCGGCCGGATTTTTTTAGCAGGTTATCGCCGTTATACTGGATCTCCCCGCCGATGATACGGCCCGGGTTTGAGATCAGACGCAGGATGGACAGCGACAGAATGCTTTTTCCCGAGCCCGACTCGCCAACGATGCCAAGGGTTTTGCCTTTGCGAACGGCAAGGCTCACGCCGTCTACGGCTTTGACCTCCCCGAGTTCCGTAAAAAATGAGGTCTGCAAGTTTTTGATCTCCAGCACCGGATATATGGGTTCCATCCTTCCTCGCTCCTTTCATGCGTTATAGAATCATTCGAAATCGATCCGCTTATTGAAATATTTATAGGAGATGTCCACCAGCAGATTCACGAGCACGAACGTCAGGGAGATGATCAGGATGGCTGCCTGGACCACCGGAAAATCCCTGCCCCGAATCGAATCGACCACATACCGGCCGATGCCGTTGACGGCAAAAACGCTTTCCGTCAGCACCGCTCCGCCCAAGAGACCCCCGAATTCGAGCCCGATGACGGTAATGACCGGGATCATCGCGTTTTTCAGGGCATGTCTGTATATGATGACCCGTTCCCGGACGCCTTTGGCCTGGGCCGTTCGGATGTAATCCTGACCGATCACCTCCAGCATGCTGGAGCGGGTCATCCGGGCGATAATGGCCGCGCCTCCCGTTCCCAGCGTTATGACCGGAAGGACGTTTTGCGACCAGGCACCCCAGCCGGACGGACGAAACCACCCCAGATCAACGGCAAAATATTGAATGAGCATGAGCCCGAGCCAAAAGTTGGGCATGGAAAGCCCGAACAAGGCGATCAGCATGACCCCGAAGTCGGCCGGCGAGTTCCTTTTCACCGCGGAAATGATTCCGGCGGTCAGGCCGAGAAAAACGGCCAGCATGGTACTGTAAAGAGCAAGCTCCACGGTAATCCAGAAGCGGCTGGTGAAAATTTCGTCGGCGATGGGACGGCTGCTGCGGATCGAATCCCCGAGGTCGCCTTGGATAAGCTTGCTGACGTAATTCCAGTACTGGACGGGTAAGGGATCATTCAAACCGAGACTTTCCCGAATTTGCTCCACTTTTTCCTTGGGAGCGCCTTCCCCGACAATAACCTGGGCCGCATCCCCGGGGATGAGATGCATCAGCAGGAAGACGATAATCGTGACGCCGATGATGACCGGCACGGTCTGGATCAATCTTCGGACGGTGTAAATAAGCATGGGCCGGCTCCTTTCTTCTTATTTTTTGGTCTTCGGATCAAGCACGTCCCTGAGTCCGTCGCCCAGCAGATTGAACGCAACCACCACCAGGACGATGGAAAGGCCGGGGAAGAGGGCGACATGGGGATGCTGCGTAATATAGTTGCGCCCGTCGTTCAGCATTGCGCCCCATTCCGGTGTCGGCGGCTGTGCGCCGAGCCCGAGGAAGGAAAGTCCGCTGGCCGTCAGGATGGCAATCGCGATGCGGAGGGTAGCCTGGACAATGATGGGGGATGTGATATTCGGTAGGATGTGCTTGAAAATAATCCGGCTGTCGCTTGCTCCGAGGGAGCGCATGGCATCAATATACTCCAGCTTTCGGACCGCCAGCGTCGATCCCCGCACGATCCTGGCAAACGTCGGGATGGAGAAGATGCTGACCGCGATGATGACGTTGAACAGGCTTTTTCCGAGAACGCTTACAATGGCGAGTGCCAGCAGAAGACCCGGAAAAGCAAGCATGATATCCGTTATACGCATGATGACGGAATCCCATTTTCCGCCGTAATACCCGGAGATAACGCCGAGGATGATCCCGAAGGCCGCCCCGAGAATAACGGAGATAAAGCCGACCGACAGCGTGAGCCGCATGCCGTGGACAATCCGGGTGAAAATATCCCGCCCGTTATGGTCCGTTCCGAACCAATGGTCGGCCGAAGGCTTCAGCAGCTTGGAGGAATAGTCTACGATCGTGGGATCGTGCTGCGTCAGGAAAGGTCCGACGATGGCGGCCAATACCACAAAGATTAGGAAGTAACCTCCGATGAGCGCTGATTTGTTTTTGTGAAGGTTTTTGTAAAATCTCCTCCATCTCCCCCTCACAGTCCGGCTTTGCCCGGGTATTGCGGTTTCCGAAGCTGCCGTTGCATTGTTCATCTAGAACCACCCTTTCTCCATTAATTATCCGACGGTCAAATATTGAGAATTCTAGTATAAATATGGATTACTCAAATATATGTTAAATACTAAGAAAATATTTTTTAAAATTTTAGTTGAGAAGGGGAGTGCATAGTATGGCGGGAAGCAAAAGGTTGAGGGGATTCATTCCGCTGCTGGTTATCCTGATGATGTTGTTTGTGACGGCGTGCGGCGGAGGAGGAAACAGCGCGGAGGAGAAGCCGCCGGAAACAAACAACGGCAATCCGGCCGCGCCGGAGCCCGGGAACAAGGACAAAGATCAAGATAAACCTGCGGAGGGCGGCGCCAAGGATCTCGTGGTGGCCTGGCTGTCGGATCCTCCCTCCATGGACCCGCATATGTCGACCGACCAGCAAACCAGCATCGTGACCTCCCATATCTATAACACGCTCGTCATGCATGACAAGGACCTGGTCGTTCAGCCGGGGCTTGCCGAGAGCTGGAAGGCGGTGGATGACGTAACTTGGGAGTTTAAGCTCCGTCAGGGCGTGAAGTTTACGGACGGGTCGGCTTTTAATGCCGAGGCGGTCAAGGCGAATATCGACCGGCTGCTGGATCCGAAGGTGGCCTCTCCGCGTGCTTCCCTGGTAGACATGGTCAAAGAGGTTAAGGTGATTGACGAGTTTACGGTGCAGATCGTCACAGCCTATCCCTTCTCTCCGCTGCTTGCGCATCTGGCTCATCCTGGGGTGAGCATCGTGAGCCCCGAAGGCATTAAAAAGGATTACGAGAAAGTAAAAGCCGGCGAGAAGGCTGGCGCCTATCTGGCCCAAAACCCGGCAGGATCCGGGACGTTCAAGCTGGACAACTGGAATCCGGGACAGGAAGTGAAACTGGTCAAAAATGATGACCACTGGGGAGATAAAGCGAAAATCGACAGCGTCACCTTTAAGGTCGTCAGTGAGGACGGCACGCGGATTGCCGAGCTGGAGACGGGCTACGCCCATATCGTAGAGCCGGTATCGCCGAGCAGCATCAGCCGCGTGGAAGGTCTCGACGGTACATACTTAAACCGTCAAGCCTCCCTTAGCTTGTCTTATATCGGCTTTAACATGGAGAAGAAGCCGTTCAACGACGTTCGCGTGCGTCAGGCGTTATCCATGGCCATCAACAAGGATGAAGTGATTTCGGGGGTCTATGAAGGAACCGGCATTCCTGCCGTCGGCCCGCTGGCGCCTGACGTGTTCGGTTATGACGCTTCCGTCAAGCCGATCGAAAACAATCTGGATAAGGCGAAGGAACTGATGAAGGAGGCCGGGCTGGAAAAAGGCTTCTCCACCACGATCTGGACGAACGACAACCCTGAGCGCATCAAAATTGCGGAATACGTGCAATCGAAGCTGAAAGAACTGAATGTGGACGTGAAGATCGAAGTGTTGGAGTGGGGTGCTTACTTGGCCCAGACGGCCGAGGGCAAGCATGATATGTTTATTCTTGGCTGGTCCACGGTAACGGCCGATTCGGATTACGGATTGTACCTGTTGTTCCATTCCGCCAACGCCGGCGAGCCCGGGAACCGTACGTTTACGAAGGATCCGGAGCTCGACAAGCTGCTGGATGAAGGGCGCAAGGAAAGCGATCCGGAGAAACGCAAGGCCATTTACAAGAAAGCCCAGGAAAAGCTTGTTGAGCTCGCTCCGATGCTGTATATTCACCACCAGGAATACTTGGAAGGCGTCAGCGATAAAGTGAAGGGTTATTGGCGCCATCCGAACGGCATCATGCAGCTGCACGGCGTATCGCTGGAGCCTTAGAGCCCGGATATCATTGGCGAAGCGAAAAGAAGACCAGATTGCCTTAAAGGCGATCCGGTCTTCTTTTTTTGCGGTTATGATTGTTCATGAAGCTGTTAACCCTCCAGTATTACACCAACCTGCACTTCATTTGATATAGTGTGAATCTGATTGAAAGGAGGCAGATGAATCTATGGTATTAACCGTCAAAAACTTAAGTGTGCGTTATGGGGAAAAAGTCGCCGTCCAGGATTTGAGCTTTCGTGTGCGAAAAGGCGAGGCATTCGGCTTGCTTGGGGCCAACGGCGCCGGCAAATCCTCCAGTATCGCAGCCATTTTAGGCATTGAAAAAAGCGAGTTTGCCGAGCTCTCTTTGCTTATGAAATCCCCGATAACCGAACGAAAGGAAGTGTTTGAAAAAGTCGGAGTTCAATTTCAAGAGACCCATTTCCAAGATCGTTTAACCGTACAAGAAGCGTGTCTTCAGTGGCGAGCGCTATATAAAGAAACGCAAAAACTAGAACCGCTTTTGATGGCGTTTGGCTTGCAGGATAAGAAAAAACAGCCGGTCAAATCGCTCTCCGGCGGAGAGAGGCAGCGACTTGCCGTACTTCTCGCCCTTTTGCCGAATCCGGAGCTTGTTTTTTTGGACGAGTTAACCACAGGTCTGGATACAAAGGCCCGCAAAATGCTGTGGAAACAGCTGTTGATCATGAAAGAAAACGGGCTTTCTATCGTGCTGACTTCGCATTACATGGATGAGGTTGAGGCGCTCTGCGATCGGCTGTTGATTCTGAAGAACGGATCAACCGTCGCAACGGGCACGGTCCAGGAAATCATTCATCTCAGCGGGATGTCAACGATGGAGGATGCATATTTGCATTTTTCGGGCGAGGAGGATTGGGCATGAATTTATTTTGGACTTTGTTGAAAATAGAAGGAAAGCTGGTTTGGAGAGGGCTGGACATTCTTATATTCGGTATTTTATTTCCGATTGTTTTGGCGATCGTGTTTGGTTATGTTATGAGTAAAGATGGATCCGTTCATGGTGCATCCATGTTTGAAATTTCCTACTCCGCCGTTATTACCATCGGGGTGCTCGCAACAGGCGTGATGGGTGTGCCGCTTACCCTTGCGGACTACCGCCACCGGGGGATTTTGAAAAGATTCCAGGTCACTCCCGTGTCCCCTCTGCAGTTATTATTTGCTCAGGTCGCGATTCAACTTTCTTCGGCAATCGTGTCCTTCATAGGAGTAACGGCGGCGTACCATTTTTTGTTTGATTACCGGATGAGAGGTTCATGGGCCGTTTTTTTGCTGGCCTATGCATTTGTCGTATTCGCCATGTACAGTATTGGGCTGTTCATTGGAAGCGTGGTGCCTGATCAAAAGGCCGCAAATTTGTGGAGCTCGGTTGCCTATTTTACGATGCTGCTGTTCTCGGGTGCGACGATTCCCTATGAAATCATGCCGCGTTTTGTTCAGGCATTCATGGACATCCTTCCGCTTTCGCACGGAATCCACATCCTGAAACAGGTTTCCATCGGGGAACCCGCAGATCATCTTTTTTTCAGTGCTACAGTGCTTATTCTTTGCGTTGTGCTTGGTCTGGGCGGAGCAGTCAAATTTTTTAAATGGAGATAAGGAGGTGCGCGGATGTACAGAACAACCGAAATAGCAAAAATGGTGAACGTGCATCCGAATACCGTCCGAATTTATGAGGAATGGGGTTATATCTCGCCGGTCCCCCGCGCGAATAACGGATATCGCGTGTATTCCGACCTTCATTTGTTTCAGCTTCAGGTAGCCAGAGCCTCCTTTCGCTGTGAAATCATACAAGGTCGCATCCGGGATAAAGCACGGTCCGTTGTTGAAGCCAGCGGGAAAGAAAATTTCGATCAGGCGCTTGAGAGGGCTCAGGATTATCTGGCCCATCTGGAACGCGAATACTTAAGGGCCCTGGAGGCGATCGCGCTTGTAGAGGCGTGGCTGGAGGGGAAGGAGTCCTTGTCCGGACAGACCTATACGCGAAAAAAGGCCGCTTCGATCCTGGATCTTTCGCCGGAAGTCGTGAGGAACTGGGAGCGCAACGGTTTGATCGCCGTCTCCCGGCTGCCCAACGGCTACCGTTTCTACACGGACAAGGATTTAAACAAAATGAAAATCATCCGAGCCTTAAGGGCTGCGCATTATTCGATCAGCGCGATTCTCCGATTAATGAATACTTTAGGGCAATCAAAGGAATTGAACGTGAAGAAGGTATTGGACAGTCCGGCAGAGAGCGACGATATCATTACGGTTACCGATCGTCTCATCTTTTCGCTTGAAGAAGCCATACAGAGCGCTCAGGAAGTGATACGACTCATAAAACAACGCATCAGTATAAGCAGAAGAAACGGGCAAGGGGACATGAGAGGAGCGCCGGCGGGAAGAGGAATAAAGGGATGAATATCGTCAACGGATGCGCAACGCAAAAACAGCCAAACCACGAAAAAAAGCTGCCTGGCCGTTCGGCCGGGCAGCTTGTTATGCGGGTATTTCAAATGAAGCTAGAGATCGGTCTTTAAAGGTCAGCTTCCCCAGGACCGTTCGCCGGTCAGGTATTTTTCGGTCAGGATCGACAGCAGTTGGATGCCGACCTCGTTCTGGCCGCCTTCCGGGATGATGATGTCCGCGTACTTTTTGGAGGGCTCGATAAATGCTTCGTGCATCGGCTTTACGGTGTTTAAATATTGCTCGTGAATCGACTGGATCGATCTCCCGCGTTCCTCGATGTCCCGAACGACGCGGCGGAGAATCCGCACATCGGGATCCGTATCGACAAACACCTTAATGTCCAGCAGCTTCCGGAGATTTTCGTCGGACAGCACGTGAAGCCCTTCGATGATGGCGATGTGGTTCGGTTTCAACTCCAGCGTTTCTTCCCGGGAGCGGGCGTGGACCGTGAAATCGTATACCGGAGCATAGGCAGGATTGCCCTGCCTCAGAAGCCCGAGATGCTCGACGAGGAGCTCATTGTCAAAGGCAAAAGGATGGTCGTAGTTGATCTTCTCGCGCTCGGCGAACGTGAGATGGGGGTTGTCCTTATAGTAATTATCCTGAGATATGAAAGTCACTTTGCCTGGTCCGAGTCGATCGATGACGGACCGGGCCACCGTCGTTTTTCCGGAGCCGGTGCCGCCGGCGATACCAATAATCAGCATGGTGTCCCTTAAACCTCCCTAAGGCTTTCGTGCACTGCAATTTTAGTATTGTACCACAGCATGTGTTTTTTTTCACCTTGATCGGGCTGGAACCTTTAGGGGAATTTGTTACGGGGAGCCTTCGGCGTATCTTTCCTTGGACGAAGGGATGTGAAATACTTTGTTTTTTTTTAAACCATTTTTAAACAAAATTGCAGCCTTCTTTTAACCTTCAACCTCTATTATGGTTACATGGTCCGTATATATCTTTTACATGGACGATGGATCAGGGGGAGGAACGTATGAGAATATTTGAAATGCTCTTGGCGGGAGCCTGTCTAATTCTGCTGAATTATTTGGTTTTCTTCAGGAAACCGGCATCCAAAACCGGAACGACCGCGGTCCTGGGCACGATGGTCCTCGGCTTGTTAGTGGCCCAACTGTTTGCGGAGGGATATCGTTGGCAGATGGCATTCATCTACGGCATCGCCGTGATGCTCCTCATATGGTGTGCGGTCCGAAGTTTAAGGACCGCCGCGCCGAATGCGGCAAAACCAAGGAAATGGCTGAGGTACAGCCTTTACACTGCCGGGATGGTCTTTTTGGCCGCTTCGGTTTTGTTATCCGTCGTTGTACCGGTCTTTCGTCTGCCCGAACCTTCGGGGAAATATCAGGTTGGCGTCAAGGACTTTCATCTCGTAGATCCTGACAGAGAAGAGACTTTCACGGATGATCCCGGCGACCGCAGAGAGCTTATGGTCCGCGTGTGGTATCCGGCCGAGGCCGATAAGAAACTGAAGCAGGCCACGCTGTTTCCGGAAGACGGTAAAGCCTTTGACAAGTTGATGGAAGCATACTCCGGAGGACTGGGAGTTCCAACATTTTTCTTGGACTACTTTAAATATATCGGGGCCAACGGCTATAAAGAGGCAAAAGTACTGCGCGGGACGGCTCCGTATCCTGTCGTGATTATCAGTCACGGCATGGGGACGGGAACGTGGTACCATACCGCCCAAGCCGAAAATCTGGCCAGCCACGGTTACGTCGTGGCAGTGATAGACCATACCTACAGCACGATGGTTACTATCTTTCCGGACGGCAGAACCACGGGGTTCAAAACCGAGATCGACGAGAACGCCTTTTATGAGGATGCAAGCAGAATCGGCAAGGTATGGACCGAGGATGTGGGGTTTGTGATCGAGCAGTTGGAGCGGATGAATTCCGGCGATGTATCCAGCGGGCTGGAAGGAACGCTCGATATGCGGCATATCGGAGCCATGGGACACTCGTTCGGCGGCGCGACGGCTTTTAATGCAGCCTATTTGAACGATAAAGTCCTGGCCGGAATCAATATGGACGGCTCGCTGTATGAGCTGAAGGACCGGAAACAGATGGACAAACCCTTTCTGTTCATGAGGGTGGCGGACTTTATGGACGCGATTGAACAATATAAGAAGCAACCGGATGCAGACCGGCAATTATTAAAAAATATATCGGAAGAACTGTCGATTATGGATGAGGTTTCCCGGAAAAAAGGGGACTTGCTTCTGCTTAAAGGAGCCGGTCATTACAATTTCACCGACTTGCAGCTGTTCCCGAAATTCGTCAGTTGGATGGGGATGACCGGAAAAATCGACGGACAACGGGGAGCGCAGATCGTGAACCGATATGTCCTGGATTTCTTCAACAAACATCTGAAAGGAATCGAGAGCACGCTGCTGAACGGACCGGACGAAGCGTACCCGGAAGTGGAGTTTTACGCAAGATAGAAAATGATGATGTTGTTCCAAAAGGCAGAGGCCCCGGATTCGGGGCCTTTTGACTTGAGTTTCATAGCCTGCTTAAGGTATTCGACTCTTCTTAAGCGTTTGAAGCCGTTTCATGGATAAGCCGCTTTAGGCTTTCTACGCATTCCTCGGAAGCGGCCCATCCGCCTTCAGAGAAAGCATAGCCCGCCGGACGCTTCAACTGCGCTTCGGATAATTCCGCCTGCAATCGGTAATGCGTTTCCACAACCAGATACCCTTCATATTGGTCCATCATGAGCCTGCGCAGCAAACCCCGATAATCGACTTCACCTTTTCCGATGGCGACGCCTTTGACGCCGTCCGGCGTTCTTACCGCATCTTTCAAATGGATATGGCATATTTTTCCCTTTAAATACTCATAACCGTCCGGATAAGGAATTTCCCCGTCAGGGTCCCATACATCATTGCCCGGATCATACAGGGCCATCACGTTAGGCGATTGGACCGCATCCAGTATGATTCGTACCTTCCCGGCATTGCTGGCGTAAACGCCGGGATCAAATTCCAATGCGAATATTCTGTTCTCTTTTTCAAGCATAGGTGCGATTCCGCGGATTTGCTCAACAATGGACGGAAGCGCCTTTTCGAAAGTTTCTTCGGCCCAAAAGCTGAAACCGCGTATGATCGGCGCTCCTAGCTTCTTGGCAATTTCAATCGAGCGTTGGAGAATGGATAGGTGCTCCCGCACCTCCTCCGGTTGACTTAGGCGACATTTGAAAATGGGCGTGGATAACGCGCACACGGACAGATGGTTTTGCGTGATAAGCGCTCTAATCGACTCCACCTGTTCGTCGCTCCACGTTTGAATCGTTTGCCCTTCGATCGACCGGAGCTCCAGCGTCTTCATTCCATGCCGAAGAGCAAACCCAATGGCTTCCTCAAGGCTTTGAGATACTTCGTCCGTTAGGATTCCAAGCCGAAACGGAGACATCCGCATCCCCCTTGCGCAGATTATAGTTTGACTTCCCGACCCGTCCTTGCCGACTCGTAAATGGCGAGTATTAATTTAACGGCCTTGCTGGCTTCCTCGCCTGTTATCATGGGATCGCGATCTTCTTTGATCGCTTGGATCATGTCATTCATCAGAATATAATGGCCGTCCGCCGAAATGTTCGCTGCATCGCTGCTGGCGGATGCGGTTCCTTCCACGTCCGGAACGGATGGCTCGCCGTCCATAAACGCCCACTGTTTTATTCCGCTATCCGCGAAAACGATGCTCCCTTTCTCCCCGTGGATTTCAAAGCGGGTTTCTTGTCCCGGCCAGACGGATGTCGTTCCTTGGATGACCCCATAGGCTCCATTGACGTATTTCACGACGGCCACGGCCGTGTCTTCGACTTCAATATTCCGGACAAGCGCTGCGGAACGGGCAAATACGGATTCGACATCCCCGACGATCCATTGGATCAGATCAATGCCATGCACCCCTTGATTCATTAGAGCCCCGCCGCCATCGAGCTCCCATGTTCCTCTCCAGCCGGCACTGTCGTAATATTCCTGGCTCCGGTAATATTTCAAATACGCATCCCCGAGCACGAGCTTGCCAAGCTTGTTTTCTTGAACGGCCTTTCGGGCGGCAATGGCAGCCGGGAACGTTCTCCGCTGGTAGATAACGCCCAGCTTGACCCGTTCCGCCCTGGCTTCATGAATCATCCGGTCCATCCTTTCGACCGTGATATCCAGCGGTTTTTCGCAGAGAATATGTTTTCCGGCTCTTGCCGCGGCAATGGCCACCTCCGCATGTTTGCCGCTGGGCACGCAGACGCAGATGACATCGATGTCCTTACGCTCCAGCATTTCCCGGTAATCGCCATAAACCGAAGGTATGCCGTGTTTCTCCGCCAGCTTCCGGGCGTTCTCTTCGACCACGTCGGAGATGGCAACCAGTTCCGCTTCCGGATTCTCCGCTGCCGCTTTCGCGTGGAACGAGCTGATCACTCCGGCTCCGACGATGGCAAACCGTAATTTTTTTATCATGCCGTGCTCCTCCGTCTGAACATTGTATTTACAGCGCTTTCGAAAAAAGGCCCACCAGGTTGGTATCCTTGTATAGAATGGTTGACCCGTCCAATCTGATCTGATGGATGCCATCCGTGGGGATCGAATCCGCCAAATCCGTGCTCATGTATCGAACCTTCAATTCATAAGGGCCCGGGTTCGTATGCGGCGTGCACCGAGCTTGGTTGATTAAGGCCTGCCTCACGGCTTCCCGGATTTCTGTATTTACCAGGGATGGGGGCTTCAGTAAGGCGCTGTGTCGTCCCCATGCCCTTTTTGTCTGGTAGGTCGCCGTTCCGGGCAGCACGTTTTCCGCCTCCTGACAGGTTTTGTCGTCGCCTGTGACGAGCAGGACGGGAACTCGGTGCAGCCCCAACAGCAAGCTGTCTATGCCGATTTCGCCGATGGGCTCTCCGTTTAATTCCATTCCCATAAAGGTCGTGCTGGAAAAAGTATGGTCCCGAACGGCATGTTTCGTGCCCGCCATGGCATGATAACCGAGAAGAATGGCGCCGTTGAAGGAGGAGTCCAAGCCCGGAAACCGTTCCGCGATCCTGCTGGCTCCCATAAAATACGAAGCGCCCGGATGAAGCCGGTCTATCCTTAGATTAAACCCGGAGGCATGCATGTCGCGTACAATAATCTCCGATGCTCCGGCTTCCAGCAATCCCTCCACGACGGCATTTACTTCCTCCGTCATCAGGAGGCGCGCTTCTTGATAGAAAGATTCCCCCTGCCGAAGCTGTGAGGGCAGCACGATGCCGGAAATCCCTTCCATGTCCGCACAAACGTAGATTTTCAACTTGATCCCAGCCTCCCATGGTTCTGATTCGTACTTTCGGCAAGGAGTCCCGATTCGTTAAAATTTATTTGCTGAAGTGTTGTGGCGAATTTAAACGGCTTACTGCCACTTCGGCGTGATCCCGTTTGCTTTAAGAGCTTCATTGACTTCGGTAATGATCTGTTCCCCGCCTTTTTCCTTCCATTGATCGACCATGCATCCCAATCATCTATCGATTTTTCGCCGAAAATCATTTTGGTTTGTTCATTGAACAAAAACTTGTCGAGCTCGGATCCTTTGGCTGCCCGGGTTTCCGAATAAACGGCGTTTACCGGGTTCACGTAATGCTTGGTTTCGGCATGCATTTTCTCGAATTGCCCGGCTACATCGCGCAGGAGCGGAATGGTATATTCCTTGGAGTATCCGTTGGCTTCATCGCTCGGCGCCCACATCCGGTTGTCGGGCAAATAATTGTAGGGCGAAAGGCCTTTTTCATCCAGTTCCCTTCTTATGTTTCCATCCTCCATGGTGTAGCCTTGTCCTTCATGGCCGTTCAGCCAATCAAATTCCGTATTGGTCGGGACGCGATCTTCAATCGGATAAAACGTGCGGCCGTAATCAATCATTTCCAGAATCCGTGCCACCTTTTCCGGTTCGCTCTCCAATTTGGAACTTAACATAATCGTTCCGTAAAACCCCATGGAGGTTCTGTACCCTTGCGAACCATCCGGCGCTTTGAACGGAGGAATGGGCGCAAGTTTGGCGTCGGGAATGCTGTCGACCAAGCCCTGCATCCAGGTCGGATTCATGCCCCGGGGCGTCCCGATGAAAATCCCGGCCTTTCCGCCGTAAAATTCTTTCGTGTTTACTTCCGTCCAGTTCAAGACGGCAAAATCTTTCGTTATGGCGCCCTCTTTATACAAGTCAGCCAGAAACCGAACATGCTCCTTGCGGACATCGGAGATAAATCCCGGGATGAGCCTTCCTTGATCATCTTTGTGATACCAGGCTTGAGCATCCCAATAGGCTCCCATTTCATAGGACGGATTGATGTTTTGCGCCATGGTTAATCCATAGGTATCGTCTTTTCCGTTTCCGTCGGGATCGTTTTTCGTGAAGGCGATGGCAACCTCTTTCAACTCGTCATAGCTGGTCGGCATGGCCAGTCCCAATTTATCCAGCCAGTCCTGCCGGATCATGGGGCTCAGCTCGTAGTTTTGCGGCAAATATTTCTGAATGGCATAAATATTATTGTTCACGGTAACCGTTTTGCGCACGTTTTCCGGCACAAGTTTAAACGTCGGATATTTATCTAAATAGTCATTAAGGGGTAAAAATGCGCCTTGCTTAGCCCATTTGTAGAAGTTCGAATCCGGGCCTTCCGTGACGATAATGTCGGGAATTTCATCCGATGCAACCACGGCGCTAAGTTTCGCGTCGTAATCGGAACGAACCACGTATTGAGGCTTGAAATCGACATTGAATTTCTTGTTGATCATCTCGATGCCTTTGCCGTTCTGCGGCGGAATTGCACCATAACGGTAGTCAATCATGCGAATCTCGAATTTGGTTTCTTCCGGCGACTTGCCGTTCGAGGCAGATTCTCCCGTTGAGGCCGCATCTTTCGTACCGCAAGCCGCCATCGACAGCACCAGCGAAATGCTTATACCTAATCCCGCGAATTTTTTGATCATAACCTTGCACCCTCCTCGTAATTGTTGATGATCGGTTTGATTGTCCGATGCGCTGCAGCGATGCCTTTGGCTTGCTAGCCCTTCACTGAACCAAGCATCACCCCCTTGGCAAAATGTTTTTGCAGAAAGGGATACACGATCAGAATGGGAACGGTAGCGACGATGATTGCCGCCATTTGGACGGTTTCGGCGGGCGGCGCGTTCTCCAGCAATATTTGTCCGTTGCCTAACGTGCTCAGCGCTTCGTTGACCACGACGATTTGTCTTAGAATGACTTGAATCGGCCAGAGGGCGGGATCATTCAAATATAAAATGGCGGAAAAGTAATTGTTCCAGTGATAGACCGCATAGAACAAGCCGAACGCTGCCAAAGAGGGCTTCGAAAGCGGCAAAATGATCCGCAAAAACGTCTGGAGGTCATTCGAGCCGTCAATTTTCGCGGCTTCGCTCAACTCGCCGGGTATGCTCATGAAAAATTGCCGCATGACGATCAAATTGAACGGGGTGACGGCGACCGGCAGAATCAACGACCAAATCGAATTAAGAAGTCCCGTTTCTTTGACGACCAGATAAGTTGGAATCATCCCCGCGGAGAACATCATCGTGAACAGGACCATGAATAAGACGGTTCTTTGGCCAAACACCTTATAGGACAACGTATAGGCCAGCGTAGAGGTGAGCAGCAGGTTCACGAACGTGCCCAGCAGAGTGACAAAGACGGTAACGAAAATCGATCGAATAAAGGAACCCGAATTGAAAATGAATGCGTAGGCTTTGAAATCGATGGACTTCGGAATGAGATAAAAATCCCTGTTCATGTATTCGGTATAGGATGATAAGGATACGGATACAACGTATAAAAACGGCAACAGCATCATTAGCGATACCAGCAGCAGGATGATGATGTTTACCGCATCAAACAGCTTGTTGGATATCGATCGATCCCTCACGACAGCAGCTCCTTTCCGGTTCGGTTCAACATTAAAATACGCCTTCTTCCCCAAACTTTTTGGCCAATTTATTCGCCAGGATCACCAGAATGAGGCCGATCATTCCTTTAAACAGGCCTACCGCCGTTGCGAAGCTGTAGTCCGACTGCTGAATGCCTTTGAAATAAACGAAGGTATCCAGCACGTTTTGCGAGTCCTGGTTCAGCGGGTTCAGCATCAGGAAAATATGTTCGAATCCGCTGTCCATCACCTGCCCCAACCGCAGAATAAGCAGGATGACGATCGTACTGCGGATGGCGGGGAGCGTAATGCTCCATATTTGTCTGAGCCTTCCGGCTCCATCCATGTTGGCCGCTTCATAGAGCTGCGGATTTACGCCCGATAACGCTGCCAGAAAAATGATCGTTCCCCAGCCGGATTCCTTCCAGATCACTTGCAGAACGACCACGGGTTTAAAGTAATCGGGATTGGTGAGGAAAGGTATGGCATTCCAACCGAACATATCATGCAGAAGAACGTTGATGATTCCTTCACTCTTTAGAAACACGATGCTTATCCCGACAACCACGACCCAAGACAGGAAGTGGGGGAGATAAATAACGGATTGCAGGAATTTTTTGTACGTCTGGTTGCGCAGTTCATTAAGCATTAACGCAAGTATGATCGGTAAAGGGAACGCAAAAACGATCTGCAAAAAAGAGATATACAGCGTATTGATGATGACTTTAAAAATTTCCTCGTCCTCAAAAATCCGCCGGAAGTGCGCCATCCCCACCCATTCGCTTTTAAAAATTCCCTGAAACGGATTGAAATCGACAAAGGCCAAATAGGAGCCTGCCATCGGAATATATTTGTATAAGAGAAAGTAAAGACGCCCGGCAGTCCGATAAGAAGAAGGTACCTCTCTTTCCAAATCCGTTGGGCCGTTGCCTGCCATTTCGATTGTTTGACCTGCAGAATGGGCTTGGCGGTCAATTGTGTTTTCAATAGCACCCCTCCTTTAAGGTTGTAGTTGAATATGGGCAATCCATCCGATTGGAAGCGCTGCCATTCCTTTGTCATGCCATCAATACTGCCAGCTACTGAAATGAAACTCAATAATCACTTCCGATTTGCAAAAGATAAATAAAACGCAAGAAAAGCTAAACGTAAAAAGAGCGGAAAAATAGCGCAGAATCAGCATTCTGCGCTTTGATCGCTACCCGGATCGTTTTTGATTTCCCTGAATTGCTTGCGGTATTTTCCAGGCGGCATGTGAACGGTCTGCTTAAAGATCCGGTTGAAATTTTGGACGGAGGTATAACACAGCTTTTCGGAAATGTCTTTAATGGGGATATTGGTATGGATCAGAAGCTCTTTGGCTTTATCCATTCGGTACCGGATCAAGTAATCGCTGAAATTAACGGAGGTCTCCTCTTTGAACATCCGGCTGATTTGGGAAGGAGAGAGCTCAAACCGATCGGATATCTGCTGCAAGGACAGGTCGGTATCATAATGTTCGTGGATATGGAACAGAATTTGCCGCACAAGTTTTTTTTGCTGGGAAACCTGCTTGCTGCGGATATGTTCAATCACTCCCGGAAAAATATCATGGATAAACCATTCCGTTATTTCGTTCAAACTGGTCATTCCATTGAGATCGCTGTATCTGTCCCTCGGTAAAAAAGAATTCTCATCCAGGCCCAACTCCTGGATATGAACCTCGATTTCCCCGATCAAATAAGTAAATAATCCTCTTGCGGCTTCCACGTTATTCATCACCTGCGGCACCATCTGCTCCATTTCGTACAGACGGTCCTTGGCCTTTTCCAGATCGCCTTGAAGGATGCCATTCACTATGGATTTCTGAATTTTAAAGATCGAGGCTCTTGATTTCTCAACGGAGGATTGAATGTCCTCGGGTACAATGAGCTGGTTCGATCCCAGCAATAACCGGTAGCCCAGCAAATCTACGGCCTGCCGATAACCCTCGCAGATGTTTCTGTAGTCTCTCACGGGCTGGCTTACAGCCGCGGTAACCGTGAACGGAAAGAACTGGTTGATTTTATCTATAAAATGCCTGGTTAAATGTCTCAGGGTTTCCTCGGACTTGTCCGTCACCTTCTCCATTCCGATAATGACGGCAATTTGATTGGAAACGGGCATGGAGGTGGCGAAGAAGAACCGGGGTTCTTCCTCGTAAGTTTCAATAATCATTTTCCGTAAGGCATACCAGAGCAGGGCGCGGTCTTTTTCCTCATAGGTTTCCTTGAATAGAGCATATTTGTCCAGTTCGACAACGCAAACATAGAAAAAGCCGCTTTTTTCGAAGAACCGGTAGCTGTCCATTTTTTTAGCATAATCGGAATCGATTTCCCCGCGCAGAAGCTGCTGCAGCAAGGCTTCTTTTAAATAAGGGATTTGTTCATTGATTTGGCTCTGCAAATGGTCGTTGGCGGAAACCATGTGCTGAATAAAAGAATCGAGCGCTTTCAGGCTGTCCTTCGGATGAGGGACCGTTTTTACCGCGAGCGGGATTTTGCTGATCAGCGACTCAATGGGAACGTGCAGCCGCTTGGTGCCGAAATAGACAATGAACGCCCACAGGATCGCAAGCACGAGAACCATGAGCCAGGTAAGCTTGACGATCCATTGGGATTTGGCGGTCAGCAGGCTTGTCTCGGTTAGCGAAATAAAAGACCAGTTATTCATGACGGATTTCTGGGAGGAGAACTGATATTCTTTATTATCCAGCGTGAGCGATCTTGCGGAAAGGCTTGGGTTGCTCCACAGTTGATACAATTGCGAGGAGTACAGCCGTTTTCCGATCTCTTCGGGGTTCTGGCTTGCGACAACCTTGGCCTGATCGTCCAGAATGAGGACCCTGCGGTTTTCTCCCAGCCCGGATTCTTGAATCAGGGACACGAGCAGGGACGTTTCCACATGGAAAATGATATAGCCGTCCGGTTCATCCGCATAAAACAGCGGTACGGGCCGTGCAATAAGAATTTCGGATTGATTGGGATAGGTATAAGGCGACACGATCAACGGAAATTGGTCCGGGTTTCGAAGACGCTTGATCAGATCGGAATAAGGAAACTCGTCTTCAGGGATGAACCCGTAGCGATTGGAATGGATTTTTCCGTACTTGCCGAAAACAAGCGAGACATCGTAGCTGATTTCGGATGTGCTTCTCTGTTTTTGAATCAGGTCCAGAATTTCCGTAAACAGATCATAATTCTTCATCGAAGGCCCGGCCTCCATGAGCTTCTCCATCATGGTATTGTTGGCCAATTGAATGGAATCGGTTTCAATCGTTTGCAGGAAGCGGTCGGCTTGGTACTGAACCTGGTTTAATACAACCTGATGATTATGGTCAACCTCTTCCTGAACGGCATTGGTAGCGATGGAAGAAGAGACAATGCCCAGCAGCAGCACGGGAACGATGCTTAAAATCAGCGTGTAAAAATAGAGGATCCTCTTGAATGAGGCTTTTTTAGTGCCAATGAATCTACTAAACATGACGCCTCTCCTTTAACCGGAATAAGTTTCCATTCATGTTGGAGGTCTTTTTGCATTCGTCATATTCTTTAATAATAGGAACGGGAGTCTTGAAATGGCAAGAGCTTTTCTCAAAATTTGAAATAAATGAGCCGGAGGCTGCATAAATCCGCGAACGGCGCATTTGATTACAAGGAGGACATAAGTCACCGGAAGGGGGAGGCCCTAATGGATGCAACGGAGCTTTATCGGAAAGTCATGCTGACCATATCCGGCAGCAGGCTGGTGGAACGTTTAACCCTAAAATACTGCAAAAGAATGGCCCGTAAATTCATTGCCGGCGATACGCTGCCGGAAGCGCTTGAGGAAACGGAACGCCTGAACCGGCTCGGCATCATGGTTACCCTTGATCATCTTGGGGAAGGAATCGCTTCCCTGGATCAGGCGGACGGATATAAGGAGCAGTATTTAAGGCTGTTGGAGGGGATTGCCGAGCGCAAAGCCAATGCAAACGTGTCCTTAAAGCCGACCCAGATGGGGCTGTCCCTGGAGCCGGAGGCTGCTACGGCAATGTGCGGGCGGTCGCGGCCAAAGCGAAGGAGCTTGGCAATTTCGTGCGTCTGGATATGGAGGATTCCCCGTTTACCCAGGCTACGATCGATATGACCCTGCGGCTGCACAAAGAAGGCTTGAACAACGTGGGAACCGTTCTTCAAGCCTATTTGTTCCGTACGGCGGAAGATGCCAAAGCGCTGATGAAGGCGGGGATCCATCTGCGGCTGGTCAAAGGAGCTTACAAAGAGCCGGGCAGCATTGCGTATCAGAGCATGAACGAAATCATCGAGAATTATAAAAAGATCATTAAGCGGCATCTAGACAGGGAAACGTATGCGGCGGTTGCGACCCATGACGACCGGATTATTAACTGGGTCAAGGATTATTCGGCCCGCCATGGCATTCCGAAGGAGAACTACGAGTTCCAGATGCTATACGGACTGCGCATGAACGACCAGGCCGAGCTGGCCCGGCAGGGTTACCGCATCCGCTGTTATATGCCGTACGGAACGATGTGGTACCCGTATTACACGCGGCGCCTTGCGGAGAAGCCGGGCAATTTGATGATGGTGCTCAAAAATATGTTCAAATGATCACCGGCTTGCTTTATTTTCGGCCGTGAGCTTATACGCGGTTGAGGCTAGCAGGACGTACATCAATCCGTATAAAATCCAGGCTGCCCAATTGGCCTGCAGCGTTTCAAAATCGCTTGCAATGAAGAGAAGAGGCAGCAAAAAGGCGGGAATTGCTCCCCAAAACCATTTTTTCCGTAACCAGACCGCGGCAGTCCCGAAAAAGACTGCAAGCAAAGGACAAATGACAAGCACGAGGACAAGAGGGTTTAGCCTTTCAAAAATGATCAAAATCATAAGTACCCCCATTAAAAAAGTTTGGTTGCCGGGGAAAATCATTTCGCTTGTTCTTAAGTTTATTATAAATGAAATAATAGGTTAAACCTATGCATCTCACAGAAAAAAGCCCTTTACACCCGGGAGGTGTGAGGGCTTAGCTTTGAGCCTCTTATGAAAGGGTATAGTCCTAAGCGGGCTGGGATTACTTCAGCGTGACTTCCATGTTTCCGTTCTGGATTTTCGTTATGCTTGCATGAAGAATGTCCGTAAGGAAATTGAGCGGCACGTACACGCGTCCTTTGCTCATTACAGGAGCCGCGCCCAGCTTCAGCGGAGCCATTTTGCCGAAAAAGTATGCGTTCTTGCCGACCGTGACCGAGGTCCGCATGGCGCCTTTGCTGATCTCGGCCGTCTTCGTTTTGCCGTTCCATTTCACCTTGAATTGAAGTTTATGCAACACATCGGCAAGCGGGATCATGACCGTCCCGTTATCGGCTTTCAGAATGGATTTCGAAGGGATCACGGCAGAAACGGCGGCTTCGGCTTTGCCGGGAAGAGCAATCCGGAATTCAGGCGTACCGGTAGAGCCCGGCGCGATGCTGTATTCCTGGAAGACGATAACCGCCCGGTTCCCGGACACGTAGAAGTCTTGCTCCGCATGGATGCCCTGGAATCCGTCCTTGCCTTCAAAATAATTCTCGGGGCCGGCTGCGATAGCCGCCTTGATCTTGGAGTCGATTATCTGCTTGTATTGATTTCCAAACAAGCTTTCCAAGGTTACCCGCGCGGCTTCCTTCTTGTTCAGGAAGTTATAGGTGTCTACGCGCTGGGCCGGAGCGTTCCCGGTCGAAACCTCGGTGATCACCTTCAGTGAAATCAAGTTGGAAACGGGGCCGGTCCGTCCGAGGCAACTTCGTAGCTGATGTTAAGTTCATAAGGATGCATGGCGGAGCGTTCTTTTTGGCCTTGAGTGCACCTTCCTTGGCTTCCTTCTCCCAACGGGCCAAATCCTTGGAAGCGTGGGATTCGATGATGCCGTTCAGCTGTGCCTGGTATTTGGCATCCTTCAGTCCATGGAATACGGGAATACGGATGCTGGTTTTAAGCGAGCTTTCGCCGGACTTCAATGTCTTATGGGTAAGCAGTTCCTGGATCTTGGCCACTATAGGCGACGACTGGCGAGCTGCAGGGGAACCGGCGTGGACCTCTGTCACGAAGCCGGCTGAGCCGGTGAGGAGAAGGGCTCCTGCCAAACCTGCGGCCACGAGTTTTTTCTGGAATGGAGAAACGGATTTGAATGTTGTCATGGGGATAGCCTCCTAAAATGTATGTTATACATGGTTTTTTACTTGATATATTCGTTGCTGACCAGAATATCCGAGAGCACTTCCGTCGGGATGGTGAATTCTACTACGCCCATGTAACCAGGGGCGACATCGTACTCGTTGAAGGAGATGACCAGCTTGCCGTCAGCGTTTATATAAAAGTTTTGATCCTTGGAGATGCTCTCGAAAGGAGTCACGGGATCGTCCTCGGTCGATTCGACCCAATAGATTTTGTCCGGGTCGGCCTGCATCTGCTGTTTCATCTGCTGTTTAATGTTTTCGCTGATCACCCGGACATAGCTGTCGTCCTTGAAGAGGCTCGGAAGCGTAATGACAAGCTTCTCCTGTTTATCGATCGTATCGTAGACCCTGGTTTCGGCGGACGAGCCTGCGGCTGTCACGACATAGCGGGAAAGGGTCAGCAGCCGGTCGGTATTCGTTACGATCTCATATCCGCTGTCGAGGCTCATATGGGCCTTGCCGTTATTCTTCTCAAGCTTGGCGACCTCGTCCTTAAAGGACTCGTACAGCTTTTTGTTTTCCTCCGCATATTTGCTGTTCAGCGCTCCCTCCAGAGCCGGATTGTCCAGCTGCGTGAGGGCCGGCGTCTCGATATGGGCCTCCGAGGAGTCATCCCGGTGGGAGAACTCCTGGATGGTGATGACTTTAACCAGACTGCCTAGGACAGGAACCTCCGACATTGCGGCGGCAAACGCGGGGCTGGTATTTACTCCTCCGGCAAAAAGGATAAAGGCGGCGGCGGCCCCTGACAGCGCCTGTACGGCGGCACGGCGTTTTTTTTCTTTGCTTGATGGCTCTTTTGACGACCATGTTTAATTCTTCCGGTATCGGTATGGATTCATGCTGTTGTTTCATTTGATGTAAACGCTCATCCATGGCGGGACACCTCTTTCATTTGTTCTTCTTCCTCCAGGCTGATCCGTAGCTTTTTCAGCGCCTGATAAAGCCTTGTTTTGATCGTGTTTACATTTTCCTGAAGAACTTCCGCGATATCTTCGATTTTCATATCTTCAAAATAGCGGAGGATGACGACCGTGCGGTATTTCGGCGGCAATTCGTCCAGCGACTCGGCCAGGTCGATATTGCGGTACGTATCTTGAACGCCGGGGATATACGTTTCCAGGATATCATCCTCCATGACGTGCACCTTTTTCTTTTTCCGTAAATAATCTAGTGACGTGGTTACCACAATGCGGTAAAACCAGCTTTTCACCGAACCCTTGTTTTGCAGTTTATCCATGGATATGAATGCTTTATGGATGGCGTCTTGAACGATATCAAGCGCATCCTCTTTATTTCCGACATAGCTGTAGGCCAAACGGTAGACGCTGTCTTGATGTTCCGTAATACAGTCTATCAGCAGCTTCTCCAGCTTCCGTTTGCTTCTCATGAGATTATGACACTCCTTTGCTGCGCGCCAGCGAACAATTGCAATCGACTTTACACATGCAAGACGTGCGGGGGCGGGCAAAAAGTTTGGACTTGGCGGAAAATTTTTTTGGAGTAATCAATCACCCCATCAATCAGGGCCGTCCTTCATAAGATTAACGAAGATAAACGCCGATAGGGAGCCGCAAAAATTTACAATTGAATTGCTGTTGACATAACGATAAGGGGGAAGTTATCATAGAAGCGAAATCACTTAAACGTTTCAGTACTTAAACGTTTAGGTAAACATCCAAGAAGGAGGGAGCATATTGTCAAAACGAATGTTTATTGCCGCTGTTATTACGGTTCTGTTCAGTTTTTCGTTTTTGACGGGATGCGGCAAGACAGCAGCCCCGCCTGCCCAAGAAGAACAAGGGACCCGGGAGGAGCAGCAACCTGCAGGCCAGGGAGAGCTGCAGCCGGAGGCAGGAGCCGAATTGCTGGTGTGGGAGTCCAAAGGCCCCGAATTGGACTATCTGAAAGCGGTATCAGCGGAATTTGAGAAAGAATATGGCGTAAAGGTTAAAGTGGAAGCGGTTCCCGCTATAGACAGCGTGAAAAAGCTGACGACGGATGGACCTGCGGGGATCGGGGCGGATGTCTTCTCGGCGCCGCACGACCAGATCGGAAATGCCGTGGCGGCCGGCCTTGTGCTTGAGAATGATGCGTTCGACGAGAAAGCCGCGAGCGAGTTTATGTCGAGCGCTATCGATGGCGTGACGTATCAAGGCGTTCTTTACGGATTCCCGACGGCCATCGATACGTACGCGCTATTTTACAACAAGAAGCTTATGGGCCAAGCGCCCAAAACCTACGAAGACATCGTCAAATTCGCTGAGACCTATAACGATCCCGAAAACAAAAAATTCGCCTTGCTGTGGGATGTCTCGCAGTTGTATCAATCGTATTCATTTCTGGCGGGTTACGGCGGATACGTATTCGGAAATAACGGGGAAGACGCGAACGATATCGGCTTGAATAGCGGGGGAGCGATCGAAGGGGCCAAGTTCCTGCAGTCGCTGAAAAAAATCCTTCCCATCAACATTAACGATTTAAACGACAATATCATTACGGGTTTCTTCCAGGAGGGCAAAGCGGCCGCGATCATCAACGGACCTTGGCTGATTTCGAACTTATCAACGGCAGAGATGGATTATGGAGTCGTTCCGCTGCCTTTGCTGCCGAATGGAGAACGCCCGGTAAGCTTCTCGGGGATAAGGGCGCTATATGTCAATTCCTATACGAAATATCCTGCCGCCGCCAAGCTGTTTGCCAGTTATGCAACCAACAAGGAAAACTTGACAATGCGGTTTGAAATGACGGCACAGCTTCCGCCGAGGAATGATCTGACTTTAGATCCGATCATTACGAACAATCCGGATGCGCTGGCATTCCTTGAACAAGCGAAACATTCCACGCCCATGCCGTCCATTCCGGAAATGGGGAACGTTTGGCAGCCGGCGAGCGCTGCGTTCGCATCGATTTGGAACGACGACCAAGACCCGGCTGCGGCACTGAATAAAGCAGTAGAACAAATCAAGACAGCCATTACGAAGCGTTAATTCATGCTAAAAAATATTAAGGCGGTTGTAAGAAATGCATGTAAATCAAAATGCTCGCTGTAATCGTCACCGGAACCGAGCCGCCATGTTATCTTTGCTTTTCATAGGATTGGGTCAGCTTTACAACAGACAGTACCTTAAAGGCCTGATATGGATGACGGTTGCCCAATTGTTCTTCTGGAGTTACTATCCCTTGGCGAATCGGGCGATAACCGGGCTCATATCCTTGGGAGAGGTGCCTACCCGAATCATAAAAGGGAAGGTCGTTCAGGGGGATCATTCCATTTTCCTGCTCATTCACGGAATTATTGCGGTGATCATCATTCTTTTGTTTCTCGGCATGTATGCCATGAATGTTTACGATGCGAAGAAGAATGGGGAAATCAGGGATAAAGGCGGCCAGGCTCCCGGATTCATGGCTTCTTTAAAGAAAGCGAAGTTTCGGAACCTTCCTTACTTGCTGCTGGCGCCTGCCGCGCTCTTCGTTTTGTTTGTGACGGTACTGCCGCTAGTGTTTAATGTTTTGATCGCGTTTACGAACTATTCCGCTCCGGATCATATTCCCGACCGTTCTTTGGTCGACTGGACCGGGCTTGCAGCGTTTTACGATTTGTTCGCACAAAAAGCATGGCGCTCCACTTTCTTGGGCATAGCGGTCTGGAACTTGATCTGGGCTACGGTTTCCACGGTCTCGGTATTTTTTAGCGGTCTGATTCTGGCTATGATGGTGAATCATCCGCGCATCAGATTTAAAAAGTTTTGGAGAACCGCATTTATTTTGCCTTGGGCCGTTCCCCAATTTATTTCGATATTGGTTTTCAGGGTCTTGCTGAACGGGTCGTTTGGTCCGGTGAACGATTGGATTGCCAGCCTAGGTTTTTCGCCCGTCCCTTGGCTCTCGGACCCGACCATGGCCAAAATTACGATTATTTTAGTCAACTTGTGGTTTTCGACTCCTTTTCTAATGGCGTTAATGTCAGGGGTGCTCACCACGATGCCGCGTGATTTGTACGAAGCCGCGGAGGTCGACGGCGCTTCGGGAAGCCGCAAGTTTTTCAAAATTACGATGCCTCTGGTGATGCTGGCTACGGCTCCCATACTGATCATGCAGTTTGCATTCAACTTCAACAATTTTAACCTGATCTATATGCTCACCGACGGCAATCCGAATCAACCGGATTATTTCTACGCGGGAAGCACGGATATATTGATCTCTTGGATTTATAAGATGACGCTGAATCAGAGCCAATTCAACATGCTTCCGCCGTATCCATCATCATGTTCCTGTTGATTGCGATTTTCTCCTTATGGAATTACAAGCGGATGGGTTCAAATCGAGAAGAGGACTGGATCTAAATGTCAAAATTAAAAAGCAATTTGGTCGTCGCCGCCATTTACGCGGTGTTTATCGTACTGTTGATAACCACGGCATATCCGCTTATCTGGGTTGTTGGCACCTCCCTGAACCCGGGAAATGCTTTGTTGGTCAGCAAAATGTTTCCTGATGATCCGTCATTCGTTCATTATGCGGAGCTGATTCGGAATACCGATTTTGTCCTGTGGTTCGGCAATACGCTCAAAATTGCCGCTGCCAATGCCATTCTATCGACCGTACTGGTTGGAATGACGGCATATGCCTTCTCCAGATTTCGCTTCAAGGGCAGACAGCAGGGGCTGATGACCTTGCTTGTCCTGCAGATGTTTCCCGGCTTTTTATCCATTATGGCGATTTTCGTGCTGCTGCTGCAGACGAAATTGCTCGATACGCATCTGGGTTTGATTTTAATCTACGCTGGCGGTTCGATTTCCATGGGAACATGGGTGATGAAAGGTCATTTCGACACGATTCCCAGAAGCCTGGAAGAAGCGGCTTTTATGGATGGCGCAACAACCAGGGATTCCTTTTTCAAAATCATACTTCCGTTATCCTTGCCGTCCATTACCTTTGTCGCCTTGAACAGCTTTATCACACCGTTCATGGATTTCATTCTGCCGCAAATCGTGCTGAGGTCGCCGGAAAAAATGACTCTTGCGCAGGGGCTGTACAGCATGGTTGCCAACGAGACCAATTCCAGCTTCACCATTTTTGCCGCGGGTGCCGTCCTTGTGGCGCTGCCCATCACGCTCCTGTACATGTACTTTCAGAAGTACTTGATCCACGGCATGACGGCCGGAGCGGACAAAGGTTAGCTCTTTTCGCCTTTCTCATTTTGGCTAAATTGACTTCAAAAGCGCTGGTATGATTAAATAACCTTAAACGTTTAAGCCAAATGAGAGGTCGGATCAAGCATGAAAAAAACAACCATCAAAGACATCGCGAAAGCGGCGGATGTTTCGATCGCGACGGTGTCCTATATTCTAAACAATGTAAAAAACCAGTCCATTTCCGATGAGACGCGCGTCAAAGTGCTGAAGATCGCCCAACAGCTTAAGTACGTGGCCAATAAATCAGCCCAATCCTTAAAAATAAAAAAGACGGGTCTCATCGGAATATTATTGTTCAACGATGTTCATGAGAGTCCCGGATCCGCATTAAAGTATGCAAAAACGATCTATAAGATCGAGCAGTTGTGCGGAGAGCTTGGGTACCATGTCATCTTCATGCAAATCGGCGCTGCCTCGCAATCGTACCAGGTCATTATGGAACGAAATTTGGACGGCGTATTCTTAATCAATGTGGATCAGGAAAGGTTCTATGCCATCTCCAATCAATTTGGATTCGGCATTCCCGTGTTTATCATCGACAGTTACATTGAAGACTCGTTGTTTCATAAAATCATGCCGGACTTTGGGCAAACCTTTGCACAATCCCGGACTTTGCTGGGCCAATCGCCTGAATTTCTGATTTTGGATTCCTATAACAATGACGACTTGCTGAATACGGTTAAACGCCAATCGGGACTAGATGAAAGCAGGATTTACGTATATGGGGATGATGACGGGCTAAACGCTTTTTTGTTGAAATTTAAGGATAAGCCCGGAATCGTGCTGAACGATTTCTTGGCGAACGAAGTTTGGAAGAGGCATAAGCAGATGCTGGCATGCTGTACCTGCCACTGCCCGGAAGTGCTTGCGGACGACATGATGAAATTAACGTTCGATTTGAATGACTACACCGAAGTTGTAAATATGATGGACAGTTATATTAACGATGCGGCGTATGTCAACGAGGAGAAGTTTTTCTTATTGACCGTCACATCGTGATTACGAGTGATGAGGAGAATGCGAAAGTGGATTCGTCGCGGTTGATTGCAATCAAAGATTTTTATTCGGAGATATTGAATAATAAGAGAGACATGTTTGTTTACTTGCCTCCGAGTTATAACCAAAATGAAGAGAAACGTTATCCCGTATTATACATGCACGATGGGCAGCACGTCTTTTTTGCCGATCAGAAGGGCGAATCCTGGGATATCCATCGGATTGTGGATCAGCTGACTGCTGAGGGCAAAATGAAGGAAATCATCGTGGTCGCCGTATCCCATATCGAAGATGCCAGGATTGCGGAATATATGCATTCGATCCCCGGAGGATACGATATTTTCCATACCGACAATCAGGGCGAATTATACGAGGAATTTCTCGTTCGCGAAGTCAAGCCGTATATCGATGCAACCTATCGGACGCTTACGGATAAGGAACATACGGCACTTATGGGATCTTCCGCAGGAGGTTTGGTATCCTACAATATCGGATTCCGTCAATCGGAGACGTTTGGAATGATCGGAGCGCTTTGTCCGTTTTTCGTGAGCGTAGACCTGGATACCATGGAAGACCGATGGCTGAGCCATGTGTATACGGAGAAAAAGGATCTGAAGATTTGGATGGACGTCGGAGACGCCGAGGGCTTTACCGTCATGGAGAAGCATGTGCGGCAGGTCGTCGATGTTCTGATCTCCATCGGCTTTAAGCCGGGAGACGATCTCATGTACTACTATGCCGTAGACTCCGGTCATTCCCAGAAGGATTGGGCCGCAAGGGTTCACGCGCCGCTGATCTACTTTTTCGGAGATATCGGGAAGCCCGTTCATGTCGAGCTGCGCGGCCCGGAAGCCGTAGGGCTCGAGGGACCCGTGCGAACTTTGAATCCGGTTGTACACTTCGACAGTGGTTTTATGATGACGGATTTAAACGGGAGATATGAAGTAAATGATCCCGATCTGCTGGAAGTTACGGCAGACGGAAAACTCCTTCCCCAAAAGATTGGGAAAGCTGCCGTCACCTATATGAATCAACAGTTAAAGGCGTCATTGGATCTCGCCGTGGTTCCGTTCATATCCAATAAGGCTACCGTTCGCATGTTCGTAAAAGTTCCGGCATCCACGCCGCCGACCGATAAAATTTACGCAGGCATCGAACTGCCGCGGATTCACGACCAGCTCTACGGCGGAACCTTTCAGGTGCCGCAGGATATGTCATTCGAATTCCGCATATCCAGGGGGTTGGGCAAGCATGAGACCGACCGGTGCGGCCGGGAGGTCCCTTATCGCAAATTCACGGTTTCGAACGGGTTGATCTTGAATTACGAAGTTGAGAATTGGGTTGATTGTCCACCCGGGAATGAGGTGCGTTAATGGAAAACCGCTCAAGCCTTTTAACTATTAAGGATTTCCATTCGGCTTTTTTGGATAATCGGCGGGACCTGTTCGTTTATTTGCCGCCCGGTTATCAGCAAAACCCGATGAAGCGCTATCCTGTGTTGTACATGCATGACGGACAGAACATTTTTCAACCGGCATTCAACGGTTATTCCTGGAATGTCCATGAAACGGCGGATCGGCTGATTCAGGAGGGGCGCATCGAAGAAATCATCGTTGTGGGGATTTCCAATATGGGGTTGGAACGGGCAAACGAGTTTACCCACGACCTGGAAGGAGTGCATTATCGGGACGATAAGGTTGAAATCCGGCCGTTGGGACAAAAATATGAGAATTTTCTGATTGAAGAGGTCAAACCGTATATCGATGCCGTGTTCCGGACGAAGCCGGATGCCGAGCATACGGCCCTGATGGGTTCCTCCCGCGGAGGACAGGTAACGTATCATATCGGGCTCCGGCGCCCGGATGTTTTCGGCAAGCTTGGCATCATGTCCCCTTATTTTTACTGCGTGGACCCGGCAACGTTGGAGGAGTACCCGCAATATCATGCTTTCGGCACGAAGCAGCCCGTTTCCCGCTTATGGATCGATTTAGGCAGCACCGAAGGGGTTTTGGTGATGGTAAAGCATGTGCGCGAAGTGGCCGAGAAGCTGGTTGGTTTAGGGTACGAAGCCGATCGGGAGCTTATGTATCTTTATGAACCGGACGCGGCCCATGTAGAAAAAGACTGGGCGGCCAGGTTGGCATCTCCTTTGATTTATTTTTACGGAAATAAGGGGAGCGGGCGTCTTTATCGTTGCACGGCAGCGACGAGATAGGAATCCGGGGCCCGGCAATCCAGCTGAATCCGATTCTGGAGTCCGATCATGGCTTGAAGTCGACGCTGCTGCGGGCAACCTATGAAGTTCAGGATCCTGGAATCCTGGAAGTCGCGGATGACGGAACCCTAGTCCCGAAAAGCGAAGGGGAAACCGTGGTAACGGTCCGGCATCGGGGGCTTCGGGCAAGCAAAGCCATACGGGTCGTTCCGGAAATGCCTAAGTTTGTGACCCTGCATATGATCGTTCATGTCCCGCCAAACACGCCGGACGACGCTAAGATTTATGCATGGTTTCCTTTGAAATGCAATTCGGACAAGGGATTTTATGAAAATCAACTGCGGATCCCCCTTCATGCGGAATTCGTATTCCAGGTGACGAGAACGGATGGGGCGGTCGGGATGGATCGCGACGGAAAAACGATAGAGCGCAGGTATAAAGCCGCAGCGGCAGGGACCATCGAAATCCATGTGGAGCAATGGTCTCTTTAAAATGATGATTCCTTAACATTGAAATGAACATGCCATGTGCCCCGACTGCCGTCGGGGTCTTTTTTTAGATATAAACCGCTTGAGTTCCGCATACGGATCCCGGAAAAAAAAAAGCCCCGGATCCGGGGCCTGTTGAGAGTTCGCTTGGTGATTCGCCTGCATTGCTGTTTACATTTCAAACTTCCTGATCACAATCGCCGAATTATGCCCTCCGAAGCCAAAGGAGTTGGAAATGCCGACCGTCAGATTTGCCGTTCTCGCCCGGTTCGGGACATAATCGAGGTCGCATTCGGGATCGGGCGTCTCCAGGTTGATGGTGGGCGGAATGATCCCCTCTTGCAGGGACTTGACCAGGGCAATCGCTTCAATGGCTCCGGAAGCGCCAAGCATGTGGCCGGTCATGGATTTGTTGGCCGTGACGGGAATGCCGTAAGCCGCCGATCCGAAAACCTGCTTGATGGCCGTCGTTTCCGACCGGTCTCCGATCACCGTGCTTGTCGCATGGGCGCTGATCAGGTCGATATCGCCGGGAGAAAGGCCGGCTTCCGCCAAGGCCGACTTCATCGCCCGGGCTGCTCCGCTGCCGTCTGCCGGAGTGGCGACCATATGATAAGCGTCGGAGCTTGCCCCGTAACCAATCACTTCGCCGAGGATTGGCGCGTTTCTCCGCAGGGCGTGCGTAAGGGATTCCAGGATGAGGATGCCGGCTCCCTCCGCCATAACGAATCCATCCCTCCCCGCGTCGAAAGGCCTGCTGGCCTGCTCAGGCTGATCGTTCCGGGTGGACAAAGCCGTCGCATTCGCAAAGCTGGCCAGCGATATGTCCGTTAGCGCCGCTTCCGTTCCGCCGACAACGATGATGTCCGACCTTCCTGCCTGTATATTGAAAAAAGCTTCGCCGATCGTCGTGTTCCCGATGGAACAAGCCGTTACGGGAGAAAGCGAGCTGCCAAGCGCGCCGTATTTGATGCTGACCACCGCTGCCGCCATATTGGAAATCATCATGGGAACGAGCGTGGGACTGACCCGCTCGGGACCGCGCGAGGCGAGCAATACGCTTTGTTTCATAAGGGTCCCTATTCCTCCGACGCCGGAACCGATATATACGCCCAAACGTTCCCGGTTGATCTTATCCAGCCGAAGACCGGAACTGTCGAAGGCCTGCTCCGCGGCTGCCAAGGCGAACTGGCAGAAGCGGTCCAGACGGCGCGCTTCCTTGGCGCCGAAGCGAGCATTGGCGTCAAAATCGCGGACGGCACCCGCGATTTTCACTTTGTGTTTTGACGTATCGAATGAATCTATGCGCGAAATCCCGGATTGTCCTTGAACCAGACGGGACCAGAAGGAATCCGCGTCGTTGCCCAGCGGGGAAATGACGCCCATGCCGGTGATCACTACTCTTTCCATGGGATAACCTCCTTAAAGAAATTGATAAACTTGTCATTCTCAAGGTTATGATGTCATGTATGTTATCCTATTACAAGATAGGGTTTATCCTAGTATAATTACTGCTATCATATTATTCGATGTCACAGCGAAGCGTAAATTATTAACGGTTAACGTAGGCGTCAGGAGCCTTGTCCGCTACTTGATTCAAAACAATGTTATGTTCAAGAATCGCCTTTTGCTTGCAGAGCACAATTGTGTATCCTCCCATTTCATCAACGACTCGCTTTACGATATCATCTCCATTTCCTCATATCCTGAAGTTGTAATCGTAACAAATGTTTCGTTATCTGTTCGGGGAGTGAATATCCACTCGACCCCGGTTGTGTCCGACATCCGAAACACCGTACATCTCTCAATCCCAACGGACATGACTTCCCGCTTCTAATTTTCTATTTCTTTTAATAGTAATAATAATTACTTTATGACGAAATTAAGATTGACAAGTAGAGTAATTTTTATTACTTTATAAAGTAATAAAACGATTCATTTTTGCCAGATTATTCATAAAATCATGTGAGGAGTGTGGATTATGTCAAGTATTCACTACCTAAAGCCAGAGCTTGATACACTTCACGGTTTTTTCAGCAAAGATTTGGAACCGGCATTGAAGATTGATTCGGGTGATACAGTTGTATATCAGACTCTGGATGCCGGCTGGTGTTTAGAGAATCGCTCAGCACCGGGACTACCCAGAAGAAAATTCACCGAGAGAAAAGAAGGCAGGGAGTGTAAAGAGTTTGGCCATGCACTTGTAGGTCCGATCTATATTAATCAAGCAAAACCGGGTCAGACCCTCGAAATTGTAATCAATGAAATTGTTCCTGGAACATGGGGATGGACATCGGCAGGAGGTTTTCCAAGCTATTGGAATAAAAAAATGGAACTGGCAGAAGAGAAGGAAGTAACATTGGATTTCGAACTGGACATTGAGCGGATGGTCGGTAGAAGCAAGTTTGGTAATTTTGATTACAGCGTTCCTTTAAATCCTTTTATGGGCATTATGAGGATGCCTCCTACAGAAGAGGGAAAACACACAACTTTTATACCGCGGGCTTTCGGTGGGAATATGGATTGTAAAGAACTGCAAGCTGGAACCACCCTGTATTTGCCGATTCCGGTAGAAGGCGGACTGTTCTCGACGGGTGATGGTCATGCTGCACAAGGGGACGGAGAGGTTTCTGGCCCTGCTCTGGAATGTCCAATGGATAAGGTTAGCTTAACCTTTCATGTTAGAGATGACATGCCTTTAACGATGCCTCGAGCGAAGACTAAAAACGGATGGCTGACGATGGGATTCCACGAAGATCTAGAGGAAGCTATGTGGATCGCTTTAAATGGAATGCTGGACCTGATGATGACAACGTATAATATTTCACGTGTAGAGGCTTATGCTTATGCGTCGTTGACTGTAGACCTTCGAATCACCCAAATCGTCAATTTTTCAAAAGGAGTGCATGCTTTTCTGCCATTTCAGGCACTTCGTTGATCCATGACTTCATAATAAACAAACCGCTGAGTATCGGCGGTTTGTTTATTATGAAGTGCCATGTATACAGGGAAGAGGTGCTACGAACAATAACTTGTTAGAGCCAATACAGACAAACAATTAATATTTAAATTGGGAATATTCGGAGAAATAATGTTATGCAAATGAACGATGAATTTCAAATTCCGCAGCCGAAAACGTATGGTCCATTAGGAAATTTGCTACTGTACAATCTGGGGAAAAGCCGATACAATCCTTAACGGAATTGGCCTATGAATTGGGGCCTATCCTCCGCATGCAGCTCCCAGGAGGCCGTAACGACATTTACATATTAAGCGAGGAACTTTTAGTCGACGCCTGTGACGAGGACCTTTTTGACCAAAGGGTATGGGCACCGCTTCAAATAGTGCGATCTTTTAGCGGAGACGGCCTGTTTACCAGGCTGGATAGAAGAGCCGAATTGGCAAAAAGCACACAACATTCTCATTCCAAGTTTCAGTCAAAGAGCGATGCAGAGCTATCATTCCATGATGAAAATATCCGTTATCAGATCATCACATTTCTCATAGCAGACCGGTAAGGGAGGAAAACAAAAATGAATTCCCAGGCCAGACTCCAAGCCTTGTCCGCATTCCTGAAAGCCCAGCGGGCCAAGATTTCTCCGGAATCCGCCGGCTTGCCGGCAGGAACCCGAAGAAGGACGCCGGGCTTAAGAAGGGAGGAAGTTGCCCAATTGGCGGGCGTCAGCACGACATGGTATACCTGGCTGGAGCAAGGACGCGACATCAAAGTTTCGTCTTCTGTTCTGGACTGCGTGGCCGGCGCTTTGAAACTGACCCCGGATGAGCGGAAATATTTGTTTTCGCTGGCTTTCGAGACCGGCCCCACAACCTTTCAAATCAAAAAGGAGGCGGCTGCGATCAGCCCCTCCTTGCAAAAAATCATAAAAGAACTCCACAGCTGTCCCGCCATCATATCGGACCGCATGTGCAACATCGTCGGATGGAACCGGGCGGCAGCCCATGTATTCCTGGACTTCGAGCTCATTCCTCCCGAAGAGCGGAATATGATCCGCCTGTTGTTCACGCGCCGGGAATTTCAGCGTCTGGCCGTAAACTGGGAACAGTTCGCCAGCGGGTTTCTGGCGATGTTCCGTTCCTACTACGGGCAATATGTGGAGGATAGGTGGTATGCGTCGTTTCTTGAAGAAATGAAAAGAGACCATCCGGGCTTCACCCGCATGTGGGAAGAAAGCCAGGTCAGCTACGCCCCGGAGGTCCATCTTGAATTCAGGCATGCCAAAGCCGGAAAAATGGTGTTTGAGCTGACATCCCTTCATGTTTACGGCAGCGACGATCTGCGCTGCAGCATCTATACCCCGGCCCCGGACACGAATACCGAATCCAAGATGCGGCAGCTGATGGAGGAAAAATCGGAGCCTACGTCCAATCCCTCCGAAGGGTGAACAGATCCTTCAGCTCCTCGGTTGACAGCTCCGTAATCCAGCCTTCGCCGCTGCCGGAGATGACGTTGTCGCTCAGCTGCTGTTTGCTCTCCAGCATTTCATCGATGCGCTCTTCCAGCGTGCCCAAGGAAATAAACTTATGCACCTGAACATCCTTCGTCTGGCCCATGCGGTAGGCGCGGTCGGTGGCCTGGTTCTCGACGGCCGGGTTCCACCAGCGGTCAAAGTGGAACACGTGGTTGGCCGCGGTCAGGTTGAGGCCCACGCCGCCCGCTTTGATCGACAGGATGAATACGTTAGGCTGCTCCTCTGGCGGAAGCGTCTTCGACTGGAACCGGTCGATCATCCGGTCGCGGGCGGTTTTTGAAGTGCTGCCGTTCAGATAGAGAACGGGCTCGCCGAGCTCTTGATGGAGCACCTGCTGCAGCATTTCGCCCATGCCGATGTACTGGGTAAAGATCAGGCAGCGCTCGCCTTCCTCCCGGAGTTCCTTGACCATGGACAGGAGACGTTCCAATTTCGCGGACCGGTTGATGATGCTGTTTGTGTCAAGCTGCCGTCCGCTCGTCCCGAGCGCCTCCGGAAGGGGATCATGGGTCAGCAGGAGCGGATGGTCGCACAGCTGCTTCAGCCGGGTCAGCGCCGACAGGATGGCGCCTTTGCGCTCGATGCCTTCCAGCTTCTGCATGCGCTCCAGCAGCTGATGGACCGTCTGATCGTACAGCGCGCCCTGCTCGGTAGTGAGATGGATATAGGTTTTCATCTCGTTTTTGTCCGGCAGATCCAGCTGGATGTTCGGGTCCTTTTTCTTCCGGCGGAGCATGAACGGCTTGACAAGCTTCTGCAGATCCGCGGTTTTTTGTTCGTCGCGGTCCTTCTCGATCGCCTGGATAAAGCGGTTGGTAAAGGCCCGCAGGCTCCCGAGATACCCCGGGTTCATGAAATCGTAGATGGACCACAGCTCGGACAGCTTGTTCTCGATCGGCGTGCCGGTCAAGGCGATGCGGTGTTTGGCCGGAAAACCGCGCACGGCGGCCGATTGTTTGGTCTGGGCATTCTTTATGTTCTGAGCCTCGTCGAGGCAGATCGATTCCCATTTCAGTGTTTTTAACAGCTCTTGATCCAGCGTCGCGGTAGCGTAGGAAGTCAGGATCAGGTCGGCCCCCATGGCCTCCTCGGCAAACTCCTCGCTGCTGTACCGCTTGCTGCCGTAATGGAGCATTACCTTAAGCGTCGGGGCAAAACGGCTCAGCTCCTTCTGCCAGTTGCCAAGCACCGACGTCGGGCAGATCAGGAGAGACGGCATCGGTTTATCCCTCTCTGCCGCGGTTTCCTTCACGTGCAGCAAGTACGCGATGAACTGGACGGTCTTCCCGAGGCCCATATCGTCGGCGAGACACGCACCGAGCCCGAAGCGGCGCAGGAAGGCAAGCCACGAATACCCCTCATGCTGATAATGCCGAAGCTCGGCCCTCAGGCTGTCCGGCACGGGAAGCTGCGGCCATTCGTTCTGCCTGCCCAGCTGGCTGATCAGCCTCAGCAAATGCTCATTGAGCTCGACTTCAAGCCGGATGCGTTCTTGGGATTTCTCTTCGGCAGCTGCTTCGCCCGGGGCGCTCTCCTCCCCGGTGCCCAGCAGGTGAAGGTGCAGGATGTCCTGAAAGGAAAGCCCTTCCGACTTGTCGATGCCGGCCATCGCCTGCCGGATCTGCGCCACCAGCGCGGGGTCGAGCGGAATCCACCGCCCGCGGAAGCGGACGAGCCGCTCGTTGCGGGCGACCAGTTCGGCGAACTCGGCCTCGGTCAGGTCGGCGTCGCCGATGGCGATGCGCCAGTCGAAATTGACGAGCGAGTCGAGGCCGAACAAGGAGCTGCCCGCGCCGCGCTCGGCGCCTTCCCCGCTGCGGACCTTGGCCCGCAGCTTCGGCCGCTTGCGGCTGGCTGCTTCCCACCATGCGGGAAGCAGCACCTGCCATCCGGTTTGCAGGAGGCGCTGGCTGTCCGCCGTGAGGAACTGCCAGGCGGCTTCGTCGGTCAGCGGCTCGCCGAACAGGTCGGAGCCGCCTTCCGACAGCATCCGCGGAGGCAGTGCTCCGCGCAGGCGATCCAGCCAGCTTGCGGAGCGCTCCCGGATGTGGGGCGTCCAGCCCTCCGGCCAAGCGCCGTGCGCCTGGCCGTCCTCGCCGAGCCGGACGGAGACCAGCATGGACGGGTCGTGCTTGTCCTGAAGCACGAGCGTAAGCCGCCAGTCTGCAGCCTCTTCGTCCGGCTCCAGCAGCTGGAGCAGCGGCCGGAACGGGGCCGTATCGGCTTTCCAGCCGATCGCCACGAGCCAGGAGGCCGCATCCATCCCGGCCGCTGCCGTGCGGTCCCCGGCGAAGAGCAGCGGATATTCCCGGCGCAGGTCCGCGGCTTCCTCTTCCGTGCCGAAGCAGCGGTGGAACACGGCTGCGGTAAAGGCCGCGCTCAGCCCTTCGCCGATTAAGGGATCGCTGTCCAGCTGCGCCAGGATCGCCCGGCCCTGCGGATCGAGGGTGTCCGGATCCCACGTCCACTGCAGCTTTCCTTCCTTGTAAGCCTCAAAGCTCGGGATAAAGGCTCGTTTGCGGATACAATCATAGAGCAGGGGAGCAAGCTTGATAAACGGTTCGCTTTCCTCGCCCCATGCCCAATCGATATGCTCCAGAAGCGTTAGCTCCGCGAAAAAAGGAATGACCTGCTCTGCGGGCAGGACGACCAGTTCTACGTCCCTGAGCTGCTGAACCTCCAGCCCGGTCCCGTAAAACGAGGCTTCGTGCCACGCAAACAGCAGCTGTTTCAGGGCCAGCCCGGAGAAATAAGCCCCGGACCGCGTCGTCCCGTAAATGAGCGCATCGCCGTAGGCGCTTAATGTGATTTGTACGTTGATCGTTTCGGTATGGCGGCTCATGATATCAGCTTTCCTCTCCGCAGCTCCTCCTGCAATGCCCGAAGCCGGCTGTGCCGGCTCGCGAAGGAGGTTATGAATATGTCCCAACGGTCCTCCCGTTTCAATTTCTTGTACAGCTTGGACAGCCGTTTAAGCAGCTTGACCGCCGCTTTATAGCTGGATCTGTTTTTTTGCGCAATGTAACGCTCCGCCGCCTGATGATAGAACGGGAGCAGCAGCTGCGGGGCCTCTTTCTCGATGGGCGCAAGCACGCTGACGCGGAACTCCAGCGGCTCCCGGCCGGTACTCAGCTGGAAGTCCATCCACCGTTTCCACTCGCCGCGGGCAAGCAGGGCTTCCTGGTAAATGTCTTTGGAATAAGGAAGCATCTCCACAAGCGTATCCCATAGATGCCGCTCGGCCCCGGGTACATGCTCCACGGCTTGATCCCAGTAAGCCATATAGTCGTTAAGGTTATGGTTCCTGTGGCTGGCGAGGAGCGGGCCGGTTTCAATGAGCCAATCCTTCATCCGCGGCCATTCCTTCGCTTTGGCAAGGGCATCGAGAAAGTGAAGGAGCTGCTGGGGTTGAATGTAGAGCGCTTTGTCCGCGGCGCGCAGCAAATCCCAGGCCTCCTGATCCTGTTTCAGATAGAAAAACATCAGGCTTTGGGCAAGCATTCCCGCCGATCGGGAATAGGCGGAGCCAAGCTCATGTTCAGCCGATTGCAGAAGCCTAAGTTCTTCGGCATACCAGCTGGCGCCCTGTTGATACGGATGAATGCCTTCCATCCACAGTTTACGGTAGATACGGGAAAAGAATGGATGGTTCCGGGGCTCGGTCAGCATTTTACCGCGGACGTAACCGAGCGTTTCGTTTAAACGTTCCGCCATTTCCGGCTCCGTCTCCGGTCGAATGATCCATTGGCCTGCGGCGAACCGTCGTCCGATGTCTTTTTCAATGTCGTCTGCCGCCATCTGGACATGGTAGCCCATGAAGAGACTGGCCCCCGAAGCGGAGCTTTGGGGCTGCTTCACGAGTCTGTCCAGGACGAACAGGCGGGCATGAAGCTCGTAAAGGGTGTCTGATGCATCGGCAAGGGAAGGTTTGACGCGGGAGATCGCCTCAAGGGCGTTTCGGGCGTACAGGGAATTGGACGCATGAATGCCGAGCGAGGAAGTCGCCTCCTGAAACAGCTCATGCCAAGCGGCGATAGGCTGTTCCGGCAGCCGGGAGGCCAGCTCCTTGAGCCGGGCGATCTCCTCGTTTTGCCGTCGGGGGGGTCCGGGCGGTCCTTGACGCAGTCCCGTCCCCGCGGACGGCAGATCTCCCAGACGGATGAGGGCGGTAGAGTGGGCGTTAACGAGCGCATGGACGGACCGCCCCTGACGGTTGACGGCTTCCAGCAGCACGGCGACCATATGCTTGCATGTTTTTCCGACCGGACAGGTGCAGCGGCTGTCTTTGAGCGAGCCGGGAACGATGTCGACGCTGTAAGCCTCGCCTCCCTTCACTACGGCCCCGATATGGCCGGAATCGTGAAGCTGCAGGGAAGAGACCCGGCCCTGCTTGTAATATTGAAATCCGCGTTTGATCGTAAGGTCGGTGAAATTCGCGGCGGTATTTTGTATGAGTGTCTGCCACTCCAGATCATCCAGCGGCTGGATAAGGTTCATGATGAATCCATCTCCTAAAGGGCGAATAGTATTCCGGACTCTAATCTACCATATCCGGTGCGGCGAATAAATAAGCTGGGAGAGAAAGGAAAGTTTTTCGGGAAGCTATTGCATAACGAACGAAAAAGATGCCGGACGATGGACGAGGTAGAATAGAAAACGCCCCGATTTTCGGGGCGTTTATGCTATAATTTGGAATGTACAACACACCTTGAGCGGTCAGGCTCCCTCCGGAAAGGAGGTGAGTCATATGAACATTTCCTTTGGTGAAGTAATTACCTTCGGGCTTTTCCTGTTGGCGTTGCTCACTTATCTTGATAAAAGGAAATGACCCACTCATAGGTTGGCAAACCGTGGGTCACTTCTTGCAGCAAGATATAGCCCTTGGAGGGAAGAACCCACTCAAGATGTTGTACTGGGGACGGACTGCCATCCGTCCTTATTTCTATTCTTATCTTAACATACCCGTTTTTAGTCCTCAACAAATGATCTGCGGGAGCCGGGGCGCCTTTTTTTCAAAATCACTCGGCGGACCTTGCCGCAGCCGCTTTTTCCTCCCGGTATTTTAACGGAGGTTTTCCGTACTTGGCCCGGAAGACGCGGTGGAAATACGAATAGCTGGCAAAACCGCAGGTCTCCGCGATTTCCTCGAGAGTCATGGAGCTGTACTTGATGCGTTCAACGGCCGCATTGAGCCGGATTTCCAGCGCATATTGGATCATGGTCTTGCCGTAACAGGCCTTGAACAGTTGAACGGCGCGCGACAGGCTGAGACCGGCATGGGCCGCGGCTTCTTCGAGCTTGAACGTTACGGTGGCATGTTCTTCGATGAACCGCTTGAGCCGCAATGCCGTAAATGCGGAACGGTCCGTCGTTTTCGTCTCGGTGATGGCCCGGTCGAGGCAAAGGCAAAGCCCCCGCAGCAGATAACCGATCAGCTCCGTATTTTCCCCCTCGAGCCCGCGCCTTTTTTCGAGCAGAAGCTGTCTCCACAAGCCAAGCAGGTGATCGTCGATGCTGATATGGCTCACCTTTTGCCGCTCTAACCTTTTCCACCAGCCGTCAATCCAGGATCCGTCGCAAAAAATATAATAATCGGCGCTCGATATGCGCCCTTCATTCCCTTCGTCCCTTACTTGCAGCTCGTATTCATCCCCGGGCTTAAGCAGCAGCAGATCGCCGGCCTGCAAACGGTATTCTTTGCCGTTGCAATAAACCTCGCAAGACCCTTCGGTTTGCAAACGGAACAAATAGGTAGGAAAGCCGCTCTTATGGCTGTTGCTAAACGGCTCGTTATGATAGGAGTAACCGCAGATCAGCAGTCTAGCTTCCGTCATGGCTTCATCTCCTCCCTAAATAGTAAGCAAATAGTTCATGTTGCAGCAATATAGTTTATGTTCATTTTAGCTTACTTTCGTTTATGATGGTACCAGATAGAGCATTGAACTTAATCTTTGAATCGAGGTGTCCTTCCATGAGAAGAATGGGGATCGGATTGCAAATGTATACGCTTCGCGACGAAACGGCGCAGGACTTCCGCGGCACGCTCCGGAAAGTGGCGGAATTGGGGTATGAAGGCGTGGAGTTCGCGGGTTACGGCGACATTCCGGCCGAGGAAATGAAAGCGCTCCTTCAGGAGCTTGGTCTGCAAGCCATCGGCAGCCACGTGGGGCTGCATCTTCTTCGCGAAAATCTCCAGAAGGAGATCGATTACCTGAAAACGATCGGCGCGAAATATATGATGTGTCCTTATGTGGCACCGGAAGACCGCGAGAGCACGGAGGATTGGGTGAACCTGTTTGCGTTTTTGGAGGAAGCGGGGGCCGAAGCAAGAAAGCAGGGATTGATCTTCGGTTACCACAATCATGATTTCGAATTTAAACACCATGTGGGCGAATCGTTCGTTTTCGATGCCATGTATGAAGCGACGCCGCCGGAAGCCGTACAGGTGGAAATGGACGTATGCTGGGTGCAGTTTGCGGGGCAGGATCCGCTGGCCTACATTCCGAAATACGCCGGCCGTTTGCCGCTTTTGCACCTGAAAGACTTCAGCAAAGACGAGCAGGGGAACATGAAGACGCTTGAACTGGGCCAAGGCACGGTGAATCTTCCGGCCGTCATTCAAGCCGCTTCGGATGCAGGTACCGAGTGGCTGATCGTGGAGCAGGACGTCTGCCAGAATCCGCCGCTCCAAAGCATTGGGAACAGCATGGCCTGGCTGAAGCAAAACTATCTGAACCAATTTTAGAACCAAGACATTCAACAAAGGAGATTACACCCATATGAGTAAAATTAAAGTAGCTGTCCTCGCTGCGGCGCGATTGCCCAGCGCAGGCACATTCCCGAATATGCCGCTAACCCCAACGTTGAGCTGGTTGCCTTCGCCGATCCGGTAAAGGAACGCGTGGAGGAAATCGCCGCGTTGTACGGCGGAAAAGCATATACAAGCTACGAAGAGCTGCTGAAAAACGAAAAGCTGGATGCGGTTAGCGTCTGTACGCCGAACTATCTTCATGCGCCGATGAGCATTGCTGCAGCGAATGCCGGCCTGCATGTTTTGGTTGAAAAGCCGATGGCAACGACGGCGGAGGAAGGGGAGCGGATGATTGAGGCGGCCCGCAAAAACGGGGTGTACCTCATGGTCGGCCACAATCAGCGCCTGATGCCGCCGCATGTCAAGGCGAAGGAAATCCTTGATTCCGGCAAGCTGGGTAAAGTGCTTACCTTCCGCACTTCGTTCGGGCATCCCGGTCCGGAGAGCTGGAGCGTCGACGGGCGGGACAGCTGGTTTTTCCGCAAGGAGGAAGCGGCCATGGGCGCCATGGGCGATCTCGGCGTGCATAAATCCGACTTTATCCGTTATTTGCTTAATGACGAGGTCGTGGAGGTTGCGGGCTTTATCGGCACGATCCACAAGGAAGGAACCGACGTGGACGACAACGCGACCTGTATCGTCCGCATGAAGAGCGGCGCCGTCGGCACGCTGATGGCCAGCTGGACGCATTATAAAGGCGGCGACAACGGCACCGTGGTATGGTGCGAGAACGGCGTGATGAAGATCGGTACCGTAAACGGCGACGAGGTCATTGTCGAGCTGACGGACGGAACGGTCGAGACCTACAAGGTCGGCGCCATGGCGACCAACGAGAAACAGGTGCCGAGCGGCGTGATCGATGCGTTCGTGGAATCGATTCTCACGAATACGCCGCCGTCGATTTCCGGCGAGGAAGGCTTGCGTTCGCTGAACGTGATCCTGGGGGCGTTTGAGTCCCAGGCAGCCGGGAAAATCGTGAAGCTGTAACGGCATAAAAGGCTAAAAAACACATACGGCCATGAGCATATGAGAACCCCCGTTTCCGGACCGCTGGCAATGCTAAGCGGCTAGGGAACGGGGGTTTTGTTAACGTCCGCCTGTCCTCGGCTTCGGAATGATGGCCCAGCATGTGATAGCAGTAGAGAAAAATCGGTCTTTGGCATAATTCCACGATTGATTCGAATTTTTCGATATCACCCTCCACTACGTCAGCTATGGCCTGACGTAGTTCGGTATCATCAAAGCCCCTCAACCCCTTTCACCCCATACAATGAATGATCCGCACCCAAACGTGGCATTTAAAACAATTCGCAAGTATAACGTCGGATTTATCCCCGTCAAAATGAAACAAACCATTTACTCTTCCGGGATGAATATTCTAAGATAGATTCTAAAACTGCCGGGCTGCAAGCGCTTGCGGCGTACAGCCGCCGTCCGAAAACAAGGTTCCCCGGCATCGGGCACATAAGGAGTGAGGTGAAAACATGAAGAAATGGCTGGGCAGATCGCTGAAGCACAAGCTGTCGCTCCTGATCATCATTGCGACGATGGTTCCGCTTCTGTTCCTTGGTTTGTTCTCCTACAACATGGCGGGCGGCATTACCGAGGAGAAAGCCAAAATATCGGGAATGAACACCCTGCGGCAGCTGGAGGCTTATCTGGTTACCATGGTCAAGGACGTGGAGAACATGTCCATTTTTCTGATCGGGCACAGCGGGGTGCAAAGCTATCTGAAATCCCCGGAGAGGGAAAGCAATTACACGCAGCAGACGTCCATCATCAGTTTTTTGACGAATTTGGCGTTTTCGAAGGAGTATATCGCCAACATCATCATTGAGCCCCTCGGCGCCAAGCAGCCGATTTCCCATAAATCGCTCATACGGTCGGAGTTCCGCGACATTACGGAGGACATTCCCGAGTACTACAAGGAGCGTCCCAAGTGGTGGTCTTACGTCCACCGGCAGTGGACGTCGGACGGAATGCGGCGGGTGATCACGCTGGCTCGCCCGATCCGAAGCACGGACAAGTACAAGCATATCGGGAAGGTGCAGATCAATATCGATCAAGGGGTCATCGCTTATCAGGTCCGGCAGGCGGCGCTTGAGAAAAGCGGGTTCGTGCTGCTTCTGGACGAGCAGGACCGGATTATCGCGGGTCCGCCCGACGTGGAGGCGAATACGAAATTGTCCGCGTTGTATCCGGGGATGAAGCCGATGGATGGCGAGAGCGGGACGCTGAATTACGGCGAAGGGCAGGACAAGAAGACCGTGCTTTACAAATCGGTGGAAGGGGTGAACTGGAAGCTCGTCGGCATGATTCCGGCCGAGGAATACCGTTCGCAGAACCAGTATGTGCTGACCCTGACCGCCGTCGCCGTTACCGTTGCCGGGCTTCTCGTCATCATTCTTGTCGTTTTTTTGATCCAGAAAATCACGAAGCCGCTGACCGTTCTGGCCCGATTCCTGAAAAACTCAAGCCCGGAGGAACCGCTGCCGGCCATTCCCGTCACGACGATCGATGAGGTGGGGCAGCTTGTCATCAGCTATAACCGGCTAAACTCACGGATCGTGAAGCTGACGGAGGAGGTCAAGCTGAACGAATCGCTTAAGAAGGAAGCGGACATGCAGGCTTTGCAGGTGCAGATCAATCCGCATTTTTTATATAACACCCTTTCGTCCATTCAATGGCTTGCCCTGATGAACAAAGACGGCAAAATCGCCGAAATGGTCGGATCGCTGAGCGATTTTCTAAGGTTCAGCCTGAATAACGGCCAGGAATACTGCACGGTCCAGCAGGAGATGGAGCATGTCCGGAATTACGCGAACATTCAATCGATCCGCTACCCGGATAAGCTGAGGCTTGAAGTCGTGATGGAGGATCCTGTACGGGAACAGACCATGCTGAAGCTGCTGCTGCAGCCGCTGGTCGAGAATGCGCTGCAGCACGGGATTTTGAAAAGGGACGGCCTGGGCATCATCCGGATTTATGCCAATCGTGAAGAAGAAGGGATTCATTTTACGGTCGAGGACGATGGAATCGGCATGAGCGGCGAGCGCTTGTCCTGGCTTAAGGCCCGGCTTGGCGAGCCTCCGTCCCAGGAAAAGGAACGGCCTGCCCAAGGCGGATTCGGCCTGCGCAATGTCAATAACCGGCTTCAGCTTCACTACGGGAAGGAGTCCGGTCTTGAAATCGAGAGCACAGAAGGCCAGGGGACGCGGGTAAGCTTTACGATTCCGGAACCAGGCGCCGATGGTTAAGGTTTTACGGATTGGAAGAGAAGGGAGAGAAACATGATGAAAGTGCTGATCGTGGACGACGAGGTCATCATCCGCACGGGATTAAGCACGGTGATCGACTGGCAGGGCAGCGGCTTTACGGTGCTTGAGCCTGCGGTTTCGGCAGAAGAGGCGCTGAACCGAATGCCGGAGGAGGAGCCGGATATCGTGTTTACGGATATTCGGATGACGGGTCTCAGCGGCATCGAGTTGGCTCGGGAGATCCGAAAGGCATGGCCCGATACGGAGCTGATCGTGATTTCGGGTTTTGACGAATTTGCCTATGCCCAGCAGGCGATGCGGGAAGGCGTGAGCGAATACCTGCTGAAAACAAGCCGGCCGGACGAAGTCATTCAGGCTGCCATGCGGGCAAAAGACCGGATCGAGCAGCGCAGGCAGCTGGAGCGGCAGGGCAAGGTTCAGGAAGAAGCGGTAAACCGCGGCTTTCTGAGAAGAGTGCTGGGTTCGTCATCCCCGCCGGACGAAGGGACGGTGACGGAGCTGCTGAGCCGGTATCCCGGCCTTCGGGTGACACCCGGCAAGCATCATTTGCAAATCGGGATGATTAAGTTGAAGGTTGACCCTAAGAGCCAGGAAATAGCCGGGGTTTCAGAGGAGCTGTACCGGCTGTTGGGCGATAAACTGAGCGATCTTCTATCCTGCAGCTGCGAGTGGCTGCAGTGGAACGAATCCATGCTGCTTCTGGCCAGAATCGACGGGGATCCGGTTTGGTCCTCCGCCCGTCTGGAGTCCGCGGTTCGGAAAGCGGGGGAGGAACTGGACGTTCAGACCTTTACGGCCTGCGGACAACCGGTGGGCGAGGCGCGCCAGCTCAGGCTGGCTTTTGAAACCGCCGCTGAGGCGGCTTCTTACGAATGGCTGCTGGATGGACGCGGGCATGTCTTTTATGAAAATATTTGCGATCGCAAAGGCGTCAGATCGTTATGTACGCTGGAAGAGGAGAGGGAACTGGCGGGTTGGCTCCGTTCCGGGGACGCGGAAAAGCTGCGGGCCGGAGTAACCCATCTTGTTGAACGCGTCCGTTCGGATCCTGAAGCGACGCCCGAGTCGGTTCAGGCATATTTTCAGTCGCTGATCGTATCGGGGCAGCGCTGGCTGGAACGGGCCGCCCTCTCGGTCGGCCGCGCCTGCGAACCGCCGGGCCCAGACGCTCCGGTCATGGCGGGTCTGTCGAAACAGCCGGATTGCGTCCTGTTTGAATACTTCGAAGACGTCATGGTGCAGTATGCCGGGCTTGTCAACGGGGCGAATCCTGTTCAGCGGGCGGCGGCTTATATCCATGAGCATCTGGATCAAGGGCTGTCCTTGCAGCAGGTAGCCAAACATGTGCACATGAACCCGAACTATTTCAGCGAAATGTTTAAAAGGGAGACCGGCCAAAACTATATAGAGTATGTAACCCGGGCCAGAATGCGCAAAGCCATGAGCCTCCTTACCGAAACGCCGGCCAAAATCAGCGAGGTGGCGAACAGCGTCGGCTATGAGGATTTGAAATATTTTAACCGGCTGTTTAAAAAATTCACGGGCGTTACGCCTTCGGAATATCGGTCGAAAACCGAAAATCGTCCCTCTATCGACTGAATTTTGTCCCCTACGGGCTCGGGGCCTCCTCTTCTATACTTGGGTTATTCAAGGAACTCTAAGGAGGATTGACCATGAAATCAATGCGTAAAATGGGTTTGATGCTGCTGGTGCTGACGATGGTTTTGGCAGGTTGCGGAAAAAGCGAGCCGAAAACTGAAACCGCTAACAAAGGGGATAAGGTGAAGCTGACGATCTGGCACAATTTTGCGGGCGATGACCTCAGGGCCAAAACGGTGCGCAGCTTCATCGACCAGTTCGCCCAGGAAAACCCGAACGTCGAGCTGGATGCCCAGGCGATTCCGCCGGACGGGTACCGTCAGCGCCTCAGCACGGTAGCGGCGGCGAATGAGCTGCCGGATTTGTTTTTCGTTTATGCGGGCAGCCAATCCGCCGAATTGTACAAAGCGGGACTGTTGCAACCGATTACAGACGTGATGGAACAGCATCCGGAGTGGAAGGACAAGTTCTTTGAGGGTGCCTTTGATCCTTTCAGATTTGAGGAGAACGAAATTTACTCGGCACCGCTCGGCATGTCGGCCACCTCGATCCTGTATTACAACACGGAGTTGTTCGAGAAGCATAACGTGAAGGTGCCGACAACCTGGGAAGAGATGATGACGGCGGTCAAGGCGTTTAACGAGAAGGGCATCACGCCGATTGCGCTCGGCAACAAAGCCCCTTGGGTAGCACAATCCACGATTCTCGGATCGCTTGCGGACCGGGTGACCGGCACGGAATGGTTTAAAAACGCGGTAGCGCAGAAAGACGCCAAGTTTACCGATCCCGAGTTCGTGAAAGCCCTGGGATACTTCAAGGAGCTTGTGGACAACAAAGCCTTTCAGGAAGGCGCGAACAGCATAGACAATACGCAGGCGGAGCAGTATTTCGTTCAGGGGAACGCCGCCATGATGATCAGCGGAGCCTGGACGCTTACGAATCTTGCCGCTTCGGCAACCGATGAGCAGATGAAAGCGATCGATGTCACGGTGCTGCCGTCCATCCCGGGAGGCAAGGGCGACCCGAACACGATTTCCGGCGGAGCGGGAGGAGGTCTCGCACTCAGCAAGCGGACCGAAGGTGCAGCTAGGGAGGCAGCGTTGAAGCTGCTGTACACCGTCAGCGGACCGGAAGCCCAAAAGGCGATTGCCGAGAGCAACTCCATGGTGATGTACGATACGGAAATCGACGAAGCCAAAGTCACCCCGCTGTATTACAAGGCATTTAATCTGGTCAAGAAAACGGGCATTACTCCGGTATACGATGCATATTTATCCGCGGAAGCCGCCGATGTGATCAATAACGGCCTGCAGGAGCTGATGATGGGCGGAGCGCCGGAAGGCATAGCGAAAAAGCTTCAGGATGCGCAGGCCCGGTCTGCCGCTCAATAACTTAACAGTGATGCACGCAGAAGAGAGGAGGCCCGCTCATGCCAACCGCCGTTCGAAGTAAAGGATTTATCGCTCTTGCCCTGCTTCCGGCGCTCCTGCTGTTCCTGCTGTTCGTTATCATTCCGGTCTTCTGGTCGGCGTATTACGGCTTTTTTGACTGGAAAGGGTTCGGTGCGGCCCGCTTTATCGGATTTGGCAACTACAGCGAGATTTTGCAGGACCCTATATTCTGGAGAGCGCTGCGCAACAACTTGATTGTCGTGGCGTCCTCCATCATCGGCCAGGTGCCGGTCGCCCTTGTGCTGGCACTCCTGCTGATGAAAAACTCCTTTTTCACCCGATTGATCCGTTCCGCGGTATTCATGCCGATGGTGCTATCGACCGTTGTGGTCGGTCTGATCTGGGGCTATATTTATAATCCGCAGTTCGGTATCGCCAATAAAGTGCTTGAGATGATCGGCCTGGAATCCTGGACCCGCGCATGGCTGTCGGATCCGAGCGTCAATATGCTGGCGATCACCATTCCGATCAACTGGAGCAATATCGGGCCTTACATGGTCATCTTTATCGCGGCTCTGCAGAACATATCGCCCGAAATCGGCGACGCCGCCAAAATTGACGGAGCTTCGGGCTGGAGGAAATTGTTATATGTCACCCTGCCTATCATCTGGGGCACGGTCGTGGTTACGCTGGTGCTGTGCATCTCGGGAAGCCTGAAGGCCTTCGACCATGTCATTGTCATGACGGGGGGAGGGCCGGCCCAATCGACGGAGCTGCTGGCCACGTACATGTACAACAATACGTTTGATGTTTACCGGTATGGTTACGGCTCTGCCGTATCCACCTTGATTATGATCATCAGCGCTCTGTTGATCGGCATCAATTATGTGCTGACCCGAAAAAAAGAAGCTTGACGGGAAGGAGGAGGCTTGTGAAACAACAAAGACTTTCAGCGCCGTCAGGGGCGGGACCCGTCTCATCAGGCCAGCGTGAGCGGAAGATGGCAGGCAAAGGGCTGTCCGGTCTGGTGAAGCTGATACTGCTGGTTTACGCCGTACTCACCCTGTATCCGCTGTACTGGCTGTTTATCAGCGCGTTCAAGACCAATCAGGATTTCTTCAACCGGCCTTACGGCCTTCCCCTCGTCTGGATGAAAGAAAATATCGTCCGGGCATGGGAACTGGGGAACATGGGACGCGCCATGCTCAACTCGACGATCGTAACGCTTATTTCCGTGCTGCTCACGTTGGCTTTAAGCCTTTTGGCAGCCTATGTGCTGGCGAGATTCCGGTTTCCTTTCAAAAAGGTTGTTATCGCCTTGTTTCTCGCCGGGATGCTGATTCCGATCCACAGCACCCTCGTTCCGTTATTCCTGATGATGAAGGAAATCGGGCTGCTGAACACCTATGGTGCGCTGATCCTGCCGTACACGGCGTTTGAACTGCCGATCGCGATCTTCCTGGCGATGGCGTACATGGCGTCCATTCCGCGAGAGGTGGAGGAGGCGGCGATGATCGACGGCAATGGCTGGTGGGGAATCTTCGGAAGAATCATCGTTCCTTTGTGCACGCCGATCGTGGCCACCATCGCGATCCTGGCTTTTCTCCGGTTCTGGAACGATTTCTCCTTTGCGCTCGTGTTCATCAACTCGCAAAGCTTAAAGACGCTGCCGCTGAGCCTGTCCCTGTTCTCCGACGGCTTCGGTACGGATTACAGCCTGACCATGGGAGCGATGGCGATTGCGGTCATTCCGACCATCATTGTTTATCTGATCATGCAGGAGCAGATCATGAAAGGCATGGTGGCCGGATCGGTCAAGGGGTAGGAGTACCGTGAAGCAAACTATACGGGCTGCATAGGCTTGAACGCGAATAAATGAAGGGGCGCCCAAAGGTCGGTTGACCTTTGGACGCCCCTTTTGTCGGTGATGAGTCAGCGTAGGAGTAGCTAGGATTGAATGCGATGAACAGTAAATTGTCCGGTGGAGGCGTGAAGGGCTCCCACGGTCTCTTGCGGATCAACCTGGTGCAGTCGCTCAACCGCATAGCGGAATTCATAGAAACCGCCGAGCGTGGCTTTAAAATTGGTTTCCCAGTAGTTGGTCAAAATCCATGCATACGTCGAAGGAAGACTGTCCTCGGATTGCATCGTATGAAGCTTCCGCGGCTCGTGCTCCAGGGTACCCAGCTGCAGCAGAGGCGTATCCGTCATGGAGAGAGCAAGAGCTTCCTTGTCTTTGGCCGAGTGCCAGAACAAGCCTTCCTGGACGGCGGTGTAATCCAGGCAGGAACCCGGAAGCTGATCCTTCCACGGACGAAGGGGGCCGCCGGCTTTTTCCACGTAAAGCTCCGCTTCCGATCCCATGGAGAACGGCAGAGCCACATAAACGTTTTCCGGGAGCCAAACGCTGTCCTTATGGAAGCGGACGGATACCTCAACGCGAGGCTGGTTTGCGAACATTTTGAGGTGAAGGGCGTAATAGCTGAGTCCCTTCACTTCAAACACAAGCTCCACAAGCGCGAACAAAGGTCCGTTGTCCAGCACCTTCACCCCGGTCAGGCGGCCGCTGTCCCGCTGAACGTTCATCCCTTTCCGGTTCCGGCCCATGCGTGACCGTGTTGAGCAGATCTGTGAAGGACTATGTTCATCCTGAGCCGGAGTCACTTCATATACCGGAGTGAACGGCGCATGCTTGCGGTTCTTGTCCAGCAGGTCGGCGGAGAGGGTTTTGTCGATCCATGCGGTGATTCCTTCATTCATTTTCCACTCGATCCGCATCGTTTCGGATTCCATGAAATCGTCGCTTATGCGGATCGGATGTTCGGAGGAAGACGGCGACCAGATATCGGCGATTCCTTCGCAAGCGATCGATTCGGTATTGCGGGCCGTCACGATCTTTTTCCAATGGGCATAGAGGCCCGCGTTATCGACCGGACGAATATGAAGCGTGCGGGACTCGCCAGGCAAAAGCATCAGCTCGGCGATGATGGCTTGCGTATGGGACAGCTGGTACGGTACGGCTTGCCCCGTCGATTCGTTGATCAGCTGGAACTCCTTCTGCAGCAGCACGGTTTCCCATCCATCCAGCGGAATCGTCACCTGCAGCGTTGCTTTGGCGGGTTCGGTATTAATGACTTCGTACCGCAGCGGACGTTTAGGAGCCAGAAGAGCCCCTTTGCGAGCAATCAACGCTTTATCCAGGGCACGGTAAGCCAGCTTGCTGGCTTCGGCCGCGTAGGACTGCTTTCGAACTTCAAGCATCTGTACCTGCGGATGCCAAGGCTCGTAAACGGAGGAATGATATCCCCACGTATGCTCGGCATACATCGTCAGCGCCTGCGACGCTTCGTCAATGTCGGCCAGGCTTGCCGCTTCATGGTTAGGATCCAGGCTTTTTACTTTCCGCAGCGTACGCTGGGCATCGCGGTAGATCTGGGTGTGCATCGCCGTGGAGGCAACGCCGTCGGTCCACCAGTCCGGCCAGTCGCCCCGATTTACCGGGAGCGAGGACAGGTCTTCCTGCTTCAGCGCCGCGAAGAACTCGGAAAGCGTAGCCATCTTGATCGTGATCCGGTCGCCGTGTTGTTCATTCCACTTCGCGATCCATTCCGCAATATCCGCGTTTGGGGAAGCATTGTCCGTCCCAAGGCCCGAAACCATGACCGGAACGAAGGAATAAGGATATTGCTCCTCTTCGAGGTTCCATAGATAACGGTTAATCCGTATGGAGGCGATCTCGTCATGACGTTGCTCAGGCTCCATCAGAAATGCTGAATTTCGTCCTTGATGATGTATTTGCCCAGCGCGTCCGGACAGAAGCCCAGCTCATTGCCGAACATATAGTGCTCCCCGTTCCAGACGAGCAGCTTGCCGCCGTCCGGCGTTTCCCACCAGAACGGGGTTTGCTTGCGGCCAAGCGGGTACATGCCGTGATGCGTGTGGATACAGGAGAACAGATGCTCAATGTTGTTTTGCAGCAGGCTTGCGGCATAACCCCAGCTGTATCCGTTGATGTCGGCCGTCATCGCGCTGTCGATCCGGTGTCCGAATGATTTTGCATACTGTTGGGCCTTGCCGTGGTTTCGGAGAAGGAGGTCAAAGTCGGGCAGCTCGGTCATGTTCAGGTAAGTTCCCGACAGCTCGATATTCCCTCGGGCTACGGCCTGCTGGAAAGCTTCTTTTTCCTCGGCCGAAGCTTCCTCCAGGAATCTTTCCACGGCCCAGAACGTTTCGCATGTCCAGCGGAAGGATTTCCACTCCGGACGCTCCCCGCGGTGGGCCGCTTCCGAAATTTTCAGGGCCTGGCGAATAAAATCGACATGGTACTGTTCGATCCTTTCCTGGCGCTCCGTATAACCGATATCCGTGTGGGAATGGTGGATGGCATAGATGGTCCAGGGACGGACAGGCTTATGCTCGTTCTTGTCTAGACTGTTCATATTTTAGGTAACCTCCTATTTATGAAGTGAGGCGGATGGATGTCCATCCGTATCTTCGAATAGCTTATGAATGCCTTTAAATACATCGGCTATCCCGTCCTGCAACTGGAGGACCGGAAGCGAAAACGTGCCGAGAGACTGCTGCATGTCGTTTTCCCAGAGAGCGAAACTGTTGGAAATCTGTCCTCCGAGCACGATGCGGTCGGGCTTGAAAGCGATAACATAAGGCAAAAGCATCTCTCCAAGCCGTCTGCCGTATTCATGGAACAATTCCAGGGCTTCGGCGTCTCCGAGCTTGGCCGCCTCCGCCAGATCCGCTACATCGGTGTTCTCCGCAAGGATTCCCCGCTGCGAAGCCATCCCGAGAATGCCTCTTCTCCCAAAATAGTCGTCAACGATACTGTCGCGGTATGGTTCCGCAAACAGCATTCCGTTTAACGGCACTCCATCCGTAGCGGAGACGAGCTGCCCGTTCTCGACGAAAGCTGAGCCCAATCCGGTACCGAGCGTGAGGCATATCAGCCGTTCTGACGGGAAGCGGAGGCCGATTCCGAGTCCGAACATGAGGGCGTCATTCCCGAACCGGATATCGGCTGAAGCGAGCAAATCGGTTATGATGCCCGGTGTATTGGTAGAGTGCTGATGAAGCTCCGCACGGAGCAGGTCCCGAACGGACATTTTGTACAGGGCTTCATATTTGCCGACGCCCTGAAGAAGCGCAATGCCTTCCTCATAATCGAACGGCCCGGGAAAAGCAAATCCGATCCGGACCTCATCGTTCCTGTGCAAAGGTCCGTAAGCGAAGGTATAAAAACGGAGCAGTCGAAGGCATGCCCCGGCAAAGCCGGCGATCGTGCCGGATGCGGGCCCCTGGGATTCCGAAGGCCGGCTCATGAACGAACCGGGTACGACCTGCCCGTTGACGAGAAGGGCCCCCTTTAAAACGGTTCCTCCGGCATCCAGCGCGAGCGTGATTTCGGCAGGTGCTCCGGCCCCGAAGTCCGGTCCGTCACCGGATCGCATGGGAGGCCTCCTTGCCGCGCGTCCAGGAAGGCGGAAGAAGCGGAAGGCTCCAATCCGGATTTACTCTGGCGGCAACAAGCGTGCACGGGGAACCGGAGAGGTTCTCCAGACGATATTCTCCTACGCTGGCCGGAACGATATAGGCTTCGGCATATCCCCATTCAACCGCCGCTGCTTCGTTATTCGCCGGCACAAGACGGACGCGCTCGCCTTCCACGAGATTGTACATCACAAATTCGCCGCGGGTGTCCGTTTGCCAGGTGTCCCGCAGAGACAGTCTGCTGACCTGGAACAGGAGATCATCGCGTTGTCCCAGCAGTTCCTCCGAGTTATTGCCTTGAGTGCCGACCACCGCCGGGCGGGCGATCAGTCCGCTTTCCACGGCCCGTGTGTCCATGGAATCGTTGATATTGTGCCGTGCATGCTCGGGATTCATCGGGCGCGGTTTGCCATCCGCATCGAGACGCAGATAATCGTAAATTTTAAAGGTGAACCACCAGGTGGTCGAAGAAATTTCCAGAACCAGATTGTCTCTGCCGGAGCAGTGCACCGTTCCCGGAGGAATGAGATACAAATCTCCTTTCTCCGATTCGTATTCGTTCGCATAGGAAGACAACACAAGCGGCTCTTTTGTCGCATGGGCGTTTTCCACCGCCTCAAGCAGCTTCTCCCCGGTGACTCCCTCTTTCAGTCCCAGATACACCTTGGCTCTCGGCGTATTCTCCATAATGTAATAGGATTCTTGCTGCGTCATATGCTCGTTGAATGTAGACTCGACATATTCCTGCCGAGGATGGACCTGAAGCGATAATTCTCCTCCCTGCATCGTATCCAAGTAGTCGAACCGGATTGGGAAATAATTGCCGAACAGCCCTACATTGCGCTCTCCCAAAATGTCATAGGGGGCTTCCTCCATAAGGAGGGTGAACGGCACTTCTACGGTGATGCCCTGTACTTCGAGAAGAAGCGTATTTTCGGGAGCGATGGGCTCAAAGCTCCAGGCGCAGTTCGGCCATTCTTCAGGAAGGTCGCACAATTCCTTTAAAAATTGCCCGCCCCAGATACCGGGCGCAAAAAACGGCTTTACCCGAAACGGCTGCTTTGCCGCTTTTTTCAATACTTTCTTTAAAGCTTCGACCGGCAGCCATACCGGATCTTCAGGACGATTCAAGTCCATATAGTAGTAAGCCTTTTTATCCGGATGTCCGGCATGCAACGCCAACCAGTCGCGGCGGTAAGGCTCCCATACGGGCCATTCAAGGAATAGGCAGTTTTTATAGGTCTCGACCTTGTCGGCCGATTCGCCGAAGCCGAAGCTGCCCATACGCTGTGCATGACGCAGCTGCTGGTTTTCCCGGGAGTAGTCGGCAAAGAAGGCGAGACCGGGTTCATTTCCAGCCAGGAGTGAAGCTCCCGGACCGAACAATACATAAACTCCGCCTTTAGCAGCAAGTTCAAGAGCTTTTTTCTCCAAGGACGCTTTGGCATCGCTCCGGAAATATTGCATAGGACGGACATCGTTTGCTTTATAGCCGAATGCGCGGTTATCCGTCAGGTAAGAAGCCATTTCCGACCGAAGCTCCGATTCGGGCTTCACGTAATGCGCCGTAAAATCGCATGAAAAAGGAATGCCCTCCTTTTCACAGGCTTGCCGCAGGGGATCCAGCAATGCAGGAAAATCGGCTCCGTGGGTACCGTCGAGCGTTATAAAAAAGGTGCCTCTGCGACTTGCCGTCTCTTTATAAGCGGATATGATGAACGAGCACCACAAGTTCGTCCCTTGCTGCATGAACACGGGGCTGTCCTGGAAGTCTAAATGATTAATAGGATATTTTTGAAAGGCCGTTACAAGTTTCATGGATGGATGCATCCTCCCTTCCTATGGTCAGCTTACGATCCTATTGTAGAAGGAGAAGGGAGAAAACGTCTTTATAAAAAGAGGAAGTCTTTTTGTACAATCAGGACATGGATTCCAAAGCCAAACTATTGTTCGGAATCGTAGCGTCCCTCCGTAAATTGCGAACGCCGGAAGCGGGCGGGGGTTACGCCAAGTTTGGACGTAAATACGCGCGTGAAGTAGTGCACGGATTCAAAGCCGCACAATGTGGCAATCTGTTTGATCTGATGGTCCGTGTTCAGAAGGAGATTCTTGGCCTTTTGCACTCGCTGCTCTTGCACGTAATGGACAAAGGACTGATGGCCGAAGTTGCGGAATAATCTTGTCAAATGCCGTGTCGTGATGTGCAGGTGACCGGCAACACGCTCCAGTGAGAGCGGCTCGCTCAGGTTGTCCTTAATAAACAATTCGGCCTGATGTATCATGGAGGCGCCTTCCTCATGCTTGACCGTTTCGCCGCCCTCTTTGTAAAAGCCGGGCCCGTGGGCGGAAAGGATGGACAAGATCAGGGATGCAGCCATGCTGTGCAGCACGGGCGGCGGGCAGTTTATGCCGGTTGAAGACGGATTAAACAGGGATAAAAGAGAAAGCCACAGAAGTCCAGTTGTTTGGTCGGCCCCTTCTTGAAGCACAGGGATGCCCTGTTCGGCAAGCAGCCCGAAAGCGGCGGCGTAAAGGTCGCTGCAAGCCGGTTCCTCCGGCTCGAAGGCCACGTAACACAGGGCCAGCCCCTCCTTGCTCAAAATCCGGTGCTGAATACCCGGTCTGGATAGAAACAGGGTACCGGGTTGAAGCGGGAATTCCGTATTTTCTTCTATGTAGGAGCCGTATCCTGTTAACACGTAACAAGCTTCGAAAAACGAATGTTTATGCTCCGTATTGTCGAAGTGGCGGGGCATGAAACCCCAATAGTGGATCTGAACGGCCAAATCCGGCTTTTCGATGCGGTTCAGGGTACGGTTCATGACGGAATTGGCCCGCCTGAACGACGGGACGAAAGATAACGGCTCTATGCTCATCAGAGGCTCTCCTCCCCGGTTGTACTGCAGTGAATGATAGAATGCCCAAACGCTATCAGACAATCATCAATTTATGCTTTCCGGCCTTTGCCATAGTGTAAACCATAAATCCCTTATATAGAAGGATCATTAAGAAGAACTATCGTGAAAGACGCTGCGATTGCAACATCCTGTCGATTGGGTGCGTCAGTAGATATGAAAGGATTGCCAAGTCTCTATACAACCAGAAAGGATGAAGCACATGAAGAAGCAATTCAAGAAGCAGGCGGCGGCGCTGCTGGTATCGGCTTTGGCCGTATCGGGCACCGCGGTATATGCCGCACCGGCCGGCGATGCCGGTCAGGGAGAGAACCAAGCGAAGGCAGAGGTCATTTCGGCCGTTCTGGATTATGTGGTATCGATCAATGGCAAAGAAGCCAGAAACACGGGATATATGAACAACGAAGCGAAACAGGTCATGGTGCCGTTGCGTGAAATTTCGGAAGCTTTGGGCTTTGAGATCGAGTGGAACGTGAAGGAACGCTCCGCGGAGCTGACCAAGCCTGGCACGCCGGTATGGACCCTCGTTACGACGGACAAGGACGCCTATAATGTAAACAAAATGCTCGTACAGCTGGGCGCGGCTCCGACTAACAAAGGCGGCACGTTGTTTGTTCCGGCGAAGTTTTTCAGTGACGTTCTCCATGCTGGCGTGACGGTAGAAGGAAACAAGGTGAGCATTACGTTGGAAGCCGAGGAGGTGAAAACCGTAACGGCAAAGGGCACCATTACCGGCATTCACAATGAGGAGAAGCGGCAAGCGGTGCATATTAATGGTGCGGGTACGGAAGGAATCATCCTGAACGTGGATGAGAACACCGTGATTACGAACGCGGCCGGGGACAAAATCGGACTTAAGGACCTGTCGCTGGGACTCGATATCGAGGTTGTGCACAGCCTGGCCATGACGATGAGCCTCCCGGGCCAAACCTATGCCCGTGAAATCAAGGTGAAGAAGGACTCTGAAATGAAAGACCTCATCGGAACGTCGGGAACGCTGACCGAGGTTTCGGCTAAGGATAACGGTACGCGGATCACCGTTAAAGGCTTTGGCATGACCGAAGCCTCCCCGGAGGAAGTCGTGCTGAATCTGTCCCCTGAAACGGTCATCACGGACCAGGACGGCAAGGAAGTGAAGGCAAGCGATTTGAAAAAAGACGATAAGGTGCTGGCTTTCTACAGCCCTGTGCTGACCCGCAGCCTGCCGCCGATCGGCAATGCGGCAAAAATCGTTCTGGTGAAATAAACATCATGAATTAATAATACGATTAACGAAATGGATTCAATCCAAAATAAAGCATCCCATGGAGCGTCCCGGCCAGCGATTGTAAAGGCCGGGGCGCTCTTTTTGCGAGTATGGATGAAAGCATCAAAATCATTGATTTAACCTATCTTATATTTATTGGGAAAAAGCGGTCGGTCCTTTCTAAGGGATATCGACGTTTCTGCTTATTGTTATCGGAATCCTGCGTGATCCCGGATGAATAGGGAGACGGTTAACCAAGGTTATTTCATGCGCCTATAGAGTTATAGGAAAATAATATAATGTGATTTATATTGACATAGCTATGAAAATCAAAATAACATTGAGATTATTTTCATAAGAGGGAGGCAGCTATGAGTTTTAAAGAACAGTACGATGAAATTGCAGGAATCGCGCGGACGATCTTCGATCATCCCGAGCTGGGCTACAAGGAATTTAAAACCAGAAAAACGGTTGAGGATTTTCTGAAAAAGGTAAATCCGGATATCGATCTGCAATCCTTTAGCACGACGGGCTTGCGGACATCGCTCGGCAGCGGCAAGCCGCTGAACATCGCTTTCATTGCGGAGCTGGACGCCGTGTATGCGCCGACGCATTGGCATTCGGATAAAGCTACGGGAGCGGCGCACAATTGCGGCCACTATACCCAGGTGGCGATCGCGCTTGCTTTATACAAGCATTATTTTGAAACGAAGGCTTATGAGGCGCTCGATTTTACGCTGACGTTTATTTTTATTCCGGCTGAGGAATATTTGGATTTGGTCTACCGTGACGGGCTGCTCGCGAACGGAACGATCTCCTATTACGGCGGAAAGCCCGAAGCGATGAAGCTTGGGGTGTTCGACGATATCGATATCGGGTTGTGCGTGCACGCCATGGGAGGGGAATTTGCCAAGCGCACGATCGAAATCAACTGCGACCTTGCCGGATTTTTGTACAAGCATTATACGTTTACGGGGAAAGCAACGCATGCGGGCTTCGACCCTTTCTCCGCCAAGAATGCCTACAGCATGTCGACCCTGTTCAATGTGGCGCTCGGCCTCAGCAGGCAGCAGATGAAGGACGCCGAGAAGGTTCGCATGAACCCGATCGTCATGGAATCGGACATGTCCACGAACGTCATTCCGAACCGGATTACGGTCGGCAGCGACCTGCGGACCCAGACGGTCGATTACATGAAGGAAGCGGCTTCCAAGATGGACGATGCGGCAAGGGGCAGCGCGATGGCTTTGCAGGGCGAGGTCGAGATCAAGACGCAAATGGGATATTTGCCGTTTGTCCAGGACCGGTATTTGTCCGAGTTCGTGCTTGAGGCGTTTCAGAGCAATGGGGAGATCGCCGATATTTGGAATAACAATGCGATCAGCGCGGCAGGAGACATCGGCGACCTTGCCTTTATGATGCCCTGCATTCAGATCGGCTACAGCGGCTTCACGGGAACCATTCACGGCGACGATTTCAAGGACATCGATCCGGAGTTTATTTATGAGGTGTTCCCTGGATTCCTGACCCAGGTACTGGAACGGATGAGCGGGCGCATCGACCGCTCGAAGCTGTACCGCCGTACGTTTGCCGAATACGAGCAGCTGCTTGCTTCGATCGTAAACTCGAATTAACTGACAGAAAAGAGGACAAGGCATGAAGTCGAAATTACAATACTTATACCTGCTTGCATTTGTGCTGGCGGTTATTGCCGCAGCCGAGTTTATCGGCATTCAGTCTATTAAGATCGGCTCTGTGAAAATCAATCTGCTGCCCCTCGTGTTCGCGATTTTAATTACGATGGTGCTCGGCTTTTCGATCTTCCGCAAGGGCTTTATGAAAAAAATCTACAGCAAGGAGAACGTCGGCTTTGCCGGCAAGTACCTGATCTTCATTATGCTGCCGCTCATGGCGAGATACGGTGCGGACGTCGCTCCTAGGATAGAAGATATATTGAAGGTAGGCTGGGTATTCCTCATTCAGGAGATCGGCAATCTGGGGACAATTTTGCTGGGCCTTCCGATCGCCATTCTGATCGGCCTGAGAAGGGAAGCCATCGGCGCCACGCTTGGGCTGGGCCGGGAAGGCGAACTTGCCTACATTTCCGAGAAATATACGCTCGATTCCGCCGAAGGGCGGGGCGTGTTGTCCCTTTATATTATCGGCACGTTGTTCGGTACGCTTTTCTTCAGCATCATCGCGCCCATCATGCATGCCGCGGGCTTCTCGATCGAAGCGCTGGCCATGGCGTCCGGCGTCGGTTCCGCAAGCATGATGACAGGCTCATCTTCCGCTCTGATCGCCAGCGCACCGGAAATGGAACAGACCATTAACGGATACGCTGCGGCAAGCCAGCTGCTTACCAGCTTCCTCGGAACGTACACGATGGTGTTTCTGGCGGTGCCTTTACAGCGGTTCATGTACAAATTATTGGTCAGAGGTGAGAAGAAATGAGTACCGGTATGAACAAATATGCCAAATATGCCCTCGTGCTGCTGCTCAGCGTCGGCCTTATTTTATTTACGGAGCAAATGAAGTTTTTCAAAAGCGGCGAAGGTCATATTACCATGGGGACGATTGCCGGCTTGGCCGTGCTGTGGCTCTTTTCTTTCATCGGCGTCCTGATCTCTTCCCTCATGAAAAAGGTGCCTTTGAAATTTTTGCAGGATTTTCCCGTCCTCGGCTGGGTATCGATCGTTTCGCTCACCTGCTGCCTGATTTCGGATGTGTTCGTTGAGGCGATCGGCAACGTCAGCTTCTTGTCCATCACGACGCCGATTTTGGCGTTCGCAGGCATTTCCGTCGCCGACAGGCTGGTGGATCTTCGCAAAACGTCCTGGCGCGTGGCGATCGTCGCCGTTTTCGTATTCACGGGTACGTATGTGGGAAGCGCGCTTTTATCCGAGCTTGGGCTTTATTTGTCGGGGAAATAACCAAATCCGGTTTCAGGCAAGGGGGTGTCCCAAAAGGTCCATTGACCAGGGACACCCCCTTGATATGTGGTAAAACCTCAGGTAACCGAAGGGTCGTCAGACCCGAAGCGTGAATATTATGATATGTAGTGCCTTGCGCCTCCTACCGAGTTACTATCAAAAATTAATTTTATAAATCTTTTTTCATGTAATAGTGTTTATGTCTTCCTGCGTTTTCAATAATCCCATATACTTCGAATCCTTCTTTTTTGTAAAAATCTAAAGCCTGAAAACTTAATGTATCTACCTTTATAAAATCACATTGCTTCTCTTTAGCGATTCTTTCGGCCTCATGGATGAGTTTTTTTCCGTAACCATATCGTCTATGTTCAGGCTCCACAAATAAATACTGAATCTCTAGCCAGTTCCAACAAGTCTCTCCAAGAATACCTCCACAGACTTGACCATCTTCGTCTTTGAGAAAAATATGAATTTCTTGATACTTCCCCTTCAAATCATCGGGAAAATGCTTCATATTATACTCAAATATTTTATTCCTGACATAATTCTTTAGTTCATCATTGTTCTCATTAATAATATGCAATGCCATTTTATTACTCCATTCATTTCGATTTTCGGTCCATGCGGCAGATATACTCAAAGTTGTTAAGGCAAGGCAACCAGGTCAAATTGTTCAGCACGGTTTCCCTCGGTATCATCTAATACAATTGCCAATTCGATAATGTTCAATTCTTCACCTCTTAAATGTAGAATTACTTTTTATTCAATATATACTACCCTAGCGGCCGAAGAGCAAGATGCTAGGCAGCATAGAGGGTTTTGGATATCCAAAACTCCTATTTGTGTTTCTGAGCCTCCTTTTTTCGCTCCGCCCGAAGGTATAAACCGCCTTTGCACCGAATACTGTACAGCATAATCAGCCCGTCAGTCCCGGATGCCAAACGTATGGGAGGAAAGCGCATGAAGCGCGGCTGGATCAATTCGCCGTATACCTTCGCTTTAGGGATGTTTGCCATGATGGTGCCGAGCCAGGCATTCAGCTCGTTTTACAGTTATTTTTACGTCGACAAACTGGGGCTGGGCATTGGACTGGCCACGCTGGCAAGGAGTATTTTTCTGATCTGGGACGCCGTCAACAACCCGCTGTTCGGGTATTGGTCGGACCGGACCCGCACCCGGTACGGGCGCCGCAGGCCCTGGGTGTTCGGGGCCATTCCGCTGTTTATGCTGACGTTCGTGCTTATTTTTTCGCCCCCGGACGGGCTTTCGCAGAACGGATTGTTCACCTGGTTTTTGGTGGCCCTGATCCTGTTTGAGGCGGTGGCAACGGTGCTGTGGGTGAATTACGGCGCGCTGTTTCCGGAGCTGTTCCGGGGAGATCGTGTTCGAGCGAAGGCTTCCGCCATCCAGCAAGGCTATCAGGTGGTAGCGCTCTTGATCGGTTCGGCGCTGACGCCGATTTTATTCAACGCGATGGGCTTTTCGAACATGGCGGTTCTCTATGCTGCCATCTTCGGCGCGTTCATGTTTCTGTGCATGGTAAGCGTCCAAGAGAAGCCGGAGGCTGGAGAAGGGGAGCCCCTTAAGCTGCTTGAGGCGTTCCGCGAGACGCTGAAGAACAAAAAGTTCTGGGTGTTCAATATCTCGAATTCATTCGCCCAGACGGTCAACGGACTGATCAGCTCGATCATCCCTTTTTACGCCAAATACGTCCTGAACATCCCGGATGGGCAGGTATCGATTTTGCTGGCGTCGGTGTTCGTTTCGGTCATTCCGCTCGTGTTTGTCTGGTACCGGATCATACGTACGATGGATGGGGTCAAGGCCTGGCGGCTGTCGCTTGCGGTGTACGGTTTATCCGTCATCCCGCTCTGGTTCGGTTATGACCTGCTCAGCGGGGTGGCAGCCGGTATAGCCGTCGGCTTCGGGCTTGCGGGCTTTCTCGTCACGCCGGCGATGGTTGGCGGCAGCATCATCGATGAGGACGCGGAGCGCACGGGACGCAGGAGAGAAGGAATCTATACAGCGGTCAGCGGGTTCATTACCCGTTCGAGCGGACTGATTTCGGCGCTGGCTTTTTTCGTGATCGGGCTGATCTTCGGTTATGAGAGCGGTGAAAATCCGGGCGCCAATCCGGAAGCGGCGTTCCGGGTTCTGATCAGCGTCGTTCCGTTGTGCCTGCTCGTGCTGGCGTTTGCCATTTCTTTTGCAACCAAAATCGAATTTAAAGCGGGAGGGGGCATACCTCATGGAAAAAAGGCTGATCATCAACTGTGACGATTTCGGCCAGAGCGCGGCTGCCAATAAGGCCATCCGACATCTGCTGGAGGAGGGGAAGGTGTCGTCAGCGACCATTATGGCTCCGGCGCCCGGGTTTGAAGAGGCGGCTGCGTGGAGCGCCCGCCGGAAGCAGCCGAATATCGGGCTTCATCTGACGATGACCAGCGAGTTTGAGCATTTGCGGTGGAAAAGCTTGACGGGCCACCCGTCGCTTCATGACGAGAACGGATTCCAGTACCGGACAGTGAAAGAATTCGAGCTGGCAGCGGAGACCAAGGCGGTGGTGAAGGAGATCGAGGCACAGCATCGTCTGGTTACAAAAGCCGGCATCGCGATAAGCCACGTGGATAACCATATGGGCAGCCTATACGGCATGGAAACCGGGCGAAGCCTGCTGCCGCAGACGTTGTGGAGGATTTCCCGCTGGGGGCTGCCGTCCCGTCTTTTTCGCTATATCGATCGGGAGGATCCGCTGCTCAGCTCGTTGTCCGGCATCGAACGGCCGGTAGCGCTGGCGTCCGCGCTCGCGGATACGTTCGGGGTGCCGATCCCGGATTACCTGTTGTCCCATCCCTTCGGAATGCTGGAGAGTGAAAACTATGAAAGCTTTAAGCAGAGCATTCTGGCCAGACTTTACAAGCTTCCGGATGGAGTGAGCGAAACGTATTTTCACCCCGGTGCGGAGGACCCTTGGATGCTGGCCCACATTCCGAGCTATGAAAAACGGGTATGGGAATACCGGCTGTTGTTCGAGGATGATTTTGCGTATGCGATGCACGATGCAGGGGTGATATTGACGGATTACCGTTATGTGGAGGAGCATTTGAAACGCGCGCGCGGCAGGTCGGCGCTGAGGCTGGTCCGGGAGCTTGCGAGGTCCCGGTGACGGTGATGGAGCTGTTCGTATAGCCTAGAATTTTCAAATCCGGTAGAAGTATTAGATGATTTATGCTCGGCTTACATTCTCGCAGAAACGCTATCGTCCATTAGAAGGGGGACGATAGCGTTTTTGTTAGTTCACGTGGGCACATTTTAGCGGCAGCTTATCCGGCTTCGGTAACAAAGGTCAGAATCGGCCCTTCCCACTGCTCCTCTCTTATGGTTTGGCAGGCCCCTTTCGTATAAGACCCAATCGTTTTGGCCCAAAATGCCTGGGCAGGCCGATTAGCTTCCAACTGAGCCACTCTCCAGCTTCCGCCGAACTGATTGAACAATGCGGTAGCCGCATGCTGTCCCACCTTTTGCTGCCTGTACTTCTTCATGACGAAAAATTCGGCCATCTCATAGATGGTCCGGTTCCGGTCGTCCGTCCCCAATTCTCTCACTAAGGCGAATCCGGCCAGTTTACCGTTTACCCGAATGAAGTATGGATGCCTGCCTTCCTCTGTCCAATAGTGGTCCAGGTACATATATTCATACAGCCCGTTCTCATTTACGTCTTCCGGATCGTATTCCGTGAAGTCATACTTATACAGCTCCAGCAGATTCCGTAAGACGGACTTGCGCTCATACTCGATTTTCTCTATTGCGATCATCGTCTTCCTTCCTTTTCCAGAATATTGAAAATATGCCCTCATTGTAGCATATACGGAGCATGACGGCATGCTTTGAACAAATATAAGTCATATTCAACAGGCCTCATCATGATGAGCCAGGAGGCACGCCGAAAACGATGAGAACGAAGTTTATGGAAAAAAATTCATTTGTGCATTGACGTCCGGACAATTGTCCGATAGAATAAAAAACGCGCTTCCGGACAATTGTCCGCATACAGAAACAAAGGAGGATAACAACTTGGATATGGGGATGGGGCCGGATTCGGCCAAGATTGATTTAAGCAAGATCAAGAGAGGGCCTATTGTTGCGGCACTGATTATTGGCGCGTTCGTTTCCATCTTGAACGAGACGCTGCTGAATATTGCTTTTCCGAGCCTGATGGAGCAGTTTGGCATCGGGGAATCGACGGTTCAATGGCTGTCAACCTCCTACATGCTGGTTGTCGGGATCCTGGTCCCGGTGACGGCGCTGCTTCAATTGTGGTTTACGACGAGGCAGATGTTTATCGGGGCAATGACGCTATTTCTGGTCGGTACGATCATCTGCGGGTTTTCGCCGGTATTCGGCGTGCTGCTGTTCGGCCGTATTCTGCAGGCATTCGGAACGGGGCTTATGCTGCCGGTTCTGATGAATACGATACTTGCCATTTATCCGCCGCAAAATCGCGGAGCGGCGATGGGGATGATCGGGTTGGTTATCATGACAGCCCCTGCGATCGGGCCCACGCTTTCCGGATTCATCGTGGATGCGCTTAGCTGGCGCTGGTTGTTCTACCTGGTTATACCGCTGGCTGCGTTCTCCATTGCGTTTGCGGCGATATTCTTGAAGAATGTGACGGAATTGACCAAACCGAAGGTGGATATGGCTTCGATCCTCTTGTCAACCGTAGGTTTCGGCGGGATTGTGTATGGATTCAGCAGCGCAGGCGGCGGAAAATGGTCCGATCCGCAGGTCGTATGGTGCATTACGGCCGGGGTCCTGAGTTTGCTGATCTTCGTACGCCGTCAATTGGGCATGAAGGAACCGATGCTGGATCTTCGTACATTCAAGTATCCCATGTTCACCCTTGTGACGGTGCTCATGCTTGTGTTGATGATGAGTTTGTTCTCGACGATGATCATGCTGCCGTTGTTCCTGCAAAATGCATTGGGCTTAACCGCACTGGCCGCGGGGCTTGTCATGATGCCGGGCGGCATTATCAACGGATTGATGGCGCCGATTACGGGCAAGCTTTTCGATAAATTCGGACCGAGAGTTTTGATTATGCCGGGGCTGGTTCTGTTGTGTACGGCTATCTTCCTGTTTTCGCGCATCGATGCTTCATGGACGGGTGGCTACGTCATCTTCCTTCATGTTATGATGATGATTGGGATCTCGATGGTTATGATGCCCGCCCAAACGACGGCTTTGAATCAGCTGCCGCGTCTGCTGTATCCGCATGGAACAGCGATCATGAACACGCTGCAGCAGGTAGCCGGGGCTGTCGGCATGGCACTCTTTATCAGCATCATGACGGCAGGAGCCAAAAATTACGTGGAGACAACCGGAGATATGAATCCGGTGGAGAGTATGGTTGCGGGGCTTCACAGCGCTTTTATAACCGGACTCGTTCTTGCGGTTATTGCCTTGGTGCTGGGCTTCTTTGTCAAACGTACGTCTTCCCCGGCTGAAGAAAAGAAATCCGCCGCGTAAGGATCACGTGTGTTCGATTCAGAAAGGGATGCAGGTATGGCAAGCAAAAAAGAGAATGACGAGCTGGGTCAAAAAATCCTGAACACGGCCCAAGCCTTATTTAACAGATACGGAGTCGAGGAAGTTTCCATGCATCAGGTCGCGAAAACGGCAGGGATCGGTCAGGGAACCCTGTACCGCCGTTATCCGAGCAAGAGCAAAATCTGCCTAACCCTGATGGAAGCGAAGATCGATCGGTTTTTTCAGGATCTGGACGACTACCTCCGCAGCAGCGGCGAAGAACCGGTTGCCCTCAGGCTCCGCACCGTTATGTACAGAGTGGTTCTTCTGATTAATGAAGATCTGGAATGGCTGCGGGTTGTCTTGACCTCCGAGCGGCTGGAGGAGTCCAAGAACAATCTGTGCACGAATTCGCCTTTCAACTATTTACAAATGCAGATCAAAAGCCTTCTGGAACACGCGTCCGAGCAAGGGAGCATAAAGCCGCTCGACCCGGCCTTCACATCCCTGCTGCTGGTCACGCTTCCGCGGGCCGATGTGATCCTGTACCTGCGCGATATGGGATACGATGCGGAGCAGATTGCCGAGCAGTATTGCCGAAGTTTCGTGGATACGCTGTTTATAGATTCGCCAGAGAAATAGCTGCACGCCAAAAACCGTTCAAACTTAGACCCATGGTCTGTCTTGAACGGTTTTTTTTCGTCTAAAAATGAAAATCGGAAGCATGTTTATGATTCGAACGGCAGGAAAGGGACACCCTCAACAGTTGGATTGCAATGAAAGCGTTATTTTTTTTGCTTGACAGCCTTGCCAGATGCCAGTATTCTAAACGTGCGGATAATTGGATGATCCAATTTGGGATAGAGAGAAAGGGTAATCATATGACCATCAAGAGAATTAAGTACCACCGTGTTTACGAGGACGTGATTGAACAGATTAAAAATCTGATTCTGGAGGGGAATCTCTCCCCGGGAGACGTCCTGCCGACGGAGCGGGAGCTTGCCCAATCGTTCGGCATAAGCCGCGGTACCTTGAGGGAAGCCTTCCGCATTCTGGAGCGTGAAGGGTTGATCGAGGTGAAGCCGGGCGGCGGACGTTACCTCAGCAAGGCGCTTGATGAAGCTGAGGACCGCAGCCGCATCATCGATAATATCGAGCGCGCCACGATCATTGAGCTGCTGGAGGCGCGGGAACTGTTCGAGACAGGCATTGTAGAGCTGGCCGCAAAACGCGCAACGGAAGACGACATCAAAGAAATCGAAGCGGCCTTCGAGAAGTGGGGGCAGATCGATCTCGATGGCGAAGACCGGACGGAACCGGATCAAGCCTTCCATTTATCGATTGCGAAAGCAACGCATAACGTTGTTCTCGTCAATATGACCGAACTGCATATGGATCTCCTGCAGAGGACCCTCAGCAAGACGGCGAAGATCCCGGGCCGAAAGGACGAGGTGTACGAGGAGCATTTGCTTATCCTCCAGGCGATCAAGGAACGCGATCCCGTGAGAGCAAAACAGGCTTTGCTTAACCACCTGGGCAAGGTCAGGGAAAATATACAGAAGAATCATTTTTATGTTTAAGGTGACTCGGATTTTTCAGAAAGAAGCGCCTTCGTTCTTGGGGAAGGAAGACGAAGTCGTTTCTGCCTTTAAATTGGACCATCCAGTTACCCAGTCAAACGAGATTGCATAAATACTTTGCGGAGAGGGCTTGCAAATGAACACTGACATTCGAATTTTAGCACCCTGCGGCATGCTGGGATATGGTTTTCCGGAGCAATCTTTTAGGAAAGGAATGGAGTACGAGCTTCACGGCATCGTGGTAGACGCCGGTTCCACCGACGGAGGACCCCACAAATTAGGGGCGGGCGTCTCCATCGTCAGTAAACGCGCCGTCAAAAAAAGACCTGGATATGATCATTTCGAACGGCCTGCCGCGCAGGATCCCCATTATAATCGGCTCGGCCGGGGGATCAGGGGCAAGAACGCATGTAAACTGGACGCTTGATATCATTGACGAGATTTTGCAGGAACGGGGACTGAAAGCGAAAATTACCGTGATCTGGGCGGACTTTACGCAGGAAGAAATCAGGAAGGCCCATGAGGAAGGACGCATTCAGGGACTCAGCTCCAATATCCCGCCGCTTACGGCCGAGACGATCAAATCGACAAACAGCATTGTTGCCCAGATGGGACACGAGCCGATTGTCGAGGCGCTTAAGCAGGGAGGGGAAATCATCGTTTGCGGCCGCGCCTACGATCCGTCGCCGTTCGCCGCGGTCGGAATATACCACGGGAAAGATCCGGGGCTAGCCTACCACCTCGGCAAAATATTGGAATGCGGCGCCCTCTGCGCCGAGCCGGGCACGACCAAGGACAGCATTCTCGGGACGATCGGCGACGATTTCTTTACGGTCCGGTCGCTTAATCCCGACAGGATTTGCAGCGCGACAAGCGTTGCCGCCCATACCTTTTATGAAAAGGAACATCCCTATATTCTTCACGGGCCCGGATTCACCCTGGATCTGGAGCAATGCCGCTTCGAGGAAACCGAAAAAGGCGTGGTCCGCGTGACGGGAAGCCGCTACCTGCGGGCTGAGAAATACTACATCAAGCTGGAGGGAGCGCGGCGGGTAGCCTACCGCACATTCGTCATTGCCGGAATCCGGGACCCGATCCTGCTCGATAAGCTGGAAGAGGTCGAGGATTACGTCCGAAACCAGGCCAGGGAGTATTACCGGGAGATCCCGGAGTCGGATTACAGCATCCATTTCTACAATTACGGAAAGAACGGCGTGCTTGGCAGCAAGGAACCGGAACGGTTCAAAGGACATGAAGTCGGCGTTTTGTTCGAGGTCGTGGCGAAAACCCAAGAGCTTGCCAGCAGCATTTGCGCGACGGTCCGGTCCACCTTCCTTCATTACGGTTATGAGGGACGCAAATCGACGGCGGGGAATCTGGCGTTTCCGTTCGCGCCGAGCGACGTCGAATTCGGACCCGTCTATGAATTTTCCGTATACCATCTGATGGAAATGAAACATAACGGCTTCAGGATAGAACACAGGTGAGGAGGATGGAACCATTGACTCAACTCGGCCAGCTGGCAAAGGTGCTCCGCAGCAAAAACTCGGGCCCCTTCGAGATTACGTTCGATGTGTTGTTTGATTGCAAGGCGCAGTACGACAAGGTAAAGCAGTCCGGACGCATTACAAAGCAAGCGATCTGCGAGCTGTATCAGATCAAGGAGGAACAAGTCCATCACCTGGTTTTCTTCGATCAGGCGCTCGGCTTCAAAATTACCATCTTAAGGGATATTTCATCCGGCAGCGTCGGTGACCGCGATGTCTACGGCGCCCAGCAGCATGCTCCCCTGATGAAGTTATCCATTGATCCATTTCCGAAAAAGGGGGGATAAGCCATGAAGGTTCTAAGACGTCTGAGGCAGGACTGGGTATTGTATGCGATGCTGTCCGCTCCTCTTCTCTATTTCTTTGTCTTTCACGTCATCCCGCTGTACGGAATGAAGTTGGCCTTTCAGGATTACCGCATTCTCGGCGACCATGCATGGGTCGGCTGGAAGCACTTCAAGCTGCTGTTCAGTTCGCCGGCTTTTGCCAGCGTCCTGGAAAATACGATTATCATCAGCCTGATGAAGATCATCTTCGTCTTTCCCGTCCCGATTCTGCTGTCGCTGCTGATCAATGAGGTGCGCAGCTCAAAGTACCGCAAATACGTGCAGTCCGTCGTATATTTGCCGCACTTCCTGTCATGGGTCGTCATTGCGGGCATTTGGATCAGCCTTCTGAATCCTGCGGGCGGCGGCGTAAATCTGCTTGCGAACGTATTTCAGCTGCCATCGGTGGATTACATGACCAGCAAGGAGCATATCCGGTGGGTTCTGGTGGCGTCCGAGGTATGGAGAAGCGCAGGCTGGGATTCCATTATTTATCTGGCGGCGATCATGAAGATCAGCCCGGGGCTGTATGAGGCGGCCAAGATTGACGGCGCGACGCGGCTGCAGCAAATGAGATATATTACCCTGCCCCATCTGTACAGCACTGTTGTAACCGTATTCATCTTGAACCTCGGCTTTTTCATGAATGCGGGCTTTGATCAAGTGTTCAACTTCATGAACGATTCCGTCATCAGCGTCATCGATATTCTGGACACCTTCGTCTACCGGATCGGCATCGGGAACGGGCAGTTTGCCTACGCAACCGCGGCAAGCCTGTTCAAGGGCGTGATCGGCATCGTCCTGATTCTCGGCACGCATTTTATATCCAAACGCATCTCGGGCAAGGGTGTCTGGTAAAGGGGGGGAACGATGAAACGGCTGGAGTTTTCAAAAATCGTCATCTATCTGATTCTTTTTCTGTTCACGCTCATGGTATTGATGCCGCTTCTGAATCTGCTGGCGCTTTCTCTTACGGATCCGGAGAATGTGCATCTAATGGGCGGATTGGACATCATCCCCAAGGGATTTTCTACGATCAATTACAAGCTGCTGTTTTCGAATCCGCTGATTACCGGCAGTATCCTGAATTCGGTGTGGATCACCGCGGCGGGTACGTTTCTGAATCTGCTGCTGACGTCCATGGCGGCGTATGTGCTCGCCAGAACGGACTTTATCGGCAAGAAACTGGTGCTTTTGTTCCTGATCGTAATCATGGTGTTCGAGCCGGGAATGATTCCGGAATACCTTCTGGTGAAGGATCTCGGACTTATGAATACGCTTACCTCGCTCATTTTGTACAAGGCGGTCAACGTGTATTACCTGTTCATTCTGATGCGCTTCTTTCAGGATATTCCCGAAGAAATCCTGGAAGCGTCCCGGATGGACGGCGCGGGTCATTTCCGCATGTACTGCCGGATCATTCTGCCGTTATCCAAACCCGGCCTGGCAACGCTTGGCCTGTTCTATGGCGTTTACCATTGGAATGAATATTTCCGGGCGACCCTTTATATTTCCGAACCGGACAAGTGGCCGCTCCAGGTTGTGCTGAGGCAGTTCGTCGTCCGCAAGGACAACACTTCGCTTGTGGGCAACCAGAATATGTTCGATGGCGCGGTTAACTTCGATTTCGCTTCCCTGCAGGCCGGGACGATCATGATTGCGGTTGTTCCGCTGCTGGTTCTATACCCCTTCATTTTGAAGTATTACGCCAAGGGCGCGCTGGAGGGAGGGGTAAAGGATTAAGGATGAGTCCGGGAAGGCAGCATCATGACCGGTTGTAATGCTCGTCATTTCATAAAAAGGGGAGAAGAAGAAAGATGAAAAAACAAGCTTGTTATTCCTGGTTGTTATCCTGGCTGTCGTCATGGCTGCATGCGGTTCGAACGACCCGAAGCAAAGCGCAGGCGGGCAGGCTTCACCGGAACCGGGAAACAGTCAGCCGGGCGGAAGCTCAGATCCCGTCACGCTGAAAATCGTGTACAAGGACGAGGGGACGGTCAATCCCGTATCCGTCAAATTTTTTGAAACGCTGGAAAAAGCGCTGCAGAAAGACGAGGGGCTGAACGTAAAATTCGAGCTCGTGGATCTGGCTCAGGGCAGCTATGCGGAGAATTTGAATTTGCTGCTGCTTGGCGGCACGATTCCGGACATCATTTATTTCCAGGGCGGCGACCAGCAAATTTCCGGTCAAGGGCTGTTGGAGGACCTGACGCCGTATATCGAGAAATCGACCCATATCAAAAACATCATGGAGCCGCACAACACGGCGCGTATGACAAGCTATCCGTATCTGCTGTGGATCAAGCCGCTCGCGCCCAAGGTTCCCGTCATCCGGGCGGACTGGTTCCATGCCATGGATAGCTCCAAGGCATTGATGGAGAACGCGACCATCGACAACTATTACGCCTTCTTCAAGGAACTCGTCGAGAAGAAACCGGGCAAGGGCAAGCCGAATTATGCGCTGACCGCGGCGGGCGACATTGCGGAGATCAACTTTATTTTCAATACGGCATTCGGCCTGGATACGACCTGGCTGAAGAAAGATGACGGTACTTACGAATACGCCAAGGTGTCGCAAAAAGAAAAGGAAAAGCTGACGTTCTACCATAAGCTTTACAAGGAGGGACTGCTTGACCCGCAGTTCATCACGAAGCAGTGGGATACGAAGGAAGATGCTTTCTACAAAGGTGAAGCCGCCGTCATTACCGGCACCGCAGGCAAGATCCTCGATTTGTACGATGGCAGAATGCAGCAGCTTGGCGGCAAGGAGGCCAAACTCGTCGTGCTGCCGCCTGCCAAAGGCGAAGGACAGGGATTCGGCGCCACGGACGTCACGAAAGAATCGAGAGGACTCGCCATTTCCTCCCAGTCGCCGCATAAGGATATAGCCTTCAAGGTTTTTGATTATCTGGCAAGCCCCAAAGGCCAAATGCTGGACAGGCTCGGATTCGAGAATGAGCATTACAGCGTGGCTGACGGAAAAATCGAGCTGAAGGACAAATATTACGGCGAATGGTACGCCCGCTTCTGGGAGCCTGTAGAAATGAAATCCGAGATTCCGCTGAAAACGCCGCTTCTGGGGGAGCCGGGCTCGGCGTCGCTGAAGATGGCCTCGGATTACTATACGGAAGACAACAATTTCATCATACCGGAGCAATTCGTGGCGAACTGGGATGCCATGAACAATCTGTACAAGGAATATTCCATGGACTTTATTGGCGGCAAGAGGGACTTGTCGGAGTTCGATAAATTCGTAGAGGAATGGTATGCGGCCGGCGGGAAGGAAATTACGCAGTACGCTAACGAGAACATCAAGTGAGGAGTCTGGAATCATGATTTCGTTTCGTGACCGAGTGAGGGGCGTGGTCATCTCCACAGCGCTTGGAGACGCCATGGGAGCCCCGATTGAAAAGCTGACGTATGAGCAAATCAAGTCGAAATACGGACGCGTGGAGTCCCTGATGACAAGATGGTACAAGATGGATCTTCCTTCGGAAACCCGGCTTGGCCGGGTAAGGGGAGACGGCATCGTTACGGACGATACCCTGATGACCCTTGCGCTGATGAAGGTGTACCTTACGGAGCGCAGGCATTTGGATGCTTACGACATGGGCAACGAGTTTGTGAAGGAAATCGCCTTCCGCAAAACGTTCGTGCCCGAGCTTAATCAAGAAACTTTGATTATCGACCGGCTGTTCTACCCGGAAAAGTATATCTTCATGCGCCATGTGCTGGCAAATTGCGACCCCAGAGAGGCGGGGATCGGAAATATGGTCAACTGCGGGGCCGCGATGTACATCGCCCCCGTCGGGGTCGTCAACGCGGGCCATCCCAAGGCGGCTTATGATGAAGCGATTTTGTTTGCGATGGGTCATCAGAGCAGCTATGGCCTGGAGGCCGCCGGCGTTCTTGCAGCCTGCGTGGCCAAGGCCTTCGAACCCGGCGTGACGGTGGACGATATCGTTGATACCGCGATCAGCCTGGCGAAAGACGGAACGAAAGAGGCGATCCGGGAATTGACCGGGGCGGCCCGGGATCTCCGGCACGAGCGGGATGACATGGACAAAATCGTCAGCGTGTTTCAGTCCATACTCGCGAAGTATTCCCCGATGGGAGATGACGTTCATCGGCACATCGACAAGGTGGGCATTCCGAGCAATCACTACACGCCGAGCCGGCTGTGGTCGATTGAAGAACTCCCGATGGCATTGGCCTTCATCGTGCTGAACGACGGCGAATATTACCGCTCGATGCTGGACGGGGTCAATTCGGGCCGCGATACGGATTCCATCGGGGTCATGATCGGCGTTATTCTTGGCGCCATGTACGGCTGGGAAGCCGTGCGCAAAGAAGATCTGGAGCAGTTGAACGCGGTGAATCGTTTGGATTTGTGCGCGATGGCCGACCGGTTCGGCGACGTTGCCGAAAGGTTGATCAAACAGGATATTACGGCCCATGAAGCAAGAAAAGGCATCATCGTCTAGCGGCAGGGCAAAGGGGGAGTGGAGTTATGATACCGAGACAATATGTAGAGGCCGTATATGCGGGATTCATCGGCATGAACGTCGGGATCCGGCTCGGCGCACCGATCGAGCCGGTCGCTTGGACGTATGAGCGAATCCGGGGGGGTTACGGGGATATCCGCGATTACGTGAAGCCTTACAGCACCTTCGCGGCCGACGATGACGCGAACGGACCGGTGTTTTTCATCCGGGCGCTGTACGACGATGCGGTTGAACGCGAGCTTGAGCCCCAGGATGTCGGCAGGGCTTGGCTCAATTATGCCAGAGATGGCATCGGCATGTTCTGGTGGGGCGGAGAGGATATCAGCACGGAGCACAGGGCATACGTGAATCTGCGGAAGGGAATTCCGGCTCCCCGCTCCGGTTCCATCGAGGTAAACGGCACCGAGATGGCGGAGCAGATCGGCGGACAGATCTTCGTCGACTCCTGGGGTCTTCTGTTCCCGAGGCAGATCGAAAAGGCGGCGGATTATGCGGAAAAGGCCGCCAGCGTATCGCATGACGGCAATGGATTGTACGGCGCCCGGTTCATGGCGGCGTGCATTGCCAAAGCTTTCGAGGCTTCCACGGTGGACGAAATCATCGCTGCGGGCCTTAGCATGATTCCGCAGGATTCCACGTATGCACGCGTGGTGCATGCGGTGATGGATTTTCACCGCAGCCATCCTTCCGATTTCCGTGCCTGCCGTCAATACCTGGAGGAGCAGTGGGGCTACGATAAATATACGGGCGTGCCATATCATTCCGAATGCCGGCGTGTGCGTGCTGGCCCTGCTGTACGGTGAGGGAGACTTTTCGCGGACGGTCGAGATCGCCTCGATGTGCGGCTGGGATACCGATTGCAATGCCGGGAACGTCGGTACCATCCTCGGCGTGTTCGGAGGCCTTACCGGCATTCCGGAACATTACCGAAAGCCGATCAATGATTTCATTGTAGCTTCCAGCGTATCCGGCTACTTGAATCTGGTTGATTTTCCTACCTTCGCGAAAGAGCTTGCACTACTCGGCTACCGGGCAAACGGGGAGGAACCGCCGAAAGAGCTGACGGACCGGACCAAACAGGGAGAGGTGTATTTTGACTTCGACCTGCCGGGATCGACGCACGGCTTCCGCACGAGCAATCCGTTCAAAACCCCGGCAGTCCGCCATTCCGCCAAGCAAGCGATAGACGGAAGAGGATCGCTGGAGGTCGTATTCGACAGACTGGTTGAAGGCGATCACAGTAAAATCTACTGGAAGCCGTTTTACCGCAGGGAAGAATTCAACGATGAAAAATACAAGCCGACCTTCGCACCGCTCGCATACAGCGGTCAGACGGTATCGGCGAAGATTTACATGGACCAATGGGAAGGGGAGCCGATTACGCTTACCCCGTACGTGAGAAACACGTTCACCAAGGAGGAATTGCGGCTGAACATGGCCGTGCCGGTAAACGGAGAGTGGAACGACCTCGCATTTACCCTTCCCGATACGGAAGGGGCCATGATCGATGAGATCGGATGGATTCTGGAGAGTCCGTCGCCGCTTTCAAACCGTGCCATCGGGCGTCTTTTCATCGGGCAATTCCGCATTTCGGGTCCGGCCGACTACGCCATTGATTTCGCCAAACAGGCCAAGGAGTTCGGCTCCATTACGCCGTTCTCCCATCACCGGGGCCGGTGGGAGCTGCGTGACGGCGCGCTTCGCTGCACGACAGATGGCGATTGCTCCTCCTATTCGGGCAATTATTATGCAGGCAATATGGTCGTGGAGGCGTTGATCAAGCCGATGTCCGGCGGAAGCCACGGCCTGATCGCAAGAGCGAAAGGCATCGAACGCCATTATCTGGCCGGATTCGACGGTCCGGGCACCGTTTCGTTTATCCGTAAGGATTTTGGCTGCAAGCGGCTGATCAGCGCAAAGTACGATTGGGAGCTCGGCAAAGAGTACCGCTTCAAGCTGGTTGCGCTGAAAGATCATTTTACCTTGTATATTAATGGGGAGAGCGTCCTGGAATGCCGGGACGGCGCTTTCGCCCGCGGCATGTTCGGCTTCGGCTGCCTGGAGAAGGGCGAGAACGAGATTAGAGAGGTTCGCGTGCAGGCTTCGGCCGGACAGGTTTGCAAGGGGTAAGTGGGCAAGCATGAATCCCAAAGGTCAAGAACTGGAGCTAAATGCTTCAGGTCTGACCTTTTTTTGCTCGAAAAAAAGGGAACCGTCCAGAGTAGAAAAAAATCTACATGAGACAGTCCCTTTTCAAGTATAAGAAAGTATAAGATTTCATGGTTACTCGGCTCATATTATTTCCCGCAGAAACGCTATCGTCCAGAAGAATGACGATAGCGCTTCTACTGTCATGCATTTCAATCATTTCAATCAAGGCAGCCTGCGGCTATGCAGCCGGCTAGCGATCTATCGCTTGACCGCCCCGGAACCCAATTTATTTCATGTATTTAATAATTTATGTTATCTCTATGATTTCCGTTCCATCCGGAGGAGATTGCCATAGCCGTCAAACTTGGCGACGATGGACTCTTTGCCTTTGCTGCTGAACTTATAGTCTCCCCAGTCTTTATCCACCTTTAAGGTATAGTCAGACAGACTTACGCCAAACAGTTTTTTGGCAGCGGGGCCGGCCAGCGCAATCCCTTCTTTTTCCGTCAATGTCTTGCCCTTTTGGTTGTCCGTTTTCGGTTTCACCGTCACGGAAACAAGCTTGCCTGTTTTGACTTCGACCGTGGCCGTTGCCTCAACTACGAATGTTTTTCCATCCTTGCCCATTTCCACTGCGCCGTATTTGGCGGGATCGCCTTTAACCTCGATTTTTCTTTTCAGGTCCCATACTTCTTCGCCATTCAGGCCATCGTATTTTTTCCGTTCGATGTCCGTAAACGGCAGAACCTTGCTGTTTCCCATGCTTTTTACCGCTTTTTCAGCCGTTGCCGTGATCTTGCGGTCCACATCCGCTGCTTTATATTTCAATTGGTACGCTTGCAGTTTGCCTGTCTTTGCATCAAGTTGCAGGAATTGATCGTCATCGGTGCTGAAGGTGATGGTCTCCGTTTGGTTCAGTTTGTTGTTGGACTTGAAAAAGTGCGCTTGGGTAAAGGACGTCTCCGATTTTCCGTTTAACTGCTTGGCTTCCGATTGGGCGGCCTTTAAATGCGTCTCGTAAGCCTCCGTTACTTCGTCCATGGCGAAGCTAAGCGATACGGTAAGCACCTCGCCTGAAATGGCGTCGACCGAAATGACGGCGCTCCGGTCCTTGGCTTGAATGATCCAACTCTCTTTTTGATTTTTTTCATCCGCCAAATATTTATCCTTTGAAGCTTCTTCCAGTTGAAATGTTTTCCCGTTGCCATATTGCTCGATCGCTTTCTCTGCCGCCTCTGCAAGCTTCTGATCCAGATCGGCATATTCAATTGCCTGCGGACCTCCGTTGTTCGTATCGGCAGGAGCCGCGGTAACAGGGACAGAGGCGAATAAACCGCATGCCAGCGCTGCCGCGAGCAATGTTTTTGTTTTTTCATGAGTAATAACCTCCTGAATTTAAAAATTTGATTTACAATGTCCCGCTTGTTTCAAAAGTGTTAATCCTGAATCCCCTCTTCCGGGATCCGTTCCAGTCTCCAGAACTCGCCCTTGGCGTTTACAGTCCCTTTGATCGTCATCGATCCATTTTTCTTAAAGGTATACTCATTGAGCTTGACGCTCACGTCCGCACCTTCAAGATCCGTGCCAAACACTTGTTTGACCGTCGAACTTACCATTGCGATGGCCTGCTCTTGCGTGTAATGCGGTTCTGCATACTTTTTCCGTGCTTCCAGCTCATCGCCCGGATGATCGTTTTTGTAGCCCAGTTCAACCGACCATACCCGGTTCGTCCGTACGCCTACTTTGGCGAACACGCTCATGTCGCGACCAAGCTCCCAAACATGCTCGGCCGGCGTCATTTTCTGACTCATATGGGTGACCCGCAAGGACTTGCCTTGGGATAAAACTTGGTATGCCTGCTCCGCGGCAGCTTTTGCCTTCGGATCAAGGTGTCCCGGCGGATAGTTTACGGCAGCTTCATCCACCTTGCCTGTTACGGCGTCCACGCTGATTTGGGCCTGTTGGTTCTGGAAAAGCCAGCGATCATTCGCCTTGGATTGCTCCCGGAAGGCTTCCTTGAATACGATGGGCTGCTCAGGGTTCATCTGCCGCAAGGTTTCTTCCACGGTGTCGCGAAGTTCCCGATCCGCCTCGCCGTATGGAATGACCCGCTGCACGGCAATCGGCTCTGCCGTCTCCTTCATCATAATGACGCTACTTCCGCTGTTGTCCTTCGCATAGAGGAACCATCGGTCGCTATAATCCATGACGCCGTACAGCTCAGCAGGCTTGTCCGGGGCCAGCTTGCGCATCGCCTGCTCTGCTCTCCTTACAATCTCCGGTTTTAATTCCTCCACGGTCATCTCGTAAACCGGCTCGTCGTATCCCGGCGGAAGCGGTTCTTCCGACGGTACAAGCGGGATGCTCCAGCTGACGGGCGTTTTTTTGATCCAGCCTTCGAGAGACAGGGCAAGACTTTCAGGCATTTCCGTCTGGCCTGCAAAGAAGAACAATGTGCGGTTGCGGTAGTTTCCTTGCGCATCCTGCTCCAACTCCGTCGCGGATACCGCATGCATTTCCTTTTCCTGCCCATCCTTGAAACGCCACTGCAGGTCAACCGTATCGGAACCAAGCTGCTGATCGGCTTCCAGTATCCAGCCCTTTCCTTGAAAGACGCTGGAGCCGTCCTTCAGCTTTTCCTCCGTTTCATCCGTTTTCTCGCGCACCTTGAACGCAACGCTTTTCCCGTTCACCTCCTTCCACAGCGGTTCTTTCGTCAGGTTTGCCGGCTGGAGTACGATGGACGATCCCGAAGGGGCTTTTTCCTGCGAATAAATGGCGGTCAGCTCCAATTTCAAATCCTTCGCTGTCCCGAAAGGCAGGAAGGGGTGCCAATATCTCACATGTCCCATCGTCCCCTGACCATGGAAAAAGGCCTCAAGGTTGTTCGTGCCTCCCAGCATCAAATCTCCGCGTCTCAAGCCGTCAAATGCTGCAACGACGGTGCCTTGGCCATCTTTCACCTCGTACCGGAACATCGGCTCGCTTTTCTTGGCGCTTCTCCATGCCTGCGTCTCGTCTACCTGCAGCACCAGCTCCGATTTGCTCGGTCCATGGTATAGCCGATGAAAATCTATGCTGAAGCCTTCCGGGGAGACGAAGCGCTTGTTAATGGGTACGATCGTCGTTGAAGCTTTTGCCCGGGTCAGATCGATCGGCACTTCCAAGTGCCATTTCCCGCGGGTCCTGCCGATCTGGTTTATGTCGAATCGGACGGTAATCCGGTCCGGTATTTCCGACAGGGAAGAAATCCCGCGTCCAGGAAACAGGTCGTCCAGCGAGAGGGTCAATATCCGATCGTTTTCCGCATGGATTTGCCGCAAATTCAGCGGAAGCACATTCCCTTCGTCATCGACGATATCGTACCGGTTCACGTAGGGATCATCGTCGGTCCCGTTCGGGATGAACGTATCAAACAAGCGATCCGAATTTAACGGGTTTCCGTCCTGCTCCACGCCGTACAGAATCGAAACGCGAAACACATCGTGAATGGCCTCCTTCACTTTAAACGTAATTCCTTGATCGGTTGCCTGCTTGTTAATCGGCACGGCAAATCCTTCATCCGCCGCTTTTTTCAATCCATCGTCCGTCTTGCCAAGGGAGAACCACGATTTTACATAGGCTGCAAACGTGGGAGACGCGGCCATTCCCAAGGTGATAGCCAGCACTAGACCTGCGGCGGTAATTCCCGCTATTTTCACTGCTTTCAGAGGGCGTGTTCGCACAAGACCGAGCTCCCGCTTGGCTTGCCGCACACCCAGCATGCTGCGCTCATGCAGTTCCTTCGGAATTTCGATGTTCTCAAGTTCCCGCATCAATCGATTGTGTCGGTTCACTGCATTTCACCTCTCTTCAAGTTTTTTCTCAGCTTGTCGAGGCCCCGGTACAGTATCGTTTTCGTCGACCCTAAGGGCAGCTCCAGTATTTCCGAAATGGCTTGAAACGTATAACCTTGATAGATTTTGAGCAGGATGACGCTTTTTTCGTAGGTATCCAGTTTATCGAGCATATCCTGTAAAGTTACGGCAAGGGGAATGTCTTCCTCAACGGTATCTTCAATTTGCTGCTCCGTGTATTCGGGAGGAAACAGAATGACTTTCTTTCGCTGCCTCAGCACATATATCGAGCGATTGATCGCAATTTTGAGTATCCAGGTTTTGAAATATTGCGGCTCCCGCAAGCTGCCGATTGACTTAAAGGATTGGTATGCCGTCTCTTGAACGACATCAAGCGCATCCTCCTTGTTCTTCACATACATGTAGGCGATCCGATAGATCGATTCCTCGTGCTGTTGAAACAGCTCAAGAAACGCCTTGTCGTTGCCTTTCTGCGCTTTTTTCACGAGCTTATGTATATCCATGTGACATCGTTATCTCCTTCCGTCTTACTTATTAGAGCACGGGGGAGGGGAATTGGCTTTGACTTTTGAAAAATATTTAGGCTGCTGCATTAAGGCCAGGCGGCAAATAAGGCAGTCCTGCGGTGTTGGCCACCGAAAAATAAATAAAATAGACCACTCCGGCAAAGGAATGGTCTACCTTACATGCGTTTCATATTTAATGTTGATTTCATTCAACACATAGTGATACCAGCAGATAATGGTTATTGATGATTTTACCATCTTCATTAAAATCACCACTCAGGCTCATAATCCCTTAGCTTTCCCTCGTAGATCAACTGCAGGCGGTCGCATTTCCGAAAATCATCGGGCGTGACGAGCGCAGGCAGCTTATTCCACAGCTTTATGCCCGAACGTTCCAGAATTTCGGCGACGAATTGCGAACAAAAATACGAGTTGCTGAACTCGACCGGTTCTTTGATGGCGATTCCGATCACGCCCAGAATATTATAGAGGAATTTTTTGTGCTGCCGGATGAAAATTTGCAGGACGCGCTTCATTTTCTCGACTTCGCGGTCGGATACCTTCAGCTCGTAAATGACGCAAGTCGTATCCGGATATTTGCTGAACGTGCCTGTCTTGATGTCTTCCTTCACGAAGCCTCCGTTCAGCGGGTTATTGGGATTTTTCCGCCCGAAGCTGTACAGCTCCGAAAGCTCGCGGTCAAAGGAAATCGAAGCATGATTGTAAGGCGCTCTCGTGTAGCTCTGTATGAGTTTCGTAAAAAGCGTCCCGGTATTGGTAAGCAGAATAAAGACGGACCGATCGGCTGCCATTTTCGGAATTTCCCCTTATCAAGTTTGGACTATTCATTCATAATAACATATCATATGATTTCTTTAACGGAATCCTACCTCTCGACAAGGCGGTGAATGGCGGTGGACAGCTCGCTAATAACGTTAGCCCAAATTTTTTCAGCCTTGATGGCCATCCATTTGATTTATTATGCGGCAGCCAAAATTCAACCGGGCAAAGACTACACGGCCATCGGAATACGAATCAACACCTGGTGGGGCATGTTCTTCATCTTTTGCTTGGCAACCCTGCTTCACCCGGTCGCCTCGCTGCTCTCCCTGATGGTGCTGACCTTCTTCGCATTGAAAGAATATTTCTCCATGATCAAATCGAGAAAAGCGGACCGCAGACTGTTTCTGTGGGCGTACTTGTCGATCCCCGTGCAGTTTTATTGGATTTATATCGAATGGTACGGGATGTTTATTATCTTTATCCCTGTCTATGTATTCTTGTTCCTGCCGCTCCCGCGATTGATAAACAAAGGAACGGTCGGTTTTTTGCGCAGCGTCAGCTCGACGCAGTGGGGGCTCATGCTGATGGTTTACGGTCTGAGTCATCTTGCTTATTTTCAATTTGCTTCGCCGCAGTACGGGGCGGGACTGGTGCTTTTTTTAGTGGTGCTGACGCAGCTTAACGACGTGGTGCAAACCCTGGCATCGATTTATTTCGGCAGGAGGAAAGTGGTCCCGACGGCCAATCCCCATGTGACTTGGGAAGGCTTTGCATGCGCGTTTCTCGTGAGCATCGGGGGAGCGCTTCTGATTTATCCTTACCTGACGCCGTTTGACCGGAATTTCGGGCTCATGTCCGGCATGCTCATCAGCTTGAGCGGATTCTTCGGCAGCTTGACGGTTTCCGTGCTGAAGCGGGATTTGTTAATCGGGGACGACGAGAGGTTTGAGGCTTTGAAAAAAAGCTACTTAAGCAGGGTCGACAGCTTGACCTATACCTCTCCGGTCTTTTTTCACGTGATCCGTTATTTTTTTGATTTTATGTGAACTAATTATGATGGGGGATTTTCCGAGACGAGGGCTATGACTATGTCGTGGATAAGGGTTGGCATGATCTGTATCGGTCCGCGGAAGTGAGGGGTGAGGGATCCACGGTGGTTAAAGCCATTGCCGGCTGGGAAGACATCAAAAAGCCCTTGAGGATCGACTATATCTTCTCCAGCCTGCCGGTAAAGGTCAGGTCCTCGACCGTCGTCATGAACGGCAAAAACGGACCGGTTATATCGGATCATTTTGGCGTAGCGGTGGAACTGGAATCGTGGTAGACGCTACCCGATTCTTGCTTCCAGCATGTTGCGGTAACGTTCGGAAAGAAAATTAAGGTAACGTTTCAGGTACTTCCAACTAAAGTAAGCGATCCCGCCGATGATGGTACTAAGGACAATGGCATATGGGATGCTCCATTCGATCGGGACGGTATAACCCGGTCCAATATCCATGTTGATCCAAGTGACGCCAAAAGAACGAAGCACGCCTGCCAGGCATATGAGTATGGCGCTAAAACCGAAGCCGTAAGCGATGGATCCAAGCACGGGGACGACAATGACGCTCAACAAACCGGCGGTACAATAAAAACCGGCCATGTTCAAAATTTCCTTAAAGGTTCGCGGCTTCTTCTGCATCATATAGGTGCTGCGGTAAGCTTTAGCCAGTTTCTTCGGGTCACCCAGCTTTGCCAAAATCGCGCCTTCTGCTTGGCCATTCCGTATTCCGTCCACGATATGGCTTTCGATTTCGCGAACGGCATCAATTCTTTCTTCCTCCGGCAATGTTCTTAAACTGTCGTATAACTTGTCTAAATAGGCTCTTCCCAATGGGCTCATGAGCGTTCCTCACCTCTCCTGCATTTCGATTTGATCAACGGCTTCAGCGATGTTGCGCCATTCATAGGACATCGTTTCCAATAGCGTCCGTCCGTCAGCCGTTAAACTGTAATATTTTCGCGGAGGACCGGATTCCGACTCTTTCCAGTACGACTCCAGATATTTTTCTTTGACCAGGCGCCGCAAAATGGGATACAGCGTTCCTTCCGTTATAGCAAGCGGCTCCCAGCGGTTCAGTACCGTGACCAATTCGTAACCATAAGAGGGTCTTTTGCTAATTAACAATAAAACACAGTACTCCAATATTCCCCGTCGTACCTGAGAAGTCCATTCCGGCATACTATCAAATCCCCCCTTCTGCCATTATGTTATCACACAGTACTGTGCGATGCAATGTACTGATTTGTAAAGAAAGACGAAAAACGTAATATTACAGGTGATTGGCTGCGGGTTAATATAACTTATCATCCTTAGGAGAAATGCCTCATAGAAAATGAAAGGGGCTTTGAAGCCCAACCTCATCACGAAATGGAGGAGAATGTCCGTGAGAGTCGGGAGTGCGCGAAAAGCGGCATCGGCGTGGGTATTGGAACACGTCGGTAAGAAGGCCGGCTTCAGGGGGGCTTTTTTCAGCGGTTCGACGATAGGGCTGCCTGATGATGCAGTGCTGCCAGCAACCTCAGACATCGATGTTATGGTCGTTATCGAGGATGCCGAGCCCCTGATGAAACTCGGGAAATTCGTATACAGGGATGCTTTACTGGAGGTCACGTATTTATCCTGGGACCAGCTAGCTTCAGTTGAGGAGGTTTTGACGTCTTATCATCTGGCAGGCAGCTTCCGTACGGATACGATCATTGCGGACCCTGCCGGATATCTGGGGAGACTTCAAACCGAAGTATCCCGCCGGTTTGCCGAGCAGGTCTGGGTCCGTCGCCGGTGCGAGAATGCATTGCAGAAGGTCGAACACGGACTGCAAAACATCGATACCGGCTTACCGCTGCATGACAAAATTACATCCTGGCTGTTTCCGACCGGTGTAACCACGCACGTGCTGCTTGTGGCGGCGCTGCGCAATCCAACGGTTCGGCGCCGCTACCTGATGGCACAGGATGTTTTAAGACAATATGAACAATCCGGGCTCTACGAGGAGCTGTTGAAACGGCTCGGCTGTGTTCACATGACTGCCCAGCGGGTCGAGCATCATCTGGAAGAACTCGCCCGAACTTTTGACGCAGCTGCAGCCGCAGCCAAAACACCTTTCTTTTTCAGCACAGACATCAGCGCCGCTGCCCGTCCGATTGCCATTGACGGCAGTCGGGAGCTTATCCGGTCAGGTTACCACCGCGAAGCCGTCTTCTGGATCGTCGCAACGTTTGCACGGTGCCACAAAATTTTGGCTGCCGACGCTCCGGCAGACCTGCAGCGTGAACATATTCCAGCCTTTGAAGCGCTTATCGCCGATCTCGGCATTTCGTCTGACCGCGACCTTCTCCGACGTGCCGAAGACATCATTCAATTCTTGCCCAGGCTGTGGGAGACCGCCGAAGCGATCCTGTCCTCCAACCCGGGTATCTTGAGGCGCTAAGGGAGGTTGACAAGGCGAAATTCAGCCGAAAACCCATTAGAGCCGGCCCGTAGCTTGAATTAAAAAGCGCAAGTTTTCCGGGCGTTTACCGCAAAAAGCCCTGCCCATACAATGGACAGAGCTTTGTTCTGTATTCTCATATCTTTCGTATTCCCGTGAATTTGGCCGTTCAATGTTACATGGCTGCCCGTACCTTCTCGAACAATACGTTGTTCTCCAGGTGAATATGCTCGAAAGTATCCTTCTCCAAAGCGGCAAGGCGCTGATATACGAGTCGGTAGGTTCCGCAAGCACCTTCCGGAGGTTCGAAACCGTCCGTAATCTCACGCAGTTCCTTCAACAGATCGCCCGCGGCAGCGTGTTCCGTTTCCAATTCCAAAACATGAGGCTTCAGGGCGTCCGCGGCTTCCGGCGTCGGGGATTGAACAAATTCCAGAATGAGCGGAAATACATTTTCATCCTCATCTTGGGTATGGTCCAGGAGTTCGGCCTTCAGGCTGGCGAATATTTGCTGCACCCGAAGGAGATGCGGGTGGTTCTCCCCATGGACTCTGGCAACCTTTGTAACGTAAGGCGTTAATGACGGAAGTTCTTCACGCAGGAATGCATGGTGCTTCCCCTGAATATAAGCGATCAATTCTTTTTCCGTCCGTTTGGCGGTCGGATGGTGTTCCGCATAATCCTTCTGCTTTTGTTCTATATATAATATTTCAGAGAGAACATCAGAGGAATCAAGATTCCGGTTGTGGGCAGCTTCTTCCAGGGGAATGCGGCCTCCGCAGCAAAAATCGATCCGCAGCTTGCGGAATAAATCCGCCGTTTGCGGGACCGCGCTCACAATATCGGCCACCGTGGTTTGAAGGGATATCTGGCTCATGAAATAACCTCCTGTTTTTTATGGATTCCGCAGGGGGATAAGGCCCGGCGCCTGCAGGTTTTGTAAAAGCTCTACAAGGTTAAGTATAAGCATCGAGGCGGGGCTCAAGGGTGATTTCAAACACACAGAAAGTGGTCGAACGGTGACGGAGGATGATGGATTTGGAAAATGACTTGGTAATTTCTTTGCCGAAAAGGGAAGGATAAATGAAATGACGAGAGACATGAAAAATGTTCCGGCCAAATAAAAGGAATCTTGGATCGGAAAACGAATCTTTAAAGTACCAGACAAGAAATGGCTGGAATCCGAAAGGTAATGGTGATGAAAATCATGGACGTCAATTATCGGGTGGAAAAAGATTTCCTTGGGGAGAGAAAGCTTCCCGCGGAAGCCTACTATGGCATTAACACGGTCCGGGCGGTGGAGAACTTTCCCATCAGCGGGGTTCCTATACACGGAGAGCTGATCTCCGCGCTTGCAGAAGTGAAGAAAGCGGCGGCGCTTGCGAATATGGAGCTGGCTCTCTTGCCGAAAGGGATCGGGCATGCGATCGTTCTGGCGGCCAATGAGGTGATCGAGGGACAGTTCCGGTCCGAATTTATCGTCGATTCCATTCAAGGCGGCGCTGGCACATCCATTAACATGAACATGAACGAGGTGCTGGCAAACCGGGCTCTTGAGCATTTGGGCAAAAGCAAAGCGGACTATTTCTACTGCAATCCCAACAATCACGTGAACATGTCCCAGTCGACCAACGATGCGATTCCGACGGCAATCCGCATTGCGGCTTTCCGTTTGACGCAGGACCTGTTGTCCGTGTTCCGCACGCTTGTAAACGGCATCAAAGAAAAAGCCCAGCAGTTCGACCATGTAATCAAAATGGGCCGCACCCACCTTCAGGATGCCGTACCCATTCGTCTGGGACAGGAGTTCGGCGCTTACGCCAACGTGCTGGGCAGGGATATAACCCGCATCGAGCGCGCGGCTCAAGGATTATTGAAAATCAATATGGGTGCTACCGCGGTAGGGACGGGATTGAATGCACCGGTTGAATATATGCAGAACGTCGTATCGCTGTTAAGAGAACAGACGGGCATACCGCTCGAACAGGCGGACGATCTGGTGGACGCCACGCAAAATACGGATGCTTACCTGGAGCTGTCCGCAGCTCTGAAGGTATGTGCCGTCAATATCTCCAAAATGTGCAACGACATCCGGATGATGGCATCCGGACCTAAGGCCGGCTTTAGCGAGCTGCTGGTTCCGCCGAGACAACCGGGTTCGTCCATCATGCCTGGCAAAGTCAATCCGGTCATGGCGGAAGTGATGAACCAGATTTCGTTCCAGGTCATGGGTAATGACCATACGATTTGCCTAGCCTGCGAGGCCGGACAGTTCGAGCTTAACGTCATGGTTCCCGTAGCCGCGAACAATCTGATGCATTCCATCAAAATTTTGAAGAACGGCATGGATGTCTTCCATAAAAACCTGATCGCCGATCTGCAGGCCAACATCGACCGCTGCAAGCACTATGTCGATACCAGCTATGGCATCATCACGGCTTTGAATCCGCATCTGGGCTATGACGTGGCATCCCGCCTCGTGAAAGAAGCTCAGCAAACCGGTCAAAGCGTGAAGGAGATTATCTTGGAAAAAGGGCTGCTGACCGAGGAGCAGATCAAAGTCATACTCGATCCGTATCACATGACATCCCCGGGCATTGCAGGCGAGGAATTTTTGCTGAACCAATAAATTTGATATGAAAGAGCTGGAGCTGCCCAAAGGCTGAAATGGCCTTAAAGGCAGCTTTTTGTTCGGTTAGAAGGGCTTTTGAATTGCGTCGCCGCATGAAAAAACGGTGAAGCTTAACAATAAGACAGGGTAGAATGCAATAAGTTATCTAAAAAGGACAAAGCCCCGAGGTGATGCGATCGTGTTTAATGAAATCTTTATCCAGCTGTTGATTCTGCTGGCGGTGTCGATGTTCGTGATCGCCATTGCGAAAAAAATAAATCAGCCGTATTCCATCGCGCTGGTTATCGTAGGACTTCTGCTGGGCATCGTACAAATCCCGCTGTTGGAGGAAGCGGAAACGTTCATTACCCAATCCAGCGTATTTCAGGCGATCGTGATCTCGCTATTTCTGCCGATTCTGCTGGGGAATGCCACGTTGAAGCTCCCGTTCTCCCATTTAAAGGAGCAGGGAAAACCGGTGCTGGCGCTGGCGTTCGGAGGAACGCTGCTGTCCTTTCTGATTGTGGCGCTTGCCGGGCATTATGTTCTGGGACTGCCCCTTGCCGTAGCCTTTACGTTTGGCGCGCTGATGAGCGCAACGGATCCGATCAGCGTCATTTCGATTTTCAAATCGCTCGGCGTGCCCCGAAAAATCGTAACGATCATCGAAGGGGAATCCTTGTTCAATGACGGGATCGCCGTCGTTTTGTTTCAAATTTCATCGGTGTATTTGCTGACCTATATGGAGATGGGGTGGGCGGGAATCGGCAGCGGGCTTCTGCTGTTTCTGAAATTCAGTCTCGGCGGGATTGCGGTCGGGACCGTGCTGGGCTTCGTTTTTTCCCAGCTGATCAGGCTGTACGATGATTATCCGCTGGAGATTGCCTTTTCCATGCTTTTGTTTTTCGGCAGCTATTTCATTGCGGAGCATTTCCATGTATCGGGGGTCATCGCCGTCGTTGTCGGGGGACTGATCTTCGGAAGCTACGGGGCCAGTATCGGCATGTCGGAGAGACCCGCACCAATATCAACTCATTCTGGGATGTCGTGACGCTGATTGCCAACTCCCTGATCTTCCTGATGATCGGCCTGGAGATTAAAAACATTGATTTCACGGATAAGTGGATCCTTATTCTCGCCGCGATTGCGACTGTCCTTGTTGCGAGGACCGTGGCGCTTTATGCCAGCGTCTTTTGGATCAAGGATTTTCCCGGCTCCTGGAAGGCGATTCTGAATTGGGGCGGACTCAAAGGCAGTTTGTCCATAGCGCTTGCGCTGAGCCTGCCATCTGGCTTTGAAGGACGTGAGGATGTGCTGGTGCTGACCTTTAGCGTCGTTCTGTTTTCGCTGCTCGTGCAAGGGCTGTCGATCAAGCGGCTTGTCGTTAAGCTTGGCCTGGGGGGCGAAGGAAGAGGCCGGACGCAGCCGGAATCGACTTAATGCCCTCCCATCCGAATATAGAGAGCCATAAGCACAAACAGAAACAGGCAAAAGTTGACGACCACAAACAGGGAGCGGAGTACGGGGGAACGATGAAACTTGAATGGGGTTCGCTCTCCCGTGCCTTCAATCAAAAAGAGGATAAGCAGCGTGTGGATGATCGTGTGGCCGATGATTTCCTTGTAACCGAATACAAATGTCGTTAGCAGAAAAATTCCGGTCATCATCAAAGCCGTGAAGCGGTTCATGATGCCGATGATAAAGGCCCAAGCAAGCGCAAGCTCGACAAAGGCGCTGATCAAGACGAAATCCTGGACCGAAAAACCGAAGGTGGGAAGACCGTAATCATGAATGAGCGAGCCGGCCAGCTTCGGAATGGTCAGCTTTTCCATGGCAAGCCACGCAAGGGACAGCCCTGTACAGATATAGAGTACGGGAGCGGCGGTTTTTTTGAAAGCGGTGCCGCAAACGAACAGATAATAGACGATACCCGGATAAAACAAATAATCGAGCACGTGAAACCACCCGTAATGCAGGGAGGCGTGGATATACAGCAGAAGCAGCAACACGCCGCTGATCCGCAGCGTTTTTTTATGGGCAAGCCCGGCCGCCGAGGCGGCCAGAACGGCAGACACCCATACGGAATCCGGTTTGAACTCGGGTGCGAGATAAGATCCGTTAACAAGCTGGAGCAGCAGTCCGAGACCGAGTCCGACCCGCAAAATCAGCTCGGTGTGCGGCTTTAAGCGCGACAACCCGTTTCGTATGCTTCTTATCGTTTCGATTTTTTCAAGAGACTCATGAAAGATCGAAGATAGCAGCAATATGATCAGCGTAAAACCGGCCCAGAACAGAAAAGACGGGGTGACGACCTGGACCATGGGCAGAGGAACCCATTCATGATCCTTTGCAAACCATTTAACGTGAATGAAGCTGCCGTTTCTCTGAAGGAGCTGTAAAAACATCAAATCCGTTCCTCCTTAATGAAATTTACACCTCTCCAAGATAATATATTTTTTTATCAAATATTACATTTTATAGAATAATATCCCTTATTGGATAAACTTATCCCTCTGAAATATTTTTCATAAGCAAGTGACCGGGTGTGAGAATCCATGAAGCGCACAAGGCAGAACACATTGAATCTGCTGCTTAAAGTTATGTGACGGGTTTTAATCCTTAAACCGACATATAATCAATAAAACCTTATCACTTGCATTAAAATGGTAAAATTTATAAGGAATAACATTTTAATTGGAGGATGTGAAGCCTTATGAAGCTGAACCATGTCAATCTTACGGTCACCGACGTACCGGCCGCCAAGGAGTTCCTTTCGAAATATTTCGGACTCCGAAGCCTTGATCCGAGCGGAGACAAACGGGAGAATTCATTCGACGTGCTGTTTGACGATGACAACCTGGTGCTCACGTTAATGAGAGGGGCCCAAGTCAGTTATCCCAAAACCTTCCACATTGGCTTTGGCCAGGAGAATGAGGAGAAGGTGAACGAGGTCTATCAACGCTTGAAAGACGATGGATTCGATGTCGCTCCGCCCAAAAGGGCGCATGCATGGACATTCTACGTGAAGGCTCCGGGCGGGTTTACCGTTGAAGTCCTGGCTTAGCGGATGAAATAAAGGTACCCTTCAAGTCCTTGGACTTGAAGGGTACCTTTTTTGTTCTACACTTTCAACTCCGCGTGCCGGATGCGTGATTGCTCCACCTGAATGGTGGTATGTTGGATTTCAAATTGCTCCTCGATCAGGCGAATCGCCTGCTGCAGCACTTCCTGGCCGTCGGCTTGATCCTCAATCAAGAGATGGCAGCTTAGCGAATCAAGTCCCGAAGTGATGCTCCAAATATGCAGGTCGTGGACATCGATGACGCCGTCGATGCTTTGCAGCGTCTCAACGACCTGCTTCTGGTCGATGGCAATCGGAGTACCTTCCATCAGAATATGAATCGTGGTCTTGATTACATTCCATGCGCTTCTCAGGATGAGGAGCGCAACAAGCACGCTGACGATAGGATCGGCGATATACCAATCGAACAGCCACATCAGAAGTCCTGCCGCAATGGCGCCAACCGATCCCAACGCGTCTCCGATCACATGGAGGTATGCGCTGCGGACATTGATATTGCCTTGAATGTCACTCTTCCTCATCAGCGCCCACGCGCTGAGCAGATTGGCAAGCAGGCCGATGGCGGCGATCACCATCATGGATCCGCTGGCTACGACGGGCGGCTCCATGAAACGTTGAAAGGCCTCCCAGCATATGAAGCCGGCGATGACAAACAAGGAGATGCCGTTAAACAAAGCGGCAAGAATCTCGAACCGGTAGAATCCGTAGCTTTTACTAGGCGAGGCGGGTCTGGCCGCAAACCAGACGGCCGCCAGACTGAGGACAAGCGCTCCGGCATCGCTCAGCATGTGCCCGGAATCCGAGAGAAGGGCCAGACTGCCGGTGATCAGCCCCCCGAAAAACTCAAGCAGCATGATGCTGGCTGTAATCAGTAAAGCAAACGTTAATCCTTTGGCGTTTCGATTGCCGCCGTGTCCGTGCGTATGTTGATGTCCATGATCGTGCCCGTGTCCATGATGGGCGTGGCTGTGGGAATGATGGCTCATATGGAGTTCCTCCAAATCTTTATTTGTATATGAACAACTACTCATATACACATTATGAACCCTTCTTCCCGTTATGTCAATGGGGTTTCGTAAGGATTATAATCGGGATTTCGGCATTTATTTCGGTAATCTACAGCAAATCGCCCCCGTTTCCCTTGGATGGAACGGGGGCGACTGTTTCAGCTAAATACATTATTTCCGGTAATCATAGGGTCCCAGCTGTTTTTTGGAAAAGCTGTACGGCGTGTTTTTGTTTTTCAGCCAGAGGTTGCCTTGAATGATTAAAACATAGACGGCGACGGCAAAGTAAATCGTACCCCAAACCCAGTCGGATGCCGTGGCCAGTTCGTGACTGACGATGTAGGAGATGTACCAGATTCCGATCGGCACATGAAGAAACACTGCTGCAAACAGTCCGGGGTTGTAGACGGTCTTCGCGCGCACATTCGCAAAAATGCCGTGCCAGACCACCTGGAAAAAGCCCATCAAAACAGGCGCAAGCCCCAGCCATATGGCGTACGGGAACAATACGGGAAGCAAGTAGAACACATAGGCGATGATCAAATTGATAATCATGGCGGATTGCTTGTTTAACGGGTATTTATCGGGCGTTTCGCTTTTGAATATGGCGGCGTTAAACAGGCCGGCAAAATATCCGGGCCAGCGGTATTCTTCGAATTGATGGACCAGCATGGCCACGAAGCTCAGCCATAAAATACCCGTGATTCCCGATAGCGTCACCGGGTTCATCAGTAAATAGATACATACCGCGATACCGACAGCAATGCCTGCGTCCTGCCAATGCTTTCTCAAGAAATTCATGCTTCTCACCTCATGGTTTAGTTTTGAGGGAAATACCGTTCGAACAGCAGGTCGATTTGTTCTTCTACGGGCGGAACTTCCACGGAGGCCCCCGACTCTAAAATGGGACTCATCAGCGCAGGCAGAAAGATTGACCCCAAAATTTGCATCATCATGATCGTTAGCCGATCCTGCCGCTGTTCGCCGGTCAGTTCCTTAATGATGCCTTGTACCCTGGGAAACCCCAGCATTTTCAGAAACGCTCCGTACTCGTGCTGGGATGCAAAAACGGTGCTGCCCATGACGATAAGCCTGGAGAGCAGCTCCGGATATTGGCGAATCACCTGCAAGTAATCCAGCAAAAACCGCTTCAGCCTTTCCCGGGCAGGTACGGAGTAATCGTCAAGTATGGCAAAGGTATCCCGGAAGCCGGTCAATATCACTTTTATGGATTCGTTGATCAGATTTTCTTTGGATCCGAAGTAATAGTTGACCAGAGCTACGTTTGTTCCGGAACGGTCGGCGATTTTTCGGGTGGTTATGCCGTCGAAGCCTTCTTTTTTGATCAGTTCCAATGCCGCTTGCATGATCTTCTCTTTCGTTGCCTTTTTATTGTCCGCATCCATATTACGCACCTCCTTTTCATTGACTTCAGTCATAATTTAAACGCAGTTTTAAACAATGTTTAAGTTATGGTTTGATATAAATATAGTACATTTCATTTAGCGATGCAAATTAAAAATGCAGCAAAGAAGACTTCCCGTAAGCGGAAGCCTTCTTTGCTTGGTGCGTTTACTGTCTTTAAAACGAACATTAAAAACAACTCAGTTATTTAAAAGAGGCCGGCAGCTCGGGAGGAGGGGGTTGGAAAGGGCGGCCCCCGTTGGTCTCATGGGAGGGTGGGCTTGACTTCGATTTTAGGCGCATATATTCTTCGGGCGTTTTGCCGATCACCGATTTAAAGTCCTTAATGAAATGGGATTGGTCATAATAACCGAGTTCCATGGCCAGTTTCATGCCATCCTCGTAAGTTTCGTAATCCATCATTTCAGCTGCGTTTTGCAGACGGGACAGCTTTATGATCCATTTGGGCCGGACTCCGACGTATTGGCTGAACAAACGCTGAAGCGCCCGTTTATTCAGGCCGGAGAAGCTGCACATTTGATCAACGGTCGTAACTTGACGGTCGGCTTGGACATACTCAATGATTTCATTGATGAACGTCACCTTATCGTCAGGGGAAGGAAGCCGTGGCTGCAGCATTTCCTCTGCCAAGGCAATCATTTCTTCCGGCGCCTGCTTGGACAGAACGGCTTTTTCGATTTCTGCGGGTCCGATCCCAAGGATTTCCGAAGTTCCGAAAGACTTGCCGGCCAGAACGGATAAAGGTCTTTTCACAAACGGAAAAAAGCCTCCGGGTTTGAACTTGATTCCGAATACGGTGCCCTTTCCCTCCAGGCGATGGGAGTGCACGCCTTTCGGCACGCCGTAAAAGGCGGTCCGCCCGGATTGGACAACCAGATTGACGCAGGGATTCGGGACGACATCCTGATCATGGGCCGGGCGTCCGGTCAGATCCCATTGAATGATCCAGTAATGCTTGACGAAGGGGTTGAGTTCCGGAGTGGGAATATGACGGGTCAAGCTGAACTTGGCCGAGTTCTCCTTTAGGCCCAACACCCCCATACTGGGCTTCGGCGGATTGGTAATCATGGGAATCCTCCTCTTTGGTGTCGCGTTTTTACAATACTTGTTGTCCATTAAACGATATGCTCATGAGGAATGCCATTACTGTATATAAATCTATTTTTCAACATAAGGAGCGATGGTCATGGAGCTGAAGTATGAGTTTTATATTCTGGCTGACAAGGCAAAGGTGTGGAATGCGTTGGTTTCACCGGAAGGGACGAAAAGTGCCTTTTTTGGCTGTGTGATCCGTTCCTCCTTCAAAGAAGGGGAGCCGCTTGCCTACGTGGGTCCGGGTGTGGACGGGGATGAAACGGTGCATGTTTACGGGACCGTGCTGGCTTGTGAGCCGCAGCAGAAGCTGAGCTTTTTGGAGCATCCGGGTCCTTCCTATAACGAGAAGCATGCCGAGCTGGAATCAAGAGTCACGGTTACGCTTGAAACGGTGGGCAGCTGCACGAAACTGGCCCTGATCAACGATAACTTTACGCCGGGCCATCCTTCCATTGAACGGGCAGAGCAGGCCTGGTGGATGGTGCTCAGCTCCATCAAAACGTTTGCGGAAACCGGAAAAACGTTGGATTTCGGCTGGTAGGGCCCCTGCTCCAAATCGCCTGAAGTCTTTCGGGGGATCGCTGCAGATTCTAGGCTTCCGTTCCCCTGGCGTTCCTTGGAGACAGGCCGGTTACCTTCTTGAACATTTTCGAGAACAAAAAAGGATCGGTATAGCCGACGGAGCGCGAAACATCGCTGACCGTAAGCTCCTTGTTCCGTAAAAGGTCAACCGCGCGGTTCATCCGGTACTCCAGCAAGAAAGCCTGCAGCGAAAGGCCGAACTGCGATTTGAAAAGCCCTGACAGGTATGTCCGGTCAAGGCCGACAAAGCGGGCGATGTCCTGTACGCTGATTTTTTGGCTGTAGTGGTTCTCGATATATTCGATCGCCTGCCGCACATACGATTCCTTGGAGCAGGAAGTCCTGGGAGTCACCGCCTCCGGGGCGCATCGGATAAGTTCGGCCATCAGCCGGTATAGGATGCTCAGGCTGAGAGCATCCCGCCCGCGTTCCTCCCGGACGGCGACCAGGTCGTCGTGAAAATGCTCGAAATAGCCTGCAGGATTAATCCGGTCAAGCAGCGGGTTCCCGATGGGTGCGGTCCTGAAGACGGGAAACTCCGCGGTCAGACCCGCCTGCTGCAGGAGCGATTTGGCGTGCAGCCCTCGAAAGCCGAACCATGAATAGACCCAGGGGTTTTCTTCGTCCGCCTGGTAAAAGACAAGGGCGGACGGAGGAATCAGGAAGCCCTGGCCTGCCTCAAGCTCATAAGTTCGATCAAGCAGCGAAAAAACGCCGCGTCCGCTGTGAACATAGTGCACAAGGTAGGAGTCCCGCAATCCGGGTCCCCAAGAATGGCCGGGCACGCATTCCTCTTTGCCGAAGAACAACAGGCTAAGATCCATCTGTCCCTGCGAGGAGGGATGGATCAGATCTACATTGATACGGGGCATGGCGGCTAAACACCTCCGGTTTTTCGCTTACGTTCATTTTAATACAAGCCTGCCGGGTTATAAACAGAAACCGCATCTTGAGCGTCCTGCGACGGCATGGCGAGATGCTTCCGGATGGTCTTACTGGCGAAGCTTGAAGTTGAATACGATTAAAGGCAGTCCCGGACGAATGCCGTCATGGACTGCCTTTTTTATCGAACTTTCTGCCGTTTAAGCCTGCGACGGAACATAGGTTTAGGGGGACGCTATCTTAATCTTTGGCCCGCTTTGTACCCGGTTCCGATCAACTCGTGAACATTGTGAATGGTTACGTACGCGTTTTCGTCAATATCGTTAATCATGTTTTTTAATTGAACGACCTCTTGCTTGCTGATGACGATATAGAGCAGCTCTTTGCTGGAGCCCGTATACCCTCCGCGTCCTTCAAGGACAGTCAGCCCGCGGGACATGACGGTCGTAATGCGCTCCAGCACCTCGCCCGGATGGTTGGAGATGATAAGCACCGCCACCCGCTCGTTCATCCCTTCCACGATTACATCGATGATTTTGGCGCCGACGTAGACGGCGATCAGCGTATACATTGCTTTTTCCTGTCCGATGATAAAGACGGAGCCGAGGATGACGATGATGTCTATGATCAGTATTCCTTTGCCGAGGCTCCAGCCCCAATAAGCATTGGCAAGCCGGGCGAGAATCGCCGAGCCCCCGGATGTGCCCCCGGAACGAAAGATCAGTCCGAGTCCGATTCCGACGAATACCCCCGCAAACAAGGCGGCCAGCAGGGTATCCGGATGCGGCTCCACCTCAAGCATCTCCGTCAGACGCAGAAACGCCGAGGTTAACACGATGGAAATCAGGGTGTAGAGCGTCGTTTTCTTGTCAAAGTACCGGTAACCGATCACCATCAGAATCCCGTTCAGAATAAAGTTGACCAGCCCGGGAGACCATTCGAACAAATAGTAGGTGACAACGGTAATCCCGATAATTCCGCCTTCGGATAATCGGTTGGGTATGGAAAAATAATTAATGCCGATCGCGAATAACAACGAACCGAGTATTAACAACAAGGCATCGCGGATGATTCGTTTCGTCATGAGCTTCCCGCCTCCCGAAGAGATTTTACACCAGTTCGGCGTTGATCGCACTGCGGCACTGCGGCACTGTGGTTAAATAAAGGGAAAATTTGGAAGAGTTCGAAATAGAGAGAATCCCGGCGTTTTTTTTAATTTGGTTCATATCTGGTATAATACAGGGATAAACAGGAGAACAGGTGAAATAAGAATGGCTAAATCCGACCGCTACACTTTTCAGAGCAAAATGAAGCGCATGGTTACGGACCTGCGCCATAAAATCCATTCGGGCGTCTACGCCAAGGGCGAGTATCTGCCGTCCGAGCTGGCGCTGATCGAGCTCTACGGCTTGAGCAAAAACTCGGTTCGCCAAGCCCTTGAGCAGCTGGTCGGGGAAGGCCTGATTGCAAAAATACCGCGCGTGGGCACCCAGGTGGTTTTTTCGCCTTCCCTGAAACGCAGCATCCGTTTTGGGATATATCCTTCTCTTTTCGCGGAAGCCGAATTGACCCCGATTCTTAAGGAGTTTCATGACCGTTATCCGGATGTCCGGGTTGAAATCGTCGATCTGCCCTACGAAAGCGCGAACAGCATTTGCAACCTGATGAAGCTGGGCATCGTCGACGTGCTTTCGGTCAACATGCAGGATATGCTTTATTTCCAAGACAGCGGGAACACGGGACTGTTTCTGGCGCAGGAGAAGCGGGAGTCCATGTACTCCTTTCTGAATCCCCCGTTCCAAAACGAAGAGGGGAATCTCTCCGTACTGCCGTTCGTCCACTCGCCGGTCATTATGGCGTACAACAAGGAACATCTCCGGGAGCGGCGCCTGTTTGAGCCGGACAGCAGCTGGAGCTGGAACGATCTGCATGAGATGCTCCGCTCCCTTAAAAGGCCCAACCGCTACAGCCTGGCTTTGCAGCTGTATTCCCTCAACCGGTGGCCTATTTTTCTGCTGCAGCAGGGGAAGGATTTCCTGAACGGCGACGTAACGCCGGAGGCTTTATCGGGGCTTAACTGGCTTCGCGGAATCATCCACGAGGAGGGCATGTTCCCGCTGGCACTGGCCCAGGGTGAATTGGATGCGGAGAAACTGTTCAAGGAACAGAAGGTATCGGTTATTTTGACGACCTACTATATGCTCAATCAGCTAAAGGATGCCGGATTTTCGTATGATGTGGCTCCTTTGCCGCATTTTGAGAACGGAAGGACGCTGCTGCTTTCGACAGGCATCGGGGTCAACGCGGTCTCGAAGGACAAGGAGATGGCACAGGCGTTGGCCGATTTCCTGGTGTCCGACGGGGTTCAGGAATATCTGCGGAGGCACTCGTACAGCTTGCCGACGAACCGGTACATTACCGAAACGGTGGAGGTTGAAATTTCGGGCAAGCCGTCACGGCTCGGGCTGCATCGCGAAATGTCCCATCTTTACACAACGTACCGGGAGGTCGGATTGGACATGAATGATCTGGTGTTTTTCCGGGAAAACCTGAAACGGTATTTTTCCTACCTGATCGGCGAGGAGGAGCTGTTGTCCGCTTTAAAAAGCCGCATGCGTTAAACATCGCGGGGCTAGTCCATATTTATGTTGGAAGAAAGAGCTTGTTTAATTGGCAGATTAGGCAAGCTCCATAGTTTAAAAAAACAATTGCATTTTGCCTTAGTTGTAACTATAATGATTACAACGAAGGTTGTAAGCCGTAAAAAAATTAGCATCCGTTCGATGATTCCCTACTCTGTTAAGCCAGGGGATATGGAATCGTGTCACACCGACAATAGAACAGCGGACTCATTTTTTTTAACCCAGATGTAATGATGTAAATTACAACCATACGACTTATTAAATTTATATGGAGGAATGAACGATGAAAATCGCCATCATTGGTGCAAGCGGTAAAGCGGGTCTGCAGATTACGAAAGAGGCTTTGGAAAGAGGCCATGACGTGACGGCTATCGTCAGAAATGCTTCAAAGATAACGGACCAACAGGTTTCCGTCATCGAAAAGGACGTCTTCGGCCTGACTTCAGCCGACCTGATAGGCTTTGACGCGGTAGTGAACGCCTTTGGCGCGGCACCCGGAAACGAGTCGCAGCATGTAGAGGCGGGGAGAGTCCTTATTGATGCTCTTAAAGGCGCTTCCGGAACACGGTTGATCGTTGTCGGCGGCGCAGGCAGCCTGTTCGTGGACGAGGCCAAAACGATGCGGGTGATGGATACGCCGGATTTCCCGAAAGAGTACCTGGCAACGGCACAAAATCAGGGGCACAACCTGGAGGATCTGCAGCAATCCGAAGGCATAACCTGGACCTTTATTAGCCCATCGGCATTTTTTGACCCTGAAGGCCCAAGAACGGGAACTTATGTCAAAGGAAAAGACCATCTGCTCGTAAACTCCAAAGGTCAAAGTTACGTCAGCTATGCGGACTTTGCGATTGCCGTCCTTGACGAAATCGAGCGGCCGCAGCATGTGAACGAGCGTTTCACGGTTGGATCGGAGTCTTAATCGAACAGGAAAGTGGGAGGCTGTGGCCGCTTAATGCGGTCACAGCCTTTTTTTGAAACCAGATAAGGACCAATTGACAGGCAGATAGGGATATGATAAGTTTTTTGCAAAAGAAAGAACCACATAAAAACCAGGATCTAAAATGATAGCGTATACATAGTTGGGGGAGGGATGCCTGGATCAAAAAGGTGAGCTTTTCTGTTTACCATAAATGGTCGTTCATGCTTTTAGGCTCCATAATTTTTACGACGAAATGAGGATGAATGATGACGAACCCCATGAAGAAGAACCGAAAAAAATCAGCAGCTCACGCGATTTGCCTCGCGTTTTGCTTTTCCCTTATTGCCGCCATGTTCCCTGCCGCAAGCGCGTCCGCGGAAGTCGGCAAATCGTATGGAGCGCCAGTGGATCTGGGTTCCCCGATGCAGAGCATCGCGATATATGACGCAACCTTCGGCACGGAAGACGGACGGCAGGTCATGTACACAACCGTTACGGGCAAACCGGCTGTTTTTCAAGTGATCGACCTGAAATCGAAGGCAGTGCTCCGGACGCACCCCCTGCCGGGCTCCGAGAGCTCCTGGACGCACATCACGGCACCGGACGGAAGCGTATACATCGGCGGCAACGGCAAGCTTTACGCCTATTCTCCGGCTACGAAGGAGATGAAGGATCTGGGCGGCATCGGCGAGCAGGTCGTTTATGGCTTGTCGCATGACGAGAAGGGCCGGATTTATTTCGGTTCGTATCCAAACGCAAAGGCAGGCCGTTACGATCCGGCTACCGGCGAGATGAAGGATTACGGGATTGTGGGCACGGGCCAGAGTTACAGCCGTTCTACCGCATACCATAACGGATCTTTGTATGTAGGCATCGGTATTGAGGGAAGCATCGTGAAGGTGAATGTCGAAACCGGCGCGAAGGAAACGATCGCCCTCCCGTCATACGGGGGAGCCGTGGACAGCGGGGTCGTAAACCAGCTGGACGTGGCGGGCAAATACCTGGTTGCGGGCATTGGCAAGGGCAACAGCGCCCTGCTGTTCTATGATCTGGAGAAGGGGCAGTGGAGCGACCGGTACCACCTGAACAATAAAGGGATCCGCCTGTCTTACGGGAAGCCGGGCAGCAACAAGGTTTATTTTGTCCAAAACAATCATCTGATGGAAGTCGATCTGAGCACGCTGGACGCCGTGGATACGGGCGTAACCTACGGCACGTTCCTGCGCAACGCTGCCTGGGTCGAGGTGCCGAACGATCCGGATCTTCCGGGAGCGTCCCTGGCGACGGTGCAGTTCGGCGGAAGCGTAGCTTACATGAACCTGGAGACGAAGCAGGTGAAAGCCGTTCCGTATCCGGTGAAAGGGAACCCGATCCCGGTGCAAACGATGGAAAAAGGGCCGGACGGCCGAATGTATATCAGCGGTTATCCGGGCGGCACGGGGGCGGCTTATTCAACCGAAACCGGCAAGTTCGAGAATTTCGCGCTTGGCCAGGCCGAGGGCATGCATGCCATGGGCGACAAAATGTACATGGGCATCTATCCCGGTGCCAATATATTTGAGCTTGATGTGACAAAGCCGATTCAAAACAACGTGAATCCGAAAAATATTTTCAAAATTGCCGGACAGGACCGCCCATTCGTCATGACTTCGGGCGAAGGCAAGCTGTTTATCGGCACGATTCCCGATTACGGCAAGCTTGGCGGCTCCCTGACGGTGTATGATCCCGCTGCGGGCGGGGCACCGGTGGAGTTTAAAAACGTCGTGAACAATCAGTCGATCGTCGGCCTTGCGGTAAAAGACGGCAAAATTTACGGTTCTACCACGGTTGCGGGCGGACTGGGCATCGATCCGACCGAGCCTGCCGCGAAAATGTTCGTCTGGGACATTGCCTTGGGCAAACCCGTGAAAGAGTGGACTCCGTCCATACCGGGAGCGCCGGCCGTGCCTAAGATCATCAGCGGAACGAGTTTTGGTCCGGACGGATTGCTGTGGGCCGCATTCGACGGGACGATATTTGCCGTGGACCCGGCTACCCAGGAAGTCGTGAAGAGCAAAACGATTTACAAGGATGTCGTAAATTATGGCAGATGGCGCCCGGTCTACATCCGCTTTAGCGAAGACGGATTGATTTACTCCACGCTGGCCGGCAAGGTTACGGTAGTCGATCCGGTTTCCATGGAGCATAAAACGCTTGCCGATTCCCAGCATGTCACGCTCGGCAATGACGGGAACGTGTATTACACGAACGATACCCGGCTGATGAAAATCGAGGTGGGCGGAGCCGTAAGAGATTCGCCTCAAGACTTGATGGACCATATCCAGTCGTGGAAAGAGCAGGGTGACGTAGGCCATCCCCTGAGCCAGCAGCTGCTCAATGCGATCAAGCAAGCGGACCATAAACACGGGCAGGGCAAAACCGGGCAGGCGGTCAAGCATCTTCAAGACGCCTTGAAGCATCTGGGCCAAGCGAAGAGCGGCAGCATTTCGGAAGAAAAGCGGGCCGAAATCGAACGCCGGATCGAGGCTATCATCGGAGAATGGTCGAAGTAAATCATGAATTCAAGAAGGGAACTGTCAAAGCGCTTTCGATAAAAGGCATCGGCAGTTCCCCTTGGCGCTGCGCGAAAAAAGCACCTAAATGGTGCTTTTTTGTGCATGCCTGCTTACGGGGAAGTTCAAGGGCAGGCGGCGATGAAGCCGAGGGCGATCAGGCGGTGATCAAAACGCGTCATGCTGGGTGCTTGCCAAATTGCGGCGAGAAGGTATGATTTAGGTAGAGGCTGCCGCCCACTGGCGGCTGCAGCGCATGAGGGATAAACGATCGGGAGTGAGTGTTCAATGACGGATCAGAATCAAAAACTTGTCCAGCAAATACGTATCGGAGTGATTGGGCCTCAGACGGTAGTGGATAAGATTATGCGGGTCATTGAGACGTTTCCGTCGTTTGCTCCGGTACCCCTTATCTTTAAGCATGAAGATGAGGCTCCCGCCCTGGCCGGGCAGCTCGGAGGGGAAGTTGAAGTGCTTATCCTTTCCGATCCGCTGGCGCACCGGAAGGTGAAGGAGCAGGTGATTCTCCCCATTCCCGTTCATCACGTGCCGGTGACGGATGCCGGTTTATATAAAGCCCTCTTTTTTGCCCTGCATTCCTGCAAGCTGGAGGGCGGCGTTTCCGTGGATACCCTGACGGAAACGATGGTCAGGCGTACGCTAAAGGATATGGACATGAGCGAGGTGGCGGCATCCATATATGACGGTCCGGCTTATTCTTCCAAGAACCAGCTTGCGGATTTCCATGAGGCCAATTATTTGGCGGGAAAATGCTCGATTGCCTTCACCGGCCTGGAATCGGCCGCGCTTGAGCTGACCCGCAGGGGCGTGCCGAACGCATGGCTGATGCCTTCCGATCAGGATATCATCGTCTCGCTGGAGAGAGCTTTGCTGTCTACGGCATCCCGCCGCAGCAGAGAGGGGCAGATCGTGGTCGGCATGATTAATGTCGACGACTTCGGGACGCAAGCGCTGAAACGCAACAACGAGCATGAGGTTCAAAAGCTGAAGCTCGATATCCACCGCATGGTGCTGGATTACGTGGAATCCCTTGACGGCTATCTGACCCATATGGGCGGAGACGAGTATTTGTTTTTTACGACGCGGGGCATTTTCGAAAGGGAAACCGGAGGGTACAAGACGATCCCCCTTGCCAAGGACGTCAACAAAACGCATGGCATATCCCTTAGCATCGGGATGGGTTTCGGCCGTACGGCAAGCGCCGCGGGCACCAACGCCCGGATCGCCATGAGAAAGGCCAAGGAAGCCGGGGGGAACGCTTGCTTTATCGTGCGGGAAGACGGGACGCTCATCGGACCGCTGGAAATGGCCGATCCGGTTCAGGACGTGCTGTCGTTTACCGACGCGGCTTTGATCAAACAGGCGGAGGATGCCGGCATGACGAGCGCCTATCTGAGCAAACTGCTTCATCAGCGGGCCCGGTTCGGCAAATACGAGTACAAAGTGCATGAGCTCGCCAATCTGCTGGACATCACGGTAAGAAGCGCCCACCGGCTTTTGCTGCTGTGGATCGACAACGGGCTGGTTGAAATTTCGGGTCTTGAGAAGGTGCCCCGCGGCCGGCCGCGACAAATCTTCCGGTTTGTTTTTTTGCAGAAGGAACTCTAAAAGGTTCGGCAGCGGCATAAAACATGTTTTATTTTACGCTAGGGTTAATCCCCTGGCTTTTTTTAAATCCGGATGCAGGGAAAAAGGGCAGGTTTTGGCGTTTAATGTACCGTCAAATTTTTCCTCCAGGCGTGGTTATGCAAGGATGGTGGAACAGGGGGTGTCCGTAAATTGGGACCCGCCCGAAGGTCATGCGTGCGGTGTTCCTTCCAGCCATGTTTATCTCGTTCTTGCCGCACTACACGTGGTCGCTTTCCTGTTATCCTCTTGCAATTCGGCCGTAAAGAGAGCATTCTAATTAAAGACGATTTAAAGATTTGTCTTTATATATGAACACTCGTTATGATGAAGAGGAAAGTAATCATAAGGAGATGATTGAACTTGAAAACCGTAGCGGAATTAGAAGCAAAGCTGGCCGAACCGTCAAAAGCATTGATTGCCGATTTAAGCAAGCTCGAAGGGGATATCCTGATTCTCGGAGTCGGGGGGAAAATGGGACCGAGTCTCGCAAGACTCGCCGCCAATGCCGTTAAGGAAGGAGGGTTGAAAAAAAAAATTATCGGGGTATCGCGGTTTTCGAATGCGGAAGCCAGACGGGAACTGGAGGAAGCGGGCGTAGAGACGATTTCCTGCGACTTGCTGAATGACGAGGAGCTTCAGAAACTGCCTGAAGCCGCCAATGTGATCTACATGGCGGGAAACAAATTCGGCACGACAGGACGTGAGTATTTTACTTGGGCCATGAACGCCTATCTGCCGGGCCGCGTGGCCGAGAAATATAAGAATTCCAGAATCGTGGTCTTTTCCTCGGGCAACGTGTATCCGTTTTCATCGGTGGGCAGCGGCGGGGTGAACGAGTCCGTATCTCCGGAGCCGATCGGCGAATATGCACAATCCTGTCTTGGCAGGGAGCGCGTGTTTGAGTATTTTGCCCACCAGAACAGCACCCCGATGACCATTTACCGTCTGAACTATGCGATTGACATGCGTTACGGGGTGCTGCTGGAGCTGGCCAAAGCAATCAACGAGGATCGTCCGATCGACCTGACGATGGGGCACGCGAACGTGATCTGGCAGGGAGACGCGAATGAAATGGCGCTGCGCTGCCTGAAGCATTGCGGCACGCCGCCGGAGATCATCAACATTACCGGGCCGGAGACGATGTCCATCCGCTGGGCAGCCACAGAACTGGCGAAACGCATGGGCAAGGAAGCGAAATTCGAGGGCGTGGAGTCCGAAACCGCCCTGCTGAACAATGCGACCAAGTCCCACCAGTTGTTCGGCTATCCGAAAGTATCTCTTCTCCAAATGATCGACTGGACGGCGGAATGGGTACTTGCCGGAGGCGATACCTGGAACAAGCCGACGCATTTTCAGGAAAGAAAGGGGAAATTCTAAGTGAGCCAGAATAATTTATTATCGCGCGAAAAAGCAAAAGCGCTTGCCGAAGGCTTGGTTATCCCCGCGCACCCGCTGGCCCTTAATGCGGACCGTAAGCTGGATGAGCGACGCCAGCGCGGGTTGACGCGTTACTACGCGGCTTCCGGCGCAGGCGGCATTGCCGTTGGCGTTCACTCGACCCAATTCGAAATCCGGGACAAGGGTATCGACCTGTATGAGCCGGTGCTTCGTCTGGCAGCCGAAGAAATCCAGCGCGCGAACCTGGATCGGCCGTTCATTATGGTCGCGGGCGTTTGCGGACCGACCGAGCAGGCGGTAAACGAAGCCAATATTGCCAAAGGCCTTGGTTATGATGCAGCACTGCTCTCGATGGGCGGGCTTGCCGACATGAGCGAGCAGGATATATTAAAGAGGACCGAAGCGATCGCGCAGATCATGCCGGTGATCGGCTTTTATCTGCAGCCGTCCGTGGGCGGTAAAATTTTCAGCTTCGATTTCTGGCGCCAATTTGCGGAAATTCCGAATGTCGTGGCGATAAAAATGGCACCCTTTAACCGTTACCAAACGATTGATGTGGTCCGCGCGGTTTGTTATTCTAGCAGACGGGATGAAATTTCTTTGTATACGGGGAATGATGATAATATCATCAACGATCTCCTCACGACCTATCGCTTCAATGTCAACGGCGAAATCGTGGAGAAGCCGGTGATCGGAGGCCTGCTCGGCCATTGGGCCGTCTGGACCCGCAAAGCGGTGGAACTGCTGGAGGAAATCAAGCAGGTTCGCGGCACGGGTGCCATCCCGGCGGAATGGCTTACCCGGAATGTCGAGGTGACGGACAGCAATGCGGCATTTTTCGATCCGGCCAACCAGTTTCACGGCTGCATTCCGGGCATTCATGAAGTGCTTCGCCGTCAGGGTTTGCTCGAAGGCACTTGGTGCCTGAATCCGAACGAGACGCTGTCGCCGGGGCAGTCTGAGGAGATTGACCGGGTTTACAAAGATTATCCTCATCTCAATGACGATGAATTTGTAAGAGAGCATTTGGAACATTGGCTCGCCGACTAGACTAAACTACAATACAAGCGAAAAAAAACGAATGAGAAGAAACGGGGGAAACGCTGTGCGTTTTAAAGATGTGTTTTCGATTATTGGACCGAGTATGGTAGGACCGTCCAGCTCCCATACGGCGGGCGCCGTTCGAATAGGCAGGGCGGCGCGGCGCATTTTTGGAGCGTTTCCCGAACAAGCGGAAATCGTGTTTTACGGCTCATTTGCGGAGACGTACCGGGGACACGGGACCGATCTGGCGGTCGTCGGCGGTTTGATGGATTTTGCAACGGATGACATGCGGATCCGCAATTCGATCGAATTGGCCGAAGCGGCGGGAATGAACCTGACGTTCAAGACCGCCCAGAACGTCGCCTACCACCCCAATACGGTGCTGCTGAAGCTGAAGGAGGCGGACGGCCGGGAGGATATCATTCTCGGGGCTTCCATCGGCGGCGGCAACATTGAGATGCTGGGCATCAACGGGTTTGACGTTAAATTTACGATGAATTATCCGGTGCTTCTCGTATTTCACAAGGATACGCCCGGGATGGTCGCCCATATCAGCCGCATATTGGACAGCGGTGTCGTGAACATCGGCTATATGGATGTGGACCGCAAGGGGAGAGGCGGAGAAGCGCTCACCGTCGTGGAAACCGATGAGGCGGTGCCGCAGGAGCTTATCGAGCATATCCGCGGTTTATCCAACGTCCATCGGGTTGTATTCGCGGATCTGACCACAGAGGAGGTTTCGTAAATGAAGTTCTCAACCCTAAAGCAGCTGACGGAATGCTGCCGCGAGGATGGAGTCTCGATCGGACAGCTGATGCTGTCGGAACAGGCCAAGGAAACCGGCAAAAGCGAAGAAGAAACCTTTAAACTCATGGCTGATTATTACGGCATCATGAAGGAAGCCGTACGCCGCGGAATCCACGAACCTGTGCCTTCCCGCAGCGGCCTAACCGGCGGGGATGCGGTCCGCGTCAGCGACTATATGCTGAGCGGCGTGCCGTCCCTTGGCATTGAAGCCTGTACGGCGCTTGCGTATGCTTTGTCCGTATCGGAAGTGAACGCCTCGATGGGGCGGATCGTCGCAACGCCGACGGCAGGTTCCTGCGGCATCATCCCGGGTGTTTTCGTCAGTGCCCAGGAACGATTCGCCTGGGAAGACGAGCATCTGGTCATGGGGCTGTTTGCGGCCGGGGCGATCGGGTACGTCATTGCCAACAACTCCTTTATATCCGGTGCGGAAGGCGGATGCCAAGCCGAGGTCGGATCGGCCATCGGCATGGCGGCGGGCGCCTTGACGGAGCTTCGCGGGGGAACGCCGGAGCAGGCGGTGCATGCCGTCGGCCTTGCCCTGAAAAACTCGCTCGGTCTCATCTGCGACCCGGTGGGCGGACTTGTGGAAATTCCGTGCATCGTGCGAAACGGATTTGGTGCCGTAACGGCACTCGCCGCGGCCGATATGGCGCTTGCCGGCGTCCGCAGCGTGATTCCGTCCGATGAAGTCGTCGGCGTCATGCTTGAGGTTGGAACGGCGATGCCGGCGAAGCACCGGGAGACCGCCAAGGGCGGGCTTGCCCAAACGCCTACGGGGAAGAAGATCTTAAAGGATCTGTACGGAAAGGAAGGCAAAAAAGTAAGGGAGAAAGGTGCCAAGAGCACCGAAAATAAGGAGGATGGAACGAAGTGAGTTCTCTTCGGATCGGCCTTATCGGGCTCGACACTTCGCATGCGCTCGCCTTTACCCGGCTGCTGCATGATGCCGGGGACGCCTACCACGTTCCCGGCGCCGTGGTGGCTGCCGCTTATCCCGGCGGCTCTCCGGATTTCCCGCTGAGCATTTCGCGGGTGAACGGGTTTACGGAAGACATCCGCGGGCAATACGGCGTGCCGATTATGGAAACCCCCGAGGAGGTCGCGGAAGTCTGCGACGCCCTCATGCTGCTGGCGGCTGACGGAAGGGCGCACCTGGAGCTGTTCCGCAGAATCGCTCCTTATCGAAAGCCGGTATTTATCGATAAGCCGCTGGCATTGCGTTCCCTGGAAGCCGAGGAAATCGCCCGGACCGCTGAGCGGAACGGCATTCCGGTGATGAGCGCCTCCTCCCTCCGTTACGCTCTCAGCCTCACCCGGGAGCTGGAGAGGGAAGGAGCGGAACCGGTCCTTGGAGCTGATGTCCATGGACCTATGGAGATCGAGAGCACGCAGTCCCATTATTTTTGGTACGGGATCCATTCGGCGGAGATGCTGTTTTCGGTCATGGGACCGGGATGCCGGGAGGTGTCAGCGATTTCTGCCGAATCGCACGAGCTGATTACAGGCACGTGGGAAGACGGGCGAATCGGTACCGTGCGCGGCAACCGGAGCGGGAATTTTTCGTTCGGGGCGCTCATCCATCGCAAGAATGAAAGCGCTTATGTGGATGCCCAAGGATCCGGAAAGCCGTTTTACGCCGATCTGCTGGAGCGGGTGATGGTTATGTTTACAACCGGGAAGATCGTTCTGCCCATTCAGCAGTCGGTCGAGGTCATCCGGTTTCTGGAGGCGGCGGAAGAAAGCCGGAGAACCGGCCGCCATGTAGCCATGTAGCTTATTTAACGCCTTTATTCATATCATCGTACATTCGTTTTCGTTATATTGCGTTTTATGACATAGAAGAAGATTCAATTTGAGGAGGATACGACCATGGGGAAATTGAAGATCGGTGTCATCGGAGCGGGTTCCATCTCCCAATTTCATTTGGGGGGATATAAAGCCTATCCGGACACGGAAATTTATGCTATCTGTGATTTGAACGAGGATCGTGCGCGGAAAAAAGCCGAAGAATTCGGAGCGGCGAAGGTTTTTACGGATTATCGCGATCTGCTGGCCCTGCCGGAGATTGATGCCGTCAGCATCTGCACCTGGAACAACTCGCATGCCGAGATCAGCATCGCCGCCCTGGAAGCGGGCAAACACGTGCTTGTCGAGAAACCCCTGTGCAAAACGGTCGAGGAAGCGCTGCGCGTAGAGGAAGCCGTACGCAAAAGCGGGAAGATTCTGCAGGTCGGGTTCGTCAGACGTTATGCGGAAAACACGCGGATACTAAAAAAGTTCATCGATGCGTCCGATCTAGGCGGGATCTATTACGCGAAAGCCTCGTGCCTGCGGCGGCTTGGAAATCCGGGCGGCTGGTTTGCGGACGTGGAGCGTTCGGGCGGAGGCCCGCTGATAGACCTGGGCGTTCATATTATCGATATCTGCTGGTATCTGATGGGCAAGCCGAAAGTGGTATCCGTCACGGGCAATACGTACAACCGCCTGGGCAACCGTTCCAATGTGGAACATCTGTCCTTCTATCAGGCTGCCGATTACGATGCCTCCAAGAATACGGTGGAAGATATGGCCAACGCGCTCATCCGCTTTGATAACGGCGCTTCCTTGATGGTGGATGTCAGCTTTACGCTTCATGCCCAAAAGGACGAGCTTTCCGTGAAACTGTACGGCGATAAGGGCGGAGCCGAGCTTGAGCCCGAGCTGTCCATCGTGACGGAGAAACATAATACCATCCTGAATCTGGAGCCTCAGATCGATAACAAATCGTTTGATTTTATCGGCGCCTTCAACAATGAGATGGCCACCTTTGCGGAAAGCATCCGGGGCAGCAAAACGACGCTTAGCCCGGTGGAGGATGGCGTGGAAATAATGAAGATACTTTGTGCGATCTATGAATCCGCCGAAACGGGCAAAGAAATCGCATTTAAATAACGTGCGGCTAGAGAATAGGACCGGGGAGGGTTCATACATGACGAAACTAACGAATAAAATCGGCGTCATCGTCGACAGCTTCGGCATCGGGGTGCGCGAAGGCTTGAAAAAAGCGAAGGACGTCGGCGCGGAAGGCGTGCAAATCTATGCGGTGAAAGGCGAGATGGATCCGGCTGTTCTGACAAGCGAAAACAAAAAGGAACTGAAATCGCTGCTGGACGGGCTGGGCCTTGAAATTTCCGCCCTTTGCGGGGATCTGGGAGGCCATGGCTTCCAAGATAAAACGGTAAACGCCGAGAAAATCGAAAAATCAAAACGCATTCTGGACCTGGCCGTTGAGCTGGGAACCAACGTCGTGACGACGCATATCGGAATCGTGCCGGATGACAAGAACAGCGAGGTTTACAGCGTGATGCAGGCGGCCTGTGAAGAGCTGTGCCAGTATGCAAGCTCCATGAACGCTTACTTTGCCATCGAAACGGGACCGGAGCCTGCGGCTCACCTAAAGGAATTCCTGGACGCGCTCTCCGGCAAAGGGGTATCCGTCAACTTTGACCCGGCCAATATGGTAATGGTAACCGGCGACGATCCGGTAAAGGGCGTACATATCCTGAAGGACTATATCGTGCACACCCACGTAAAGGATGGCGTACGCAACCGCGATGTGGTGGATCCGCGGCTCGTTTACGGGGCGCTCGGTTTTGACGGCATGGACCACGAGAAGGTGGCTCAGCTCGTAACTTCCGGGGAGCTTTTCGCCGAGGTTCCGCTCGGCGAAGGCAAGGTGGACTTCGATGCCTACTTCCAGGCTTTGAACGACATTGGCTATAAAGGCTATCTGACGATCGAAAGAGAGGTCGGGGATCAACCGGAAGCGGATATACGAAAAGCGGTTCAATTTATCCGAAAATATCGCTGATTTTTTCCGAAATGAGCTCTTATTCTTTTTTACCTTTCATCCCGTACCTTAATCGGTTTTCAAACCTTTCATGGCCAGGATAGATCCATAATAAGAAATAGAGCGTTTTGATCGAGGGATTTCACGCCGAAATCCCTCTTATTTTTTGTATTTCTACCGCTTTAGGTTTTTCTACACGCTAAAAACCTTGATTTTATGCGGTTTTTCCGAGGTGACCATGAAAATTGCACCTGAAACGACAGGCCGGGGAAATCCAATTCTTTACCGGAACTGAAAGCGCTTTTATGATGTGGGTGGGTAGAAATAAACGGATTCCGCAAACGATGCAAAGCGCTTACATTTTATGTATTTCGCTCTGCCGAATGTTAAATCCGACCTGAATTGAAAGGGGGTAATGAACCGAATTTCCAGGTTCCTGATGAACAGGTTATAAGAAATTGCTGGAATGAAATACGGGGGTTACTCAAACGGCTTCAATCACGATTCGCATTTTCAGACTATTTATAGGGAGGAACAAACATGTCTAAGAAGTGGTTAAGTATGGCATTGGTTTTAACCTTGTTCTCATCGCTGCTTGCCGCCTGCGGCGGAGGCGGTAAGGAGGCAGCTCCTGAGAAAAACGAAAATACCCCATCGACTGAAACGGCAAAGCCGGCAGACCCGAACCAGTATGGCGATACAGGCGGATTGACGCTTCCGCTGGTCGATAAGCCTACCAAAATTACTTGGATGCTGCCGAGCGACAAAACCGATCTGAACACGTCGCTGATCGCCAAAGAAATAGAGAAGCGCACGGGGATTACGGTTGATTTCCAGGCCTATTCCAAGGCAACCTTTCAGGACAAGTTGAGAGTGGTTGTGGCTTCGGGCAAGCTGCCGGATATTTTTCACGGTTTGAAGCCGAATGAGCTGAAGAAAATCGGCAAGCAAAATGCCGTTGTGGCCATTAATGAATACGCCGATAAACTCCCGAACTTCAAGAAATTATACATGGAAGAAAATCCGTGGGTGCTTACCTCTTACGGGGACGAAAAGGGGAATTTGTATTCGTGGCCGATTCACAACCTGAATCGGGACGTAAACCATGGCTTTATGTACCGGAAGGATATTTTTGACGAATTGGGCATTAAAGAATGGACCAACACCGAAGAATTCTATCAGGCTTTGAAGGCTCTGAAAGAAAAGTATCCCGATTCCTATCCTTACGCTTCCAAGAACAAAGAATTTATTTTCCGCGATTGGTCGTATGGTTGGGGAATCAGCGGCGCGAACTATCCGGTGTACTTTGATGAGTCCGCCAAGGTTTGGAAATTCGCGAGCATTCAGCCTGAGCATAAAGAGATGCTGGACTTCATGAAAAAACTTTACAACGAAGGATTGATGGATCCGGAATTCCTGACCGATACCCAGGAAAGCTGGACGTCCAAAATGACGACAAGCAATAAAGCGTTTGTAACGTACGACTGGATCGGGCGTCTTGACATGTTCTACAACCAGATCAAAGACACGAACCCTAAATACGATTTGAGATACGGAAATCCTGTGGGACCAACCGGCAACGGCATGAGCCTTCCGAAAATCGATGCCAGCTTCGGCATCGCCGTAACGAACAATGAAAACAAGGAAGCTGCTTTGAAGCTGCTGGATTATCTGACCAGCCCATCCGGCGCCACGCTCGTTACCATGGGCGTGGAAGGCGAAACCTTCAAGATGGAAGGCGACAAAGTCGTATATCCGGAACTGACCGATGTTCCTCTGGTGGATATCAGCGTGCTTGAGGACAGATACGGCCTGTGGCTGGAGGGCATGTACTTGAACCCTGACAGACGCAGCGTTTACTACAACTTCACCGAGAAGGAACAGGAAGCTCAAGACAAGCGTTTGAAAGCGAACAGCTTCGAGCCGCTGGATCCGGTATTGAACTTCACGGATGCCGAATCCGCCACGATTGCCGAGCTTCAAGTGAATCTCGAGAAAAGCGCCAACGAGTTCAACTCGAAATATGTCCTGAACAAAGACTACGGGGACGCGCAATGGGCTGAATGGCAAAAAACAGCCGCCGCTCAGGGCGCCGACAAAATCGTCGAGATTTTCAACGCCGCACAACAGCGTTTTGACGCATCCGCAAAATAAATGTGCGACCCAATTAATTCGTAAATATAGGGTGACGGCAGCATTCGGCCTCGGCCGGGTGCTGCTCATCATCTAGAGGAGGCAACATCATGGCACGCGCCGGCATCGAAACAGGCAAGTCAACGCCACCCAAAAAGGCGGCTGCAGGCCGCAAGCTAACGGCATTTCAGCACATGAAGCGCGACAAACAGCTGCTGATTCTGTTTATTCCGTGCTTTTTGTTTTATCTTATCTTCCGTTACGGTCCTTTGTACGGCATGCTTATCGCGTTTAAGGATTACAGCGTATTTACAGGCATTATGGATAGCCCTTGGGTAGGATTCAAGCATTTTTCCAACTTTTTCAACGGTCCGGACTTCTGGCTTCTGTTCAAGAATACCCTTACCTTGGGCGTGCTTTCCCTTATTTTCTCATTCCCGTTCCCGATCATTTTGGCCGTATTGCTGAACGAAGTACGGCTTAAGTGGTTCAAGAAATCGGTGCAGACGATCAGCTATCTGCCATCATTCCTGTCCGTGGTGATCATCAGCAGCATGCTGATTGACTTCCTGTCGCCAAACAACGGGATTATCAACCAACTGCTCGCTGCAATAGGCTTTGAGAAAAAATATTTCCTTATCGACCCGGATTGGTTCCGTCCGGTGTATATCGCTTCCGACATTTGGACGAATACCGGATACGAGGCGATTATTTACATGGCTGCCATCGCAGGCATCAGCCCTTCGCTGTACGAAGCGGCCAAGGTGGACGGCGCCAAGAGACGCCACATGATTTTCAAGATCACGATTCCGGCCCTGATGCCGACGATCATCATCATGTTCATCCTGAAGACCGGCCAGATGCTTCGCATCGGTTATGAAAAGGTGCTCCTTCTCTATAACCCGATGACCTACGAAGTGGCGGACGTGTTCTCTACCTTCGTTTACCGGAAGGGCCTGCTGGAGGCGAACTACAGCTACGCCGCGGCTGTCGGATTGTTTGAAGCCGTTGTGGCCATGGTCCTGCTGCTCTCCTCGAACTTCCTCAGTAAAAAGATCGGAGGGAAAGGTCTGTGGTAACCAAAAAATTGAATCTCAAAAACATCTCGCTGTTCTCTGTTGTTAACGGCATCATCATGCTGTGTCTATCGGTCGTGATCCTGTATCCCATCATTTATATTACGGCCGTTTCCTTCAGCGACACGGCATCCGTTCTGCAAGGCAAGGTCACGCTGCTTCCGAAAGGCTTCAATCTGGATGCGTATGCACAGGTGCTTAAAGACGAACGGATCCCGCGCGCATATCTGAATACCATCTTCTACACAACGCTCGGAACAACGATCAACCTGCTGATGACCGCAATCGCGGCCTATCCTTTGGCACGCAAGGACTTCTTTGGGCGCAAATTTTTCTTGCTGGCCATCGTGATGACGATGTTCCTGAACCCCGGCATCATTCCGAACTACCTGATCGTTCAGGAATTGGGGCTGATTGACAGCGTTTGGGCGTTGGTGCTGCCTAACGCGATCTGGACGTTTGAATTGATCATTCTGAAAAGCTTCTATGAAAACATGTCGGAAGCGCTGCGCGAAGCCGCCGTGGTGGACGGCGCGTCGGAATACCGCATTTTGTTCCAGATCATGATCCCGCTTTCCAAACCGGCACTGGCCTCGATCGGCCTGTTCTACTTCATGGGACATTGGAACAGCTTTTTCATCCCGCTCATTTACCTGAATGACGCGACCATGTATCCGCTTCAGGTCGTCCTTCGGGATATGCTGATCTTTGCGGACAGCAGCAACAACACGAATCTCGTCGACGCCGCAGCGCTGGCTCCGCAGGCCATGAAGAACGCAACCATCGTGCTTTCGATGATTCCGGTGCTGCTCATTTATCCGTTTGCGCAGAAGTATTTTGCCAAAGGCGTTATGCTAGGTTCCGAAAAAGGGTGACGTAGAGCCTGCTTGAGTATAACATGGTGTTTATAGAAGGGATGACATCAAGAGAGGTGATCCATTTGAATCGATTGATCGCTAACAGAGGACTTCTACAAATCTTCTTCGCTCTGCAGCTGGTCGTCGGCATCATGTTCATATTCAACTATATCGTATACAAAAATTCGATTTCCGGAATATACGAAAAAGTGACGGAAAACAACAGGATGGTGATTAAAAACATCATCCAGTCGTTCGATACCAGCTTCTCTTCGATTAACAATCTGATGTTTAACATCCATGCGCTGCCTTACGAGCAGATCATGGACAGCGACGGCAAGCCCGATATGGAGAAGGTGCTGTCCCTGCAGGACAGCCTGGCCCGGATGGTAACGACCATGGACTTTGTGGAGGATGCCATCATTACTTACGATTACAAAATGGCGATCACCCCGCGCGGAACGAGCAGCATGGAGGCGCTGTTTGACCGGAAATATACAACGAATAAATACAATTCCGCTTTCTGGAACCATTTTATCCGTTCGGAGCATGATTTCACCGTGTTTCCGGCGGAAACCTATACGGAGAGCATAACGGGCTACAAACGGAATCTGATGGTAGCGGTCGACAGCAGCAAAATCAGGATGTCCAACAAAAAGCTGATGGTCATGATCGACGTGAACAAGCTGCTGAACAGCATCGACCTGAAGGCGATGATTCCGGGGGCGTCGCTAATCGTGCTGGACGCGGACCGGAATATCATTCTCAGCACGGAAAAGGATCTGGATTTGGTTGAAATCCTGAACGATGTCTATTTCAATCCGTCCAGCGAAGCCTCCCTCACGCATGAGAACTTCGAGTATAATTTTTACAAGTCCGACTACAACGGGTTTATTTATATCAACAAGCTTCCATACAAATTCCAAAACATCGATTCGGTAACCGATGCGAACCAGTGGATCATGTACGGAGCGATCGTGCTGACCGCCGTTATGTCGGTTCTGCTTAGCATCTATCTTTACAGGCCGGTCAAGAACATTCTGCATCTTCTCGGCGGCTCCAATGTGAAGGGCAACGATTTTGTCAAAATCCAGAGCGGAATCATCAAAATGCAGAGGGAGAACGAGTCGCTCAAGAATCAAATGGGCCTTGTGAACGCCGAAATCCGAAGGGGCGTGTTCCTGCAGGCGCTGGACGGGTACGCGCATTCGAGGGAATACGAGATGCAGATGCAGAACCATTATGCCTATCTGTTTCAGCGCAGGCATTTCGTATTGGCCTCCATCCATCTTCAGCCCTTGGACGGCAACGAGCTTCCGGAGCTTTCCGTGGAAGAGATCACGGAAATGATCGGGCATGGAATTCAGGAGAGCCTGGAGCATGCGGTCGTTTTTCATGAGGACCATCTGAAGTTTCTCGTCCTTATCGGGATCGAGCAGCCGTCGGAGCGAAAAAAAGCGCTGAAGCGGTTCGAAGGCTACGTTCGTCAGGCCGAGCACGATACCTTCGCCGGTTTTAAGCTGTGGGGCTGCGTCGGCCGCGTGTTCGAGTCCCAGATCAGCAACTGCCGGGAAGCCTATGAGGAGTTGCGGAACGGCTTTCTCTACCGCAGCGTCAACACGAAGGAATCGGTGACCGATACGGAGGCGATCCGTTTTGTTCCGGACATACATTTTCCGTTTCATAAAATGGATAAATTGTCGAACTGCCTGATGACCGGGAAGACGGACGAAGCGATGGATATCGTTGATGAAATTATTGATGAGAATGCTTCTTTGCGCGTTCATTTTCACCAACTGCTGCATATTGCGCAGACGATGTTCTTCATCATGCTGAGACAGGCCGATGCATCGGAAGAAAGCCGTCAAGAGCTGTTCCGCCTGGAAACAGAGGTGATGGGCCGGCTGCAGCGGGCATATCATCACCAGGAGATTCGCGAAGCGCTGATGGAGGGACTGCGCAGGGTAGCGGCGATGCGGAATTACGATCCGAAGAGCAAGCTGAATCCGGCTTTTATTTCCCAATATATTGAGCTTCATTACATGGAGAACCTGTATCTGGATCATATGGCGGAAGTGCTGGATACCAGCTCCAAGTATTTTTCCAACTACTTCAAAAAAACGTTCGGCGTGAACTATGTGGAGTACCTGAATAAGGTAAGACTGTCGCACGCCCGGGAGTATCTTAAAAATACGGATCTCAGCATTGCCGAGATCGGGGAGAAAACAGGCTTTACGAACTCTTCGACATTTACGACAACGTTTAAAAAATATTGCGGCGTATCGCCGAGCGAATATCGCAAGAAAACCGTGAACTAGCGGACAGGAGGAGCCATGCATGAAAGCAGTTACAACGCAGTACGGGAAGGTTAACGTGGCAGAGATAGAGAGTCCTTCCCTGCCGGCGGGCCATGTGCGCATCCGCACCGAATATTCGGCCATCAGCCCCGGAACCGAGATGACGTTCATTCATTCGCGATCCGAACAGCCGGCGGTTATAGGATACAGCGCGGTCGGCATCATTACGGAAATCGGCAAGCAGGTGACCGGCCTTCAGGTGGGGCAGCGCGTCGCCTGCTACGGGGCGCCTTTTGTGAGGCATGCCGAAGAGCTTGCCGTTCCGTCCAATTTGACCGCGCCGGTGCCAGAATCCGTTCGGCCGGAAGAGGCGGCTTTTGCCGGCCTCGGAGCGATCGCGATCCATGCCCTGCGCGTGGCCGACCTCCGGTTCGGGGAGTCTGCCGTTGTCGTGGGACTTGGCATCTTGGGGCAGATCATTGCCCAAATCGCCTCGGCGGCAGCCTATCAGGTTCTTGGCTATGATCTGAACAAGGACCGCGCGGCCGCGATGAAAAGGCATATCGTGCATGTGCATGACAATCAGGAAGAGCTTGAACGGAGCATTCCTTCCGTTACAGGCGGCCATGGAGCCGATAGCGTCATTTTGTGCGCCGGCGGTCCCGGGGAGGAGCTTATCAATTCCTCGCTGAAGTGGATCCGGGATCGGGGGAAAATCGTCATCGTCGGCGATTTGACCATGAACTTCGCCAGAGGGCTGATGTTCGGCAAGGAGGCGCAGGTGCTGATCTCGCGGGCCGGAGGCCCGGGGAGGTATGACGCCGGCTATGAGCTTGAAAACAAAGACTACCCCATCGGATATGTGCGTTGGACGGAGGGACGGAATATTGCGGAATTCATCCGTCTCCTTGAGGAAAAACGGATTTCCATGGAGCCGCTGATTTCCCGGATTGTGCCGATCGATCAGGCGCAGGACGCTTATGATCAATACGGTCCGTCTTCCACGATTATGGGTACGGTCTTCAAATATGACAGCTAAATAAGGCCAACAAAAAAAGGGGCTGCAAAATCCCCGTTCCCGGGGAGCGAGACGCGTTTTGCAGGTCCCATGGAGGTGTCGGTACGATGGTGCTTCATCACAGTGCAGATATCGTGATTATCGGCGGCGGCTTGGGAGGCTGCTCGGCTGCTTTGGCTGCCGCCAAATCCGGCAAACGCGTTATCCTGACCGAAGAAACCGACTGGATTGGCGGGCAAATTACAAGCCAGGTCGTTCCGCCGGATGAGCATCCGTGGATCGAGCATTTCGGATCCACGGCCAGCTACAGGGAGTTTCGGACCCGCGTGCGAAATTATTATAAGGAGCACTTTCCGGTAACTCCGGAATCGCGCGCCGCCATGAATTTCAATCCCGGTAATGCCATGGTCAGCGCGGTGGCCCATGAGCCGAGGACCGCCTTGGCGGTGCTGCGGGACATGATGGCGCCGTATATTCACAGCGGCAGGCTTGTCGTGATGACCGAGCATGTGCCCGTAAAGGCGGAGACGGACGGGGACGACGTAACGGCTGTGCACGTGCGCAATAAGCTGACCGGCGAGACGGCGGTGTTAACCGGTACGTATATTTTGGATGCGACGGAAGAAGGAGACCTGCTGCCTTTGGCGGGCGTGGAGTATGTGACGGGCTCGGAATCCAGGGAAAAAACGGGGGAACCGCATGCGCTTCCGGGAGATGCGGATCCGCAGGATATGCAGGCGCTGACTTGGTGTTTTGCGATGGATTACCGCGAAGGCGAAGACCATACCATCCCTAAGCCGAAAGGCTATGATTTCTGGAAGGAATACCAGGCCGATTTCTGGCCGGATAAACAGCTCAGCTGGATGGGGCTGGTGCCGAACACGCTCGAGCCGGTTAAGTACAGCCTGTTCCCGGACGGGAAGTCGTTCTCGCTCTGGAAGTACAGGCAGCTGGTGGATCGGGACAATTTTGCCCCGGGAACGTTTGACGCGAACGTGACCGTGGTCAACTGGCCGGCGAACGATTACTGGCTGGGCTCCATTATCGATGTTTCGCCGGAGGAGCGGGAGTTGCATCTGGCACGGGCCAAGGAGCTGAGCCTGTCGCTGCTGTACTGGATGCAGACCGAAGCGCCGCGTCCGGACGGGGGCAAGGGGTACCCGGGGTTACGGCTGCGCCCGGACGTCACGGGCACGCCGGACGGCTTCGCCAAAATGCCGTACATCCGCGAATCCCGCCGGATCAAGGCGGAATTCACCGTGCTGGAGCAGCATGTCGCGGCGGATTGCCGTCCGGACGGCAAAGCGGAGGACTTTTTTGACTCCGTGGGCATCGGCTGCTACCGCATCGACCTCCACCCGAGCACCGGCCTGCGGACATATATCGATATTTCGAGCCTGCCGTTCCAAATCCCGCTCGGCAGCCTCATCCCGGTGCGGGTCAACAACCTGATCGCCGCCTGCAAGAACATCGGCACGACCCATATTACGAACGGCTGTTACCGGCTGCATCCGGTGGAATGGAACATTGGGGAATCGGCGGGCTATCTGGCCGCCTACTGTACGGAGCATGGGGTTAAACCGCGGGAGGTCCGCCATACGCCGAAGCATCTGGAAGCGTTCCAACGATTGCTTGCGGGCGCGGGAGTAGAGCTGAAATGGCCTGCCATTCATGCGGTGTAACAGATTTTTAGCGCACAAGGAGATCCATTTGAGGATCTCCTTGTTTAAAAGATAAGAAAGTATAAACTTCGGAGGTATGCCATCCTTATCTCGCAAGAAAAACTTCCGCTAAATGCGGTCTGTCTTCTGAGAAAGTACGTCGATAGACGTTTTTCGTATTTCAGCAATGGATGGACATCATTTCTTTAACTTGGATAAATATGTTACACTGACCTTTTGCGTCATAGATTTCAGTGCAGGACGATGTGTTTCCATATTCGTTCATCCAAGACTAGGGAGATGAGACTATCAAAAAGGTAAGAAAAGTTCTGCTTTATTTGGTATCAACGATTATTTTACTTGTTGGGGTAGCATTGATTTTTCCCACATGGACTCCTAAAATAGACGGCGCAAACAGCATAAGCGCACTCGAGCAAGTCGAAATTAATGGCACCGGCCATGAATTGATGATACGAGGTCAGGATCAGAATAATCCTATTGTAATTTTTGTGCACGGGGGTCCCGGTGTTTCGGAAATACCCTATGTGACCAAATACCAGGACCTATTGGAGAAGAATTTCACGATTGTCCGTTACGACCAAAGAGCTAGCGGGAAATCTTATCACTTTGGGGAAGATTATTCCAACCTTTCGACCGATCTATTAGTGAAAGATTTATTGGCTGTGACGGATTACATATCCACTCGTTTCAACCAAAAGAAGGTCATACTGGTCGGCCATTCCTTTGGAACATATATCGGCATGCAGGCTGCAGAGCAAGCTCCTGAAAAATATGAAGCCTATATCGGCATTGGACAGATGTCCAATATCTTAGAAAGCGAATTGGATGGTTTGAATTTCACGATTGATCAAGCAAAATTGAGCGGTAATACAACCGACGCCGGGTATTTGCAAGGGTTAACCGAAAAAGTTCAAAGCGGCGATATGTTAACTCCACGCCAATATGTTCGAAAATATGGTGGTGCTGCAAGACTGATCGATAATAATGAGGACATAAATCATGGTTTATTGTTCGGACCGGAGTATAACTTATTAGATCGCATCCGTTATATGCGCGGCGTATCCTATGTGCAAGAAATTTTAATAGGGCAAGCAATGGAAAAACCTCTGCCTACGATCATCACAAAACTAGATTTACCGGTGTATTTTATAATGGGACAATACGACTATATGACTTCCGCGAAAGCAGCCAAAACATATTTTGATCAGATTGATGCAAGTGAAAAGGAATTTATAACGTACGACCAATCCGCTCATTATCCGCAATTTGAAGAAAAAGAAAAATTCTCAAAGTGGATGGTGGATTCGTTCGCAAAATAAAAAATCGGGCTATCAAGAATTAATATCTTGAAGCCCATTTTTGCTGCAAGGTTTGTTAAGGAATGTCCGTTTAACGATGCTTAGAAAATGATTGATGAAATTGTTTCATTTGTTTTTATTACGCAATTCAAAAGATTCCTCGAAGCCGTCCCATTTTACGTTTACTTGGATCACTTCGTCTTCGCTTACCTTAGCCCCGCCTTTTGAACTTCCCTCCGACGTAAATACGGCTTCTTTTGGGGGTTCGGCGAATCGCTCGATGCGTTTGCCGTTTCCGCCTTTTGTTTCGTACGAGTACTCCAGTTTTTGAATGGGGGACAATTCTTCTAGAGGGCCTTTATATTTCAACGTAAATTTGTAACTGTCTTCATTCGAATAGGTTGTTCTCCGATCAACTTCTCTCCGTATTTCTGTTCCTTGATAGGCGTATTTGGCTTCCCAATGCTCACTTTCCCCAAAAAATTGATATCTATTGTTCGTATAGTCCATGATTCGAGGATATACAGAGCTGTCCATAATCCTTACTTTCTTGCTGGTAATGGCCTCTTGAAGCAATTGTTGTTTGTAAGCGATAATTCCGTTCCCTAAATCTCCTTGTTTAAGCTTCCTTTCGGAAACCAGTGCTTGCGATAAGTTTTGCTCCGACAAGATTTTCTGATATTGGGCAGGAGCGAAGTCGTTCCAATATTCTTCTTCTGTCATGTTCATGGACTTCATTCGTTTTTTTGTGTTTCCTGTATGGGTTTGGGCTGTTTTTTCAGAATCTCCCGCAATCTTAAGGCTTCCTCTTTTCCTTCATCCAAGGTGGCATAAACGCCTTTTTCCTTGGCTAACTGCAAGAATAATTCCTCCTGAATCAATTCCTCAAGAAGCAGTAAATCGGTCTGGGCAGGGGTAGCTTCGAAACTTTTGTATGCTTTATAATCTTCTAGCTCTTTGCTGGTAATTGCAGTAGAACCAACTTGAGCCATTACGCGCGGTTTCATTCGGCTATCAGCTGAATGTTGTTCCTGAATGATCTCCTCTTGGAGAGCCGGCGGTTCAGTGGCTGAAGACGACATCACTACTGCGCTAAGGACACCAGTAAGCACAAGACTTAAGACAACAGCTGTTTTTTTGTTCGGTTTCAATTAATTTAAAGACCTCCTTTCCGCCCGGACAATTTCATGTATGCTTAATAAATACAAAGTCAGACAATTCAGTGAAAAGTTACTCATATATACAACACATCGTTCGGTAAAATGTTACGCGCCCTAGGCGAGATTAATTCTAATTTGGAAGCTGTGCAGAAACCTAACGGACCTCAGAACCGCTATTTTTGCTATTAGAGCCCTTTTTAAAAGTCTTACGGACCCACGGATCCGTTAATTGAACGTTTCAGCTTGTTTTGCAACTCTAATCTCTCGTTAACGGATCCTATGTCCGTAAGCCCCGTCGATCTTAGAAAAAACGGGGATTCCCGGACCGGATCATGAGTCGTCCACATTTAGAAACGGGTGAGTTTTTTACTTGTTTGATCGATGCTTGTTCTTCATGATTAGGGTTACATGGAGGCCTACGGATCGCATCGGGGGACTTCCTCAACCAGAGAACGGAGGGAACTTATGATCAAAATCGACTGTTTGGGTGAAATCTGTCCCGTCCCTGTCATGATGCTGAAAAAACACCAAAAAGCTATCGGCGCAGGGGAAAGGGTCATGGTCATCACGGATCACAGCTGCGCGAAAACCTCGATATCGGACTACTGCAACAGCTCCGGTTTGAAATGCTCGATCGAGGAAGTGATCAACGGAGTGTGGGAAATCAGCATTCAAAAGCGACTTTAGCACAGCGTATCGATCAGCGTCTTTTCTATATATCGAAGCAACTGCTTGGTTTCGTGGTCGCACCGCTGATTCTGTTTTTTGATCATATAGACATCGTTGTATATTTGAAAATCGCGAATATGGATTACCTTGAGCTGTTTGCCGTACAGCTCTTTTTTGATGGACATGTAGGGAAGGAATGCAGCGCCATGGCCTTTGACGGCCGCAAGCTTAACGGCTTCAATGGAATCCAGGCTGTAAAGGATGTTCAGCTCGCCGTTCACGGCCCCATGAATGGCCTTTTGAACGCAGCCAAGCTGGGCTGGCCAAATCAGCGGATACCGAGAAAGTTCGCTGAGCGAAATTTCTTCCGGATAAAGGGTTGAACTGCTTGTCACCAGCATGACCTTGTCCGAGAAAACCTTATAGGAGTTCAGCTCGGGCCTGGATGAAGGCCCGCAAATAAACCCGATATCTCCGTCTTCGAGAAGAATATGCTCTTCTATAACGGCTGAGGAACCTTCGATTAAGGAAATATTGCACTGCGGGAAGTGTTTTTTTACCTCATACAGCGTACAGGGAAGAGCATAATTGCATACTTCGGGAATGGCGTAAATGGACAATGAGTGCCGGCAGGGCTTCAAATGCCGGATTTCCGTAACCATATCGTCGTACAGTTTGCAGATCTGAGCAGCGTACTTCTCGGCGATGATTCCCGCTTCCGTTAGATGGGCCCCTTTATTGCTTCTATGAAGAAGCTCCGTTCCAAGAGCAGTCTCCCAAGACTTCAATTGCTGACTAAGCGCGGATTGGGTAATATGTGATCTCTGTGCCGCCTTGGATATACTCTTCAGGGCAGCAATATCCAAAAATATTTTAAGCGCTTCCATATTCACGATACATTCCTCCGTTTGCCCGTCTTCAGCAATAAAGCTTTTTATTGCCAAAGCGCTATTAGTAAAACTAATACTGCATAAATAAAGCATATAACCACGCTTCCCGAAAGTATGTTACGATTTTCACATAGTTAAGGAAAACCGCAAACTGGAGGTGTCAACCATGGGACAAGCCATTCGTCCCGAAACGAAATCAATCCGAACCAGAGCCCCGAGAAAGCCCAAGAAAAGCCAGCTGCCAATCGCTTTGGCGGTGACGGCCCTCGTCATTGTTTCAGGTTTTTTCTTAAACCGGTACAACGATCAAATGGGGGTTTATCTGCTCTTCGGCATTTCGTTTGGCGTCATTTTGCAAAGATCGCGTTTCTGCTTTACCGCTTCGATGAGGGACCCTTGCATTACGGGCAGCACGTCGGTTACGAGAGCGGTATTAATCGCCTTTGCCCTGGCTACCATTGGATTTACGGCGATTAAGTATTCTTCGTATTTAAAAGGCGAGCCTATCCCGGGCATGAGCAACGTGAACCAGATCAGCTTTGCCTTGGTCATCGGAGCCATATTGTTCGGTATCGGGATGGTCATTGCCGGCGGATGCGCCTCGGGCACGCTGATGCGCGTCGGCGAAGGGTTTACGATGCAGATGCTTTCCCTCGTGTTTTTCGTCATTGGCTCGCTGTGGGGAGCGCATGATATGGGCTGGTGGCAGGCGAACGTCATCAAGGATTCGCCGGCCGTATTTTTACCGGATGTGTTTGGCTGGCTTGGAGCATTAATCGTTCAATTCCTGATTATCCTTTTGCTGTATATCGCTGCAGTCAAATGGCAGGAGAAGAAGATGGGCAGTGCGGAATAAGATTTGCTTTAATAAGTGAAATCATTCACAATAATTCGTTTGCAAAAAAATAATGTTAAAGGTGGTTATCAAGATGGCTGAATTTACGCTTGATTGTTTGGGAGAAGCTTGTCCGGTTCCTCTGATGAGAACGGAGAAGAAAATGGCTGAATTGAAAGTAGGGGACGTACTCATTGTCTCGATCGACCACAGCTGCGCGATGAAGAACGTTCCGGAGTGGGCCAGAAAGCAAGGACACAACGTTGAAATCGAAGAGGTTGACGACGGTGAATGGGAAGTCGTTATCGAGAAGACGAAATAAATCTGCGCAGGAATGAAAGGACGGTGTGTGAAGCGGTGAACGAATTCTGGTTGAAAATATCCTCGAACCGCTTTTACAAGCAACTGCTGAAAGAACCGTTTACTTATGTAACCGGGGCCGTACTCCTTGCGGTTTTTGCCACTGCGCACCTGGCCGTGTTCTCCAAAGGCTGGGGAGTCACGAGCGCATTTGCCGATTGGGGAGCATGGTTATACAAGCTCGTGGGCGGAAATGTCGATGACTGGACCTACTTCAGCTCGGAAAAAGCCCAAAAAACCTTGTCCTCCGGTTTTCTCAACGATGGCGGCTCGATCCGGAATATCGGGATTATCCTGGGGGCGCTGATGGCTACATTGTTCGCTTCTGAATTCAAGATAAAGAAGATTAAATCCAAAAAGCAGGTATTTGCGGCCGTCCTCGGCGGCTTGCTTATGGGCTATGGCGCCAGATTGGCTAGCGGATGTAATATCGGCGCTTTGTTCACGGCGATTGCTTCCTTATCCCTTTCAGGCTGGGTTTTCGGATTATTCCTGTTCGTAGGGGCGTTTATAGGCAGCAAATTACTGGCCAAGTTCTTTATGTAGGCGAGGGAAAGTTAAAGGCTGACGAAAGTCAGCCTGTTTTCAAGATATGAGAAAGTATAAGCTTCGAAAGACGCGGCTTCCTTATATCGCAAGAAAAACTTCGCTAAATGCGGTCCGGCTTCCTTGAAATGTACGTCGATAGACGTTTTTTTCATAAATATCAGATAGGGAGAATGGCAATGGAGAAGAAAATCGAACGGTATGATGTGGTCATCATCGGCGGCGGAGCGGCAGGATTAACCGCTGGAATATACTGTGGACGCGCGAGATTAAAAACCCTTATTCTTGAGAAATCCTTGGTAGGCGGACTCGCCACTTATACCAATGAAATCGAAAATTATCCGGGTTTTCCGGAAGGCGCGACGGGTACGGAACTGATGGGCTTGTTCCACAAGCAGGCCAAGAAGTTCGGCGTTGATTTTAAAATGACGGATGTAAAAGCCGTAACCGCGGCCGAGGATAAAAAAACGGTCGAAACCTTCCGGACGACCTACGAATGCAAAGCGATCATTGTCGCCAGCGGCGGAAAACCGAGGGTGACCGGAGCCGCAAACGAGGAACTGTTTTTATACGACAAAGGAATTTCCTTCTGCGCGACCTGTGACGCGGCGGCAAACACCGGAAAAACGGTCATGGTCATCGGCAGCGGGGATGCGGCCATCGAAGAGGGCATGTTCCTGACCAAGTTTGCGGACAAGGTGATCGTGTCCGTCATGCATGATCACGGCAAAATGGATTGCAACGAAATCGCCAAAAAACAGGCGCTGGAGAATCCCAAGATGGAATTCATCTGGAACACGGTGGTCGATTCCTTTGAAGGAGAGGGCCATCTGGACACCGTCGTGCTGAAAAATATGAAAACGAACGAGCTCCAAAGCGTCAAGGTGGATTCCTGCTTCCTGTTTATCGGATACATCCCGAATACGGAAATCCTGTCCGGAATCGTAGAGATGAACCGGAATGGATACATCCTCGTCAACGAGAAGATGGAAACGAATGTGCCGGGCATTTTTGCGGCGGGAGACGTGTGCGACAAGTTCCTTAAGCAGGTGGCTACGGCTGTGGGCGATGGGGCGATTGCAGGCTATGGGGCAGAGAAGTATATTTCCGAATGCGAGGTCTATGAAAACCAGATTCTGAATCATGGCCGTCCATCGGTCGTTTATTTATGGAACGCTACCGATGCGGATTGCCGTAAGCTGCTGCCCGTAATCGAACAATTTGAACAGTCCCATTCGCCGGAGGTACGGGTAACGAAAGTCGATGTATATAAATCGCCCGGACTGGCCGCCAAGCTGGGGATCGATGCCGTACCATCCATTGCGTATCTGGTGGACGGAAGCATTCAAACCGTCATCTCCGAAAATATCAATGAGCACTCTTTAAATGGTCTTTTATCTTCATGATGAACGCCAGCAAAGCCTTTCCGGTTTCCGGGAAGGCTTTGCTCATGAGCGGAGATTCTCCAACGTGTTTGCCCGTAAGTTTGTAATGCGTGGTCGTATTGTTTATATTTGAAGTGGTATGCAGGTTGTTTAGATCAATCAAGTGAAACAATTACAAGGAGGCAGCCTTATGGAAGCGACCGCGCAGGACGTGGCCGAGTGGATGGTGAAGGAAATTCGATTCACGGGCATCCTTCGGCAGGAAGATGCTATTGAATATGTGAAGACCCATTTCGGCGAACAATTCGTATTCATGAATGAGAACGGGAACCCGTCACTGTCCAAAGACGTGAAGAAAGCATTCCGGAAGCTGCACAGGGGACGGATCGCCTGGGACCGGGACGGCTTCATGTGGGCCTGGACCTGATGGATAGAATGAAAACCGTATGGCATGTGCATACGGTTTTTTAAGAGATTAGAAATAAACAAAACATCAGAGGTTTGCCATCCTGATCCCGCAAGAAAAACTTCCGCAATAAATGCGGTCTGTCTTCTGAGGAAGTACGTCGATAGAACGTTTTTTCTTAAGAGATAAGAAAGTATAAACAAAAGAGGATTGC
>NZ_LAZU01000035.1 GCF_000987955.1 Paenibacillus sp. DMB20
GATGGACGTACCGCTGGTGCACCAGTTGTTCCGCCAGGAGCACGGCTGGGTAGCTAAGTACGGAAGGGATAAGCGCTGAAAGCATCTAAGCGTGAAGCCCCCCTCAAGATGAGATTTCCCAATTCGTAAGACCCCTTGAAGACGACGAGGTAGATAGGTTGGAGGTGGAAGTGCAGCAATGCATGGAGCTGACCAATACTAATCGGTCGAGGGCTTATCCTAAATATAACGCAAAACGTTTCGTATCTAGTTTTCAAGGTTCAACCTTGAATCGTTTGGTGGCGATAGCGGAAGGGTTCCACGCGTACCCATCCCGAACACGACCGTTAAGCCTTCCAGCGCCGATGGTACTTGGACCGAAGGGTCCCGGGAGAGTAGGACGTCGCCAAGCGAACAACCTGAAAAACCGTGATTGAATTTTCAATCACGGTTTTTTTGTATGTTTTTACCCCGAAACATGTAGACTAAGACGACCATCTTCTTAAGCGTATATAAATCACCATCGAAATGTCCGCACTGAGAAGACATTATTCCAGTGGACAAAGGCTTATGAACGTCCATAAAAAAAGGCGCTATTCAATCCTTGACAGCCCATAGGCCCTTTGCTAAGATGGCAATAATATATTTTTGAAAATAATCATGAAAATGCCGTCCGGTCCAGCTCTGACAGGATTTGAAGTCCGCGGGAAGACGACAAAAAGGAGGAATAACCCAGGTGTGGGAAGATAAGTTTAGTAAGGAAGGCTTTACTTTTGACGATGTATTGTTGATTCCTAGAAAATCGGTAGTCCTGCCGAAGGAAGTGGATGTATCCACCAAACTTAGTGATCAGGTGAAGCTGAACATTCCGTTAATCAGTGCAGGAATGGACACGGTTACCGAAGCTCCTTTGGCGATTGCGATTGCAAGAGAAGGCGGAATCGGCATTATCCATAAAAATATGAGTGTAGAGCAGCAGGCCGAGGAAGTTGACCGGGTAAAACGTTCCGAAAGCGGCGTTATCACGAACCCATTCTCCCTGAGAGCGGACCATAAGGTAGCCGATGCGGAAAGCTTAATGTCCAAATTCCGGATTTCCGGCGTGCCGATTGTGGACGAGCATCATAAACTGATCGGCATTTTGACGAACCGGGATCTTCGCTTTGTGCATGACTATAATATTGCGATCAGAGACGTGATGACCAGCGAAAATCTGGTAACCGCGCCGGTGGGAACGACACTGGAAGAGGCGGAGACCATTTTGCAGAAACATAAGATCGAAAAACTTCCGCTTGTGGACGAGAATAATGTGCTTAAAGGTCTTATTACCATTAAGGACATCGAGAAGGCCATTCAGTTCCCGAATGCGGCTAAAGACGCACAGGGACGCTTGCTAGTCGGGGCCGCCATCGGCATCTCCAAAGATACCTTTGATCGCGCCGAAGCCCTGATCAAAGCCGGCGTGGACGTGATCACGGTTGACTCCGCACACGGCCACCATATTAATATCGTCGAAGCCGTAAGAAAGCTGCGTGAACTGTATCCCGAACTGACCATTATCGCCGGCAACGTGGCGACGGGGGAAGCTACAAGAGAGCTGATCGAGGCGGGGGCTTCCGTCGTTAAGGTTGGTATCGGACCGGGATCCATCTGTACAACCCGGGTTATTGCCGGGATCGGTGTACCGCAAATCACAGCCATTTACGACTGCGCGAACGTGGCAAGAGAGTACAACATTCCAATTATTGCGGACGGCGGAATCAAGTACTCCGGAGAAATCACCAAGGCGATTGCTGCAGGCGCGAGCGCGGTTATGCTCGGCAGCATGTTCGCAGGAACGGAAGAAAGCCCGGGTGAGTCCGAGATTTATCAAGGCCGCCGGTTTAAAGCTTATCGCGGCATGGGATCCATGGCTGCGATGAAGCAGGGCAGCAAGGACCGCTACTTCCAGGATGATGACAAGAAACTGGTACCGGAAGGGATTGAAGGTCGCGTTGCTTACAAAGGTCCTTTGGCGGATACGATTCACCAGCTGATCGGGGGGTTGCGCTCCGGCATGGGGTATTGCGGTACCGAAAACCTTGAGCACCTCCGGAACGATACACAGTTTATCCGGATCACCGGCGCGGGATTGCGTGAAAGCCATCCGCATGACATTCAAATTACGAAGGAAGCGCCAAACTACTCGTTGTAATTCACTGGAAAACCCTCTCTTGCGGTATCAAGGTTGGCTTGGTTTGACTGCGCAGAGGCCGGTTGTTACACGAATACAGGTTGAACATCGAACTTACACGGGATAAGCCATAGGCGGGAAAGCCTAGCAAATCATGCCGTGCAGATAGGACAAGCTGGATGAAATGTATCCGGCTTGTCTTTTTTTGATAATCCCCCTGTGATAGAATAGAACAAGCAAACGACTTAGAGAGGAGTATTTCATTTGAAAGACAAGTCTGCGAGAAAGAGTAAACGTCCCATTGTGCAAAGAACCCTGGCATCGGTGATGCTTGTCAATATATTGTGTTTTTCCGCTATTCCCGCTATGGCCCTGGCTGAACCCGTAACGGTCGCAACCGCCGAGAAGAAGGAGGCCGCAACAACGGCTCCTAAAGGCGGGAAAGCCGATAAAGTTCCTTCCGTTGACACGCTTGGTCTCCAGGTGAGATCTGCGGTATTGATGGAGCCTACGACCGGTCAGGTGCTTGTTTCCTTTAATGCGGATAACGCGCTTCCACCGGCCAGCATGACGAAAATGATGACGGAGTATATCGTCCAGCATGAAATCAAGCAGAAGAATCTCAGCTGGGACACGATGGTAACCGTTAAAGAAAATGCAGCGAAAAGCCAAGGCTCGCGCATATTTTTGGCGGAGGGAGACCAGCATACGGTAGAAGAGCTTTACATTGCAATGGCGGTGGGATCGGCTAATGACGCTGCCGTTGCGTTAGCTGAGCATATAGCCGGTTCCGAGCAGGAATTCGTAAAAATCATGAACGATAACGCGAAGCGCATGGGGATGAAAACGGCGCATTTCGTTAACGCAACCGGCCTCAGCAAATCCGATATGCCTGAGAAATACCGCCCGGAGGGCGATGACGAAACCGTCATGTCTGCGATGGACACAGCCAAGCTTGTAAAGTACATCGTCGAAGAGCATCCCGATTTTTCGAAATATACCACGATTCAATCTTATAAATTCCGCGAACGTGACAAGGATCCGATTATCAACCTGAACTGGATGCTCGAAGCCAACAAAAACGTTCCCAACTTCCGCTCCTTTGCCTACGAAGGCCTGGACGGGATGAAAACCGGATTCACTGAGCAAGCCCTGAACACTTTTGCAGGTACGGCCGAGCGAAACGGAATGCGCTTGATCAGCGTTGTAATGGGGGCTGAGACGAAAGCGTCCCGCTTTACGGAAACCCGCAAGCTTCTCGACTACGGCTTCAACAACTTTGAAGTAAAACAGGTGGTGGACGCAGGCTCGACGGTAGAAGGTTTTGAAACGGCGCCTGTCAATAAGGGAAAGGAAAAGACGGTCAAGCTGGCAACGAATAAGCCCGTAAGCTTCATGGTGCCGAAAGGCTCCGAAGGAAAGAACGTCACATCCGAAGCCAAGCTGGACAACGAAGAGCTGACGGCTCCCGTGAAAAAAGGAACCAAAGTGGGAACCGTTACTTACAGCTATACCATTGACGGGGTTAAAAAATGCCCAAAAGGCAACCGTGGATCTGATCACGGCTGAAGAAACGGAAAAAGCAGGATGGTTTAAGCTGTTCTTGCGGGCTATAGGGCAATTCTTCGCGGATTTGTTCGAGTCCATTAAGAACCTCTTTTAAAGAACCGTATATTCCGGAGAAACGGGTTGTATATTTACTGGCCGTGGAGTAAACTTTTAAGTTAGATTCAATCATGTGAAAATGAGTTCAATATATATTTCGGGAGGCGTGGGACATGGAAACGGGAACATCTACTGTAAAAAGAGGCATGGCAGAAATGCAAAAAGGCGGCGTCATCATGGATGTCATGAACGCGGAGCAGGCAAAGATCGCTGAAGCGGCCGGAGCTACTGCGGTCATGGCGCTGGAACGCGTGCCTTCCGATATTCGGGCAGCCGGGGGAGTAGCCCGTATGGCGGATCCGACCATCGTTGAAGAAGTCATGAAGGTCGTAACCATTCCGGTAATGGCTAAAGCGCGTATCGGTCATTATGTGGAAGCCAAAGTGCTGGAATCGCTCGGCGTAGACTATTTGGATGAGAGTGAAGTTCTGACGCCGGCCGATGAAGTATTCCATATCGATAAATGGGATTTTACCGTGCCTTTCGTCTGCGGCGCTAAAGATTTGGGCGAAGCGCTCCGCCGGATCGGAGAAGGCGCATCGATGATCCGTACCAAAGGCGAGCCGGGAACCGGCAACATTGTCGAAGCCGTTCGTCATATGCGTTTGATTAACAGCCAGATCCGCAAGGTACAGAGCATGTCGAAGGACGAGCTTTATGCTGAAGCCAAAAACCTCGGCGTCTCCTATGAGCTTCTGAAGGGCGTACAGGAAAACGGTAAGCTCCCGGTCGTCAACTTTGCCGCAGGCGGGGTAGCGACTCCTGCGGATGCCGCTCTGATGATGCATTTGGGAGCGGACGGCGTATTTGTAGGATCCGGCATTTTCAAATCGGACAACCCGGAAAAATTCGCTCGTGCGATCGTGGAAGCCACAACGCATTATAATGATTACAAACTGATTGCCGAAGTGTCCAAAAACCTGGGTACACCGATGAAAGGCATTGAAATCTCCAAACTGGCCCCATCCGAGCGCATGTCGGATCGCGGCTGGTAAGAGAGAAGGAAGCTGCATGGATATCGGAGTATTGGCCCTTCAGGGCGCTGTTGCAGAGCATATTCGCAGCATCAACCGGACCGGCTCGGAAGGAACGCCGATCAAGAAGGTGGAGCAGCTTGAAACGGTCGACGGCCTTATCATTCCGGGCGGCGAAAGCACGACAATCGGGAAGCTGATGCGAAAGTATGAGTTTATCGACGCCATCCGCGAGTTCTCGGCTGCAGGTAAACCCATCTTCGGAACGTGTGCCGGATTGATCGTTCTTGCGAAAGAGATTGCGGGCGGAGAAGAAGCGCATTTGGGACTGATGGACATCAAGGTTGCACGCAACGCCTTTGGAAGACAGCGGGAGAGCTTTGAAACAGACCTGACGGTAAAAGGAATCGAAGAGCAGGTCCGTGCCGTATTTATCCGGGCACCGCTGATTTTGGAGGTCGGCGATGGCGTCGAGGTGCTGTCCACCTATAACGACGAGATCGTGACCGCCCGACAGGGACACCTGCTTGCAGCTTCTTATCATCCGGAGCTGACGGATGACTACCGTCTGCATCAATATTTTGCGGACATGGTCCAGGAGTCGGCTGTGGCGAAGAAACTGTAAATCGTTCGTATAAAAGAAACATTCTTGACCCTTTTGGGGGGTCAAGTTTGTTTTTTTCTCGATTATTCAATAAAATAGATAGAATGAATAGATTGAATGCCATGAGTTACATCGATGGATGTTTTACTTAGGAGGGTTTCCTGTGTTAGACGTAAAAATATTGCGCAGTGAGTACAGTCGCGTGGAAGAAGCTTTGAAAAACCGCGGCAAATCGCTTGATTTGATTGCGGATTTTCCCAAGCTGGATACACGCCGCCGCGAGCTGCTGCAGGAGAGCGAAAGTCTGAAGAACCGGCGCAACACGGTGTCTGCCGAAGTGGCCAGGCTGAAGAAAAATCGTGAGAATGCGGATGAACTGATCGTAGAAATGCGCGAGGTATCCGACCGGATCAAAAGTTTGGATGAAGAAGTGCGCGAGGTGGAGGCTCAGATTTCGGAGCTGAGTCTTGCCATTCCCAACATTCCGCATGAAAGTGTGCCGGTAGGCGCATCGGAAGAGGATAACGTGGAACTGCGCCGCTGGTCAGAGCCTAGAACATTTGATTTTGAACCCAAGGCTCATTGGGATATTGCTCAAGGCTTGGATATCCTTGATTTTGAAGCCGGTGCCAAAGTGACGGGATCGCGCTTTACGTTCTATAAAGGGTTAGGTGCCCGTTTGGAGCGCGCTTTGATCAATTTCATGATGGATCTTCACAGTGATCACGGTTATGAGGAAATGCTGCCTCCATACATCGTCAACCGGGACAGCCTTTACGGAACAGGACAGCTGCCCAAGTTTGAGGAGGATCTTTTTAAGCTGACCGATTCCGATTATTATTTGATTCCAACGGCAGAAGTACCGGTAACCAACTATCACCGCGAGGAGATTTTGAATGCCGAGGATCTGCCTAAAAAAATATGTGGCGTACAGTTCTTGCTTCCGTTCGGAAGCCGGCGCGGCAGGACGCGATACCCGCGGTTTGATTCGCCAGCATCAGTTCAACAAAGTCGAAATGGTCAAAATCGTCCATCCGGACTCCTCTTTTGACGAATTGGAGAAAATGACGGTTGATGCCGAGCGCGTACTCCAACTGTTGAATTTACCTTATCGGGTGCTTGTACTGTGTACGGGCGACATGGGCTTCGGCTCCATGAAAACGTACGATTTGGAAGTATGGCTGCCGGAAAGCGGTGTGTACCGCGAAATCTCTTCCTGCTCCAATATTGGGGATTTCCAAGCCCGCCGGGCTAACATCCGTTTCCGTCCCGAGCCGAAGGCGAAACCGGAATTCGTTCACACGTTGAACGGATCGGGACTGGCCGTGGGCAGAACGGTTGCGGCCATTTTGGAAAATTATCAGCAAGCGGACGGCAGCGTGGTGGTTCCGGAGGTTCTTCGTCCGTACATGAGAAGTGTAAGCGTGATTGAGGCTAAGAAATAGCTTGCTGTCATATGCTTTTTTGTGGTACAATAATTAATGCACGTGATTAATTATCTGTTCCACATGGAGAGGTACCGAAGCGGTCATAACGGGGCGGTCTTGAAAACCGTTAGGGTGCAAGCCCACATGGGTTCGAATCCCATCCTCTCCGCCATACATAACACAAATCAGCCGTTTCCCGAGTCGGGAAACGGTTTTTTTGAAGATATAAGAAATTATAAGCTTCGGAGACCCGGCTCCCTTATATCGCAAGAAAAACTTCCGCAAAAGCGGTCTGGCTTCCTTGAAAATGTACGTCGATAAACGTTTTTCTTATTACTGCATAAAAAGAAAGCCCTCTCCGCAATTTAATAACAAGGGGAGGTGTGACAGATGAACTCAGAGCTGAATGTAAATCAGGCAACTTTGGTTAACGCTTGGCAGGAACGCTTGCCCGTTGTGCTCAAGCCCGGCGATCATGCCGATGTGGCAGCCGATATGGCGAATCCCCACGCGGTCCGGATTCACATTGACGCGGCTGGAAGACAGGATTACTCCTTCGATTTTGAATGCCGTTATGTCGACTCCAGAGAGGTCGAGGTAAAGCTGGTCGATGTGGAACGTGGAGGCGTAGTGATCGATGAGCGTAATGAAAATATTCAAGGCATGGCAAGCGATTATATCCGCCACATTCACGAGTGTGCCCAAGCCCTCCAGCAAATTACGCATCCGTAGCATGCCGGCGTCGCTACAGATGTCTTTAAAAAAGGTTCTTGGCTGCATAACCAAAACTCAATCAGGGTAAGGGAGGAATTGAAGCATGAGTAAGCCGAAGTCCATACCGGTACCAGAAGCTCAGGAGCCTAAAAGGAGAGCCAAGGATAACGGCGACGGCGGTATGCAGGAGCCCATGACCGGTTCGCACCGTGCCAAGATTCACAAGCAGTCCGGGAAATTCAACCCGGAGGGATAAAACAGCGATGAACGAATGCAAACCGGCCAAATAACCCGCAACGCAGATTGAAAAGGGCTTCCCGCCATGTTAATCGGGAGGCCTTTTTAAAATCGAAAACCATGTAAAATGCGAAGAAGCGACTTCATCTTTCGAAAAGAAAGACGAAGTCGTTTTTTTCTTAAGAGATAACGTCGATAGACGTTTTTTCTTATGTATATGCACATTGATGAAACCCCTTTTCCATCATGATCGTATATAACACCAAGCGAGTTTATCGGGGGCCCCACTTTTCTGTAGTAAAATCGGTAGATGAGCTTTAAGTGAATGATTATTGCGGGAGGAGAGAGTTAGTAAAATTATTTTTAGTAAAAATTCCATAAAGTGTTTCTCATTTAATGAAAATAGTTTATGATTAAATGGTGTGTTATTTTTTTGAACTTTGAGGGGAGAGAAAAGATTAATGAACAAGAAGTTTGTAGCCTTGATGCTGTCAATCATGTTGACGTTGACTATAGTGCTGGCAGGCTGCGCGAAAAAAAGAAGAACCTAAAGAAGCTATGAAGACTGCGGCTCAAAACGCTCTTACCATGACTTCTTATGAGATGAAGAGCAGCTTTGTTATCGAAGATCTTCAAGTTAAACTGGCTGCTGCTGAATCTGACCCTAGCGTGAACCAAGCCATTACCATGTTGAAGAATGCCGAATTGACGCTGACAGGCATCCACCAAGCGGAGCCTCAACAAACGGAAATGCAGATGGGAATCAATCTGAAGGGCGATATGGCAATGTCCTTCAACGTTGATATGGTCATGACGAAAGAGAAAATCTACGTTAAAATTCCAAGCATTCCAATGCTCCCTCTTCCGGAGAATGTTGTCGGCAAGTACCTTGTCCTCGACCTGAAGCAACTGGCTGAACAAGCAGGAGAGTCTTTCAATCCGGATATGCTGGATACGAAGAAGTCCCAGAAACTGGCCAACGAAATCCTGGAAGCATTGATTACCGAGTACGACCAAGCAAAATACTTCAAGCAAATCGACAAGAAGGATGCCAAGCTTCCTGAAGGCGTCGAAGCGAATCAAGTCGTACAATTCTTTATCACCAATGACAACGTTAAAGAAGCATTGGATATCCTGATCAATAAGGCAGCTCCGAAAATCGTGGATATCGTCGGCAAAGACGAATACCGCGACATGCTCGGCTTGACGAAGGAAGACATCGACCAGGCTAAAGCAGGATTGAAGTCCGTGGATCAAGGCGAGTTCTCCAAGGGAGTGGAAGAGCTTCAAAAATACCTGAAGATCAACACCTTTAACATCAACACTGCCATCGATAAAAAGAACTTCCCGGTTTACCAGGATGTTGTCCTGAATGTGGACTTCAACGATCCTGAAAGCAAAGAAAACGTGAAGCTTGCCATAAAAGGAAGCACCCAGTACAGCAAAATCAACGAAAAACAAACATTCAAAAATCGGAATTCCTGAAGGCTCCGACGTGATCACCATGGAGCAGTTCCAAGAAACAATGAGCCAAATGGGCGCTTATTAATTCATCTTACATCCGTAATTAAGAAAGACCCGGCCGTTTTTAAACGGCCGGGTCTCTCTTTTATGTTTGGCACAAGGCAAGAAAAGGCCCTACAATGCCTTGAAAAAACGAGCTAAGCTTTTCCCCGGAGGCGGCGAAAAAACCGGGTCAGCAGCGCGGCACACTCTTCCTGCAGTACGCCATGGGTTATTTCGGTCATATGATTGAAGCGGGGTTCTTGCAGAAGATTCATCAACGTGCCTGCACAGCCGGCTTTGGGGTCGGTAGTGCCGTAGACGACCTGTGGCACGCGGGCTTGAACGATGGCTCCGGCGCACATGGGACAAGGCTCTAGCGTGACGTAGAGACGGCATTCCAACAGCCTCCATGCATCAAGATGCCTGCTGGCGTCGCGGATGGCCACCATCTCCGCATGTGCGGTCGCATCAAAGGTCGTTTCACGCAAATTGTGGCCCCGGCCAATGATTTCCTCGCCGCGGACAATGACGGCACCGATGGGAACTTCGCCGAGAGCTTCCGCTTTTTTAGCTTCGGCAATGGCTTCCCGCATCCAATATTCATGATTATAGTTATCCACAGCGGTTGGATCGGAAATATCTTGGTTCAAATCTGTAACTCCTCTCAAACTGGGACTAAAGTAGCTGTTATCCAACGAACATTCATTCGTTTGTTAACATGATGTGTACACATTTGTGGATAAATCGAAAATTGTGCACAAAGTTATACACAATATCCACAGAAAGCCTGTGCATTTGTTAGCAATCTGTGGACATGCAATTTTTTATTATAACTCTTTTATTGTAGTGAATGCCCAGTGGAATAGCAACGAGGATGAAGGGGCTGTGATTATAAGCATTTGAAATTCAAAAAATCTTTTCAAACCCGCTGTCTCACGTTATCATAAAATATGACAGACTATGCCAGTTTCTTGTCAATGAGAGCCGAAAGGTGTAGATTCCTTTGTCCATCAAGACAAAATTATCACTAATCATGTCCGTTTCCGTGCTCTTTATTTTGCTGCTTAACATAACGTTAAATTTCTACACCACGCAGGAAAATCTAAGGCAGGACAGTGAGACCAAAATGGTCATGGCTGCAACCCAGATCGCCATTACCGTGGAACAGACGGAATTCAGCTCCACCTATGTGGACGGGGTATTTGGAGACCTTTTGCGCGTGGCATCCGTGAACGCCGCCAAGGCATTGGATCCCGATATCAATAACATAACGAATGAGGAATTGGGCGCGCTCAGCCGGGAGCTGGGCGTTGATCATATCTCCTTGTTGATCCAAACCGAAAACGACATTGTCGTTGCACGCTCCTCGGAGGCGGAAGAAATCGGATTGTCGACCCGGAGCTGGGGGTATTGGTATACTGCTTTTCAGGAGTTGTTTAAGTATACTCAGGTGCGTTCGGTAAAGGAAGGACAGACAGGGAATCATTTTTGGTCAGGTCCTTTCGAATTTTCTACTGCCAGACCGGAATTTATCGATAAATGGGGCTATTATTACGACGGAAAGCGGAACTATATTATTGATCCGTATATTCGTAGTTCGAACATTAAGGACTTTGTCAAAATCACAAGCCCCGACGTTGTGGTGGAACAGACGCTCGAATCCAATTCCCGGATTCTGGAGGTTACGGGCATTAATCCGGAAACATTCGGCAACATATATATGGAGAGGGATGGAACCGACCGGATCCATTACAAGCTTGGCAACCGGCCGGTCAAATTCGGCACCTATGATTACGGCAGCTTGGAAGAAGACCAGGCTGCGGTCAAGCAGTCGGTCGCCACGGGAGATAGCGTGGTTTTTGTCACCACGGTGAACGGCAAAAAAGTGATGAAAAGCTTTATTCCGATTAAAATCGAGAATAAAGCTCCATATGTCATTAGTGTAGTGATGGACTATGAGGCCATTTCCTCCGTCATGCGGGAGCAGATGATCAGCCTGGTGGCCATTTCGCTCGTGCTGCTGGAGATCGTTATTTTTGGGAGTTACATTGTGGCGGGCTATTTCACCAAACCGATTCAGGCGATCCTGGGAACGGTCAACGAGGTCGCGGATGGAAACTTTGACCGTCGGCTGGAAGTGACCAGTCGGGACGAGTTGGGGCAGCTCTCCTGCAGGATCAATGCGATGACACGCAATCTGGGTCACTATACGAGCCAGCTGAAACAAATGGTGGATGAGCACCAATCGGTAAAGGAATACCTGGAATCCGTTATCAACCAGACCGCGGACGCAATCCACACAACGGATATCGAAGGCAAGGTCATCAGCGTCAACAAAGCATTTGAGCAGCTGTATGGCTGGAAAAGTTATGAGGCCATTGGACGTAAACTTGATATCGTGCCGCCGGAGTTGGAGGATGAAGAAAAAAGAACGGCTGAAGCGTCTCCTCGCCGGAGAACGGCTGGCTCCGATCGAAACTGTGCGAAAGCAAAAGGACGGCAGCATGATTGAGGTCAGCGTAACCATGTCCCCAATCGAGGATGATGCCGGCCGCATTACTTCGTTCATCAGCGTGTCGCGGGATGTAACAGAACGCAACCGGATGGAGGAGCTTCTGCGCCGGTCCGAGAAGCTGACAACGGTCGGACAGCTGGCTGCGGGCGTGGCTCATGAAATCCGAAATCCGCTGACGACGCTTCGCGGCTTCCTCCAGCTGCAGCAGCAGACGCATAAGGTAAATCCGGAACATATCGGCCTGATGCTGTCCGAGCTCGACAGAATCAACTTGATCGTAAGCGAGTTCCTCATTCTGGCGAAACCGCAGGCGGTCCGTTTTCAGGAGAAGGATTTGCGTTTTATCATGAAGGATGTCCTATCCTTGCTCAATACTCAGGCTCATTTATATGGCGTTGAGTTTAGCCTGAATTATTTGGACGATCCGGTTTTTGTCCATTGCGAAGAGAACCAGCTGAAGCAGGTATTTATCAATGTCCTTAAAAATGCAGTCGAGGCCATGCCGGACGGGGGATTGGTCAAGATCGAAATTGCTAGGCTGGACTTCGAGGAGGTTGCCGTAACCATTACCGACAAAGGCGAGGGAATTCCGAAAGAGCTGCTTCCTCATATCGGCGAACCCTTCATTACCAGTAAGGATACCGGCACCGGCCTGGGCCTGATGGTCAGTCAGAGAATCATACAGTCTCATCGGGGTACGATCGAGATAGAAAGCGAGGTTGGAAAAGGAACAACGGTCGTTATCCTTCTTCCAACTTCAGCTAGCAGCAGAAGACCAGAAAGCGAATCTTAGTTAAAGATGGAGAGGGTACAGCTTGAGAATCAATAAATTCATCAGTGAAACGGGCTTTTGCTCCCGCAGGGAAGCGGACAAGCTTGTAGAGAGCGGTCAGGTGACCATCAATGGGGTAACAGCCGTCCTGGGCAGTCAGGCCGAAGAGGGAGACGATGTCCGGATCAATGGACGCAGACTGGGTGAAAAGAAGCAGAAGCATGTTTATATTGCCTTAAACAAACCGGTTGGCATCACAAGCACGACAGAGTCGCATATCAAAGGAAATATTGTCGATTTCGTCGGCCACAAGGAGCGCATTTTTCCCATTGGCCGGCTGGACAAAGATTCCGAGGGCCTTATCCTCCTAACGAGCGACGGCGATATTGTAAATAAAATACTGCGTTCGGAAGGCAAGCATGAAAAAGAGTATATCGTTACGGTGGACCGCCCCATCACCGAAGCTTTTGTCAAGGGGATGTCGGGCGGGGTAAAAATCCTCGGGGAAATGACCCTCCCTTGCACGGTGACCCGCATGTCGGAGCGAACGTTTCGCATCATCTTGACCGAGGGGAAAAACCGTCAAATCCGCCGCATGTGCAGCGCTTTTGGTTATGAGGTGAGGAGGCTGCAGCGCATCCGGATTATGAATATCCGCCTGGGAGGCCAGAAGACGGGCTCATGGCGCGATCTGACCGAACAAGAAAAGTTAGAGCTGGGCAGGCTTTTGAATTACAAACTGATCTAAATGCAAAAAAGACAACCGGCGTTCAGGCATTCGCCTTTAGCCGGTTGTCTTTTTTTGCATGGAACCACTCTTATTTATTTCGCGTCTTTAGCGTTCGTAACGTTGGTGTACGTATTGTTATCCTGGTACTTGCGGATAATGGATACTTCTACCCGGCGGTTTTTTCGCTCGCCCGTCCGGTGTATTGTTATTTGCGATCGGATGATATTCGCTATAACCGATCGACATAAAGCGTTTCGGGTCCAGGGATTCGTTCAGCAGCAGGATTTTCATGAACTGCAGTGCTCGGTCGGAGCTGAGGTCCCAGTTGGACGGATATTTCATGTTGTTCTGCGGAACGTTGTCCGTATGTCCGGAAACGATGATGTCATAACCCGGTACCTGCTGAAGCATGACGGAAATTTCTTTGGCGAGCTTACGCGCCTCCGGCTTTACAACCGCCTCACCGGAGTCAAACAGGGCATTATCCCGTATGGTGATCATCAGCTGGGAGTAGTTTAGCTTCGTGCTCAGCTGCGTTGTCAGGCCATTATTCTTGATATATTTATCCAGCTGCTTTTTCAGCTTCTCCAAATCCTGTTGTTCTTTTTTCATCAGCTCGGAACGTTTTTTTGTCCGGTTTTGGAGCGGGTATAGAGTTCATCGCTTTGTTATCGCCGATGTTCGAAGGGTCCTTGCTTGGCTCCGATTTGTTGTACTCCAGGACGCCTACGCCGCCGTTCAGCACTACATTAAAGGCTTCGCTCATCTCTTGAAATTTCTTGGCGTCGGTTGCACTCATGGCGTAAAGCACCAGGAACAGGGCGAGCAAAAGAGTCAGAAGGTCCGCATAGGGCAGCAGCCAGGATTCGTCGGCATGCTCTTCATGGGGCTCGTGTCTAGTCTTTTTGCTCACTAGCACCAGCCTCCCTTTCGTTCATTTTAAGCCGCTCCGAAGGCGTCAGGAAGACGGACAGCTTTTGGCTGATGGCCATGGTGGATACGCCGGATTGAATGGACAAAAGGCCTTCCACCATCATAAGGCGGATTTCCACTTCGCGCTTGGACAAGCGCTTCAGCTTGTTCGCTGTCGGGTGACAGATGACATAACCGGTAAAAATACCGAGCAGCGTGGCGATAAAGGCTGCCCCGATCGCTATGGCGAGCTGCGTCATATCACTCATCTGGCCCAGGGCCGCGATCAGACCGATAACCGCACCCAATACCCCAAGGGATGGCGCGTACATGCCGGCCTGGGAGAAGATGAGCGCGCCGGCACGGTGCCGCTCCTCGGTGGCGTTGATGTCCTCCATCAAAACATCGCTCACGAATTCCTGATCGTTGCCGTCGATAATCATGCGCATTCCGTTGCGCAAGAAGGCATCATCGATTTCCTCCACCTTGGACTCCAGCGCTAACAGACCTTCCCGGCGGGTGATGGATGCCCATTCCATGAACATGGAGATCAGCTCGGCCTTGTCCATGAGCTTTTGCTTCACAAACGTCATTTTAATGAGCTTTGGAACTTTCTTGAGCTCTGCCATCGGAAAGCCGATGAACAGGGTTGCCGCCGTACCGCCCAAAATAATGACGAAGGCAGCAGGATTAACTAAAGCGGTAAGTGGCGCATGCTTTAACACCATACCGGCCAGTACGGACACAACACCTAAAATCAAACCGATAATTGTTGCAATTTCCATAATACACCTCATCCATGAGAAAGTAAGTAACGAATCCATTCGTATTGCCTCCCGAAAAGAGGCAGTGTCGTGCATATTAGCGCATTACCCTATTTATCGTCACGTTGGCCTTTTTTTTTTTAGCCGTAATTTCCGGTATAATATGATCAGGGGAAAATGAATGTGGGAAAACAGGAAGAAAGGAGTGAGTCGGATGGGTGTCAGGCATGGACGGGATTACGGTGAAATATTGACGGAATTTACGATGGCGGTCGGACGGATTCCGGACAGCTATGTCTTTTTTGAGATGGATGTGAATGACTGGGATGACCTTAACGACACGGAAAAAAACGAGGTTCATGAAGCGCTCGCGGAAGACTTGTTTTACGCGCTCGGTACAGAGCCGGTCATACCGGTTGGAAGCGGGGTTGTTATTCACGACCAGACACAGCATCGGATACATATTCTAATCGGAGAAGAGGAATTGGCTTTTGTGGCTCTGGTGTAACCGGGGTTATGTACCGTGCGGGCGGAGAATAGACTAGATTTTGATGATGAACCGGCACGGGTGTGCTGCAGCCGCTGGCGGAGAGGTTTTTTTGGGGGAGGAAGATAGGATGCTGTATACACAGCAGGAAGTGGAAGCCCATCTTGAAAAGCTTGAGGGGTGGGAATTGGAGCAGGGGCGATGGATTGTGCGCAAGTACACCTTCCCTGCATTTATGAAAGGCATTGCTTTCGTTGATGACGTAGCAGCCATTTCGGAAGCGTTCGGGCACCATCCGTATATAACCATCGATTACAAAACCGTGACGCTGCGGCTGACTTCCTGGGATGACGGCGGAATCACGGCGGTGGATATCAAAGAGGCCCAGCAGTTCAATGAAGCATACGAAAAAAAGCCGCTCCAAGGATAACGAGAAGCAGGAGTAGAAGGCCGCTTCTGTTTCGGGTTGAAACAGAAACTCCCGCTGGTGGCTGGCCGCGTAACGAAACGTAAACCTGCTTATCTCGGAGAGAACAGAAGCATGCGGCGGAACGTTAACTCTTGCGATGCAAGGAGCGGATTTCAAGAAAAAAACACGCCTGGATCAGGAATCGGTCCAAGCGTGTTTTTGTTAAACGCGTATTATTTTTTCTCTGATAGATAAAGGGCTACATTCGCGATTTCTTCCGGTTTTAACTGATCTTTAAAAGCAGGCATGCCTTTACGGCCTTTCGTGATGACGTTAAACAAGGCGTCCTTATCCAAGTGTCCGCCCACTTGATTGAGCGCCGGTCCCGCTCCGCCCTGAAGCTGGTCGCCGTGGCAGGAAATGCAGCTCGCTTTCACCGTCGCTTCCGCTGCGGCTTTATCAAGCGTCACTTCCGGCATGGTCGGTTTTGCTTCTTCGGCCACTTCTTCTTTCCCTGGAAGCGTAAACATCAGCACAAGGGCCAACGTACATGCGACGAAGAATAATCCGCTCATAATCCATTTTTGCATCGTCATATCGTCCCTTCTTATGTATACTGCATTAGCTACTATTATAAACGAACATACAAAGACATCATAGCAGTTGTGACAAAAAAAAGCAACATAAACGATCCAGACTTCAGAAAAATTACACAAAATTGTGCTGTTTTTCATAGTCATGGTTGATGTTGTGAGGAATGGCTGCCGGAACGCGGCGGTGAATAAACCATGCAGTAAAACATCGCCATGCCTGAAGGCGTCATGCGCTCATAGGAATCGGTGATGACAAATCCGGCCTTGCGGTAGGTCCGGATCGCCCGCTCATTCCACGTGAGCACCTCGAGGTCTATTTCGTCATGAGGTTTCCGCTGCCGGGCTTCCCGTACGACGGCCTCCACAAACCGTTTACCCATTCCGTTTCCGCACCAATCAGGACGCATGCCGAGGCCGATCCGGAGTACTCCCTCCATCGGAAACAACTGGGCAAAGCCCCACAGCCGCCGCTTCTCGTCAAGGATCGACACATATTGCTGCTGCCGTATATAGGGGTCACCAAATTCAATCCCGAGCTGCACCATCTGCTCCCAGGGAAGCCAGCCGTAAATGTTGTAAGGCGGCGGATAGGACCAGGTGCATATTTCAGCAGCGTGCTCGGCTTGCATGGGAGCCGTTTGAAACTTCGGTTGCCCGTGTATCATGACACTCCACTCCTTCTGCTATGAATGGCGATGAAAAAACCCGCTCCAAGAAGGCAGGCTTCTCTTTCGCGGGTATTGCGATCCAGATGGGATGGTATGTAATTCAGGACTATTCCGCGGCGAAACTTTCATAAGCCGAATCCGCCATAACCCGTTTCGCTCCGATAAAGCGTTCCGCATAGTAGCCGTCGTTTAGGCGATTGGTAACGACACCGCGCGAGGTCGAGGAATGCGCGAACTTTCCGTCCCCGATAAATATGCCCACATGCGATACGCCTCTGCCGGTTGTATTGAAAAAGACGAGATCTCCGGGTCGGAGTTCCTCACGGGAGACATATTCCCCCATTTCAAACTGGGAGCCTGACTGATGGGGCAGGTCCAGCCCAAGAGCCGAAAACACATACATCGTGAATCCGGAGCAATCAAAGCCGCTTGTCGTCGCTCCTCCGTAAATATATGGAGTCCCAAGCAGCTGATCAATCTCCTGATCGAGCTTGCTGTCTGCAAAAGCGCTGCCTACGCCTGCCGAAAGCAACAGGGTAACGCCGAGCACGGTTGACGCCAATTTCTTCAGCATATTGATCTCCTTTCACTGCTTGCGGTGTTAGCTTTGGGATGCGGGTTTGGGTTCCCGGCCCTTAACGTTCTATGTAATAAAGCCCTTACATTGATGACAAATCTGTTACTGACACTATTCTAGCAGAGTGCTTGTCTGCTTGGCAATTGTTTCTTGCCGTCATCATTTGAAGGAAGATGTGCAAGGATGTCAAAGTTCCGAATTTTTTTTAGCAAAAACATGTTTAGCGGGGCTAAAACGGGGTATATGAAGAATAAGACGCGGGGCTTGGAAAAATTAAATTCGGTTTTTGTGGATTTTTTTTTTAAAAGAGCCGAACTTTTTCCGGAGTTTAAACGTCTATAAAGTATAGAGGAAACGAAAAAAGAAAAAAGCCCCGAAAGAGATGGTGGTGCATCTCTTTCGGGGACATGTACGAAAAGGTTATCGATTAGTTGTAGTTCGCGGCGACGGCTTTGTACTTGCTTGCGCTCATGACACGCTTGGCGCCGACATAACGTTTGGCGAAATAGCTTTGACTGAGTGAGGTGATGGTGACACCTTTGGAAGTAGAGGAATGTGCAAATTTGCCGCCGCCTACATAAATCCCGACATGGGAGATGCCTCGGCCAGAGGTATTGAAGAACACGAGATCCCCGGCTTTCAGTTTGCTTTTGGGAATGGCAGTACCCATTTTATACTGGGAAGACGATGCCCGAGGGAGCGTAAGCCCAAGCTTCTTGAACACATAACTTGTAAATCCCGAGCAATCAAATCCTCTGGTCGTGGTCCCGCCCATTTTGTAGGAGACGCCAATGACGGGTTTGATGGCACTGTTCAGCTTGGAATCCGCGAAAGCGCTTCCCGCACTAAGCGTAAGGGCAAGCGTCAAGCCTATAGAGACGGCAGTTAACTTCTTTTTCAAATGAAAGCTCCTTCCAATGCCTGCGAGGTTAGCTTAAGGGTTCGGTTGAAGGTAAACCTATGACCCCTCTGTTGCGAGATCAATTCACCCAAGACGGATCCCCCGCTTCCCGAACGAATGGGAATTCGGCTTTTTTAGAATGTAACAAGATATAAGTTCATGACAGCTTATCTTTATCCATATGAAATAGTTACAGCAAAGATGACAAAGTTGTTACTAACACATTCGTTATTTTAGCAGAGTATTAATCATTTGGCAAACGAGAATACCACATTTTAACGCAAAAATTCCCGCTCCTTTTCGGATAAACGGGAATTTTTTCATTTATTTAGCGAGCTTATTGCATCTTTTGAGATTGACAGCATGGTGTTATATGTGTTTTTACGGGAAAAATTGTATCAAATAAGGATGTTCGTGACGATTTCTGTCAGGCACAAAAAGAAATTATGAATTTTTTTTAAAAGATAGCGCTTTATTTAACTTTGCCGTGCGTGGTTGCTCCATACATGGTACTGGGCGGCGATTCCCCACAGCTGAAACAGGCTGCCAATAAAATAGGAGGCTTGCTGGAGAATCAGTCCGGCCAGTCCGGCCCACATTAAGGAGAATCCGCTGAACAGGAGCTGCAGAACGACTGCGGTACCGCCAATCGAAAGCGTCAACGCTGCAGCTTTCCCGATATGGCGTGAGCAGATGATCACGGCGGAAAAGATGCCGTTGCCCGAGGTTTTGCCAAACTGCATGTAGAGCAGAACAAGGCGGATCAGACAGGCGTATAAAAGCCAGCAGGCGATGTACGGCACAGCACCCATCAGAACGGACGGTTCACGTACGGCTGCCAGCAGCGTCGGCGTGATCTTGGGAAGCAGCCAGTAAGCCGGTGCGAAAACGAGCAGGGTTTCCAGGATGTAAAACAAGGTTACCGGTTTCCACAGCCGCTTCATCCCTTGGAAGAAGAACAGTCCGCGCTCTCCTTTTGCTTCCTGGTGAAGGTTGTAATAAATTCCGGCATGGATGAGGGGGGTGAGCACCATCCGGATCAAAAGCATGCCGATAAGCAGCCAGGCAAACGTGCGGATCAAGTCACCTTGGGTAAGAGCCATCTCTCCTTCATAAAAAAAACAGGAGTTTGCTGAGTTCATTCGGGGCGGGATCCGGAAAGCGCATAAGAAGAGGCACGACCGCTGATTTAACGAGACGGTAGAGGCAGTAACCCCACAACAGCCGGTACAAAAAAAAGCAGGATAATCACATAAAATTGGTCTTTAACACTTCTCCAGCCTTGGCCTGCGTAGCTTTTCATGTTCTCCCCCCCTTACCATGACAGGCTGCCGAACAGCGTCTCAACCAGCTTGGTAACACCCAGGTTCCAGCGTGTGACGACCTTCGGATCCATTCCCGCCTTCATGTAATTATTGATATGTTTGTTTTCCAAGACGATCGTGTACTTGGGATCGGCCATGGCCCATGCCAGCGGAGAGCTGTAGGTGATTTTGAAGCTGGTTTTTCCATGGCTGCCGTTCCAAATTTTCTGGCTTGTCTTTCCGTCCTCAAAAGCGAAGGTAATCGGCACGCCAGTGACAGGTCCGCCCTTGCTGACGACGGTAACCACCGACTCGTAGGATGGATTGTCCGCTGTCCCCGTATTCCGGGTCTGTATCTTTTCCACCGCGACGTCGGCCATGCTGTTTCCAAATACATAATGGTCAAAATAGCTCTGCCACGACTTGTTAGTGACTTGCTCGACAATCCGCTGGAAGTCGGCCGTTGTCGGATGCTTGAAGCGGAATCTTTTGGCGTAAGTCTTCATGATGTTGTCCATAACCTGCCTGCCGAGCTGGCGCTCCAGATCCTGAAGCACGAGTTTGCCGCGCGTATAAACGTTTAAAGCGTATTCCTCATGCGAACCAAACTTCCATGACTCCTGCATGAGCGGAGCGGGCGATTTGATCGAAGCGGCCTGGGCTGCGGTGTTTGAAGTGACGCCGTATTCCTGCTCCATTACTTTTTCCTCCGCATAGGAGGTAAACGCCTCGTCAAGCCAGGCCTCTTCGAATTCGTTGTTGGCTACGATGCCGTAGAAGTACTGGTGGCCGATCTCGTGGATGATGGTTCGTTCAAGCTCGTACCCAGGAGAGTCATCCTTTGCGCCAAACGTGGTCACCAGCGTCGGATACTCCATCCCGCCGGCTCCGTTGCCCGCCTTCGGAGGGACAACAATGGACAGGGTCGAATACGGGTAGGACCCGAACCATTTGCCGTAAGCCGCCAGCGCAGCCTTCGCCGCATCGAGATAGCGGTCCTTCAAGTGCTTGTGCACGGGATCAAGATACAGCTTGATGCGCACTCCCGGGATGCCGGGGGCGGAGAATGCTTCTTCGGCCGCAATGAAATGAGGGGAAGCCGCCCAGGCAAAATCATGGACATCGTCGGCGTAAAACTGATAAATTTTTTCGCCGTTCGCTATCACCGCCGCTTTGGTAGGAAAGCCGGTGGCCGCTACAATATAATTCTCTGGCACCCGAATCCTGACGCTGTAGATGCCGAAGTCCGCATAAAATTCCGAATTTCCGTGATATTGATGAAGGTTCCAGCCTTCTTCCGCACGTCCCCGGGCTCCTGTGGGCTCGTACACGCTGATTTTCGGGAACCATTGGCCGGCCATGACAAAATCGTCGGCTGTTCCCATCCGGGCAAATATTTTCGGCAGTTCCACCTCGAATTCCATGTTCAGCGTAATGCTCTCTCCGCCTTTGACAGGGCGCGGAAGACGCACCTTTACGAGTGTCCGGTCCTTGACGTTCCCGTCGTCAGGCTGCACGTATTGGAGCCGGTGGAGCAGAGACAAACCCTCCGTGGTTTTTATGTCGGTAAGGTTCATGGACCCAAAACCGTCGGCCGGCATTTTATCGGAACGAAGCCTGCCTCCGGATTCCTTCATAAACGTGGTGTCCTTGGATGCGAACGCATTGGGGTACAGATGGAAATAGAGCTCGTTTACGGCTTTTTTTTCCAGGGTGGGTCCAGGTCAGGGTCTGTTTGCCCTTAAGCTTGTTCACTTCGGGCTCATACCGGACGTCGATATGATATTCAACAAGTCTTGTGCTCAAGGCGGGAGCGGGAATATCATATTGGGCTTTGGGCGGAGACAGCGGCGTTTTTTTCGGTCGCTACAGGCTTGCCCGATTTTGGAGCGAGAGCAGGCGCTGAAGCGCTGTTAACCTGCTGCATCAGTATCATCGAGCCTCCCAGGATGAAGAGGGCGAGCAGGGATGATAGAAAGACTTTGGCGCGTGGTGGGACCATATCGAACAACCTCCCGTTGACAAGCATCTACAGCATGTATATGTTTGCTTTTGGGTGATTATTAGTTAAAATAAAATTATTGGACAGGTTTCGTCCATGCACGGTAATGCCGGACTATTTCCGCTCTTATATATTAGGAGGTTTAACGAGATGGACAATCAAGAACAGCAGGGGAAGAAGCAGATCGCCCTTAATATCATAAGCAGCAAGAGCAAACATAAGGGATTCGGCGCGGGTTCCATCGATTTGAACAGCGTTTCTCCGGTTATCATTGACCGCGGGGAAGCCAAAATCGAAATCGGTGCCATGCACGCGAAGAGCAAGGTGGAACGGGGGATTAAGTTTTCAACGAACCGTGAGGACGTGCCTAACGGACGTCAAGTATGGATCGTGTGGGTCGCCGTGGACCGTACGGCCGAGGGACAGTTTTACGGCGGCATGACGGCCTGCGAAATGCTGATTGACGAGGAAGCGAGGCGCGGATGGAAAATCCTTGCCGACCATGTGAACAAACTGGACGCGGCTTTGAAGCGCAAGATTATCCTGGACGGCTTGGGAACGACGGAGAAAAAAGCACTAAAGAACCTGCTGATTTCGAAAAACGAAGAATGGTGGAACGCCTCCTCGGATGAATTCAAGCAGGCATTGGAAACGGAAGAATAAGCAGCGACATGAACAAGGCAGGTACCGGACGATCCGGTACCTGCCTTGTTTGGTTTGGGAGGAGACGGGGGCCCCGAAGGCCGGTCCTGTCTTCTGCCGAAGGCCAATCTGTGTAAAGTAACGGAATTGGCGTCCGTTATTTCTTGCAATACGCCGTTTTTCTTAAGAGATGAAAGTATAAACTACGGAGATTTGCCATCCTAATCTCGCAAGAAAAACTTCCGCTACATGTGGTCTGTCTTCTGTGAAGTACGTCGATAGACGTTTTTCTTACGAATTAAAACGGCAGCTTGTAGGAGAGCGTTTTGTGCTGGTTGAGCATGTCGTAATCCCACTTGAAGGTAAGCGTCTTGTCTTTGTAGCCAATCCATGTCAATCCGTCCCCGACAAAGCCGAGCTCGTTCGAAGGATATTCCTCAATCGTCTTCCGTGCTTCTTCGTCCAACAAATCCTTGTAGATCAGGACGGATTTCTTGGACTCGGGGTGGATGATGAATAACGTGGCCGTTTTATAAGGCCGTACAAGCAGGAAATCGGACTCGATGGCCTCTACGGTAAAATCGTCTTGGACACCGGTAATGGCGGCAAGATCATAGGTTTTGGCCACCTTGCCCGTTGGGTGGACAAGCTGCAGCGTGCTGCCGTTCACGATGGCCACGTTTCCCTTATAGCCGTTAACGTCCGGGATCGTCTTCCGACCGGCGGTGTTGAAGTAGCCGGTGACGCCTTGCTTGACGATTTTGCCATCGTGGATCAGGGCCCGGCCACGAGATTCATGGACATGCGGTTCCCCGGAGTAATTCTCAACATCCACAATGAAACTCGTAGCACTAACCTTGCGCGCTTTTATGTTGAGCCAGTCCAGATCCTTAACGGATATGGTACCGGCCGGCTTCGGTAAACTTCCGGCCTGACCGATGGACAGCTTCCGGGTTTCCTTGTTCAGCCAAAAGAGCGTATTGCCGACCGCAGTCGAAGCATACTGCTGCGGGCCGGCTTGAACCGACAGGATGGACTTCCCTTTCCAGGTTACGGGCATGCCGAAGCTTTTAGCCAGAAGTACCGCTGGGACGTAAGTGATACCGCCCCGGACTACCGGTGCGGCTCCCATGGCAATAGGCGTTCCTTTGGCGTTCAATGCTTTGGACTGACCCGGGGCGATCCGTACCGATTGTCCGGGGCTGTTGATATACATAAACTTTTTATCGGTTGATGTTGTGACCTGGAGATCGAGGTATTCGGACAGTTCTTTAACCGGAACAAAAACAACTCCGTTTTTCTTAAACGGGGCGTGTTTCAATTCCAGATCCCATGCTTTGCTCTTCTCCTGCTGGACCGCGGCGGCGGAAGCCGTCGGGGCCGAGCCCGGCAGGATATCGGATAACGGAGAAAAACCAAGCGTCAGGGCCAGCGCAGCTGCCCCGGCTATTTTGTAGGATTTCGTAGATCTCATAGAAAGAAAGCACCTCCCTTAGTGATATATATTAGACGCCCCCAGGGTGGAAAATGTTTCATGAAAATCCCATTTTTTTAAAGGCGGAACGCGCAGATCGTTAATCTGGGCTCGCATAAATACACAAAAAAATGTCCCCTACGCCTTTAAATAGGACATTTTTTTGGATGACTTGCGTTTTATGAGAAATAATGCGGGGCATTTATTTTTTTCGTATTTTTTACTCAATGGAAGTTTCGAGGATCGATTCCATATCCAGAATGATCAGCTTTCTCTGTCCCGTTTGCCGGATCCAGCCGCGTTCTTGAAAGGAAGTAAGGCGCCGGCTTAACGTTTCCTGCGTCATGCCTATATAGGATGCCAAATCCTTTTTGCTCATTGGCAGGGTGACTTCGACGGGACTGCCGGAAGAAAGGGGTTGGGGCTTCCCATGAACAAGCTCAATCAAGTAAGAAGCCATACGTTTTTCGGCATCTTGAGAGCTGAAACGTTCGATCATTTTTTCCGCTTCGTTCAGGCGTTTGCTCATCGTTTCAAGGATTTTCAGGGCAATGGCCGGCTTGGCAAGAAGAATTTCCCGAAGATCCGATTTATGAATGGCGCAGATTTCGGTTGTTTTCAAGGCCTCCGCATAATGGGTCAAGGTTTCATCCGCAAACAGGGACAGCTCGCCCATAAAATCCCCCGGTTCCAGAATCCGGACCAGTTGTTCTTTGCCCGATTCGGATAAACGGTAGATTTTCATCTGCCCCCGGTGAACGATGTAAATATGGTCGGAAGAGTCACCTGCTTCAAACAGAGTCTCTCCTTTTTTGATACGTTCGATGCGAGCTTTTTTTTCGCAATCTCAACCATTTCATCGTTTTGGAGATGATTAAAGATAGGAACGACGGAAATGCAAAGCTTTTTAACACTTGATTCTTCCTGGCCGTGCGCTTCGCATGGATTCATGGCGATGATCCCCCCTTTGGTGCCTATTATAACCTACAAGCCTTATGGCGTTAACGATGATGAGCAGGACGCTCAATTCATGAATGAACATGCCTGAGGCAAGAAAAATATGCTCGGTCAGGACGCCGGCCAATAATATCATAACCACGGATACGGCAAAGAACATGTTCTGCTTCATATTTCTGACGGTTGCTTTTGACAGCTTGCATGCATGGACCAGTTGATCAAGCTTGCCTGCCATTAACACAACATCCGCCGTTTCCATGGCCGCATCCGTACCGGTTCCGCCCATGGCCAAACCGACGTCGGCCGCCGCAATGGCCGGCGCATCGTTAATGCCGTCTCCCACCATAGCCACTTTATGACCGAGAGCTTTCAGTTCCTTTATTTTTGCGACTTTATCTGCCGGAAGCAGTTCGGAAAATACCTGATCGATTCCAAGCTGCTTCGCCACCTTCTCCGCCGTATGCCGATTATCCCCGGTAAGCATATAAATCTGCTTGACGCCGTTGTCCTTTAGCCGACGGATGCTTTCCCGTGCTTCCGCGCGGACCTGATCGGCAATTGAAATTACGCCCATGATGTCAGTTCCCGCTGCTGCAAAAATCGCCGTATTTCCCTGTTTCTCCTGTTCAATGGCATAGGCGTCGACTTCATCTGTTATACGAACCGAATGGATGCCCATCCACTTACGGTTTCCGATGGCCCAGGTTTCTCCTTCAATGACAGCTTTTATCCCGTTCCCCTTGGCAATTTCCACGTCGCTGGGTTGGCGAACAAGAGATAAGCCTCGGTTCAGGGCTTCTTGAACAATCGTCCTCCCTAAATGATGTTCCGAGACGACCTCCGCTTCGGCCAATCGGGTCAATAAAAGCTCTTCTTCCATCCGGTAAGCCTTAATGGCCGTTACTTCCGGCCGACCCTTGGTCAATGTTCCGGTCTTGTCAAATACGACGGCATTGATTTTGGACAGATGCTCCATCGTTTCGCCGCCTTTAATGAGCACACCGCTTTTGGCTCCATTGCCGATCCCCGCCACGATCGAAACGGGGGCGGAAATGACCAGGGCTCCGGGGCACGCGACGACCAAGAAAGTCAGGGTTAACTCTATGTTCCTTGTGAATAGAAAAACGATGACCGAAAGCGCCAAAATCGCCGGCGTATAGAAAGAAGCGAATTTTTCCAGGAATTTTTGGGTTTTGGCTTTGGATTCCTGCGCTTCTTCCACGAGCTCAATGATCTTGGCAAAAGCGGTATCCTCCCCGACTTTTTTCAGCGATGACCTCGAGGTATCCATGATCAACCACGGTTCCGCTAAATACCGTGTCATGGACTTCCTTCCGGGCCGGAACCGATTCTCCCGTGATGGATGCTTCATTAATGAAGCCTTGGCCGAAGGCCACTTTTCCGTCGATGGCGATCTTCTCGCCCGATTGGATAAGAACCCGGTCCCCTTTCAGGACCTCTTCAACCGGAATCATTACCGGTTTTTCATCCCTTAAGACTTTCGCTTCCCGCGGGGCCATGTCCATTAAGGACTTTAGGGAGGAGCGCGTTTTTTCCAAAGTGCGTGCTTCCAAATAAGCCCCCAGCAGGAATAAAAAACGTAACGGCTGCCGATTCCACGTATTCGCCGATGAACAAGGCCCCGATCACGGCAACGGTGACCAGCAGCTCGATACTGAATGTTTTCATCCTGGCCGATTGCCATGCGTTTCGCATGATAGGATAGCCCGCAATGGCTGTGGCGGCAATTAAAGATATATCCTTCATAAAATCGAGTTTGATCAGGTTAAACAAAAAAGCCAGGGCAAGAAAAACACCCGAAATGAGAACGGTGAGGCCTCTATGCTTTTTGGTCATGTCTTGTCATCCCTTTCGAAATATCCTGATAGCCATACCCGCCCATGATAAATATCGGGCAATTAGACCTCTTTGGATTCCAGCACAGGATACCCCAGCTTTTGAACCATGCATTTGATCTGTTCGACCGTCACGGCTTCCTCGTCAAAATGGACTTTTAATTTACTGGAGCTAAAAAGTACTTTCGCTTCTTTCACGCCCTCCTGTTTGGAAAGAGCACCTTCGATCTTTTTTCACGCAGCTTGGGCAAGTCAATTCTTCCATTTGGAATTTGGCGGTTTTCATTTTGTCATTCCCCTTTCTTTTATTCACACTTTCATCATATAGGGGATGGGGGATAAAGACCTTGACGCGCGTCAATTTTCAGATAGAATATGCCCGGGCTTTATTGGAATCACAAAAAAAGAAGCCGCAAACGAAGGAGCAATTCTCCGTTTTTCGGCTTCCCTGAGTATTAAGAGCGACTGCCTTGATTTTCATTTTGCTGCTTCAACAGATCCCGGATCTCGGTAAGCAGCACTTCCTCCTTGGGCGGTTCAGCGGGTGCGGCCGGTGCGTCTTCTTCCTTGCGCTTCAGCAGGCTGAGTCCCTTAATGAACATAAAGATCGAAAAAGCCACAATGATAAAATCAATCACTGCCTGCAAGAACGCGCCGTACTTCAAATCGGCTCCGCCGACCGGATAATGGAGCGCCGACAGATCGAGCCCGCCTAGCAGCAGTCCCAGCAGCGGCATCAATAAATCGTTAACGAGAGACGACACGATTTTTCCGAATGCGCCTCCGATGATGACCCCGATCGCCAGCTCCATGATATTTCCTTTGAGTGCGAACTGCTTAAACTCTTTTAATACTTCCCGCACGTTTCATGCCTCCAATTCTAATCTATCGCTAGTATTTTCACGAAATAGACATTTTTCTATCGTGAAGTTTATCATAAAATTTATAATTCATATATCCCCCAAAAGTAACCGAAACGCATCCCCGAATTTTACAAGATCTCTTAAAGTTAATTTTTCAGCTGCAGCCGGGAGTGTATAATAAACGGGAATCCGGTTACATAATGGTCTTAATTACCCCCATTATACGGATGAAGGGAGAGTAAATGATGAAGATACGGATGATTTCGCTTGTTTTCAGTCTGCTGTTCTCTTCGATATGTTCATATGGCGCACAGGCAGAGGACAGAGGGAACGGCGAAAAAGCGGGAACGACCCTCATGTCTTACAACATCCATCACGGCGTCGGCCTGGACGGTCGGCTGAGCCTCGAACGAATCGCGGAGGTCATTCGTGATTCCGGTGCGGAGATCGTGGGCTTGCAGGAGGTTGACCGGTTTTTCGGGATTCGCAGTGCTTTTAAAGATCAGGCTAAAGAGCTGGCGGGCTTGCTCGGGTATCATTATGCCTATGGGGCCAACCTCGACTTTGATCCGGCGGAGGGACAGACCGAAAGGCCGCAGTATGGTACCGCCATTGTAAGCAAACACCCGATTATCCGGTCTGAAAATGTGCTGCTCAGCAGCTTTGGTAAAGAACAGCGCGGGATTCTGCATGCCGTCGTGAATGTACGGGGCATCCATGTAAATGTGTACAACACGCACCTTGGACTGGACGTTCCAGGCCGTATGGCGCAGGCGCAGGAAATTATTGACCTTGTGTCGGTCGCGGAAGGTCCAGCGCTCTTACTGGGAGATTTCAATGCAGAGCCGGGAAGCGGGGAGCTCCAGCTGCTGCTGAATAGCGGCTTGTTTGTAAACGGTTTTCAGGGAATGGATGATGCCTATACCTTCCCGGTCCGCAATCCGTCCACAATCATTGATTATATCTTAACGTCGCCTTCTCTTCGGCACGACAATCAGCGGGTAATAAGGACGGAGGCCTCGGATCATCTACCGATTGTTACGGATGTCGTATTCAAACGGAAGGATTAACAAAATGAGGGTGTGTCCCTGTCATCCAAGATGACTGTGGGACACCCCGCTTTGTTAAGGCTGCGTTTATGGAAAGGCTTGAAGTAGTAGTCTGACGTTGTTTTTAGAAGGCTATCTGTTTGGTCGTCAGTCTGTCAGGCCGTGACAGCCGGTTTATCTTTGCCCAACAGTATGGTCAGTCCAAGAAGCGTAACGAGAATGGTCGCGCCCATATCCGAAATGATGGCAATCCATAGGGTGAGCCATCCGGGAATGGTCAACAGCAGGGCTATGGCTTTCAGAGACAGGGATATGCCGATGTTCCAACGGATAATGCGGTTTACTTTTCTCGCCGTCCGGATCGCATTCGGCAGCTTGCCGAGGTGATCCTGCATGAGGACGATATCCGCGGTTTCGATGGCGCTGTCCGTCCCTTTGCCCATGGCAATGCCGAGGTCGGCTGCGGCCAGAGCCGGTGCGTCATTAATGCCGTCGCCCACCATGCCCGTCTTCTGCTGATGCGCCAGCTCTTTGATTTTGGCAACCTTTTCTTCAGGTAGAAGTCCCGCAAAATAGCCGGACACCCCCGCCTGCTTCGCGATGGATGCCGCCGATTGCGCATGGTCGCCGGTAAGCATGATGGTATTCGTAATTCCGGCTTCATGCAGTTCTCGGATGACGCCCGGCGTTTCCGTACGAATCTCGTCCGCCAGTCCAAACAATCCCAGCACGGACCGCTCGCTTGCGGCCACGATAATCGTGTAGCCCTGCTCTTTCAGGCGGCCGATGTCTTTCCGGACTTGATCCAGCTGCGCTGTTCCCGCCCCCTGAATATGGCGCAGCACTTCTTCGCTGCCCACCCAATACAGGGTTCCGCCAACCTCCGCACGCACGCCTTCTCCAGGCAGCACGGCCGGCTGAAGGGGCTCCTCAAAGCTTTGCTCCGGCTGTTTGGCAGCCAGATGTTTCATCACCGCTTTGGCCAGCGGGTGCAAGGAGGATTGCTCAAGCGCCCCGATCACGCCGTAAAATCGGTCTTCATTATAAACAATCTCTTCATAAACGGCTGGCTCGCCGCGAGTCAGGGTACCGGTCTTGTCAAAGGCGATGGCCTGAAGACGGCCAAGCTGTTCCAGGTGTACGCCGCCCTTGACGAGGATGCCGTTCCGGGCCGCCCGGGTCATGCCGCTCACAAGCGCAATCGGGGAAGACAGCACCAGCGAGCAGGGACAGCCGACGATAAGAATCGATAGCCCTTGGTAAACCCAGGTCATCCACGGCTGGCCGAACAGGAGCGGCGGCACAAGCGTTACGATGAGGGCAATCACCATGATGGCCGGCGTGTAATACTTGGCGAATTTATCGATAAACAGCTCTGTCGGGGTCTTGCTGTCCTGTGCTTCCTGAACAAGATGCATGATTTTCGCCAAGGAAGAGTCTTCATAAGCCTTGGTAATCTCAACATTCAGCAGCCCGTCGCTGCTGACGCTGCCGCCGAATACGAGGTCTCCTTCCCGCTTGGTTACCGGAACGGATTCACCCGTAATGGCTGCCTCGTTAACAGCGCCGGTTCCTTGGGAGATAATCCCGTCCGACGGAATCTTTTCTCCCGGACGGACACGGACAATGTCGCCGGGGGACAAACTTGCAATCGGTACGCGTACGGCCTGGCCGTCCCGGATCAGCTCGGCCTCCTTGGGTGCGGCGGCAAGGAGGGCTTCCATGGACTGGCGGGCCCGGTTCATGCCGTAGCCTTCAAGCATTTCGTTCAGGCCGAACAGGATGGCGACCAACGTGGCTTCCCGCCACTCCCCGATGAAGACGGCTCCGACGAGTGCTACGGTCATCAGCGTATCCATATTAAACTTAAACTTGGTCAGATTGCGCAGTCCGCGGAGAAACGTAGTATATCCGCTCAGAATCATGGCTGCAGCATAAAACGTAATAAGCACAGGTTCCGCCACCCGGTTATCGAGGGCAAACGTCAACAAATAAAGAACGGCAGAGATGGAGAGCAGCCATTTCATGCGCGCTCCTTCACCATGGCTATGACTGTGCCCATGACCGTGCTCATCGCCGTGTTCATGCTTTCGCCATGCGAGTGATGAGGAGTGCCATGAGAGTGAGAATGCCCGCGGCTGCCCGCGGATCCGGCCAAGGAAGCGGAATCGGCCGATGGGCGGATCAGGCGAGCTCCATCGCTTTTCAGAATATTTTCCACGCGCTGCAGATCAATTCTTGGGGAAACGGTCAGCTTGCCGCTGTTATAACTCAGTTTGGCCTCCCGGCCGTGTTCAAGCTTCCGGATTTCCTCCTGCATCTCTCTTGTACAGTTGGGACAGGACAAGCCTTGAACCCGGTATTCCGCAAACTCCAAGTCCCGGTCCTTTTCTATGCCGCCTGTTACGGGATCGTTATGATGTCTCATAAGTCCACCTTCTCCTTTTGATGCTCCAGTGTCATATGAAGCAGGGTGCGAATATGATCGTCTTTCAGGGAGTAAAATACGTTTTTGCCTTCTTTTCGGGATTTGGCGATATGTTTATTCTTCAAAGTCCTGAGATGATGGGAAGCCGTTGCCGTGGAGCTTCCCAGCACTTCCGCGACATCGCAGACACACAGCTCGCCGCCCCGATCGAGCATGTACGCGACTTTTACCCGGGTAGGATCGGCAAGGGCTTTAAAAATTTCGGCCATACCCGCTACATCGTCGTCGGAAATATCATGCTTCAGCCGGGAGACCGTTTCCGGCGATGGGCAAAAAGTTTCGCATACGTCCAGTTGGTCCTGTACAGATGGAGTAGAAACATTTGGATTGGTGTTGGTCAATGTTGGTAGCCTCCCCTTTGTTGTTCTTTATCACGTTCATCGTAAAACGGATGATGGAGCATCATATTCAAATGATCATTTGATTGTTAATTCCACTATACGCCAAAAATGATCATTATTCAAACGAACATTTGATTATTATGGTGAAAAAAAATGCCCGTTCCCGGGCACATCAGAGCTTATTTATAGAGAAAAGGAACGGCTTGCTTATCAACAACCGACACATATGGATTTCCTTCAATATAAAACCGCCAAGGCTTGCCCGCATACTCCTCGGCATAGGGAATATTGATCCGCGGCGACTGCATGATGGGCAATCCGGCCGCGCTTTCCCCCTGTTCAAGATACAGGGGACCGCCGATCCGGTCGAGGCGGCAGCCGTTCAGGCTTTTGTCGATGCGGAGCGCCCTGCACAGCTTGCCCGGTCCGTTGCTTAGATTCGAGGGCTTTCCGGCCGGAAGCTTACCGCGGTACAGTCGCATTCGGTCCGCGTCACGGGAGGTCAGCGGCTCCACCGCCCGAATCAGAACGGCCTGGGGATCATTTTCCGGTCCCGTGACGACATTGACGCAGTGATACATCCCATAGATCAGGTAAACATAAGCTTTGCCGCCGGCGTGAAACATCGTTTCCGTTCTGGCGGTGCGCCGGCCGCCGAAGGCATGCGAGCCTTTATCCTCTTGGCCTCCATAGCTCTCCGTTTCAACGATCCTGCACCGGATTTCCCCGTCCTCCGTCCGGCGCACAAGCGTCTGTCCAAGCAAAAGCGGGGCTGCTTCCAAGGCGGCAGCCGAATAGAGCGAATGGGGAAGAGGCCGGTTTAGCGGCGTCGATCCGTTATTTTTTTTGATGAGTCATGCAGCTGCACCTACTTTTTAATTAATCACTATCCTATATAAGGGCCTTATATATAGTATAAACCAATTTTTAACAAGCTTGCTAAATGGGAGAGAGGGGACAGAAAATACTTCCAATCCCTTTTGAGCGCATATATACTAATACCTAAAATAGCTCAGGGCTCACATATCCAACTTATGAATGGCAGATTTCATACATATCTTCATATTTTTAGACATATTACATATATTCAAGATGGAATGTGCAGCCGACGAAGGAGGAAAATAATGATTTGTACCATTTGCGGGCACGAGAACGAAGGCGGCCAGTTCTGCCGGAAATGCGGCAACAAGCTGGTAATGGAAAACGAAGGCACAATGGAGCAGCCCGAGGCGAAAGCTGAAGTTGTGCGTTTTACAGCGGGCCATTCCGGAACCGTTGCCCAAGCGGATGCGGAAAGAGCAGGCCAGGAAGCCTCCGCCGGCAGCCAGCAGGCGCATTACACCACGGCATCTGCGCCCCAGGCCCACACGTCCGGCCATACCGGCCAGGGAACGCCTCAGCCCAATCCTTATCTGGAGAGCGCCAAGCAGAATTCCAAGATCTACTTCAACTATTTTGTTAAGGGTTTGAAGAATCCGTTAGGCGTAGCACAAAGAACGGGTTCCGAGCAGTTTCTGAACGGGATCATATCGATCGTTCTGTTCGTTCTCATTCTCCCGCTGATGACGTATCTGTCTATCGGATCGGCACGCAGCTACATGAACAGCCCGTTTGTCGATCTGGTGATAAAGCCCGTATTTTGGCTCGCGGTGTTCATGCTGCTGGTGGCTGTGTATACCTTTGGGGCCGTGAAGCTTTCAACGAATCCATCGGCGGATTTCAGGGAAATCATCGCCCGTTACGGAACGCTGCTGATTCCGTTGATCGTGATCGTTTTCGTTGGATTCCTGTTCATCATGATGGGAAGCGGAATCGGGGTTGCCTTAATGAGCATCGGCATGATCGGGGCGATCTTTACCGCTCCGGCCGTTATCACCATGGGTTACAAAAGGGAGAACGTTCGCGGACTGGATACGCTGTATGCCATTCTGCTGATCTATGCTGCGGTATTTATCACGATGATGGTGATCGGAGACTCAATCGGTTCGCTTCTGAAGCCGACCTCGCTTTTCGGTTTTTAAGTTGAACAGACGGATGTCTTATAACTTAAAGGAAAACAGCCCTGCATGGATGCTATCTATGCAGGGCTGTTCGTTTTTGTCGGGGCCGGCTGCCTTGCATTCCGGCTGATCCCCCTTACTCCACCCACCACCGCTTGAAATCGGACCACCAGGACCGTTCTTCCTGTTTGACGGTGTCGGCGGGCTTGGCCTTTTTATTCGGCTCCTCGCCATGCTCGGTGCAGTATTCGGTGGGCTCGGTACCCTTGATGAACACCTCCAGCGCTTTCTCCGGGCAATCGGCATCGGCCAGCTTACCGGTTTCCGGATCGATATAGACGCTTACGACGTTTTCGGGGATGGGGAAAATTTTCGGCGGAACGTTCTCCAGCGCCTTCTCCGTAAACTGGGCAAAGATCGGCGCGGCATGCCGTCCCTCGCTTGTGTTGATCTCTCGGCCCTTGTCATAGCCGACCCAGACGGCAGTCGACAGCTCGGGCGTATACCCCACCAGCCAGGCATCCGTATCGGTCGTGCCGGTTTTGCCGGCCACGGGACGTTTCATGAGCGAGGACACACGTCTGCCGGTTCCCCCGTTTTCAAATACGCCTTCCATCATCCGGGTGAGCACGTACGCTGCAGCAGGCTCTACGACCTGCTCGCCTTCATCCTCCGGCGCGCTGTACAGGCTCCTTCCGGCGGCATCGGTAATGCTCAACACGGCTACGGGATCTACCCGCTTTCCGTTATTGGCAAGAACCGCAAAGGCGGAGGCCATCTCCAGCGGACTGATCGGCGACGTTCCCAGCGCAAGGGAAGGGACGGATTCCAGCGTGCTCGTAATGCCCATTTTTTTTGCCATTTCCGTTACCTTCTCCGGGCCGATCTGCAAAATGGTATTGACCGCGTAAATGTTATCCGAGGCTGCGATCGCTTGCCGCATATTGATTTCGCCGAGATATTTGTCTCCAAAATTGCTGGGCTTGTAAGTTTTGCGGTTGTTATCGTAGTGGAACAGGGTCGGCTGGCTGTTAAACATCGTCACGCCGGTCATTTCATGCGATGCCAGAGCTGTCAGGTACATAATCGGTTTAAAGGTGGAGCCGGGCTGACGGGTTTTGGCCAAAGCGTGGTTGTACTGGTTTTCCCGGTAGTTCTTCCCGCCGACCATTGCTTTGATGTAGCCGTTGCGGGGGTCGACCGAGACCAGGGCCGTTTCCAGCTCTCCCTTCCCGTCCATCTCCTTCGCCACGGCTTCCTCCGCCGCTTGCTGCGCTTGGGGATCCAGCGTTGTATAAACGTTCAGTCCCCCTTGCTCGAGCTGCTGCTCCGTAATGTTCAGCTTGGCGGTCAGCAGCCCCCGTACATAATCCCGGAAAAAGGACGCGGTGGCCTTGTTCTCCTGCCGGTCCTGCGGAAGCAGCGCCAGCTTTGACGAAGCGGCCTTGTCGGCCTCGCTTTGGGTAATATCCCCGGTTTCCACCATGGCGTTCAGCACGAGTTTTTGGCGGTTCATCGCATTTTCCATATGGTTATATGGAGAATAGTACGTTGGCCCCTTCGGAATTCCCGCGAGCATGGCGCTCTCGGCCAGATTCAACTCTTTGGCCGGCTTGCCGAAATACATGCGCGCTGCCGATTCGATGCCGTATGCACCGTGTCCGTAATAAATCTCGTTCAGATACATTTCCAAAATTTCATCTTTATCGTATTTCATCTCCATCTGGACCGTGTATTTGGCTTCTTTGAGCTTTCGCTCCAAGGTTTTTTCATGGGACAAATACAGGTTTCGCGCCAGCTGCTGGGTTAGCGTGCTCGCTCCCTGTTTGCTGTTCATATGCTCCAGATTGACGAGTACCGCTCTGGCCATACCCTTCAGGTCAAAGCCGGGATGGTCGTAAAATTTCCGGTCCTCCACCGCAAGCGTGGCTTTGACAAGCAGGGGGGGAGATTTGGTCCAAGGACACTGTTTCCGAGAAGCGGCCCGAGGAGGAGAAGGTGGCGATGACCTCCCCGCGGCTGTCCAGGAGCCTCGAAGCCCTTTCCGTTTTTGCGACGGGAAGAGGCGTAACATACCAATAGGTCAGCAGAATGCCGCCTGCCAGAACGGTCAGGATAAGAAGACCGAACATCAGGGCTGTCAGCCGGAAGAACCATGTTCTTCGGCGCTTATGCGGTTTTCGATCCTGGCCTGCCATACAGATGCTCCTTTTCGCTGGTTTTTGTTCCCGGATTTCTCGTAAAAAACGCCCCTGACGCTAGATGAGAAGGACGACGAAGCCGTTTTCTGCTTGTTATTCATTATGGGGAACCATGGAAAAGGATATTCATGCGCAGGACGGCGATTTTGCTTAAGGGAAGCAGCCCCTGATAATTTGGTTGCATTTTGGGCTTGATTTAATATAATACAATTTGTTTGGTACAATAGAAAAAGATGTGAAACGAGTGGCTTGCCCGAATAAAGTTTTACGGCTTGGATCTGGATGGCTGAACATTTATTCTAGCGGAAAGAAGGTAGAGACGATGGAATTATGGTTTACGGAGAAGCAAACGCCGACTTTCGGCATCACGGCGAAAATACGGGAAACGTTTGTGCATGAGAAGACGGAGTTTCAACAGCTGGATATGATCGATACCGAGGAATTTGGACGCATGCTCGTCCTTGACGGTATGGTCATGACTACGATTAAGGACGAATTCGTCTATCATGAGATGGTCGCTCACCCCGCGCTGAACACGCATCCGAATCCGAAAAAAGTGCTCGTTGTGGGCGGCGGAGACGGCGGCGTCATTCGTGAAGTGATCAAGCATCCAGGAGTTGAAAAAGCCGTTCTCGTCGAAATCGACGGGAAAGTGATCGAATACTCGAAGCAGTACCTGCCTGAGATTGCCGGCAAGCTGGACGATCCGAAGGTGGAGGTGCTGGTCAATGACGGATATATGCACATTCATGAACATAAAAACGAATATGACGTGATCATGGTGGATTCCACCGAGCCTGTAGGTCCGGCGGCTCCGCTGTTTGAGCGCGGCTTCTACCAAGGCATCTACGAAGCGCTGAAGGAAGACGGCATTTTCGTGGCGCAGACGGATAACCCTTGGTTCAAAGCGGACCTGATTCAAAAGGTAAGCAAGGACGTGAAGGAAATCTTCCCGATCGTACGCGTATATGGGGCGAACATTCCAACATATCCAAGCGGTCTGTGGACGTTCACCATGGGCAGCAAAAAATACGATCCGCTCGAAGTGGACGAGTCCCAAATCGATGAGATGGATACGAAATACTATTCGCCTCGCCTCCACAAAGCGGCTTTCGTACTGCCTAAATTCGTGGAAGACCTGGTGAAGTAGGGAGGAGCGAATACGCTGATGAAACTGGAACAAGGATATTCCGGCAACGTGTTTATTTTAAGCTCCGAGGACTACGAAGGATCGAAAGCCGTTATTTACGGCATGCCGATGGACTTTACGGTTAGCTACCGTCCCGGCTCCCGGTTCGGCCCTTCCCGCATCCGCCAGGCTTCCGTAGGCTTGGAAGAGTACAGCCCTTATCTGGACAAGAGCATTGAAGACATGACTTATTTCGATGCGGGCGACCTGATGCTGCCATTCGGCAATGCGGGACGCAGCCTGGAAGTGATCGGCGATTATGTGGGCAAACTGCTGGACGACGGCAAATTTCCGATCGGTCTCGGCGGCGAGCACCTCGTAACATGGCCTATCATCCAAAAGATGCATGCCAAGTACCCGGATCTCATTTTGATCCATATCGATGCGCATGCCGACCTGCGGGAGCATTATGAGGGCGAGCCTTTGTCCCACTCCACGCCGGTCCGCAAAGCCGCGGATATCATGGGCGGGAAAAATATTTATCAGTTCGGCATCCGTTCCGGCTCCCGCGAGGAGTTCCAGTACGGCCACAAAAACATCAACTTCCATCCGTTCGAAGTGGCGAAGCCGCTGAAGGAGGCTTTGCCTTCCATGGGCAACCGTCCGGTATACGTGACGATCGACATCGACGTACTGGATCCTTCGGCCGCACCGGGCACCGGTACCGCGGAAGCAGGCGGCATTACGTCGAAGGAACTGCTCGAGGCCGTTCATCTGATCGCGAATTCCGACGTGAACGTGGTCGGCTGCGACCTGGTGGAAGTAGCGCCGATTTACGACCCGACGGAGCAGACGCAAATCGTGGCGGCCAAGCTGATCCGCGAGATGCTGCTCGGGTTTGTAAAATAGGAGGGGACCCTCTAAGCTTGGTTGGCGGAGTAATGACGGGCTGCTCCTTTTGTCCGGCTCGTCCCTCGGCCACCTATGCGAATGGCTCCCGTGCAGGCTCGTCGCTTGGTCTATCATGTATGTCTAAGCGTATGGGCTCGTCCCTTTCTTTTCGATGAGCGCGTGATTTATAAACAAGCGTCCCTATTCCTAAGCCTTTGGGCTGGAAGCGGGATGCTTGTTTTTTTTGTTCTGGATCATATCGGAAAAGCCGTACCGCCACATTGGACAGGAGCATTCTCGGGAAACCCATGGATTTTTAAATACAGAAAAAGGAAAATACTTCTTGGAATCGAATTATAAGTACAAGAAATGGATGTTTTGGAGGGATAAAAAGTGGAAAAGCGGCATGAGGTGTTGTTTGCCCAGTTGGAACTGTACAGAAATCACACCCTGGAGGTATGCGCATCGATTACAGAGGAGCAGGCGGACAAGATTCCGCCGGGCTTTCGGAATAACATTCGCTGGAACCTGGGTCATGTTTATTTTGATATGTATCTTTGGCTTCGGCATTTGACCAAAGAGGCGATTGAGCTGCCTGAAGGATACCGCGAATGGTTTGACTACGGAACCAGCCCTGCCGACTGGAAAACGGCGCCCCCGACGCTGGACACACTGCGTCATCAGCTTGGGACGCAGATCGCTGCTATCAGGGAAAGGTACGGCGAGCGAATGGAAGAAGAGTTTCCGCCAACGGAGGCGGGGATGTATACGATCGCCCAGGTTCTGGTGCGGACCATTTTCCATGAGGGATTACATATGGCAGCCATCCAGGCGATACGCAGATTTTTGTAAGTCCAGGTAAGGAAGTCTGAGATGGCAGGAACCTGGGAGATGTTACGAAAAATCAGGTTGACTACAAATTAATTAGGCGCCATACTATGTTCATGGCCAAGAATAATAAAGCAACACATCAGATGAACGCTATTCCCTCGCTTATACAGTCCAAGCGTCAGATCGAGCGCTATGATCTGGATGTGGACGCACAGGCAATACTCGTTGCTTCGAGGCTGATCGCAGCGGGATCCTGGCTGGGACATGCCGCGGAGGTTCATTTCTCCAGATTCGGTTTATCCGCGGGGCGGTATCGCTTATTGGCAGACCTTGAAGATAACGGGGGGGGAAGAACTGCCTTCGCAACTGGCAGAGCACTTGGGCGTCACGCGTGCCACGGTGACCGGTCTCATCGATATTCTTGAACGGGACAGCCTGGTCTCCAGGCGGCCGAGTCCGGATGATGGGCGTCAGAAATCGGTCGTTTTGACCGAGGAAGGCAGAAATAAGCTTCGCGACATGGCTCCCGAGCACTTCGCCCGGTTGGAAGCGATGGTGGGATTGCTGAGCATCGAGGAGCGCGGCTTGTTTCTGGACCTGCTGGACCGCGTAACACAAGGTATCTCGTCGCTTACGGACGAATAAGGAAACTAAGGGAACGTCAACAGAAAGAGGACGGGCTAGGAAAATGCTAACGAGGATAGCACTTCCGGTTCGAAAAGTCCAAGACAAATCTGAGATCATGAGTGAAAAGTCTATCCTGTCGAGATATTCCTGCCAGGATAGACTTTTATACGAGGCCCTTCCGGAGAGGGATCATGCCAAAGGAATAAACGGCTGATCCCTCTCCCTTTGCGTTGTGGTTTAAGGAGGCGAAAGTTCTCTGAAGCCCATACCATGGGGAATATACCTGTTCAAGGCATGTTTGTTTTATGCTTTTCCCAGTTCCAGACCTCGATCCGGCCAAGCCGGAAATCCCGAAGCCCCGGTACCTGCTTCAGCTTTTCCAGCTCTCTCACCGGCCCGGTGACGACTGCCCCAAACACCTGTATCCCATTGAGGTAAGCCAAACGCTGTTTATCCTCGCCGGCACCGTCGTAGTTCACACGGCTTGTCAACCATTCCAAGTCTTTGATCATTTGGTCCGCTGCCATTTTTACATCGTCTTTGGATATGCTTCGGTTCCATCTTCTCCTGGCGCCGTCATCCGAATAGGCCGTATAGGGGCGAAGCGTCAGATGAGGGGCATATATTGCATCGCCGCTGCTGCTATAGGTAGATATCTTCACTTCTTTAATTTCGCCTGAATATACAGCCATGCCCATGATCCAGAGGTCATAGCCGGACAGCATTTCCGCAAGCTGACCCGGAGCAATTCCTTTGCCGAGCGAAAACCCCATTTCGGCCACAAAACCGTCCTCGATCCGGCTCAATTGCTTCAAAGCCTCCTCTGTTTTCTTCCCGTTCCCATCGGTGCCTCCATATACAAGCGACATCGGCATTCCAAAGGAAGCTGGAGCATATCCGTCTAAATATTTCGGGGTTTCTTTTATTGTATATCTCAGCTCGCCAAACAAGTTTTTTTTCCGCATGCAACTCGCCCGTGATTACCTTCCATTCCCCAATCTGCCGGTATAGCCTAGTTGTCACCGTCTGGGTCAGCAGCGGACTTAACGAGACGGTCCCAAAGTTATGATCCACCTTCGTACCGCTTCCGGAGAGTTCTGCCAATGTGTCCACCGCACGCTTAAACTGATCGTTTTTCCCTGATATCTCAAAATAAGCGCTGACTCCGCCCCAAAACAGCATAAACAAAAACACGATAAACAAGGTCACGGAAGTGATCCTCTTTCCCCGTCGGATTCCATCCATCCATTTCATCCGCCGTTTCCTTCGCTCCAGCAGCTCCGGCGAGAATTTCTCCGTACTCACCGTTTTGTCCTCACTCACCAAACCATCACCCTCTCCGCTCTCTACCTTTATAACCCGCTTTCCCCCTGCAAAGTTATGCCGAGCGGCTGAAATCCCTTTTCGGTAGGGGCCAATGAATGGCGTTAATCAAAAGCCCCATTTCCCCTTATGCTCCGATAACACTCTCCTTTTAAGATAGGTCCATATCTTAATTTTGGAGGGACAGCCAGAATGAATCCGCGATTTAGAAAAGCTTTTGCAATCCTGATGTCAGCCTTGTTAATGATAGGAGTGCTTACAGGCGTCAAACCGGCAACAGCTAAGCCTCATGCTTCAAAAGAGGGCGGCAGCTTCAAGGTTGCGATTTTACCGGATACCCAAAAGTATGCGCGTTATAAAAAACGAAATCTTCATGTCGCAGACCAAATGGATCAAAGACCATGCCCAAAAGGAGAACATCATGTTCACCTCCCATCTGGGCGATTTGGTAGACCGGGTAAATGAAACCTACGAATGGAAAAATGCGGATCAAGCGATGAAGACGCTGGATAAAGCAAAGCTGCCTTACGGATTCCTGGCAGGCAATCATGACGTGTTGGATTCGAACCAATACGACAATGAACGCGATTTGCAAAAAGAACCGTTCCGTCAGTACTTTTCCGCGGATCGAATGAAGTCGATTCCGGGTTTTGGCGGCAGCTCGGCGAATGGGTTCAACTCTTATTACCTATTTGATGGGGCGGGGAAGAAGTATATTGCGCTTTTTCTGGACTGGAGATCGTCCGAGGAATCGCTGAAGTGGGCTCAAGGGGTCATCGACAAGCATCCAACCTATCCGGTTATGCTGTTTACCCATCAGCTCCTGAACATTTCGGGTGACAAGAAGGAAGCGGTGATGACGGACCACGGCCAGTACTTGTGGGATAAGCTGATCAAGAAGAACGACCAGATTTTTCTGACCGTCAACGGACATCATCACGGCTACGCCCATAAGATCATGAAGAACGATAAAGGGCAGGATGTGGTCATGATGGTTGTGGATTACCAGAGTGCTTTCCACGGCGGCAATGGTCTCATGCGGACGTTGGAGTTCGACATGGCCAAAAACCGCATTCATGCCAAATCGTTCTCCCCTTGGGTTTTGAGTATGCCGGAGAGTCAGAGAACGATCTTTGACGAAGAGAATCTGGTCGACGATTTTAATGATTTTACGGTTTCCATGGATTTCGAAGAACGGTTCTCCGGATTTCAACCGGTGATTCAGGCGGATAAAGAGATCCCTAATGTAAAAGGCACGCAGGCCCATTGGCGTTTCGAAAACCGCTCGGCTTCCGAGGGCCAGCCTGTGGTCGGCAACGGCACTCCGGTTGTGCGGGACCTGACTCATCAGGGAAATGATCTGTACCGGAAGGATGAAGGCGCTGCAGCACCGGAGGATCTGGTATGGTACAAGGGAAATGCCCAAAATCCGCAAAGCCGGTCCGGTATCCGCTTTTTTGGCGATAAGACCCTGGAGAAGGGGGCTTACTTGCAGACATCGGATACCGCGCCGCTCAACAAACATACGTTTGAGAACGGCTATACTGTAGAAGCCATCGTTAAGCTCGGACCTGACTTCCAAAGCGATAAGCATTCGTGGATGGGCATTTTGGGACGCCTTGGGACCGGGAAGGATGTCGGTAAATTGGAAGGCGACGCGGACGCTCCGTTAGCAACGATGTCCGTCTCAAGCCTGCGAGAAATCCAGTGGGCGGCGTTTCCCGTGAATTACGACAGCGAGCAGACCAACTGGTCCTGGGAGATGGATGACAGCTGGCATCACATCGCGATCGTAAATGACAGGGTGACGACCACCATGTATATTGACGGGGTTGAAGTACTTCGCAATCCGGATACAAAGGTTTACGGCCTCGCGACGGCGAACAAGCCATGGATGGTTGGCGCGAGCCAGTACGCCAATAAGCTGGACGGCGTATTTAACGGATGGATCAGCGAAATCCGGCTCGTGGATCATGCCCTGGACAAGAAGGATTTCCTGAAATAAGCTGTCTGTTGGCGCAGAGGAAGTTTTTTCGCTAATCTAAATAAAAACCTGGCGCGTGACGTTGAAAGGGTCAGCCGCCTTCTTGCTTCTATCACGAGGCCGGAAGGCGGCTTTTTATCGGAGCCGTGAAGCGCGGGAATGCCTGGAGGACTCCAGTTTCCCGTACGAATAGCCTTGGGGTTCCATGATTAATATTTCGCCAAGCCATGTTTTCCGGGAGGGGAATCTTATATAATGAGAGCAATTCTTATATCACCCAACCCAAGGAGGGCTAGCATGAAATTCCGCGTTTCCGCCGTGCAGTATCACCTGCATACCATTCAATCCTTTGACGAATTTGCCCGCCAGTGCGAGCATTACATCCGGACGGCCGAAGAATACGAAGCCGACTTCGTGCTGTTCCCCGAGTTTTTCACCACCCAGCTCATGTCCATTGGGGACGGGCAGGGAAATGCCCTGACCATCAACGATCTTCCGGATTTCACGGACCGCTACCGCGAACTGTTTGAAAGCTTTGCGAAGCAATACAACATACATATCATCGGAGGAACCCACGTCATCCGCCGGGAAGGGAAACTTTATAACGTGGCCCATCTATTTTATCCGGACGGCCGCATTGCGGAGCAGGCGAAGATTCACATTACGCCTTCGGAGATTACCGGGTGGAACATGGGCGCGGGCGAAGGCCTGCAGGTGTTCGAGACGGAAAAAGGCACCGTTGCCATGCTGACCTGCTACGATATCGAGTTCCCGGAAATCGTGCGGATGGCCAAGGCCAAGGGGGCGGATGTCATTTTCTGCCCTTCCTGCACCGACGACCGGCACGGCTTTCACCGTGTGCGTTATACGAGCCATGCGCGGGCGATCGAGAACCAAGTTTATGTCGTGCTGACCGGTACGGTCGGGTCGCTGCCCACGGTTGACCTGATGCGCGCGAACTTCGGCCAGGCAGCGATTATTACGCCGAACGACATTCCGTTTCCGCCGAAAGGGCTGCTTGCGGAAGGTGAAATCAACGACGACATGATCGTCACGGCCGATCTCGACCTGAACCTCCTGTACCAAGTTCGGGAAAAAGGCTCCGTTACGACCTGGCGCGACCGCCGAACCGATTTGTATCCCGATTGGAGATAACCTTGGAAAGGAGGAGACCCCAAGAGAATGACCAAGTTTCGCCAGCGGTTTTACGTGTTTGACGACAACCGCCCGGTTCCGGCGGTGATCCGCAGCTATACCCCGGCGGATTTCGACGAGCTGATCGTCATTCAATCCGAAACGTTTCCGCCCCCCTACCCGCCGGAGCAGTGGTGGAACAAAGAGCAGCTGATGCAGCATGTCGCCCGGTTCCCCGAAGGCGCCTTGTGCATTGAGGTCGACGGCGTGCTTGCCGGATCGATCACCTCGCTGATTGTGGATTACGACCCGGAGGGTCCGCCCCATTCCTGGGCTGAGGCCACGGACGGCGGATATATCCGCAATCACAACCCGTACGGGAACACGCTGTATATCGCCGATATTTGCGTTCGTCCGCGCTACCGCAAGCTGGGACTCGGCAAATGGCTGATTCAGTCGCTTTATCACGTCACGGTGCAGTTGGAACTTGCCCGTCTTTTGGGAGGCGGGCGCATGCCCGGCTATCACAGGGTCGCAGCCGGCATGACGGCGGAGGAGTATCTTGACGCGGTCATCCGCGGCGATTTGAAGGATCCGGTTGTAACCTTTCTCCTCCGCTGCGGCAGGACGCCTGTAGGCGTAGCCGCAAATTACCTTGAGGATGAAGAGTCCTGCAACTATGGGGCTTTAATGGAATGGAGGAACCCCTTTAAGAGTTAAAGCTCTGAACAAAGCAAGCTGTCAGAACACTACTGTTTATCCAAATAAATCCCCGCCTATAAAGAAGGAGGTTTTAGCATATGGAATATATCCGTATTACAAGCATTGATGATCCATTGTTCCGGAAAATGCATAATCTCATGAAAGAAGTCTTCCCGCCCGAAGAGGTTCTGGAGTTCAGCCTGTGGAAAGAGCCCTTGGAGGATCCGGGCATCCGGGTATTCGTTGCGCTTCATGACGGCGAGGCCGTTGGCGCGACGGAGTACCGCTACTATGACGACTGGAACGTGGCCATGACCGACTTTACGATTATCGGCCGCGAAGGTCTCGGCATCGGCCGCTTCCTGGCGGAGAACCGCTTAAAGGATCTGCAGTCTTTGGCTGCAGCGAGCGGCAAAGAGCTGTTCGGCATGTTTGCCGAAATTTATGATCCGTACCGCGTGCAGGACCATGCTTTCGGCGGCGTGAAGCCGATGGACCCGTTCGTGCGCCGGGAGGTTCTTTCCCATCTCGGTTATAAACGGACCGATTTAGAGTATGTCCATCCTTCCTGGAACAATGACGGCGAGGCGGTGACGGGATTGGATTTCTGCTTCATGCCCGGAGACGATGACATGAACGAGCTGCCTGCGGAATTGATTGTAAACTTCCTGAAACGCTATTATGCGGTACTCCCTGAAAAACCGCAGGCTTGGAACGACATGGTCGCTCGGCTGGAACAGCAAGACAAGGTGACGCTTCTGCCTCTGTAAGTGATTCCCGAGCCTGATCCGTGAAAAGATCGGGCTTTTCTATGTTTTTCGAATATTGGAATGGCATTTAGTGGTATATAAAGGGGTTCAAGTAAGATGAATTCGGGTGGTGGATTTGGATGAAAAAGGAAATCCTATTGACATTCGCGGGTCTCATTGGCATTTTAACCGTCTTCGTGTATTGGCTGACCCAGACAGGCGAACCGAAATTGCCGATGTCGAAGGAAGAAAAGGCCGCAGCGGCATATGTCGAATCCTTCGGCTACACGATCCATAAACGATCCGGGAAGATACATACTTATATTCTGGAGAAATCCTTCTTTCGCAGCGGTTCCGGGCAAACGCCGTATATTCAGACGTGGAGCGTGCAGAGCCGGGACCCGGCCGATTTTTTCGGTAAGGAGATTTCCGGGTACCGCTTTACGGTTTCCGGGCATCTGCTTGACAAAATGTATGACACGCATACGCAAATATACGTCATGATGGCGGATGGACGGGTCATCGGGGGCACCTCTTTTCCTGACAAAGATGACCTGGCTGGAGCACCATATTCCATCGACGGAAAAACGCTGGAAGAAGTGACGGGCATTTCCTACGGCGAATGGCGAAAGCGGTGGGAGGAAAAATATAGCGACTAATGCGGTCGGTAGTTTTCCGTCTCTAGAGCTTCATCAACAGCAAACGCCGAAGGAGTTTCTACATATTGAAATTCGATAGACTTCCCATCAATATATAGAGGACCGTGAAATCTCAATGAAAATTTACAAAAATCCTTATTTGAATTGCCGGGCCATACTGGATATAGTAATACAATAGGTAAGGAAAAGAGGAGCGTATCATGTCAGACCGAAAACAAGCGACCATTATTCTTCACAGCCTTCATGAAGGGGAGAATACGGTGCAGGAGCTTCCGGCAGAGGTGTTTGCCAAAGGAAATGCTCTTTATGTTCGCTACGAAGAACCGAAGATGGGGCCGTATCAGGGCGATACCCGAGCGACCGTGAAGCTGACCGGCGATGAACTCAAAATCATCCGGCACGGCGAAGTCCAGTCGGAGCAGGCGTTCAGGCTTGGTCAGAAGCTGCCGGGATATTACCGTTCCCCCTTCACCTCATTCCAACTGTCAACGCACACCCAGCGCCTCAGCATCGATATCAACGACATGTCGGGCAGCGCTTCCTGGGCGTATGATTTATATGTGTTCGATGAGTTTTCGGGACACTTTTCCATCAGTTTGATTATTCAGGAGGATCATGAATCATGACATTGAATCCACTCGATCACATTCATCGGCTTGTTGCCGAAGCGGTAGCCGATGCGGCCGTCGCGGCAGGGCTGGTGTCCCGTGAAGAAATGCCAGCCGTTACGCTCGAGGTGCCGAAAGACAAAACCCATGGCGACCTGGCGACGAATGCAGCCATGCAGCTGACACGGATCGCGAAAAAGAACCCGCGCCAGATTGCAGAAGCGATTCTTGAGCATCTGGACACCGCCAAAGCATCCATTGAAAAAGCGGAAATCGCAGGCCCTGGCTTTATCAACTTTACCCTGGACAAAAGCTGCCTGTACCCTGTCATCGGGCTGGTTCAGGAGCAGGGGAACAACTACGGCCGCGTTGACGTCGGGCAAGGCAAAAGAGCCCAGCTGGAGTTTGTCAGCGCCAATCCGACGGGCAGCCTTCATTTGGGACATGCCCGCGGCGCTGCCGTTGGGGATGCCCTGTGCAACGTGCTTGACTTTGCGGGATATGAAGTGACCCGTGAGTACTACATTAACGATGCCGGAAACCAGGTCGTGAACCTGTGCAAATCGATCGAAGCCCGTTATCTTCAAGAGCTTGGTCAAGATGCTGAGATGCCGGAAGACGGCTACCATGGGGAGGACATCAAGGGCTTTGCCAAGGAATTGGTAGCGGAAAAGGGAGACTCCTTATTGTCCCTCACGCCTGAGGAACGGACAGCTTTCTTCCGCCAGTACGGCCTTGAAAAAGAGCTTGGCAAAATCAAACGCGATCTGGCCCGTTTCCGCGTGAACTTCGACGAATGGTTCAGCGAGACCTCCCTTTATGAGAACGGACTGGTGGAGGACGCTCTTAATGAACTGAAGGCTAAGGGCAAAACCTATGAGAAAGACGGCGCTTTGTGGCTCCGTACAACCGATTACGGCGACGACAAGGACCGCGTGCTGGTGAAAAATGACGGTACGTATACCTATCTGACGCCCGATATCGCATATCATCGAAATAAATACGAGCGAGGCTTCGACAAAGTAATGAACATTTGGGGGGCGGACCATCACGGCTACGTTCCCCGGATGAGAGCCGCGATGGAAGCTTTGGGCAACGATCCATCCAAGCTGATCGTCTTGATCGCGCAAATGGTAAGCCTGTTCCAGAACGGCGAAAAGGTGAAAATGTCCAAGCGTACCGGCAAAGCCGTAACGATGGAGGATCTGATGGACGAAGTCGGCGTCGACGCGATCCGTTATTTCTTCACGATGCGCAGCATGGACTCCCATCTGGATTTTGACATGGATCTCGCCGTTTCGACATCCAATGAAAATCCGGTGTTCTACGTGCAGTACGCGCACGCGCGGATCTGCAGCGTGTTCCGGCAGGCTGAGGAGCAGGCAATACGGCTGCTTCCTCTGTCCGAGGTGAATCTTGGACGCCTGACGACGGAGCATGAGTACGATCTGCTTCGCAAAATCGGCGAGCTTCCGCAGGAAGTTTCGGTTGCGGCGGAGAACTATGCGCCGCATCGCCTGATTCGCTATGTATACGAGCTCGCTTCGATGTTCCACAGCTACTATAAGGCCGAGCGGGTGATTACCGAGGATGCGGAACAGACCCAAGCACGGTTTGCCCTTTTGGCCGCCGTACGCACCGTTATTGCGAATGTGCTCCGCCTGGTGGGCGTATCCGCTCCGGAACGGATGTAGGCCTTTGGCAAACATCCGGGATGCCGCGCGCCATGGATAAGCGACGGTGAAGGGCATTTAATATGGAATATCAAAACAGCCGTTCTCCTATAAGGAGAGCGGCTGTTTGATTACAGCTTCATTCCTTCGCGAAGGAATTTCAGCGTATTGACTTCGCCTTCCTGTAATAAGGTGCCTTTTCGAAGGCGGATAGGGGTAGAGGTCCGCTGCAGGAGCGATTTGATTGCGGCCGGTTTCAGATCGGGTTTTTGAGCCAGCAGCAGGGCAATGGTTCCGCTCACATGGGAAGTGGCCATCGAGGTGCCGCTCATTTCATGGTATTTGCCGTGCAGCCATGCGGATATGATTTTATCGCCCGGTCCGTAAATATCAACAAATTGCCCCCGGTTGCTGAACGGAGCGATTTTTCTTTTGCGGTCGGTGGCCCCGACGGAGATGGTTTGCGGGTAACGAGCCGGATAATCGACGGAACGCCGTTTGCCGTCATTTCCCGAGGAAGCGACTATAATGACGCCGGCCTGGTAGGCTTTGCCGACAATATCAAGCAGGGACCGGCTGCGGGTCTGCATACCGAAGCTCATGTTGATAATTTGAATGCCGTTGCGGACACACCAGTCAATGCCTGCGACAATATCGGACACGTATGCCGATCCGTTATGGTCGAAGGCTTTGACCGGATACACCGTGGATCTCGGCGCAACGCCGATCATGCCCTGGGCGCTGTTCGCGGCGGCTATCGTACCGGAGATGTGGGTACCGTGTCCGTTATCGTCGAAAGGCAAAATGCCTCGGTTGACAAGGTTGATTCCCCGGGTGAGGGATTGTTGAAGATCGGGATGGCTGAAATCAACGCCGGTATCGATAACGGCGATTTTGACCCGGTATCCCGTCGAAATGGACCAGGCTTGTGGTGCCTTGATGTGTTTCACTCCCCAAGGAACGCCCGGACCGGTACCGATGCTTCTTTGGACGGCGTGAATATGGACCTGGCTATCTTCTTCCACGGTTACGTCATGTTTGAATTCTGTTTCCAGCCGTTCCGTAAGAGAAGCCGGGGCCATAATCGAGTGGATCAACGGCGAGTAGGTCACATCCTGCGAACGGCCGGCGGTTCTAGCCAGCTCGTGCCATTCCTGAATGCAGTCGCGGTAGACCAGGGGATCGTGGAACGTAAGGATCCGCCGATTCTTCCGGACCTGCTGTGCAGGGTCCCTATCCATAAGCAGTGATTGCATGATCCGGGTGTAGTTCATGCCTGGCAGTCCCCCTCCTCGATGAACCGTTGCTTAGGTATTGTATGAATCGGGAAGGAAGCCCGAATGGGACACCGCCTTTTTTCCGGGAAATAGGCCCTGATGGTCGTGTCAAACATTTGCGGCCGACATAAAATAAACGGAGAGAGCACCGGTGTTCTCTCATCGATCCCGTGAGGAGTCAATCCTTGGGGTGGATACAGTCGGAAGGCGGGGATTTGCTCCCCGCCTTTTTCTTGTATAAGCCAAAGAAGAGCGGATATTTCCCGTGTTAGGCTTTCCCGCCCGCCAGCCTTTGGCGCCCGCTAGGAAGAACTGACCATAAAAACTTGATTTTTGAGTTCAAATAGGTTTTACTTAGTTTTGATAATGGATATGTTGAGATAAGACGGTGCAAAGTGAAGATTGCATGAGAGGAAGTGTGCGTTAGTGAGTAATCCGCTCAATTTGAAAATCGATCCGGAAAAGATCCAGGAAATCCCGATGGTGGACCTGGCTTTTATGGTTCTCAAAGCGGCCAATACGCCGTATTATTACCGTGACCTGATGAACGAGGTGGCTAAGCTTCGCGGTTTCACGGAAGAAGAAATTAACGAAACGATTGCCCAGTTGTATACTGAGATCAATATAGACGGTCGTTTTGCTTGTGTCGGCACGAATCTGTGGGGCCTGAAGCGTTGGTATCCGCTTGAGCGTTCCGACGATCCGGTTGCGAACGCGAAGCGTCCGCGGATCATTAACGATGAGGACGACGATCTTGAGGATGACTTCACCGAAGAAGAAGACAGCTACATCACGGACGACGGTGATGAAGATTACGACAGCGTTGATGAGGATCATGAAGATGATATGTTCGGCGACGATGACGAGGCGGACGAAGAGGTTGACGATGACGTTGTAATTGACGACGATGACCTCGATGATGAGGACGCCGAAGACGAGGATGAAGAAGTCATCGACGAGGACTTGGAAGACGAGGACAGATAATGTCTCAAGATGGATGTTTTCTCCATCCGTTTTCGCCCGCCAATCGGGTAAATTGAGCCTGCTTCTTCTCTTGACAAGGGGACGAGGCACAGAGTAAACTATTGCTTGGGCTTATGATTAAGGTTCAATATATGATTTTTAAAAGTGCCCCGTACTGCGGGTCACTTTTTTTTGTTTTTAAAATATGAGTAAAGTATAAGATTTCATTTATACAGGGCTTATATTTCTTGCAGAGACGCTTTCGTCCCTGAGTAGGATTAGGATTACGGAGTCGTTTCTGCTGCAAGATGTTTTGTTTCTTTTTTGAAACAGCATTATCCCGGAGTACGGGGGAATCCACGGTATGTACGGCCGTTTCGTTTATCGGCTGTATGCCGACGTGGAGTTTTCGCGGATCGCCGGGATCTTGTTATATGTCAATCGGCCGGCTCGCTTTTGAACTGAAGCGGGCACCGTTATTTTTATGAGGTAAGAAAGTATAAACTCCAGAGGTTTGCCATCCTTATCTCGCAAGAAAAATTTCCGCCAAAAGCGGTCTTTTGATGATGAATCAAAGGAAAAAAAGGTTACCATAAACATCATATGTCGCCTGATTTTTCGAAATTATTTAGGAGGTATTTTACTGTGACAAAGTATATTTTCGTAACGGGCGGGGTTGTGTCTTCCTTGGGTAAGGGGATTACTGCGGCCTCGCTCGGCAGACTGCTGAAGAACAGAGGGCTGAAGGTAACGATCCAAAAGTTCGATCCATACATTAACATAGACCCCGGAACGATGAGCCCTTACCAGCACGGTGAGGTATTTGTTACGGATGACGGCGCTGAGACGGATCTCGACCTTGGTCACTACGAGCGGTTTATTGATATCAATCTGTCGAAGAACAGCAATGTCACCACCGGTAAAGTTTATTCCTCCGTCATCAGCAAGGAGCGGCGCGGAGAATATCTTGGCGGTACCGTCCAAGTCATCCCGCACATTACGAATGAAATCAAGGAGCGCGTTTTCCGTGCAGGACGCGAAGCGGGCTCCGATGTGGTCATTACCGAAATCGGCGGCACCGTGGGTGATATCGAGAGCCTTCCTTTCCTGGAGGCCATTCGTCAAATCAAGAGTGAAGTGGGACGTGACAATGTCATGTACATTCACGTTACGCTTATTCCTTACATTAAAGCAGCCGGTGAGGTCAAAACGAAACCGACCCAGCATAGCGTAAAAGAACTCCGGAGCATCGGCATTCAGCCAAACGTTATCGTTTGCCGAACCGAGCATGAGCTCTCCACCGAGATGAAAGCGAAAATCGCCCTCTTCTGCGACATCGATCCGAATGCGGTCGTGGAATGCCGCGATGCTTCCACGCTGTACGAAGTTCCGCTTAACTTGCGCGAAGAAGGATTGGACGAGATCGTGGTCAACCATCTGAAGCTGGATACGCCGGAGCCCGACATGACCGAATGGGAAGCGCTGGTCAATCGTGTGTCGAAGCTGGAGAAAACAGTGGAAATCGCTATTGTCGGTAAATACGTTGCCTTGCACGATGCTTATCTCAGCGTGGTGGAATCCCTTTCCCATGCGGGATTTGATGCCAATGCGGATGTGAAAATCCGCTGGGTCAATGCCGAAGAGATCACCGAGAGCAATGTGGAGGAAGTCCTGAAAGGAATCGGAGGCATTCTGGTTCCGGGCGGATTCGGGGACCGCGGGATTGAAGGCAAGATTTCGGCAATTCGCTATGCCCGTGAACAGAATATTCCGTTCTTCGGCATTTGCCTGGGCATGCAAGTATCCGTCATCGAATTCGCACGCTCCATCGTGGGGCTGGAAGGCGCGAACAGCTCCGAGATTAATCCTTCGACCGAGTATCCGGTTATCGACCTCCTTCCGGAACAAAAGGACGTTGAGGATTTGGGCGGCACCATGCGCCTGGGCCTGTATCCGTGCAAGCTTGTGCCGGGGTCGCTGGCCATGTCCTGCTATAATGACGAGTTGGTTTATGAAAGACACCGTCACCGGTATGAATTCAACAACCAGTACCGCGAAGCCATTGAAAAAGCGGGGCTTCGCATCTCCGGCACCTCCCCGGACGGAAGACTGGTGGAAATCGTCGAACTTCCCGGACACCCGTGGTTCCTGGCGGTTCAATTCCATCCGGAATTTACCTCGCGTCCGAACCGCCCGCAGCCGCTGTTCCGCGAATTCGTGAAAGCTTCGCTTCAGCATCGGCAATAATATGCGGAAAGCCTCCTTTTGGGGAGGCTTTTTTTGTTTTTATTTGCACTTTATTCAATGTCAGGGAGGAATTCTAATTCGGCAGGCGAATACAAATAATGGTCGCTTAAGGGATAGTTGGGAAGTTTTGAATTATAGTTTACATATTCAACTCGAATAAATGGGGAGGTTGTTGCATGAATAAGCAAAAAGTGCTGATCGTCGATGATCAGAACGGAATCCGCATTCTATTGATGGAAGTATTCAGCAGCGAGGGATATGAGACGTTTCAAGCCGCTAACGGGAAAACCGCGTTGGATATCGTGAAAAAACACGAGCCTGACCTGGTGCTGCTTGACATGAAGATCCCCGGCATGGACGGTCTAGAGATCCTGAAGCATATCAAACAAATGAATCCGGATATCAAAGTCATTATGATGACGGCTTACGGCGAACTCGACATGATCAAGGAGGCTACCGATCTTGGCGCCCTGATGCATTTCACCAAGCCTTTTGACATTGATGAAATGAGGCTGGCCGTTAACATGCAACTCCAGGACAAAAGTAACATATGCGGTTAATTTTTGAATTCTGCTTGATTGCGGAATTCTTTTTTTTTGCAGGTGTGCGAAACGCCGCAGTTTTTTTGCGAATTGCTTGTTTAGTATTTATCTTGCGATGTGGTATAATACTATCGTATAAGAACGTCGGCTATATACTAGACATATCGACTATAGGAGGATGGACCATGCCATTAGTATCAATGAAGGACATGCTTAACAAGGCACTCGAAGGAAAATATGCGGTTGGTCAATACAACATCAACAACCTGGAATGGACTCATGCGATTCTCGAAGCGGCTCAAGAAGAGAAGTCGCCGGTCATTCTTGGCGTATCGGAAGGCGCAGCACGCTACATGGGCGGCTTCAATACGGTTGTTAAGATGGTGCAAGGCCTGATGGAAGACCTGAAGATCACCGTACCGGTTGCCATTCACCTCGATCACGGTTCAAGCGTTGAGAAATGTAAAGAAGCTATTGACGCTGGCTTTACTTCGGTCATGATCGACGATTCCCACAGCCCGATCGACACCAACATTGAAACGACTAAAGCCGTTGTTGAATATGCACATGCCAGAGGCGTTTCCGTAGAGGCTGAGGTTGGCATGGTTGGCGGTCAGGAAGATGACGTCATCGGCGACGTTATGTATGCGAAGCTGGACGACTGCATTCGCATCGTAAACGAGACAGGCATCGATACATTGGCCCCGGCTCTTGGTTCCGTACACGGACCTTACAAAGGCGAACCAAACCTTGGTTTCAAGGAAATGGAAGAGATCTGCAATGCGGTTAAGCTTCCGCTTGTTCTGCATGGCGGCACAGGTATCCCAACGCATGACATCAAGAAAGCCATCTCGCTCGGTACGTCCAAAATCAACGTGAACACCGAGAACCAAATCTCCTTCAGCAAGAAAGTCCGTGAAGTCCTTGCCGAAAAACCGGAAGCATATGATCCTCGTACATTCCTGAAACCAGGCCGTGAAGCGATCAAGCAAACCGTTATCGGTAAAATCCGTGAGTTTGGTTCCAACAACCAAGCCTAAGTCTTCGATAAGCATATCTTCCGAGCGCATTAATCTCGAAGATATCCTCAAGTATGATATAGGACAGCCCGTTCCCGGGCTGTCCACTTCCATAGTTTGGAATGGGAAGCGCACCGCTAAGCCGGTGTTTTTCCATTTCTTAAGACACCAGAAAATTTATGCAATGCAAGGCATCCCATCGAATTCGCAAGATTCTACTGCGTTTCATAGCGGTGTGTCATTTTTTGAGTGCGTTCCTTAAAAAGGAATGCGCAGATCAATATACGGATATTGTATTTGACGGTTATTTTTCCCTAGGGAGAGATAAGGCGTTTATCTTTTGCAATCAACCCAAAATACTGCCATCGTAACCATTTTCGGCTGCAAAGTGATGTAGGGGGACCCTTTAGCTTATGGAAAAATTGATGATCAGCGGTGGACGCCCACTGCAGGGCACCGTAACAATCAGCGGTGCCAAGAACAGCGCGATCGCCCTAATACCTGCCGCAATTTTGGCGGAAAGCGAAGTTGTATTGGATAACTTGCCGCTCCTGAGCGATGTGGCTGTATACGCTGAAATACTGGAAGAGCTGGGCGGGAAAGTCTCATGGGAAGGCAATCAAATGAAGATCGATCCTTCCGAAATCAAGTCCATACCGATGCCGAACGGGCCTGTTAAGAAGCTGCGGGCTTCTTATTACATGATGGGTGCTATGTTAGGGCGGTTTAAGGAAGCCGTAATCGGCCTGCCGGGCGGCTGTAATTTCGAACCTCGTCCCATTGACCAGCACATCAAGGGATTCGAAGCGCTGGGGGCGACCGTCACCAATGAACACGGGGCCATCCATCTGCATGCCAAAGAGCTGCGCGGCGCAAAAATCTACCTTGATGTCAGCAGTGTAGGGGCGACGATAAACATTATGCTTGCGGCTGCCAAAGCCAAAGGCTCCACAATTATTGAAAATGCGGCGAAAGAGCCTGAAATCATAGATGTTGCTACATTGTTAAACTCCATGGGAGCGGTTATTAAAGGCGCCGGCACGGAGACGATCCGGATCGAAGGCGTTACAAGCATGCGCGGCTGCCGCCATTCCATTATTCCGGACCGGATTCAAGCCGGGACGTATATGATTGCCGCTGCTGCAACGCGCGGTAATGTTGTTATCGATAACGTGATCCCTAAGCATATGGAAGCACTTACGGCCAAGCTGATTGAAATGGGCGTCGGCATTGAAGAGCTGGATGAAAGCATCCGCGTCATCGGCAGGGACCGATATGAGCATGTTGATGTAAAGGCGCTGGTGTATCCGGGTTTTGCAACAGACCTTCAGTCGCCGATGACCAGTCTGTTGACGCAGGCCGAAGGCGTGAGCGTGCTTAGCGATTTTGTATACAGCAACCGGTTCAAGCATGTGCCCGAGCTTATTCGAATGGGGGCTAAAATCCGTGTCGAGGGCCGTTCCGCCATCGTGGAAGGCAGTCAATTGAATGCCGCAAAGGTTAAGGCGACGGATTTGCGCGCGGGTGCGGCATTGGTGATTGCCGGCCTTACGGTGCCGGAAGGCGTTACGGAAGTGAGCGGAGTCGAATTTATCGATCGCGGATATGATCACTTGGTAACCAACCTGCGCATGCTTGGTGCCGATGTATGGCGGGAGACGGAAGAGGACTAACGGGAATCCAGTTACAGGGGGCAGACGGGGGATCAGAGACTTTTTTTTGGAACATCGGACCTTAAAACAGTTCTTCGTCTGCATATCTCCCTTTGAAATGGGTAATCCTATCCTAGTGGTGGAATCATAGACTTATAGACTTATCGGCTGAACGGCCTTACCAAGAACAAAAATTGAATAGGTGGTTATTGAATGGATTTACAAATTTCCGATTTGGAAGGCATGAAGCTGACAGACTTGTACAAACTGGCAAAGAAATATCAAATTCCGTACTACGGCCAGTTAAAGAAAAAAAGAACTGATTTTTGCGATTCTCCGGGCACAGGCGGAACAAAGCGGCCTGATGTTTATGGAGGGCGTGCTTGAAGTTTTGCAGGAGGGATACGGCTTTTTAAGGCCGATAAACTACCTTCCAAGCTCTGAGGACATCTACATTTCCGCGTCCCAGATCCGCAAATTCGACTTGAGAACGGGAGATTTGGTTTCAGGCAAGTGCAGACCCCCAAAAGAGAACGAGCGTTACTTTGGTCTGCTTCAGGTAAATGCCGTTAATGGCGAGAATCCGGCCATCGCAGCGGAGCGCCTGCATTTTCCGGCCCTAACTCCTCTTTTTCCGCAAGAAAAGCTCGTTTTGGAAACATCCCCCAACCAGTTGTCCACTCGGATTATGGATTTGCTTGCTCCCGTAGGCTTGGGGCAGCGCGGTTTGATCGTAGCTCCGCCTAAAGCGGGTAAGACACTCCTCCTTAAAGAAATTGCCAACAGCATTTCAACCAATCATCCCGAAATCGAACTGTTTGTTCTGCTTATCGACGAACGTCCCGAAGAAGTGACCGACATGCAGCGCTCAGTAAAAGGCGAGGTGGTCGCATCTACCTTCGACGAGCTGCCGGAGAATCACATCAAGGTGGCGGAGCTTGTTTTGGAGCGGGCCCTTCGGTTGGTGGAACACAAGAAGGATGTTGTGATTTTGCTCGACAGCATTACGCGGCTGACCCGTGCCTATAACCTGGTCATTCCCCCATCGGGCAGAACGCTCAGCGGCGGTATCGACCCGGCTGCGTTCCATCGCCCTAAGCGTTTTTTCGGATCGGCGCGGAACGTGGAGGAAGGCGGAAGCCTGACGATATTGGCATCGGCCTTGGTCGATACCGGATCAAGAATGGACGACATTATTTATGAAGAATTTAAAGGAACGGGAAATATGGAGCTTCACCTCGACCGCAAATTCGCGGAGCGGCGAATTTTCCCGGCGATCGATATTCGGCGGTCCGGCACTCGGCGTGAGGAAATGCTGCTGAGCAAGGAAGAGCTGGATATCATTTGGGCGATCCGTAAAAGCATGAATGATTCTGCCGACTTTGTGGAAGGCTTCCTCAAAAAGATGCGTGACACCAAGACCAACGCGGAATTTCTGGCTACGTTCGATGTGAGCGGCAGTGCACCAAGTCAGCCGACAGCAAGACGAACATCCCGTCCTTCGGCCACATCCGCTCCGCAAAGCTGATCACGAGCCTGAAGAAACAACTGTAGAATAGGAGAACGACATGTATTTGGTTTATGCAGATGAGCAAGGAAACGTATATGATCATGACGAGTTGTACGGACTGGCCCGAAGCGGCGACATGATTGTCGAGATCTTGGAGGACGAATTGATTCCGCTGCCGGAAGGAGCCACCCTGGTCGGGCTTCCCAACACGCGGGCCATCGGCATGGATCCCGATACCGGCGAAATGTCCGCTTTGCCCGGCAACAAAACCGCTGTAGGCGCCCTTTTGCCGCAGGGATATACCCGCCTTTGCATTCCCGGCTACGTAAAGACCGATAAGGAGTACAAACTTCCGCTCTTTGGTTATTCCGCCGTTGTGTGGAAGGATGGAGCGTTTTATACGGCTGCCCGATTATCGGATGATCCGGAGAAGTGGAATCCGCTGAACTGCGATCTGAAGGAGCTGGAGCTGGGTGTAAAGAAGTTAACCGAAAAATACCCGGAAAATCGGCTTTATCAGCATTTATCCAACTGTGCGCTCGGGTATGAATGCCTGACGGCGTCGAATACGTTCCTGAACCGTTGGGAAGGCGCCGTGCCGGTCTCCTATTCCTGCAATGCGGGCTGCTTCGGTTGTATTTCGGATCAGCCGGACGACAGCGGATTTGTGGCTCCGCAGACGCGGATGAATTTCCGTCCACGTACCGACGAGCTCGTTCAGATCATGCTGGAGCATTTGAGAACACCGGAATCGATTATCAGCTTCGGCCAGGGTTGTGAGGGGGAACCTTCCACTCAGGCTAAAATTATTATCGAAGCCATGCGCGAGGTCCGGTCGATCACCGATATGGGTTATATCAATATCAATACCAACGCGGGCTTGACGGACCATATCCGCGGGATTGTGGATGCCGGGCTTGATCTGATGCGTGTCAGCACGATCAGCGCGCTTGATGATCATTACAATGCATACTATAAACCGCGTGCTTATACCCTCCGGAACGTGGAGAAATCGTTGAAGTATGCAACGGACCAAGGCGTATATACGTCCATCAACTATTTGATCTTCCCCGGAGTCACCGACCGTGAGGAAGAGGTTGAAGCGATGATCGAGTTTGCCCGCCGTACGGGCCTGCGCCTGATTCAGCTGCGCAACCTGAACATTGATCCGGAAAGCTATTTGGAACTTATTCCCCCGGCCCGCGGCGAGATTCTCGGCATGAAGCAGGCAATCGAGATTTTCCAGGCAGAGCTGCCGGACGTGGTTATCGGCTCCTATACGCATGTGCCCCCAGTGGGCATGGCTCGGCCCAAGAAGAAGCCTTCCATGATGTAGCGGGCTTTGCCAAAAACCATATCCTGAACCGTTGGGAAGATGTGATAATCTTGGGTACCGGGGTTCAGGAGTAGGGGCTATTCCGGGCTTTGTTGATTAAAAAGTTGGGCGTCCCTTGTTGTTTCCTCATAGGCTATTGCACAATTAAAATGCCCGTGATATACTTTTTTTTATGTGTCCATATAACTCTGAGTCCGCATGAGGCTCAGGGCGGAAAGAGGTGAAAGTCTAATGAAACAAGATATTCAACCGAAATATCATGTTACCACGGTTACTTGCGCGTGCGGTAACACGTTCGAAACGGGTTCCGTAAAACCTGAACTTCGCGTGGAGATCTGCTCCAACTGCCATCCATTCTTTACAGGTAAACAGAAATTCCTGGATGCTGGCGGCCGTGTCGATAGATTTAAGAAGAAATACGGTATCTAATAAACAAGCCCTTCGCTTCGTGCGGAGGGTTTTCGTTTTTCTGGGTTCCGTCTTTCGAGCCAGTGATTGGTTTTGTCGAAACGACGGAGCCGGTGAGAAACCGCGCTATTTGCAAGTCGAGGTCGGTAAGGAGCAAGCCAACTTCTTCCGTCGGTTGCAATTTCGACAAGCATGAGATATACTTAATTTCACCGTGCTAGACGGGGAGGTAGCGGTGCCCTGTAACTCGCAATCCGCTGTAGCGAGGTTGAATTCCTGTTAGAGGTATTGCCGATGTGAGGCTGGTCCCTGCGCTCGACGTTGACGGCTGGGTCCTCCGCAATGAGCACCTGTGAACCTGGTCAGGTCCGGAAGGAAGCAGCCATAAGCAGGACCGCTTTTGTGCCGGAGGGTAGCCTAGCCCGAGTTGCTGCTCAGGATTGCCGCTCGGATCGCAATTATCAATAACAGGTGCACGGTATACATATACGGAAGCACAAGCATTTCTGTCATTTGACAGGAGTGCTTTTTTAAATATTTTGAAAGTATCCGTTTTCACGGTACTTTTCTTATATTTCCGTGACAGGGGCGTCTCCACTTTTTGAGCAGGGCCTAGGCGCTTTTGCTTGTGCCGGGTGTATGAATTTCCGGTGTAAACGTTTTGCCGGAGCGGAGAAATTAGTATAGAATGTAGTATAGTAAGATAAACATATATTGATGCTTAACATGCGATTAAGAGGCTGGTTTATAGCGGCATAAAGCCGATGAAGCGGAAGTTGAAAGAGGGTAAAGCAGAGTGGAACATATAGCGTTATATCGTGCCTGGAGACCCCAGTCGTTCGGCGACATGGTAGGTCAGCAGCATATTATCCAGACCCTGCAGAACGCGATCCGTGAACAGCGGGTCTCCCATGCCTACCTGTTCAGCGGTCCGCGGGGCACGGGTAAGACCAGTGCCGCCAAAATCCTGGCCAAAGCCGTGAACTGTGAAAACGGCCCGGCGGAGGAACCGTGCAATGAGTGCGAGGCTTGCCGGCGCATTACATCGGGAGCCGTTATGGACGTTCAGGAGATTGACGCGGCTTCCAATCGGGGCGTCGAGGAAATCAGGGATCTGCGCGAGAAGGTAAAGTATGCGCCTACGGAAGTCCGGCGCAAGGTTTATATCATCGACGAAGTACACATGCTGACGACGGAGGCGTTTAACGCCTTGCTGAAGACGCTGGAAGAGCCGCCGGAGCATGTCATGTTTATATTGGCCACGACGGAGCCGCATAAATTGCCGGCGACCATTATATCGCGCTGCCAGCGTTTTGATTTTCGCCGGGTATCCCTGGAAGAACAGAGCAATCGGCTTGCGCGCATCTGCTCGGAAGAAGGAATTACGGCAGACCCGGAAGCGCTGCAGTATATCGCCCGCCTATCGGACGGGGGCATGCGCGATGCCCTTAGCATCCTGGACCAGATTGCTTCATTTACCGGCGGTAAGGTGTCCTACCAGCAGGTAATGGATATGACCGGCGGTATTGCTTCAGAGCAGTTTGGGCGGCTGGCCGCCGCAGTCAAACAGGGCGATGCCGGCCTTGTGCTGCAAATCGTGGAACAATTTATGCAGGAGGGTAAAAGCGCCGACAAATGCATGGAAAACCTGCTGTACTATTTCAGGGATCTGTTGATGATCAAAATGGTGCCGCAAGCGGACAAACTGACCGACCGGGTATTGAATCCGGCTGAATTCAAGGAAATGGCCGATGCGTTTTCCAGGGAAGAGCTTTTTTCCATGATCGATTCGTTGAATAGGTACCAAAGCGAGATGAAATATGCTTCCCAACCGCAGACGCTGTTTGAGGTGGCCTTGCTCAAGCTGTGCGGTATATCCGATGGTCATGGATCATCCGGCGCCAGAGGCGGATCCGCCCAGGATACCGGAGAGATCGAACGGTTGAAGGGGCAAGTCGCTTCTTTGGAGAAAAAGCTTGACCAAATTCTGAAAAAAGGAGTTCCGGCCGGGGAAGGACGCGAATCCTCCAAACCCGCTGCCCGGACCCCTGCTCCCAGGGTATCCTCAGCCGCCAAAATTCCGCAGCACATGGATCAGTATGTTTCCTCCAGAACGGGTGAGCCGTTTACGGCTGTTCAGCGCCAATGGAGCCAGATACTCCAAAGCGTGAAAGAGGAGAAGGTCACGGTTCATGCCTGGTTCATGGACGGTGAGCCTGTTTCCGTATGGGAAGATAACATATTGGTTGCTTTCAAAAACAATATTCACCGCGAAACGACCGAGAAGCCTGCCAATAAACAGGTGATCGAAGGGGTATTTGAATCCCGCTTGGGCAAGCCGTATCGGCTTGTAACGATGATGCTCCGCGATTGGAACGATGCCATCGAGGGGGCGGGAAAGCCGCCTGCGGAGGAGCTGAAACTGGAGCATGAGGAAGCGGAGTCCGGCGGTGAAAAACCATGGATTGATGAGGCGATCCAATTATTTGGTGAAGACCTTGTTGTCATAAAAGATTAAGCAGTGCGATTTCATTTAAAGGAGAGAGACATTCATGAATAATATGAACCAAATGATGAAACAAGTGAAAAAAAATGCAGGAGCAAATGCTCAAAGCGCAGGAGGAGCTTGCGAACAAAACCGTTGAAGGCACATCCGGCGGCGGTGTTGTCACCGTTACGGTGAGCGGCCACAAGCAGGTGCAGTCCATCACGATCAAACCTGAAGCGGTTGATCCGGATGATGTCGAAATGCTGCAGGACCTGGTATTGACCGCGGTTAACGACGCACTGACCAAAGCCGAGGAACTGGCTAATGCCGACATGGGTAAATTCACGGGCGGCATGAAAATCCCAGGCTTGTTCTAATTTAGAGGCAGAAGGAGTAGTTTGCATTTGTACTATCCCGAACCGATCGCGAAGCTGATCGACGCATTTACGAGACTGCCGGGCGTGGGGCCGAAAACGGCCGCCCGCCTGGCTTTTCATGTCCTGAACATGAAGGAGGATGACGTAATCGATTTCGCCAAGGCGCTGGTCAGCGTCAAACGGAATCTTCACTACTGCTCCGTCTGCTGCAATATTACCGATACCGATCCTTGCCGTATTTGCCAGGATAAAACCAGGGATTCCTCCGTGATCTGTGTTGTCCAGGACGCGAAGGATCTTGTGGCGATGGAGCGGACCAAGGAATTCGACGGATATTATCACGTGCTTCACGGGGCGATATCGCCGATGGAAGGAATCGGCCCTGACGAAATAAGGCTAAAGGAACTGTTGACCCGGCTCAGCGATGAACGGGTAAAAGAGTTGATTTTGGCGACCAATCCGAACATTGAAGGAGAAGCCACGGCGATGTATATTTCGAGGCTCGTCCGCCCCTTCGAAATTAAAGTGACGAGAATCGCCCACGGGCTTCCGGTTGGCGGAGATTTGGAGTATGCGGATGAAGTTACGCTGTCCAAGGCCCTGGAGGGACGAAGAGAGCTTTAATTGGTTTGAGATTGTATTCGCTGTACAAGGAGAGCCCGAAAGGGCTCTTTTTTGCGTTTGTTAGAAAGCCGGGGGAGTTCTCGAGGGAATCCCCAAATTTATACTTGGTTTTTTTGCGAAAGAGCTTTCGTCTCCTAAGAAAGAGGATGAATCGTTTCTGCCTTCGGTTCTAAGTTTGTCCCCATCTTCATATGGATCTACAGGCGGACCTAAAAACCGCAGGATGTCATAATAGGAGGCGGACAAACATGATGTGGTGGAGCAAATCGGGAAAAAACCGGCAGGAGCAGGTGTTGTCGGCGGAAGAAGAAGAGCAAATGTGGACAACATATATGGACGTGCGAAAATCTCAGCTGGAGTGGGAGCGGGCACATTTGATGTTTCAGGAAGCAACGGGACAAGATCAGATTGATTATGCGATTTATATGCTGGAAGCTGCCGAGCGCAAATACCAAATGAATTTGAAGCAGGCCAAGCTGTTAAAGTTGAATGGATCGCATATGTACAGTCAGGAGCTGAAACGTGAAAATGGTTGACGTGGAGATGGCCGCCTCAGTTCGGAAAGATTTTTTTAATCGGGGGGATGAAAAATGAAAATGCTTGTAGCCGGAATCCTTGTGGTTTCGCTGCTTCTGCTTCTGGCTGTGGTGATTAAAAAGAAGATGGGCGATCGGATGGCTGACGGCATTCGGATCCCATCTGGCCCTTTCGGCGCTTGCCATATACATTTTAAATTTCTCCGGTCTGGTGCCGGCGGCATACATTCCGTTGAATCCGATGACGATTAGTACCGTCATGGTGCTTGGCGTCCCGGGAGTCGCTTTGCTGTTGGGGTTAAAATTAACCTTAATTTAGGAGTTGACGGACGCAACTTATCTATGGTACATTAATGTTCGCCTCTTTGATAGGCAGTTTAGAAAGAGTAGGTTAAGAGATAGCCGATTAAAATAAATCAAAAAAAAGTTCTTGACCGAAAGCAAGTTAGTGTGATATATTATAAAAGTCGCCGCTGAGATGTGGCGATGACGAAAAAAAAGCATTGATCTTTGAAAACTGAACAACGAGTGAGTTAAACCGATCTTGCGTTAAGCAAGGTCATAAATGAGAATTTTTAATTCTCGTCAGTTTTTCTAATGAGCAAGTCAAACTTCGGAAGGAACACCTCATCACCTTCGGGTATGAGCCTCCTTCCGATCCTTATTGGAGAGTTTGATCCTGGCTCAGGACGAACGCTGGCGGCGTGCCTAATACATGCAAGTCGAGCGGAGCTGATGAGGTGCTTGCACCTCAGATGCTTAGCGGCGGACGGGTGAGTAACACGTAGGCAACCTGCCCTCAAGACTGGGATAACTACCGGAAACGGTAGCTAATACCGGATAATTTATTTCGCCGCATGGCGGAATAATGAAAGACGGAGCAATCTGTCACTTGAGGATGGGCCT
>NZ_LAZU01000048.1 GCF_000987955.1 Paenibacillus sp. DMB20
CCAAGGGATGCACTACACGCATCCTAAAACCCGTCTTCTCATTGCTGAGGCAGGATTTAAGCAGTCGATGTCGCGCAAAGGCAATTGCTGGGACAACGCCCCGATGGAATCATTCTTCGGTCACTTGAAAGACGACGTTGATTTTAGCGATTGCCAAACTATTGATGAAGTGAGAGTGCGAGTCAAGGAGTACATAAGCTACTACAACTCAGAACGGTACCAGTGGACATTAAAAAAGATGACCCCTGATGAATTCAGAGGTCATCTGCTTGCTAGCTAAGCTCTAGGCGGTTTTTTTCAAACTGTCCACAAACCGGGTCACAGTTCATTCCCTGGAAGACAGACATCGTTTTGCCAATGATTTTTCTTAAATATGTGAATTTTCCCGCAACCAAAAAAGCTGATGTTTGTATAAGATACAAAACACCAGCTTTATGTTCCAGAGCAGATCTGGATGTACGACTTTGCTATTGTGGACTCGTTAGAACTAAGCATGCATCATTTGAAGGAATTGTTTGGTTTCCCGTTGTCCTTCGTCCTCATTTTCCAGAGGCAGCAGCCCTTGTTCGGCCCAGCATTTTCTGCACTGCTCTTCCGTTTCGCAAAGATGAGCGTCATCACAGTGGTAGCACAAGCGAAGCAGGTTTACAGTCATCATATCGGTTTCCATTCTCATCTTAATCACTCCTATGTTTTGTCTCTTCCTTACACTCTTATAATAACATGCCTGGAACCTAAAGATTGTGATTATTTTCACAATATTGTGAACATCCTAAAGCTTGTGCTTAATCTTGATGAATGTTCCTGAGAACCAAAAAGACTTTGTCCCCGCGCAAGCTTGAAAAATAGCGTGACAAAGCCTTAGGTTTATCGGACTCTCCAGGTTGCTCCTCCATCCATGCTGAGCAGCAGTCTTGAACGGGATTCATCGGCAGTTTCGACAAGCATCCACCCTACGTCGGGAGAAGCAAACTGCATTTTCGAAATAATCGGATAACGTTCAAGGTTTTTGGCAAGACCGGGATCGCGTTCATAAGCAGTCCATGTCTTTCCCATGTCGTTCGATGAATAGACAATACCATCCACTACACTCCAGCCTTCATTAAAACGGCGGAATACGGGAGCGATATTGCCGTCGAGGGTTTTCGGACTCAGCGGGAATGATACCAATTCCCAAGATTTCCCCCCATTCTTCGAAAAATATCCCTTATATTTGATTTTGTTCCCAGCGTAACAAGTCACCGGTACCCATACTCCGGCTGTGCTTCCCAGAAACCCGGGATCATCGGGTGAATAGGATTGGAATTTGTTCATCTGATCGTCCTGAAAGACCTGGTCCAAGGATTTCCACTTGCTTCCTCCATCCTTCGTAGCATACAGCTTGAAGCCCCGCATTTCTTTCACGGTAGCAAACCCTGTATTGGAGTCGGCAAACGTCATACCCGTGATCAATCCTGTTCGGGGGATAACCGTGCCTGGAACCCTTGAGGCCGGATATTCGGAATTTTGCATCACGGTCTTCCATGTCTCGCCATTGTCTTGGGTACGGTACAGCAGCTTTTCCTGAGAACCGGGAGCTGTTTCCCCTGCCGTCATTATCCAACCGTTTCGTGACGAGGTAAATGAAATCGCGGTAATTTCACCCGCATTCGGCAGTGAGGAAAGCTTCCACTCCCGTCCCCCGTCCGTCGTGTTCAGAAGCATGGGTTCCGTGCTCCCCCGTCCGCTTCTTACGATCCATCCGTTCTTTCGGTCGGTAAACACGAGGTCTCGGCCATATACGAGCTTTTCAGCAAATTTAACGTTGGATGCCGGTGAAATATTCACCCAAGTTTCGCCATAATCTTCGGTCAAGTATAGACGTAGCGACGTATTCGTAAGTCCCCAGGCAATGCCGGTTGACTCATTCAGCATATGAAAATCGGTTAATCGCGTTTGAATTTGATATTTACTTTTTACGTCCGGTGCGTTTTTTTTCCGTCTCCGGCGTAACGACCGTAATCGTTTGCCCATCTTCGACCGACTCCGTTTCCGGCTTAACCACCGGAGAGGGTTGCGGCTTCGTTTCGGGGGGGAGACGTGCACGCGGTTAGTAAAAATATAAATATGAAAAGTAAGCCCATGCCTTGACAGTACGAATGATTGCGTAATCTCAAGCAGTTTCCTCCTTCGTATCGCCCCTGCGTTTTCTTGTCGCTTTTTCGGTCATTATATCATAAATCATGATAGGTTTTCAGAACGGAACCCTTTCAGACTGTTAACAATATTGTAGCTTCTTTACCGTCCATCGACATTTCATGCATAAGGAACGCCTTGTCATGGAAAACTTCACTATGTGCCTTAAGAGCATAAAGCTTGGTTTAAGGAGGTGTAACCCATGCCGAAGCCGGACGACCGCAGCGATAACGTTGAACATTTGCAGGAAGCCGTTCATAACACGATTGAGAACTTCCGCGAAGCCAAAGACTATCTTTACGAACATGGCGATGAAATTTCGGTTGCCGAAAAGGAGCAAATCCTGGAAAAGAATGATCGCCGAAAACATAGCATTTCAGGATTCCGTGAAGAGATTAAAGACGAAGCCAAGCACCAGCAGGGAGAGTAAACGTTCATTAATAATAAAACAGGAAGCTCAATACAGCTTCCTGTTTTTAAAATACAATGATATTGAACTGATCGGAATTTAATCAATAGCAAGGTGCTATACAAGAAATATGAAACCTAAGTCAACGAGCTGTATTCCTTCCTGCACAACAGCAGGTATCCGTCTAAACCGATTCTATAGGCAAACGAAGCGATGCGATTGTAAGCATATTGAAACGAAATTTCCGTCATACTGTGACCAAATTGGTTGTCTTTTAAAATAACACGCGGATAAAAGACAAGTCAAGAATACCCAATTCGAGGATTTCCCCCTATAATGGGTAAATGGATACCATAGCATATATTCCCACTATAACCAGAAGAGGATCAAGAGAAGGAGATGATTTGAAATGAATACGTCTATCTTTAAGCCGAGCCGAGCCGTAATCATCGGAACGGGGGCGGTAGGCACGACGACCGCATATACCCTGCTGCTTCGCAAACGAGTATCGGAAATCGTGTTAATTGACGTGAACCATGATAAGGCCGTCGGTGAAGCGCTCGATATGAATCACGGACTGCCGTTCGTCGGCGGTGTTAAAATATGGGCCGGTGATTACCCGGACTGCGAAGGAGCCGACATTATCATCGTTACTGCCGGCGCTTCCCAAAAACCGGGAGAAACGCGTATCGATCTCTTGAAGAAAAACGCGGCCATTTTTAACGAAATCGTACAGAACATTACCAAGTATAATACGGAGGGCATTTTGTTGATCGCCACCAATCCGGTGGATATATTGTCTTACGTCACTTTGAAAGTCAGCGGCTTCCCTGCCAACCGCGTCATCGGATCGGGCACGCTGCTGGACAGCGCCCGTTTCCGTTACCTTCTCGGCAAACACAAGCATATTGATCCGAGAAGCATTCACGCCCACATCATCGGCGAACACGGGGACTCTGAGGTGGCGGTATGGAGCCTTGCTAACGTTGCCGGCATCCAACTCGATATCGAGGAAGAGGACAAGCAGCAAATTTACGACAGCACCAAAAAACGCGGCCTATGAGATCATCAATGCCAAAGGCGCTACCTTCTATGCTATCGCCCTTGCGCTGGACCGCATCGTGACGGCGATTTTACAAAATCAAAGCGCCGTACTCAACGTGTCCACGCTTCTTCAGGATTACAATGGCGTATCCGATGTCTATCTCGGCGTACCATGCATCGTGGACCGCACGGGCGTCAGGGAAGTTCTGGACCTGCCTTTGAGCGATGAGGAGAAAGTCCTCTTCCATAAATCAGCCGAAAAACTGAAAGCCGAAATTGCCAATTTGAAGTCTTAACCGCGACAAAAAACGTCCGCAGTGCTTTTACGAAGCAGCTGCGGACGTTTTTTTTYCATGGATTCGCTCGATAAAATGATGTGTGAACAAAATCCATTATATGCTCATTCACAATCTCCGGAATCCATGTGTGGGCGTTATTTCATTAATGTCATTAACTTTTAACATGTCGAATAATAAATGAAATTAGGGAAAATGAGAGAACGTTGAAATTTTTGCGTTTTCCAGAAAGAAACTATACCCCAATCGGCAGCTGTATCTCCAATCTGGCAATGGCCTCTTCTTTTTCCCGGTTGGTTACATGCGTATAAATCGTCGTTGTTTGAATTGATGAATGCCCTAACAGTTCTTGCACGGTCCGAAGGTCCGCACCTTTTCGAAGCAACATGGTAGCAAAAGAGTGTCTGAGCTTATGGCTGGAATACGATATTCGCTGCAATTCCGGCACATCCGCCTGAAACCGTTCAAATGTTTCCGATGCGATTAGCTGAATATTCCGTATGGATAACCGACGGCCCTTTTGAGATGTAAACAGAGCCTCCTCTTTAGCGCGCCGGGGCTGCAGCCTTTCTGAGACCGCCAGTTCGAGCATGCGCGCAACCGGCTCAGGGATCGGCAGCGACCGCCATTTCCGGCCTTTTCCGAACACGTTTAGGGTTCGATGCTCGGCATTAAAATCCGACAGGTTTAAGGCATGAACCTCGCCAATGCGCAAACCCATGTATGCCATTAGCAGAAAAATGGCGATATTTCTTGTACGATACTTTCCCCGTACAGCCTCGAAGAAACGCAAAAGCTCCTGTTCATTTAGATAAGTTGGGGTTTTGTTCTTCTCGGTTTTCGATTTTTTCACGCCTGCTGCAGGGTTTCTTTCCAGCATTTCAAGCTCGGTCAATGCTTTAAACAGACAATTCACCGCAGCATGCTTTCGGTTCCTGGTCGCGTCGCTAACCCCCCGTTCACGCACGGAAGACAAATACGACATAACATGAAGCTTTTTCACCTGTTCCAGCGGTTTCCCCTTAATCGAAACTAAAAACTCGCGAACATCGCTCATATAAGACTTTATCGTATACATCGTATAGCCCGCGTCCTTCATCCAAATCATAAAAGCATCCAGCGGCTCTTCATAGATGTCACTGACCTCGAACATGAGCTTCTCCTCCTTGTGATGAATTATATTTTATCATAAGAGGAGCGCTGCCGGTGAATCAGCTCTGCGTTTTTATTACCTTAAACAGTGAAACAGCCTGCCCCTTACGAATAGGTAACAGACTGTTTCAACTGCCTGATTTTCTAACCCGGCTTTCCAGATCCATTGAAAAATTCGATCCAATTTGGAAGGTCGTCGACAAAGAAATAGCTAGTACTTTCACATGACCAAGTCGGATTACCGAGCCTGAGACATCTGACTGTATCCTGATATCGTCCCCTTGGGCTTGTTCTTCTTCACTCCAAACAGGCAGGGGGGCCGTAAAAACCGGATAATCCGCAAAATCAATATTTTCCCGTTCTATCGGTGACGAGTCATATAACCCTGAAGATTTGGAAATAATTCGGCCCGTTGAGCCGCAGACGAATGCGGAACTGTTGGAAATGCTGCGAATATCTACACTTTGAACCTTGGAAGATCGCATAGATCTACCTTGCTGAGGACGGATGGTTTATGGAGATGGCCGGTGAAGGCACCGTATCTTCAGGTTCAAGCTCCTGATTTTCCCCCGAACTTTCAAAAACTGACGAGCAATTCATATTATGCGTATCTCCTATTAGAAAAACTGAAGATCCGGAAATGGATAAAACCTTAATGGAACCTACCTGTAATTCCTTATTGATGACGTTCATCTTCATTCGTATCCCCCTTTTCCGCAGAATGCAGTTCGATATATTGTTTGACGGCGGCATTGATATCCTGTATGACTTGACTGATGATCGACCTCGAAATTTCTTCGTTATTTCTTTGTTCTTCGGAAATGGCAGTCGATTGTTCGAGATAGGCATAAATACGGTGATCTGTTTGTTTTTGCAGATCCTGGATTGCCAATTGAACTTGATGTTTATTCAGATTGATATTTCTTTCTTTTGCAGCCCTGTAGAACTGATTGGGAACTTCATTCTGCAAATAGTGAATTACCGGTTGCTGAATATCGTTATATAAGTGGCTGTACTGTGCCGGCAACGGCCCAATCATCTGACCGTTTACCGTTATTTCCTCAAGATTTTTCCCTTCATTCGGCGTCAATCCTATATTTAAGGTGCCTTCCAGCTTTTCGATTTTCAACAGTTCAAAATGGTAGTCGATATGTTCAATGTTTGTTTGGTTTTGGTTCATAAGACGTTCGACTTCTCTTCGCAATTCCTTCAAGTGATTTTCTATTTGTTCAAGCCTCATGGACTGTGCTCTAAGTTCACAAAAAAGCTGCTGAACGTAATACGGATGCATGCATTCCCCTCCTATGGTTCATTGTATGCCGTATCCGATACAGTCATTCTGCGCGGATAAAGAAGTGCAGGCGAAGGCAGAGGAACCCGTGACATCCTGTCGTTGGAATTGCTTTCGGAAAAAGCATCATTCTGATCAATCGGTAAAGCCCCTAAATTGTGAGATCGAGCGTTTATTCTGCCAGACGTGCCAATTTGAAGTATCGAGGAATTGGAGACCGTTCCGATTTTCAAATGATTTACCGTAATGCATTGATAAACCGAATAATTCATATCATCCACATCCTCTAGACAGGGGATACTTGGTCAACCGCATCCGTATCCAGCGTATTTGTGGTGCTGGCCTGGTTATTTGTAATGCTCGACCCGGTTCCGATGGTGTCACCTATAGAAAAGGAGTTCGCACCCGCGTGAAGTTTTGAATTGCTGTTTAATACAACGGCGGCCGTATTTCCTATTAAGACCGTTGAGCTGGGGCCAACGTTGTTGATTTTTATATTGCCGACAATCGAAACCACAAACACTCCCCCTTCAGAGTCATATGTCATTCTATGTAGTTGTTTGCCTAGGTGTCACTGATAAAAGCATTCGCCCATATAATGGAGAAAAACGAGGGAGGCTCCTCATGATGAGTTCGGAACCTACAAATCCCCTGGACTGGCTGAATCAAGACCCTTTTTTCAAAAAACATTTTCCCTTTAAAACGCTGGAGGACCAATGGAGACTTGATCCAAATCAAGTGGACAGTTATGTACAAAACATCATTAACCAAGCAACCACTTCCGGCTTTATGGACGGCGTTTCGAGCCTTCGATACGAACATTTCGATATGCATGATACATTGGTGACCATGATACGAATTCCTAAGCGGATTCACCCTGAGAGCATTTGGGTCCAGCTTAGCAGAACCCAAATCAAAGTGAACGGATTGAAAGATAAGGAGAGCGAACTGATTAAACTGCCGGTTCCGGTGAATCCGGACCGGACCAAGGCTACTTACAAACAAGGCTCATTGCAGCTTAGAATGCCCAAACTGTCATCCGGTCGTTTTAAAGACGTATTTATTCGATATTTATAGGAATATAGGCAGTCACTTGCCAATCATGATGTCCCTCCCCCTCATTATGAATGAATAAAAAATGCTTCTAAAATGAAACAGCGTATAATTTATGTTATACGCTGTTTTTATCATAAGCTTTTTCTCTTTTTATTGAGGGCTTTCCTTATCTACAGATTAGCGAATTAGCAGATTGTTTTTAGTTAACATAATATTATTTATGTACTTTTCAGACTTCCTATTCATCTTCACCTCCACTCGCTGCTTTCAGCGCATGATCCTGGGTGCTGCGTAGCTGAGGCCCCCCTCCCCAGTTCGGTTAACTTTCGTTTTACAGGACCTTGTTACCATGAGTTCATTTATAGGGAGATGTATCCGTTGTGTTGAAAGTATATGTGGCAAAGGTGAGAGATATATTTTTTTGTTTATTATTATGAATTTTTCATGTATTGTTTTTTTTCATTTATAGAAAATTGTTTGTTCTTCTCATGAAAAGGAAAGGCAAGCCTCAAGGGTCGGTTTTCGGTCCCTTTTGACTTGCCTAAGGCCAAACATGTTAATGGATCAGCCTTTTACTGCCCCTTCCGTCAATCCTTTTTCGATAAATTTGGAAATGAACAAATAAACGACCAGTACGGGAATCACCGTTAGCGACACAGCGGTTGCCATCAAACCGAAATCCGTTCCGTATTGGGAGCTGATTTCGTTCAGCAAAGCCACAATCGGACGAACGTTTTCTTTATTGACAAAAATCAGCGCCGAGAACAAATCGTTATACGACCATAAAAATACGAAGATGCTGACCGATGCAAAGACCGGACGTGAAATCGGAACAAATACCTTCAAGAACATTTGCCACCGGCTGCAGCCGTCAATGAACGCCGCGTCTTCCAAATCTTTCGGAATCGTTGCCATATAGCCGGCAATGACAAGAATGGCAAACGTCAGGTTTCCGGCGGTCTGCGGCAAAATCAACCCCAGATACGTATTGACAAGACTGGTCTTGATCAAAATCTCATAGACCGGCACCACCGTCGCAAAAGCCGGTATCAACAAAGTCGCATATAAAACGGAATAAACAAGCCTCTTCCCTTTGAAGTTGAATCTGGCCAGTATATACGCCGCCAATCCGCCGAGCAGCAGGACGAGCAGCACGGCGCTTCCGGACATGATTAAGCTGTTAATGTAACTCTTGCCGATGTTGATCCGGTCAAATGCATTCTGGTAATTGGCCCAGATCGGATCAAATGCTATTTTAAAGGAATTGTTCATTACATCCCTGGACGCTTTAAAAGAGTTGTTTACAATCCAGAACAGCGGATAGATCGTTGTCAGGGACCAAGCTGTCAAAATAACATACATCAAGGCGGTGCTTAAACGGAAACGGCTTTTTTTTATTGGGCCGAACGCTATGTTCCTCGTTAATGGTTAACTGCATGATACTACACCCCTATACTGCTTAGTATGTAATTTCGTCTCTCTTTAACAGACGGTTGGCTAGCATGGCCAGCACCACGCCGAACACGACCATATAGATCGCCACGGTTGAGCCGTAACCAAAGTTTTGGTCGACCATCGCTTTTTTGTACATATAGGTTCCCAACACTTCTGTACCATTTTGACCGGATGTGATTACCCAAATAAACTCAAACACCTTCAAGGTACCTGTAATTGCCAGTGTAATAACAACCTTGATATCGCTCATGATCAAGGGAATGGTCAATTTTGTCGTTTTCTTAAAGCCCGTGATGCCTTCAAGTTTGGCCGCTTCATAAAAGTCCGAAGGAATTTTGGACATGGCGGTCAGGAATAAAACAAAGTAAAATCCCACATAATGCCAAACCGTAGGTATGGAAACCGCCTTGAGTGCGTTTTTCTCATCAAGCCACAAAATTTTATCAATGCCGAAATTGGCCAACAAGTTATTTAGAAGACCGAAATTATAGTTGTAAAAAAAGAACAAACAACAGTGAAATTGCCGTCCCCGAAATAACGACAGGGAAAAAGAACACCGTGCGATAAAACCCTTTTAGCTTGCTGATGTTATCGACCAGTACCGCCAAAACCAAAGCGATGCCGACCTGTAACACAATGACGTAAACCATGATTTCCAACGTATGCAGAGTTGCCGAGCCTAAAAGGTTATCCGTAAACAATCGTTCATAATTATCAAATCCGACAAATTTCTTGTCAAAAAAAGCCCGTTGTCCGATAGAAGCTGAGATATAAGCTTTTAAAAAACGGATAATACAGAAAGATGGCCATCAACGCTGCCGCCGGAAACAAAAACATCAAGATATACTTGCGATCACCCTTCATTTTCATCACCTTTGATGTTTATTTTTCTCGAATGGATCCGAGCAAATGATTGCGCCGCCCTTTATAGTCAAAGGGGCGGCGCGATATTCCCTATAGGTAACCGTAGCTTACCGAAACCTATTTCTTGTTGGCATCTTCAACCTTCTTGGCTTCTTCAAGCGCTTGAGCCGGTGTCTTGGATCCCGTTACGACAGGCTGCACACTGGCACGAAGATTGGAGAACGTTTCTTGCGATACTTTGCTGTCCACCGGCGAGTTGATCGAAGCAGCCTTGGCTGCCATCGCAAAACCGTCAAGCGCAACCTGAGGAAGGCCGGTTACTTCTACCTCTGCCGCAGGCGTTCCGCCATTGGCTGTAGCGATTTTTTGAATGCTTGCCGGAGACGTTAAATGTTTAAGAAGTTCAATCGTAATGTCTTTTTTGTCGGCATTATCATAGGTTGCTTTGGAAAGGTAGAAGCCTGTTCCGAAACCGCCTACGATATCGTTGCCGCTGCCCGCTCCGCCAGGAATGGCCGGGAATGGGATGACTGTCGAATTATTCTTCACATCGTCGCTCCAGCCTCCGATTGCCCAGGAACCTTCAAGAATCATGGCTGCAAGTCCTTCGCTGTAGTAATTGCCCGCCATGCCAAGATCGATGGTAGCCGCGTCTTTAGGGAAGGCTCCAAGTTCGTGAAGCTCTTTCAAGGCAGCATAGCCTTTCTCCCAGTTCGGATCAATCCCGTCGATCAAGCCTTTTTTCTGCCCTTCCGGACCCGCAGCAGCCAGAATGGCATGCTCAACCACGTAATGGGACTGGTCGAATGGAGCCGAGATCGGAATGATTCCTTTTTCGGAAAGGGTCTTAGCCGCTTTTTTTCAGCTTATCCCAATCCGTTGGGAGCTCCAGTCCGTTTTCTTCAAAAATCTTTTTATTCACAAACAGTCCTTCATAAAAACCCGTCAAAGGTACGGCGTAAATGTTACCGTCCTTCTGCTTGGCCAACTCCAGCGCATCCGGAATAAAGCCCTTTTTCCAGTCCGGGTTGGCGTCCAGGATTTCATTCATCGGAACGACCTTACCGGCATTGACAAACCCTTCTGCGTCAGCTCCGATAAAATAGAAAAGCAGGTCCGGCTCATTTCCGCTGTTCATATCCGTATTCACTTTGGTTCTGAAACCGTCGTCATTTGCGGACATGACGTCATTTTCGATTTTGACGTTCGGATGTTTTGCTGTAAACTCATCCAGCACGCCTTGGAAAGCATCCCGAGCGGCATCCGTTCCCCCGAACGTGGAGAAGACGCGCAGCTTGACTTCTTTATCCTCGGTTTTTGGCGCCTCGGTCGTCGGCGTCTTCGACTCTCCGTCTGCCGGAGGCGAGGCCGTTTTGGACCCGTTGCCGCAAGCCGCCATAAACATGGTGAGCAGCAGCATGACGCTCAGAAGAAGTAATGAAGACCTTTTCATTTTTCCTAATCCCCCTTAATCGTTATAATTGGCAAATATTTCTCTTCGCTGCCTAAACAAAGTTTATGTCAACCAAACTGGCATTCAAAGGGGGAGATTCCTCTAAATGGGGGACAAAAATATAAGCTTGATTTTTTTGTTGAAAGGGTTGTAATATGTTTCTTTTTTTCTAAAAAAATGAACTAAGCACAGTTAACACGCTGCCTATCAGGGGATGTACTAAAAACATTTTGAATTTCTATTATGAATTTTTCACATAATGATTTTTTTATAGTTTATACTGAAAATAAACAGAAAAAAAAAACGCCTATTCAGGCGTCCTTTCGAAACATGAAGCAAGTCCGGCGGTTCGGCACAAAAACCATCGTTGGTGAAGCCCCGATTTAATTTTACTTAAATCTGACAGTTTACATAATATACATAATGTAAATTAATATCATTAAATTTCTCCAACCCAATCTTGCCCGGCAACCTCTTTCCAGCGTTCGCGAATCGCATGGTACTGCTCCTCGGATAACGTAGTTCCGTCGCCAGCATGGTAGCATTCTCCTCCCAACGATCCGGTTTGGCCTTGCCGATAATCGCGGTAGCGACTCCAGGCGTACTAAGCGTAAATTTCAGCGCATGTTTGACTCCTTCCTGAACATCCGCCAAAAAAATCGCAATTAAGCTTTCCCAAACGCTTCCAGTAAGGATAAGCATAATCCGTATCGCATATGGTTTCATGCTTCCATGCTACATTTGCCACCGGCCGTTTGGCGATGATCCCCATCCCCCTTTCGACCGCATCACTTACTTTAATTAATATTATGAATCATTTATGTCATTAATTTGCTGAGGGGCTTAAAAAATACTGTGACGGATTACCTCTTGCGGGATCCACTCGCTCCTCAAAGCGGTCCTTCGTATATGCCTTGATCACTTTCCTCCAAAAAGCCTGGGCAGGAAGATTGGTGCTTACCTCCGTTACCTTCCAGCGGCCCTGCAACCGGTCGAACAACTGATAAGATGCCCATGTGCCCAGACCCGTCCGGCGGTATTTTTTCATGACGAAAAACTCGGTCAAATAATAATCTGCCTCGGCTGGATCATCCATTCTCTCCACCAGGGCGAAACCTGCCGGTTTGTTCTGATATGTAATTAGAAACGGATAGTGGGTTTCCCGGTTCGTCCAAAACTGGTCCAAATCGGGATACGGAGCAAACAGCCCCTGATCATTTAAATCGAAATCCAGAAACTGCGTGAAATCGTATAAATAAAATTGCATCATATTCTGAATGACATGTTTTTGCCTGGCAGGCACAAGTCCGATTCCCATGAACGACGTATTTACGGGATGAGTCATTCATCTTCCCTCGCTTCCTGTGATATTGGGTATTTGTATCCCTAAGTCCCCAAACCGATTTCCATTTCAAGCCAGCGGCAGGGGACGGAGCCTCATGCGTTATGATAATATAGGTGTAACGCAATCCTTGGGACCGACCCTTTCTTTTAAATCAAGCCTAACATTATTAACGTAAAATGAGGTGCATACGACATGAACATTCAAAAGGGCATCGACCGCATCAAGCTGGATGAAAAGGCTCCCCTGATGCCTTGGTATGTACAGCAATTCATCGACTACAAACTGCCTGACCTTTCCCCGTCAACGCTGTTGGAATATGTAAGAGACTACGAGACCTTTTTTTAACTGGCTACGGGCGGAAGGGTTATCCCAAGCGGAGAATAACGCCCAGATCAAACTGGAAGAACTCGAAACGCTAAGAATGGAGGATGTCACAGGTTATCGGCTGTATTTAACGACACGGCGGGAAGGAGCCAATTCCCGGATTACCGTATCCCGAAAGCTCTCGTCTCTGCGTTCCCTGTTCCATTACCTGAGCCAGATCGCGGAAGACGAGAACTTTTATCCCCTCCTAAAACGAAACATTATGGCCAAAGTCGAGAATAAACGCATCCATAAACCAAAAGACACTGCGGCCAAACTGAAGGGCAAAATCTTAGAAGACGAGGAGCTGCTGGATTTCATCGTTTACATCCACGAAGGCTATGCCGCAGACGTAGCCGACAACAAACAGGCCCTCTTCGCCCATGAGCTGAACAAGGAGCGCGATGCCTGCATTGCAAGCCTGATCCTGAATTCCGGACTCCGGGTGTCGGAGGTCGTGAATCTCAATATCGATGATCTGGATCTCGGCAATAAAAATGCTCCATGTTTTCCGTAAGGGCAATAATGACGAAACGTTCAAAACGCCGGTTTACTTCAGGGCTCAGGCCAAAGACGATCTCGAACACTACCTCACCCTTCGGCAAACCCGATACAAGGTACCCAAAAGGGAAAAAGCATTATTCGTTGCCCTCCGAAACGGGCAGACCGAAGGCCAGCGGATGACCAAGAGAGCCATCCAGGCCATGATCATCAAGTACGCGAAGCGCTTCGGGAAACCTTCCCTGACCGTTCACAAGCTTCGGCATTCGTTCGCCACGGATTATTATCTCCAGAACGATATTTACAAAACCAAGGAGCAGCTTGGTCATGCCTCAACCGAGACAACCGAAGTTTATGCCCATCTGACGGACAAAACCATGTCCGAAGCGATCGAAAGACGGACTGAAACGACCTAGACTAAGTTATCCTCAGGGGTTCTTCCCTTTCGGTCATCGGTTAACTTTTGCCTCTACATTTTCTAATGAAACAGATCACGAAGCCTTGGCCCAGTGCCGGCTGCAGAAGAAAAACGTCTATCGACGTACTTTCTCAGAAGACAGACCGCATCTAGCGGATGTTATTCTTGCGATATAAGGAAGCCGTGTCTTTCGAAGCTTATACTTTCTTATATCCTGAAAAAGCGCGCGGCCATAGATGCCGCGCGCCTCTTGTTACCTTCGTCCCCTTCGACCGATTTTGCCGGATCCGAAACGGGTCTTCGGTTTGGTGTAAGATCGTTTGGGTGAGCCGAAAATGCCGCCGCTATCTCCGCTCTCGCCCCGCTTGATTGAACCCCTGCTTTGTTCCGTGGAAGGTTCGCGTTTAAAGATATTCCCACCGGAACCGACCGTACCCTTACCTCTTCGGGAAATTTTCCCGCTTCGGTCAACCGTAAGCGGCGGAGCCATTTTTTTTGTCATCGGTTGTAGGCTTACGATATGTTCCTTCCTTCGGTTTATACACATCCTTGCTCGTATATCCCCTGTAACCGCCGCCGTATCTTCCGCCGAGCGAATCGAACAAGTCACTGATGATGACGGCCGTCAAGTATCCCTGGAGGAAGCTGGAATCGTAATTACGGCTTACATATTCCTTGGAATCGATTTCAATCAGGGTGTCTTCCGGCTTGGCGGGATCCTGCTGAAGATGATAAATATCATTTCCGTATACCAGGAACATCCGCTCTTCGCTCTCTTTGGACATATCGTCAGGCGTGTTCTCTTCGGATAGTTCCTTGGCGACAACCGGTACGCTTTTGTTCGCCGCCCTGTACACATAGGAAGTAGCGTTTCCGTCCCGGTTCACGGATTCGAGCGGATAAGACTGCTTCACGTCCGGAGGCGCACCGCAGCCGCTCAGCAGAGATACGAGGAAGCTGAGCACCAGAATGATTTTAATGGATAATAAAGAGCGTTGTTTCATGTAACCACTCCTAAGTAGCCCGGATGACTTTTACATCCCCCGGAATCACTTTCTCGCCTTCATAAAGCATAAACCGCCCATTCTGCCATTCGATACGCACAAGCCGGTAATCGTCAGACTGATACTGCCATACATGTTGTTCCCCACCCTGGGTAAAAGGAGTTCGCCCGGCTACGGAAACATGTCCGCCGTATTCCTCCTCAAGATGGTATACCCCTTCATCCAGCTCTATAATCGTGGGCACTTCATCCGGTGCATCCAGTCTTCCGTCAATCGGCGTATACAAAGCGTACTGTACCGTTTCCCGCTCTTCGATATGGAGATAAGCGATGTTGCTTCCATCCTGCAGCGTCAAAACCACGGCGTTTCGGCCGCGGTTATGTACGCGACCCGTAACCTCATAGGTGACAAGCGATACTTCACAGATGTCCCCGGGTGCGAGCTCCAGCATGCTTTTTTCCTTTTTCGGCGGTTCCGGCTTTGCAAAAAGGTTTCCTATTCTCTTCCAAACACTCATCTTTCCATTCTCCTATCGCAAGTTATGCAGAAGTTACAGGCAAGCCGTAATGATTAAAGCGCCTACCAGATGAAGCGTCCCGGCAAACAGCCCGTACCCTGTCTTGCCCTGTTGGGTTCCCAGATCCAGATCGATGCTGCCAAGAAGCTTCAGCATCCATTCGGCCAATTTTTCCAAAATCAACAGAATGATGAAGGATACGACCGATACAACGATCGCTTCCAAAAGATGCGGGGATGTGCCGATGGAGACGGATAAAATATATCCTTGGGCAAGCAGCTTCAACACAAGGCGGGTCGTTACCGCCATGTTGCCTTTCTTGACTTCCTCCAAATCCTTGTACTTCGTGAACAAAGAATCGACGAACATCAGCACAAACAAAAGAAGCGCGCCGACCCCGGTCCAGACGGTAATCCCCAAGATCATGTCAAAATTCATAATCAAGCCTCCACATTCAACATGCATTCCATTTAAAAACGAAGGAGAATTTCGCAAGCTGCGTGATTTCTCCTTCGCCATGTATAGCTTTACTGCCTAATAGACCGGCGTTATTATTGTTCTTTGTTCTCGTACTGCTTCATCAGAGCCGCAAGCTCGTCTTCAACCGCCTTGTCTTTGCCAAGGCTTTCGAATTCCTCGTCCAGGGATTTTTCCTTGGCGTTTAATTCGTTGCCGGCTTCCGCGCGCGCTTCCATTTGAAGCATCTTTTCTTCCATGCGCTTGAGACCGGCCGAAGCGGAATCGGTGCTGAACCCGTTCATCGCCTTGTTGATTTCCGTTTGGGCTTTCGCTGCATTGTAGCGGGCTACAAGCGTTTCACGCTTGTTCTTCATCGCGGTGAGCTGTTTCCGCATTTCCTCAAGTTTGCTGCGGAGGTTGTCGGCAGCCAGTTTGTTCTGGTCGTAGCTTGTCTTGTATTCGTCTCTCTTGGCTTCCGCTGCCTTCTTCTCTTCAAGGGCGCGGCGGGCAAGATCCACATTTTGAGCCTGGGCAGCCGTATGTGCCTGTTGGGTACGTTTCTCAACCAGAGCAGCCTGCTCTTCATAAAGGGCTTTAAAACGTTTCTCAATGGCGATTTGAGCCGCTACCGCTTTTTCAGCGTCCTCAAGATCCTCGGTCATATCCCGGATGTATTGGTCCGTCATTTTGATTGGATCTTCGGCTTTGTCGATGATGGCGTTGATATTGGACATGGTCAAGTCGCGCAATCTTTTGAAAATGGACATGGTTTCGTGCCTCCCAATAACTTGAATGTTTTCTTATGCTCATTATCTACGTGACAACCTGCAAGAACGTTTCATAAAATTTATTTTAGATTATTCTCTTGAATTCGACAAAGAGCGCTTCTTTCCTTCTAAGAAAACATCAAGTTCATGCTTGACCTCATTTATAAGCTCGTCGAGCTCCTGTTGCTGAAGTTGATCGAAATGAATACCCATGACAACGGTGACGGTCCGCCGAAGCTGCAAAGCGCACGTCAAGGCAAATGTTTCCGTTAGGACATGTTCCTTATGGCCCGGGACGGAGGAAGTCTCCACTTCAATGCCTGCGGGAGAGGATTCTTTTAGATAGGCGGTGGATACGGCACCGATATGAGCAGTTCCGCCTGTGATCACAAGCAGAAGATCTCTCCCCACCTCTATTTCCTCTAACGATAAAGCATTCCCAAAAGAACGCACCATATGCCGATTTCCCCCTCTCTCGTCCATAGGACTCTATACGATTCCCCGGATCTCTTTGAAAGAGGTTATGTTCTCCTCCTTCATGAAACGGATCAATTCTTCCATGATCCTCTCGCCGGAGCGGAGATCCGCAAAATTGGCCGTCCCGATCTGAACGGCTTCCGCTCCGGCCATGATGAACTCGACCACATCTTCCGCCGTGGCAATCCCGCCGATTCCAATCACAGGAATATTCACCGCATTGCATACCTGATGAACCATCCGGAGCGCAATCGGCTTGATGGCAGGGCCGGATAATCCGGCGTAGCCATGCTGAAATACGTTTTTCCGCTGCCGCACATCGATTTTCATCGCGGATATCGTATTGATTAAGGATAAGGCATCCGCCCCTTCTGCCTCGCACATGGCCGCCATCTCGCTCAAGTTTTCCGCTCCGGGAGATAGCTTAATGATCAAAGGCATGTCGACAATACTCCTTACGGCACGTATCACCTGACGGGCTTTATCGGTCTGCAAGCCGAAGGCCATTCCTCCTTCTTTTACATTGGGACAAGATATATTCAGCTCCAACATGTCAACCGCAGAACGTCCCCGGCGGCGGCGCGAATCTTCATCAGCCTGAATCAACCGGGCCCCTTCGGTATATTCTTCAATGGATCCCCCGCCCAAATTGCAAATCCGAACCGTATCGAGCGTTTCCCAGAAGAGGCATTCCTCCTTGAGGAATCGGGATACCCCCGGATTCTCGAGCCCCACGCTGTTCATCATCCCGGCAGCCGTCTCCGCCATTCTGATCCCGGGATTTCCTTCTTTCGGCTGCAGGGTTACTCCCTTGCCGCAAATTCCCCCCAGTATTCCCGGCGGATAGAACCGTTCATATTCCCGTCCAAAGCCGAAGGTGCCGGAAGCCATAATGACCGGATTTTTAAACGTTATTCCTGCAATGCAACATGTGAGATCAATCATGAAAAACAACCTCCTCCACGGGAAAAACAGGACCGTCGGTGCATGCCTTCTTCATTCCGTCCTTGCACCTTACGCTGCAGACAAGGCAAGCTCCGATTCCGCAAGCCATCCGGTTTTCCAAGGATACATAAACATGCCGCCTCCGGCCGTTTCCCCCCTGCTTCTTCTGCGCGGCTTTCAGCATGCCGTGCGGTCCGCAGACGACCACCGTATCATAATCCTCGAACGATATCGAATCCAAAACGGTCCCGCCGACGTCCACCTTGATTTTACCGGACACCTTTTTGAATTCCTCCGTCAAATAAGGTTCCTTGCTGAATCCAAGAAACACATCCGGACGAACGCCGGCCGTTTTCGCCATATAGTAAAGCGGAGCGATGCCAATGCCTCCCCCGACCAGAGCCAATGAGCCCGTTGCCTTCGGGAATCCATTGCCAAACGGGCCTTCCAAATTCAATTCATCGCCGGGGCGCAAAGAAGCAAAACGTCTCGTTCCCTCACCGACAACCTGATACAAAAAGCGGAGTCTGCCGCTATCCGCGTCAAAAATGCTGATCGGCCGCGAGAGAAGCGGATCTGCCTTCCAGGCTTTCATCATGTAAAACTGGCCGGGAATCCCCCCCCGAACCGCTCTCCACTTCCATCAGACCGATGCCGTCCTTTATCATCTCGTTCGATATCACAGCTGCCATATCCAGACCCCCCGCGTGTATTTAATCCCAATTACTTTGCACGGAAAAAGCCCCTATGTCAGTGATTCATTTCACAGAGTGCAATCAGAACTTTAAAAAAAGGCTTCGGAGAAAAGCTCCGAAGCCTTTGGGGCAACCGCTGAACTCCGTGTTCATCACAACACCCAGCAGTCGGAATTTAATTTTTTTTCGGGAAACCTCTTTCATATGCCTTGGGGACCTTTTGCTCCCCGCCAAGCTCGTATGCCGCGTGAAGGGCCCAATACGGATCGCGGAGCATTCCTCTCCCGACGGCCACGAGATCGGCCTTTCCGGATAGGACGACATTCTGCGCAGCTTCGTAGTCGTCAAGCAAACCGACAGCGATCACCGGAGTCTGTACCAATCTTTTAAAATCCGCCGCCATCTCCACCTGATAACCGGGAACGGCTTTCGGTCCGCCATCGGATCCGATCGGACCCTCACCTCCGGACGTGATATGGAATATATCCACGCCCGCGTCCTTGTACCGCTGACTGATGCTGGCGCAATATTCCACATCATATCCGCCGTCGACATATTCCTTGGCGGATACCCGCATTAAGAGCGGCATGCCTTCCGGCAGCACCTCTTTGACAGCCTGAACGACCCGTTCGCCGAAGAGGGCAGGGTCCACTCCATACTCATCATCGCGCCGGTTTGTCAGAGGCGAATGAAACTGGTGGATCAGGTAGCCGTGGGCACCGTGTATTTCAACCGTATCAAAACCCGCCTCCACGGCGCGGCGCGCCCCTTCTTTATAAGCTTGAATCAGCTCTTCAATTTCGCTTCCGGTCAGCGCACGGGGCATTTTGTAACGGGAACTGAAAGCAATCGCGGAGGGGGCAACCGAAGGCTCGGCATCCTGGGCTTTACGGCCCGCATGGCCAAGCTGGATACCGATTTTCGCCCCATGGGAATGGACGCCGTCCACGATTCTTCGATATGCCGGTATATGCTCGTCACTCCATATGCCCGTGTCCTGATTGGAAATCCGTCCGTCCGGATGAACGCCCGTCATTTCTATAATAATCAAGCCCGCCCCGCCAACAGCGCGGCTCACGTAGTGAACATAATGCCAATCGTTCGGGGTACCATCCTCTGCCTGAACGGAATACTGACACATCGGAGGCATCACGATTCGGTTTCTTAAGGTCAGGTTTTTAAAGTTATAGGGTGTAAATAAGTCAGCCAAACGATACTCATTCCTTCCGTACTCAAATAATCTTACCCAAGGCTATTATACACTTTTCCCGAATGCAAACCAAAAAACTCCCCATTCCTGTGGACAGGCTTCCGGTTTCTCCCCGGAGAGGTTTTAAATAAAGATCGGGACGCAGGACAGACTAAGCCGATCAGGATAATTCAGGAGGATTTTGGGAATACCAAAGCCATTAGACGAAAGGAGTCGATAGGTTTGTTGAGCCATGCCCGTCTTTGGGGATTGTTTTGGATCATGCTTTTGCTCCCGCTTAAAGATACCGCTCCCGCAGAAGCGCTTGTCCGGACGGCAGACTCCTTTTTTCGGCAGGATCCGGATCATGCCTCCGTCACGTCAGGTGCAGAGCTTCACGAACAATCCGATCGTAAAGAGGAGCGTGGGGCTTCCTCCTCGCTCACGCTGAGCCAACTCATGAAAAAGTATCCCGATACCTTCCGCACCCGGGGACCGCGCATGAAACAGATCGCGCTTACCTTTGACGATGTCCCGGATCCCCGCTTTACGCCACAGGTGCTTGATATACTGAAAAAAGAAGGGGTTAAAGCCACTTTCTTTGCCGTCGGGGACAGAGCCAGAAAACACCCTGATTTGGTAGCCAGAATCAAACGAGATGGCCATGCGATCGGTAATCACTCCTATAATCATGCCCTGTTCAGCAAATTAAGTCTGGAACAGTTCCGCGACCAAATCGAGCGGACAAACAGAATCATTAAATCCATCACCGGCATCTTTCCCCGATTGATCCGCCCGCCATATGGAGAAATTAACGAAGAGCAGCTTCGATGGGCCCGGAAAAACAACTACAAGGTCGTGAACTGGAACGTGGATTCCTTGGATTGGAAAGGCTTGTGCAAAGACGAAGTGAAGCAAAACATCCTGTCTGCCGCAGGTCCAGGCGCGATTGTCCTCCAGCATGCCGGCGGCGGTGTCGGCTCCGACCTGACAGGAACGATCAAAGCTTTGCCCGAGGTGATCTCCGAGCTTCGCAGAAAAGGCTATCGCTTCGTCACCCTCCCCGAGATGCTGGGCGTGAAGGAAAGCTTGTAAAATCCGGACCATAAAGCAAAGGCGGCTCACCGGTATTCATTCTTTTGCCGAGAGAGCCGTCTTTTTAGGACTATTTAATGATGTATAATTTCACATGCTGGAAACCGAACGTGCTCACGAAACTTGGGGAACCCGGGATGAAAATATCCATCCGATTGCCTTTGATGGCTCCGCCGATGTCTCTGGCCACAGCCATGAACGCTTTTTTCGGCAGCCCCGGATGGGAATGTCCGGTTACAAGCACCTTTGTGCCCAGCGGTATCACCTTAGGATCCACAGCGATCGTCCCCAGCTTCAGAGGATTGCCGAAGTAATCCACCGGCCCCCAGCCTCCGTTCTCGCTGGCTGCCGAGGAGTAAGCCGTCGCTTTCACGTTCACGGTTTTGTTGTAGTTGAAGGTTTTGCCCCACGCCTCTACGACTTTATTGTCCGGGTAAACGTTAAGGCTCGGAATAAATCCGCCTTTGGCCGGGGTTCCGGTCGACGGAATTTTAATTTTCAGGCCCGGATAAATATTCGTTGGCTTGATGCTTGGGTTAGCCTTCATCAACTTGTCGAGATTGACGCCGTACCGCTTGGCCAAAAAATAAAAAAGTATCCCCTTGTTTTGCAGTATGTACGGAACTTGCCTCTGCCGTCATGCCGGAAGCCCCTACCGAAATCCCTAGGGCCAAAGCCGCGGCCGTAATCAGTTTTACCGTCTTTCCGCTTTTATCGGTTGCATTCCTGCCGTTTTTCCTGTTCCACCATTTCATATTCTGTATCATCTGGATGCCTCCCTTGCGTTAACGATTACGAATATATCACAATTTTGTAACCTTTTCCGCATGAAAATACTGGATAGGACGTTTATGTATGGCGGATCACGCGTATAAGTCGTTATCGGAACCTAAGCACACTTGGCGAGCCGGCGATACTTTTTCAAAATCTTGTCATGGCTTCCATTTGGATTCTGCGACTGCAATCATCGCAACTGTATAATCCCTTTCTGTTTTTCTTGTATCGCTTGTATTTTTCGGTTCCTTCATATATTCTAAATACTTTTTTGCAGCAAAAACATATAACCTCATAGAATATCATGATAAATCCCCTCCCAGGCGATCCGTTACTTTCGAGTTGCCCTTTCAAATATCGTGATAAGTTCCTTCGCGTAATCCTCTACCTTCAGATCGGGATTTCTCATCAACTCCAGGCTAAAACCGTCAATCGCATGCCTGATCGTTAGCGCCATCACTCTTGCGGACAGCGGGGAGAATTCTCGAAATATTTCTTTTTGCATACCCGAACGAAGAATATTTTCAATGGGAAGAAAAATAGTTTCATCATGATCTGCCGCAAATCGAAGTTTTCCCTCATCTGTTCTTTCGTTCGAAACGATTTCTATAACAGCGAATACGTGTTTTCGATTTTCATCTACGAATTTCAGATTGGATTCAATATACGTTTGAAGCATTCCATTTGGGCACGTTTGAGCCTCCATTTGCGGACAAATAAAGGACTGGCAAGCTGTGTAATAATCCATTACAACTTGCTGCAGAAGTTCCTCTTTGTTCGAAAAGTGATAAGAAATAACACCCTTGCTTATGTTTGCTCGTTTAGCGATTTGTCCTAAAGAGGCCTGCCCATAACCCACCTCGGCAATTGTCTCAATCGCACATTCCAAAATTTGAGCCCTGCGGGCTTTTTCGATAAATGACATCTCTTTTTTGTTGTTTGTATTAGTACTCATGGTTATATTTTAGTACGGCCGGTCAATTATTTCAAGAAAAAACCATTTCATGCATCGAAATGGTTTGATTTGCCGAACCCTTATTCAATCATAAAAAAGCGGTCCTGCTACCGTTTAACGGAAACAGAACCGCCAGTACATTCGATGAATCATTCCTTGCCGAAGGCTACAAAACCTTGCTTAAAAAACTCCCGGGTCCGGGGATGCTGCGGATGGACGAACAATTCCTCCGGGGTTCCCTCTTCCACTATTTTTCCGCCGTCCATGAACAGAATGCGGTCTCCAACCTCACGGGCAAATCCCATTTCGTGCGTAACGATGACCATGGTCATGCCGCCCTCGGCCAGCTTCTTCATAACCTCAAGCACTTCGCCGACCATTTCCGGATCGAGAGCCGAAGTCGGCTCGTCAAACAGCATCACGTGCGGCTGCATCGCCAGCGCGCGGGCTATGGCGATCCGCTGCTTCTGTCCGCCGGATAATTGGGCGGGGTAAGCTGTTTTCTTATCAAGCAAACCGACGGTTTTCAGCAGCTCTTCGGCAACTCTTTCAGCCTCTTTCGAAGACTGTCCTCTTACCTGTATAGGAGCAAGCGTAATATTGTCAAGCACGCTTTTATGCGGGAACAGGTTGAACTGCTGGAACACCATGCCCATTTTTTTCGCGGGTGGCGTTGATATCGTGTTTCTTATCGGTGATTTTTTCTCCCTCGAACGAAATATCGCCGCTGGTCGGCTGCTCCAACAAATTCAGGCAGCGCAAAAACGTGCTTTTGCCCGATCCGCTCGGACCGATAACGACCACAACCTCGCCTTTTTGGATTTCGACGTCGATTCCTTTGAGAATTTCAACCTTGCCGAACGATTTATGGAGATTCTTAACGGTGATCACTTGCGCTCAACTTCCTTTCCAAGACACCCAGCAGTTTCGAAAGTACGAATGTCATAATAAAGTAGATCACGGCCGCCACCAGCAGCGGATTCAATGCCGCATACGTACTGCCGCGCAGAATTTGCGCCTGGTACATAATGTCCATGACCCCGATAAACGAAACGATGGACGATTCCTTGATAATGACGATAAATTCGTTGCCGATCGCCGGCAGAACGCCCTTAAACGCTTGAGGCAAAATAATATGGCGCATGGCTTTCTTATGCGTCATGCCGAGCGAACGCGCTGCCTCCAACTGACCGCGGTCAACGCCCTGGATACCGGCCCGGAAAATTTCAGCCAAATAAGCCGCGCTGTTTAACGACAGGGTCAGTATGCCGGATTGAATCGGCGTAAATTTGATATCGAATGCCGCAAGGCTGTAATGAATAATGAACAATTGCACTAGCATCGGCGTACCGCGCATGATTTCGATATACGACGTTGCAATAAATTTCAATACGGACATACGGGACATCCGCATCAGGGCTATGATCAAGCCTAAAATAAATCCGAAAAATACGCCCAGTGCCGAAATAAGCAGCGTAAATTGAATTCCTTTCAGGTAATAATCACGATATTTCCAGAAGTACTCGAAAGTGTTCAGGTTTTGCTTTTCCTTCATGCGTCCTGCGGCCAAGTCCCCGGCCTCATCCACGAATTTCTCAACAAGACCGTCCTTTTTTAGACGTTCCAGCGTACTGTTTATGCTCTTCAGAAGTTCTTCGTTACCTTTTTTTTACGCCAACGGCGTATTCGTCATTCTCCGTCGCCGGCTTGGCGTCGGTAATGACCATCGTCTCCTCATCCATGTTCGCTTTCGCGATGGGATATTCGGCGATGACGACATCCACCCGCTCCGTATCCAGCTGCAGCAGCAGATCCGGAATTTTATCCAGGGAGACGACGTTTGCATTCGGGATTTTCTTGGCTATTTGCTCTTGGATCGAAGACTTTTGGACACCGATGCGGGCACCTTCCAGGCTTTCGACCGTATTGTATTTCTCTTTATCTTCCTTCCGTACCACGATCGACTGCTCGGCTCGATAGTAAGGAATGGAGAAGTCGATGCTTTTTCTCCGCTCTTCGGTCGGGTTCATGCCGGAGATGACAAAATCCACGCGTCCGCTGGAAAGCTCAGGCAAGAGCGCGTCAAAGGAAGTATCCTTGATGATGAGCTCGGCTCCCATGTCTTTGGCGATTTCTTTAGCGATTTCGATATCGAAGCCGACGATCGTATCCACGCCGTCAATGGTCTTGTGGAATTCATACGGCATATAGTCGGCGCTCGTCCCGAGGATGACCGTTTTCTTTTCGCCTTCCGCACCGGCAATGCTCCCGAAGGATAGCAGGAACACCATGCAGAGAAGCATCCAAGTCGTTATTTTTCGTTTCATGACCCTTCAATCTCTCCTTATTAATGATTCAACAAAAGTTAGCGATTGAGTCATTATAAAACAGGATGCATGATTATGCAATGCCCTTCCATTTATTATCATAAATATGCCCCATGACGACGGTTTAAGGCCAGTCCTGTAATAATCCACTGGTCAATATGAAGGATCATTGAACCGATACTATACCGCCGGTTTTTGAATCCATTTTATACGGAAAGCGTCCAAGAATGGCTTCTTGATTCATTATCACGCTTGTCTGGTTATTTAATGGCTAGACAATTCAGGAGGTGTAGCCATGCTTTTAGAAGCTCTCTATCATGTTCCGAGGGATAAATGGGCATATGCTTACGACCCCTTCACCATTCATCTGCGTGTCCGCACCAAAAGAGATGATGTCGATACGGTTGTTGCCCTTACGGGCGACAAATACGACTGGGACCGCACCTATTTTGAAATTACGATGGAAAAAGCGGCTTCCGACGATATGTTCGATTACTGGGAATGTGCCGTCCGTCCTAAATACAAGCGCCTCTCCTATGGATTTCGCATTCATTCGGGGGAAAAAACCGTATATATGACCGATACCGGGCTCTGCCGCGATTATCCTTTTCCCCCTGGCGGATACTTCGAGTTTCCTTACATACATGAGATTGATGTATTTAAAGTGCCGGCCTGGGCAAAGGAAGCCGTTTTTTATCAAATCATGCCCGAACGGTTCGCCAACGGGGATCCTTCCAACGACCCGGAAAGAACCGAGCCCTGGGGCGGGAAGCCGACAATAGACAATTTTTTCGGCGGCGATCTGCAAGGCGTGATGGATCACCTGGGTGACCTGGTTGACCTTGGCATCAACGCGATTTATTTTACGCCCCTGTTCACCTCTCCTTCCAACCACAAATACGACATCGTGGATTACAAGCAGGTAGATCCGCACTTCGGCGATAACGAGCTCCTGAAAAAAGTTGTGGAAGCTTGCCACTCCAAGGGAATCCGGGTTATGCTGGATGCCGTATTCAATCACTGCAGCGATCAGTTTCCCCCTTTTCAGGATGTGCTGAAGCACGGCGAACAATCCAAATATGCGGCATGGTTTCATATCAACGAGTTCCCCTGCACGGTAAAAGACGGCATTCCGACCTATGACACCTTTGGATTTTTTGCGAACATGCCTAAATTCAATACGGCCCATCCGGAGGTTAAGGCGTATCTTCTCGATGTCGCCGAGTATTGGATCAAGGAGATCAAACTGGACGGATGGCGGCTCGACGTCGCCAATGAAATCGATCATGATTTCTGGAGGGATTTTCGCAAAGTCGTAAAAAGCGCCAATCCCGAAGCCTATATCGTCGGGGAAGTGTGGTCCGATTCCTTGACCTGGCTCATGGGCGACGAATTTGATTCGGTGATGAATTATCCCTTCGCCGATAAGGTGCTGGAGTTCTTCATTGGGGGGATGGACGGCCTGACCTTTGCCAATAATATCGGTTCCCTGCTCATGCGATATCCGCAGCAGACCAACGAGGTCGTGTTTAACATGTTATGCAGCCACGATACTCCCAGACTGTTGACCCGGGTAGGAGGAGATCTACGGCGCATGAAGCTGCCAGTTGTGTTTCTGTTCACGTTTATGGGCACACCCTGCATCTTTTACGGGGATGAAGTCGGGCTTACGGGGGACGGCGATCCGGACTGCCGCAAATGCATGGAATGGGACCCGCGCAAGCAGCAGAGGGAACTGTATGACTTCTACAAACTGATGATCGGTCTCAGGCGTAAACACAGGGCCCTCAGGGAAGGGCGTTTCCGCTTTCTGAAAGCAGTCAAAAATGATCCGTGCATTGTATACGAGCGGTTCGACGACAAGGTCCATTTTATCGTTTGGATGAACAATACGGATCAACCCCGGACGCTTTCGCACCCGATCGTTGCAACCGACTGGTACGATGCGTTGTCGCAGGAGAAGGTCAAACCGGATCATGGCATGATGAATATCAGCCTTGATCCTTACGGTTACCGGATCTTGTGCAGAAACCTAACTTGATAAAAATTGAGGCGGAACAAGCAAGCGGGACGTTGATCCCGCTTTTTTTTATTTGAAACGTCAAAATAGCGCAATCGATAAGAAACCGCTGCGCGTCTGATTTGTTATCTTATGGGCAAGGTCAAATTTTAAAGCGAGGATGTGTTTATCATGACATTAAAAGTTACGCCGTTGCTCCAACTGAACGGAAACACAAGGGAGGCGATCCAGTTCTATCAAAAGACGCTGGATGCGGAAGTCATCGCCTTTCTGACGTATGGCGAGATGCCCATGGACTTACCTGCGGAATATAAGGAAATGGTAGCCCATGCCGTGATCAAGGTTGGACAATCGGACATCATGTTCTCCGATTCCCCGTTTGAGCCCCTTCGCGAAGGAGACCAGGTATCGATCTGCATATCAACGGATGACATTGAGGAGTCAAAACGGATTTTCAACAGCCTCCAGCAAGGCGGTAATGTCGTCATGCCTCTGGAAGCCACTTCGTTTAGCCCATCCTTCGGTACCCTGACCGACCGATTCGGAATCCGTTTTACGATTGTAACGGCCGACTGCCATCCGGGTGAGGCTTAATAAGAAAAAACGTCTATCGACGTACTTTCTTAGAAGACAGACCGCGTTTGGAAGAAGTTTTTCTTGCGATATAAGGAGGCAGCTTATACATTCTTATATCTTATAAAGAGTTCCCTTATGCATCAAGCAAATAGATGCAGGGGGAACTCTTTTTATCTGTCTCTTTAAGTTTCCATGGTCTCGCCGTCGTGCTTTGAGAAGCTTTTGTAAATATCCATATACTGTTTTGCCGACATCTGCCAGCTGTAGTCCCCCGACATGGCGTTTTTCACGATATGCCGCCAGTGTTCAGGCTCACGGTAAAACGCTGTCGCTCTGCGAATGGTGTTCATCATATCATGCGCATTATAGTTCGCAAACGTGAACCCGTTGCCTTCCCGCGTGAATTCGTTGTAAGCGTGAACCGTGTCGTTCAGGCCGCCGGTCTCCCTGACGATCGGGATGCTGCCGTATCGAAGCGCAATCAGCTGGCTGATGCCGCACGGCTCGAATTTGGACGGCATCAGAAACAGATCGCTTCCGGCATAAAAAAAGGCGCGACAGCGGTTCATTAAAGCGGATCTGGGCCGACATTTTGTGCGGATTACGGTTGGCCGCCTCCCGGAACCAGTGCTCATAGGAAGGGTCGCCCGTTCCCAGCAGGACAAACTGAATTTCATCATAATACAAAAGTTCATCCAACATTCGTATGACCAGATCCAGGCCCTTGGAATCCACAAGACGGGTAACCATGGCCATCATCGGTACATCAGGGTTGACCGGAAGGCCCAGCTCTTTCTGGAGCTCTAGCTTGTTTTTGGTTTTTTTGGCCGCATTGCTGCGGTATTTCACGGCAATATGGGGATCGCTGGATGGATTGTAGCTCTTCGTGTCGATTCCGTTTACGATCCCGCTGAGCCGATCCCCTTGTGAAGCCAGGAGTCCATCCAGCCCGTATCCGTAATAGGCGGTTTGAATTTCCCGGGCATACGTCGGGCTTACCGTTGTCACATGATCCGCGTACACTACGCCGGCTTTCAAAAAGTTTACGTTGCCGTAATACTCGACGCCTTCCGAATGAAAGTAACGGCTGTGGATGCCTAAAAACGTCCACAAGGACCTCGTATGGAAATATCCCCTGGTACAGGAGATTATGGATCGTAAAAACGGTACGGATTCCCGCGTAAAACGGATCATGCCGGTAAATGTCCTCCAACAATAGCGGAATCATCCCGGTATGCCAGTCATGGCAATGAACCACATCGGGTTGGAAATCAATGACCTTCAGCATATCGAGTACTGCCCGGTTAAAGAAAGAATAACGCTCTCCGTCATCCATGTATCCGTAAATCCCTTCTCGACGGAAATAGTATTCATTATCTATAAAATACACCGTGATCCCCTCATGAACCAACCGTTCTACACCGCAAAACTGCTGACGCCAACCCACCTGGACCCGGGTTTCGCCCATATGCTCCATCCGGTTTCGATATTCCTCCGGAATGCCCCCGTATTTAGGAAGCACCACGCGGATATCCGCCCCCGCTTTCCGCAGCGCTACAGGCAAAGCTCCAATCACATCGGCCAAACCGCCGGTTTTAATAAACGGTACGCCTTCAGCGGCCGCAAATAGAAGTTTCATTGCATGCTCCCCCTCTTCTCCCTTTTTTCAAGCTTAACCTCATCGCCCTTCCGGTTTGCCGCGCTTTTTTCTGGGCCGGGGCGGTTTCTTTTTCAAAATGACCATACTGAGCGGAGGCAGTTTAATTTCAAGGCTCGACAACTGATCATGCCATGGCACTTTCTCCGTTCTCAGCTCGCCCCCGTTCAATCTGTCCACTCCCCCGAACTCCAGTCGGTCTGAGCTGAAAATTTCCTCGTAACAACCGCCCTTCGGCATGCCGATCCGGTAACGCTCATGATGCTGAGGCTGGAAGTTGATCACAATAATCAGGGTATCCCCCGGCTTTTTTTCCTTTCCGCATATACGATACGACGCTTTGCCGTGCATCATGTGCGCAGATCCACTGAAAACCGTCCATCATATGATCGAGTTCCCAAAGCGCTTTTTGTTCGACATACAGTTGGTTTAATGCGGCCGTATACATCTGTGTCTGACGGTGCGTTTCATAATCCAGCAAAAGCCAGTCAAGCTGCTCCTGATCCTTCCATTCGATGAATTGACCGAACTCTCCGCCCATAAACATCAGTTTCTTTCCCGGCTGGGTCATGAGATAACCGAGCAGAACCCGGAGCCCTGCAAATTTTTTGTTCGTAGGTACCGGGCATTTTTATTCAATAGCGATTTTTTTTCCATGCACCACTTCATCATGCGATAAGGGCAGCGTGAAATTTTCCGAATAGGCATAACAAATCGGGAATGTCAGCAAATGATGCTTGGCGGGACGACTCCCGAAATCCTGCTCTATGTAAGAAAGCGTATCATTCATCCATCCCATATTCCATTTGTAATTGAAGCCTAGCCCGCCATGATGCACAGGCGCGGTCACTCCGTGCCAGGCGCTCGACTCCTCAGCCATCATCAGAGCATGCGGATAGTATTCGAATACGGTTTTGTTCAGCTGCTGCAAGAACGCGATCGCTTCCAAATTCTCCAGTCCGCCATGCTCGTTTCGGGAATACTGGTTCTCCGATTTCTCAAAATCCAGACGGATCATGCTGGTCACCGCATCGACCCGAAGACCGTCAATATGATACATATCCATCCAGAAGATGGCGTTCGAGATGAGGAATGAACGGACTTCCGGTTTGGAATAATCGAAAGAAAGCGTCCCCCAGCCCGGCCTCTCGGCTTTCTGCGGGTCTTCGTATTCGAACAGCGGCGCTCCGTCAAACTGACGAAGCCCATGTGCGTCTTTGGCAAAATGAGCCGGCACCCAATCCAAGATGACCCCGATGCCGGATTGATGAAGACGATCCACCAGATACATGAAATCATGAGGAGAACCGTAACGGCTCGTCAATGCAAAGAAGCCGGTTCCCTGGTACCCCCAGGACAAGTCGTACGGATGTTCGGCAAGCGGCATGAATTCGACATGCGTATAGCTCATGTCCAACAGATACGGAATCAGAAGGTCGGCCATCTCGCGATAGGTATAATAACTGCCGTCTTCCTTCTGCCGCCAGGTGCCGAAGTGCATTTCATAAATATTCATCGGTTTTTCATACGGAGATTTGACCCTTCTTCTCCAGCTTCCGTCATTCCAACGGTAGCCGGTTAAGTCGGTTACGACCGAAGCGGTGGACGGTCTTACTTCCGAGGCGAATCCATACGGATCGGCTTTCAGAAACGTCTCTTCGTGAGGCCCGGTAATGTGGTATTTGTAAAAAGTTCCTGCTCCAATCCCCGGGAAAAAACGACTCCAAATGCCGGAATCGGGTATCTTAAATAATGAGTCCTTTGAGCCGTCCCACCCGTTCCAGTCAGCCGCCAAGCCCACATGATTCGCATGAGGAGCCCACACGGTGAACCGAACGCCTTCCTCGCCGTTCTCCTTGACGGGATGCGCTCCCATCCAGCGGTAGCTGTGAAACAACGTTCCTTCATGAAAAAGGTAAACAGCTTCCCGACTGATGTTTCCTTCCCATAACGATTGAATAGTCAAATCATCACCTGCTTTAAATTTACAATAATAAGGTTATTACCCCATTGTAACCAACTTGAAAATAAAAAATGAGACTGAAAAATAAATATGTAATTTTCAAAATAATATTTCAATATAATCGTTTCAAACCCCGAAAACACCGTTTAAGTATGTACTACGCCAGAAAATTTATTGGGAGGGAAACGTGATGAAAAGAAAAGAGTGCATCGCTATGCTGTTGGCTGGAGGAGAAGGTAAAAGATTGGCTCCTTTAACGTCGAAGCTGGCCAAACCAGCCGTTCCGTTCGGCGGCCATTACCGTATTATCGATTTTCCTCTCAGCAATTGTGTGAATTCCGGAATCGATACCGTTGGGGTTCTTACGCAATATGAGGCGGAATCGCTGCATGAGCATATCGGAGAAGGCGAGCCTTGGGGCTTAACCCGATCCGGAGAAAGCGGAATCGCCCTTCTTCCTTCGTATAATACCGATCAGAGCGAATATTTGGGCACGGCTGACGCGATTTTCAAAAACATCGATTACATTGACCGCCATAACCCGGAGCATGTACTCGTCTTATCCGGCGACCACATTTACCATATGAATTACCGAGAAATGCTTGATGCTCACATCAACCAGGGAGCTTCCGCCACCATTTCCGTCATGGAGGTCCCATGGGAAGAAGCAAGCCGTTTTGGGGTAATGAGCGTAGACAATGACCTCAAAATCACGGAGTTTGCGGAAAAGCCCGCGAAACCGGAAAGCAACCTCGCTTCCATGGGTATTTACCTGTTCCAATGGGACTACCTGAAACAGCATCTGATGGAGGATGCCGCCGACTCGAATTCAAGCCACGACTTCGGAAAGGACGTCATACCCAAAATGCTGTCCGGCAACGAAGACCTGTTCGCCTACAGATTCCAGGGCTACTGGCGCGATGTCGGTACGGTAGAAAGCCTGTGGGAAGCCCATATGGATGTGCTGAATCAAACCGACCTCGTTCTTGAGAAGCAGGAGTGGCCAATGTTTACGCGGCCTTGGCGTACCAAACTGACCGCACGCAAAAACCGCTCCGTCGAATTCAGCGAAAGCCTGATCCACGACACCTGTACTTTTGAAGGAAGAGCCAAACGCTCCGTTGTCTTTTGCGGCGCCGAAATCGGCAAGCTGTCTACCGTGAAGGACAGCGTGGTGATGCCGAATGCCAAAATCGGCAAAGGCGCTCATGTTGAGCATGCCATCATCGGCGAAGGTGCCGTCATTAAAGACGGCGCGATCGTGAAAGGCTCGACCGGCAACGTGGTTGTGGTTGGACCATACGAAACCGTTATGCCGAAACCGACGGTTCGGACCCAACCTTCCCGCCTCCTGCAGGACGTTTACGAAAAGGGACGCCTGCGTGCCAACGTCTCTTCTTCTTAAGTTATTCCACCCGCCGGACAGAAACTCCTTCGCCCGGGAATGGACGAAGGAGTAATTCCTAAAAAAAGCGGCCCGAACATCTCGGACCGCTTTTTTTATGCGTTTATGTTGGAATGACCGTCAAAAGCTTCTCATACAAATGAACGTATCGGCTTCCCATGCCTTGTTTTGCGATAAAGCGGTATCCCAGCCCACGGTAATAGGCGTTCAGCCCTTCCAAATGAGACACGCAATCCAGACGCAAGCCGATCTTTCCTTGGTCGGCGGCCCGAAGCTCGGCAAAGGCAATCATTTTGGTTCCGAGCCCAAGCCCACGGTAAGGCGGAAGGATGGCCAGCCTATGCAGATAAGCAAACCGGGTGTCATTACGCTCGGCCCAGTAAGAAGGGTCGCTCCCCTGCAGTGTGAACATGCCAACGGACTGACCACGATTCCGAAGGAGGAATACTTCTCTTTCCCGTAAATATTCGTCCATCAGGGCCGGCGAAAAAATCGAAGGGGTCCATTGATTTCGTCCCTCTCGCACCATCTGTTCGGCCGTCGTCTGAAGAATATTCAGCATCTCCTCCCTATGCTCAATCCGGGCAAGACCGATGTCAAACATCCCTTTGGAGGTTTCAAATTGATCGATAGCCTCGAATCCCATACCGCTTACCTTCCTTCCCTTCAAGTTCATGCACGTCACGCCGGATCTAAGGCCAACGGTTCGTCCGGTCCTTCGCCCCCTGCGGCAACACCGTCGGCAACCGGAATTTTGCCTTCCGGTAGCGGTAGTTTAACCTTAACGGTGGTGCCTTGTCCCAGCTCGCTCTCCATTTCCATCGTACCGTGATGCAGCTCAACCAGCTGCTGCGTAATGGCAAGTCCGAGACCGGTCCCTCCGTTCAGCGGATTGACCTGAAAGAAACGGTCCTTTACCCGTTTGATATGCTCTTCACTGATGCCGATCCCGAAATCGCGGACGACCACGGTTACGAACTTTTCCTCCATCTCAAAGGAAAGAAGTATCGTCCCGTTCTCATGCGAGAATTTGACGGCATTGTCGACAAGATTGAGGAATACCTGCTTCAATCGGTTGGCATCGCCGTAAATCATGGGCTTCACTTCGGTTTCAAGCTTGATTTGAACCCTTTTCTTCTCGGCTTTCGCCCATAGGTTCAGCATGATTTCCTGAAGCAGCTCGCGAAGACTGACGATTCCCATCACGAGTTTCATTTCATTCTGCTGAAGCTTCGAGAAGTCGAGAATCTCTTCCACAAGTCCGATCAAGCGGTCGGTCTCCTTGGTAATGATCTGCATGCCGATCTTGGTTTCGTCCGGATCGTAACCGCCCGAATTCAGCGTTTCGCTCCAGCCCTTAATGCTTGTCAGCGGGGTCCTCAGCTCATGCGATATGGAGGAGATGAAATCATCCTTGATCTGATTGCTCCGAACGATTTCCTGAGCCATGTAATTGAGCGTCGAGGCCAGCTCGCCAAGCTCGTATTTGTAATTTCCTTTGATCCGCACATCGAAGCGGCCTTTGGCCATCTGGGCCGATACCGCCCGGATGTTGTTGATCGGCTTCACGATCGAGTTCGCAAGTCCGATGCTGAAAGCAAGCACGGTAGCAAGGACCGCCGCACCGATCATGATCGCGATCAGCGTCAGATTGAGCAGTTTATCGTTGATCTTTTCAAGGGATGTGACGTAACGGAGCACGTACTGATTGTCCGGCCCATTGTTCAACACGTGGGATACGGCCATTATGATCTGCCCCGTTCCCTGCTGCTTGCCCACCCATCGGCTGGTATCCCCTGCCAATGCTTGCGTGACATCGCTCGTCCTGATCGTCATATCGGTCTGAAAGTTATTGGAGCTGATGAGAACCTGTCCGGAAGGGTTCAACAGTTGGAGTTCCGTCCCTGTCAGCTCGAAGTAGGAGATAATCTCCGTCAGCTTTGCCGTATCATCGTTCAACCGGTATTTTTGATAATAATCGTCGGCAAAGCTGATGTGTTTAGCGATGTAAGTGTACACACTGTCATAATAATACGTTCGCACCGCTAGAAGAAAAATAACCTCAACCAGCAGGAGCGCCATAAACACCACCAGAAAGTAGTGAAGGACGATCTCCCGCCGGATACCTTTTTTGATCATTGGCCCTGACCCTTCCACTTATAGCCGTGACCCCACACCGTTTGCAGAAATTCCGGCTCGGAAGGATTGTTCTCGATTTTCTGGCGAAGTCTGCGAATGTTTACGTCCACGATTTTCGGATCGCCCATGTACTCCTTGCCCCATACATGATCAAGGAGCACATCGCGGCTGAGCGGCGTATTCTCCTTCTCCAGAAAGAACTGGACGAGAGAAAATTCCGTCGGGGTAAGTTCCACCGGTTTCCCGTTCTTTTTAAACAGCTTGGATATCAAATCCAGCGTAAACGGCCCCGATTGAAACGTTACCTTAGCCGCCCCGGCGCGCTGAACATTAACCCGGCGCAGCAGGGATTGGAGCCTTGCGATCAGCTCGGTCGGGCTGAACGGCTTGCTGACATGGTCGTCGGCACCGACGGACAGCGCATAAACCTTGTCCTGCTCCTGCACCTTAGCCGTTAGAAAGATAATCCCGATTCGCTCGTTCGTTTCGCGGATCCGGCGGCACACTTCAAAACCGTCAATCCCGGGAACCATCACGTCAAGCAGGGCGATATCGATATCCGGAACCGTCTGGAGCAAATGGAGCGCTTCGTTGCCGTCACCCGCTTCCAGCACTTCAAAACCATTGCGTTTAAGATTGATTACGATAAAACTTCTTATGGATTCTTCATCTTCCAATATGAGTACTTTACTCAATGTCTACTTCCCCTTTCTTTCGATTGGAGCCACGTCGTTGTTGCTCTTCTTCTCATTCTTGCTTAGCTTAAGATCACCTTTATATCCGATGACCTGGTCCTTATTGCGAACCAGCACCTTCCACTGTTGTTTGGCCTTTTCCCATTCCGAAAGAGAGAAAAATTTCACTTCGGCTACCGTTTTCCCGCTGTCGATCATGATGAAATTCAAATATCTCGATTTATTCGAGCTCGGATGAATGGTCACTTTGTTATGCCACTCCTCGGGGAAGTTCAAGAAGAAGCGGTTGTCCATGTCCTCATATCGCTGCATGACAAACTTCAGGCCTTCCTTCGAATTGGCAAGAGGCGTCTTTCCGTCCCATTGGTAATAGGAGCTAAAATACGGAATTTCTTCGAAGGTCTTGTTCTCCCACCCCAAAGGTTCCTCCAGCAAACCGATTTCAAGGATCCCGTCTCCGTCGATATCCTGGCTTTCAATCGGAAGTTCCTTATAAGCAGCGTCTTCCTTCAGGACATCGACCAGCTTCCCGTCTTCCATTACAATCATCCTCGAGGTAGAAGAGGTGGAGACGATCGAAGCGTCCAAGATAATACCTTCTTTATCTTTCGCGACATTTCCTGAGACAATATTGTAATAACTCTCGATATTTTGTCCCAAGTCCAGCTTGGCGAGCTCTTTAAACGCTTCAATGTCGTGATCATACTGGTATGTCGCTATGAACGATAGTTCGTAACTCTGCAGCGAGACAACGGTCAATTCGTTCACCCGGTCCCCGTTCAAATCCGTCACTTCGAAATGCGTATACGGCAGCGGGAGCAGCTTCCGCAAAGAATCCCCCGTGAACGTATACACCGCTAGGCCGTTCTGAAGTTCCTTCTCGCCTCGTGAAAATCCGGCCACGATATCAAGCTTCCCGTCATTCGTGATATCAATGAGATCGAACGATTCAAGCACCGTGCCTTCCCCGTCAAAATCGATCTTTTTCACCCACGTGTTCCCCTGCTGCTGCAGGATCATACCGTGAATCTGAACTTCTTCATTAGGAGTTCTGTAAAAAAACGACGGCTTCCATCGTACCATCATTATTAAGGTCTTCGATACGGATGGAGCTGGGATCGGAATCGCTGCGCGGACGGATAATTTCTCCCTTCTCGGCACCGCTAGCATTGATGGCCGACATGACCGCCCCCATCAGCGTGGCTTTATCCGCCGGCAGATCCGGAGTCGTCATCAACGAGACCGGATCGCTAATAAAGCTGCAGCCGCCAAGAAGCAGCACCAGGAGCCCGGAGGCGGCCGCTTTCATGATTCTTGATTTCAACAGCATCATCTCTTTTCTATTCCAATCGCCGACGCACCTTCAGGTATGCCGGTTTGTAATTTATGGTACGGGTTCAACATGTCGATTTCGGCACAGGGAAGGTGGGATGAAACTTACTACCTAAATTATAGTCTGCTCTTTTCGCCGTGCGTCAATCGTCTGCCGGTCACATCGACCGCAATTTGTCCGCCGGATAATCCGATAATCCGCGTGCAGTACCGTTCGGCCAGCTCCAGCGGAATAACCGCAATTACCGTAAGTCGTTCTTCCGCGCACAAATTTTTCAAGGTTTGAAGAACATGCTCGGCGGATTTGGGATCAAGTCCCATGGTCGGCTCGTCCGCCAAAATGACATTCGCGCCATGAACCAACGCTCTGGCAATCGCGATTCTCTGCCGTTCGCCGCCGCTAAGCTCGCTTGCTTTACGGTGGGCCTTATCAAGCAGACCCAGATGCTCGATGGTGTCCATGGCGCCCATGTAATCATCGGAGCGTACCATACCGGTAAGCATCCGCCACCAGGGCGTTTGGCTGGCCTGTCCGATCAGTACGTTTTTCAAAGCGGTCCGGTTCACGTTCAGTACGGGATTTTGTTCGAGATAGGCCCATTCACGACGGATCTTCTTTTTCCCGCCCGGCTTCAGCATATCCTCCCCGTCGATCAAAAACCGTCCGCCGTCCCATTTTTCGCGAAGAGCCAGGCAGCTGAGCAGCAAACTTTTTCCGCTCCCGCTGCCGCCGATTAGACCGATCATTTCCCCTTTTTCCATTTGAAAGCTTATGTCATTCAACACCGGATTTTTCTCGGTGATTACTTTCTTCTTCAGGCGATCCACTTTAATCATATTTCGTCTCTCTCCCGTCGAGTGTCTTTTCCTCTACACTCTAGTTTAGAAGAAAGCGAAAGCAAATGCCATGAGAACAAACGTTCTCGTTTATTGAGTTTGCTTATGCTTAAACAACAGCCCCGAACATGCAAATGCAACATACAGGGAACCTAACATAACAAACATGCCTGCCGTCCAGCCGGTTTCCATCAGGCTTCCGCCGATATTCGGACCGATGATGCTGCCTGCATTAAAGTGAAAGGAAGCCACAACGTTCGCAGCAGGAAGCAAAAGCTTCGGCAGAATATCCGCTGCGTAAGCCAGACCGAGCGAAAAGAAAGAACCGACCATTCCGCCCGCAACCGTCAAGAGCACGAGCACGCTCCAATAGTTTGTCCCGGCAAAAGGAATCAGAACAAAACACAGTCCTCCCAAAATCCCCGCAAACGTAAGCACTCGTTTACGACCGAACCGGTCGCTCAGAATGCCGAGCGGCAGCTGCAGAATAAGACCGCCGATGCCTACAAACGGAAGCAGCGACGAGATCTGCTCAATCGTAAAACCGCTACGCAGCCCGTATACCGGGAAGTTGCTGTTGATTCCCGCTTCCATATAACCATACAAAAAGGCCGGGAGCAGCGCGTACCAGGCTAAAGCATAGCTCCGACGGAAACGGCCTTTCGGGGCGGTCTCGCCAAACGACTGCCGCTCCGGCTTCAAATCCGGAAGTTTGATGAGGACGATCAGCAGCATGATCAGGAACAGGCCTGCCAAAACCATAAAGGGTACGGCTTCTCCGTACTTCAGCAGCACCATTCCAAGCGGACCGATACTGAACCCAAGCCCGTACGACATCCCGTAAAAAGAGATGCTACGCCCCCGGTTTTGGGGGGTCGACATCATAAGCACCCATAACTGTGCCGCATAATGCAGCGCGCTGTCTCCAATGCCAACCAGAATCCGCAGCACAAACCATAACGCGATGCTTGGAAACAGCGGAAAAGCAACCAATGAGACCATGACAAGCACAAGTCCCGCGACAATGAGCTTTTTAAAACCGACGAGACCGAGCACCCTTTCCGCGATCAACGTCATAGCAAACGAACCAACATATAGAGCAGCCGCGTTCATTCCGTTCATGGACGATGAAACGCCCATCCGCTCCAGGAAAATGGCAAGCACGGGCAGCAGCAGTCCTTGACTGAGCCCCGCCGCGACCACGACAGAAATAAGTATGAGATAATGAATTCGCCCATCCCGGGCCTTAGCTGAACCTGACACGATAAAACTTCCTCCTCCAACAATTGAGCAACAAATAAAACGCCAAATGAACATTATAGTAGACAAGCCTGTTCCATACAAGCCATAATAAGAAAAACATCTATCGTTGTAATTCAAGGAAGACAGACCGCTTTTATATGTTGTTTTTCTTGCGATTAAAGAATTATTCAGGCTTCGCTGAAAACTTAGGCATTCTTTAATCTAAAGAAAAACATCTATCCGTCGTCGTAATTCAAAGAAGACAGACCGCTTTTAAATCTTGTTTTTCTTACCGTCTAACATTTATTCAGCTTCGCTGAAAACTTATAAATGCTGTAATCTTCATAACAATGTCATTGATCGGGAGGGTACTCGTTTCATGAAGTACAAAGTGAGCGTCGACGTTTCGGTGGTTTACGAGCTGCTCGGCAGCTTTATGATCTATGTAACGAGAAAATGGACCGATAATCTGGATATCGGCTCCAGGTTTATTTCGGATATGGATGCGCGTCTCCCCCATTCTGTCCGAACGGAGTTCGGCAAGGCGTATGCCTGGCCTTTTTTGGATTATGATATACTGTACGCGCTCGTCATTCTTCGAAAGAAATATGCCGATGTCCCGTCCTTTATCGACTGGATCGAGGAATCGAACCCGGAAGATCTGCATAAGAAACTGCAGGACTTTGTTCCTGCGCTGACCTTGAACGATCTAAAACGCATCGTTACCGACTATCCCCCGCTGCTTCGGCTGTGGAACGAACATTATTTCTCAGCGGTCGAGCCGGAATTGTGCACGCTGATAACCGAGGACGCCCAGGAAAAAAAACGTTTTGCTTCATAAAATGGAGCCCGAAGGACTGATCGAATACGCAACCGGCGGCGTTGTGCTGGACGATATTCCCGTAGACGCCATTATTTTATTTCCCGGCGTGCATTTCCGCCCGATTAACACCTACTGCTTCTACGAGAATGTTCTGCTGATCCAGTACCCCGTCGACGTGCCGGAGGAGAACGAGGACGAACCGCCTGTCGTGCTTCTCCGCATGACCGAGGCCCTGGCCGATCCCGAACGGCTGCGACTGCTCCGTTACGTGGCGGATGAGCCCAAGACAGTTAATGAAATGGCGGCCGACTTGAACCAGTCTTATGATAAGCTCATGCATCACCTGGTTATATTAAGGGCAGCCGGATTGCTGCGCTCCCACGTGAATGCCGGAGATCATAACGAGCGTTTCAGCCTGCGGCCGGACGGCGCCTCGGAGCTGCAAATGTTTCTGGAATCCTACATCCGGTTATCTTAAGCGGACAATACCCGAATCATATATAGAGAGAGTTTTCAAAGGAGTGTGAAAGATGACGATCGAGAGACAGCATATCATTTTTGACATGGACGATACGCTCATTCACTGCAACAAATATTTTGATTTGATTCTTGACGAGTTTTTCGATCTTCTTGAAGGCTGGTTTCAGGATCATGGAGTAACCGTCGAACAAATCCGCTCTAAGCAAATGGAAATCGATGTTGCCGGTGTGGACAAGCTCGGATTTGCAAGTGCTAACTTTCCCCAATCGCTGATTGATACTTACCGTTATTTTTGCGATCTTCATTCCAGGGAGATCAAGCTAAGCGAGGAAGAGCAGCTCTTTAAACTGGGACTCAGCGTGTACGATCAAGAAGTTGAACCCTATCCGGGCATGGTGGAAACGCTTGATACGCTGCAAAACGAAGGACACCGGCTCTACCTGTATACGGGCGGTGAAACGAAAATCCAAAAACGGAAAATCGAACAGATGAAACTTGCCGATTTTTTTGAGGATCGGATCTACATTCGGCAGCATAAAAACGTAAAAGCCCTGGAAGAAATCCTGTCGGCTGGAAACTTCAGTCGGCAGCTCACCTGGATGGTCGGTAACTCGCTTCGGACCGACGTCATCCCTGCTCTCACAGCCGGCATCAACAGCATCTACATCAAGCAGCGGAGGGAATGGCATTACAACTTGGTTGAATTGAAGCAGGAGCCGCATAACGTGCTGTACACCGTCTCCGCACTAACGGAAGTGCCGGAAATCATCGCTGAAAACACGGCCGCAGCATCGGATATCGTCGTACCTCAAAGATAACGGAACGCTTTTGCGGAAGACCGGTACTTTTAAAGTCAGAATATGGAAGCTACCGCAGCTTATCCGTAACTGATCCCTTGTACGATAAAAGGCAATCTCCCGACCTGAAGTGACCCCCAAAAGTTAGACACGGTAATTTCATCAGGCAGCTTTCTCAAAATGAGTTCGGTACTGTACCGGACTCATTTTTAATTTTGTTTTCAACCGTTTGGTATTGTAGTATTCAATATACTTTTTCAATTCTTCTTTGAAGTGTTCCACATTTTCAAACTCGTTGTAGTAAAGAAACTCCGACTTGAGAATGCCAAAGAAACTCTCTATGACGGCGTTGTCGTAACAATTCCCTTTTCGTGACATGCTTTGGAGAATGCCTCTCGACTTAAGCGCATGGCGATACGGCTTCATTTGGTAATGCCATCCTTGATCTGAATGAAGAAGAA
>NZ_LAZU01000018.1 GCF_000987955.1 Paenibacillus sp. DMB20
GGCATTACCAAATGAAGCCGTATCGCCATGCGCTTAAGTCGAGAGGCATTCTCCAAAGCATGTCACGAAAAGGGAATTGTTACGACAACGCCGTCATAGAGAGTTTCTTTGGCATTCTCAAGTCGGAGTTTCTTTACTACAACGAGTTTGAAAATGTGGAACACTTCAAAGAAGAATTGAAAAAGTATATTGAATACTACAATACCAAACGGTTGAAAACAAAATTAAAAATGAGTCCGGTACAGTACCGAACTCATTTTGAGAAAGCTGCCTGATGAAATTACCGTGTCTAACTTTTGGGGGTCACTTCATTGCACCGGCCTTTTGCTTTTTTTTTCGGTAGATCCGATCACCGAATTTCCGCGCTCAGGGGGGAACGCCACGCATGGTTAACAGCCTAATTCTTGTATTTATATTGACGATGGTCATCCATACGGCGGAAACATTATCCTATTCGGTTCGGTATGCCGGCGTCAAGCTGAACAAAATCGCCGTCGCCCTGTCTCTGACAGGCATTATCGTGCTGGTGTCGAGAACTTCCAATCTGATTCAGGCTCCTCTGACGGCCAAATTCGTGGATTATGCCAGAATCGATCCCGATTTTGATGTTCTTCGGTATTTCCGCTTTATCCTGTTGGCCGCTTCCATCGGCACATTGATTGCCATCGCGCTGTTTCCTACGTTTGTCAACCTGTTTTCCCGGATTATTGCGAAGCTGGAGGTGGCTGGCTCGATTCCCAAGCTTCTCTCTAGCGTAACGGTAAGCCAGTTGAAAAATACAAAGCATTATTTCCGGCGTCCGTCTCTCAAAATCAGCCAGTTCCGTTACCTTGACGTGCCTAAACGGTTTATTTTCTTGAACGTCGTCGTCACGGCCTTTTATACCGTAGGGGTGCTGTCATCATTATACGCGGCGCATATTGTGCCGGAATTAAGCACGACGGCTTCACAGGCTTCCGGGATCATCAACGGCATCGCCACGATCATTTTAACGATATTTGTCGACCCCCAGCTTGGGTTGATTACCGATAAAGCGACTCACGAGCCGCGTTTAAGGGACCAGCTTGGAAAGGTGTATATGCTGCTGATGGTTTCGCGTTTTTTCGGCACGATGCTTGCGCAGTTGGTCATTATCCCAGCGGCTTACTTTATAAGCTTGGCTGTGACCTGGTTATAGCATAGGGATGATGCCTATTACTCGACATGAAAAAGCCCGCCCGGACTTCAGTGCGTCCAGGCGGGCTTTTGTCATGTTTCGGTCTTACATCGCCTGCAGAATGAAATGCAGAACGAACAGAAGCGAAATAATATAGAACAGCGGCTTCACTTCGCGCCCTTTCCCGATCGCGAGGTGGAACAGCGCATAGCTGATGAAGCCGATCGCGATCCCGTCTACGATACTGTGCATCAGCGGTATAAACGCGATGATGAAGAAGGCGGGAAGCCCTTCCTCCAGCCGCTCGAACGAGATCGAGCGCACCGCGGGCATCATTAACCCGCCGATGAAGATCAGAATCGGAGCCACGGCCTGATCCGGGACCAGCGTAATGACCGGCATTGCAACCAATGTCAACAGGAACAGCGTTCCTGTCACGATCGAGGTCCAGCCCGTTCTTCCTCCGGATGAGATCCCGGCAGCCGCTTCCACGGTGGAGACCGTCGGGCTCGTGCCGAGAATGCCGCTGAGGAAGACGGTGGCCGCATTGGCCTGAACCGCTCGCTGAAAGCGATCCTGTCTGCCGCTCATGTTCAGCTGCGCATTGATCAGCCCGACGCTCTCGAACACGATGACCAGCGTGAGCGAGAAGACGGCGACGATCAATGTCGTCAGGGATACGCCCTGGATCGTCATCTGGCCAAAGACCTCACCGTAAGCTGACCAGGAGAAGCCTCCGCCGCCGGATGCCGCTTTCGGCGGCACGGCTCCGATCAGGTAAGCGAAGACCGAACCTCCGATGATCGCCAGCAGCATGTTGCCCGGAATTTTTCGCATGTAAAGGATGCAGGTCAGCGCCAAGGTCAGGAGCGTTACGAGCACTCCCGGATTGGCGAAGGATTGCACGGCAATGATCGAGGATTCATCCGATACGATGACGCCGCCCTTCTGCAGCCCGATGAGGACGAGCATAAGACCGATCCCGACCGAGATCGCTTCCTGCAAGGAAGCGGGAATAGCCGTTCTCAGTTTCTCGACGAGCGAAGTGAAACTGATCGCGATGAAGCAGATGCCGGTCAGGACGACGACAGCCAGTCCTTGCTGCCACGTCAACCCCATACCCTGGACGAGGGTATACGTAAACATGGCGTTGATTCCCATGCCTGGAGCGATAATAAGGGGCGCTTTGCCCCACCAGCCCATGATGAAGCAGCCGATCGCCGACGCAAGCACGGTCGCGATAATGCCGGCTTGTTGCGGGATGCCGGCATCGGCCAATATGGATGAATTCACGATAATAATATAGACAATCGCAAAAAAAGAAACGATTCCCGCTAACAGTTCCTGCCGCCAGTTGCTTGTCCCTAGGACAGCCGAAAAGGCTCGAGATTGTTTTCTTTTATGCTGTGAAGTTGTCTGATTTTTTTTGGTGGACCAATCGAAAACCTGCTTTCCATAGTAGCCCCTCACCCAACCCTTTCAAATGATTGAAAGATAGACGGCATTTTCGCCGCTATTCGCTTATTGTAACACATCTTCGATTGAAATAATCAATGGAAGTGTCTCTTCGTATAGCCTGCTCGTTTGTTGCGTCCTTCGGGCGGATTGCATAAAAATGAATATTATGGATGGCCGTTTTTTCAATGTGAGAACCTAATTTGAGGACTCATTGACATGATAAGGAAAATCTATTTAAGATAAACAATAGCGGTAATAAAAATAACTAATAACAATCGCCATTTTTACTGAGAAAAAGCAGCGCCAAATGAACTCGGAACGGTTATACGATGATCTGGGAGGTTCAAAATGAAATATAGAATACTGCTGGAGTCCGCCGTTTTCGGCATCGTGGCCGGAATCCTTTATTTTGCGTGGCCGGTGATCCAAGGATACTGGATGACGGTAAATTACGTGCCGGATGTTATTAGTACCCATGGGAACGTTGAATATTTGGAGTCCCAGGTATCCTTCGGCAAGATCGGTGCGCCTAACGGATGGTATAACGTTGCCGTTTTTCTGCTCCCTGCCGCCATTTACGGCTTGAACCGCTGGGCATTTACTTAAAATACGTTTGAAAGAACGGTAATCCCCGCTTTAATGGATCTTAAAAACTGGATTAAACCGGATTCCATGAACATAAACATGAACCGTGAGGTTTTTGTAATGAGATGGGTTTACGCTTCGCAAAGTGGTCCGGTTATCGGTTTTAAGTGAAAATTGAGGGAAAAGGGGTTTAACATGAATGGCTAAATCCAAAAGAGGACATTCCTTATGGCATTTGCCTTCTCGGGGCCGGGGAACTTGCCCGGTATGCAAAAGCACAAGAATTAAGCTGCTGTATCCCCGAACCAAATCGGACGGGACGGCATTAAAAGTGTGCAAGCGTTGTGACAAGGCCCCGCAATCCAGGATTGATGAGGTGGTCTGAGTCCTAATTTCAAACGGCATTGAAAAACCGTCATCTCCCGCTTAGGGGCAGGTGACGGTTTTTTGTGATATAGGCATACCATCCAAGGGGACAAACATATCATTATGCCGGCTTCGGTTTATTCCGGAAATTTTATTGTTAATAGCGAATGCTACGACATTTTATGTCGTATCATGTGTTCTATAATGTGGGTACTTCCCAAAATACGGAAGCCGATTTAAGATGAGATTAAGTGAAAAGAGGTTTGTTCAAAAATGTCTAAAACCAAAAGAGGCCGGGTTCTGTGGAATCTGCCTTCCCGGGGCAGGGGTACCTGTCCGGTGTGTCGCAGCACCAGAATAAAACTGCTCTACCCGCGGACGAAATCCGACGGCACCGCAGTTAAAGTATGCAAACGGTGCGATAACGCGCCGCAAACGAAGGTAGATGCGATCAGCTAGCGTAACCGGCTGAGCCGGGCAATGTCCGCTTCTGGAACTAGGAAGCGGACATTTTGAATGATGGGGCCGAATCAAGAAAGAGCAAAATGATAAGGAAGGCGGATGCCATCTTGAGCAATATGCACCGGATTCACTGGTTCGACCAGCAGATTCGCGAGGGCAAATACCCGAACAGCAGCATACTATCCCAGCAATTCGAGATTTCCAGAAGACAGGCTCAGCGGGATATAGAATATATGGAAACGACGCTGCTGGCTCCGCTAACCTACATTGCCAAACATCGTGGTTATTGTTATGAGGATAAAACTTATGTCCTTCCTCTTTTATATATGACCGATGAGGAAAAGAAAGTGCTGGCTTATCTGATCCATCGATATCGGAACTTTGACCATGAAAATTCATCTTCGGTACGGAGAATCGCTAATTTGCTGGAACGTTTTACGGATGAGCAAATTTCCGAGCAAACGCGTCTCCCGGTATTTCATGTCCATGCAAGGACACTACAATATTTTGAGCTTCTCACATACGCGATAAGAGAGTCGCATGTCGTGGATTTGACATATACGGAAGATCAGGGGGAAAAGACGCTGACCGTTTACCCGCTCCGATTGGATACGAAATATAACGCGGATTATGTTCATGCGTTTTGCCCCGAATATGAACGTGAAATCGATTTGCGGCTGGACCGGATCGGCCAACTGAATGTACGACAGGAGAAGTTCAGGATTAGCCATCTGCTGCATGGTGGACATGTTGGTGAGAAGGCAAGTCTGCGGCCAAAGCCTTTCCAGGCACGTTTAAAGCTCAGAGAGCCGTTAACGGAAACGGCGTGGCATGGTTTTCCTGCAAGAGCCGAGGGAGCGACGGTCTATACGATGGATTTTTTCGATATCGAAATGTTTCTTTACGCTTTATATGCACACAGCAAAGAATGGGAGGAAATCCTGAAACCCCAATGGTTGGTTGTGAAGCTGAGGAAGCGCTGTGAAACACTATTGATCAAACTGGAACCTGAACCCCATGCCAGTGGCGGACCTCATGAGGATGGGAGATGACGAATTGAAATCGCAGTATTTGAGCCATCTTGCGATGGCAAGGGAATCCAAATCGTTCACGGACTGCCTTTATGCCGTTTTGACGGGCTGCGGTCACTTTCAGGGTCCCAAGTACATGCTGTCCGGACTAACGGCCATGGCTTTTAAATTTACGGTCCATCAGCGACTTGAACCCCTGTCTGTAACAGCTTATGGACGATGGGGGATAGAGCATTGGCCGGCCGTCGACAATCTGGGGGTATTTACGGTAACGGACGGCGGCTATGTCAGGCATCCTACTTTTCCAAGCTACCAAAAGGAAGCGGTTCAAGCCGTTAAAGAAAGTCTGAACCAGGGGAAGGGCGTTATCTATTGGCTGCCGGAGTTTGCCGTCATCCGCGGCTATGATGACGGGGATGGCGTCTTTTACCTTATGGACGGATCGGCAGAGGACCAAATTCTTTTGTATGATAACTTTGGACTGAATGTGACTCCATTCTGGTATATTCAGTTGTTTGGAGACAAGGTAGTTGTTCCTGAGAAAGATATGATTCTGGAATCGGTTCGCATGGCTGTTTCGGATTGGGAAACGCCGTACAAAACGCTTCCTTCAAAAGATATCGCTTCCGGCAGACTGGCCTATGATTATTTGATGAACGGGTTGAGAAACGGTATTTTTGATGAAAACGGCGCCGTCTATATCCTGGAATCTTATGCTTATTCCAGAAAAGAAATCAGGGATTATTTACGGCAGGCGAAAGGCATATGGCCTGAGCTCCACCCTGCCTTTAAGTTGTATAACCAGCTTGCCGGGATGTTGGAAACACTGCCCGGAATGTTCATTCAGACTCCACACGGCAAACAGGTTAACCGGAGTGCAATTCCCTTGTTGGTGGACATGCTCCATCAAGCCCGATACATAGAGGACCAGGCGATGATTGTCTTCCGGGAAACGAGTTGCTCATATCCGGACCGAAAGCGCAGCACGCTTCCGCGCTGGGGCGCCCACACGGTTCGATAAAGAAAGGAGGGGAGAAACATGGCTCCTACCATGCTAACCGGATTGCATATGAACCCGGGACTCAACACTTATATTGACGGTCTTCACGCGGTATTGACCCATAAGGGGTGGCTGAACTGCCCGAAATACGCTCTAAACGGCATGACAGCCATGAGTTTCAGATTTACGGTAAACAGGCGCCTGACTGCCGAGTCCACGACTTGCTACAATTGGAAGGCCGAGCATTTTGTTGCTGCGGATTTACTCGGAGTACTGACATCGCAGCATGCTGGATTTCATTTTCAACCTACGTTTCCGCTATATCAAGAATATGCAATTCATAGCCTTAAACAGGCGGTTCGAAACGATACCGGTGCCTTGATCTGGAAAGATGGATTTGTAGTGGTTGCCGGCTTTGACGATGAAAGAGAAGTCCTCTTTTTTTCCGACGGATCCGGAGAGTTGCGGGAACTGCCGTTTTCGCAATTCGGGAGAAACGAATCTCCTTATTGGTATTACCAGTTGTATGAGGACATGGGGGAAATAAACCGTTTTGAAATCTATAAAGAATCTTTGCTTCAAGCCATCAACAAATGGGAGAGCCATGACATCATGCTCCCGGAATCCGAATACGCATGCGGCAGGGCCGCATACGCTGCAATGGGTGAAGCATTAAAGAATGGCGATTTTGACACAAGCGGCGGGGCTGAAACGATTCGCCACTATGCGGTTTCGAAGCAGGATTCAGCAAAGTATGTGCGAATGCTCGCAGATGTTTGGCCTTTATTGGAAGGTGCTGTCCATGCATTTGACCAAGCGGCAGATGGGTGGAGCCGAATGGTTCGAGTATTGGAGGACTCGCCTAACCGTCTGCGTATAAGCGATCCGATGAAATTCTTTCCGTTATTAATGGAGAGCCGGCACTGGGAAGAGGAAGGAATACAGCGTATTAGATCATTTCTAAGCGAAGATGTGCACAATCGTTTTGAGCAAATCGGATTGAGATAATCCAATGGCCGGAATATAATAATAGCAGGATTGAATGGTATAGACCGTTTTCGGGAGAGAGCGGTCTAATTTTGTTAAGTAGCAGGTCTGAGTCGGGAGCGGTACGGAAGGAGGAAAAAGCATGAACCGGTTTGCTGAGGCACGGGCAAAAGAGCTGGACTACCATGAACGATTTTACAGGGAAACGGAATTGTTCCAGCCCGGAAGCTGGCTGTCGCGTCCCGTCCAAGCGGTAATGGAAACGCTGAGGATGTTGGATATCCCCGGACCGCGAATTTTGGATCTGGGGTGCGGCGTCGGCCGAAACAGCATTCCGATGGCCCTGGCAGTCCGACAAGCCTGCGGTAAGGTAACCTGCATCGATATCCTTCCTTCCGCCATTGACAAGCTGCTGGATCATGCGCGTCAATATGGAGTGGAGGGCATGATCGAGGGTTACGCAGCGGATGTTGAGCATTATGATATAGAGGAGAAGTCCTATCATTTTATCGTTGCATGTTCTTGTCTGGAGCATATGGGGTCCGAAGCGGCATTCATGCATAAGCTTCACGAAATGCGTGCGGCAACGCTTCCGGGAGGAATCAACTGCATTTTCATGAGCACCGATGTAATGGAAACGGATCTTTCTACCGGAGAGAAGCAGCCCGGATTAATAGAGCTTAATTTATCTGCCGAACAAGCCTTTTCTATCCTTAGAAAGGTGTATGCAGATTGGGAAACGTTGAAAGAGAACGCGATTCAGCAAACCATTCCGGAAGTTAAGGATGGAAAAAGTATTTTGTTTCAAAGCCAGTGGATAACGTTTATCGTGAAAAAATACCTTATGCATGGGTGATGGAAACGATAGCTCCGCTTGCCGATAGGCTGTGGCTTGATATCCCACAAGGAGGACCATGCCGGACATCTATGCCTGGATTTTCAAGCAGGCAGGATGACGAATGTGGAGCGGTTATGGATCGTTAAAGGGAGGCATCTTTGCAATGGGCAGGGGAAACGAAGTACAATTTGAATCATCCAAGGAATAGGAGGGCTATCTGATGAAAATTTATGTTGCCGATGCTTTTACCGACCAGCCGTACCATGGCAATCCTGCGAGGGTATGCATTATGCAAGCCGCTAAACCGGATTCCTGGATGCAGCATATTGCCGCCGAAATGAATTTATCCGAAACGGCATTTTTGCTGGAACAGGGGGATTCCTACCGTTTACGGTGGTTTACTCCTAAAGCGGAGGTCGATTTATGCGGTCATGCGACGCTGGCCAGTGCGCATATTCTGTGGGAAAAAGGGCTGACGAACGAGGCTGAAATCCGGTTCACCACCAAGAGCGGACTGCTGACCGCCTCAAAACAGAAGGACGGTTGGATTTGCCTGAACTTCCCGCTGGAGCCGGAAAGCCCCTGTATTCCTCCCCAGGCGCTGATAGACGGATTGGGAACGGATTATGTTTACATCGGCAAAAACCGGATGGACTATCTGGTGGAGCTGGAAAGCGAAGAAATGGTTCGAAATCTGACCCCAGACTTTAACCTGTGGAAATCGGTTGAGGCAAGGGGCGTGATAGTCACAAGCAAAAGCGGCAGGGAAGGGGTGGATTTTGTTTCCCGCTGTTTTTACCCGGCGGTGGGAGTTAACGAGGACCCGGTCACAGGCTCAGCTCATTGCTGTCTCGGCCCTTATTGGCAGAAACGGATGAACCGGAACGAATTGACCGCAAAACAAATCTCGGCCCGGACAGGAACACTCAAACTAAAGGTGAACCCCGAAAGAATCGATATTATGGGACAGGCCGTAACCACATTATCGGGGACACTGGAAACTGAAACGAACTAGGATATTTATTTCCAGGGAAATGGATAAATGGACAGGCGTTCCAAGCTGGCGGGGAACGCTCATCATACTATTTAGAAAGGCCATGCTTCCGGTGGAGAGCATGGCCTTCGCTTTTAAAATCTAAAACTTGAAAATATTAATGGTTTTTTGGAGCTGGAATACGGCCTCGGTCATGGCTTCAGCTTCCTCGGCCATTTTTTGGATGGATTGGATCCCTTCTTTCATGGAGGCGGATACCTGCTCGGTTCCGGCGGCGGACTGCTGCGTAATCGCCGAAATATTCTGAATGGCAGCCGATATGCTTTGGGCGCTTTCCAGCATGGATTCGCTTTCCTTGGAGAAGGCCGATATTTCCTCGGTTATGTACTGCACGCTTTCAACGATCCTCATAAAAACCGCTTCGGCCTCGCGAATCATCTCCGTCTGCTGCCGGACGACCTCTTCATTAATTTTGATGTTCTGTCCCGCCAGCTTCACGTCTTGCTCGATGCTGCGTACCAGGTTGAACACTTCACGGGTGGAAGAGGTGGATTCCTCTGCAAGCTTCCGTACTTCATGGGCAACAACCGCAAACCCCGCGCCATGTTCGCCTGCCCGAGCCGCTTCAATGGATGCATTCAGCGACAAAAGATTCGTCTGTTCGGCCAGCTCCGAGATGGTTTCCGTTATTTTCGTAATTCCCTGGGCATTCTTGGATAGCGCTTCGATCGACTCGGCCACTTTTTCGGTAGCCGCAATATTCTTTTTCATGCCTTCGGACTGCTTGGTTACCGAAATCCGGCCCTGCTCCACCAAGCTAAGGGTTTCCAGGGAGCGCAAATTCATTTCCTTGGTGGATTCGGTGTAATTGCCGACCTTCTCTTCGATCTCCCGGATCGATCCGGTCATTTCAGCCACGTCTTCCGATATTTCATTGGCTCCCAGAGCCAGCTCGTTGGACGATTGGGAGACCTGGGTCATCACCTTGATCAGTTCCTGGTTTTTATCCGAAATATCTCGGCTCGACATGGTTACCTTGCGGGTGATTTCGGAAGTCTCCTGCAAAATTTTACGGAGCCTTTCCACCATGCTGTTAAAGGTACGGCTAAGATCCATCATCCCGCCGACTTCGTCCACCTTGAACGTAAAATCGCCTTTCGCGATTTTGGAAGAAACATTGGCAATATCCGAAAAAGAATCCGTAAGCGTTTTCTCGATGATGCGGGAAAGCGGGAATGTAAGCAGGGCGAGCACGGCTACCAATATAAGGCCGATGATGGTTTCGCCGAGTAAAATGAAGGTCACCAGCACGGGAATAGCAAAAAGAGCGGCAACCATGTAACATGAGGCGGTTATTTTACTTGAGAGCGGAAGCTTGTTGAACCAGGCCATAATTACAATGTCCTCCTTCAAGCATAGGATATAATTACCATGATTATAGCATCGCTCGACAAAAGTAGATATATGGAATTATTTATGGTGATAAAATAGGCCTGATTATCTAAAATGGAAGAAACCGCGGAAAGTGCGATGTAGTCGTACGCTTCCCGCGGATGTTTAGGAAAAGGCTGCATTACTTTACGGCTTTAAATAAAGCGGAAGCAAGGTATTCCGTATTGTCCAGGATCATCCGGTCGTGCTGGAAAAGCGTTTCCCACAGCTTCAAATCGAGAAGAACGCCTTCGTCTCTTTGTTCAAACGTATCCAGGTGACGGATCTGCTCTTGTTTCATTTGCTCCGTAAAATGATTGTACTCCAGCGCCTCTTCCGATGAAAATCCGCTCGCAAGCAGACGCCTGCTCCACTCATCCCTGTCCATAAGATGGGGAATACCGAAAAATTGCTCCAATTCCCTCTGCTGCTCTTGCGGCATCGGTTTGTCCAGAATCAATTCCCTGTCGTATAATACGCCTCCACGGTCCAATATCCGGCAGTACTCGGATAACGAGGCGGATGCTTCCGTAAATACGGTGACCGACTCGGCAATCACGATATCAAATTGTCCATCGTCGAACGGGAGAGCACAAACATCAGCCTTCAAAAAATCAACCTCAAGCCCCATGGCTTCGGAACGCATCAGCGCCTTATTCAGCATTGTGTCATTCAAATCGACAGCCGTTACCTTGTATCCCCGTTCCGCCAAATAACATGCGGTTCTGCCCGTGCCGCAGCCCACCTCAAGGATCCTGCTGCCAAGCGGGATGGATTCGTTTCGAAAAAGCCTTAGCGTCGCTTCGAACCCCCCAGGATGAGCGCTGCCCATCCCTAATTTTGATAGCATATGGATATAATTCATAAGGTTTGTTCCCCCAATCTTTACTTTAAAGCGCGTGTATAAGGGCAATCGTTTATTTACCATATGATCAAGGTACGTTTGGGGTTTTTCTGAATTTAATAAAAAGAGCCCTTTTTTAAGCAGGGCAAAAAGAAGATGTGGCACATTGGGGGAACGAATCGTGAGAAAAGAACCGATGGAAGTGGCCGAGCGCTTGATCCGCCGGGAATATCCGGATTGTTTGATCGCCGTGTTGGGCGGTAGTGCCGGAAGAGGCGAGCATAACGAGTTCTCCGATCTGGATATCGTGGTCGTGGACGACGAAGTGACGGATTCTTATGAGCGAAAGACGATAGAAGCAGAGGGCTGGGTTGTTGAATTGTTTTTTCTAAATCGTTCGGGATACCGGGAAATTTTTGATGAGGGGGTGATGGCCGCCAATCCGACCCTGCAGAGGATATTGGCCGAAGGAACGATAATCGTGTCCACTCCCGCAGGGATGGAGGTTAGGGAAGAGGCGAGAACGGATCTGGAATACGGGCCTTTGCCCCTGACCTCTTATGATCTGGATGCGGGCAGGTATATGATCACGGAGCATATGATGGACTTCAAGGGCGCGGACAAGTCGGGCGAGGTATGGTTTGCCGCCCAGAAGCTGACAACGCAGCTGAGCGAATTCCTGCTTAGAGCGAATAACCGTTGGATTGGGGAAGGGAAGGCGCTGTTCCGGATGCTGGCAGCTTTTGATGCCAAGACAGCCGACGATCTCGAATATGCGCTGGAAATGCTGTACCGGCATGACCGGAGGAAAGAACTGCTGGAACTGGCAACCAGACTCTTGGAGCCTTACGGGGGGCCTTATCTGGTGGGTTACGAAGAATAAATAAGGGGAACGGGCGCATGCCGTTGCGGAAGATCTGTCGCGGAATACATTAGTATTGTGATTATATCACACCAAACCAACAACTCAGGGAGGGATCTTCATGAGCGGTTATAGCGGCGGCGTATGGGGTACGTCTGTTGGCATAATTTTGGTTCTGTTCATTCTGCTTGTAATCATTCTTGCTGCCTGGGTCTAACAGCCAGACTGACGGCGAGGCACACAAAAACCGGCCTGTTGAATTCTCCAGGCCGGTTTTTTTGCCGCTTATCAGGGGATTTTCTTTGGAGAGGGACTGTTGGCGGAAATCACGGCGGTCATGACCAAATGTCCTTGTTCCGTTTCGAGCGCATTCAAAAAAGCGTCCTCCAACGTCTCAAACAGTTCGGACAAGGTTCCGTCGAGCCGCGAGGAATAATGAATGCCTTGTGTCAACGTTCCTTTTTGTTTGGCACGCTCGATTTCCTGGTATATCACATCCATATAATGATTAATCCCGAGCGGGTATAGCGAAAAATGACCGGCAGTCTCGATGTCTCCTGACAGGCCAATGTCAGCGTTGAGTTTCCGTTCATCTTCAGACATATGGACATCTCCTTGGCTGTCACCCGGGCAGCCGATCGAGAACGTTCCATTAAATACGGTATGCACGCCTGTGGCTGCGGTAAACGCAAAAATGGCTCGGGTTACGTCGAAGACATGCTCGGCTTTTCCTCTTACGCATGTGCATAGATCATCGGTCTGGATCCACACCTTTTCCGTGTTTACCTGTTTCAGGGCGCCGAGAATGATCTCAGCGAAATGGTCGCTCATGGGATAAACGGAAAACCGGCAGCCTGCGATGCGGCTGGAACCGCAGGAAAGATTGTTCATCGTTATAAACCTCCTTAAATGTTAGGAAATAAAAAAAAACCGCACCCCGCGAAGAAGTGCAGTTATGCCTATAACGAAATAAACATAATTGCTTCACTTCCCCACGCTAGTATGACCTAGATCGGGTAGTAAGGGTTGACGATGGCTCGTCTCTCAGCACGGGGCACCCCTAGTAAAAGCGAATTGGGCTATGCGGTTATAACTTTTTTTAGCTTATATGAAATCGGAGGTATTGTAAACAGAATAAAAAAAATTAAACCAGTTTTAAACGGAACTATACTTTGATTTTAACCTCCGGCATTTATCATGAAAACAGCTTACATATGCAGTTGAGGAGGAAAACTTCATGAAGAAAATTAAGCCGTCAATCCTGTTCCTGTCTGGGTTAGCCGTCCTGTTGTTAGCCGGGGAAGCGCCGTCAGCTTTTGCAGGATCAAACATCGCAAATGGAGATATAGTTAAACGGCCGCCGTCCGATCACGATTCGATATTCATACCACTGCGCCAAGCGGCAGAAGCTATTGGAGCTAAGGTTATATGGAATCAATCCGACGGCAGCGTCTCGGTCATTCGAGGTACGCAACAATGGCTGGTGAAGCCTGGGGAGAGGAATTCCGAGTTGAACGGTACCCCGTTCATAATGGAGAAGACGCCGAACCTCAGAAAAGGACAATTGTTTTTGCCGATTGCTACCCTTAATAAAGCTCTGAAGGTAAACATTAGTTGGAATCCGGAAACAGGTATTTCGATTGCACCATCCGATGTTACGACCAAAGGAAGCTATTTCATTCGATCGATCATGGAAGGAAGGGTACGGGAAGCATGGAACATGCTGAGCGCCGGCTTGCGCAAAACGATGTCGGAAGCGTCTTTGGTTCGGCTGGGGGAAGGATATCAAGCTGCTTACGGTCGGCTTGATACGCTTCAGAACGTATCCCTCAGCCGGTCGGCCGTGCACCTTAATGCGCATTTGAGTTACGCTTTGCCTTCGGGAAGGAACTTGTCGATCGTGGTGCGATTCGATCACGACGGGAAAGTTGACGACCTGTTCATTCCGACGGTTTTTCCCGATACATACAAGCGGCCTGAATATGACCGTCCTGAGGCATACATCGAACGAGAGGTAACCGTCGGTGAAGGGACATATGCGCTTCCGGGGACATTGACTATACCCAAAGGAAAAGGCCCCTATCCTGCCGTTGTACTCGTTCACGGATCAGGACCGAACGACCGCGACAATTCAATCGGAGGCTCCAAGGCATTCCGCGATTTGGCCGTCGGACTGGCTAATCATAATATCGCCGTACTGCGTTACGAGAAACGAACAAGAGAGCATGCCGTAAAATCGGACGGGGCCTTCTTTACCGTTCAGGAAGAAACGGTCGACGATGCTCTTGCCGCAGTAAAGCGGCTCCGGCGCGATCCCCATATCGATGCGAAGCGGATATACGTGCTCGGACATAGCCAGGGCGGCATGCTCGTTCCACGTATCCTTGAACAGGATCGGACGGCATCCATCCATGGAGCACTTATAATGGCCGGCCCTTCCAGGCCGCTTGAGGATATCATGTTGTGGCAGTATGAGCATATGCTGGAACTTGTACGGAAGAATGGGGCGCCAAGCGAACAAGTGGCAGGCGTGGAAAAACAGCTTGAATTTTTCAAAACACAGTTTAGCTTGGTGAAGGACCCGAAATTTTCGCCTGACAAGGGTTTGCCTGGTTTTCAATTGCCCCACCCCGAATGGTGGCACGACTTCCGCAATTACTACGGTGGTGAACTGGCCAAGAAACAAACGATACCGATGTTGATTGCTCAAGGTGATAACGACATGCAGGTTAGTGCGGATAATCTGAACGGTTGGAAGAAAGCCCTCGCCAAGCGCTATAACGTTACGTACAAGCTGTACCCCAAGCTTAACCATCTATTCGTGGCGTCGGATGCCGAATCGACGGGAGCCGAGTACATGCTGCCGGGAAACGTACCGTCCGGCGTGATTCAAGATTTTGCCGACTGGATCAATCAGCAGCCCTAACGATAGTTCTCGTCAACCGTTTAAGGGACGTTACTCAATCGGCTTATATTCCCTCGCAAAAGCACTTTCGTTCTCTAAGAAGTTATTTCAATAGGAGCTTGTCAACAAAAAAGGCGCCGGGTTATCCCGGTGCCTTTTAAACTTAACATTATTTAAATACTTTCACGCGCTGTTCGAGCGGCTGAAATTCTTTGTCGCCAGGCTCGGCAGTCGGTTTTCCGAAAGGCATTTGAGCGATCAGTTTCCAGCTCTCAGGCAGATTCCATTCGTTTCTTACTTTTTCGTCGATGAGTGGATTGTAGTGCTGAAGGGAGGCGCCGAGACCTTCGGCTTCCAAGGAGGTCCATACAACGAATTGGAGCATGCCGGAAGATTGCTGGGACCATACAGGGAAGTTGTCTGCGTAAAGCGCAAACTGTTCCTGAAGGTTTGCAATCACGTTGCTGTCTTCAAAGAAAAGGACTGTGCCGTAACCTGCACGGAAGGAAGCCATTTTTTGCGCGGTAGGAGCAAACTTCGCATCATCCCCGCCGACAACTTCCCTAAGTACGCCTTCGGTCAGATTCCAAAGCTTGTCGTGTTGTTCGCCAAGGAGTACAACGACGCGTGCGCTTTGAGAGTTGAAAGAAGACGGCGTGTATTTAACGGCCTCGTTAACAATTTCCTGAATGCGCTCATCCGATATAACGGAATCTTTACTGATCCCATAGTAAGAGCGGCGGTTTTTTAAAGCGGAACTGAAATCTTTGGACATAGCGAAATACCTCCTGAAATAGTCATTTTAAATGATCATCTGCTAAAAAGCATTTCCTGCCAACCGATGATTATGCATGAAGTGCCGGAACGAGAAAGAATTTCACGTAATAATCGCTTGGGTTAAATTCACTTACAAAATGTTAGAGATGATCGATATGTAAGCATCTTAATATAACTAATTGCCGTTTGTCAAGGTTCTTCAATCATTTTTTGGTCAAAATTAACCAAGCTTTTGATAAGAGGGCATTTTTCCCGGTACAGTTGAAAGCAAGAAAATAAGATCGTAAACGAGCTTTATTTTATGAACAATTGATGAACGTTTCGGGACCTTGTGAAAAATTTAAATGATTTTGATTCTCAATTAGACTTGTCGGGTTGAGAATGGGGTGTTATAATTCAATACAGATCGCAATTGATAATCAATCTCATTGAGAGTGATAACGGCATTCCACCGGAACGCTCTGATAGTTGTATACCTGCATAGAAGGAAGAGCCATGAAGAAAAGATACCTGATCGCCGCAGTCGTGGTACTGTCCGTCATCTCTCTGTTTATCGGGGTTAAGGACATATCACCCTTTGATCTGTTCCGGATGACGGAGCAACAACAGCATATCATGCTGGTCAGCCGCGTTCCCAGGCTTGTCAGTCTAGTATTGTCGGGCGTTAGTATGAGCATTTGCGGCCTGATCATGCAGCAGCTCAGCCGGAACAAGTTCGTCTCGCCGACAACGGCGGGGACCATGGATTCCGCCAGGCTGGGAATACTTGTGTCGATGCTTGTATTTTCAACCACAGGCCCGTTGATCAAGATGCTGGTCGCCTTCCTGTTTGCATTTGCAGGTACGCTCATATTTATGAAGATTCTTGACAAGATCAAGTTCAAGGACGCGGTTTTCATTCCGCTCGTGGGCTTGATGTTCGGGAACATAATAAGCTCGATCGCCACGTTTTTCGCCTACAAGCATGATCTGATCCAGAACATGTCCTCATGGCTGCAGGGCGACTTCTCGATGATCATCAAAGGTCAATACGAACTGATGTACATAAGTGTTCCCCTGGTCATTCTGGCTTACTTGTTCGCCAATAAATTTACCGTGGCGGGCATGGGAGAAGAGTTCGCGACCAATCTGGGCCTTCAATACCGGAGAGTCGTGAACATCGGCCTGATCATCGTAGCGCTGGTGACCGCTTCCGTCGTCCTGACGGTTGGCATGATCCCGTTCCTTGGTCTGATCATCCCGAATATCGTGAGTCTTTACCTGGGGGATCATTTGAAAAAAAGCCTTTCGCATACCGCGCTTCTGGGGGCCGCATTCGTGCTCTTTTGCGACATCATCGGCCGTCTTATCATTTACCCCTACGAAATTCCGATCAGCTTGACCGTGGGCGTCATCGGAAGCGGTATTTTCATTTACTTACTGATGAGGAGAAAGGCATATGACTTATAAAGCCAAGACCGGTTTGCTGGTCGCGGCGGCGCTGATCCTGATTGCCCTCTTCCTTTTCATTGATTTAGGAGGAAACTGGGATTACGCGCTGCCCAGAAGAATCAAGAAGGTGCTGGCTATCGTTTTGACGGGCGGAGCGATCGCGCTGTCCACCACGGTGTTTCAAACGATTACCAACAACCGGATTTTGACGCCGAGCGTCATGGGATTGGATTCCCTATATGTGTTGATCCAAACCTTTGTTATCTTTGTTTTCGGATCGTTTAAGCTGTATGAGCTTGGGAACCTCAATTTTTTGATCAATGTCGCAGGCATGATCCTTTTCTCCGGAATACTGTACAAAATTTTGTTCCGAAGGGAAGGAAACAACATTTATTTTCTCCTTCTTATCGGCATGATCTTCGGCTCTTTGTTTTCAAGCATGTCTTCCTTTATGGAGTTGCTGATCGATCCGAACGAATTTCAATTCGTATCCGACAAAATGTTCGCAAGCTTCAACAATGTGAATACGGATTTGCTGCTGATCGCAATCATTGCCGTTGGCGCGACGCTCGTTTATTTTGCGAAATACTTTAAGTATTTGAATGTCCTGGCCCTCGGGCGGGAACAAGCGATCAACCTCGGCGTAAACTACGACTTCGTTATCAAAAGACTGCTGATCGTTGTGGCCGTACTGATCTCGGTGGCAACCGCGCTTGTCGGGCCGATTACTTTTTTGGGACTATTGGTGGTCAATGTATCTTATGAATTCATGAAAACGTACCGTCATTCCTACCTTATTGCCGGCTCCGTGCTGATCAGCATTATCGCGTTAGTGGGAGGCCAGCTCGTTGTGGAGCGGGTGTTTACATTCTCTACGACCCTTAGTGTCATCATTAACTTCATCGGCGGGGTTTACTTCATCTATCTGCTATTAAAGGAGAGTAAAGCATGATCCAGGTAACGAACGTAACGAAAGCTTACAGCGGCAAAAAAGTCGTGGATAACGTGTCGGTGACGATCCCGAAAGGCAAGATTACGTCCTTTATCGGACCGAACGGAGCCGGTAAGAGCAGCCTTTTGTCCATGATCAGCAGACTTGTGTCCAAGGATTCCGGGCAAATCGTCATTGAAGGCAAGGAGGTAAGCCAGTGGAAGAGCGGCGATCTTGCCAAGAAAATCTCGATCCTGAAGCAGTCTAACCAAATCAGTCTCCGGCTGACGGTTAGAGAACTCGTTTCTTTTGGACGCTTTCCGTATTCCCAAGGCAGATTGACCGAAGAAGACAAGAAATACGTGGATGAAGCGATCCGATACATGGAGCTTGAAGAAATGCAGGATAAGTACCTTCATCAGCTCAGCGGCGGACAAACGCAGCGCGCCTACATTGCGATGGTCATCGCGCAGAACACCGACTATATCCTGCTGGATGAACCGCTGAACAATCTGGATATGAAACACTCCGTGCAAATCATGAAGATTCTGAGAAAGCTTGTTGCCGAGCTGGACAAAACGATTGTGATCGTGATCCACGATATCAATTTTGCTTCCTGCTACTCCGACTACATTGTGGCTTTAAAAGACGGCAGAATTGAAAACGAAGGCGGAACCGATACGATCATCCAAAGCAATGTGCTTAAAGGAATCTATGATATGGATATCGAGATCGAGGAAATCAACGATAACAAGATCTGCGTCTATTACGCTTAAAAGGAACTTCAATGGAATGGTGAGGGGGGCAAGGAGAATTCCCCGGGAAGCTTTTGCCCCTTATATTATTCAGGTGGTATGCGATAGCGCATATGGGTCTTTACGCGGCCTATAAATGTAATTATTAACCTTATATGCACAATTATGTTATTCATAATCATTTATAAATTTAATTGTAGGAGTGGAAGAAATGAAGAAAGTTTTAATGCTGTTCATGATGACTGTACTCACGGTGGCACTTGCCGCTTGCGGAGCCGATGAGAAGAAAACCGGAGCGTCCGGTAACGGCGGAGAAGCCTCCGGGGATAAACTGACGATCAAACACGAGCTCGGCGAAACGCCGGTCACCAAGAATCCGAAAAAAAGTCGTTGTATTCGATTTTGGCGTACTGGATTCCTTGGACAAATTGGGCGTTGAAGTGACGGGAGTTCCTCAAGCCAATATCCCGCCTTACTTGTCCAAATACGGTGATGCCAAATATCAAAAACGTCGGCAGTCTGAAGGAGCCGGACTTTGAGAAAATCAACAAGATCGAACCGGACCTCATTATTATTTCCGGCAGACAGAGTGATGCTTATAAAGAATTGAGCGAGATCGCGCCTACGATTTACATGGGTGTGGATACTTCCAAATACATGGATTCCTTCAAAGAAAACATGAACAAGCTTGGCCAAATTTTCGGCAAGGAAGCCCAGGTCGAAGAACAACTGGCTGCTGTCGATAAGGACATCAAGGCACTGAACGACAAGGTAAAGGCATCCGGCAAAAATGCGCTCATCATCTTGGCTAACGAAGGCAAAATCAGCGCTTACGGTCCTGGTTCCCGTTTCGGCATTCTGCATGACGTGTTCGGCTTCGCCGCTGTGGATCCCAACATTGAAATAAGCACGCACGGCAAAGATATTTCAAGCGAGTACATCGTGGAGAAAAACCCGGACTATCTGTTTGTCGTTGACCGCGGGGCGGTTGTAACCACAGGCACCGGCGATTCCGGCGCGAAGCAGGTCGTCGAGAACGAGCTTGTCAAAACAACGAAAGCCTACAAAGACGGCAATATCGTTTACCTTGATCCAAACTATTGGTATCTGTCCGGCGGCGGTTTGGCTTCCGTGGCGGAAATGGTGAAGGAAGTTGGCGCAGGCCTAAAATAATAATTACCGAATTAACAGCACCGGCGCGCGGTCATTCAGGCGCCGGTGCTTGCTTGTTTGTTTGAAAAGGTCCCCCGCTTCGTCGATAATTAGAAGGTAATGAACATGCTAGGAGGTTCGAAACATGGTTCCCGATCAAATGTACATCAACGGACAATGGGTATCCGCGTCCGGGAATATTGAAGTGATAAACCCGGCAACCGGGGAAAAGATAGGCCAAGTTGCTTTTGGAGGTGAAAAGGAAGCCCGTCTGGCGGCGGATGCCGCCTCGGCAGCGTTTCGGACCTGGTCCAAGCATACGGCCGATGAGCGAGGAAAGGCGCTCCGCCGCTGGCATGATCTGATTGCTGAGCACAGCAGCGAGTTGGCCCGGATCATGACGCTGGAGCAGGGAAAGCCGCTGAAGGAGGCGGCGGGAGAGATCGCTTACGCCAACAGTTTCGTCGCATGGTATGCCGAGGAGGGCAAAAGGATCTACGGCGAAACGATTCCCGCCTCTTCTCCCAATAAACGCATTATCGTCACGAAACAGCCGGTCGGGGTCGTTGCAGCGATAACGCCGTGGAATTTTCCGGCATCGATGATCACCCGCAAAGCGGCTCCCGCTTTGGCTGCAGGATGCACCATGGTGATCAAGCCCTCGGAAGAAACGCCTTATACGGCGCTTAAGCTGGCGGAACTTGCGGATCGGGCAGGGATACCTGCCGGCGTGATCAACGTGGTGACGGGAGATGCGGCCGAAATCGCCGGGGCATGGCAGCAGGACAGCCGGGTCCGGAAGCTGTCGTTTACCGGCTCGACCGCCGTCGGCAAGAAACTGATGGAGGGGGCGGCGGGGCATGTCAAGAAGTTGTCGCTTGAGCTTGGGGGCCATGCGCCTTTTATCGTAACGGCAAACGCGGACATGGATAAAGCTGCCGAGGGGGTCCTGCTGTCCAAATTCCGCAATGCGGGGCAGACCTGCGTATGCACCAACCGTGTATATGTTCAAGAATCCGTTGCCGCCGAATTTGCCGGAAAGGTTGCGGCTTTAACCGAACGGTTGAAGGTCGGAAATGGCATGGAGGAAGGGACGGATATCGGCCCTCTGATCAACGACAAAGCGGCGAAGAAGGTAAGAAAACAGATTGAGGATGCCGAGCTGAAGGGCGGAGTGATTTTGACGGGAGAGCGTTCAGCATCTCCTTCGAATGGCGTATTTGTGAAGCCTACCGTCATCATGAATGCCACGGATGATATGCTCTGCATGAAGGAGGAAACGTTCGGGCCGGTTGCGCCCATCACCATGTTCAAGACCGTTGAAGAAGCCGTCGAACGGGCGAATAACAGCCCGTACGGACTTGCGGCTTATGTATTTACGGAGCATCTTGGGGAAGCGGTGCGGATCGCCGAAGCCCTGGACTATGGTATCGTCGGTATTAACGACCCGCTTCCGTCCACCGCGCAGGCCCCGTTTGGCGGGTTCAAGGAGAGCGGACTCGGACGGGAAGGCGGGCATTACGGCATCGAGGAATATCTGGAGACCAAATATATCTCGCTCGATTTGTAGAAACTTTGCATGACTTACGGCGTCTGCTTATCCCTGCTTTAATAGGACCGGCAGCCCTGAGGCTGCGGATGCATTGGCGGCCAGCGTCGCCTCCAATGTTTTCATGCCGTCCTCGTAGCTCGCCAGAATGAGGCTGCGGTCATTTTGCTGAATCGCACGCACAAATGCGTCCGTCTCCCTTTGGTAGAAATTCGTTTTGCTGCGATAGATCGTTTCCTTATCGGGCTCGGTGATCGTGAGGGTCGTGCCGTCGAGCGTCACCCTGAAATTCCTGCCCATCAGCTCGATTCCGGTGCGGTGGTCAAATTGGATAAACCCGGTCTGCATATGGCCGAACGCCCCGTTATCCAGCGTAAATTGGATCATTCCCACATCGGGAATGTCCAAATCCGGGATATCGTCCATCACAAGAAGACCCATGTCGGCGTACAGCCGAACAATCTCGCCTCCGAGATAACGGACCAGATCTAAGGTGTGGGTCGATTGCTCTACAAGCTGGCCGCCGGAGAGCGCTTTCTTTCTCCACCATGGCGTGTCTACCGGAACGGTCAGGTAGTGCGCCCGGATCATGGCTACTTTTTTGTCCGACAAATATTGTTTTGCGATCGCCACCGTATCCATGTAGCGCAGGCAATAGCCCGAGGCCGCGATAATGCCGCTTTCGGCGATCGACTCGGCTTTGCGCCTGACGGTTTCCATATCGAGTCCCAGAGGCTTTTCGACCATTAAATGGACGCCCTTGGCTGCGGCCGTTTCCTCCAGATCGCCGTGGCAGAACGGGGGAACGCACACGTATACGGCATCGAGCCGTTCTTTATCCAGCATCTCATGCGCATCGGTGTATGATGCCGCCCCGCAAGCCGCGGATTGAGCTTCGGAAAGTGTCCGGTTGGTATCGCAGATCGCGGCAACCTTTACGTCCGGATGTTTTCCTAAATGCTTCAAATGTATGGCGCCTATTCCTCCGGCACCGATGACGCCGATGTTAATCATGGTTACTGATCACTCCTGAATATGGTTTGAGCCCCCGATGATCAGATCGAGCTGGCGCGAGGCGTCGTATGTCATCTGATAAGGATCGGCGGCGTACGGGCTAAGTTCGGCTGTCAACGTGTCGCTGTATCCGGTTTCCGTCAAAGCACGGCGCACTTCGGCCCAGTCCACGCCTCCCGCCAGCAAAGGCACGAAGCCCGAGCCGTTGCCGACATGGGGGTTGAAATCTTTCACATGAACCTTCTTGATGCGTTTGCCGAGGAGACGAATCCACTGCTCCGGATAACCATAGAGCAAAATGTTGCCGACATCGAAATAAACTCCCGCCATGGGGGATTCCAATTCATCGATGTAACGTTTCATCTCAAGCGGCGACAGCAGGAATTTGTTCCATACATTTTCGATGCCTATGTACACGCCATGCTGTTCGGCAAGCGGAAGCAGCTTCCGGATTTCATCTTGGCTGCGGCGGTAGCAGTCCTCATAAGAAACCTCCGGGGTAACGGCTCCGGGAACGACAAGCACGGTATCCATGCCGATCAGCGAGGCAAGTTCAATCTGCTTGGCGACGACTGCCGCGCCCTGCACCCGGACAGCGGGGTCCGGAGAGGACAGGGGCGTCTTCCACAGCAGGCTTGTCGATAAGCTGCGGAGCCGGATTCCATGCCGGTCCGCCAAGGAGAGAATGTCTTGAGCGTCGTCAGCGGTACTGTTCATCGTAAGTCCAATCCCTCCGGAGGGATTCAGATTCAGCTCGACCGCATCGTATCCCGCAAGGCTGGCATGACGGAACAAGTCATCAAGCGAAGTGTTCTCCGGGTATCCCCATTGATTGATTCCTTTCAGCATGTACATAGCCTCCTAATATCCGACTGACGGCATAAGCTGCGTCGACTCCTTAATGCTGCGGATTGCATGTCGCCTGTTGTTTGTACCAATATATACATGCGGTCATCCTTTAATGCCATTCATGGCAATACCTTCGATAAAATAACGCTGCAGGAAAATAAACAAGACGATGATCGGCAGCGTGGCCATGACGGCTCCGGCCATCAGCAGCGGATAATCCGTGGAGTGCTGACCCTGGAAGGTCGAGATCCCGATGGACAGCACGCGCATGTCTTCCGAACTGGTCATGATGAGCGGCCAGAGCAGCTCGTTCCAGGAAGCAAGGATCGTAAAGATGGCCAGCGATACCAAGGCGGCTTTGGATAAAGGCAAATAGATGTTCCAATAGATGCGGAAATAGCTGCAGCCGTCGATTTTGGCCGCTTCTTCGAGATCCTTTGGCAGGGTCATGAAAAACTGTCTAAGCAAAAAGGTGCCGAAAGCGCTGAACACGCCGGGGATGATCAGAACATAAAACGTATCCAGCCAATTCAGCTCGCGCATGATGACAAAGCTCGGGATCATGACGACCTGCGACGGAACCATCAAAACGGCGAGAAGAGCGAGAAAAATCGCATTCTTGAACGGAAACCTCAGGCAGGCAAAGGCATATGCCGCCAGGGAGCAGAGAACAAGCTGCCCCGCGGTCCGGCTGAACGTCACGATGATCGTATTCAGGTAATAGGTTCCGAAATCAATCGTTTGAATCACGCGGATATAATTATCGAGATGCCATTCAGACGGCAGCCATGTAGGCGGTACGGTCATCGAATCGGCATACGATTTGACCGATGTCGACAGCATCCATAAAAACGGCATGACCATAAAGACGGCGCCTGCGGCCAACAGGAAGTGGGCGGCCGCAGGAACTCTTTTTCCGGACCCGGTAGAAGCGTTCATGTTGATTTCCTCCTCCTGCTATTGATAGTGAACCCAGCGCTTCTGAAAAACCATCTGGAACAAGGTGATGATCAGAATGACGATAAACAGCATGAAGGCTTGGGCGGAAGCGTAGCCCATATGAAAGAACTTGAAGCCGTCTTCCCAAATGCTGTACACCACCGTCCGTGTCTGATCCAGGAGCGTAGCCTGCTGGTCCATCATAATAAAGATCAGGTCGAACATTTGGAACGAATTGATAAAAGACATCACCAGGACGAAAAACAGGCTCGGCGTCAGCAGCGGCAGGGTGATCCGGAAGAACTTGTACAGCGTCCCTGCCCCGTCGAGCGATGCCGCCTCGTAATACGTATTGGAAATTCCCTGTAAACCGGACAGCAAAATAACGGCGTTATAACCGATGCTGCTCCAAACGCTTACGATAATAATGGAGAAAAGCGCGAATTTTTCGTCAAACAGCCAGTTGGGCTGCGGAAGATTCAATGCCCCCAGCACATAGTTGATAAGACCGAACTCCGAATTGTACAGCCATCGCCACACCATGCCGACCGCGATCGGCATGGTGATCACGGGAATGAAGAACAGTGTCCGGTAGATAACCACGCCTTTGATCTTCTGGTTCAAGAGCACCGCCAGCAGCGTTGCGAAAGCAATGGATAACGGCACGGTTCCGACCGTATACAGCAGGGTGTTCAGCATCGAGGTCGTGAATTTTTCGTCATTCATCAAATTTCGGAAGTTCTCGAGCCCGATGAATTGGGGGGCCGTCATGCCGTCCCATGACGTAAAGGACAGGAACAGGGAGGCGGCTGAAGGGGCCATATAAAAAAATGCCGAGACCCAGCACAACGGGCAGGATGAAAACATAACCCCATACGGCTTCCAGAAGCGCGAGCCTTGAAGGCTTGCGCTTTCCATTGGCGGGCGTTTCCGGCTGGTCCCTGGTCAAAGCAACGCGAGGATTCACGGGCAGCACCGTCCTTTCAGAATGGAAATGATGGTTAGGCTTACTTCTTCTCGGTGACCAGAATGGCGTTCATTTTTTCGGCCGTGTTCTTGAGAGCTTCCTCAAATGATTTCTTGCCAAGGAAGGCGGCTTGGATCTCTTTCACTTCAGCATCCTGCCATTCGGCCGTTTTCTGGGAAACCGGGTAAGGAACGGCGAATTCCAGGCTGTCGACGAAAACCTGAAGATCTAAGGTAGGGATCGATTTCAGCCAGCCTTCCTCCGTTCCTTTGTAGGCCGGGATGCTGAAGCCGGATTTGGCCAGCAGTTCGGCGCCTTCTTTGCCGGAAAGAACTTGGATTAGCTCCCATGCTTCCGGTTCGACTTTCGTTTTCCCGTTGATGGCCCAGCTGAGTCCGTGGACGATGGAAGCTTTTTGTTTGCCTGCCGGAAGGACGGCAACGCCGAGCTTATCGCCGAGCAGCTTGTGAAGTTCGGGGGCATTGACGGAAATGCCCGGATACATGGCAGCCTTGCCGGAGCCGAACAGCTGGCGCGTTTTGGTTTCAAGCTGCTGTTGGGCATTCGGGGAATAGCCTTTCTCGATCAAGCTTTGCTCCCATTTGAAGGCGGACAAGGCTTCGGGCGAATCGAATCCGGATTTGGTTTTGTCCTCCGAAATGACAAAGCCGCCTGCCTGGTGAATGAAGTTGTAATATCCGATTTGGCTGTCGATCGGAGCGATAAATCCGTAAACGCCGCTGCTTTTATCCGTAAGCTTGGCCGCGTTTTCCTCCAGCGTCTCCCATGTCCAGGTTTCGTCGGGGTAAGGGACGCCGGCTTTGTCAAACAATTCTTTATTGTAAAAAAAGTCCGATGGAATCAAGGAAATACGGAAGGCCGTACAGATTGCCGTTATAGGAATACAAATCGACCAATGCCTTGGTATACACGGACGTGTCCAGCTTGCTCTTTTCGATGAGGGGCTTCAAATCCTTGATCAGGCCGGTGGAAGCATAGGAGTGGAAGTTGGGCCCGTTCATCCAGAACACGTCGGGGCCGCTGTTTCCGGCCAGGCTGGTTTTCAGCTTGGTCCAGTAATCCGCCCAAGGCGTATAAGTGACTTTAACCTCGACGTCAGGAAACTTTTGGTTGTAAATCTTGATGGTTTCATTCAGGGTGTCTTTCACGTTTTTCATCCCATAAAGCGACGTTGATCACTTTTTTTGCCGCTGCCGCCGTCCGCGGATCCGCCGCCGCAAGCGGATAACATAACAGAAATCAGCATCAAGACGGACAGCAGCGGGAGACTTTTTTTTCATCAATAAACCCTCCTTTAATCTGTTTCAGGCTTGGTTTCCGGATCGTCTCCAGCGAGGCCGGATACAGTATCAAAGCTTTTTTTTCTGCTGGGGCAGTCCTCCTTACATTTGTCTACAGCCACAGTTATTCCAATTAACGAAAAAAGTTGGCGTCTAAAGGACTTGCATGAAGGTGAATAACTGTGTAATCTGTTGCGAATGATTATATAATCGTGTTTAATTTTTTTCAAGTAAGCGATTACATTTCATTTAAAATAATTTTTTTTCACATGAAAATATGGTTCTAAGGGATTCACATCCTTTGCGTGGTTTGATGTTATTATTTTCATTGGAATAAGTTTAAACATTTCTTGCAAAAAATAAGTTCTTGTCTAAACATGGAGTGTACAAGAGCTAGATGCCAGCAATACGGACGAAGAAAGGTTGAAGTTTGTTGAAAAAGATGAGAAAGAGCGATTTGAAGCTCATTCAGGAAATGAACCGGACGATGGTGCTGAATAAAATCCGTACCGAGGGACCGATCTCAAGAATCGAGTTGGCCAAAAAAAAATAAACTCAGTCCGTCCACGGTGGCGTCGGCCGTTCAGGAGCTGATCAGGGAAGGCTATGTTTCTGAAATCGGTCCCGGTGTCTCCAGCGGCGGGAGAAAGCCGATTCTGCTAAGGTTTAATCCGGATAATCATTACTTGTTTGCGGTTGCGGTTACCAATTCGGTCATGATGTTGTCGCAGATGAATCTGGGTGCCCATATTTTGAGAAAGGAGACCCATCCGATAACGGGCGTTCAGGGAAATGCGGTCATGGAAGTGCTGAAGGACAAGCTGGACCGTTTTATCGGGACTCATGCGGACCTGAGCCGCTGCGTGGGAATCTCGGTCACGGTTCCGGGGATTGTGGACCATGCCGAAGGCGTCGTCCATTACAACACTAAACTGCGGATGGCGAATGTCCCGGTGAAACGGATTCTGGAGGAGCGTTACGGGGTTAAAGCCTGGGTGGAAAATGACATGAATTCCGTTGTCCTCGCGGAACGGCGGTTCGGAAGCTATGCGCACGCCAATCAGATTTACATCTCCATAGGCGATGGATTGGGCTCGGGGATCCTGATTAACGACGCCATCTTGCGGGGAAGCCGCGGCGGTGCCGGAGAGTTCGGCCATACCAGCGTGAACCGCAGCGGAATCCGCTGCGAATGCGGGAATGTCGGCTGCCTGGACAGCTATATCAGTTGGAGCGCGGTATATTCGCGCATCATTACGGCGATTGCAACCGGCCGGCCGACGCTGATTCACGAACTGAGCGGGGGCGAATATGCCCGAATCGTTCCTTCGGTCTATAAAGAAGCGTTGTTGAAGGGGGACCGTCTGGCTCTCGACATTAACGAGGAGGTGGCGGAGACGCTGGGCGCCGGAATCGTTAACCTGATTAACATGTTTAATCCCGAGGCGCTTATTCTTGGAGGAGAGATGGCCATAGGAAATCCCATCCTCCTGGATAAGGTGAGGGAATACATCGGCAAGCATGCGATCCGGACCCTGGAAGAGGACATGGTATTCGGGCTGGCCTCCCTGGAGCAGGACGATAAACTGATCGGGGCTGCCTCGGTGCTGCTTCAGGACATATTTGTATTTCCGCTGGCCGATGGATAAAACGGGACGTTATAATCAAGGGATTAAAGGGGGAAACAGGCCATGAGCTTTCGCGGACAGAAAATTTTACCCGCGGCTAAGCAGATGAAGCAGTTGGAGCAGATTTTGGAGAGCCGGTATCAATACGGGGTTTTGCTGGATACGCATATCGCCCGTCTGGGACAGATGTATCGGCTGATCCGGGAGGCGAAGAAGTCGATGTTTTTGCATGCCGATCTTATCCAGGGTTTGAAAAATGACGAGTACGCCGCCGAATATCTATGCCAGGAAATCCGTCCGGACGGCCTGATTTCGACGAGGTCCAGCGTCATCCTGAAGGCGAAGCAGAAGGGAATCGTGGCCATCCAACGCGTATTTCTTCTGGACACCCTTGCGCTCGAAAAAAATTACGCCCTGCTGGAAAAAACAAAGCCGGACTATATCGAAGTGCTGCCGGGCGCCATGCCGCACATGATTGACGAAGTATACCGGCGTACCGGAATCCCGATCTTTGCCGGAGGCCTCATCCGAACGCCGATACAGGTTGAAGAGGCGATTGCGGCAGGGGCGCTGGCGGTGACGACGTCCAGCCGGGAACTGTTCCGGCATTATCTTCCCTGAGGACATTCCGTTCTTTCGCCTCGGAAACATAAACAACCCCAAAATGCAATGACATAATTGACAACGTATCCGTGAAAACGTAATCTTTGGGGTGGATGCACTTGGAAAGGGGAAACGGGAATGGAACAATACATATTGGCGCTGGATCAGGGAACGACGAGCTCGCGAGCGATACTTTTCGATCGGGAAGGCAGGATGGTATATTCGGCTCAGAGGGAATTTCCGCAGTATTTTCCCAAGCCGGGCTGGGTTGAACAAAATGCGAATGAAATATGGGGCTCCATTCTGGCCGTGATCGCCACCTGCCTGTCGGAGGCAAACGTGAAAACACAGCAGATTGCGGGGATCGGCATTACCAACCAACGGGAAACCACGGTCATTTGGGACAAAAACACCGGCGTTCCGGTATATCATGCCATCGTGTGGCAATCCCGGCAGACGGCCGAGATTTGCGAGCAGCTCATTGCGGAAGGGCATGATCCCATGGTTCGGGACAAAACGGGGCTTTTGATCGACCCGTATTTTTCAGGTACCAAAATCAAATGGATTCTGGATCATGTCGACGGGGTGAGGGAGCGCGCCGAACGGGGGGAGCTCCTGTTCGGGACGATAGACACCTGGCTGATCTGGAAGCTGTCCGGCGGGAAAGCGCATGTAACGGATTATTCCAATGCCTCGCGCACGATGTTGTACAACATCCACGAGCTCAAGTGGGATGAGGAACTGCTTGAACTGTTGGATATTCCGGCCGGTTTGCTGCCGGAGGTAAGACCGTCCTCCGAGGTGTATGCCAAGACCGCGACGTATCATTTCTTCGGCCACGAGGTTCCGATCGCGGGCGCGGCGGGGGGATCAGCAGGCGGCTCTGTTCGGCCAGACCTGCTTCAAGGAAGGCATGGTAAAGACGACCTACGGCACGGGAAGTTTCATGCTGATGAACACCGGCGACAAACCGGTAAAATCGGAGCACGGCCTGATTACGACGATAGCCTGGGGGATCGGCGGCAAGGTACAGTACGCGCTCGAAGGCAGCGTCTTTGTCGCCGGCTCCGCCATTCAGTGGCTGCGGGACGGGCTGCGCATGTTCCGGGAAGCGAAAGACAGCGAGCCTTATGCCCGCCGCGTCGAGTCCTCGGACGGCGTGTACGTGGTCCCGGCGTTTGTGGGACTCGGCAGTCCATACTGGAACAGCGAGGTCCGCGGGGCCGTTTTCGGCCTGACGAGGGGAACGACGAAGGAGCATTTCATCCGGGCTACGCTGGAATCGCTCGCGTATCAGACATGTGATGTCTTGTCCGTTATGGAAGAGGATTCGGGTTTTAAAATCGAGTCCCTTCGGGTTGACGGCGGAGCGGTGGCCAACACGTTTATTATGGAGTTTCAGAGCGACATTTTGAGCGTGCCGGTGGAGCGTCCGGTGATCAGCGAAACGACGGCTTTGGGGGCCGCTTATCTTGCGGGTCTGGCTGTAGGTTTTTGGAAGGATCAGGACGAGGTGTGCCGAAAATGGAGCGTGGAACGGAGCTTTAAGCCTTCGATGGATGCAGGGACGCGCGAGAAGCTGTACACTGGCTGGAAAAAAAGCCGTTTTTGCGGCCATGGCTTTTCATTAAAATTTTATGTGTTATAATAAGCCATAAGTTAAAGATCAGCACTCTAAAAGTTAATATATGTCAGGAGATCTGGAGAGACCACATGACGCGAACCGCCCTTCATATTCGGGAGCTGTCCGCGTGCTTCGTGGTCTCTTTTTTTGCCGTTTTTAACCGTAAACAATAATATCCTGGATATTCGGGGAGGAAATGACCATGACGCAGCAGGTTTTTCATTTTTCAGGCTTGGAACGGAAGAACATATTCGAAGGGCTCTCGGATCGCACCTATGATCTGATCGTGATCGGGGGAGGGATAACCGGTGCCGGCATCGCACTGGATGCGGTAACGCGAGGCATGAGCATTTTGCTGGTGGAGATGCAGGACTTTGCGGCAGGAACGAGCAGCCGTTCCACGAAGCTGGTTCACGGCGGGCTCCGTTATTTGAAGCAGTTCGAGGTCGGCATGGTGGCGGAGGTCGGAAAGGAACGGGCCGTCGTGTACGAGAACGGTCCCCATGTCACCACGCCTGAATGGATGCTCCTGCCGATCCACAAAGGAGGGACCTTCGGCAAATTCAGCACGTCCATCGGCCTGAAGGTATATGACTTTCTTGCCGGGGTAAAGCGCGGGGAACGCCGGTCCATGCTGTCCGCCGCGGAGACGATGAAACGGGAGCCGCTTCTGAAAAAGGAAGGGCTTAAAGGCGGCGGCTATTATGTCGAGTACCGGACGGACGATGCCCGTTTGACGCTGGAGGTGCTCAAGGAGGCTTCTGCGCGCGGAGCGATTTTGATCAATTATGCGAAAGCCGAAAAGCTCAATTATGACGCGAACGGCCGCATAACGGGAATTAACGTGAAGGATATGCTGGGCGGCGGAACGCGGCAGGTGACCGGCAAAAAGATCGTGAACGCCTCCGGGCCGTGGGTGGACCGGATTCGCGAAATGGACCATTCGAAAAAGGGGAAGATGCTTCAGCTGACCAAAGGCGTGCATCTGGTGATCGACCAATCTAAATTTCCGCTTCGGCAGGCGGTTTATTTTGATACGCCGGACGGACGGATGGTGTTTGCCATCCCCCGGGACGGAAAAACGTACGTCGGCACGACCGATACGGTTTACAAGAACGATCCGGCACACCCCTTCATGACGGAACAGGACCGTGATTATATTTTAAAAGCCGTACACTATATGTTCCCGGACGTGAAGCTGAGCGGCTCGGATGTCGAATCGGCATGGGCGGGGGTACGCCCCCTCATTCTGGAGGAAGGAAAGAGTCCGTCTGAAATTTCCCGGAAGGATGAAATTTGGGAGTCGCCGTCGGGTCTGATCACCATTGCGGGAGGCAAACTGACCGGTTACCGGAAAATGGCCGATACGGTGCTTGATCTGGTCGTCAAACGAATCGCCGAAGAAGGAGGTACAGAATTCGGCTCCTGCCAGACCAAGCAGCTCCCGATTTCGGGCGGACATGTAGGAGGCTCGCGGCAGTTTCCCGATTACGTCCGCGATCAGACGGAAGCCGGCGTCAAGCTGGGCGTGGAGCGCAAACTTGCCGAAAAGTGGTCGCGGATGTACGGTTCCAATGCGGGCGAGTTGTTCCGCATGGCACGCGAGTGGGGACAAGAGGACGAAGCGTTTGGACTGCCCGTCTCCGTGTATGTCCCGCTGCTTTACGCCATACAGCATGAAATGGCTGTTAAACCGGTTGATTTCTTCATCCGCCGTACCGGTTCGCTGCTGTTTGACATCGGCTGGACCCTGCAGTGGCAGAAGCCTGTAATCGAGTGCATGGCAGGGCTTCTGGGTTGGAGCGAGGGGGAGAAGGAAGTGTACGCGCAGGAGCTGGAAAGAGAGATTCAGGATGCGACGCGCCCTGCCCAAACGGAGCTGGCTGTGACGGGTCTGCAGCAGATTCGCGAGGCTTGATCGCGGAACCCCCGGCCCGGGCGGCATGTCTTGCGCACGGGTCGCCGAATCCGGCGGCGTCATTGGTTCGGTTGGTAGGACGGTATAGAATCCCCGGGCATCGGTATGGTAATCTATATACGTCTATACTTGAGAGGAGAGATCAACCCGATGAACCACAAGGCATTCGAAGGATCTTATCAAGGAGAGAAAGCCGTATGGCTTCAGTACGGACCCTATGAAGCGGCCGTTTTGCCGGAAATCGGCGGGAACCTGATCGCTTTCCGCGAAACGGAAAACGGTTACCGGTTTTTGCGGGAGCCGGCCGAGACGGAGATGGACGAGTTTAAGTCGAACCCGGGCGTACACGGTATACCGGTGCTTTTTCCGCCGAACCGATATGAGGACGGTAAATTCCCGTGGAATGGCCAAACGTATCGTTTTCCGGTGAATGAGGAGGCGACGGGCAACCACCTTCACGGCTTTTTACATACGATTCCCTGGACGGTAGAGGAATTTGGAACAACGCCGTCGGAAAGCTATGTGACCGTCAGCGTGAAAATCGATAAAAATCACGTTGTGTACGCGATGCTGCCGCATGTTTTTACTTTTAAGCTGCGTTACACTCTAAGCGATGCCGGGTTGTCCCAGCATGTATTCATCCGAAACGAAGGGGACAGCGCCATGCCATGCCTGCTTGCATTCCATACGGCGCTAAATGCGCCTTTTGCGGAAGGCAGCGCCTCCGAGAATTGCAAAGTGAAAATCACGGTCGGGGAACGGTGGGCATTGAATGACCGGATGCTGCCGACAGGCAAATACCAGACGTTGACCGCGGATGAGGAAAGGCTGAAGAGCGAAGGCGTCAGCCCGTATTTTGCCGCTATGGACAACCACTACACGGCCGCTCCTCAAAACGGGCGAAACCGGATGGAATTGACCGATACCAAACTCGGCAAGACCTTGGTGTATGACGCCGGCACATCCTATAAACAGTGGATGATTTGGAATAACGGCGCCAACGGGCGGTTTTTCTGTCCGGAGCCGCAGATCAATCTGGTCAATGCGCCGAATATGGATCTTCCGGCCGACGAAATCGGTCTTTTCGGCCTGGCCCCGGGAGAGATTTGGGAGGAAACCTCCCGTTTTTTATCTGAAATAGCGGCTTTTCGCCCCAGCCCGTTCTTTGGCTCATCACCATGGAACGTCCCTGTAACCAAAAAAAAACGCCGTGAGGCGTTTTTTTCTTTCGCTTAAGGTGCCGACGAGGTTTGGGACAGGCTGGAAGAGATCTTGCGTCTTTGTCCGACCCGATCCGGAATGTAAAAAAAAGACGGAATACATCAAGATGAACAGCACGAGAGCGAACAACTCCTCGGCCAGAATATAAAAAGGGTGGGGCCCCAGAACATCCAGCACCGAAGGCGTGGCCGGTTTTCCCATCAGGTACATGTAGTTGGAGCCGACCGCCCAATTGACCGTTCCGACAGCAAGCGCGGCACCATTCAAAAACAGCATCGTCCATCCGATCGACCTCCAGTTCGGGCGGTAGCCTTTGACCCAGGTCATATATAAGGGCGCGAGTATAATGGCGATATGAACAATAAAGAAATGAAAAAAGCGAAAGTGGGGGAACGGATAATCCAGGCTGGGGGTAAGCACCGCCTGAAGCGCACCGCCAATCCCCGCAAAATACAGGATCGGATAGAATTTACGGCTTCCGGTGATCAGGACGACAGCGCCGAGAACCATGGTCAGGCTGCAAAGCTCAAGCGGTAGCGAAGTAGTAGGGTCCCAGATGCCGACCGATATATACCAGAGTTGGAGCGCGATTTCGGGCAGGACGAGAGCTGCAATAAGGACCCGGCGGATGGCGGCATGGACACCGGGATTTCCGGCAATCCGGCCGCGAAACGCGAATAGCCCAAGGATCATCAAAGCCAGCAGGCTCAAAATCAGCCAATGCTCCAGGGAAAAGGCATGAAACATAAACGGATACTCCGGATCAAACAACTCTTGAATGGGGACAACCTCCTCTTAGGTTTCCATTAATGATTTGGATTTTATCATGAATGAACGGGTTTATCTTCCTCAAAGCCTTAATTTTTTTCATAAAAAAATTTAGTGAATGATGTTTCAGTACAATAGACGTAGAATATGCAGGGAGGATGCAAAGGGGGGGGATCAGACGGAACGGCAAGTGGAAAACGAAAAAACAGGGGGAACGCCGATGGAGGAAGAGTTTTCGGTTGATATGGTGGATATCCGGATTCTTTCTGATTTACGTACTTTACACCGCTTATTCCATATGGTCCTTCAGCCTGGTGACCCATAACGTGAAAGCTGATGCAGCGGTTGTCTTGGGGGCGGCTGTCGCCGGGGGGAAAGCCATCTCCCGTCCTTGAACGAAGGATTGACCACGCTTTGGAGCTGTACCGGAGCGGAGATGCGAAAAAACTGATATTTACCGGCGGAGCGAAAGACGTTGGAGAGATCAGCGAAGCCGAGGCTTCGAGGCGGTATGCGTTGGAACGAGGGGTTAAACCGGAAGACATTCTGATCGAGACCGTTTCGGAGATTACCGAGCAAAATCTTGCTAATGCAAAAGCTGCAGCCGAACGTGCGGGAGGCATTGAGACCTACCTGATCGTCAGCGATCCGCTTCATATGAAACGTGCAATGAGGATGGCCGAGGACTTGGGGATGAAGGCTTATTCTTCGCCCACTACCGCCAGCGCCTATCAAAGCCTGAAAACCAAGGTGCCGTTTCTGCTGAGGGAGATGTTTTTTTTACATCGGCTATCGGATGGCAGCCCCCTTCCGTTAATAAAAACCGCCCTGCTCATCAGCGAGCAGGGCGGTTTACGCTGCCGGGTTTATGTAACGGGCAGCTTGTTTCCGGCCATGAGCCGTTTCAGCGGCTCCTGTTTCCACCTCGGAATCCGAAGCACTTTGGCGGAGGGCGCTTTTTCGCCGAAATAAACGACTCCTTGTTCCACATCGGTCGCCTTGTCGACGTTCACGTAGCAGTTGCCGCCGACATTGTAAAATTTTTTGCCGGATAAAAGAGAACGGAGTTGCTCGGCAGACATTCTTTTCTTTATATTATAGTTTCTGCCGTGAAAGCTAACCAGGCCGTGGGTTCCGGTCTTAAAGAACAGAATGTCCGTTTCCACCACGAAGTCCTCATAAACGTTTCTGGATTCTGGTGCATACCTCATCATTCTGATTCCCCCTTATGTTATTACCAATTTGATGATAACGCTTTCATATTACCACGTTTTTACTGCTTCATTAAAGCATTTTTTTGTGATTTTGCATAAAAAAAACTCCCTCCCCCTTGAATATAGAGCATTTTTTTTGGATTCATCTACAAAAAACGCCGCGGTCCTTCGGGAAGGGCCACGGCGTCGTTTCGGATTTTTTTACGGCTTAGCCGGCGTTTCGGCTGCTTTCTCGTCTGCTTTGTCATCCTTTTTTTTCGAGGGTGTTCGTGATCTTCGCTTTGTCTTTCAACTCTTGGAGATAAGCGCCGGACTGCTCGCTTACTTTGGAGGAGACAAGCTGTTTGCGGATATCTTCTTTTTTTATCCTCGAAGGTAGGGTTCGTCGCTTCCTTGCGGTCCGTCACCTTGATGACATGGTAGCCGAAGGAGGACTTGACCGGCTCGCTGCTGATCTCGCCTTTTTTCAACTTGAATGCGGCTTCTTCAAAAGCGGGGTCCATTTTTCCCTTGGGGAAGAAATCGAGGTCTCCGCCGGTTTCCTTCGTGGCATCCTCGTTTTTCTCTTTGGCGATGGCCGCAAAGTCGGCACCGTCCTTAAGCTGTTTAATGATTTTTTCGGCTTCCTCTTTGGTATCCACGAGAATGTGGGAAGCCCGAACCTGTTCAGGCGTAGCAAAGCTGTCCTTGTACTGGTCATAGGTTTTTTTGATTTCGTCGTCGGTCACTTTAACCTTGTCGCCGAGCAGCTTCGTGATCTCCAGCTGCATTTTCGTCTGTTCCTTCAAGTTGTCCATGGTCATGCCGCTGGATGCGAGCGCATTGTTGAAATCGTCTTCGGAAGGGAACATTTTTTTTAACCGAGTCAATTTCTTCCGTCACTTGGGCGTCGGTTATTTTTATCGATTTTTTGCCCAGCTCCTGATTGATCAGCTCTTCCCTGATCAATCCGTCGAGCGTTTGCTCGCCGCCCGCTTTGACGAGTTCGTCATAGAGCTTGTCCTTGGTAATATCTACGTTGTTAACCGTCGCTACGGCTTCCTTGCCGGTGTCTTTCGCGAAAGGAGGGGCGATGAGTACGACGACCAAGGCAGCTGCAAGCAGCAGCGAAGCAACCATCCAGCCTTTGCCGCCGCCTCCGCCGGCTGATGCGGGATTGCTGCCGTTATGTCCCGGAGGAATGTCGGCTGCCGGTTCGGAGGGATCGGATGAGGCCATGTCGTCGACAGGGGTAAGCTCATCCCGATTCGAATTGATTTCGCGGTTGTCGTCTACATTGCCTTCTTCCGGAATGTCCGGCTGTCGATTATGCTCCCCGGATGCTGCGGGATCACTGGTTGTGTCCGGATTTTGCCCCGGGACTTGTCCCAATTCATCCTCAGGACGTCCGTTGTTGGTTGGCTGTACATCATTTTCCTTCATTAAATCATTGACTCCCTTCAACTGCTTATATTTAAGTGGTCATTTTCTTTTATCACTTTACCAGATAAGCATTCGGTTTACCTTAAGAAATGATAAAAAATATTTTTTGAATAATGTTCCGTCAACGTCAACATCATGCGATTGTCCCGTATGATAGACTTCCGTTTCGTTATTTCATATAATATAGCTAACCTAAAAACGTTTTTTTTGTTGATTAGCCCCCGGGAGATGCCTGGCGCATAAAGCGCCGCACATCCGGGGTTGTTGCATGTTAGAACGATAGATGATGCATAAGCTGGAAAGGATGATACCGCAATGAATCAGCAGCAAGGCAAAATCAAACTCACCTCATTTTCCTCCAAAGGAGGATGCGGCTGTAAAATAGGGCCTGCGGATCTGGCGCAAGTGATACGAACCTTGCCGCCTGCCGAACACGACCCGAATCTTCTCGTCGGTCTGGATACAAGCGATGATGCCGGCGTATACCGTTTGACAGATGATTTGGCTATCGTACAAACCGTGGACTTTTTCACCCCGATCGTGGACGATCCGTATTCTTTCGGACAAGTTGCCGCGGCAAACGCGATCAGCGATATTTATGCGATGGGCGGGAAACCTCTGACGGCTCTCAATATCGTGGCTTTTCCGATCTCGACGCTCGACAAATCGATCCTTTCCGATATTTTGCGCGGAGCGGGGGACAAGCTGAAGGAAGCGGGCGTTACTTTGGTCGGAGGACATTCCATCGATGACAAGGAACCGAAATTCGGTCTGGCCGTGACGGGGATTATACACCCCGACAGGGTGCGTACCAATGCGGGGGCGAAGCCGGGAGATGTCCTTATTCTCACCAAGCCGATCGGGGTGGGCATTTTGTCCAGCTCGATTAAAAAGGATCTTTTGACGGACGAGGAAATCGCCAAAGTCACGGCGGTGATGTCCCAGCTTAACAAGACCGCTGCGGAAATCATGGACAAATACACGGTTCATGCGTGCACGGACGTAACGGGCTTCGGTCTGATGGGCCATTCTCTTGAGATGGCCAAGGGCAGCGGGACCGGCATCGTCATTCAAAAGGACCAGGTGCCGGTTCTCCCCCGCGTACGTGAAATGGCGGACTCCGGCGTGATCCCGGGCGGCACCAAAAACAACCATGATCATGTCAGCGATTCGGTTCAGTTCCCGGAACAGATGGATCAGATCGACCGCTGGATTTTGTGCGATGCCGTCACTTCGGGGGGCCTGCTGATTTCGGTTGAAGGCGGCGAGGCCGGGCAACTGCTTCAGGAACTCCGCGATGCCGGCCTGGAAGCGGGAATGATCGGCCGCGTAACGGAAGAGCATCCCGGAAGAATTGTCGTTCAGTAGACAGCGGAGTCTCGTCCGGCAAGGATAAAGGAGCGTACGAAATGTTTCAAGACATCAGTGTTGAAGAACTGCTCAAGCAAAAGGAAAGCAAGAATATAACCCTGATCGATGTAAGGTCGCCCTCCGAGTACCGGGATTCCACCATTCCGGGAAGTCTTAATATTCCCGTGTTCAACGATGAGGAAAGAGCGGAAATCGGTACTCTGTATAAACAGGTCAGCGTGGAAGCGGCCAAAGACCGCGGCTTGGAAATCATGTCGGCCAAGCTGCCTTCCTTCGTAAAGCAATTTAAAGAGATAGACGGGGATAAAGCGGTCTTTTGCTGGAGGGGAGGCATGCGAAGCCGGACGGCGGCCACGGTACTTTCCCTGATGGATGTGCATGTCAGCCGGATTGAGGGAGGCATAAAGGCATACCGCAGGCTTGTCGTCGATGCGCTGGATAATACCCGGCTGGATATGGAAGCTTTCGTGCTGCACGGCTATACGGGAACCGGGAAGACGGCCGTTTTGCAGCAGCTGGAGCGGGAAGGGTATCCCGTTTTGGACCTGGAGGGTTTGTCGGGCCACCGCGGGTCGATCTTTGGGCATATCGGTCTACCGTCATATAATCAGAAGACGTTTGATTCCTTGTTTTTTGAAAAGTTAAAGAAAATGAAAGGATCGCCGTACGTACTGCTCGAAGCCGAGAGCAAACGGATCGGGAAAGTGGTGCTCCCCGATTTTTTAATGGAGAAAAAAGAAGCCGGTACCGCCATCATACTGGACATGCCCGTGGAACAGCGCGTGGAGCAAATCATGAAGGATTACCGGCCTTACGAGTTCAAGAACCAATGCATCGCGGCCTTCAACCGGATCAAGGATCGGATTCATACGCCGATCGCGGCAGAGATTTTACGCTGCTTGGATGAAGACCGATTCGCCGAGGCGGTCCGGCTTCTGCTGGTCCATTACTATGATCCGAAATATGATCACTCGGCCCGGTTGTACGGCGAGAACCAACAGATCGTTATTAAGGCAGGTACTCCGGCAGAGGCGGTTCGGGCCATAAAAGAATTATTGGGCCGCCGGTTCTAATATCGAAAGATCATGCATCTTTATCGGTTGATCACATATGAAGGGGGAAGATGGCGTGATTTTTTATGTCATCGTAATTGCTCTGATATTAATTGGCGGCATTTCGACCATGATGGTCGGATTATCCCAGGAGAACAGGAAGTCCAACCCGGATTACGGGCGAAAAACCAGGTCCAATATGGTCAGATTGGTGGCGTTTTATGTCGTCGCCCTTGCCGCTTTCGTTTTGGTTTGGGTGATATTCGATTGATGCCGCGTCATCTTGAGTGCTAACCTTCATAAATAAACAACAAGCAAGGGTGTCCCCGGGTCGCTTGGACCTTTAGGGACACCCTTGCTGTTTATGACGCATGTTTTCATGATAATAAGTGCATTTTTAAGAGAGAAGTATAAACTTCAGAGGTTTGCCATCCTTATCTCGCAAGAAAAACTTCCGCTAAATGCGGTCTGTCTTCTGAGAAAGTACGTCGATAGACGTCTTACCCCGGATGCTTTTCCACGGTGAATTGACCCGGTTCGGCCCGGAATGAGGTGCCGTCCGAGAAATGAACGGTTTGATCCGATTCCGTCATGTTGTAGACGACATAGGTTCTGCGGCCTTCCTTCTCAAATACGGCAAAAAATGGCGTGTCCGCCGTGATGGCCGGGTTCTGCGTGCCGAGAGAGGCGATATTGGAAATCCAATGATACGCATTGGCTTTGGAATTGCCCGGTTCGGGAACCATGGCGTCCGCTTGACGGTCGAATAAGGTCCCGGCTTCGTCCGGGTTTGACACAGCCCTGTACATATAGATCAGGTCTTCCCAAACTTCGAAGGAGGCACTGCCATTCTCCCTGACCAGCATGGAGTATTGCTGATCGGCAAAGGAAGGCTGGTGCGTCAGGTACAAGGAGGCACCCGTCACGGGGAGCCAGTTGACGGCAGCCGCCTCGATCGGGCGGGTTGTCCACCAGGTGGCATTTCCTGTCGTTTTTCCACCCCATACGATGCTTGCCGAGACGGGATTGAAATGTTTCCCGAGATTGGTTCCCTCCGTATCGAACCAATACTCCTTAATGGCGTTCATTTCGGTGGTGTAGAGGTAAATGCCGAGATCCCTTATTTTGGGGTCGGACACGGCCTCTCCCCACATAATTAAAGCCGACCAAGCGTTCATGACCTCGGAGGATGAACCGTTGTAATTGCCGTCCCCGAAGCGTCCGTGCCCCGATGACCAGGAATGGCCCGCAAACGGGTCGAAATGCCGAAGGAACGGAAACATGGAATCCCCCCGCTCCGGATTGGCGATATCCCGGATAAGCAAGTCGATCATCGGCCCGTAATGTTTCTCGTCTGCCCAGGTCTTATCGTTCCGCGCCAGCTCGGCAGCTGCCCGGATGAAATAGCCGTAATGAATATGATGGTCGTTCAGCTCGGCGTCCGTACCGTAGCTTGCCGGGTAGCCGATGAGCGTTCCCCAGGATTTATTGTAATAAAACAATTCCGAAAGGTTTAGGGTTCCGTCGGCATCGCTTGCCGTCAGCCAGTCTTCCAGCCTCGATTTGATTTCCCCGCGAAATTGAGCTGCGGCCTCATCATCTCCGGCCTGCTCCGCGATCGGTACCAGCGTAGCGAGCTTTCCAAGCCGTTTGCCGACCGAATAGGTATCCGGGGCACCGATATAATCTTCATCGCCGGCCTCCTCGATGTACTTCGCCAGTTTGGGGTCATAGGATCCAGAATCCGGCAGGGCTGGAAGCATGCCGGTGTATTTCATCCTGGTTTGAAAAGACGATCCTTCGCCGGTTTTCATGGTGCCGCGCACCGAGGAATAGGCATAGGGCAGCCGGGCATCCCCGGAGTGCTTCCACTGGTGCGGGTACAGGGCAAATATCGTTCCCTTTCGCGTACCTTCCATAACTTCCGTCTCGTATTCATAGGTCGTAACCACATCGCTGGTTTGGGAATCGTAGCTCCAGCTTACCTTCGTGTCCGTTACGTGGGAATATGCATATTGTTTGAACTTTTCCAGGGTTTCGGGACGGTTGTCCGGCAGCGCGGCGATAGAAAAGTATTGCTTTCCGTTTAAGGAGTTGATCAGCTTGTCCGTGCCGATCCCGCTCCATGTACTGCCGCTCGGGCCGTACAGTCCGTAGTGGGCTCCGTTTACGGTCAATCCCAGCACGGGACCGTTCCGGCCGCCATACCAAATCTCCGGCTTGCCGGTAAAAGTCAGGCTGGGATTGCCTCCCGAATAGGCGAAAAAAAACGTATGGGGATCCATGACCGTATGCAACCTTCATCGTTTTAGTCCCGTATGTATACTTGGCGTTCACGAACCAGTCGCTATAGCCGTCAACCCTGGCATCCGGAAAGGCGGATACGTCCGAATGTCCTGCGACAAAGTCGCCCGCTTCCGCCAGGGAGCCGGAAAGACTCGAATCGTCTGCGGCCATGCGCGGCCCCGGGTGATATATCCTTAATCCTTGTTCCTCGTTTTTTACGGCGAGCGGATGCGGATACTGCGCTTCGGAGTAAGGATCCCAGGCAAGGCTGCTCCACCACTTGCTTGAGGGAAGGGCCCCGGAAACGTTCGGGGTTGCATACATTGTCGGCTGTACTTCGGCAGCCCCCTGCGGCAAAACCGTGGAATACGTACCGGCTCCCGCTTTGATCTCTCCGTCAAAGGCCGCGACGGGCAGCGAGAACGTTATGCCTAAAGCTGCGCACAGGGCAGCTCCATACCAAAACTTGCGTTTCATGAAACAACCTCCAGCATCTTTGATTTGAAAAAAACGTTAATAATTCGGCATGATTTACGAAATTCTAAAGGATATTTGGGAAAAGCTGTACTTCGGTTCAGGAACATGATACTATCATATTTTCCGATTGCTTTAACACGTACAAAAGGAGTTACATCATGAACCGAACACGCCTATATCATAATACCCGGATATCGCGGCTTTGGATCAGTTCCTTGCTGTGTATTCTTGCTTTTGCCGGCATAGCTGCACTTGTTGCTGCAAACAAGGAGATAGGATTCGACATGGCTGTCATCACATGGATTCAGGGACTTGAAGGTCCCGTTTTAACGGAGGCTGCCAAAGGGTTTACTTTCGTCGGCTCCACGTCGGCCGTAATCGTCCTCTGTGCGGTTATTCTGTTGTTCCTTTACGTCGTGCTGCGGCACCGGCGGGAACTGCTCCTATTTATGTCGGTCTTGTTGGGAACAGAACTTTGGAATCTTTTGCTGAAACATTCCTTTAAGCGTGTAAGACCCGATATTCACCGTTTGATCGAGATCAGCGGGTATAGCTTTCCCAGCGGCCACTCCATGGCTGCATTTTCACTGTACGGTATATTGACCTACTTGCTGTGGCGGCATATTCCAAGCGCAGCGGGAAGAGTTCTGCTTCTTGCCGTGTCCGGCGCAATGATACTCTGTATCGGCCTAAGCCGGATTTATCTGGGGGTGCACTATCCGAGCGATGTCCTTGGCGGCTTCTTGGCAAGTTGTGCATGGATGCTTTTTGCCATCGGCATTTACGAGCTCCGGAACGGCCGAAGCGCATCATGAGGCATTCGTGAGGGTAAGTAATGCTTATACTGTGTGCCGGGTGCTTGCTAAACAGGCAACATATCCATTATACATGATATAGAGATAAGTAAGGAGGGCTGTCGATGGCCTTCGGTGCTAGAATGTTCAAAACAGGCTTGTCCGTAACGCTGGCACTTTATTTGACGATGCTGTTAGGCATAACCTCGCCGGTCGGTGCGGCGATCGCTGCGATTTTTGCCATGCAGCCATCGATATACCGTTCCTGGAGGTATTTCCTCGACCAGCTTCAAACGAGTACGCTCGGTGCGATCATAGCGATGCTGGGGGGATACTTTTTATCCAATCAGCCGATCGCGGTGGGCCTTGTGTGCATCGTCGTCATTATGATTTGCATCAAACTCAATATGGGCGAGACCATCGGTTTGACGCTGGTCACCGTCATCACGGTCATGGAGGCGTCCGGGCAGTGGGATTTTGCCATCAACCGGTTTTTCCTGACGTTGATCGGTATCGTTTCTGCCTTTCTGATTAATATACTCGTGTTTCCCCCGAAACCGAGGGAACAGTATTTTAAGCAGATCAACGATGTTTTCGGCAAGATGTCGCTTCTCCTGCGAACGGCCATCTCCCACGAAATCAAGGACGCCGTCTACCGGGATGAAATGAACAGTCTGGAAGGTAAAATCATATCGCTCGCCGACAAATACAACCTGTTTGAGGAAGAGCAGAAGAAGCTGAAAAGGGCGAAATACAGTCATTCCAGGCAGCTGGTCGTCTATAAGCATTTGCTGAGCTCGCTTCAAAAAGGCTACGAGGTGCTGGTTGCCGTGGAAAATCACTATTTTCAGGCCCAGCGGACGGAAGAGGTCGACCAGGAGTTTGATGCCAATCTGGAAAGGTTGATAAAATTCCATGAGCATATTTTATGGAAATTCGAAGACAAGCTGAAGCCTAATGAGGAAGAAGCCGAAAGCATGGCGGAACAGAACGAGGCTTTTATGGACGGCGTCATGAACGGGGCAGGATCGGCTGCCGGGGGGATTCCGGCTTTCCGTTGTTGCTGCGGCGATGTATGATTATGGGCATACGCTGGAGCGCCTTAACCGGGTGGCGGATCATATCGGCCGCATGGTGGAAGGGAAAGAGAACAGCAAAGGAATTTTGGCCTGGCTGAAAAAATAACAACCTGCACTTTATGTCGTGCAGGTTGTTATTTATCTTATAAAAACAAAAAAATCGGCTAGTTTCTCCGACTTTAGGGTAAACATATTGATTAATAAGTTATAGACTGATACAATAAGCCTTGGTCTGATTCCATAAAAGTGTTGCCGAGGCATATTAATACAATTATATTTTAACATGTGTTAAATGCGCTGTCAACCAGTAAATAAGGGGATGAAGAGATGGCTATCAGCGATCAGGATTGGAAGCAAGAACAGGCGCGCGTTGATGAGGTAACGGATAAAATCGGCATGAAAATTCAGCAGTTGGAAGCCGATGTCGGCAATGTACGCAGTGAAGTCATTGAAATGAGAAAGGATTTTTGGGACGAGGTAACGGTCAACTTCAGCAACCCGGACGACTTGGGAGAGACATCGACCAACCTTCGCCAGCAGTCCCAGGTACTTTCCGAAAGGGAAAGGTCACACCTTCAGTCCAGCAAGGCATTGAAGAAATATAAAAAGCTGGTGCTGTCCCCGTATTTCGGGCGGATTGATTTCCGGGAGGAAGGTGCAGACGAAAACGAGGCAATTTATCTGGGCATCGGGTCATTTATGGATGAGGCCATGGAGCATTTTCTTATTTATGATTGGCGTGCCCCGATTTCCAGCCTGTATTATGACGGGGCTCCCGGCGCGGCGGCCTATGAAACCCCATCGGGAACGGTTAAGGGCGAGATGAGCCTGAAGCGGCAGTTCGTTATCCGTGACAGGGTGATTGAGGTGCTGTTTGACACGGGCGTAACCATCGGCGACGAGCTGCTGCAGCAGGTGCTTAGCCACAGTGCCGACGACCGGATGAAAAATATCGTCGCCACGATCCAAAAGGAGCAGAATGCCGTCATCCGGAACGACAAAACGCGAATGCTGGTTGTCCAGGGAGCTGCCGGAAGCGGAAAAACCTCGGCGGCATTGCAGAGGGTAGCCTATCTTCTTTACAAATACAGGGAAGTTCTGCAGGCGGATCAAATGATTCTCTTCTCGCCGAACCCGCTTTTCAACAGCTATGTTTCGACGGTTCTGCCGGAGCTCGGCGAAGATAATATGCAGCAGACGACGTTCCAGTCATATCTGGAGCACCGCCTGGGCAAGGAGTTTGAGCTTGAGGATGTCTTTTCCCAAACAGAGACGCTTTTGAACGCGCCGGACACCCCGTCTAATCGGGCGCGAAGGGAAGGAATCACGTTTAAATCAAGCGTTCCGTACTTGAACGTCATCCGGGCTTATAAGGATCTTTTGGAGCGGGAAGGCATGATGTTTCGTCCGGTCGTTTTTCAAGGAAGGGTCATTATTAGCGGGGATGACATGAGCCGGCAGTTTTACGGCTACGATCCGGCTGTAAAGCTTGCCAATCGGCTTGATCTGATGAAGGAGTGGCTGCTGAAACGTTTATCCGAGTTTGCGCAGGAGGAAAGAAAGGCATCTTGGGTAGAAGATCAGATCGAGCTCCTGGATCAAGAAGATTACCAACGGGCTTTTCAGACCATGCGGCGAAAGCAAAACAAAAGGGAAGACAGCTTCAGCGATTTCGACACGGAAAAAGAGCTGCTATCGCGGATGGTGGTCAGCGACCGCCTCAAGCCCCTTCGCCGGTGGATCAAGCGTTACCGGTATGTGGACGTCAAAGGACTATACCGGAAGCTTTTTGCGGATGAAAGGTTGTTCAGAAGGCTGCTGGGCGGAGGAGCCGCACTGCCCGCTAGCTGGAGCGAAATATGCAGCCAGACTATGGAGAGAATAGAAAATAAGGAATTGGCCTATGAGGATGCCACGCCGTTTCTGTACTTGAAGGAGCTCCTTCAGGGCTTCCGCACCAATACGGCCATTCGCCACGTGATCGTGGACGAGGTGCAGGACTATTCGGCGTTCCAGTTGGAATTCTTGAAGCGGCTTTTTCCTAGGGCAAAAATGACCGTTCTCGGCGATTTGAATCAGGCCATCTACGCTCACGGGGAAGCGCTGGGGAACCTGAAGAATTTGGTCAGCCTGTACGGGGAGGAAGAGACGGAGGTTATCTCCCTTACCCGAAGCTACCGTTCCACCTACGAAATCGTGAACTTTACCCGGAAAATGATCCCCGGAGGAGAAGACATCGTTCCGTTTAACCGGCCTGGCGAAGAACCTCGCGTCACAGCCGCGATTAACGATGAGGAATTATGCCGGCTGGTGATCTCGGATATCGGTGAGCTTCAGGCCAAGGGGTATCATTACGTAGCCGTGATTTGCAAAACCGAAGAAGAGAGCCGCCGGGTTCAAAAGCAGCTCTCTACCGCCATCCAGTCCAGGCTCATTGCGAAAACGACCCCGGCCTTTGAGAAAGGCACGCTGGTCGTACCGGCTTACCTGGCCAAGGGCGTTGAGTTTGATGCCGTGATCATTTACAACGGTTCTGATGACGTGTATGGCAAGGAAAGCGAGCGAAAGCTGTTCTATACCGCTTGTACAAGAGCGATGCACGAGCTTCACATCTATCATACCGGAGAAAAAAGCAGGTTTTTGCCTTAATAGCAGGATGTAAACCCGTTCGTTCCAGGACGGGTTTTTTTATTTTCCGCATAGAGCGGTGAATGGGCAACGGCTCTATTCACTTTGTTGCGAATTTTGTCGAAATAAATACAGTACATAGAAATAATTCGACATTATCAGCCAGATTAAGGGGGATTTTAAAAAAAACATGAAAATCAAAACAAAAATGCTGCTCTCATCCGTCATCGTAGGAGCGGTAACAGCCGGTATGATTCTCACGGCGTTTATTTCTTCGAAGTCCACGGAAGAAAAATATATGTCGATCATCAAGGTGGATCAGCAGGTCGTTTATAATTTGTCGCAAATGCAGATGCTTTTGTCGGGAATGGCAAATGATGAGCGGGGTCTCCTCCTTTCCGGCGATCCGTCGTACCAGGACGCCTTGAAGGAGAAACAGGAATCTTTCGATCAAACTGCCGAGAAGACCCGGAAGCTTGTTGCCGATCCGAAGGACATCAAGGTGATGGATCAGATTAAAAGGGGCTATACCATTTACAACGATGCCGTAGACAAGGTATTAGCGGAAGCCGGTATGGGTCAGGGAGGGAAGCCCGCTCCGTATACTGTTTACGCCAAGTCTTTTGAGCAGGAACGGGAAATTCGCAAATCCTTTACGCCTCTCATCTCGGATTTCAAAACCCGAAAGGATCAAGAAATGGACAAACGCGCTTCCAAGATCGAGAAGAGCGGAAAGGTCCGAAACGATATTTTGCTCATGGTAGGGGCAGCCGCTATTCTTTATTACGTGATCCAGAGTCTGATGCTTCTTCGCTCGATCCGTCCTCTCGGGCAGATGGTGACACAGCTGTCGGCCATCGGGGAAGGCGGGGGCGATCTGGTATCCCGGTTGGATGTCCGCACCAAGGATGAAATCGGAGAGGTGGCGGATGCGTACAACAAACTCGTTGAAGGATTCCGCGAAATGGTGCTGCAGATTCAAGAGTCCGCTTATCAGGTATCTGATTCGACCGAGCAGTTAAAGTCGACCTCGAAGGAGATACGGGATGCTACGCGTCATACTTCTGAAATTATGGAAAATTTGGCCGCAGGGGTGGAAGCCCAGCTTATGGATACGGAAGCGGCATCAGCCGTCATCGGGGAAATGGCCGGCGGGATGAAGCAAATCGCCGCTGCCGCAAGCGAAACGGCCGAACTGTCGGGGAACACCAAGCGGCTTGCTTTGGAAGGGGAGCAGGCTGTCGTGCATACACTCCGGCAAATGGAGCAGATTCGGAACAGCGTGGACCAGTCGGCGCTGGCCGTTCAGGAATTGGGGAATCAAGCCGCTAACATTGGAGCCATGGGGGATATGATCAATGATCTGGCTGCACGCACGGGACTGCTCGCTTTGAATGCTTCCATTGAAGCGGCACGGGCTGGCGAGCACGGCAAAGGTTTTGCCGTCGTGGCTTCCGAGGTAAGGAAGCTGGCTGATCAATCTGCGGCGTCTTCCGTAGAAATCAGCCGCTTTGTTCAGCACATACAGAAGGATATTTCGGAGCTAGTCAGCGTTATGGAGATGGGGATTCAAACGGTTTCGGAAGGGATTTCGGTTGCCCAGGGCGCCGAAACCGCGTTTCAGGACATAGAGCAATCGATTGGGCTGCTTAACGAACAGATCAATGATGTCAGCAAGGCGACCGAACAGCTGAATCATGGTGCCGAAGGAATCGTGAATTCGGTCCAGAGGATCGCGGAAATTACCGTAACCACGGCCGGCGGCGCGCAAAGCGTCAGCGCAGCCTCCGAGGAGCAGCTGGCTTCCATGGAAGAGGTTGCGTCAACGGTCGAGACGTTAAACAGCATGTCAGCCCAGCTTAAAAACTTGATGTCCGGATTCAAAGTCCAGAAATAGGGGGAACTTCTATTTGCCATGAATATTACGGAAGAAAGAACCCACACTATAAAAAAGACACAAATGATGTTTAAGGTGGTCTTCTTATGGAAAAGAAGAAGTGGGATTTGGTTGCCCTTGCATCTATACCGCTCATTATGACATTGGGCAATTCCATGCTGATTCCCATTTTGCCGCAAATCGAGAGGGCTCTGGGAATCAGTTCGTTTTTGGTCAGCATGCTGATTACGGTGTACGCGATCGTGGCTATTCTGCTAATTCCGATTGCCGGTTATTTATCCGATCGGTACGGACGGAAGAAGATCATCATTCCGAGCTTAATCATTACCGTCGTTGGGAGCGGAATTTCCGCGGCAGCGGCTTGGCTAATGGACGGAACGGGGGCCTATGCCGTCATTCTTGGGGGGAGGTTTCTTCAAGGAATAGGAGCTGCCGGCGCTTTCCCGATCGTCATTCCGCTTGTCGGGGATATGTTTATGGATGAAGAAGAAGTAAGTAAAAGCCTGGGCATTATCGAAACATCGAATACGTTCGGCAAAGTTGTTAGCCCGATTTTGGGGGCTTTTTTAGGGAGTTTTGTATGGTTCGTCCCGTTTATGGCCATTCCGTTTTTTTTGTGCGATAGGCCTGCTGCTTGTCATTTTTTCTTGTGAAAACGCCTCGGCAAACGGATGAGGAGAATAAAGAATCGATCCGTGAATTTCTGAAGGCGACAAAAGAGGTTTTACGAGAAAAAGGACGGTGGGTGTACGCCGTTTTTGCGATCGGCGGCATCGCCATGTTCGGCGTGTTCGGAGTTCAGTTTTATTTATCGGAGACGCTGGAATCGACTTACGGGCTTACAGGAATCATCAAGGGGCTTGTTCTTGCGATCCCGCTGGCCGCGCTTTGCCTTGCTTCCTATGTGGCAGGTAAATTTTCCGGAAAGAACAAGGCGGTCATGAAATGGACGGGCTTTACCGGGATGATGCTGCTTACGGGCTCGCTGATCGTGATCGGCTTCAGCGAGCAGATATATTTCGTGATTGGCTTTATGAGCTTGGGAAGCATCGGCATTGGTCTGGTCCTGCCCAGCATGGATACCCTTCTTACGGAAGGGGTGGAGAAGAAACAGCGGGGCACGATTACTTCCTTGTACAGCAGCATGCGATTTATCGGCGTATCGCTGGGTCCTCCTGCGGTGTCGCTTTTACTTGGGGCTAGCCACGGGGTTCTTTTTTGGAACTTTGGCAGCGGTAGCGGCCGTAGGGGCGCTTTTAACCTTTTTTGCGGTCAAGCCGGAACAAAAGGGAGAAGATGAAGGAGGAGAGGGAGGCCTTCAGCGCGTGGAGTTTAAAAAAGCCGAACGGCTCCAAAATCAAAAAACTTTGCCCGAAAATAAGCGGTTCTTATGTAAAGGATGTTTTGGAAAGCCCTAGGCTGCTTTAAGAAGATGATCTCTGTATTGAACAGGGGTCATCTTTTTTTATTGAGTTGTTTCCCCGTCCGGACATTGACGTTCACCTCCCAATTACATTGATAAAGAAAAAGCACCCTATTTAAGAGACTTTTTTAAGTCTGCTCTACAGGGTACGTTATACAAAAAAGATAAGGTTTTTTGTTGTTTGTTTGCGGTTTTGAATTTACTTTTGGAAAAGCCCCAGTTTTACCAGAAAGTCACGGGCCACGATATCCTCGCGGTAACCTTCATCTACCAAGGCATTCATCTCCTGCATGTTCTCCTCATTGATTTTTCCCCCGAGCTCGTTAAGCGCGTCACGGATTTCCGGATATTTCTTCAACAGATCGCTCCGCACAACGGCTCCGGCATCATATGGAGGGAAGAAGCCCTTGTCATCCTCCAAGATCACAAGATTATTGACTTTAATTTGTCCGTCCGTCGTATAGGCACTGGCAACATCCAGGTCATTCTGGCCGATCAATCTGTATTTGATGCCCTGGTCCATGCCTTTCACCCGCTTGAAGTTCATGTTGTACAGCTCTTTGAGGCCGGGATACGTATCCGGGCGATCCGTAAATTCAAATTCTGCTCCAAGCTCAAGGCCTGCCGATACTTTGGCCAGGTCGCTGTATGTTTTGAGGTTGTATTTCTCCGCGGTTTCAGGCGTAACGGCAAGTGCATATGAGTTGCTGAATCCAAGAGGCTCAAGGAATTCCAGGCCATCTCCTCGGACAAGCTCCCTGGTTCGCTTGAGGGTTTCCTCTGCGCTGCCCGTTTCCTTTTGATAATAGTTAGCCACAATCGTACCCGTATAGTCCGGATAGAGCTGGATATCATTATTGAGCAGCGCTTTCCAAGTGACGCTGGAACCGCCGAGATTCAAGGTTCGTCTCACCGTAAGGCCGGTCCGGTCTTCAATCAGGTCTGCCATCATATGGGCCAGAATGATATTTTCCGTGAAGTTTTTGGAGCCGATGGTCAAATCGGCCGGCCCGCCGCTGCCGGGAGCGGACTGCTGTGCGCCGCAGCCGATGACGGAGATCGAAAACATGAACGCTACCGCAGCCAACAGCCATCGTTTCTTATTCATGGTTGTTCCTCCATCGCACGTTAAATTTTGAGCCCTCTCGGCGTCGTCCAGCGTTCCAGAAGTCCCAGCAGATAATCAAACAGCAGGGCCATCAAGGCTGCAGGCAGCGCCCCCAGCAGAATCAGCGCGTCGATGTTGCGCGTAATGCCAAGGAAAATGAAATCCCCAAGGCCTCCGGCACCGATGAAGGCGGCAAGCGTGGCGGTGCCGACATTAATAACGGTCGCCGTCCGGATTCCCGCCATAATGACGGACATGGCGAGCGGAAGCTGAACGCGGAGCAGGATTTGCGCCTGGGTCATTCCCATTCCCCGCGCGGCTTCGATGATGGCGGGATCGACATCCTTGATTCCCGTATACGTATTTCGGATGATCGGAAGGAGGGAATATAGGAATAACGCGGCCACGGCCGTTTTCATACCTATGCCGAGCAGCGGGATCATAAAGCCCAACAGAGCAAGGCTCGGTACCGTTTGAAGAATGCTGGCGCCGCCGATGATCCAGGATTTCAAGAAATTGAACCGGGTCACCAGGATGCCGGCGGGGATGCCGATCAGGATCGCCAAGGCCATGGACAAGAGGACGAGCTGGATATGCTCGCCGGTGGAGGCCAGAAGCTCGCCCCAACGAAGCGAGAACTGGCGCCCAATTTGTTCCCAGATGGTTGAATTCATTCTTCATCCCCCTTTCCGGCCCAGTGGCTTGCAAATGTCGAAATCAACGTTCCGCGTGTAACGACCCCTTTCAGCCGCTGGCGGCTGTCAATCACCGGTATGATGCCGAAAGGGGCATCATTGACGGCGATCAGAGCGTCTTTTGCCGTTGCCGTTTCCGGAAGGGCGGATTGAATCGGCTTCATGATTTCCTCCACCTTGGATACGGTATCGATATTGGCTTGAAGCTCGTACCCGGATACCAGCCCGAGCAGTACATTATGCTCGTTCACCACAAGCAGCGTATCCGTTTTGCGGTGCCTCATGTAGGTCATGGCACGCAGCGGCGAACGATGGGATAGGACCGTTGCCGGATTATCCCTCATCACCTCCGTGACGGGGATGAAGGCCGGGTTCTGGTAGACCCGGTTTTTGCCGATAAATTCCTCCACAAAGCCGTGGGCCGGCTCGCGGAGCAGTTTTTCGGGGGAATCCAGCTGAAGCATCGTTCCCGCTTTCATCACGGCAATCCGGTCTCCCATCTTCAGCGCCTCATCCATATCGTGCGTGACAAAGACAACCGTCTTTTTTGAGGTCCTGCTGCAGTTTGAGCACTTCATCCTGAAGCTGTTCCCGCGTAATCGGATCCAGGGCCCCGAAAGGCTCGTCCATCAGAATGACTTCGGGATCCGCGGCAAGCGCTCTGGCGACGCCAACGCGCTGCTGCTGTCCGCCCGATAGCTCCTTTGGATAACGGGCAGCATACACTTCCGGATCCAGTCCGACCAAATCAAGCAGCTCGTATACGCGGCGTTTCTTTTTGGCTTTGTCCCAGCCTTTCAAATCAGGCAATAATCCGACGTTTTGCTCAAGCGTATAGTGCGGGAACAGTCCCGTCTGCTGAATGACATAACCGATGCTGCGCCGGAGCTCGACGATATCCGTCTTCTTGATATCCTTGCCGTTGATCGTAATCTGGCCCCCCGTGTGGGGGATCAGACGGTTGATCATTTTCATCGTCGTCGTTTTACCGCATCCGCTCGGCCCGATGAGAACAAGAAATTCGCCGCGCTGAATTTCGAAATTCAGATTTTTCACGGCTTCAAAGCCGTCGGGATACGTTTTGCTGACATTTTCAAATTTGATCATAGACACCCTCCCCCTGCTGCTTTAGCAGGTGCTGTTATGCATGGCGGAAGACTCGCCTGAAATGAGGAAAGTCTTCAGCATGTGCCGAAGACAGTTAGTTACCGTATTCTTTCATTGTCCTAAACGTACCGGTTTGAAACATTTTTACCGTCAGTTTGTCTCAGGGAAGGGGTTTTTATGCACCGGAACCGAATGATTCCGGCGCTGGCGGGAGGGGTTAGGAGAAACGCTCCGAGGATGGGGATAACGCTTCGTTCTTTTTAGGGAACAACCGTTTCAGAAGGTAAATGCCGTAAATCAGAATGAAAAGAATCATGGCTCCGGCGGAATAACGGTACATGACCGTATAATTGGCGAAGCGGGCGATCGCGCCAAGTGCCATGGATCCGATGGCGACGCCGAAGTCGAGCGAATTCAAAAAGGTGCCGTTCGCCGTCCCCCGCTGCCTTGGCGGTACCGCTGGATCATCCACGTCTGGAGGGAAGGCTGCATCGCTCCGAAACCGATGCCATAGAACGAGGCGGCGAGTAGAAGTCCCCCGGTGGACGAAGCAAACGTCAACGCCATAAGGCCGATAAGCATAAACGCCGCCGCCGGGATCAGCAGAGCCTTGTGGCCGTACCGGTCGTATATTTTTCCGGATACCGGGCGGATCAGGATGATGGCCAGCGCGTTAAACAAGAAAAAGTACTGGGGACTCTCAAGTCCGGCTTCCTTGCCGAACAGGGCCAGAAAGCTCAGCAAGCCGCCGTAAGTAATGGAGGTCAGGAAGTTTAGCACGCCGGGAAGCAGGAGCCGGCGGAATAAGGACGTTTTGGCCTCTTCAGGGACGGATTCGGCCACCGGCTCTCTGTGATCTTTCGGCGTGCGGGAGGTTAAAAGAAAAGCCAGCGGGAAAATAAGCACGTTAACAGCCGCCGTAATCATCACGAGCGGCGTGAATCCTCCTTTCTGCAGCAACGACAGTCCGATCATCGGCCCGATGGACATGGCCAGCGTGGTGGATAAACCGAAGTACCCCATGCCTTCTCCCAGGCGTTTGGGCGGAAGCACGTCCGAAGCCATGGTCGGGAAAGAGGTGCTGGTCATTCCGAAACCGATGCCGAAAAGGATCCGCATCAGGAGTAAAAACGTTATCCCGGTCGCCCAGTAATATCCCAAGGTGGCAAGGAGGGAGACGATCAGGCCGATATAAAGCAGCTGCCGCCGCTTGCCCTTTTCCAGAGCCTTGCTGGAGAACAAGCGGGCAAGGATCGCACTGAAGGCGAACAGGCTTGTAATGAGGCTGACCTGAAGCGGGCTGGCCTGGAAGGCTTCTTTGGCATAGGCGGGCAGTGTGGTCAAAAGCATTTGCAGAGTCAGAAACAAAAACAGGTTGCTGAGCATCAAGGTGATAAATTCTTTGGTCCATAGCTTATTCGTTACATTGTTCATGAGTTCATTTCTCCCGGTATGGTTAGTTTCGTTCGATGTTAGCGTTCATGCGAGAGATGATGTCCCAAAAAATTTCCATTTCTTTTGGATCGATGCCCTCGGTGATAAGACGTCCGCATTCCTTTTCGATTTCGCTGGTCGATGCCAAAAGCTCGTGGCCGGCTTCGGTCATGCGCAGCAGAAAAGCCCTTCTGTCGTTAGGCGAGATTTCTCTCCTGATAAGGCCCTTTTTCTCAAGCAGATCAAGAATTCGGGTTGTCGTCGGCTGGTCTTTGTCCGCCCTCGCGGCCACTTCCTTCTGCTTCAATCCTTCGTTTTCGGAGATTCGGCTCAGCATCGACCATTGCTCCGGGGTGATATCAAAAGATTTTAATTTATTCGCAAACAGGTTCGAAGCGCGGCGGTAAGTGCACCCGAGCCGAAAACCGACGGAGTCCGAGAAGAGATGTTTTTTCAAGAAAATCACCGCTTTCATTTCATTTTCAAAAATAGTTGTCTAAACAATAATATGTTAAACATGTTATATTCGTCAACGTTTTGCCACATGCTGCGGTGTCCCTGAAACCCTAGAAGTGAGAAACTTCCTAGTCTCCATCGGCGGCTCTTTGTATACTTTTTTAATCTTAATCGAGCAGAGGAGAATGGAGCATGGGGGAGAGCAGCCGCAAATCGGGGAAGTCTCGGGAGGCTACTCAACGGTCCAAGAAAGCACAGACGGCAGGACGCAAGAGAATGGTTAACGGTAGCATGTGGTTTGTTCTTTTGGCGGTAGCGCTAGTTGCCGCGTTATTCATCTTAAAAGAGCAGACCGGCGGAGAAGCCGAAATGGCCTATCCCGATCTGGAACAGGTAGAATCGGGGCAAGCACCGGAAGGGTTTGACGAAGAGAACCAGCCTGTATTGGGAAACGCATCCGCTCCCTTCCAAATCGTCGTATTTTCCGATTACAAGTGTCCTTACTGCAAGCTGTGGATGGAGGAGGTACTGCCTGAAATCAAGGAGGCGTACATCGACCAGGGCAAAGCAAGGTTGGTCTACGTCGACATGGCTTTTCTGGCACGGGATTCCGTTCTGGCCGCTCTGGCAGGGGAAACCTTGTACCAAATGGATCCGGCATATTTCTGGAAATATCACGGTCTGATGACGGAGCGTCAGGGAGATAAGGGCACCGAGTGGGCCACATACGCTTTCATTACCGAGCTTGTTGAAAAGGAAATGCCCGAAGTCCCGTTTGATCGTTTCAAGGAGGATTTCAAAAGAGAGAAGTATATCAAAAATATCAAACGCGATCTGGACATCGCCGATAAACACGGAGTGCAGGGAGTTCCGACGGTGTTTATCAACGGCGTAAAATTCGAGGATCCGACGTTTGATGAAGTCCGCAAATATATTGAAGAAAATAGCTGAAGCGAAAAGCATGATCGTAATCGTAATACAGGGGCATCTCTCGGATCCACAAGATTCGAGGGGCGCCCTTTTTTTGTTCAGGCGATGGTTGAACCCGATATGTAAAAATTTTATCGTTCTATGCGGGAAGGATACAGGGTTTAACATGACGCGTGTGGAATATGGATGAGGAGAGGAATGAATCGGCAGACCATCTGCGACATTCTTACACAGCCTTAACATTCAGGAGTTATGCTTGGATTATGCTCAATAGGATAATCAGGAGGAATATTAAAATGACACAAGTGATCAACTTTGCGCATCGGGGAGCATCCGGCGTATGTCCGGAGAATACGATGGCCGCCTTCCGAAAGGCGCTTGAACTGGGAGCGACCGGAATCGAAACCGATGTGCAGATGACCAGGGACGGCCGACTCGTTCTCATCCACGACGAATTATTAATTCGGACAACGGGAACCGCGGGCTTGGTAAAGGACCATACGTTTGAAGAGATTCAAAAGCTGGACGCGGGTTCATGGTTTGGCGAGCCGTTTAGCGGCGAGCGCATTCCGGCGCTGGAGGAGCTGTTGGATCTGACGAAGGATCTGGATACGATCGTCAACATTGAGCTCAAAAACGGGGCCGTCCAATATCCGGGGCTTGAGGACAAGGTCATCGCCTGCGTGCGAAGCTACGGGATGGAAGAACGCGTGGTCATTTCCAGCTTCAATCATTATTCGCTCGTAAAATGCAAAGCGATTGCTCCGGAAATCCGCACGGGCATTTTGTACATGGAAGGTCTTTATAAGGCTTGGGAATACGCCGCCACGGTTTCGGCCGATGCGCTGCATGCTTACAAATTGGCCGTCCTGCCGGAATGGGTGGAGGAAGCCCGAAATGTGGGCATCGCGTATCACCCGTTTACCGTGAACGATCCCGGGGAAATGAAGCGGCTGATTCAGGCCAAGGTGGCAGGAATCATTACCGATTATCCCGATGTGCTGAAAAGTCTGCTTCAGGATGAAGGAGCGTGAATAGGTGAAAAAAACGTGGCTGCTCGGATTCGGCTTTTTCAGCATCAGCATTACCTGGGCATTATATAACGCCTTTGTGCCTTATTTTTTGGAGGATTACATATCAAGCGTTGCGCTTATCGGTTTTTTCATGACCATCGATAATTATTTTGCTCTGTTCTTGCAGCCATGGATAGGAAGCCGGAGCGACCGCACCGATACCCGCTTCGGCCGCAGAATGCCTTACCTGCTTATCGGCATGCCGCTCGGCGCCTTGTTTACCGCGATCATTCCGTTCCATAACGGGCTCTTCACGCTCATTCTGTTCATGATGCTGATGAACCTTGCGATGAGCCTGTACCGCTCGCCGACGGTGGCTTTGATGCCTGACATTACGCCGGAAAAGAACCGTACGCGCGCGAACGGGATCATTAACTTCATGGGCGGGATCGGATCCATCCTGGCGTTCGGCGTCGGGTCTATTTTATACAAAGCCCACGAATCGTTCCCTTTTGTAGCAGCGGCCTGCGTTACCTTGATCTCGATGTTTATTCTGCAGCGCTTTATTAAGGAGAAACGGGATTCGCCGGGATATGCGGCGTTAACCGGAACGAGGCCTAAAATTTCGTTCAAGGGACAGCTGAACCGGACGACCTTGTTTTTTGCTCGCGGCGATTTTTTTTCTGGTTTGTCGCCTACCAGGGGGTTGAAACCCTGTTTACGCTTTACGGGAAAAATGAGATGGGGCTAAGCGAATCGGCAGCTTCCTTCTCGCTTACGTTTTTCTCGCTTGCTTTTGTGCTTTTTGCCATTCCCAGCGGTTGGCTGGGGAGCCGGTTCGGAAAGAAGCGCGTTATCCTGATCGGCGTTACCGGTCTGCTGGTCGTTTTTGCGGCTGTTCCTTTTGTGGAGTCGCTGCTGATCCTTCGGATATTGTTGACCGTGGGCGGACTGTTCTGGGCCTGCATTAACATCAATTCCTACCCGTTTATCGTATCGACCGGCTCGGAAGAGAGCATCGGAACGCGTACCGGGATGTATTACCTCGTTTCGTCTCTCGCAGCGATCATTTCTCCGCCTCTGTTGGGCCAATTGATCGATGGTTTCGGGTATCCCGTCCTGTTCTATTGCGCGGCGGGAAGCATGCTGATCGCCTTGGTCTGCGTCTCGATGATCCGCCATAAGGAAACGGTCATGCATTCTGACGATTCACCTGCCGCGGCCGCATCCTAAGGAAACCGAGTCAAGCGGGACTCCGCCTTGTGAAAGTGCTTTCCCGCATTGACGGAGGGAGGCTTCAAAAGGTAGAATCTATAATCAGAAAATGAGCATGGGTGATTACGCCGAACAGAATGACGGGAGGTGATCCGCGGATTGACGACCATTTACGATATAGCCAGAAAAACGGGATATTCCCCAACGACGGTATCCAAGGCGTTCAACAATTACTCCGACGTCAGGGAGAAAACAAGGCGCCATATTCTGGAGACCGCGAAGGAAATGGGCTATCTGCCGAATGCCAATGCACGAAGCCTGACGACCAAACGTTCCTGGACGATCGGAATTCTGTTCGTTGAGGCGACCGGAGCGGGGATCAGGCATCCTTATTTCAGCGCCGTCATCGAAAGTTTCAAGAAGGTGGCCGTGTCCAAAGGTTACGACTTGATGTTTATTTCCAAGGACGTCGGCGGCCGAAAGAGCAGTTATCTGGAGCATTGCAAAATCCGGGGCGTTGACGGAGTGGCCGTGATATTGTCCAGCAATGACGATCCGGATTTTCAGGAGCTTCTGGACAGCGGGCTTCCCTGCGTAATTCTTGACGCTTCGCAGGGGCCGGTTCATGCGGTATATTCGGACAATGTTTCCGGCAGCATGAAAGCGGTGGAATATCTGCATTCGCTGGGTCACCGCCGCATTGCGCACATCTCCGGAGGTACCGGAACCTTTGCCGGAAGTACGCGGCAGCAGGGATACGAGGCGGCGATGGAAAAGCTCGGTCTCGAGATCGGGGAAGGATATATCGCGGACAGCGGTTTCTTTTCCATGGAAAGCGGTTATGACGCCATGAAGGTTCTGATGGATTCGGAGTGCCCGCCAACCGCGGTTTATGCCGCAGGCGATCTTCTTGCCTTGGGTGCCGTCCGTGCCGTTAAGGACCGCGGTTTGCGGGTGCCGGACCACTATTCCGTCATCGGTTTTGACGATATCGAGATGGCGAAGTACCTGACGCCTGCGCTGACGACCATCCGCCAGGATACGGATAGCTTGGGCCGTACCGCCGCCGATATTTTAACCGCCGCCATCGAGAACAATGGAGGAGCGGTCCAATCCGTCAAACTTCCCGTAGAACTTATCATCCGGGAATCCTGCCGTCCGCTTGAATGAGGAACAGGAAGGCAGGATCGCTTTTCGCCCATTTTCGAAACCGGTTTCGATTTATTGGACTCAATGAATTTAATGAATTACAACATTATTTAAGGAGATGATGGTTGTGCCAACCTATTCATTTGATCGGGAGACGTTTGTGATCGAAGAGTTTGACCAAGCCAAGCCTTTTTCCAGCTTTTTGCCCGGGATGGCAGGCTTGAAAGGAATTCCGATGTGGACTTTCTATGTGAACAGGGGGCAGGCCGTTTCCAGTTTCGGCATTCGGGATAAAAACTCTCCGATCATGGAATTTTCGCCGGCCAACATTACTTACAAGCAGGTTTCCGCCAATGGCTTCCGTACCTTCATCAAAATACAGGGAAAAGACGGAATATATGAACCGTTTCAATCGTTCCAACCGGATCCGGCAGCCCATAGGGTGATGCGCATCAGCCAGAATGAGTTGTCGATTCAGGAGTCCCATTCGAATAAAGGCTTGAATACCACGGTTTCCTATTTTCATCTCCCCGGCGAAGATTTTGCGGCCTTGGTCAGGGAAGCGGAAATCACCAACATCTCCGGCACGGCTGCGGCGCTGGAAATACTTGACGGGATGCCGGAAATTTTGCCTTACGGAGTGGAGAACGGCGGGTATAAGGAAGTGGGCAACCTTCTCCGGAGCTGGATGGAAGTGGGCAATATGGAGAACGGGATACCGTTCTACAAAGTCCGGTCAAGCACGCACGATGAGGCCGAGGTGAGCGAAGTCAGCAGCGGCCACTTTTATCTCTCGTTCAGTCGGGAGGGGGCGCATCATTCGCCGATCGTCGATTTTGAGCTTGTTTTCGGCGGCAACACCTCATTGTCTCATCCTGAAGGCTTTGCCGGAATGTCCGTGGATGAAATGCTGCAGCGACCTCAATATGCGGTTAACAAAGTGCCCTGCGGGTTCACAGGCTTGTCTTCCATACTGGAGCCCGGCCGATCGGTCAAAATTTATACGTTGATCGGGCATGTGAACGACATCCGCAAAATCAACGACAGGACGGAACGGCTGTGTTCCTTTGAATATATGGAGCGCAAACGGAAGGAAGCTGCGGCACTGACCCGGACCCTGACGGATGATATCGACACCCGGACGGCTTTTCCGTTGTTTGATGAATACTGCAGACAATCGTATCTCGACAATTTCCTCCGCGGCGGTTACCCCTTTATTTTTGATAACGGAAACGAAGGCGCTGTGGTGCACCTGTACTCGCGCAAACATGGCGATCTGGAACGGGACTACAACTTTTTCTCGCTGGCGCCCGAGTATTACTCCCAGGGGAACGGCAATTTTCGGGATATGAACCAAAACCGTCGAAACGACGTGTTTTTCCATCCGATGGTCGGTTCTTTTAACGTCCGCATGTTTTTATAGCCTGATTCAGGCGGACGGATACAATCCGCTCAGCGTGGAGGGGACGAGCTTCCAAGTTGCCGAGGACCGCGGTGAAGACCTGCAAAAACTGATCCTGGCAGCGGCAGACGGAAACAGGGCGCAGCGTATGCTGGATGCGCTATGCAGCGGCAAATACACCCCCGGAAAAATCGTGAACGGCATTGCCGACCAAGGGATATCGCTGCGTTTAAGCGAAGAGCAATTTCTGAAGGAACTGCTATCGCTGTCCCGGCAGCATATCGAAGCCAGTTTCGGGGAAGGCTTCTGGTCCGATCATTGGACGTACAATATGGACTTGGTAGACGGATACCTGGGGATCTATCCGGATAAAAAAGAAGAGCTGTTGTTCGGCGACCCCGCCTATACGTTTTTTGACAGTCCGGTGTTTGTACTGCCTCGTTCCCAAAAATACGGTGTTTCCACCGGTAAAGCACGGCAATATGGAGCTGTCCGCGAGGATCATGAAAAGCTCGAGAAGCTCGGGCGCCGGAAAAATGGCACGGAATGGCTGCGGACCGAAGGAGGAAGAGGCGACATCTACCATACGAATCTGTTTGTGAAGATGCTTTCTCTATCCTTGAACAAATTCGCCACATTGGATCCCTACGGCATGGGCGTGGAGATGGAGGCGAATAAACCGGGCTGGAATGATGCCATGAACGGGCTGCCGGGATTATTCGGTTCGGGCATGAGCGAAACCTTCGAATTGAAACGGTTAATGCTCTTTATGCAGGAGGCCATTCGGCAGTTCGGGGATCAAGCGGTAGATCTGCCGGAGGAAATCGCCGATTTCCTGAAACAGGTTCATAACGGGGTCATGGAGCATGAGCGTGGAAGCCGGGATGATTTCCAGTATTGGGACCGGACGTCCTCGGCCCGCGAAGCGTACCGGGAGCGCATTCGCTTCGGCATCACCGGGCAAGAGAAGAAAACAGTTGTAAGGGATCTGGCGAATGTGTTCGATTCATTTTTGCGGAAAATCGATCTGGGCATCAAGCGGGCCGAAAACATGGGCGGGGGCGTGGTGCCTACCTACTTCCGGTTTGAGGCGGAGCGTTTTGAACGGCTTAAGGACGGGAACGGTGAGGATATGATGACCCCGTATGGGCTTCCGGCCGTAAAGGTAACAAGCTTTAAGGCCTTTGCCCTGCCGCATTTTCTGGAAGCGCCCGCAAGGGGAATGAAGCTGATGGACGATGCCGAGCAAGCAAAAGAGATGTACGACCGGATCAAAGCCACCGATTTGTATGACCGGAAGCTTGGGATGTATAAAACTTCAGTCAGTCTGAACGGAGAGGGAGACGAAATCGGGCGTATCCGGGCATTTACCGCCGGGTGGCTGGAAAGAGAGTCCGTGTTCCTCCATATGACTTACAAATACTTGCTGTCCCTTCTCAAAACAGGTCTTTACGGGCCTTTCTTTGAGGAAATCCGTTCTTCGCTGATTCCGTTTCTGGATCCGGCGGTGTACGGCCGCAGCACGCTTGAGAATTCTTCCTTTATCGCCAGCGGCGTGAATCCGGATCCGGGCGTACACGGGAGAGGATTCGTATCGAGGCTTAGCGGTTCTACCGCAGAGTTTCTAAGCATGTGGATTCTGATGATGGCCGGAAAAAGCATGTTCAGCTATGAAAACGGAAGGCTGGAGTTGACCCTGCAGCCGATCCTGCCGGGCTGGCTGTTCGACGAGCGGGGCGAGGTGTCGTTTAAATTCCTTGGCCGCGTGGCCGTGACATACCGGAATGAGCGCAAGGCGGACACGTTCGGTCCGCAAGCGGCCGTCGTCTCGGACATGAAACTGAGAGCAAGGGATGGCAGCGAGATTGCCGTGAAGGGGAACAGGGTCTCCGGGGAGCTGGCCGAAGCGGTAAGAAGCGGGGATGTCGTTTCCATTCAAGCAACCTTAAAGTAGCCCCAAAAGCCGTTCAAAAAAAAATCCGACAATTTCCCTGGTCATTATTTAAAAATGGTCAAACTCTTGGTACAATAGCGGAAGTCAAATATAAGGAGGCGTAATATGACACAAAAGATAAGAGTGGGGATTGTAGGATACGGTAACCTTGGCCGCGGGGTAGAAAAGGCCATCAAGCAAAATTCCGATGTTGAACTGACGGCCGTATTTTCCCGGCGCAATCCTGAAGGGGTAGCCTCGGAAGCGAAAGCCGTACATATATCCGAGTTGGAAAGCTACAAGGATCAAATCGACGTTCTGATTCTTTGCGGCGGTTCGGCTACGGATCTGCCGGAGCAGGGACCTGCATTGGCCGGCCGGTTCCATACCGTTGACAGCTTCGATACCCATGCCAAAATTCCGTCTTATTACGAAAGTGTGGATGCTGCCGCGCGCCAGGGCGGAAAAGTCAGCGTCATCTCGACCGGATGGGATCCGGGATTGTTCTCCTTGAACAGACTTCTGGCTGAAGCGGTGCTTCCGGAAGGCAAGGAATATACCTTCTGGGGCAAAGGCGTCAGCCAAGGCCATTCCGACGCGATCCGCCGCGTTGCCGGCGTAAAGAACGGCGTCCAGTACACCATTCCTCGCGAAGAAGCGGTTCAGCGCGTACGCAGCGGGGAGAACCCTGAACTCAGCACCCGCGAAAAGCATCTCCGCGAATGCTTTGTGGTTGCCGAAGAGGGGGCCGACCAAGCCGCGATCGAACGTGAAATTAAGGAAATGCCAAACTATTTTGCAGACTACGATACCATCGTCAACTTTATCAGCGAGGACGAGTTGAAGCGCGATCACTCCAGCATGCCGCATGGCGGCATGGTGCTTCGAAGCGGACGTACGGGAGAAGACAGCAAGCAAATTATCGAATTCGGGCTGACGCTTGACAGCAACCCGGAATTTACGGCTAGCGTGCTTGTGGCATATGCCCGTGCCGCCTATAAGTTGGGACAAGCCGGCGAATCGGGAGCCAAAACCGTCTTTGATATTCCGTTCGGAATGCTCTCGCCGAAATCGGCGGAGCAGCTTCGCAAGGAGCTGTTATAATAGAAGAAATGCCGCATTAATAAGGCTGGCGCCCGTTCCTTTAAGGAGCGGGCGTTTTTCTCTCGAAAAACGCCATCGTCCCCATTTCATAGGACAACGGAGCGTTTTTAACCCGGCTTCCGGCAGCCAATGGCAGGATAGGAGCATGGGACCTTGCGGCATATTGAAAACAAATCCATAATAATGAAGTGTGCATACATAGAAACCAAGCCCCAAACGGGGTTGACATGGAGGAATGTTGTGCAGCTTGTTGCCATGCTGACGATGCTGATTGATCATGTCGGACTTGTTTTTTTTCCCGGAGCAGGAATTGTGGAGAATTATCGGACGCATTTCTTTTCCGCTGTATGTTTATGCGCTGGTCCTGGGTTATGAGAGAACCTCGTCTCGCCCTCGTTATCTGTATCGTCTGGGAGTCATCGCCACGGTATCTCAAATCCCCTACCAGCTTGCGCTTAATCCTGACGGCCTGAATGTGGTTGTCTCTCTACTCGCCGGGGCGCTCGTATTGCAGGTACTGGAACGTACCGGATCTTTCCTGATGTCTGCCGTGATCGTAAGCACGGCGGGGGTTGTGATGGATCTGCTGCCATTTGATTACGGAGCCTACGGTCTGCTGTTGGTCGTGATATTCCGTTACGCCCGTTCGCACATGCTTGTCCTTTGGCACCTGATGCTCAACGTGCTGTACCTTTTCTTAAACGGCTGGGACTTGCAAATGTGGAGCCTGTTTCCGACCCTCATGATTGCCTACGGTCCTTGGATAGCGCATCGTCTTGAGAGCGTGAGAGTCAGCCCGTGGGTATGGAGATCCTTTTATCCGCTCCATTTGGCGGTGATCGCGGCGGTTCAATGGCTGAAATAACAGGGGTGGCAGATTCGAACGGAAAGCGGATACAGGTTTTGGTTCGATCACATGTTTTTTTGCGATTATCAATAGAACACCGGTTGATGGATGAGAGGAGAAGGGGTCATGCTGGAGGTTGGAATAGCCGTATGTTTGATCATGCTGGGGGCAGCGGGTTATTTGGCATACCGGAATTCAAGGTTGATTGCCGAAATGAAACAGGATTCATACATTCCGCCGCCTTCGTCTGAATATACCGTTTATATGACAACGGAATTTTCCGAAGAGGATCTGAAGACCCTGGTGCCGCTCGGGTTCATGGAATACCGGGATGCGGACGGCGTCAAGAAAGCCGGATTGTGCAGGATACGGCACGATAGCGAAGGCGATTTAAAGCTTGAGGAAGCGGGAATGATGCTCCTGCGCCATATCCGGCAGGCCCGTGAAAAAGGAACCTTTATTTCCTACCGCTCGGAAACGGAGGCTTTAACATCCGATGCCGAACGGAAAATGGCAGACCGTTTGGCGGAAGCCGCCGCGAAATGAAATAACATTACGAAAACGGGGTCAGATTCCCCTCCTGCAGGGTAATGAAAGGATAATGCCGAAAGGAGAATACCCGGATGAAAACGATAATAATCGGAAGGACATCGGTCTCCGTTCTTGCGGGCGATATTACGGTCTGGTCAGGCGACATCATTGTCAATGCGGCAAATTCCGGCCTTCTTGGCGGAACCGGCGTCGACGGAGCCATTCATCGGGCCGGCGGACCGGAAATCATGGAGCAATGCAAGGAAATCCGCAAACTGCAGGGGGGATGCCCGCCGGGGCATGCCGTCATCACGAGCGCCGGCAACCTGGACGTCAAACACGTCATCCATACGGTAGGCCCGATCTGGGAAGGGGGCGGGCATGGGGAAGAGCTTGTATTAGCGGAGTGTTACCGCAGCAGCCTGCAGCTTGCAAATGAGGTCGGTGCCAGCAGCATCGCTTTTCCCAACATCAGCACGGGGATTTACGGCTATCCAAAGGCTCCTGCCTGCGATATTGCGTTAAAAGCGGTAACCGAATATCTAAGGGAGGACCAAGCCGATAATCGGCTGGAGAGAGTTGACTTTATCTGCTTTGATACGGAAAATGCCGAATTATACGCTAATCGGCTGGACCGGTATGCATTGGGTTGAATTTGGCGGGATTCGGCCATAGAAGGTGTCCTTCGGATACCGTTCCATTAAAAGTAATTACATATGGTATTTGCCGTCCGGTTCGTTCAGCACCCATTCAAGCATCATGATCATATCCTCCAGCCGGGCGGCTTGCTGGTTTAGATTGCGGCGTTCCGCGCTTTCCTCTGGCAGAGGTTCAAGCCGGGCCTGAAGCATTTTCTTTTGTTGGGTCAATTCATTGATTTTGGATTGGATTTGATTCGCGGTTCTCATCGCTAACATCCTTTCGTATCGTTTGGGATCTAGTCTATTATACCTCCGGATGGGGCAATGTTTAACTATAGGCAATGCATGTACAAGGAGGGATTCGGATGAACATGAAAAAAAATCGCTGCCGACAAGGCTGTCGAACTCGTTAAAGATGGGATGAAAATCGGACTGGGCACCGGTTCAACCGCCTATTGGGCCATTTTGAAAATAGGCGAGCTCGTAAGGGCCGGCCTGCATATCCAAGCTGTGGCCACCTCCATCGCTTCGGAGAAGCTTGCCGTGGAGCAGGGGATTGCGTTGACCCCTTTGGAGCGGATCGGGCGGCTGGATCTGACCATTGACGGGGCGGACGAGCTGGATCCGCAGCTGCGATTGGTCAAAGGAGGCGGAGGGGCCCTGCTCCGGGAGAAGATCACCGCCTTTCACAGCGACAGGCTCATTATCGTTGCCGATGAAAATAAGGTTGTTTCCGTTCTCGGGGCCTTCCCTCTGCCGGTAGAAATCGTTCCTTTTGCCAAGGAGTGGACGAGTGAAGCGATCGAGCGTTTAGGATGCACCGTTCGCCTGCGAAGAGAAGACGGCGGCCAATTGTACAGGACCGATAACGGCAATTACATCGCGGACTGTCATTTTGATGTTATAAGTTCTCCCGAGCAGCTTCAAAAACAACTAAGCCTCATTCCGGGGGTCGTTGAGCACGGTCTGTTTCTTGGCATGGCAGACTTGGCGTATATCGGCCGCGCAAGCGGGGAAGTCGAGGTTTACCGTAAACAGGGCATTTAAACAGAGGATTGATTATTCGGAGGTAATGGTGGATGTCGCATAATTCAGAGCATGAAGAATTGTCATTATATTTGTTGGTGGTACTCGCCCGTGCCTATAACTCGGTCATGGGCCACTCCAACCGCAGCATCCAAAGCCACGGTTTGAATTCGACCGAATTCGGCGTGCTGGATGTGCTCTATCATAAAGGACCTCAGCCTCTGCAGAAGATTGGTGAAAAGGTACTGATCTCGAGCGGAAATATTACGTATGTCGTCGATAAATTGCAGAAGAAAAATTTGCTTGTACGCAGAGCCTCCTCGGAGGACCGCCGCGTGATATATGCAGAACTGACGGAGGAGGGGACCCGGCTGTTCGAACGTATATTTCCGGGACACAAAAAGAAAATCGAGGAAGCGGTCAGCGGACTGACCGAGGAGGAAAAGCGGCAGGCTGCGGCTTTGCTGCGGAAACTCGGCACAACCGCGCAGAACAATCCTTTGCGATAACATAATGAAACGAAAGGTGAATGGATATGATTAAGGATATTTCTTACCGGCTGGATGATTTGGAAGTCAAGGAGCTGCTTGCCTACGCCGTTTTTCCTGATCCGGAATCCCTGGAAACGGCCGTTGAAGCGTATCGTAAGCCGAATGGCCTTGAACTTTATGGGTATGAGGAAGAGGACGTTCTGGTTGGGCTGATCGGCGTCGATCTGACGGACAAGGAGATGACCATCAAGCATATAGCGGTTACGCCGGAAAACCGCGGCAAGGATTACGGACGCGGCATGATCATGGAACTGATGCTTCAGAAAAAACCGGATGTGGTCATTGCGGAGACCGATGAAGAATCGGTCGGTTTCTACCGCAGCATCGGCTTTCAGATTTACAGCCTGGGCGAACGCTTTCCTGGTGTGGAGAGGTTTCGCTGCGTGTACGAAGTGGAGGAAGAAGAAAGCTAACGGTCAATAACGACAGACCGGTACCCGCAGCACGATTGCCTGATTGCATATCGGATAGAGCTGAATAAGCATGATTTGAAAAGGACGCCGTAAGGCGTTTTTTTTTTTAGATATCAGAAAGTATAAACTTCGAAGCATGGGCCTTCCTGATCGCAAGAAAAACTTCCGCTAAATGCGGTCTGTCTTCTGAGAAAATACGTCGATAGACGTTTTTTCTTTTTGGTGAGGACGTATGGTAAATATTTGACATTCCATTTGGAAAGATATATAGTTTCAAGATGAAATAGTTTGAATATAAAACTACTTGTCCGGGAGGGAAACACCATTCATTTAAACAACGCGGAAAGCTGGATCAAACGTTACATCGACGCGGACATGAAGGTAAGCAGGCGCATTAATGCCGATATCCGCGAAGCGATCGGCATTGATATCACGAGGGAGCAGCACCAGGTTCTGTGCCTGATTCACAATCGCGAACGGTGCACGTCCACTTTTTTTGGCGGATGTTCTGTTTGTCGGGAAGAGCTCGATTACGTCCATTGTCAATCGCCTGGCGGAGCGGGGCTGGATAGAAAGGGAACGTGACGAAGGCGACCGAAGAGTCGTTTATTTGACGCTGACGGAGGAAGGCCGGAAAATCCACCGCAAGGCCGAGCTGCATCTCCAGTCGCTGGTGGCGTCTTATCTGACCCATTTCGATGAAGGCGAAGTCGAGCATTTTATTACGCTGTATGAGAAGCTGGCGATGCTTTTGCAGGAGCAGGGAGGGGAGCAGGGACATGAAAACGATACTTAAGGCTAAATGGGCGGTCATTGTTCTTTGGCTGGCCGCAACCGTTATATTGCTGTTTACCGCTCCGTCCATGAGCGATCTCGTCCGGGAGAAGGGACAGCTGCGCGTGCCGGACGGTTATACCTCGGCCCATGCCGCCGAAATCCTGAAAGAGATGAATGCCGACAAGGGCGGCGCGCATTTGGTTCAGTCCGCGATGGTGTTCTACGATGCTGACGGTTTGGGGGAAGACGGGAAGAACAAGGTGAAGCGGGCGGTCGCGGATCTGAAGGCCAATCGGAAAGAACTTGGCATCGACTCCATCATGAACCCTTTTGACGAGCCGGCTCTGGAAGACAAGATGATTTCCAAAGACGGAAAGACGATCATGATCGCTATCTCCGCAGACACCGATAAAATGCCCGTCAAGAAGCTTCGGGCCAAAATCCATGAATCCCTCGGGGATATCGGCGTTGATTATTATTTGACGGGAAGCGAGCTGATTAACGAGGATACGATTCAAGGCTCGGAAGACGGGCTCAAAAAGACGGAATATATTACGATTATCTTCATTCTCGTCATTTTGTTTGCGGTTTTCCGTTCTTTCGTGGCTCCGCTGGTTCCGCTCCTGACCGTAGGGATCAGTTATTTGGTATCGCAGTCGCTTGTGGCGTTTTTTGGTGGATACCGTGGATTTTCCGCTGTCTACCTTTACGCAAATCTTTATGGTGGCCGTGATGTTCGGGATCGGTACCGACTATTGCATTCTGCTGATCAGCCGGTACAAAGAGGAGTTGATGCGCCGGGAAAGCACGTCTGCCGCGATTGTGGAAACATACAGAACCGCCGGAAAAACGGTATTTTTCTCGGGGCTGGCCGTCCTGATCGGCTTCCTGTCCATCGGGCTGTCGCAGTTTATTCTTTACCGTTCGGCTGTTGCGGTGGCCGTCGGAATCGCGGTTATGCTCGCGGCGCTGTTTACGGTCGTCCCGTTCTTCATGGCGGTGCTCGGCAGCAAGCTGTTCTGGCCATCCAAGGGTTCGCTTGAGCATAAAGAAAGCCGCGTATGGGGCCTTGCCGGCTCGTTCTCGCTGAAACGCCCGCTTGCGGCGCTTTTGATTGTAGCCGCCATATGTTTGCCTTTCCTGGTCACCTATGACGGAAAGCTTTCTTTTAACAGCATGGAGGAGATCAGCGAGGATTATGAGTCCGTCAAAGGGTTTAATTTGATCGAAGCCGGATTCGGCGCAGGCCAATCCATGCCGGCTACGGTTGTGATAAAGAACGATGACCGGATGGATACGGGAGAATATATGGCTTTAACCGAAAAGATCTCCCGCGAACTGCTCAAGGTGAACGGGGTTGATGCCGTACGCAGCCTCTCCCGTCCGGCGGGGGACGAAATAAAGGATTTTCAAATCTCCAAGCAGGTGGAAACCTTAGGCGAAGGACTGGACCAGACGAACGGCGGCTTGTCCGAAATTCAAAAAGGGCTTTCCGAGGCCAGCAAGCAGCTGAGCCAGAACGAACCGAAGCTTAAACAGGCTGCCGAAAGCAGCGGCAAGCTGACGCAGGGAACCGCCGAGCTTAAGCAGGGCATCGGCCGGCTGGAGGATGCGCTAAGGAAGATTCAGGACGGAATTCAAAGCGGATCTGCCGGAGCCGGCGAGCTGAAAAGCGGCCTCCAGCAGGCGAAGAAAAGCGCGCAGCAGCTTGCGGCTGCCAATGAGCAGCTGCTTGGAGGATACCGTCAGGCAGCTCAAGGCGTAGGTGCCCTCGGCAAAGCCATGGGAGACGTCCAGCAGCAGCTGAACGGCGTTGCCCGGGCTTTAAGCGGGCTTGAGGCCTCCTTCGGACGATTGGAGTCGGCCCGGCCCGAACTGCTCCAAGACCCGGATTATTTAACGATCCGCGGAACGGTGGGCGAAACGGGCAAAGGGGCTTCACAGCTCGCTGCGGGACTGGGCCAGATGCAGAAGCAAACGGTGCAGGCGGCTGACGGCTTAAAGCAGGCCAACGAAGGTTTCGCTGCTGCAGCTTCCGGTCAAAAAGCATTGGCGGGGGGCTTCGACCGGCTGATCGCGGGAATATCGGCTCTGCAGAACGGACTTGATCAAGCTGCAGCCGGGCAAGGCCAGGTTGTAAGCAAACTGCCGTCCATTCAAGCAGGAATGACCCAACTGGAGGGTGGTCAGAAGCAGATTCAGGAAGGCTTTGGACAGCTGTCAGGACAGCTTGGAGAATTGACGGCGGGACTTGACAAGAGTGCCAAGGGCCTCGCCGAGATTAGCGGCGGCCTGAATTCGGCCCAGGATTACCTTACGCAAATTCAAAGCGCGCCGGACAAAGAACTGACCGGTTTCTTCATTCCGCAAGAGGCGCTCGAAAATCCGGATATGCAGCGCGCTTTCGACAACTACTTGTCGCCGGATCGAAAAATCATGACATTGGATGTCGTTTTTGACGGAAATCCGTATGCGGCCGAAACGCTCGGTAGCATTAAGAGCCTTGAGGATTCCGTGGCGCGTGCGGTCAAAGACAGCAAACTCGAAAACGCAGAGATCGCCATCAGCGGCGTAACGAGTACGCATGCGGATCTAAAGCGGATATCCGACGAAGATTACAGCCGGACGGTTGTCCTGATGCTGGGCGGCATTCTGCTCATTTTGATCGTACTGCTCCGCTCCGTCATCATGCCTCTGTATCTTATGGTCGCTTTGGTGGTTACGTATTACGTATCCATGGGAATGACGGAATTCGTGTTTGTGGATGTGCTCGGATATTCCGGCGTTACCTGGGCGACTCCGTTTTTCGGCTTTGTTATGCTTACCGCCCTGGGAGTGGATTACAGCATCTTCCTCATGGACCGTTTCAACGAAAACAAAACGATGGACGTACAGGAAGGCATCTACCATGCGATGCGGAATATGGGAACCGTAATTCTGTCCGCCGTCGTGATTTTGGGCGGGACCTTTGCGGCGATGTATCCGTCGGGGGTCCTGTCGATGATGCAAATTGCAACGGTCGTGCTTACCGGACTGTTCCTGTATGCATTGATATTCCTGCCTTTCTTCGTGCCTGTCATGGTCAAACTGTTCGGGCAAGCGAACTGGTGGCCTTTCGGCGTGAAGGATCAGGCGGAATCCAACCAATCGCGGGATATCCATCTTTAAAGATCATCAGTTTTAGCAACCGGGGCGGTATACCATGATGCCCGGCCATGCCGGAAGACGGGTATATCATTTGTTAAAGCGGCAGGCGGCCGAGTTTAAGCCGTCTGTCCTTTTTGTTTGCACGAAAAAAGGATAAGATGGATAAAGGTGTTTTTCGCAGATCATTCAATCCAACGAAAACAGCAGGATAATGACGGAGGTACGACAGATGAACGAGCGATTTTTAAAACAGCTGGACTTTATACGGGAAGTCGACAAGATGAAAGGCATCGTACGGCAAGCATACCTCATGGACGGGAGCAGAAGGGAAAACGACGCGGAGCATACGTGGCATATCACGCTGATGGCCTCCGTGATTGCCGAGCATGTTCCCGGGGCCCAGCCGGACCTGCTCCATGTATTGAAAATGCTGATTATACACGATCTTGTCGAGATCGATGCGGGAGATACGTTTGCTTATGACGTGAAGGGATACGTCGGGAAATTCGACAGGGAAAAAGCGGCGGCCGAGCGCATCTTTGGCATTTTGCCGGAAGACCAGGGCCGGGAGATGCTGAATTTGTGGCTCGAGTTCGAGGAGCGCGCCACGGTCGAGGCCAAATTCGCGAATGCCATCGACCGTTTGCATCCGATGCTGCACAATTTCGCTACGGAAGGCAAATCGTGGCGGGAGCATGGGGTGACGTCAAGACAAGTGCTTTCCCGTGCAGAAAGCATCACCGACTCCATCCCGGCGCTCGGCGAATGGACGAAAGAGCTGATTGCCGAAGCGGTGGAAAGAGGGTACTTGCTGCCTTAAGCCATGGCATTTAGCGCTTACATATTGAAAAACAGCCATAGACAGCCGATATATAAATTTAGAGGTGATTTCTATGGCAAAGAAGGGACAAACATTTCAATATTACAGCCTGGAAACCAAAAAAAAAGGCAGTCGCGATGCGGCTGGATGGAATGACCAAGAAAGAAGTTGCTTCGGCATTAGAGATTTCCGATCTCGGACGGCTGAAAATTTGGATGCGCAAATACCGGCAGTTCGGAGAAGAAGGGTTGATTGACCGCAGAAGACGGCCTGAGGACAACCAAGTCCTCCCGGTGAATGAAGGATCGGAATAGAAACGCGGTTGCCATGAATGTTCCTGTAGCGTACGGACCTAAGGTCCTGCGCTTTTTTTTGTGAGAGCGGAAAGTATAGTCCAGGCATGACTTTTGCACCTTGTCCATGAAAAGAAAACTTCCGATTCCCGAACGCCTCCGAAATTGGGCCCATTCATCATTCTTGACGACAAAAGGCAGTGGCCCAGTTCGTTTCGGACCGAAGGGCATAACATGTGGTATGTTCAAAAAAGGGAGGGATTAATGTGAGCGGAGTAGGTTACGGATATGCCTCTACTGTAGGTATCGTTCTGGTACTGTTTATTTTGTTGGTGATTATTACACGCGCATTCATCTAACCCTTACTTCAAACTTTGGTTGGTCTGGGCGAACCGCGCCTTGCTGACAAACCGGATAGGAACATGTTAGCCCCGCCGGGAGCCCGGCGGTTTTTTTTTCATATAGGCGTTTCATTCCAAGGGGTTGCAACATCTTCGAATTTGGGATTCATATGTGAGAATTCGAATTACTGCAGGAAAATAAAATTCGGGCGCCCTTTTCAGAGCGCCCTTCATGGGAGAGGAGAAACCGGACGAAGAGCTTATGGGGAAACGTAAGTCTTCTCCGCGGTTGTCTACGACATTTTTGATGTCGATAATTTTAGGATGCCCTTTCCAGCGCAGTCTATACCTGAAAATTGAAAAAACTTGGATGATCATCGAATCATTTTTATAAACGGGAGGATTGTGTTACGATAATCTCATAAAATGCCTTTTTTAAACGGCATTCTACACATTTAGACATGGAACGGGTGAGAGTTGCAGTGAGAGTAGTATCGGGAAGTGCCAAGGGCCGGCCGCTCAAGAGCGTCCCCGGCATGGGTACCCGTCCTACGACGGATAAAGTGAAGGAAGCGATATTCAGCATGATCGGCCCTTATTTTGAAGGGGGGGCCGCGCTTGATTTATTCGCCGGTACCGGCGGACTCGGCATCGAAAGTTTGAGCCGCGGAATCGACAAGGCGATTTTTATCGATATGGAACCGAAAAGCATCGAAACGGTCCGGGCCAATCTGAAGGCAACCGGCTTCGGCGACCGTTCGGAAGTTTTCCGGAACGAGGCGGGACGGGCATTAAAGGTACTGGAAAAGAGGAAATATCAATTTGATCTCGTTTTCCTCGACCCCCCTTACCGGATGAAAAACGGCGATGCGTTAATGATGGAAATGGCAACCAGAGGGCTGCTTCGCACAGGAGCCTTATTGGTGTTGGAATATGAGTCCGATTATGCCTATCCGAAAGACATGGAAGGCTTTCTGCATATGCGAACAGCCGAATACGGCGAGACCGCCGTATCGATATATAAATTCGAAGGAATGGAAAGAGAGCCGGAAACGTCCGGCGAGGAGGTACCGCATTCATGACAACAGAACAGCAAAGTACATATAGAATAGCCGTTTATCCCGGCAGCTTCGACCCGGTTACGATGGGGCACATGGACATTATTACAAGAGCGTCCAAGCAGTTTGACCTGCTGATCGTGGCGGTCTTGAATAACCTCAGCAAAAACCCCCTGTTTACCGTGGAGGAACGAAAAGACCTGCTTTCCCGCGTGACGTCCCATCTGCCGAACGTGCAAATCGACAGTTTTCGGGATCTGCTGGCGAACTACGTGAGAACAAAGAATGCGAACGTCATCGTCCGCGGCATCCGTTCCGTTACGGATTTCGAATATGAGCTTCAGCTTGCCTCGACAAACCACAAGCTGAATCCGGATGCGGAGACCATCTTTATGATGACCAACCCGAAGTACTCCTACCTCAGCTCCAGCCTAGTTAAGGAAATCGCCCATTTTAACGGGGACACCACGGATCTGGTAAGCCCAGAAGTTGATCTGGCGCTGCGGGAGAAATTCAAAGGGAACGCCGGGAGATAACCCTTGAAACGATCCAAAACAGGATCGTAAGCAAGACGAAAGTCAGGATCTGCCACTGCAGCAGGATGTGGAATCCGCTCCACAAACCAAAAAGCCGCTCCTGCAGCAGCGTTTCGTGCGGTACGGCTCCAAAGGCCGGAAGAACCGCTGCGGTCAGGGAGCCTGCCGGCTTCCATAAAATCAGGGTCAGGCAGAAGGCGTAGAAAGCATGCCATAGCCGTTTTATTGCAAAAACGCCCCAGGCGGGACCGCTTATTTTCAATGCGGACAAGCTTTGCAGTTGGGCACTGATTCCGCTCCAGGCAAGCACGGCGGACAGCAGGGCCATCTGCAAACCCAAGCCGGTAAAATAGCCTTCGCTGACGGCCTTGGCCCCGATATGCATTTCCAGCAGTCCGGCGGCGACAAATGGAGGGACAAGGGACAGAAAAAAACCGGAAAGCACTTTGACGATGACGGCAAAAATCATGATAAAGCCGCCGGTCATCATCAGGGTCTGAACCGAGCGGGAGACCGAATCCCCCAGAAGCCTTCCAAAGCTTCGGCCGTCTCTGGCCCGCGCCTCGGAAGCGGCAATTGCCGCCCGTTTCAGCATGGAAACCCGAGGGGAAACCAGTCCTGCCGGCTTGGAGAGGGAAGATTCTTCGATATTGCCGACCGGCGCTTTTTTTACGTTTAAGGGAATGGGTCCATCCAGCCAGAAGGCCTGCCGCCCAGTGAACGCCAAGAAGCAGGTAACCCGCGGCCGGCTGGTGAAGCAGACCGGTACCGATGACGACAAGGATGGTCATCGGGTTGCAGAAGTGTGACAAGGCGGCGAGCCTTCCCGCGTCCTCCGGACTTAAGTGGCCCTGTTTTACCATGGTTGCGGACGCTTGGGCCCCTGCGGGAAACCCTGCCGTCATGCCGGTAATGAGAACCCAGCCGCCTACGCCGGGAAGATTGAACGTTTTGCGCATGAAGGGGTCCAGAAATACCCCCGCCCCGTGCGCCCAGCCGTAAGCAAATATAATTTCCACCAGCACCAAAAATGGAAGCAGTGCGGGAAACACGATATTCCACCAAAGCTTTAAAGCCTGGAGAGAGGCTTGAAAGGCGGATTCGGGTGCGCTGACGACAGCCAGCACCAGCAGGAAGGCTGCCGCTCCGAGCAGAATGGTGGTCCACAGGCCGGAAGACCGGGTAACGGCGTTGCCTTTATTCATAAGGATTCTCCTCTCCGCGTAAACATGGCTAGTACCACTTTATGCAGGAGAGACAACCATCAGACCAAACGCCGTGTGCCGGGAAGTGGCATGAGACATTCCGGAGGGAAGGGAAAAGAATGAGAAAATCCGTTAGACCAAGTGGCTTGAGAGTACTTGTATATCTGCTGCTTATTGCAATTTTATTGTATGTGGTTGTCTATATGCCTACGCCCTATTTGATTTATCAGCCTGGAAGCGCCGAGGAAGTCAAGCCGATGATCACGGTGGAAAAAGGAGATCCCGAGGAGGAAGGGACGTTCATGCTGACCACCGTGTCCGCAAGCTATGCCAATATAGCACTGCTGGTCATGTCGGCGTTCAACTCCAACTCCGAGATCGTGGAAAAGGAAGAGAAACTCGGAAACCAAAGCAAGGAAGAGTATGCCGCCACACAAGTATATTACATGAACTCGTCCCAGTCGCTTGCCATGGAAGCGGCTTATCATGCCGCAGGCATTCGCTACAGTATCGTCCCAGATTACATGTTTGTCATTTCGGTTCCGGAGAATTCCGCCAACCGTAAATGGTTTCATCCAGGCGACAAGCTGATATCGGTGGACGGCAATCCGGTTACGGATAACGGCAAGCTTGCGGAGCAATTGTCGGCCTTGAAGGTTGGGGATGTGGTAGAAGTGAAGCTGGAGCGAGGCGGCAAGCCGGTGGCGGCCGATGTGCCCCTCATCCCGATCAAGGACGATAAGACGGGATCGGAACGGCCGGGACTCGGTGTGATGATCGCCACCATGCAGAAGATTGAGCCGCAAAATCCCGATGACCGGATTGCTTTTGCGGACACCGAAATCGGTGGACCTTCCGCGGGTTTGATGTTTACGATGGAAATTTATAACCAGCTTACCCCCGGGGATTTGACCAAGGGCTACCGGGTGGCCGGCACGGGGACGATCGATAAGGAAGGAATCGTGGGGCCGATCGGCGGCGTCAAGCATAAGATTGTTGCAGCCGACCGAAAGGGTGCCGAGTATTTCTTCGTTCCCCGAAAGAATTATGACGAAGCGAAAGGAAGAGCCGACCGAATCGGCACCGGGATGAAGCTGATTCCGATTGACAAGCTTCAAGACGCTCTGGATTATATGAACGGCCTGCCTCCTAAAGGGTAACCGGAGGCAGAAGATAGTCGCCGTATATGAAAGAAACGGACGGACGGGGGCATGCGTTCCCGTAGACGGCCGAGGCCTGCAGATCCAGCCTGAGCTGGGGATGGTCTAACACGGACGGTTTCATTATGACAGGTAATGAAGCCGTCTTTTTCATCTGCTTCAGCAAAGCCTGTCCTTTTGAAGTAAAGCCAAGAACGCGTAAATAGCCCGGCCCCTGGGCCAGCTGTTCGCGCGTCATTTCACCTTTGGCGTGGTTAAGCAAAATATGAAGCAGCATGCGCTGCAGTTTCGTTCTGGTGTACCGTTTGGTTTTCAAGGCGTCGATCAATTGGCCGACCTTGGGCTCGCCAAGCAGGGGCAATACCTTTTGGATGCGGTATTCCAGCCCCTCGCTGACCTCATGAAGCTGATCGAGCTCGCCCGGGGATCGGGTCAGCAGCGCATGAAACAGCGGCAGCCGGAAGCTTTCCCAATCATTCGGGCCCTGGCCGGCGTCAAATTCCCTCCGAAGTATTTCGTAAACATAGCCGGGGATATAAGGGGAAGCGGCTTCGAGACCCTGCTCCAAAATAAGCCTGCGCACGGAAGTGGCGCTGGCAATCGAAGAGACGGCAGGAACCTGGTCGTGATATTGAGCGCCTTTCCGGGGAATCGTATAAGGTACGATTTCGCTTCCAAGCCGCTTAAGAGCGATCAGATAATGAAGTCCGAGCGAATTGTTGGGCTTTGCAAGCTGCTCCGCGATGGTGTCTGCGGACGCCTTTGATCCGGAAACGGCGGCGGCAGCGGCGGCGTAGGCGTTCGGAAAGCTGATGCCTGAGGACATGCGGAGGGCTATTTCCTCCCGAAGCTTTTCGCTTTCCTCAGCCAGGCTGTCCGCCAGGGGAAGCAGCGTATCGAGCGAACCGCTCTCGGATCCGAAGCAGAGGCTGTCCACCACGCCGGTTGCTGCGAGAAGAGCCACAGCCCCGTGGGCAAACCACTCGGCCGGCTGCACGGCGTAAGCCGTCGGCAGCTCGATCACAAGATCGGCGCCCATGCGAAGCGCCATTTCCGTCCGGGCACGCTTCCCGACCAGGGCGGGCTCTCCCCGCTGCAGGAACGGACCGCTCATGACGGCTATGACGGAATCGGCTCCCGTGATTGCCTTGGATTGCGTATAGTGAAGCACATGCCCGTTGTGTAAAGGATTGTATTCCACGATGATTCCGACTGTTTTCACAAAACCTCGACTCCTTGCTAAATGAGGTTATCCAGAAAGAAAATTCCGGTTTTTTTGAGCTTGTCCTAAAAATATATCATAATTGGATATCGTTGTACCGCAAGAACAAATTGAAGCAACACAACCTCACGGTACGTGATATACTGGAAAACATGATTGCGGAGCGCAAACTTGCAGTGAATCCTGTTGACAAAAGCCCGGATGGATCGGTATAATAATCTTTGTTTGTTTGGAGTGATGGATATGCTTATTCAATTTCGAAAATTGACAACCAGCGATCAACCGTTACAGTTCCATCAAACTGTGGATGTCAGCCAGGCCTTGAAAGGCAGGAAGGATATTATCGCGGCAGAACCGCTTACGGCGGACCTGAAAGCGACGCCTTCCGTCGACGGTTCGGTAGACGTTCGTGGCCGATTGCAGGGCAGACTGGAGATGAAATGCTCCCGCTGTCTCAAGCCGGTTACCGAGCATGTGGACATCCCTTTTCATGAAGTATTCCAGCCGGTAGACCATCCTGACAGCGTTCAGGACGAGGATGACGACATCACATACGTGCAAGGCGAGAGTGTGGATCTCACTCACTATGTGGAGGAAGCATTGCTGCTCTATCTGCCGCTGGCCCCGGTGTGCAGCGAGGATTGTCTAGGCCTTTGCCCGAACTGCGGCAGGGACTTGAACGAAGGCTCCTGCGATTGCGACACCGAAGTGATCGACCCGAGGCTGGCCGGGCTGAAGGACTTTTTTTAAATGATGATGGATTTGACATCCCGTTTTGCGGGTTGACCTGATAAGGAGGTGGGAACATGGCAGTACCTCAACGTAGAACGTCCAAAACACGTCGTGACAAGCGTCGTACTCACTTTAAACTGGCTGTGCCGGGCATGGTGAAATGCGAACAGTGCGGAGAATTGAAACTGGCTCACCGCGTATGTAAAGTGTGCGGAACGTACAAAGCAAGAGAGATCATCAAACAATAGTTTTATTACAAGTAGTACTTCATCTTTGGTGAGGTGCTATTTTTTTGTCCGGCTCTTTCTTTTTAAGCTGACATCCTTTATACTAATTCTTAGTACCAGGTTCTAATATTAAGGTTTAATTTTTACATAGAATAGAATGGCGCCCCCGCGGCAGAAGGAGTTGCATCGTCATCGAACGTCTATCGAAAAAAAGACCGTCACCAGCGTTTGATCCAGTTGATCGACGATAACCCTTTTGTCACCGACCGTGAGCTGACGCGTCAGCTTAAAGTAAGCATTCAGACGATACGCCTCGACCGGATGGAGCTGGGAATCCCCGAGCTGCGAGAGCGGATGAAGCAAATGGCCGAGCACTCCTACGATCAGGTCCGTTCGCTTTCCCTGGAGGAAGTGATCGGGGATGTGGTCGACCTGCAGTTGGACAAGAGCGGCATTTCGATATTCGAAATCCGCGAGGAGCATGTATTCAGCAAAACGAAAATCGCCCGGGGCCACTACGTGTTCGCCCAGGCGAACTCGCTGGCGGTCGCGGTCATTAACGATGAGATCGCGTTGACTTCGTCGGCCGACATCCGTTTTTTGAGGCAGGTTCGGCTGGGAGAGAAGTGTATCGCGAAAGCGTATGTTCGTTCCCACGCGGGACAGAAGGCCAAGGCGAAAGTGGAAGTGTTCACCTATGTCGGCGACGAGATGGTGTTTCAAGGGAATTTTGTCGTCTACCGGTCGGCCGGCGAGTGACAAAGCGAAGGAGGAAGCTGCATGAGAATTGCTATAGACGGCATGGGCGGCGACAACGCGCCGCAGAGCAATGCGGAAGGCGCGTTGGCTGCGGCGCGGGAATGGAAAGACACGGAGATCATCCTGGTCGGGGATGAGGCCAAGATCGGGCCTTTGATCCAGGACAAGCCGTCCAATCTGGTCCTGCGTCATGCCGGCGAAGTGATTGAAGCGGAAGACGAGCCCGTGAAGGCGGTCCGGCGCAAGAAGGATGCCTCAATGGTGGTTGCGGGCAGAATGATTCGCGAAGGCGAGGCGGATGCCATGATTTCCGCGGGGAACACGGGAGCGCTCATGACGACGGGATTGCTTGTCGTGGGCAGGATGGCGGGCATCGAGCGCCCGGCGCTGGCACCCATGATTCCGACGCTGGACGGGAAAGGCGTGCTGGCGCTTGACCTCGGCGCGAACATGGATGCGAAGCCGGAGCATCTTCAGCAGTACGCCCTAATGGGCAGCCTGTACCGTGAAAAGGTCCATGGCGTATCCAAACCCCGGGTCGGGCTTCTGAATGTGGGCACGGAACCAGGTAAAGGCAACGAGCTGATGAAGCATGCGTTCCCGCTGCTGGAGCAGCTGCCGATTCATTTTGTCGGCAATGTCGAGGCCCGCGACGTCATGAATGGCGTATGCGACGTGCTTGTGTGCGACGGTTTTGCCGGGAACATCCTTTTGAAGTCGATCGAAGGAACGGCGGGCGCGCTTTTTTCTTTGTTGAAGGAGCAGTTCGGACAGTCCCTCAAAACGAAGCTGGCTGCTGCCTTGATGATGCCCCAGCTCCGGAACCTGAAATCCGTCATGGACTACAAGGAGCACGGGGGAGCGCCCCTTCTTGGATTAAGCGGGCTTGTCATGAAGAGCCATGGCTCATCAGACGGAAACGCGATTAAGAATGCCGTGCGCCAAGCCCGGACAGCTATGCAAAATCGCTTGGTCGAAAGCATTTCAAGCGAAATCAGCGGGAAGTGAGTGAGAACATGAACAACAATTTACGTCCGGTCGGAATTGTAGGGGCAGGCAAGTACGTCCCTGAACAAATATTAAGCAACAGCGATTTGGAAAAAATGGTGGATACCTCGGATGAATGGATCGTTTCCCGAACGGGGATCCGCGAACGGCACATCGCATCGAAGGAGGAGGCGACTTCGGACCTGGCTTACCAGGCGGCGCTCAAAGCCCTGGAATCCGCAGGAATGTCCGGTCAGGATCTGGATCTGATCATCGTGGCCACGGTGACGCCCGATATGTTTTTCCCTTCGACGGCCTGCCTGCTGCAGGACCGGCTCGGCGCCAAAAAAAGCGGCGGCCTTCGATTTGTCCGCAGCCTGTTCGGGTTTTGTGTACGGTCTTGCGACTGCCACAAACTTCTTGCAGACCGGAATGTACAACAACGCATTAGTCATCGGGGCGGATTGCTTGTCCCGGATCACGGATTACACCGACCGGAATACCTGCGTGCTGTTCGGTGACGGCGCCGGCGCCGTTGTTTTGGGCGAAGTGCCGGAAGGGCGCGGTTTCCAGGCGTTTGATCTCGGCGCTGAGGGCGCCGGCGGCGCCCACCTGTATTTGGAGGCCGGCGGCTCCCGTCTGCCGGCTTCCGCCGAGACGGTGGAAGCGAAGAAGCATGCGATCTACATGAACGGCCGCGAGGTGTTCAAATTCGCCGTTCGCGTGATGAGCTCCGCTACCGAGCATGTTTTGACCAAAGCGGGTACGTCCAAAGAAGACATTGACTTGTTCATCCCGCATCAGGCGAATATACGCATCATCCAATCGGCGATGGAGCGTTTGAACCTGCCGCCCGAGAAGGTTGTCATCAACGTGGACAAGTACGCGAATACTTCAGCCGCTTCCGTGCCTCTGGCTTTGGTGGAGGCTTTTGAGGAAGGCCGGATCAAGGAAGGCGATACCATTCTGATGGTCGGCTTCGGCGGCGGCTTGACCTGGGGCGCTTCCGTTCTCAAATGGTAGCTTCACCGTAGAAAAGTTTGATGCAAGCTGAAAGGAGCCGTTCTTTTGGGTAAAATCGCATTTGTGTTTCCTGGGCAGGGCGCCCAGTCCGTAGGCATGGCAAAGGATGTGTACGAATCTATTCCGTCATCCCGGAAGGTTATCGATCAAGCGGATAAAATATTGGGTTTTTCGCTCAGTTCCATGATGTTTGAAGGCCCGGAGCAGGAACTGAAGCAAACTTACAATACGCAGCCTGCGCTGCTGACCGCCAGCGTGGCTTATTTGGAGGCCTTGCGTGAAAAAGGGATTTCTCCCGACTATGTAGCGGGTCACAGCCTTGGCGAGTACAGCGCCCTCGTGGCGGCCGACGTGATGACGCCGGCGGAGGCGGTCGCCGTCGTCCGCGCCCGCGGCGAATTCATGGAGCAAGCCGTCCCCGGCGGACAGGGAGCCATGGCGGCCGTCCTCGGCGCGGATCGCGAGGCTTTGAGCGGGCTTTGCGCCGGGATTACCTCCGAAGGCAAGCCGGTGGAGCTCGCCAACATTAACTGTCCCGGGCAAATTGTCATTTCGGGCACGGCTGAAGGTGTGGCAGCCGCTTCCGAGCGCGTCAAGGAAGCCGGAGGGAAGCGGGCGATTCCGCTGGAAGTCAGCGGACCGTTTCACTCTTCCCTGATGAGGTCGGCGGCGGAACGCCTTGAGGTTAAGTTGAAGGAAGTTAAGCTGGCTGAGCCGTCCGTGCCTGTCGTCGCCAACGTGACCGCTCGTCCGGCAAGCGACTCCGGGCAGATCAGGTCGCTGCTCGTCGAGCAGGTCTACTCGCCGGTTTTGTGGCAGGACAGCGTGGAATGGATGATCGGCGAAGGGGTTGACGTTTTCGTGGAAATCGGACCGGGAAGCGTCCTTACGGGCTTGATCAAGAAGATCGACAAAAACGTAAAGCTGGTCAATATCAACAGCCTAGACAGCATTCGGGAGCTTGAAGCATTGGGCTAAGCCGCCTAAAGGTCCCGAATGCCGGGTAAACTCGGGGAAAGGAGGTATAATTATGACAAAACCTTTGAATGGGCAGACTGCTCTTGTAACCGGCGCCTCGCGCGGGATTGGCCGGAGCATTGCGCTTGCATTGGCCGAGCAGGGAGCGAACGTCGCCGTCAATTATTCCGGCAATGAAGCGGCAGCCGCCGAGGTCGTGGAGGAAATCCGTGCCAAAGGTGTAGAGGCCATCGCCCTGAAAGGCAACGTGGGCAACAGCCAGGAAGCGGATGCCCTGGTGAAGCAGGTTGTCGATACATGGGGCAGAATCGATATTCTGGTGAATAATGCCGGGATTACAAGAGATAATTTAATCATGCGGATGAAAGAGGAAGAATTCGACCAAGTGATTGAGACGAACCTCAAGGGCGTATTCAACTGCCTTAAGGCGGCTACCCGTCCGATGATGAAGCAGCGCTACGGCCGCATCATCAATATTTCCTCTGTTGTCGGAGCCCTGGGCAATGCCGGTCAGGCCAACTACGTTGCCGCGAAAGCGGGGGTGATCGGACTGACCAAATCGGCGGCCCGGGAGCTTGCGTCCCGCGGAATTACCGTGAATGCCGTCGCGCCCGGGTTTATCGACACCGATATGACGCGGGAGCTGCCGGAGGATCTGCGCGAGAAGATGATGGTTGACATCCCGCTCGCGCGTCTTGGAAAGCCGGAGGAAATCGCTGAAGTCGTTACATTCCTTGCTTCATCCGGAGCGTCTTACGTGACGGGACAAACCCTTCACGTGGACGGCGGCATGTACATGTAAACCCCGGCCTTTTGGCATTGCAGATGCAGAGGCCGGAACAAAAAAACGTTTTCAAATGCCTTCTATGGCAATTTGAATTCATATCTCGTATAATTACCAAAGAGGAGGTGAGCCGGATGTCCGATGTATTGGAACGCGTGAAACGCATCGTCGTCGACCGCCTGGGTGCTGACGAAGCCGACGTTACACTTGAAGCATCTTTCAAAGATGACCTTGGTGCTGATTCTCTCGACGTAGTAGAATTGGTGATGGAATTGGAAGATGAGTTTGATATGGAGATCTCTGATGAAGATGCGGAGAAAATTACGACCGTAGGTGAAGTTGTGAAGTACATACAATCTCATACCTAAGTCATAAAGTTAAGTCCCGTTCTTTTTTTGAAAGGCGGGACTTCTCCTCATTTCGAGAAATCGGTTCTCATGTTCAAATGTAAGTACTGATAGATTATTGCTGCCTGAGGCCCCGGACTTTGGGAAAGTCAAGGCAGTCCATATAGAGGTGAGTCTGTTTGAAACAAAGAGTGGTTGTTACAGGTATGGGCGTCATGACCTCCTTGGGTCAGGATATCGAAACATTTTGGAACAGTTTGATGAACGGCAAATCCGGCGTGTCTCACATCGAGGCTTTCGACGTCAGCGATTATCCGACCCGGATTGCCGCATCGGTGAAGGATTTTAATCCGGAAGACTACATGGACCGCAAAGAAGCGCGCAAGATGGACCGGTTCGTTCAGTTTGCGGTTGCGGCCGGCAGCAAGGCGCTGGAAGACAGCGGGATTAGAATCGGCGAGAATGCGGATGCGGAACGCGTCGGCGTATCGATCGGTTCGGGGATCGGCGGTTTGGGAACCTGGGAAGACCAGCACAACGTGCTTTTGGAAAAAGGACCGAAGCGTGTCAGCCCGTTCTTCATTCCGATGATGATCGCGAATATGGCATCCGGCCAAATGTCGATCAATCTGGGCGCTAAAGGCCCGAACACCACCCAGGTAACGGCATGCGCAACAGGAAGCCACTCCATCGGAGATTCCATGCGCATCATTCAGCGGGGGGATGCCGATATCATGGTATGCGGCGGCGCCGAGGCGACCATTCGTCCAACGGGCATGGCAGGCTTCTGCGCGATGCGCGCGATGTCAACCCGCAACGACGAACCCGAAAAGGCCAGCCGGCCGTTCGATACCGGCCGCGACGGTTTCGTCATGGGAGAGGGCGCCGGCGTTCTGATTCTTGAATCGCTTGAGCATGCCCAAAAACGGGGCGCCAAAATTTATGCCGAGGTCATCGGATACGGTTTGAGCGCCGACGCTTACCATATTACGGAGCCGGACCCGGACGGTGCGGCCCGCTGCATGAAGATGGCGATCCGCGATGCGGGCATCCGGCCGGAAGACATTGATTATATCAATGCGCACGGCACATCCACGCCGGTCGGCGACCGTTCGGAAACGGCAGCGGTCAAAATGGCGCTTGGCGACCATGCCTACAAGGTAGCCGTGAGCTCAACCAAATCGATGACGGGCCATCTCCTTGGTGCGGCTGGCGGCGTAGAGGCCATTATTTGCGCGCTGAGCCTTAAAAACCAAATCATCGCTCCTACCATTAACCTGGAGGATCAGGATCCGGAATGCGATCTTGATTACGTGCCGAATGAACCAAGGAAAGCCGAGTTGGACGTCGTGATGTCCAATTCGTTCGGATTTGGCGGTCATAACGCCACCATAATCCTGAAAAAATTCGCGTAAGTAAGGGGACAGTGTGTTGAGTGGAGATCTGAAGCAGTTACAGCATAAACTTCATATCCAGTTTCGTAACGGAATGCTGCTGAAGCAGGCCTTTACCCACGCTTCATATGTCAACGAACATCGTTTTAGCCAAAGTCAGGACAACGAGCGTCTAGAGTTTTTGGGCGACGCGGTACTGGAACTCACCGTGAGCGAGTTCTTGTACAACCTGTACCCCGACCGGCCGGAAGGGGAACTGACAAAACTCCGGGCTGCGATCGTATGCGAGCCCTCGCTGGTCAAATTTGCGGAAAGACTTGATTTTGGCCGGTATGTGCTATTAGGCAAAGGAGAAGAAATGACGGGCGGGCGTACCCGCCCGGCACTTCTTGCCGACGTGTTCGAGTCGTTTGTGGGAGCGCTATATCTCGATCAAGGGTTGGAAGCCGTCCGTGCCTTCCTGAGTGACCATGTGTTCCAATCGGTTACCGTGAACGGCCGCCCTCATATGAGTGATTATAAGACCGAGCTTCAAGAGCTTACGCAGCATCACGGTATGGGTACGCTGGAATACCGCATTGTTGAAGAACGGGGACCTGCGCATGAACGTGAGTTTGTCTCTGAAGTATTTATGGGAAGCGAATGTCTTGGACGCGGCAGCGGCCGATCCAAGAAGGAAGCTGAGCAGCAGGCAGCAGCGGTTGCTTTAAAGCAGCTGAAGCGCGCTAACGCGTAAGCGGGCCGCCTTGGAGGACAAACAAAGAGCAAAGATCAGTCAAGCGGATAACCTGAGAGCCGAGGCTACGACTGTTTTTTTGCTCTTTTTTCGTTGTCCTGCGTTGTTAAATGACGGATGGTTCACCGGCAGCGCGCCGCTTCCTTTTAAAGGATGTCAGCGGCAGATTGGGATGAGCCGATATGGTACAATAACGGTAGAGGTGATTTGGGATATATGTTTTTGAAACGGATTGAATTAGCGGGTTTCAAATCGTTCGCCGATAAGACCGAAATGGAATTTGTGCGGGGAATCACCGCCGTGGTGGGACCGAACGGAAGCGGAAAAAGCAATATTTCCGACGGCATACGTTGGGTGCTGGGCGAACAGAGCGCAAAATCACTTCGCGGCGGCAAGATGGAAGACATTATTTTTGCCGGCAGCGACGCCCGGAAGGCCGTTAACTATGGAGAAGTCTCGCTGACCCTGGATAACGGGGATCATGTGCTTCCCCTGGATTTTAACGAGGTGACCGTTACCCGCCGCGTTCACCGCAGCGGAGACAGCGAATATTTTATCAACAAGCAGTCATGCCGGCTGAAGGATATTACCGAGCTGTTCATGGATACGGGCATCGGCAAAGAGGCTTATTCGATCATCGGACAAGGCCGTATCGAAGAAATATTGAGCACGCGTTCGGAAGACCGCCGGGGCATATTTGAAGAGGCCTCCGGGATCGTTAAATATAAATCGCGCAAAAAGGAATCCGTCAGGAAGCTGGACGAGACGGAGCAGAACCTGCTTCGGATTCATGACCTGGTCACGGAGCTGGAGGATCAGATCGGTCCCCTGAAGGAGCAATCCGAGAAAGCGCTGAAATACAAAGAGCTAAAGGAACAGCTCAAGCGGAAGGAAATTTCGCTTTACGTGTATCAGATCGAGCAGATCCACGGGGCATGGAGCGAAGCGAACGAGAAGCTGGAGAAGCTGAAGGAAGAGCAGCTGGCCCTGTCCACGGTTGTATCCGCCCATGATGCCAAGCTGGAGAGCGACCGTTCGGCGCTGCGCCAGCTGGAGGACGAAGTGGAAACGATTCAGAATCAGCTGCTGCAGTTCAGCGAAGCCTTTGAGAAAAGCGAGGGTTACGGCGAGCTGCTGAAAGAGCGGCGCCGCAACCTTGAGCGTACGCGGGAGCAGCTCTCGCAGAGCGTGGATACCGGCGATTCGCGGTTAACCGAACGCCAAGAAGAGCTTGCACGGATGAAGGACAAACTGGCCGCGCTGCAAACGGAATTGACGGAGCTGCGCGATCAGCTGTCGGCCGAGGAAGCCAAGCTGGTCGGCGTGACCGGAGGCATCAGTCAGCAGCAGGAGGAAAGCCTTAAAGGCAATCTCCTGGAGCTCATGAACCAGATGGCGCAGGCGCGCAATGAGATCCGCTACGCGGACCAGCAGCAGGAGGCGCTGGAGCGCCGGATGAACCGGGCACGGGAGGAATCCGGCAAATGGGATGTCCAGAAGGAGGAGCTTCTTCGCCGCAAGGAGCAGATTGATCGCAGCGTGGAGCGCTTCGGCAAGGAAATTGCGGAGCTGCGAAGCGGATATATAACGGAGAGCGAACGGTACCAATCGCTGCAGAAACTTCTGGACGAAAGCCAGGGAGCACTCCGCAAATGGGAACAGAAACGGGAGGCGCAGATTGCCCGCCGGGATACGATGAAGGAAATGCAGGATGATTTTGACGGGTTCATGCTGGGCGTCAAGGAAGTGCTTAAGGCTTCCCGCAAGTCTGCGCTGCAGGGCGTTCACGGCGCCGTAGCCGAACTGATCCGGGTCCCGGAAAAGCTGGAACTTGCCATGGAAACGGCCTTGGGCGCATCCGTGCAGCATATCGTCATGGAGAACGAAGCCGTATCCCGTCAGGCGATTTCCTTTCTGAAGCAGCGGCAGCTCGGCCGGGCAACGTTCCTTCCGCTGGACGTGATCCGTCCCCGGCATGTATCTCCCTCTGACCGTTCCATGGCGGAGGGAGAAGCCGGGTTTGTCGGCTTCGGGTCCGAGCTCGTGCAGTACGACCCGAAATACAGCAATATTGTAGGGAGCCTGCTCGGCAATGTCGTCATAGCCGAAACGCTAGAGCAGGCCAACAAAATCGCTGCCCGCTTCCAGTACCGTTACCGCGTCGTCACCCTGGAAGGGGATGTCGTCAATGCCGGCGGTTCCATGACGGGCGGCAGCCATCATAAAAAAAAGCAACAACCTGCTTGGCCGCAAACGTCAGCTGGATCAGCTGGACCAGGAAATTGCCGAGACGGAAAAGCAGATCGTCAAGCTCCGCCAGGGAATCGAACAGGTTCGCGGCCAAATGACCGAGTCCCAGGATAAGCTCGACCAGCTGCGAAAAGCCGGCGATGACAAGCGGTTGGAGGAGCAGCAGGCTGCGAGCGACCGCAAGCAGCTGGAGCACGAGCTCCGTCATGTGCTGGAGCAGGCCGAGCTTGCGGGCCAGGAGAAGACCAACCATGAGCAGGAAGCGAAGGAGATCCGCGAAAGCCGGGAGCGTGCCGTGAAGCAGCTTGCGGATCTCGAGAATGAGGAAAAGGCGACCCATCAGGCCATCCAGGCTGCCGAATTCGCCCGTAAAGCGAATGAATCGGCAAAAGAAGAACTTCAAAGCCAGCTGACCACCTTGAAGGTGCGGGAAGGCAAGCTGGATCAGGAAATTTTCTCGCTGGAGGATCAGCTGAAACGGCTGCAGTCCGACGTGGACAACCACGAAAAGGAGCAGCGCCAGAACCGGACGATGCTGTCCTCGGTTCTGGCGGAGCTGGAGCAAAATGCCGCCGAAAGCGTGAAGCAAATAGAAGACTTGAATCAATACCGGCTGAAGAAGGAAGAGGCCTCGAAGCAGCTTGAGTTTAAGCGCGCCTCCCGTGCTCAGCTCAGCAAGAAGCTGGAGCTTGAAGAAAACGAGACCCGGGAGCAGCGGAACCAGCTGAAGGCGGTTGAAGACCAGCTGCGCCAAACGGAGATCGGCGTGAACCGGCTGGATGTGGAGCTGGAGAACATTCTTAAAAAGCTGAGCGAGGATTACGAGCTGAGCTATGAGCTGGCGAAGCAACGGTATCCGGTGCCGGAGGATGTGCCTGCCGCGCAGAATGAAGTGCGTGATCTGAAGCGGAGTTTATCGGCTCTTGGCGAAGTGAACCTCGGTGCCATTGAGGAATTCCAACGGGTGAACGAGCGGTACCAGTTCCTGAGCGAGCAAAAGGCTGACCTCGTCGAAGCCAAGACCACCCTGTACCAGGTCATCAAAGAAATGGACGACGAGATGTCCAAGCGCTTTAAAACGACTTTTGACGCCATCCGGAAGGAATTCGTAACCGTATTTTCGAAGCTGTTCGGCGGCGGACGGGCCGATCTGATTTTGATCGATCCCGACCGGCTGCTGGAGACGGGCATCGACATCGTGGCACAGCCGCCGGGCAAGAAGCTTCAGAACCTGCAGCTGCTCTCCGGCGGGGAGCGCGCCTTGACGGCCATGGCGCTGCTGTTCGCCATCCTTCAGGTCAAGCCGGTGCCGTTCTGCGTGTTGGACGAGGTGGAAGCGGCGCTGGACGAAGCGAACGTCGTTCGTTTCGCCCAGTATCTGCGCGAATTTTCGGAGCAAACGCAGTTTATCGTGGTTACGCACCGCAAAGGCACGATGGAGGAAGCGGATGTTTTGTACGGCGTTACGATGGAGGAAGGCGGAGTTTCCAAGCTTGTATCCGTCAAGCTGGAAAACGAAGAACCCGAGATCGCCTGATAGAGATCCTAATATAAACCACATGGAGGAGACGTATGAGCTTTTTTAAGAAATTGAAAGAGAGCATTTCCAGTAAAACCGAAAGCGTAACGAAGCAGTTCCGCGACGGTCTGGAGAAGACCCGCAAAGGACTGGTGGAGAAAGTATCGGACCTGATCATCCGCCGCAAAAAAAATCGATGAAGAGTTCTACGAGGAGCTTGAGGAGATTCTGATCGGGGCCGACGTCGGCGTGAATACGGTCATGGACCTCATGGACGACCTTCGCGCGGAGGTGAAGAAACGCCGCATCGAGGATGCTGCCGATCTTCAGCCGGTGCTGTCGGAGAAGCTTATGGAGCTGCTGCGCGGCGACAATAACACCGAGCTGAGAATGAACCCGGACGGGATTACGGTCATTCTGTTTGTCGGCGTCAACGGGGTAGGAAAGACGACAACCATCGGCAAATTGGCCCACCGATTCAAGCAAGAAGGCAAAAAAGTGCTTCTGGCCGCCGGCGATACGTTCCGCGCAGGGGCGATCGAGCAGCTTGAAGTATGGGGGGAACGCGTCGGGGTTGAGGTAATCAAGCAGCAGCCCGGCTCGGATCCGGCCGCCGTTATGTTCGATGCGGTACAGGCGGCGAAGCAGCGGCAGGCTGACGTGCTTCTGTGCGATACGGCGGGACGGCTTCAGAACAAAACGAATCTGATGGAGGAGCTCAATAAGATCTTCCGCGTCATTCAGCGGGAAATTCCAAGCGCTCCGCATGAGGTGCTGATGGTGCTGGACGCTACGACAGGCCAGAATGCGCTGAGCCAGGCCAAGCTTTTCGGCGAGAAAAGCGGCGTAACGGGGCTTGTGCTGACCAAGCTTGATGGAACGGCCAAGGGCGGCATCGTCGTGGCGATCCGTCAAGAGCTTAACCTGCCCGTGAAACTCGTCGGCCTGGGCGAAAAAATGGGCGATCTGCAAACATTTGATTCCGAACAATTCGTGCATGCGCTCTTTGCAGGATTGATCAAAGAAGAAGAGGGCAATGAAGAATCCGTATAAGGATCTGACTTAGTTGCGCTTTAACGCAAAAAGAGGACCGGTAAGGTAAAAACCGGTCCTCTTTTTTCGCGAATCAGGATGAAACAATGCGAACAAACTCGATGGAACGAAGCGGTATGATAGCAAGGTCCGTCGGAGGCCCGTAAATGATGGGAGGGACCTTCAGCGAAAGGGTTCCGCCGCTTACCCCCGCTACGGTTCCAACAATGACATCGCCGGCTACCGTAACTTCCGCATCCGAGCCTATAAAGCCCTTAAGCCAATCGGTATAACGCATAGCCATCCTCCTTTCCCTTCAGAATTTAGTAAACCGTTGTGATGCTCGAGAACGGAATGAGCACAAGGTCTCCCGAAGATTCCCGAATTTGGACGGCATCGACCGCCGTAGCCAGCACGACGCCTTTCAGCGTGGCAAACGTGGTGTTGATTTGAACGGATTGTCCGGTCCGGCTGCTGAAGAAATCGATAAGTTCCGGAATGACAACCAGTCCGGTCATGACTTGATCCTCCAGCTCCTCAACGCGGTCCGCCAGCAATTCCGTTTGTTCGGATAAAACGTCGACCTTGCGGGACAATTTTTTCACTTTGGCGGCCAAACGGCCGCAGAAAAGGAATCGGCACATGGGTTAATCCCTCCTTTCGCAGGTCATATGGAATTCAATGTCTTTCTTTAATTGGTGCAGGGAAGCCCTGCTGATCTGTTCCGTCGTGCGGATCTTGGGCATCGCTTGATGGACGAGAGCCGGACTTTCTTTCAAAAAACGTCTCGGCCTGCTCAATCATCGATTCCAACGGAAGTCCGTAATCGTGGAAATACCGATCCAGCCCAAAGGAGCCGAGAAGGCTTTTGACCTTGTTCATCCGGCTGAAGGCCAGTACCGGTACCCCGCCGCGCAGCGCGGCAAGCGCCGGATGAAGTTTAAAGGTGATCAAATAATCGACGGATTGGATATAACTGTAGGTCAGTTCCAGATCCTGCAGGAACGGAAGCGTTTCAATGGACGATCCCGGATTTTTTTCCTTGATGTTTTTTTGAAGCCGCAGGCAGGTCTGATGGTCCGCAAACTGGTTTCCGGGATGGTGAATGACGGGGATGAGGACGATGTGGTATCCGAGCCGGATGAGGTGAAGCAGCAGGTCCGTCATGTTTTGAACCGGAAAAGAATCGTATGCGAACACGCAAACGCCGATGGTCTTTTTCTTTGAAAAGCGCTTTACGGGTATGGACGGCTCCCGGTAACCGAACACGATGTCCGGAGCGGTCTCGGCATTTTCGTGGAAACAGGCTCTTCTGGCGATATCCGTGGAGCGTTCGTCGCGGAATATCGCCCGTTTGGCGCCGGAAATGAAGGAGCGGTACTGAGCGACCTGGTCTGCCGGCCAGGTGTGTTCCGGGTAAGCGTCGACAATGCCTACGCCGTATACCCAAGTCGGACGTTTTTTCAAAACAGGGGGGAAATAATAGCTGTTGAAGGAATACGGGGTGATGAGATCGCCTCCGCCGATAATCACGGCATCCGTTAGTCCGGGATCCAGATAACGGGTCCAGGGATAAACGTGATGGTCGTTGAAGATTTGTCGCAGGGTATGCAAAAATAAATCGTCTCCAAAGTTCCCCATCCCGTAATATCCCGAAACGGCAATTTTCATTGCGATCAACCTCCTTTGTCTTGTATTTTCATCCAGTCGCCAAAAACGTTCCCCGCTGCGCTGGCTTATGCTTCCGGGATGCAGTACGCGGTGGTAAAGCAGCTTGGGAATCCGAACCATGGGGTATAGGCTCAACAGTCTTGACGTAATCTCGATATCCTCGAACACCCGCCCCCACGCGTCTTCCCGCTTCGTCCAACCACCCACCGCCTCCAGGGCTGCTTTTCGGTAGAAGCGGGGAACGGGGGGGATGAGGACGGTGCCGCTTGTCATGCTCCGGGTTCGTGATCAAGGCAGAGCTTTGCTTCTCCTCATCGGGAATCACGCATCCTCTCCAGCTGCAGCCCAACTGGCGGCTCCGAAACCAACAGCCGTAATGGCCCGTCCCGATTCCGGCCAAGGGTGCGGCTTCCATGGCCGCTACCAACTTCCCGATCGCGTCGGGAGGGAGCCAGTCATCCCCGTCAAGCTCCATAATGTAACGCCCTGTCGCCTGCTCCAGCAAACGGTTCATCATGCAGGCTTTCCCCCGGTTGGCGTTTCCCTCGAGAACATGAACCCTTTGGTCTCTCGCAAACAGCGCTTCCCGAACCGTGCCGTCGTCTGACGCATCATCGCCGATCCACAGTTCCCAATTTCGATACGTTTGGGCCAGCACCGAACGGATGGTCCAGCCCAGCGTGTTTTGCATGTTGTAAACACTGACCAGGACGGAGACCTTGGGCGTGGAAGCTCCCGGGCTCTCCGAACGGCTCCATTCATCGCAAGCTTCGGAAAGCGGTCCGCCGCAGGGAGTCCTGAAAAGGACCGGAGATATATGGGCCAGTTCGGCCTCATGAAAGCCGCGGCTGCCCGGCGGCGAGATTTTGCGAACCGTTCCGAGATCCGGGAGCTCTGCCGGAGAAGAAGCGGTTGTTTTTTGCTCTTCGGCATGAGTAGTGAGTCCTTGCCCGGCAGCCAGATCAAACGGCAGAAACCGTGCCGCAGGCAGCCGGCCGTTCCAGTTCGCCAGACGGCGGATCAGCCGCTCTCTCCTCCAGAGGCATGGAATGCCGCCAGCATGAATGCAGTCTACCGCCGCCGGAGCTGTACGGTTTAGCTCTGCATTCCCCGGGAGCGGTCCTTTGCAGGGAGGGATAGAGCCCAAAGGCCAGTAAACCCACTCCCCCGCCGCTTGCCTCGCGCCCTGCAAAACTTCGTCGCGGTAGCGGATGACGTCGTCCGGGCTGAAGCCGGACGGCCGAACCCGCAAGACTTTAACGGCGCTCAAAGGGAATTCATCCCTTTGGCGGCGAGCACGCTCCGAATGACTTGATCCGCCTGCATTCCGCGTTCGATCCAGCGGTTTTGCCGGGCATATTCCACGCGTGCCTTTTTCTTGTCGTCATCGTCCGGCGTCGCCAGCATGCCGGCAAGCTTGGCAACAAATTCATCATGGGTGGTGGCGGTGGTGACATGAGGCTCCATCCGTATGCATTCCGGAAGCGCCGTGGACAGGACCCTTACGCCGGCAGCCATGTATTCGTAAGCTTTAACCGGGTTGGTGGCCAGGGTAATCGGGTGGTATTGAAAAGGAATCAATGCTACGTCCACATGTTTCAGGTACGCTTTTAATTCCCCGTGAGGCTTCTCGCCCAGGACATGGACGTTTGGCAAATGCCTGTAGTCGCCGGTGCTTCCGTAGGGAGCGCCAATCGAAACGAACAGTACCTGCGGAAAAGCGGCTGCGCATTTGGCAAACAGCTCGTGATCCACCCAGTAAGCCCAAGCGCCGATATAAGCCGCGACCGGGCCGGCCGGAAGGTCGGAGGGTCTGCCTTGTTCGGGGAGCTCAAAAAAAAGACGGATCCGCGCCGTTCGGAATAAGGGTCAGCGGTTTATCGGGATGGGCCAGATTTAGTCTTGAGCGGATAACCTCTGCGGTGCAGACAAGGTGATCGGAGGCCTCAATCATTTTCGGTTCGAATTTGGCCCAGTGGGGAAATTCATCGCAGCAATCATAGATGACGGCATCCGGGCTGTACAGGGTCTGAATCCGGGTGCGAAGCTTGGACCAGGTGGTCCAGACCACGACGGGATGTTCCTTGCGGAGCCGGGGGAGTTTACGGTAGAGAAATGTTTTGATATCCGTGAACGCGTACACGTTTTTTTTCGACTTCGCGGAACTCCCGGTCGAGCGGGGCCAGGTTTTCAAAATACACCTGATGTCCCAGGGCGCCCAGCTGTGTCATCAACTGCTGCGGACGCTGCTTCATATAAGACCAGTTCATGGTTTTCGGATAAATAATGACGGCCAATGGCTGTTCCTCCTTTCCTCGTTCTGTCAGCAGTATATGCATTGATAGCTTCATAGAACTGGATGGATGAACCTTTTTGAAAAAAAAGATTGAATTTTTTCCGTTATACCGCAATAACCAGGCCATTCTTTGAAACTAGCGTATCCATAAAATATATGACTTCTTAAGGAATGGTAGGAATGGATGAGAGAAAGGCGCTGTTTATTTTCGGAACCAGGCCGGAAGCCATTGAGATGGCCCCTTTGATCAAAGAATCGGAGAAAGCGCCGGGATACCGGCCGGTCGTGTGCGTTTCGGTTCAGCATAGGGAGCTGCTGGATCAGGTTCTTGCGCTCGCTGGATTTGGATTCGCCGAGGGCTTATAATAATGATAAAGATTAGGACGAAAGGATTTGGATTATGGCGAATACGCATACCTACCCCCGCCGTGAAGAGATAGCCAATGCCGTTACCCACGGGATCGGGGCCGCTCTCAGCGTGGCCGCCCTTGTGCTGCTGATCGTTTTTTCGAGTCTGGAAGGAACGGCATGGCATGTGGTGAGCTTTACCATTTACGGTACGACGATGCTGCTGCTGTATTTGAACTCCACCCTGGTCCACAGCTTCAAGGAAGGCAAAGCGAAGGATATCTTTGAGTTTCTCGACCATTCCTCCATCTATCTGTTCATCGCGGGGACTTACACGCCGTTTTTGCTTGTCGCGATCCGCGGCACCCTGGGCTGGACCCTGTTCGGCATTATCTGGGGAATCGCCCTGTTCGGCTGCATTTTCAAAGCGTTTTTTCGTGAAACGATTCCTGTTTATGTCGACCGTATTTTATATCGCGATGGGGTGGCTTATCGTCATTGCTTGGAACCCGCTGACTTCGGTCGTGGCTCCTCAAGGAATGAACCTGTTGGTTGGCGGAGGCCTGCTGTATACGATCGGGACGATTTTCTACGTATGGAGGGCATTTCCGTTCCACCACGCCATTTGGCATTTATTCGTTTTGGCGGGCAGCGTGCTTCACTTTTTCGCCGTACTGCTTTACTTGCTTCCCATCGGTTAACCGAGGCGAGTGGGAGCAAACCGGGTTGATTTGTCTGCCCGTTTGACTGATGAAGGATGACAAGGATAAATGCTTGACATCCTTCATTGTTTTTTGTATGATAAGGTTCGTCAAGTGAACTGTAAAGTGTTTTCCCTTGACGAGGGGGTGCCTTAAAATGAGTCAGGACAACCGGCTCGAGAAAACGAACCGGATCAATCTGCTGTTCGATTTCTATGAACAACTGCTTACCGAGAAGCAGCAGACGTTTTTTAAAGCACTACTTTCATGAGGATTTTTCCCTGGGGGAAATCGCGACCGAGTTTGAAATCAGCCGCCAGGCCGTGTATGAGCATATCAAGCGCGCCGAACAGGCCCTCGAAATCTACGAGGAAAAGCTGGGGCTTTTGAAAAAGCACGAGGAGCGGCTTCGCCGGATCGAAGAGCTGCGCAGTCTTGTGGACGGCAGCGTCGGGAAGGACCAAGACAGGAAATTAATAAACGACAAGTTGAATCAATTAATGATATGGGATTAATAAAGCAGGACGGAGGTGGCGAATATGGCGTTTGAAGGATTGACCAGCAGGCTGCAGAACGTGTTCAGCAAGCTTCGCGGCAAAGGCAAGGTGTCCGAAGAAGATGTAACGGAAGCCATGCGCGAGGTTCGCCTGGCGCTTCTTGAAGCCGACGTCAACTTCAAAGTGGTAAAAGAGTTTGTGGCCAAAGTCAAAGAGAAAGCCGTCGGCAAGGAAGTGATGGACAGCTTCACGCCGGGAATGGTCATCATCGATATCGTCAACAAGGAATTGACGGAATTGATGGGCGGAAGCCAGGCCAAACTCGCAAAGAGCACCAAGCCTCCGACGGTCATCATGATGGCTGGCCTGCAGGGGGCGGGTAAAACGACGACCTCCGGCAAGCTCGCCAAGCTTTTGCAGAAGCAGAACAGCCGGCCGCTGCTCGTAGCGGGAGACATTTACCGCCCGGCGGCGATCAAGCAGCTCCAGGTATTGGGGGAGCAGATCAAGGTTCCCGTTTTCTCCCTGGGGGATAAGACAAGCCCGGTGGAGATCGCGAAGCAGGGATTGCAGCATGCCAAGGACAACAACCATGACTATGTCATTATCGATACGGCCGGACGCCTTCATGTCGATGAAGAGCTGATGGAGGAACTGAAGCAGATTCACAGCGAAGTGAAGCCGGATGAAGTTCTGCTTGTGGTCGATGCCATGACAGGCCAGGACGCGGTCAATGTGGCGGAGAGCTTCAATCAACAGCTGCAGCTGACCGGGGTCGTGTTAACGAAGCTGGACGGCGACACCCGCGGGGGTGCGGCATTGTCGGTCAAGGCCGTCACCGGCTGTCCGATCAAGTTTGCCGCGCTTGGCGAGAAGATCGATGCCCTGGAGCCGTTTCATCCGGAACGCATGGCCTCCCGTATTCTCGGGATGGGCGATATGCTGTCCTTGATCGAGAAGGCCCAGTCGAATATCGATGCCGAGAAAGCCAAGGAAATGGAACGGAAGATGCGCAATGCGGAATTTACGTTCGAGGATTTCCTGGAGCAGATGGATCAGGTGAAAAAGCTCGGTCCATTGGATCAGCTGATGGACATGATCCCGGGCATGGGCAAGATGAAGCAGGCTAAAGATCTCAAGGTGGACGAGAAGCAGATGAGCCGGATCGAGGCCATCGTGCAGTCGATGACCACGGAAGAGAAGCAGCAGCCGGACATCATCAACCATAACCGGCGGAAGCGGATTGCGGCCGGCAGCGGAACCTCGCTGGCCGAGGTTAACCGTCTCATCAAGCAGTTTGATGAAATGCGCCGCGTGATGAAGCAGTTCTCCGATATGATGGGGCCGAAAGGCGGCAAGAACAAAGCCTTGAAGCAGTTAAAAGGTCTGGCTGGCAAGGGAATGAAATTTCCTTTCCGCTAAGCTTTAGATAGGTTTGACATTTTTTGAAGGAGGTGAATTTTTCAATGGCAGTACGTATTCGTCTGAAACGCATGGGTGCTCACAAAGCCCCTTTCTACCGCGTGGTGGTATCGGATTCCCGTTCTCCGCGTGACGGCCGCTTTATCGAGGAAATCGGTTATTACAATCCGGTTGCTCAACCGGCTGAAGTTAAAATCGATGAAGAAAAAGCGCTCAAATGGCTTCAAAACGGTGCTCAAGCATCCGACACTGTTCGCAACTTGCTTAGCAAGGCGGGCGTGATGAAGAAGTTCCACGAGCTTAAGAATCAGAAATAAGACTGATCGCGAGGGTCATCTATGGAAGAATTAGTTCGTGTTATCGCTAAGGCTTTGGTGGATCATCCGGAAGATGTGACCGTGAAGACGGTGGAGAAGGAGCATCTGATTGTGTATGAGCTGCACGTGCATCCTGACGATGTCGGGAAGGTCATAGGCAAGCAGGGGCGTATCGCCAAATCGCTGCGCACGGTCGTCACATCGGCGGCAGTCAAAATGGATAAACGGGTGACCGTTGACATCATTTCTTAAGATTATCGAAAAAGCATATTCTTAAGAGACTTTTTCTTAAAGATATACGAAAGGGGGTTAGGATGCATGTCCTAGCCCTTTTTCGTACATGCTGAAGAAAACCGTTAGGCTAGAAATGCAAGCTGGTGCTTATTACGTTTGATGCAGGAGGAAGACCATGTCCCAGAAGTTGATTACCGTAGGAAAAATTGTGAACACGCACGGCATTCGCGGCGAAATCAAGGTGATGCCGCATACGGATTTTGCAGAACAGCGTTTTGCCAAAAACAGCCCGTTGTTTATCGTTCTGACCAAAGGAGGCGCCCCGATTCCCGTGACGGTGGAGTCGTCCCGTCTTCATAAAAATATGTACATCATAAAGCTGAAAGAAATCGCAAGCATAAACGATGCGGAGAAATATAAGGAAAGTCTTTTGAAAATCAGTGAGGATCTTCAGGAGGAACTGCCGGATAACGAATATTATTTCCATGAAATTATCGGGTGCCGGGTTGTTACGGACGACGAGCCTGCCCAAGAGCTTGGGACGATCACGGAGATTTTGACGCCGGGGGCAAACGACGTATGGGTGGTTAAAACACCGAAGGGAAAAGAGGTTTTGCTGCCTTCGATTCCGGATGTCATCCTGGACGTGGATAAAGAGGCGAAAATCGTACGCGTTCATCTGATGGAAGGGTTGTTGTAGCATGAAGGTGGATGTGTTGACACTGTTTCCTGAAATGTTTGACGGGGTCTTCCATTCCAGCATTTTGGGGAAGGCCGCCGAGAAAGGCATCGTCTCGCTGAATGCGGTTAATTTCCGGCAGTACGCCGGAAACAAGCACGGCCAGGTGGACGATACGCCATATGGCGGCGGCGGAGGCATGGTGCTGAAGCCCGATCCGATTTTTGCCGCCGTTGAGGATTTGCTTAATCCGGGTGTAACGCAGGCGGGGCAAGGCGAAAGGCCTGCAGAGACTGCCGCGGATGCCGACACGGCTTCAGATACCCGGACACCTGAAGGTATGGAAATCGCCACGGCTCAGGCCGGTCTGGACGCAGGCGAAACGGCTCACGCCGAAACCAAAGCGCCGCGCGTCATTCTGATGTGCCCTCAAGGAGAAACATTTACGCAGAAGAAGGCCGAGGAGCTGTCGAAGGAAGAGCACCTGGTATTCATTTGCGGCCATTATGAGGGCTACGACGAGCGGATTCGCGAGTTTCTGGTTACGGATGAGCTGTCGATCGGAGATTATGTGCTTACGGGCGGAGAACTGCCCGCGATGGTCATTATTGATTCCGTCGTAAGGCTGCTCCCCGGTGTTCTTGGCAATGAAACATCCGCGGTAACGGATTCGTTCAGTACCGGGCTGCTGGAATATCCCCACTACACGCGTCCCGCGGAATTCCGCAGCTGGAAGGTGCCGGATATTCTGCTGAGCGGGCATCATGCGAACATTGACGTGTGGCGGCGGGAGCAGGCGCTGAAGCGGACCTGGGAGCGGCGACCGGAACTGCTGGACAGCCTGGAACTGTCCCAAAAGGACCGGATGTTCTTGGATAAGCTGAGAGCGGCGCGTAAAGACGACAATGGCAAACTCGATTCATGAAATTCGTGTGAAAGCCAAAGAGCCGACGCACGGCTCTCCGAAATAATGAAAGCGCTTACGAATATGGAAGGCACATCCGTTTTGCGGGCAAGGTGTCCAATTTTTTTTTAAAAAGCAGGTACAAATCGATAGCAAACGGGTAATAATATAACGGGTTAAATGAAGGATTGTAAGGAGGATTTACACATGAAGAACACTCAAAGCGATCACCCCTATAAACGTTTTAACGAACAGGAAGATGAGGTTACATTTCGAACGGTAGACGATATTTTAGATTACTATAGCAGCCGTCAAGGAACGAATCCCAACCCGTCCGAGAAACCCCTAAACTAATAGACGCGACAAGCCAACCCCGTTAATAATTCTCAGTTGATGCTGGGGTTCACAACACCGTTTCCATCCGGAAAATTGGACGCCTTCTGCGGTTGTATATCCGTAGAAGGCGTTTTAAACATATATGGCAGGTTCATTCCGGCTCGATCACAGGCAATTCGATATTCGCGTGAAAACCTTGTCCGGCATCGCTGGATAAAACCAAGCAACCGTGATGCGCTTTTGCAATTCGCGCTGCCATCGGCAGCCCCAACCCGTGCCCGTTTTGGCGCGGGTGTTTTCTTTTGGATGAATAAGGAAGTTCAAGCAAATCGGGAAGTTCGCTTCGGGAGATTCCTTTACCGTTATCGGATACCGTAAAACGGCAGATATGACGGCTTTCGTCAAAGGAGGTTTGCAAACGGATTCGGCAGCCGTCCGGATTGTGAAAAATGCTATTTTGCACCATATTGGTCATGGCGCGCAGCAGCAGCCGTTCATCCCCGTTCACTTTTGATCTTTCATCCAAAATCGCCACATCCAGCGTGAACCGTTCGTCCAAGCCGTTATTCAGCAGTTCGGACGCGGCTTGTCTTGCCAATGCCGACAGCCGGACGGGTTTCTTGCCGAGCGGCTGCATGTCATATTCCAACATGGAGACCAGGTTCAAGTCATGGACCAAAGAGCGCAGCTTTTCTGCCTGCTTCCGGACGATTCCCGCCTGACGCCGCTGATCTGAAGGCACGGCGTCATTTTCTTCTAAATCGCTTGCGTGGCCCAGCACCATGGAAAGGGGCGTGCGGATGTCGTGCGAAATGCCGGCAATCCAGTTCAATCGGGCTTCATCCCTGCTTTTTAAGGCATTGTTTTTCCGTTTCAGCAATGCGGATGCGTGATTGATGCTTAGTGCAAGGTTGGCCAATATTCCCTTCGGCTCTACAAATACTTCTTTGTCTTCAGCCAGGGCTTGTATGCCATGCGTCAGCGGACGGATGGAGCGGATCAGCTTGGAACCGATCAACAAGGACAAAAACAAGGCCAATGCAATGTTTCCCGCCAGCAGAATCAATGCTTTTAACGGCAGGTTTTCCACCAATCCTACCGAAAGGACATGCTCGTATTTGGCAAGGGTTCCTTTCGGGTACCCGACAACCACCAATCCTTCGCTATGCTCCCAAATAAAAACCGGATAGTCCCTCAAGTAGCTGCGGGAAAACTTGGCCGCATCCGTCAGCGAATAAGTTTGTTCCAGTTCACTCGGCAGCTTGTAATTCCATGTCACCCGACCTTGTTCGCCAATCAGCATCGCCCATGCCCGATGTTCATCCAGCAGCTTTTGGGATGAGGCGTTCAAGGAATAGGCATGGGACGAACGATGCAATCCCTCTGCGACGCTTCGTACTACAAAGGACGGAGATTTTCCTTCGTTCACTCCTTTTCCGATCCAGACAGACAGCACGATAAAATTGAGGACAAGCAGAAAAATGGAGATGAGCATGGTTGAGCTGACAAAGCGCTTTTAAGATGCGTACCGTCCCTTCCACCTTAATCCTCCTTCACGATCAGCTTGTATCCCAATCCCCGGACGGTTAATAAAAATGCCGGATTGGAGGGATTCGGCTCGATTTTCTCGCGGATGCGGCGGATGTGCACCATCAGCGTATTTTCGTATCCGTAATAATCATCTCCCCATGTGGCCTGGCAAAGGGCATCATTGGTTACAATGCGGTTCCGGTTTTCATAAAACTTGGAAAGCAGCGTATGCTCCTTTGCCGTCATAGGACATTCGCCCTCTTCACTTTTTTATGATGCCGCTTTCCAAATCAATATAGCGCGTTCCCAAACGGAAGGCCGGGCGCTTTTCCTGATTTGGCGGAGAATAAACCCTGCGCAGGACGGCCTTCAAACGCAAAACGAGCTCCCGCGGCAAAAACGGTTTTACAATGTAGTCATCCGCGCCAAGTCCCAGCCCCAATATGCGGTCTTCATCCTCTCCTCTCGCTGACAGAAAAAGGATCGGCATATTTGATATTTGACGCAGGGAAGGCAGTAAGGAAAATCCGTCCCCATCCGGCAGCATGACATCGAGGATAGCAATGTCGGGCTTTACCGACCGGCAAATCTCTAATGTCTCCGCGCAGTCGGCTGCATGATAGATGCGAGTAAACCCCTCCTTGCGCAGAAATCCATCCACCATATCCCTTATATCTTGCTCATCATCCACAATGAGCAGCTTTTTTATTTTTCAATTCTTCCATATTCAAATCACCCATTACCAATATACCAATTTTTCATCTTATTTCACCTATAAATCCGGTCGTGTTTCATGATTTAAGGCTGGCTTAAGGTTAGCGTCAGGTTGGCGAAAGACCCGGCTGCAATAATTTTGGTCATATCAGGCAAATGCCATATAGATGGGAGCTAAAAAGTATGAACCAAATCGTTTCTGCCCACAATCTTTCTAAACGTTACGGGGACGCTTTCTCTGTAAACCAGGTAAATTTATCCGTTGACGAAGGGGCCATCTACGGTTTCCTAGGCCCGAACGGGGCCGGCAAATCCACCACCTTGAAAATGCTTTTGGGACTGGTCAAGCCTACGGATGGCAAAATAACGGTCTTTGGAAAAGACTTGGAAACCAACCGTCGTTCCATTCTAAAAAAAAATCGGTTCGCTCATTGAATCGCCTTCCTATTACGGACATCTGACGGGGTTGGAAAATATGCGCATCGTCCAGCGGCTTCGCGATGTTCCCGATCGAAATGTGTTGGAAGCCCTGAAAATCGTCCGGCTTGAAAATCACAAGGATAAAAAAGTTGCGTTGTATTCCCTTGGCATGAAGCAGCGTTTGGGCATTGCCATGGCATTGGTTGCGTCTCCGAAGCTCCTTGTCCTGGATGAACCGACTAACGGCCTTGACCCTGCCGGGATCGGCGAAATCCGGGAACTGATTCGGTCTTTGCCGCAGCGTTATGGAATGACGGTCCTGCTGTCCAGTCATCTTCTTTCAGAAATTGAACAGATGGCAACTTCGGTAGGCATTATCAACAACGGAAAAATGCTGTTCCAGGGGAGCATGGAGGAGCTGCAGCGCAAAAGCCAACCTACCATTAGGATCAGGACGAGGAACAACGCTTCGGCACATGAAGTGCTTGTTCGAAAAGGCCTTTTTCCCATACTACAAAAGGATTGCCTGGTGTTTGAACATCTCACGGATTCGCAGGTAGCGCAGGCCAACAGAGATTTGACGGGAGCCCATATCGATGTGCTGCGGATCGAAGAACATAAGCGGAATTTGGAGAGCATATTCCTCGCGATTACAGGAAAGGAGAACAGCCTGTAATGAGAATGATTCGCCTTGAATTTTATAAACTGCGCCGCAAACGCCTGCTTCTGATGACGGTTTTGTTCCTTTGCGCAGAAATCGTTTGGGCGTTTGCTGCAGCCGGCATGTCGTTTTCCCGCCATCCCGGCCGAGCCGGATGGGAGCCGGTCATTGTCATGCTATCTTCGATGAACGGATTGTTTTTGCCCATTCTTTCAGCGATTGTCGTATCCCGCATTTGCGATATGGAGCATAAGGGGAATACATGGAAGCTGCTGTTGTCGGCTTCCGTGAGGCGAGGGCAGCTTTACGCGGCAAAATATATATGTGCCTGTTTAATCATGCTGTGTGCGTGCTTGCTGCAAGTGCTTGCCATTGCTGCCTTTGGAGTCATGAATGATTTTATTGAGCCTGTTCCAATCTTCCTTCTGGTTCGTTTTCTCATAGGCGTTGCGGTGACCAATATGGTCGTTATCGCATTGCAGCAATGGATGTCCATGGCCGTCAAAAATCAGGCTTTTGCGCTCTGTCTTGGCATGCTTGGCGGTTTTATCGGGTTGGTGGGCGATTTGTTCCCGGCGACGGTAAGGAGATTTTTTGCGTGGACTTACTATACGGGCTTAAGCCCGATTACGCAAAAGTATGCAAGCGAAGAAATGCAGCTCATCGTACGCGATTGGGGTGAAGCCCTGCCCGTGACGGGGATGCTGATCGCGGCTGGATTTGCGATTTATGCGGCTGGCAGCCTGCATGTATCCAGACAGGAAGTATAGGAGGAATGAAGATGTTAAGACATTGCGTTTCTGCGGAATGGCTGAAGCTCCGCCACTCCCGCATATGGATGATACTGATGATTTTGCCGCTGGTCAGCGTGTTCATCGGGTGCGCGAATTTCGCCATGAATCAGGGGGCTCTGCAAAAGGAATGGTACAGCTTGTGGTCGCAGGTCGGCCTGTTTTACGGGGAGTTTTTTCTTCCGATTCTCATCGCCATTTGCAATGCGTTTCTGTGCAGGCTGGAGCATGCCAACAAAAACTGGAATATGGTCATGACCGCCCCTGTACCCGCAGCGTATATTTTCATAGCCAAACTGATGGTGGCCGGCACGCTTCTCATATTTGTGCAAGGATTCTTTTTTTTTGCTGTATTTCCTTGGTGGTAAACTAACAGGCCTGTCTGCTGCGCTTCCCCCGGAATTACCCGGATGGTTATTTCGCGGCTGGATAGCGGCCCTTGCCATCAGCGTTTTTCAACTGGCGCTTTCCATGCGGATCCGCAGCTTTGCGGCACCGGTTGGAATCAGCCTATGCGCTGCATTTTTGGGGTTGGGAATGTACGTGGCGAAACTCTCCTTGTTTTTTCCGAATTCGCTGTTAACCACCGGAATGGGGGTGCTCAGTCAGGAGGGCCTCACTCCGGGTGATCATCTAACATTTTACGTGATGAATCTGCTTTACATGGCGGCAATCAGCGCGGCAGCCATCCGTCGGCTGCGAAAATCGGATGTGGTGGCCTAACCGAGGATAGAGGGTAATCGTTGTTCGATACTAATTAGGGAAAATGACTCCTGACGGATTCGGAGTCATTTTTCTTTTAACAACGGGCCATATCCAAATCGTGTAAAAATATTGAAAGCCAAAGTAAATGATTTGAAATTGTCTTGGCTTTGAAATCAGGTCTATAATTTGAACAACCGACAAAGCAAATGCCGAAATACATCGATTTGTTCAGGAGGTGCTGCAGGTTATGAAGCAAGCTGGACGTCCACGTTCGAAATATAAATGGGTCATTGCCGGCTTTTTTGTGCTGTCGATCTGCACGACTGCCGCGTTGATCAAGGGAAAGCTTCAGGCAGATGAACAGACATATGACGTGATCGCGACCGTCGATGGAATCCCGATCACGCTGCCGGAATTCAGTAGGGCAGCGCAAAGGAACAAGTCCGGAATATTGAATTATTTCCATGAAAAATACGGCGCGGAACAGACATCCGGGTTCTGGACAACCGCTTATGGCGGAGAAGTCCCTCTGGACGCGTTAAAGAAAAAGGCATTGGATGACAGCGTGAGAATTAAGGTCAGACAGTGGATTGCCATGGACCAAGGTATTTTGAAGCATATCGGCTATCCAGAGTTCTTGAAGCAGCTTCAACAGGAAAATGCTCGCAGGGCCAAAGCGGTCGCTAACCGGCAGGTGATTTATGGACCGGTCCGATACAACGAAAATACGTATTTTGAGTACATCATGACTAACGCCACGACGGCCGTGAAGCAAAAAATGCAGCTTGATGACGAATCGAAGCCGGACGAACGGGCGCTCAAAGCATTTTACGAGTTGCATAAGGATGAGCTGTACCAGACTCCGGGCGTCGTAAAGGTAGTCAGCATGTCCATTTCTTTTTTGGATTCCGATCGCAATGCCGATCCATCGAAAAAAGTTCAGGCTAAAAAGCAGTTGGAAGAGGCATACGCCGAACTGGAATCAGGGGCCACTTTCAGCGATATCGCCAAAATCTATTCGGATCAAGAGGCTCAGCAGGAGCTTGTGTTCCATCTGGGAAATTCCCGGCACAATTCCAGAAGCCCTGTCGCCAGGGCTGCGGAGAAGATGAGAACAGGCGAAACAAGCGGCATCATTGAGGAGAACGGAAGCTTGTATTTAATGAAATGTACGGAGAAAACCGAGCCGGGCTCCATGTACGCCCCTTATCCGGAGATAGAAGAGCAGGTGCTCAAGGATTATATCGATAGCGAATATGAAGTTTGGGTACGAAAAAAAATGGACCAAGCCCATGTCGAAGTCAATGAATCGCTGTATCGATCCTGGACGGCCCATGAATAGTCGAGGTATCCGGCATTTTTTGTAAGCGCTTCACAAAAAAATGTGGAGCCATTACATAAAGGCGGTCCGGGGATAACTCCGAATTCCGTCAAACATTCCTTTAAAAGGAGGATAAACGCATGTTTAAGAGGACAGCGAGAAAAGTAATCGGCATGATGACGTCCCTCGTTTTGATCTCGGGCCTCACGGTCAGCGCGGTGCCGGTCAAGGCCGAAACCGTCGCAGGGACTACGTATTACGTGGATCATGCCGGCGGGAACGACAACAATTCGGGAACGAACCCGGATGCAGCGTGGAAATCGCTGGGGAAGGTGAACGCGACGACCTTTGCCCCGGGAGATCGCATTTTGTTCAAAGCAGGTGGGACCTGGCAGGGACAGCTGTGGCCCAAGGGGTCTGGGGCCGAGGGCAGCCCAATCGTCATCGACATGTACGGGACAGGGAACAAACCGCTTATCTCCGGCGTGACCTCGGAACTCCAAACGGTCTTTTTAAAGAATCAGCAGTACTGGGAAATTAACAATCTGGAAGTGACGAACCCATCGTCCGAGCCGTTTACGAGAGATTGGAAGGGTGCCCGCGGAGAGCGGCGAGGCGTCTACATCCTGAATGAGGAAGGCGGAATTCTGAACCATATCCATATCAAAAATCTTGACGTCCATGATGTCGATGGCGTGTATACGACCCGGTCCGGAGGGATCATTTTCGACTCCGTGGGTTCATGGGTGCCAAGCGCTTTTAACGATGTGCTCATTGACGGCAATACGTTAACCGATGTGGACGCGTATGGAATTTACATCGGCTCCAACTGCATCGTTCGATACGGCATGGGCGATTTGTGGGAATGGGTGCCCAAACCGTACGGGGCTTGGACGCCGTCAACCGGCGTAAAGATCTCAAACAATACCGTAGTTCGCGCGGCAACCGGCGGCATCGCCTGGAATGTAACGGATGGCGCGGTGGTGGAGCATAATACCGTTCAGGAAGCCACTTATTTGGCGACCAATGCTTCCATCTGGTGGGCTTATGCCGACAACAACGTAGTCCAGTATAATGAATCGTTTGCCAGCCGCAACGGTTCGGAAGACGGTACGGGCTTCGATGTGGATGCCGGCAATCTGGGCTCCCTGGTCCAATACAATTACAGCCATGATAATGCCGGCGGTTTCATGCTCTATGTTAATGACACCTATAACACGATCAATACGATTGTAAGATATAACATCAGCCAAAATGACAGGGCCCGTATTTTCCGCTACAGCGGCTCCATCGATACGGTGCTGAATTACAACAACACCATTTATGTCGGGGCTGCTTCCGGGAATCCGGTGATGAGCGATTACTTCACCAAAGCCTCCGGCAGTCCGAAGAATATCAAAAATTATAACAACGCGTACTACAGCGTCGGGGACAGAGGCTGGACGCTAACGGGCCAAACCTTTGACAATAACGCCTATTTCGGCGGCAAAACGTTGGTTAGCGCCGATGCCCATAAGGTGACGGCAAATCCGAAATTCGTGAATCCGGGCAGCGGAGGAACCGGAATGGATACGGTTGACGGCTACCGGCTTCAAAGCGATTCTCCGCTGATTGGCGCGGGGGTTCCGATTGCCGATAACGGAGGAAGGGATTACTTCGGCAATCCGCTGTATAACGGGGATCCGGATATCGGAGCGTTTGAGTATCAGGGAACCGTACCTCCCGCCACCGGTAAAACCCCGATCACCTATACGCCGGCGCCGATCACGCCGATGCCGACGCCGCCGGGACCCGCTCCGGGAAATCTGGCGCCGCTCGCAACCGCAACGGCATCGGTTGCAACCTTGTCCACCAGCTCCATCAAATGGCTGACTGACGGCTCCTACGACAGAGCCTGGTCCAGCGTGGACAAGGGCGTAACCTTTCCGAACTATGTCACGCTTGATTTTGGAACGAAGCCTGTAACCGCCAATCAATTGAAAATCGTAACAAGATTCGGAACGGGCCAAGGCATCACCACGCTTGATCTGGAGTACTTTAACGGCACGGACTGGGTACCGTTAAAGACAGGCATCCAATGGGTTTGGAAGTACGGCGACCAGACGAACGAAACCCAAACGGTTGATTTCGACCCGACGACCGCTGCCAAGTTCAGGTTGAAAGTGGGCGGAGCGAACCTGAAATGGGGCAATTTCGCGATCAATGAGCTGGAAATGTACTATAATCGGTAATCTATTTGTGATAGTTAAGAAATGCGCAATCCAAGGGCTTGTACCTTCTTAAATTCCAGGGCAAGCCCCAAAAAAAGAATCTTCCTTAGGGATGATTCTTTTTTTTGTTAATCACTATACTTGATGATAGTGGAACCTGTACCAATATGGGGGTTAATCTGGGGGGGAGAACATGAAACTTCATGCTGCGGGAAAAGCATCCCGGTGGTTCGTGTATCAAAAAATCGTCGTTGTGTTCGTCTTATTATTGCTTCCTCTCATTTCCATGAATATTTGGCTTAATTACAAGGGGATGTCCACGACCAAACATGCCATTCTGAACTCGTCTTTGGCAGGCGCGTCGTTTTACTCCAAACAGCTGGATAAAGAAATGTATTTTATTCGGAATTTGCAGCTGCAGCTGTTGAACGACAAGGATCTTCAGAAACTCAGCTTCCGCGGCGGCATGCTGGAGAATTACGAAGAGGTGGAACTGATAGAGCAGGCCAGGGACCGGCTGACCATGCTAACGGTATCGAGCGAATATGTGGTGAATGCCGGCGTTTACGTTGAAAATATCGGCAAAACCATCTCCACGGTTTCGGGCGTTACCAATATACCAAACGATGAAATGAGGCTGATATCGTCGCTTATGTCGGCTACGCCCAAACCCTCCTTTTACAGAAGCGGCGACCGGATCTTTTTCATTGAAACCGAAAATAACGGTAGCATCTGGTCATACATTGAGATCTCCAAGCCGAGGCTGCTGGAAGCATTAACCGAAATCGCAAAGCTGTATCCGGAATCTGAAGTATTGCTGGGCAATGAAGAATGGGGCACCGTGTTGACGACAGCGCGGGAACCGGGAGAATCCGCCGGAATTCTGGGCCTTGCCGAGGGAGAGGAAATGCATGACTCCGATACGCCAATGATCAAAAAAAATGAAGGGCATCAGCTATTATATTATCCAAAATGAAGTCGGTTCACTGAATTTATCGCTCATCATGTACGTGAACCAGAATGAAATCACCCGTCCCCTAAGCCAATTCACGACTTGGTTTTACGCATTGTTTTTCATAGCCCTTATCGTCATGATTCTGTATTCCTTCTCGGTCAATCTCATGATCCACAGGCCTTTATCCAAACTGGTCAAGGCGTTTCATATGCTCGAAACCGATAATCTGAATATCATGATCGAATCCAAATCAAAGGATGAGTTTCATTATGTGTTCAACAGCTTTAACAATATGGCGCTTAAATTGAAGAATTCGATCGAGGAAAACTATGAGCAAAAAATAGCATTGCAGCACTCCCAGCTCAAGCAGCTGCAATCCCAGATCAATCCGCATTTTTTGTATAACAGCTTCTTCAACATTTACATGATGTGCAAGGTCGGAGACGCGGACGGTGCCGCGGAGCTTTCGCAAAAGCTGGCGAGTTATTACCAATATATCACCAGAAGCGGCGCGGATCAGGTTCCGTTTTATAAAGAATACCGTCATGCGCTGGATTACTGCGATATTCAGTGCATCCGTTTTTCGAACCGGATTGCTTATGAATACGGGGAAATCGCGGATATCCCCCCGGCCATTACCGTACCGCGGCTGATCATTCAACCCATTGTCGAAAATATCTTCGAACATGCTTTCGAAGATGATGCCCGGGAAGGGATGATCTATATTCATGCGGAGTACCGGGATGGCGGATTGCGGGTCACCGTGGAGGATAACGGAAATCTGGCAACCGATGCGAAGATCGAACATTTGCGCGAAAAGCTCGCAACCCCTTCCAAGCATATTGAAAAAACGGGACTAATCAATGTCAATAACAGGCTTCAGCTTAAATACGGGCCAGGCAGCGGGCTATTCGCCTCGCGGAGCTCTTATGGCGGATTAAGGATAGATCTGATCGTTTTTACTGGAAAAGAGGAGGCATAACCCATGTATCGACTGTTAATCGTAGACGACGAACCGGCTATAACCAACGGCCTGGTTCAGCTTTTTCAGGAGAATCCGCAGTTTGAACTTGATGTATGCAAAGCCTATTCCGCGAGGGAGGCGCTTGAGATCGCCAGGAAAATGAAGCTGGACATTCTTGTCAGCGACATCCGCATGCCCCAAAAGAACGGTCTGCAGCTCGTTGACGAAATCACATACTATTGGCCGCTGTGCAGGATTATTTTTCTTACCGGCTACAGCGAATTTGAATTTGTGCATGAGGCCCTGCGCAAAAATGCAGACAATTATATCCTGAAAACGGAAGGCATCGAGCCGATCTTTCAGGCGGTGAAAGAGGCTTCCTGCAAGCTTGATGAGGAGAACCGCCGCCGAATTCAGGAAGAGAAGGCAAAGAAACATTTTCAAATCGCCGAGCGCTTTTTGAAAAACGAGCTTGTAGAGAGGATGCTGAACGGTGAGCCGGTTCCAACTCTTTTGTCCGAGTCCCGTTATGAGGAGTTGAACTTCCGTATCCATGTTGACCAGCCTTCCTTCTTTCTGGTCGGCCGGATCGATAACTTGGAGGTCATGACCAAGGAAGCGGTCCAGTCGGTTCAAGGGACGTTTCAAAATTATCTGCCCTCCTCGTTTGTCAATGAGCATGTTGTATATGAACATCATTCTTTGATATGGCTGCTTCAACCCGATTCGGAGCTGCTCGGCCGTTTTCAGGATAATGGTCCGGAGTCGGAGCTGGATTGGAAAGGGATAGCGGCCTATATAAAAGGAATTCTGGAGCTTGTACAAAACGAGTGCGAGGAGTTGCTCGGGGTTTCCGTATCCTTCGGGATATCCCATAACCTGAAGGGACGGTGGGATTCGATCCGGCGGCAGTATGAAACTCTGCTGTCCATCCTGCAGCGCAGGGCCGAACTTGGCCAGTGCATGGTCATCGTTGACATTGAACAGGCCGTCAAATATGAAGAGGCTTTGGTTCAGCACGGCCGAATGCAGCAGGATGAGATGAAATCAATGGTAATCGATCAGATACATAGGTACATCCAGAAGCATTTATCGGGCGATGTCTCCCTGACCGCGATAGCGGATGAGGTGCATTTTAACCCGTCTTACCTCTCACGGTACTACAAACAGATGACGGGCCATAATCTGCTGGAATTTATTCAGACGAAAAAACTGGAAGCCGCACTTCATCTGATGCTGCATACCAACCTGAAGTTGAACGAGATTGCCGCCCGGGTCGGTTTTGATTCGCATTCTTATTTCACTACATTTTTCAAGAAAAAAAATGGGCGTTTCCCCTCAGGAATACCGGAACTCCATATAAGTAAAAAAAAGTGATAGCAATGTAAAAAACTCAAAATTGTTAGCGCTTTCCCTTGGGATTTATAATGAATGCATGAAGCACGGTTAACACGATTACGGTACGCAAAAGGGGGAAGGCCTTCAACATGAAACGACTCAAACCATGGAAAATGATTTTGATTGCCGCGATGACGCTATCGGTATTATCCGCCTGTTCAAGTCAAGGAAACGAGCCTGCCGGCTCAACTCCCCAGACCTCTTCCCAGGAGGAGAACCAAACCGCTGCACCACCCGAACCGCTGGGCAAATACCCGGAAACGGTAACGGTAACGGAGGTGCTCGGCTACAATCCGCCCGAAGATCCGCGGACGCCTAAGGGCATAACGCCCGAACAGAATGCGTATCTCAAAGATTTAAAAGATATGTTGAATATTGAAGTCAAATACAAATGGACGGTTCCGTCGAGCCAGTTCGAGCAGAAATTCTCATTAGCCATGGCATCCGCCGATCTGCCGGATATCATCGAGCTGGACCCGAAAAATTTCGAGAAACTGAAGAAACAGGATATGCTGGCCGATCTTACGCAAGCCTATAACGATTACGCATCTCCGACGCTTAAGAAGTATATGGAGTCCGACGGCGGTTTTGCCATGAAGACGTTTAATTCGGAGGGCAAGCAATTAGGGATTCCGGCATTCGAGGATCCTTTCCTGTCAACGCAGCTTCTATGGATACGGAAGGACTGGCTTGACAACCTGAAGCTGGAGCCGCCAAAAACGATGGATGATCTGGAGAAGGTCGCCAAGGCTTTTGTGCAAAATGACCCGGATCAAAACGGCGTAAACGACACCTACGGCATTGCGATGCAAAAGAATCTGTTCTTCTGGGGCTTTGATCTGAGAGGCTTCTTCAACGGGTTCGGCGCTTATCCGTCCATCGGCGACAATCAGACGGCCTGGATTAAGGACAGCGGCGGCAAGCTGATTCCGGGCATCATTCAACCGGAAGTCAAAACGGCGCTCGGCAAACTGCAATCCTGGTACAAGGACGGCATTCTGGATAAAGAATTTGCGCTGAAGGATGAGAACAAGTCGGTTGAAGACATCACGGCAGGCAAAGTCGGCATTTCCTACGGCGAATGGTGGTATCCGAACTGGCCGTTGAACCTGAACGTCGACAAGGATCCGAAGGCGGATTGGATTGCGGTTCAGATCCCCGGTGTGGACGGACCCGGCAAGTCGCTGGTTCCCAAAATCCGGAGCAGCAAGATTTTCGCCGTAAACCAGAAATCGAAAAATCCGGAAGCGGCGATTAAAATGATCAACTTCTATATAGAAATGGGCAACAAGAAATACATGGACCAGAATAAAGCCGAAAAAGGATATGTCTACAATTGGTTCAACCCGCGGATTTATAACCCAGCCCAAATCGATACGATCTTTACGGAAGTCAACAAGGCGCTGGATGCGAATCAGACGGAAATCACGCTGGATGACGAAAATTACAAGAACGTGGCCGACGTGTTCAAAGCAACCAAGGATTACCTTGCGGGCAATACGGCGAATGCTACCAAAGGGGTAAACTGGGGGCAGTATTTCAGCCGTGCGGCGAAAGACGGCGGATGGGGCATGACTCGTCAGATCAAAGAGAGCCAAGCGTTTGTGAACAACGAATTTTATGGCCTGCCTACGGAAACCCAAGTGGAAAAAGGATCGCAGCTGGACAAGCTGATGCAGGAGACCTTTACCAAGATTATTATGGGCGCTCCTCTGGATGAATTCGATAAGTTCGCGGAAAGCTGGAAAACCCTGGGCGGCGACAAAATTACCCAAGAGGTCAATGATTGGTACAGCACGCAGGCTGCGAAATAATTTTTTTGGGAATTGAAACGAAACGGGGGAGGATGAGCCTGGAAAATCGGCAAATCCCTCCCGTTTTAAAATAAACGGAGGTTCAGCCATGAAAACGCTTAAAAAAAGAATATCCGCTGCATTTGATGCTGCTGCCCGGAATCATCGTCACGCTGATTTATGCCTATGGCCCCATGGCCGGCCTTGTGATGGCTTTCCAGCAATTCGAGCCGCTTTTCAGGTTTTTTCAACTCCGAGTTTGTCGGATTTGATAATTTTCGGTATGTGTTCGAACTGCCGGATTTTAAGCAGGTACTCTTAAATACGATTATTATCTCCATTTCCAAAATGGTGCTGTTCTTGCTCGTTCCCCTGATCCTGGCATTGCTGCTTAACGAGGTCGCCAGAAGATGGTTCTCGCGTTTCATACAATCCGCCATCTTCCTGCCGTTCTTTCTCTCCTGGACGGTTCTTGGCGGCGTGATCATCGAGCTGTTCTCCTTGAACGGGCCGGTCAACGGGCTGCTCGGCGCTTTGGGCATGGAGCCCGTCATGTTCATGCTGGATAATCAATGGTTCCGCGGGATCGTGATCGGGTCGGACGTCTGGAAAGGGATGGGTTATAACATGATCGTCATGCTTGCCGCCATTACGGGCATTAACTCGACATTATACGAGGCGGCCGAGGTTGACGGTGCAGGAAGATGGAAGCAAATGCTCCATGTTACGCTTCCGGGGATGGCCCCCATTTTGATCCTGCTTGGCGTGTTAAGCCTCGGCGGAATCCTGAATGCAGGTTTCGAGCAAATCCTGATCATGTATAATCCAACGGTTTACGCGGGTGCGGACGTGATCGATACCTTCGTCTACCGGCTCGGAATGTTTAGCCAACAATTTGGACCAGCCGCCGCCGTCGGACTTTTTTAAATCCGTGATTTCGCTGGTTCTCGTGTCCGTGACCTACTATGCGGCTTACAAATATAACAATTACCGGATCTTTTAGGCTGGAGGTAGAAAGATGCACAGACCAACAATCAGCAGAAGGCTTTTCGTGATAATGAATACGCTGCTGCTCACCGCAATCACCCTGCTCGGCATCATCCCGTTCATCCACTTGCTCTCCATTTCGCTCAGCTCGAATACGGCCGCCATGGCCGGCGAGGTGAAGCTTTGGCCGGTCGGCTTTAATCTGGATGCCTATAGATACCTGGGCGAAAAGGTTGAATTTTTCCGCTCGCTGTGGGTGTCCGTTGAACGGGTGGTGCTGGGGACCGTCGTAAATATGTTTCTTGTGTTCATTACCGCATTCCCGCTTTCGAAATCCAACAGCCAGTTTAAGTACAGAACGCCGTATGTGTGGTTTTTTGCCATCACGATGTTTTTCGGCGGCGGGTTGATCCCCACCTATATTATCGTGAAGAATACGGGCTTGATCGATTCCATTTGGGCGCTGATTCTGCCCGGTGCGCTGAATGTATGGAACATGGTGCTGATGCTGAATTTTTTCAGAACCATTCCGAAGGAACTGGATGAAGCGGCAACGATTGACGGTGCGGGACACTGGAGGGTGTTATGGTCCATTTACCTGCCGGTATCCCTGCCGTCCATCGCAACCATTGGACTGTTTACCATCGTGGGACATTGGAATGCCTGGTTCGATGGAATCCTGTACTTGAATTCGCCCGAAAAATACCCGCTTCAAACCTATCTGTCCACCCTGATCATGTCAATTAATTCCCAGCTGACCTCCATTTCGATCGAGCAGATCAAGGCAATGGAAAACCTGAGCGAGAAAACGCTGCGCACGGCCCAAATTTTCATGGGTGCGCTGCCGATTATGGTGGTTTATCCATTCCTGCAAAAATACTTCGTCAAAGGGATGACCGTAGGGAGCGTCAAGGAATAGAGCGTATGGGAAAGAGGGATTGAAGTAAACCAGTGAATAGCTTGAAACATCGGGGCGTGCTTGCAGCGGAAAATCCACGACAGAGTTGCTTCTAAAATCTCTGCAGTAGTGCGCGCGCTTAACTCTTGCATGGGTGCGCGCCTATCCGTTATAATAACGTTGAACGAGAGTTAGGCGCAGGATAAACGTTGTAGCTAACGCAGGCAATACGTTGTCTTGACGCAATTTTAGTCTGAAGCAGTGTCGGGGTATGGCGCAGTCTGGTAGCGCGCACCCTTGGGGTTTCCTCACGTAAAATATCCGCTATAAACCGCGCTATATCAACGTTTTTAACGATGGGCTTTCCGCACAATGTAACGCATGTGTGCGCGCCTAAAAAGTCGAAGGGTTTGCGTCTCCTTATCGTATTCAATTTTACGAAAGGAGGCGTTTTTTATTTGGACAATCGGATGGGCAAACGGTATAAAAACGGCCGCAATGAGAGAGGCGCGGATAAGTCGCTGGATGAGTTATTCGATATATTCTACGCGGCAAAAGTTGCGGAAGGGAGATCGCCCCGCACACTAGAATTATACAACGAGAGTTATCGTTATTTTTGTGCATACATGACTGAGGTAGACGTAGAGAGGACGATTACCGCAGTAACGCCGGATTTGCTCCGCAAGTACGTTGCATGGCTACTACATAGCAAACGCAAGTGGGACGGTCATCCGCACAAACATGAACGGGACATGACGGTCGGTCTTTCGCCGGTAACGGTAAACACGAAAATGAAGACGTTAAAAACAATGTTCAACTTCTTGGAGGAAGAAGGAATTATTGATCGGAATCCTTCCGCGAGGATTAGAAAAGTCAAGGAACCAGAGAAGCAAATAACCATTATGAGCGTTGAAGAGATGAAGCAGCTGATGGCGGCACCTAATCAAAAGACATACGCCGGCTTTCGCGATTACGTCATAATAAACGTACTCATCGATTCATTCTGCCGTATTAACGAAGTACTGTCGCTAAAAAGATCAGACGTGGATTTTGATCATGATTCAATTTACATTAATGAAATTGTGGCCAAATCGAGAAGGGGACGAACCGTTCCGCTTCAAAGACGGACGATGCGACTTATACAAGAATTGATAAAGGAATGCGAGGAGTTTGACTCGGAATACGTGTTTTTAACAAACTACGGCGGTCCTTTGCGTGATGATCGTTTTCGGGATCGTTTGAAGAATTACGCAGAAAAAGTCGGAATTAACATCCGGATACACCCGCACCTATTTCGGCATACGTCGGCTACGCTGTTTTTGGAAAACGGCGGAACAGAGCGCTATCTGGCGGAGATTATGGGTCACTCTGATTTGCGTATGGTCTCACGTTATACTCATCTTTCACAAAAATCTATCAAAGAAAAGCATGATGAATTTTCGCCAATGAATAACGTCATCAGCAATCTTCAGAAAAAGCGTAAGCAGTAGAAGTAGTGCCTTATCAGTGGCATTCATTCCGTTGGTTGGGCGCTATTTTACGCGAAATAAATCGTGTTTTTTCGTTAAATTACGCTTATGGTACAATTTAGGAAAAACGGAACGGAGGCGCAGCTATGGAAGATCCGAATAAACTGGACGAGCCGGAACCGGTAGGGACGGCAGACACAATGACCGGCATATTTTTCGGAATAGTTATCGCGGCAGTCCTTTTGTACATCCTCTTCAACGGAATACCGGTTAGCATTAGGTTAGGTTAAATAAAAGCGCTCGATCAGCGGATATCATCCCGTTAGATCGAGCGCTTTTTTTACGTTGCTTTAGCGAATCTGAGCCGCGTTTAGCGAGTGATATTACGTGAATTTCATCGTTCACTGCGTATATTTGTTCGTATTTTTTTCGTATTTAGTATAATATTAGAAAAAACATAAGGAGATTTTAGATGCTGAGACACAGAAGAACAACACAAATAACTAGCAGGCATTGGCGGAACGTTTTAGAGGAATTCCTTAGATTTAAGCTACTCAATGGCATTAGTGAAAGTACACATGACGACTATGTTCGCTCAGTCGAATTACTTTTTAAAAGGTATCCAGATGCTTGGGAATCTTATTTTAAGTTGGAGGAAGCCGTCCAAGACCACCTTAGGCAGAAAGATATTGCTCCCGCCACGTTTAATAGTCGATTAACTTATTTGAGGACATTTTTTAATTGGTGTGTTGAAAAAGGGTATCTCAAAAAGAATCCACTTGCTAAGATTAAAAAAACGAAAAAGAAGGGTCTCGTATCGTTGCAATCAGCATAGAAACACTCCAAGAACTTCTGAAAGTACCAGATCAGAATACATTTACAGGAATGCGAGATTATACGTTAATTCTTCTGACTTTGGATACTGGTATACGGCCTTCAGAGGCACTTGCACTACGACCTAACGACTTTAATCTAATTTCTGGATGGTTACGAATACCAGATGGCGCAGCAAAGACACGAGTTTCACGTACATTAAACATATCCCCTGTTACAGTAGATGCGTTGAAGCGATTTATAAGGATGCGTCCACGATCATGGGCAAATAAAGTCCCTGTATTCAGTACAGAGTCAGGAAATAAATTAAATCGTCATACATGGGGTGATCGTCTTGAACGTCACAGTAAAAAAGTTGGCGTTCACATCACACCTTACGCCCTACGACACGCTTTCGCGCTTGAATTTATACGCGGCGGTGCCTCTGCCTTTAGTCTTCAAAAAACCCTCGGTCATGTGGATATTACAATGACTAAGCGATACGTAGCACTGGCAGATGAGGATCTTAAGGCAGACCACGTAAAAGCAAGCCCGCTAAACAAGTTAATAGAGTAAACCAAGGACCGCTAATTACTTAACGATTAGCGGTCTTAAAATACGGACAATTTTTGCGGAGTATGGTAAAATTTCGGTTAAGAACGTGAAAAAGCGCGAGGTGAAACGAAATGAGTCGTTTTATGAAGACGTTATCCTCCGATATCCACCTCTACACCGCGAAATTGGATCGGTCGCCTATCGTTGTTTTCGTAGGTGGCGAGTTGATTGGCGCCGGGAGAATCGAAGAAATAACGGAGAATAGCGTCAAGATCGGGGACAAGCGTTATCTTCGCGTGAGTTGTACGTTTAAATATGCGAGTTGACAGGGAGTGGATTTAGAATGTCAAATTTTCTCGATGATTTAAGCAAGAGCATAAAGGTTCCAGCGGAAATAACTCAAGCGTCATTAGAGCCCACAGCAAAGCAAATTGGAGAAGGCTTTGGGAACCTTTTCTATTTAGTGTTCTCTCCTCTCCTTAAAGCTAAAATAAAAAAAGGAAACCGAGATAAAGATTTTCAAAGAAAATATTGAAAAAGAGTTGGCTAAGGTTCCCTCGTGTGATGTGATTGAGCCTGAATTGAACATCGCAGGCCCAGCACTTGAGGCAGCAAAGTATTACATTGAACACGAGGAATTGAGAAAAATGTTCGCAAAATTAATCGCGGCTTCCATGAATAAGGGCCATATAGAAGTCGCGCATCCTTCCTTTGTTGAAGTCATTAAGCAATTATCTCCCTTAGACGCAAGAACTTTACATTTTCTATCGAACAACAGGAATAGTATAGGTTGCGGGTCGATCGTACTCAACGTACTTGATGGTCAGGGAGGGCACGTACCTATAGTACATAATTTCTTCCCTCTTCCTGGGTTAAATAAAGATAATTACTTAAGTTATTCTGCTTCAATTGATAACTTGGTAAGACTGGGTCTAATTTATATAGATATCAATCGTAGCTTTAATAATAATCTGTTCTATCGCTCACTTGAAGAACACCAGTTAGTAAGAGACCTGCGTGTAATGTACTCTTCCCAACCAAGCGGCGCAGCTACAAGGGTTGAGGTGAGGAAGTCAGCCTGGGAAATTACACAATTTGGTCAGAATTTCTGTAGTTGCTGCTTATAGTTACAAGCCAGTCTGGACCTAAACAATAAACTCCGTAAACACCGGACTCCGCAGCATCCCTGACCGCGTCCAATTCCGCATTTTCACGCGCGCACGAATCCGCGGCTCAACATACACAAAATTACGGTCCTCGCCGGTAATTAACGGCTTAACAACGTTATAAAACGCCTTTTTATGCGTAGGATTCGCGCCTAGCTCGATTATACCGGCTGGGCGTATTTTTGCGTTGTCGTAAATGCCCGCCAGCCATCCGAACTCCTTTTTACGGTAGCCGGTAATAAATACGTCCGCGTACGACCAGTTAATCACCTTGCGCCAGGCATCCGATCGGCGGCCCGTCTCATACGCGCTATTTTTCCGCTTGCCGACAACGCCTTCCATGCCGCACGCTTGTATCTGCGTAAATAACGCTTCGCCAGCGCCATTGATAAACGGTACAATGCCGAAGCTAGCGGACGTCAACGGGATCTGCGCGAGTATTTCTTTGCGTTCCATTAGCGGCAGCCGCCGCAGGTCTTTACCGTTATATTGCAGCACGTCAAAAATGACGAACGTGGCCGGTTGAGTAACGGACAATGCCGCAATCTTATCCGCCTTCTTCGCCTGAAATCGCGCCATAACTGACTCAAAGTCGGACGTGCCGGTCGCCGGATCGACGCATGCGATTTCGCCGTCGAGTACGATGTCATGCGGGAACAGAACGCCCGCGATCTCCGGGTATTGGCGCGTACAGTCGTTGTTATGGCGCGTGTATAGGCGGACGATGCCGTTTTGTTGAGAGAAGATCAAACGATGACCGTCGATTTTAGGTTCGAATATATAGCGCGAGTCCGAAAACGGGGATTGCGCTGTTGCGAGTAACATCGGATCGATGAACATAAAAACACCTCTATACCGATTATAGCGCTAGGCTATGCGGGATAGAGGCGGTATATGTTGGTAGCTTTAACGCCAACTATTTACACGGACCAGGGCTGCGAGGCTAGCAACATTGGCGACATGGTGCGACGAAAAGACCACCGAGGCTTGAGCCAGAGTGGTCTTTTCCAATGAATTAATCAAGCTTTTATTGTTTGGAAGTAGAGGCAGCCGAGTATTCATTCACTTCAAAAGTTAAAATCTTATCAAATAGAACGAAATCAGTTCGCTTACTGAAGGGGCCCTTATTATTACTGTGTTTATTGATAGCATATTTTGATGGACCTGTTCCTGCATCTTTTGAATCGTACCAGTTGATAAAGGCGTTCACTTCACTCATCGGGAGATCATATTCTTTTTCAATACCGTCAATCAATGTAACAACCAAAATTGCACGATTACCTGTCGGTTCTGGCTCAGGCTTTGGTTGAGTAGCTGCTTGTGGTGTTGCGGCTACTTCATTTGAATAACCAGATTCTACTCCATTAATAACTGAACCTACGACAAAATAGTAAGTGGTACCATTCGTAAGGCCTCGAATTTCGAATTTACCGTATACGTCTTTAGTCACAGTGGCTTTTTGGGTGTAATTACCTGATTCAGTTCCGTACTTAACAATATAGCTTTCTGCGTTCTTCACTTGATCCCAATTCAGAGTTACTTGGCTATCTCCTGAGGAAGCATTGAGCTTTAGTGGAGCATTAGGTTCAACTAAATATCCAGAATCATCAATATCAATAGCATCTAATCTTGGCCCATAACCATTTTTTAGACACTATTTCCACAGTATGATAACCAAAATCTAAATTTGTTTTTTCATACTCAAGAGGTTGATAAGTAACACCGCTAGTTCTTTGACTAAACGATTCACTTACCCCATCTATCGTAATTACTAATTGTGTTGAATGTGAAGGGTGACCCACTCCTATGTATCTGATTTTGGAACCAACAAACCCGAATTTTATTTTAGTCCCACTATAAGTTTGTGTATAACGCATTGATCCTTGATAAAATGAAGAATTGATTTGGGTATTCCAGTCCCCAATGTATTCAATTGCTTTATTGGAATCGTCATATCTTTTCCAACCTTCTTCTGGACTGGTTAAGGGCTGTCCAATGCTTGCTGCATAAATATTACTGGTGAAGCTAAGAACCAAGAATAGTGACAATAAAACAGACATAAAAAAACTTCTTCATATGTACATCTCCCTTAAATTGAGTTTCCAAAAACATAATACGAATTAAACTAAGTGCTGTCTAAACAATAATGTCTATATATGCAAATTTATATTGAATTAAGGAGGGAATTTTTCACATTGATAAAAGAACAATTGTTCGCATATAATACAAACAAACGTTCCCATTGAGGTGGAGTGATTATGTTTGGATTAAATCCGAATGAAACAAAACTGGTGAAGGACTACACCTTATTGCCCCTATTGCTTGATGTGTTAGAGCGCGATCGGGAGGTCCTTTGCAGGGCAGACTTAAGGACGACAGAGCTGACCAGTGTTATAATCGATCAATTGCAGGCAGCTGCTTTGAGTGATTTGGCACAAGTACGTCGTGATATGCGTGATCGGGGATTGAAAGTTTATGAAGATCGAAGGACGAAGCTCGGAATTGAGGTTGAATTTTTATGTAGGGGGTACCGCCATAAGCTGTCAATGCTATGGGGACTGATCGAGGCAGAAATCGAACAGAGGTCCTACACATATTTGGGACTACGAATTGAAGACAAGGGGTGTTTATCATGAAACCAGCAAAACGGGTTGTCATGTTAGGCGACTGCCAGTCTTTTTATGCTTCTGTAGAAAAAGCGGATCATCCAGAGTATAAAGATCGTCCTTTAGTTGTTGCCGGGGATCCGGAAAGACGTTCCGGTATTGTGCTGGCGGCATGCCCTCTCGCGAAGGCAAAAGGGATTACAACAGCTGAGAGGTTAGGGGAAGCACTTGCCAAGTGTCCAGAGCTCGTTGTAATCAAACCCCGTATGCAAAAGTACATTGACGTCTCCATGCAGATAACTGAGATTTACAAAAGTTATACCGATTTGGTTGAGCCCTATAGCATCGACGAACAATTTTTGGACGTGACCGGATCATTGCATCTATTTGACTGTACGCCCGAGAAACTCGCTCTTATGATACAAGATCACATCCTAGAAGCGACGGGAGTATACGCGCGTTTTGGCATTGCTGAAACCAAAATTCTTGCCAAGACGGCCTGTGATAACTACGCCAAGAAAAACCCGTCTGGCATATACACCCTGACCAAAGAGATGCTTCCCGACACACTCTGGAAACGACCCGTCAGCGACATGTTTATGGCCGGCAGCCGGATGACGCGTCATTTTACCGTGATGGGTTTGCCGACGATCGGCAGCGTAGCTCAGACACCCCTTGCAAAACTGAAACAAATGATGCGGAGGAAGTTCGGAAAAAAATTCGGATATCCAGGCGGAAATGTACTGGCGTATCGCTAACGGTATCGACGATAGTCCAGTACGGCCGGGAACGCACCAAGTCGCTCCTAAATCTGTCGGCCACATGATGACCTTGCCTCGTGATTACGGGACTTTGGAAGAAATCAAGGTGGTACTGCTGGAACTCACGGAGTTGGTTTGCCAGCGCTGCAGGTCACTTGGTTTTGCCGGTCATGTTGTATCGGTCGGTTGTATGGGGGCAGACTTCGATCACCCCACGGGGTTCTCGCGGCAAATGAAGATGGAGGACCCTTCTAACATCACCAATCAGGTGTTTCGGTGGGCCTGCAAACTGCTAGAGCAGCATTGGGACGGCCTGCCAATCCGTCGGGTAGGGATCAGCTTGACGCAGCTTACTCCTGATAATGAATACCAGTTGTCGTTGTTTGACCTTGGCCGCGAGAGGCAGATGGCGCTTGAACGTGCAACCGATGCCCTAAAACGCAAGTATGGGGATTCAATCGTAATTAGGGCGGTTTCCAAAACGGCAGCCGGTCAGGCGCTCGATCGATCGGCTAAGATAGGAGGGCATTATAAATGACAACAACGAGAAAAAAATTGGAAGGTAACGGCCTTTGGGAATCCAGTCGTATGATGCTTCCGGAACACAAGGAGGCAATAAATCGTCAGCAAAACGAAGAGGGGCGGAAGAGTAGACCGTCCCTAGATGTTCAGGAGATTGAATTGATTGAAAATGCATTAGCTGAGTCATTTCATGATCATCGGAAAATTACGATACGGCTGTTTGATGAAAATGAAGATACGGAACTGAGAGGGATCGTAACTACAATTCATACATTTCGACGAGAGATCAAACTGGCGATTGCACCGGGGGATTGGCAGTGGATCAGAGTTGAAGATATAGTATCGACAAATTAGGCGTTCTGATTGCGTGGGAGTACTAACGGTCGTCCGAAGGTTAGAGGCGCTGATATCGCGGTAATTTTTACTAAAACGAACATAGCTTGTTCAAAAATTGTAAGAAGTTACGCTATACTGACAAATTGTCGGAATTTCCGACGAACAAAGAGATTAGCTCGCGCCTCTCTTTCCGCCTTTAGTGCCGCTTTAACCTCGCGCAATTCTCTAACGGTCATTTCGTCTACCGCTTTAGTGGCGCCTTATACGGGATCGTGTACGACTCGGAAACAAACTTACCGCGATCAACATCGGATGGGAGAGTAATAAGTTCAAGTAATTTCGCTTTCCCAAACTTGCCGACGTCGGCAACTCTTCAAACTACTCAAAGCGGCTATGAGTTCGCGGACATGCTCGAAGTGAAGCCGAACGCGGCACCATTCGCGTAGGTCGGGCGCTTTTTTTCGTTGTTTTAGCGAATCTGAGCGGAGAATTAGGCGTTCTAATGGTGTATGGGAATAAACGTTTATCCGCAGGTTAGCTTGCGCTAATTTCTCTATATCACCGTCCGAATATAAAGAAACGCAGGTTTCGGAGGAAATCCGCAAAACCTGCGCATTTTTGTTACTTTTTAGGATTACTAGGAGGTTTTGGCGGGTGACTGTTGTTTCCAGTAGAGAATGCTTCCCTCTTAACAGGTCTTGTTCCTAAACTTGGTGGTTTGTTGGATGAATTACTTGAAAAATTACCGTTAGTACCATTTGAATTAGACATGTTTTATTGTCTCCTCTATAAAGAAGTGTACTAAGAAAAGTAAAAAACCGTATACCATAAATTTAAGTCCCTTATTGTAATTATCTGTCTTTTTTATTGATTTTTTTCTTCATTTTTTTTGAATAACGTCTTGATAAGTAGCTGCAACAGATAATGTCAGACTTTCGGGAGGCTCCTTAGCAAGGTTTGTATCAACAACATTGTCAATATTAATTTGATCAAATTCTCCCACCTTAATAGCACTTATGAACTTTAATGCGCTCACCGTCAAGAGAACTATAATAATAAATCTTAGCCCGAAAGCGTAAATTAAGTAGCCGACATCGTTACTATTGAGTTTTGCGGAGATTAAGTAATTGAGAAAGAAACCAAACAAAACACCGACAAAACCTATAGTTACCCCAGTCTTCGTTTCTATCTGTTTAAATCTGTCATATTCTTCGTTGTATATAGTTTTTGCGGTATCAAGTATAACATTACAACTTTCTAAATTCAGTGAATTTTGCTCCTCTGCTTCTTTGTCCATGAATACACTCCCAAGATAAGGAATCTATCAATATTATACATTAAAATAATAAACTTCAATATGAAATCTTTGTCATTTGTCTGATAATACATTGCTCCGCTTTTGAGCGCGCCTCCCTTTCCGCCTTGAGTGCCGCCTTGACTTCACGTAATTCACGTACGGTCATTTCGTTCGGAGTTTTAACGGCGCCAGATTTCAGCGTGTGGCCGCGCGTTCGTTCTTCGGGAGGGAGCGTGGACATATGGTACAGAGCGTCGAGGGTGTGTCTTGTCGACAAGACGTCCGGGTCGATTCGTTCACAAACCTTAATGTAACGGTCTGCATGTCCTCGCGAAAAGTCTACGTGTTCCTCAAGCCACCGTATCCAACCGCCAGCTTCTTCACGCTGATGTGCAAGATTTCGTTCTTTTTCATCCGCGCTATCTGATTTAGCGTCACGAACGGACTTGAGGCGGCGACCGATTTCGAAAATAGCTTCGCCGGCGACCCGTTTGTACGCGTTTATCTCGGCTGTTTTCACCAATTATAACACCAAGTATGGTAAAATTTAGGTTGTATATTTCAATGACGTTGTCACTTAAAATAAGTTGATAATCATGGGGGCGGTACTATGCGGACAAATGTCGAGGATGAATTGACCAAATTTTATGAGCCATTTTTTCCAGATAACAAAGAAACAAGAAATTTTATAGAAAAGTGTTATGAAATGAGCAACCCCTTGCCTAGAAGGATAATCAACAATGTCCATCGACTTATTTCAATAGGGGAGGCTGCTGCAATCGGAAGAGGCGGTCATGGAATTCAGATGGCCCATTTTGTAATATGCATTGAAGCAATATTCCATCTTTTGAACCCCGATGAAGATATAGAGAAAGTAAACAGACTCGGGAGAATTAAGTTCTTTTTCGAGGAGTTTACAAAATCAACAAGATAAGAAATTACTTAAAGAAGGATTTGCTAGATCAATCGCAGATGATCGCGGGTACGATGGTAAATTAGATCTTGGGTATATTGCGAGGATATTTAGCGAGGTCAGGAATAAATACGTGCATGAAGGGATTTATTATGAATTTTCATTTTCTAGTACCCCAACGGACAAGGAGGACATCCGTTCAAGTATGTTAAATGACCTTAAATTGAAGGAATTCAAGAAAGATAAACGCGAACGACGTTTATACGAAATAACCTCAACATATGAAGAAGTGAGGGGAATAATTATTCGCTCCTTCCTAAATTTTGTAAACAAACAAATCGCCATAATCGAGCAGGTCGTTTAATTTTGAGGCGATGAGCAGTTTAAATCAGACAAGAAGCGCAGGCCCGAACGCTACGGATAGGTCTGCGCAATTTAAGTACTTAAACTGCGGCTAATTACTAAAGTCCGCCCGTGATTATTTACAAACAAGTACCAACGGGATATAATTTGTATAAGAAAATACTCTTTGTTTAGGCGTCTTAGGATGAGATAATTCCTTTAGACTTAATAGGGAAGATTGGTGAAAATCCATCACGGTCCCGCCACTGTAAGGACACTTCTACATTAATATGCAGCTTGCAGACGGCTTCATTGCCGCTAAAGTGATCCGAGTCAGAAAACCTGCCTACACATCTTTAACCCCTATCAAGGGTTAGTATGTGTATGGTTAGGAATGGGGCAAAGTCCTTTTCACTTAATGACCATACTGCACTTTTCCTTGATCGGGGAGAGTGTTTTTTAATTCATTAAGGGAAGGAGCGAAGGATTAATATGGATCATAACACTCTCTCGCTTATGCTTGGGGCCGCAACCTTAACCGCGTTCATAATTTTTGAGATACTTAAAATCGTCATATCACTGATTGACCGAAATAAATAACCGATGAAGACGCAGTTCTTACCGATCTGTAAGCGGGAGAGCTGCGTTTTCTCATCTGACGATGCGTACATCTCCACCGAACAGAAAACGCCTAATTTGCCGCTAATATTTGGCGACAGTTAGGCGTTTTTTTTTTCATGTTCGTCGGTCGTCGAACGTTAAGCCGGCTTTGATTTGCGGCAGTGTCACGTGACACATACGAAATAAAAACGGCCCTACTGGCGTTATGCCGGCGGGGCCTTTTCGTTTATAAGCGCTGAAACATCGCTGCATCGCGGCTGTAGCACGTATGAGCGCCGGTCTTTTCGTTCCGAATGCGGACGCTGTTCGGCGTGTACCGGTCAACATAGCCGCGTTCAGCTTCGATATATACTCCGGCCGGATCTTCTTCCCAAACGGAAATTAGCGCCTGAGACAGGGCGGCCGCGAAGAAATGGACGTCTTGCGAAAGATAGTAGCATTCGCGCTCTATATTCATGACGGTCCAACAGCGAAAAGGTAAATTACAATAAATAAGGCAGCAAGCACGATAATCCCTGCGATGGTTCCCTTTAAGTTCCTCATTCGTTTTCATCCTCTATGTATTCGATAAGGTCCTCAACCGAACATCCTAAGGCACGGCAAAGTTTTTCGAGCGTATCAAACTTAATGCCGTCCGTATCCTCGTTATAAAGCTTGGTTAGCCCATTCCGATGTAGTCCGGTCATACTAGCGAGTTCGGAAATCTTTATCCTTTTCTCTCCCATTATTCGCGATAGATGAACTTTGATTCCCATATTGGCCCTCCATTCAATAAGAAAATTATAAGTTAGAGTGTAAAAAATATCAATTACACTATTGACGACGCACATTGTGGTGTGTATACTGAGGTCAGCTAAATGTTCACTACAGTGTGCAAATAATATATTGGAGGTTCCAAATATGAACGAAAAAAATAATTGTCCCCACGCAAACCATCGCATTCGAACGCACATCCCGCCGCGGATTTTACGAAGTTTCCCTTTCCGGTCAACGCCGCTTTATCCCGTCCCGGCTATTCTACGCAGTATTCCCGCAAATGAATCGGAAGGTATGCGCCGGCACCGTTGAAGCTACGGAGCGCCAGCTTGAAGGACTCGGCATCATCGCGGAAATCATGGACAAGAACCGCTATCAAATCCGCTATACTTTGCGCCGTGTTTACGACGAGTACGGCCGGGTATACGCTGCTAACTTCGAGGTCAACGCGCTAAGTCTCGGCCAGACTATCGCAATCGTGCCGGCCGCCTTCTGCCGCATAACAGGCGTGGACCAGCGGGCGACGGACGGATGTATGGACGTTACTGAGGCACAGCTAGACGAACTCGGCTTTATTAGAAAGGGGGCCGCAACCAATGCATACAGCGCCGTCCTATCCGCTTAGTAGTCGTTCCGTATCCCGCCGCACCAGTCGCAAGACACAGCGCGCCATTATTAAAGGATTAGCTTGGCTCCTCGGCCTTATCCTGCGGGAGGTGTTGTCGTAATGAAACCGTTAATCGACCGCATCCAATACTACGCCCGCAAGGCGAATCAATACGGACGCAGCCGCTATGACTACTTTGTCGGCAGATCCGCCAAGAAGCCGCCAGCCAATCGTCATGCGCGCCTGATGGCGTATAAGGCGGCCGTACACCGCCGTTATCTCGGTATTTGACCGGTTCCCCGATGATGCCGGCCGTTGCAGCGGCTGACGAGTGGAGGGGTGCGCGCATTACGAATCCGCTAGATTCACTTAGACCGGTCGCGGCTCCAAACGTGACCTACATCCGTACTCTACCGGTTGCAGTCGGTAGGGATCGCCATGCGGACCGCTTCAATGCCCGTATCTTGCCGCCTAGCCAGCGGTTAAGAATCGCCATGCGGGCCTTTGCCGCCGCGAATACGGTTTCAGGCGGTATCTCCGGTCGGTAGCGCCAACTATCGGCCGGTTCTTACTCCTGCGGAATGAAGTGCGGCCAACATTTCAAAACCGCGTTTATCGATATAGCTTGCGGATGGGCGGCGGGATAGGCTCCGCATTCAGGTACGCTCTCCGCGTATGAAACTTTGGGACGATCAGGTACCGGTCGTCCTTTTATATTATCTAATACGCGAACATATGTACGAGGTTTCATTATTTTTTATAAATAAATGTCCCAAAACAAGATTTTTGTGTCCGTATCATATAAGAAGAGGATTTTTTAGTGTAAAGCTTTGAAACTCGTCCGTCTAGGCATGTGAAATGTGAAGAACGCCGGCCAAGCTTTCTATATTAAAGTGAGGTGTCGCTTATTTTTTAGAAAAATTAATCGAAAAGTTGTGAAGTATCAAGATGACCGGTGTCTATGTAAATATAGACGAAAAGATTTTCGCCAAAGTGTACGGAAATTGGTCGGACGGGAACATATGGAGTGTAAGGCAGAAAGGAGGCGGTCATAATCAGGCGAGACGGAAACACAAGCACGTGGATTAGTAGTCTGTGGGAACATACAAGGTGAAGAATAAGGTCGGGAGGTGCGCGGTTTTCTATCGGCATCCGTCTAAGTTAATGAACGTCAAAAATTCGCTAGGGTGTGCGAAATCGGATCGGCTGTCGTTGAAGTATATGACGGAACAGCTCGCGCAGGTGACGAAGGAAAATAAGTGTGCGAAATCCGGTCGGCCGGCATTGATGTATGTGAAAGCGGAAAAATTTTCGCCAAAGTGTACGGAAATCTCCGGAACGGTAGATAATACATCGAAAACGAAAGGAGGCGGTCATAGTCACGTGCAAAAGTGTGCAGACTGTCCAAGTAGCTTTCTAGATTAATGTAGGACGAAAAAAATTTCGCACCAAAGTGTACACTTTTAAATCAGCCGGCATCTAGGTTAGTAATGGCGGAAATTTGCGGAAAAGTGTGCGAGGGAGGACTTGCGAATTGTCTATGTAAATGAGAGTGAAAAGGTGCGCAACCTGGTTAACTAGCTTTGTATATAACTGTGAAGGCGTAAGGAGGCGAAAAGTGTGTAAGTACGGAGTGTGAGGGAGCATATATAGTAAGGCAAAAATAAATTTCTGCCTAAAGTGTGCAGTCGCCGAATTTACCGTAGATAATACAATAGGGAAACGAAACGGAGGGTACATATGAAAAAGTCCGACCGGATTGTTTTACGACAGCTATCTCGAAGGAGCCGCGGAATTAAAAGCCCGGCAGTTTAAAGAATACGCAGGTTAATTGACCAAAAGGAGAGATCGATCGTGACCAAAGAGCTAATTTTAGAAAGTATTGTCGTCAATCCGGATCAGCCCCGCAAGCATTTCGATGAAGAATCCCTGCGCCAGCTAGCGGAATCAATTAAGGCGGATGGATTACAGTCTCCGATATTAGTCCGCCCCAAAGCCGGAAATTTTGAGATCGTTCAGGGTGAGCGTAGATATCGAGCACATGTGATTGCTGGGCTCGGTACAATACGGGCTGATGTCCGCGAGTTAAGCGATGAAGATGCCTTTCACTTGGCGGTTATCGAAAACATTCAGCGGGAGCAACTAACGGAGATGGAGGAGGCTCGCGCATTCCAACGTTATGTAGAACTCGGGCTGACGCATGACGCTATCGCCAAAAAAAGTCAACAAGAGTCGGACTTACGTGACGACGAAATTAAGGTTGCTAAAGCTAATTCCAGAGGTGCAGGACCTAATTGCAGAAGGAGTTATATCGAGCGGCCACGCCGTTCAGATACTCAAAATAGAGGCCTTAATTGACCGGCTGTGCGGAAAACGCTGTTTTAAGGGGGATGAGAAAACGGCCTTTGACTTTTTTCAAAAAGCTATCCTGAACTCAATTAAATCCGCGAAAGGTAAGGTAACTGTGAGTGATGTGGCCGGAATGGTCGACGCTCTACGTGAACGGTTCTTGGCGGCGATCATCGCGGTATTTACCGGGCACTGGGCTGTGCACATCGAAAAATACGAAAGTTTCTCCGTTACGGCCCACGGTTACTGTCTTCAATACGATCTTAGAATAGAGAGCCTAGAGCCAGGCGACATTGATTTCCTCCGTGACAGAATGCTAAAGGGGGCGGAGAATGACCCCGAAGCGCCGGCTCGTTGGGAGATTTATCAGAGAACGGATAGATTAGCCGAAGCGATGTTTTCGGACGGGAAACGCCCTGCTTGGCCGGAAGATGAGATCGCAAGGAGAAGCCAAAAGATATACAACGAGACAACAGGGGAGTTCGACGATGGTCTCATGGATCGAGTGTTCCGTCAACAGTTTGTCTTTCATGATGACGATGTATCATGTGACACACTTTGACCGAGACGCACCGGCTTCGGCCGTTAACATAGATGACGAATTAATAACAAAAAGGGGCGATGTTAGTTGACGCAGTTGGTTTTTATCAGTAACGGACGAGCAGTAACGGACAGTCTGACTGTAGCGGAGGTGTTCGCGAAGGAACACAAGCATGTGATGAGAGATATCGACAGTCAGCTTGCAAAGTTAGAAGAAGCAGGGGAGGGGGAGTGGGGTAGGTCCAACTTTGGGCACACCCACTACACGCACCCTCAAAACGGCCAATCATACCGAAAATACGAAATGACTGAGGATGGTTTCGCTATTATTGCCATGTCATACATCACGCCGTCCGCTATGAAAATGAAGGTCCGTTTTTTGGAGGAGTTCAAACGAATGCGCGAGCAACTACAGTCGCTTTCGGCTCCTTCCTATATGATTGACGACCCAGTAGCGCGTGCCGAGCGTTGGATCGAAGAGCGAAAGGAACGGGACCGAGTCGAAGCCGAACGACTCCTTCTCGCCGAAAAAAGTCGAAGAACAAGCGGAGCGCCTTACGTATCTCGACGAAATCCTGCGCTCAGAGGATACGTTGAATATTTCGCAAATCGCGGCCGACTACGGCCTGACGGCCCAGCGCTTAAATCAGATATTAAAGGAGGCGGGAATACAGAAGAGGTCCGGCGGCCAGTGGATACTATGCGCAAGATATCACCGTCGGGGCCTCACGAAATCCGTCACGCACCCGATACCGCTTGAAACCGGCGGCACCAAAACCGTCTTGCACACGCGATGGACGCAGGCTGGGCGACTATTGATCCACCAAACGTTAACAGAGCGCGGCATTCAAGCGAACCAAGACGCTGGGATCGGCAATAATACGGTGGTTATTGCGCCCAGGAAATCGAAGGAAATTACGGTGAACCTGCGGATTAATGCGTAATAGAGAAACGGGGCCTTAACGGCCCCCTTATTAAATGGGAGGGGGAGCGGCTTGTTACGCGAGGAATTCAAAACAAAGGTTGCACGGTACCAGGCTGAAGGTAATCGAGAGATCATAGATGAAATACTAGGTCACTTCCGCCTAGAGTCGGCACCAAACGAAAAGGACCCGACAACTTTTATCGCTGATAGGATAGGCAAGGCCTGTAAAGCAGAACTAAAAGCACTGGGATACGAACGAACTGCACTTCTGGAATATCGCAGGGCAATTATGAGCGCGCTAGGTATCGACATTTTCGCAGAGCCGGATTTAAAGACGTTGGTTGCTAATGCCGGAATTGTTCGGGATTATTTAGGGGATGCGTTTGAGGCCCTGTGCTACGACATCGAGGGATACTTAGATTTTATTCAGCTCCTCAAACATGTAATAACCCCAGCTCTAGAGCATGCATTAAACCGCGTAGATCCATTCCGAAAAAAGCGCGCAGTCGTTAGCTATATCAATCGGGCATTTCAGACGGAGTACACGCGTTTACTTGTAGATTACAACGGGACAAAGCGACTCGGCAGACGCTATGAAGATGGAACCTTTTACAACGTGTACGTCGACCCTCAGCCGCCTCATGCGTGGAGTATCGTTCTTGACCGGCGTGTTAAAGATGCGGAAGTGCCCGCACTACTCGATCGATTGACGAAGACACAGCGTAGCTACGCGCAACGTGCATACGAAGTAGTTCTGCAGGATACAGGATGCGGGGAAATGGGCGAATACCGCGTTGACGAAATGGGTGCTTATCGTTTGAAATTCCGGTACATTGCGAAAAAATTGGACGTTGAGGAGAGTAGCCTCCGAAAAACTTTCGAAAAAATTCGAGAAAGGACTCTATAAAACGTTCCTATTATTGCATATAAGGTAGATGTAAGGAAGGGAAGCCGGGGTCCACCGGCTACATAATCAAAATTCAAAGGGGTCGATAACAAATGGGAGCAGTAGTTCAGGTACATGTAGATCAGGCAAATACGTTTGTACGGGAAAACGGCGGACTCCGCGATATTTGGGATAACGGATATTTTTGGAAAGACGCATTCACTGTGGGCGCTGACAATCGGTTAATGTTGACGCGAATTATAGATAGATTAACGGTTGTTTCCCTGCAAATGGCGGAGAAACATACGGCTGCGAACGATCTATCCGGCTATTATAAGTACGTTACAGGCGAAAATATTCCGAAGTTCGAACGCGAAAGGCTTAACGTTTGGGTGTTTGCCGGATATGATCCGCGAGACTATCCGATTCTTTCCGAACTCGAACTGAGCCTTCGTCGAAGCAGGGAAATCGCAGAATATGATGACTCTATCGACATGGTCTCGGAGGTAACAGGCCGGCGTAAGGGCGGAATGATTATTTTTAGCGAGGATGACATATACGAAAATAAATAATTGAGAAGTGCCTGCGCGGTAAGCGTAGGCTTTTCTTTTCAAACTCTAACAAATGGGGGTCTGATATTGTGGCGGATATACGAACTTTCTATCTACACGCTGAATCGTTCCTTAAACGTAAAGTTGACTTTGCTACGATGCACAGCCTCTCCGCGGAATCATTCGAAAAGTTTATCGTCAAAATGGCGATCGAACTTAGCCGCGAGACCCATCCGAAACGTGTTTACGGGCTTACCCGCGATGATGTTTGCGACATTGTAACGGAAGTACTCGATGCAATCCAAACGGTTAGCCTCGTTGGAACAGGCAGGCGCTGCTACTGTTACGAGACTCAATTCGACGGTTATCGGCTGGTATTCGCCAGGACGAAGAAGGCAGCCGAAGAGATAATTCGGAGCGTTCCGATAACGAGCTTGAGCATGATGGTACGGAAAACTTCGTTGCAAAAGGTAGTAGCGATCCATCAGGATCACGTCATTACGGAGAAAGGCGAGCGACGCGACATAAACCCATGGCGCCAGACTATTAATCTATACGAGTTAAGGGGTGAGGTAGCGTGAACAACCACTTCGTAGTGCTCTCGCAAAAGATGGCCGGCCACTTAATGATGCGTGGTTTTGTGCTTAAGGGTATAGGAGAAAACCACAGATATCCAGGCCGAAACGTGTTCTTTTTCAAGAATACGCCGGAACTACAGGAGGCAATTGCAGAGTTCAACTTAACGAATGGAGGAAATTAAATGACAAATGGAGTTGAAACGGCAAGAAAACCTCTACCGGGAGACAAAGGGACGCTGCTAGACAGCCCCGGAGGTTACGAGGTGTACAATCGTGAGCTTATTCGCAAAGTATTTCCGCGTATAATTTCCGAAGCATATGACGTAGTCTTTGCTGGATCAAGGCGTAAACCGGAAATTCGAGACATTGTAGCGTTCTACTTCCTTCTGCAATCGTATATTGACGGTAATCATACGCGGGAAGATGGTTCGTGTAACGATCGATTCGGGGCGTGTTTCTTGTCCTACGAGGCAATAATGTCGACCCTACGGATTGACCGGCCGCGCGTAAAATTACTTGCGGATATTCTCGATACCAACGGGATAATTCGAACAGCGAACCATTACGAAGGGACACGCCGATTCAAGTGGTACTTTCCGTCGTACTGCCCGCGGATAACTAATGATGGATATATAGTCGATGAGGACGGCGTTATTGTAAAACCTGACTTTGCCGTGTACAAGCCACGGAGAAGAGGAGAAAAGGTCGCGTAGTATGTGCAGGGCACACTACCGGTAGTATGCGCAGGACACACTATGGTTAGTATGTTCTGGACACACGGTAAAGATAGAAAGAATTAAGAGAGAAATACGTAAAAGAGAAACAAAAGATTACCGCGTCGGTTAAATTCGCTTCGCTCATTGAACCTCGCGGACCAAATAAGATTAATTAAATATTTCACTCGCGATAACGAGCATCCGCAAGGATGTGAGTACGAAGCCTTTGGCTGAGTAGGTACTTCATGATGATTATTCAAGTAGTTATTTCATGTAGGCGAGTAAGGACGTTCTATAACGCTATAGGGCGTATTTTTCGTCTATCCCGTAACCTTGCGCTAATATGGATCGCTAACCATCGCTCTATATTTTGCGCAGATTATACCAATATATCAGGGAGGCGCGATAGTATGGGCGTAGTTAAAACGGATTTGGAAAAGCAGGCGCGAGAGTATGAGGCTAAATACGCACTTCATAGCAGCGCTGGCGTTAGAGCGTTACTAAAGGACAGACACCACATTGCTGAACGTAGATTTTACGGGGACGTGTCCGCATCTGACATTCTGCTGGACTTAGATTCCGCCATAACTATCGCCGATCTAACCGAACGTCAGGCGGAGACAATCATGTTGATTTATGGCGCTGACTTAACGCAAGCGAGAGTGTCGGAGATTATGGGGATAACGCAAAAGTCAGTGGACGAACACATCGAGGCAGCAACGGAAAAGATTGCAGCGGTGTTTGCGCAATGGGAATACGGAGAAGTGGTAGCCGCGTAATGTTGACATAAACGATTACGAGTAACCGATCCCGCAATGAATTACAGTAAAAGAAATGTAATATAAGCGCCTTTGATCCGTTGTACCTGAACGGGTGAAAGGCGCTATTTTTATAAGGAGGGTCGAAGATGGCGAGATCACTGACGCAAGAACAATACGATGCTATCGCGTATATGGCTTTACCGAAGAAAGGCGGACTTACCTACGATCAACTTGCGGAGAAGATTGGCGTACATCGAGCGACTATATTCGAATGGAAGAAGAATCCCGCATTTGAGGCGGAGTTAAAGCGCCAGATGATACGTAATAGCCAGGATAAACTACCGGAGCTTATCGAGTCACTGGCGGACATTGCTATACGGGACGGTAACGCGGCCATGGCGAAGCTTGCGCTACAGATTAACGGTCTGCTTACGGAGAAGGTCGAGGTTGAGACGAAGGATAGCGGAGGCACTGACATTGATGCGTTGAGGCAGCGACTTGAGGCGTTTAAGGCGCAGAAGTCGGGGGATACGGAATAGGCGCATTATATAGGTAGGGATTTGCGTGGTGAGGGCGACTAACTCCGACTTGTGAGCCGTTTTATCAACGAGCGGCTTCCGGCGCGCACCGCCCCCCGAAATTTTCCAATCCTTTAACGGAACACAGCGTTACATCGCGACTTATACGAACGAATGTACGTTGTATAGGCGGTGCATAAACGGTAGGGCAGGCGTGGGAAATACGTGTATAAATTACCAGCGCTAGAAACGGAGAATAGCGTAGTGGCGCGGTTTATTCGTGTTCTGTGCTGGGAATGTATATGCGATGAATACGGCCGTTTTATGCACTCGGAATAAACGTAGTAGTGGCGCGGGTTTGCGGATAGGGGTAATGTCCAAAATCAGGATTTTGTACATATGTCCGTGCATAATCGGTGCATAGCGTAATGGTTACGGATTGGTACTAAGACGGTGAAATTTCGTAATCACCCCGTGGCTTTAACGCGGTGAAGCGAGACCCCCAAGGGGGTATCACGAGGGGGCGTTTTCAGGCGTATCTACAATCCGCGTATCAAAAATAACTTTTGACTTTTCGAACCGGAAACGCAAGCGCATACCTAACGCCAAATCTGACCGTTGATTTAGGCGTTTTTTGTGCTTCCGGAATATAAACGGTCGTCTGGCGCAGTTAGACGCTAATTTCTCGGTAAAATCACGGAAAGGAGGGCGCACACTTATCGCCTGGGTTAACGGAAAATGGCTAACGCGACATGAACGCGAAGAGAAAATCAACGAAATAGCGACGTTGTTGGACGTACTTGAAGGCGTAGATATCAGCGCTCTCTCGCCGGACGATACCGCTGAGATTGACGCACAACTTGCGGAGTATGAACGTTTGACGCGAATACACCGCTGCGAAACGAACCTAATCGAATTTGCGCTTGAGTACTTTTCGGAATCGCGGAACCCCGGCAATGACGGAAATTGGGACGGTTTTGATATTACGTGTTACGAAGAAGCGCCGGAGTTTCACAAGGAAATATGCGCACTCATGGACAATGTGTCAAACGTGCACACGAACGATAAAGTGGCGGAAGCAGCGCCGCGCTCTCACGCCAAGTCGACGTATCTTTCTAAGGCCTTTCCGATCCGCGAAATTTGCTACCGAAAACGCAAATACGAAATCATCATATCGGAGACGCCAGCGGTGTCTAGCGCTAACCTCGATTGGATTGCAATGCAACTTAAGAGCAACGCGAAACTGCGCGCTGACTTCGGCCCGTTATTGTCGCCGAAACAACAGGAGAATGTAAAGGATAACAGTTCGGAGTTCATCGCCTGGGAACCGCGCGAAGACGGCACGAAGAAGCTGCTAACGAAGGTAGAGGCGGCATCGACCGGCCAGGCACTTCGGGGGCGGAACTGGAACGGCGTACGGCCGGACCTTATCATCTGCGACGACCTCGAAGACATCAAGTCGAACGCGGCCACGCCTGAACTGCGCAAGAAGCTAAAGGACTGGTTCTCGCAGACGGTCGTACCACTCGGCGATCCGCGCGGAAAGAAAACGGCGTTTATCTATATGGGAACGACGGTTCATCATGAGGCTCTTCTTGTTGACGTCCTGTATAACCGGTCGGACTTCAAGTCGCGAGTCTACCGCGCGATTATCGAATGGCCCGAGCGGATGGACTTGTGGGAAGCGTGCCGACTGGTTTACAAAGACCCGGACCGGCCGAAAGAGGAACGTGTTAATGACGCGATCGCCCTTTACGAAGCCAACCGCGAGGAAATGGACCGCGGCGCCGTCGTATTGTGGCCGGAAGCGCAGCCGATATGGAAGCTGATGACGTGGAAATGGGACAACGGTTCCAAAGCGTTTAATACGGAGTATATGAATAATCCGGTTGACGAGGAGTCGATGATCTTTAATCCGGAAACCTTTACGTACTGGAACTCGGGCCTTTTGCGTGAATTGCTGACGCAGTATCCACTACCGACCGAAATGTTCGACATCTACATGGGCGTTGACTTTGCGATGGGGAAAACACGCGGCGACTATTCCGCAATCGTTGTAATCGCACGCCACAAAGAGAGCGGAACAAAATACGTAATTGACGCGTTCGGTGAGCGAATTAAGCCGGACGCTTTTTTGCGTGTAATCGTCGAAAAGGCACTCCGTTATCAGCCGAACGCGATCGCAGCCGAGGCGCAGGCGGCGCAGGAATTCTTTGTTATGCAACTGAAAGATGCGCTCCGGGCTTCGGGCTACCCGGCGCAGACTCGCGTTAAGGAAATACACCAGCGGTCGCGCAAAGACTTGCGGATCGAGGCCATGCTGCCGGATATCGAGAGCGGTGAGATTCAGTTTTCGAGTAAACACGCGTTATTGCTTGAACAATTCGAAATGTACCCATCCGGGTCTCACGATGACTTGCCGGATGCGCTCGAAATGGCGGTTAGCATTGCAAGAACCAGTCGAAAGAAATTGCGCAAAAAGCCCGCATGGGCATAGCCATCATGAAAGGAGGATGCATACTTGACGAGAAAACTGCTATCTGAGGAACTGACGGAACCTAGTGGTGTTGTTAGTACGGGTTGGGAAACGTCTAAAAAGTTGTTTCAACCTGGGGCTATTTATCCGCCCCCGGCGCACATTCCGCGGCTTGCTCGATACAAACGCGGACGCATCATATTTGACGGCCGCCATCCGGAAATCTACGACCGCGCGTCATCGCTGCTCAAAGATACGCCGCACGCCGCGCAGCTCAAGACGCTATTTATCGCAGTTAACCTGATGGACATTTTGCTTACGAAGCCGGCGGACCTGCTGACCGGCGAGCCGCCAACGTTCGAATCCGGAAAAGGATCTGATTCACGTGAACAGGAACGGTTGGACTCGATCGTCGAGGAAAACGACTTGACGCAAATGACGCATGAACTCGTTATCGGCGGCGGCTACCGTGGCGACTCGTTTATCAAGACGTATTATGCTGCGCGCGCCGATGTCAGCGAAACGGAAGCGCTCGGTCTGGATGCGCCGGATGCTCCGCTTGAGCCGATTATCGAGGCGGTACCGGCGAATATTGTTTTCCCGGAACTATCGAAAGGCTCGCGGAAAAAGTTTAAAGCGATCAATATCGCATGGATTGATTGGATTGTTGAACCGGGCGGAAAGGTTATACGCTGGCTGACCGGTAACCCTGTATCAGTGGTGCCGTACCTAAATGTCGAACGCCACATTCCCGGTTACATCGTCTATGAACGCTACAAACTGGAGGATCGCGGTGTCGATACCGAATGGGGCGTCCCTGTTGATACGTATACGATTGGCGAAAAAAGTCGCTACCGGACGCGATGAGGATATCGTACCTACCGGAACCGACCGTTTGCTCGTCCACCATATCCCGTACAAAAGCGTAGATGACCGATGGGAAGGCATTAACGGCGTTGAAAAGTTGGAAAGCGTATTGAGCGCGATTAACGAACGGCTTGCGCAGATTGACTATATCCTTTGGAAACATAGCGATCCGACGGCGTACGGGCCGGACATTGACGGAGACGGCGAGGCCACAGCGCGTTTCGGCGGTAAGTATATCCCCATGGAAAAGGACGACGTAACGCCGGGATATATGACGTGGGATTCCCAGCTTGAGGGTGCGTTTAAAGAATTGGACATCCTACTTGGCCTCGTTTACCAAATGTCCGAAACACCACAGTGGTTATTCGGAACAACTCTCGCCAACGATAAAGGTGGAACCGGCACATCTCACACGGACGGGGGAGCTATCAAAGCGCGCTTCATGCCGATATTGGCGAAGGTTAACCGAATTCGCACGCATGTTGACCGCGCTCTTCGTGACGCAATATGGACCGCAATGCAACTCGAAAACTACGCCAATAAGGACGTAGATGGATTCGAGCCCTATGAACCAGTATATCCGCGGATTAACTGGCGCGACGGCATACCGCAAGACCCGAAAGAAGCCGCAGAAGTGGCGAGCATTCGGACCGGCGGCAAGCCGACATCTTCCGTACTCGACGCAATCAAGGAACTAGACGGCGTGGACGACGCCGCAGCGGAGGAACGTATCAAACGTATTGACGCAGACGAGACTCGTGCAAACGGGGTCGTTGATGGAACTATTTTTAACCGCAGCCCAGGCGGTGAAGTCGCGTGAACCATGATCGCGAAATCGAAAAGTTAGTCCGTGCTTATAAAGACGCGGTCAAAGCGATATACGCGGAACTTGACCGCATTGACATCTCGAACATATCGCGCGCTAAGTCAGCAGCGGCCCTCGTTGAAGTAACGAAAATACTTGCGAGCCTTAACGAAGAATCGGCCGCATGGGTTGCCGAAAACGTGCCGAAAGCTGCTCGTGAGGGCGTATTATCAGCGCTCGTATCTCTCGACGTAGAAGACGCGGAGAAGATCGAGAAGTTTAGCCGGATTAATCGCGAAATGGTTGCAGCGACGGTGGCGGACACGCAGGCAGACTTACTGGCGGTCACGAAAAACGTTGAAAGGCGTGTTCGTTCGGCCGTCCGACAAGTAACAGCGGAATCCATGCGTGCCAATCTCGCGAAAGGCGTTAACGGCCGGCGAACTATAAGCCGCGATATTCTCGACGGACTGCGGAAAAAGCTCGGTGACTCCGTTAATAGCGGTATTATCGACGCAGCCGGCCACCGATGGAAGCCGGAAGTCTACGTTGAAATGGTGACGCGGACGAAACTGGCGGAGACAAACCGCGAGGCAACGATGAACGAAGCGATTGGACGCGGAGCAATGTACGGCCGGATATCGAGGCACGGCGCGGCCGATGATTGCCGACTATGGGAGGGGCGGATAATAAAGCTGACTCCGGACGCCCCCGGAGATTACCCGTATATTGGAGACTTACCACGTAGGCAAATCTTCCATCCACGCTGTCGCCATGTAATAACACCAGTGCGCGATCCTGTTAACGCCATCTAGGTGTTTTTGTTTTGTCCAGACGTGGAATGACGTTAAACTCTACGGTTCAAAAGATATGGTCGACGGACCTTAAACGGGAGGAAGTATCGATGAGTAAAGAAACTATTCGCTTTAGATATCCGTTGAATCTGCAACTTTTTGCGGAGGAGAACCCAAATCCGACGCCTACTAATCCGGAACCTAATCCGGAACCAGAAAGGACTTTTACTCAGGCGGAACTCGACGAAATTGTAGCGAAGAGACTCGCGCGAGATCGAAAGGGCCGTGAGGATTACGATGATATCAAAGCGAAGCTGACCGCGCTTGAAGAGGCGGAAGCAGAACGTGAGAAAGCGAAGTTGTCGGAAACGGAGCGCTTGAAGGCGGAGAAAGCTGCCGCACTTCAAGCCGCGGAAGATGCGAAGGCCGATCGCGATAGGGTGCTAACCGCCGCTAACCAACGCCTAATCAATGCGGAATTTAAAAACGTTGGCACGCGAGGGCAACATTCCGGCCGATCGGCTGAGCGCTGCGCTGAAATTGGCGGACTTGAGTGGTGTTACCGTCGATGAAGACGGAAATGCACAAGGCGTTGAGGAGGCAGTTAAGGCGCTTGTCGAGACACACCCATACCTGACCGAGAAAACGCAACCCAAGCAGATCGGCGGTGCGAGTGGAGGCGCGGACCCGACGGACAAATCGAAGGAACAGCTGCTTGCGGATGCGGCAGAAAAGGCGCGTAAGAGTGGTCGGCTTGAAGATCAAGCGGCATACGCGAAGTTAAAACGAGAACTTGGAATGTAAGCGAAGACGTACCGATTATCGGGCGTCTTTTGTTTTACACAAAAACACATTACGGAGGTTTTTAGATGTCTAAAATTTTGTCTGGCGAACTTATTGGTAAACGCGAGTCAGTAACAGATCAACTTCTGCTTCTGAACGCTTATCAGACGCCCCTCATTTCTATGCTTGGATTCAGTAATCCAGTAACACAGGTCGAGCATGTTTGGTTTGAAGATTCTATGTTTGGTAACGAGTCCAAAATTACGGAGGCGGCCGCTGCCGGTGTAACTACCCTATCAGTTGCCGACGTTGAGCCTTTCCGAGCTGACCAAGTCGTTAAGGTAGGCGAAGAGCTTATCCTCGTAACTGGCGTTGATCCCGTAAGCAAAAAGCTCGCGGTAATGCGTGGGTATGCCGGTACGACTGCGGCGGATATTACAGCAAACGCCGTGATTGAAGTTCAATATGTTGCCGGTTCCGAAGGAGCCGACGCTAGATCCGGACGTTACAAGCCGCGCGTAAGAAAGTCCAACCTTACGCAGATTTTCGACGAAACCGTTGATATTTCCGGTACGGCGGCGGCGGTAGCCAATTACGGGATCGACGATTTATATGAATATGAAAAAGCGAAAAAACTGCTGGAACTGGCGCTTCAACTTGAAAAGGCGTATATCGGTGGTGTCCGTTATGAGAATGGAGTTGTCCGCCAAATGGGCGGAATCCGCAGCATGATTCAAACAAATGTTACTGATCTTGCTGGTAAGGATCTAACAATGGACGTACTTAACGACTCGCTTCAGTCTATTTACACTGCCGGCGGATTTACAACGGGTGGAAATTACGAAATCATCGTACCAGCTAAACAGAAGCGCGTTGTTGGTAAATTTAGTGACAACCTGGTGCGCATTAATAACGGTGACGATAAGCGCGGTACAGTCGTTAACCGTTTGATCACAGATTTCGGTGAGATTCCGGTTTCCATTAATGATAATTTGAGCGCAGATGAAATTGTCATCTTGGACAAGAACCGCGCCTTCCTTCGTCCTCTTCAAGGTCGTGATTTCGGCCACGAATACCTCGGCAAAAAAAGGCGACTATTTCCAAGGACAAATTGTCGGTGAATATACGCTGGAATTTTTGCAAGAGGCCGCACACGCCCGCATCAAAGGCGCGAAGTAATCGGAAGGAGGACGAGTAAATGGCGGTATTTCAATCGAAGTACCGCGAACTCTCCTTTTACGTCGACGGTGAGAGGCACGCCTTTTCGAGCGGAACCTTATCGACCGATGACGTAGAGGTAATCGCGGTACTTGATACTATGGCGGATGCAAAACGAATTGACCAACCGAAGACGGCATCTCCGAAGGTTGAGTCGCCAGAAGGAACCGAAACGAAAACGGAGGATAAGCCGCCAACCCGGCGCAAAACCTCCGGTAAATAACGGAGGTGGAGCAAGTGGCGATAATGGCAAGCATAACGTTAGCGGACGAATACATTAACGCGAATTGTATCGATATTGAGGACTGGGTAGAGTGTGACGCAGCGAAAAAACAACGAATATTAAACGTCGCCGAGCGTACACTCACGAACAAATATCCGACATATGCGATACCTGACGCGGCGGTATACGAGTTTGCTAACGAACTAGCGATTGCGTTTAACGATACGAATAGGCTGCAACAGCAAGGAATTGCGGCATTCGGCGTAACTGGGGTCGCTAACTTTACGTTCAAGGACTGGGCGAAGTCGGGCGTAGAGGCGTGGATTCCGGAGTCAGCGCTGGATATTATCGGCGCGGCGAATGGCGTGAAACTCGGGCGAAAAGTGGCGAAGTGGGTGACGATGTAATGGCGCTGATTCCTTTAAAACAGACAATCACGGTCACGAAGCCGGAATACCGTGACGGCTGGGGCATCCTTATCCCAGGAGAGAGCGTAATTCTTAAGGCGAGAGTATCCGAAGAAACGCGCGTTGTAAAGAACGTCTACGGGGAGGAAGCTGTTTCAAGTATGACGATTTACCTCGATAAGTTGGCGGATGTTTCACACGACGACACAATTTTGTACACGAATGAATTAGGTGTCCAGGTCAAGCGGAAACCGATCGCCATACAGCCTAAACGTTTTTTTAAACGGAAAGGCGATTCTTACGGAGGTGTTCGTTTAATGGGGATATCACTAGACTTCGATATCGCGAAGTTTATTGGCCGCCTTGAAGAAGCAGAAGACGCCATCATCCAAGGTGCTAAAACCGGAATGCATGACGCACTCGACCACTGGCAGGCCGAATCTCGAGACGTTGCGCCCCTCGATAAGGGAACACTTCGCCGGCACATACAGCAGGAGCCTTTAAAAATAAAGGACGGCGAGATCGTCGGTGAAATTAGTGCGAACGCAATCGAGGTAACGAGGTCAGGACGGTTTAACTATGCCTATTACATTCACGAGAATGACGCAGGCGGGGGCAAGCTTAGACATCCCGGAACGGTGAAGAAATTCCTTGAGTATCCACTAAGGAAAAACGAAACCAAATACAAGCGGTTAATTGAGGACGCAATCGAGGCGGAAATCAAGCGGAAGGGACTGGCGTAATTGAGCGTAATAAACGACATTGTTGCGATTGAAGCGTATATCAAGGCGCTATTCCCGACCGCGACTACCGGCAAACAAGACGTACCGGCGCAACCTCCGCCTAATTCGTATTATGTCCGCATGATTGACGAGGATCGGGAGACAGAGACGCGCTACCACTATCGGGTTGACCGCGCGTACCAAATCGTTCATGTCGATAAGCGGCCGGATACGGTGCTGGCGAATATGGATAAGCTCAGTACGGCGGTGTATCAAACGGAGTTAATCGGTCCTATTCGCATTAATGCTTTTTCGATATCTCCACCGGCCAAGACGGAAAACGGCCTATTCGTGATTATCGGCGTGCTGGACACTAGCGTACGTGAGGCGCGGATTCAGCCGGAATATCCAAAAATTAATCACGTTAATATACGACGAATGTAACGGGCGTCCCGAAATGGGGGCGCTCTTTTTATTACCCAAAGGAGGTTTTCACATGGCAGGAAGTTGGGACCCTACCGCGCTACCAGACATTCCCGGCATTTATATCAACTTCAAACGAGCAGCGGCCGCCCAAATCAACGGAGGCGCACGCGGCGTCGTCGCTATTCCGTTGCTGACGTACGCGTCCACCGCGACAGCCAAGACGTTCTACACGGTTGAGACGGAAAAAGAAGCTACGGACCTGTTCGGAATCACGAATATAGAATCGATCTTACTTGCGCTCCAAGGCGGTGCAAAAGAAGTCCTCGTCTACACAATGCCGGCAACTCCCGCAGAACAAGACTATGTGGACATGCGCGACGCATTTGATTCGCGAGAGTTTAACGTGTTTGTGTTTGACGGCGAGTATAACGTTGATCAACAGGCAGCGACCAAGACGTGGGTTAAGCGTAATCGTGACGAAGGTAAGCACTTTATCGTGGTTATTGGTGGTGACGCAACAACCGACGCAGACCCAGCGGCAGGTGACGCCCGGACTACGCTCAATAAAGACGACAATATCGTCAACTTAACCGTCGGTGGCTCTGTCGGCAGCAAGGTGTTCACGTCCGCGGAGTACGCGCCATTTATCGCGGGCGACATCGCAGGCACGCCGATTAACGAGTCAGTCACGTTCGATCCAATGCCGTTGGAGGACGTTAACAAGCGCATGACCCGTGCGCAAATTAGCGCAGCAATCAAGGCCGGATCATTAATTCTCGTTCACGACGGCGCCAAGGTCAAGATTATGAGCGGCGTCACCACGTCCGGTCAAAAAATCCGCAGTGTTCGCGCCAGGCAGGCGATTGCGACCGATATCTCGCGGACGGCGACCGACCATTATATCGGCAAGCTCAACAACAACGCGGATGGTCAGGCGACGCTTATTGTTGCGATAACGGCGTACCTTGAGACGTTGGAAAACGAGGGCGTTTTGAGTTCGCCGGTTGTTGCGCTGGACCCATCGCGGCCGAGCGTGGGCGATTCCGTGTTCCTGGTAATCAGCTACACGGAAACCGATAGCATCGAGCGCATCTTCTTGACAGTTAACATTTAAGAGGCGGTGAAATAGATGACACAAGGAGCAATGGACGCAAAACGCGTAATTAGCGGCAACTACGGATTTCTCTATGACGAGGACGGCGAATGGCTGTCGAACGTCACTTCGGTCGAGGCAAATATAGAAATCGGCATGGAGGAAATCCGAACGGCCGGCACACGTTGGCTAGGCAATAAGACCACGACTCTAAAAGGCTCGGGCAGCATCGGCGGCTATATGGTAACGTCCGTATGGGTCGAAAAGATGAAGCAGGTCACGGATGACACCAGTTCGCCGTTTGTTACGGAGCTTGTTGTAAAACTAGACGACCCCGAATCCTTCGGGGCCTATCGCGTGCGCTTGAAAAACGTCACATTCGACAATATTCCGGTAATTAATTTCGAGGTAGGATCGATCGTGGAGCAGGAATATACGTTTGTGTTTAGTGGATACGACGTACTTGACGGAATTAGACCGAACTAATTAACGCAAATATACGAGAGCCGGACAATTGCGCCCGGCTCTTATTTAATTCGGAGGGATAACGCATGGCTAAAGGTTTGGAAGCACTACTCGGCGCAACGCTCGAATTGACGAAAGAAATTTATATCAAGCGCTTGAATACGCACTTTACGGTTAAAGCGCTGAGTAACGAGGAACTACGCAAGATTAACGAACGGGCGACGGTTATCGATGGCAAGGGCGCCAAGCAAACGGATAACGATATTTTTAACGGAATGGTTGTCGCAAAAGGTTGCGTCGATCCGAACTTTAACGACAAGGCGCTTAAAGATCATTATGGCGCGACTGACGAGGTTGACTGCGTATCGAAGGCGCTGTTGCCTGGGGAAATGGCGAAGGTGCTACAAGCAGTTCTGGACTTGTCCGGCTTCGGTAACGAGGACGAACTGATCGAAGACGCAAAAAACTAATCAAGGCGGGCGGTGTTCCGTATTTGCTTCACGTGATCTATCAGCGACACCACATCCCGCCTGACGAAGTTTACGCGAAAGAAAGGCGCCACCAGATATTTATGTACGCTTCCGACTTACTTGTGCTTGAGGAAGAGGCGGAAGTACGGAAACAAGGCGAAAGGCAACGTAATCGTGCGCAGAAAGGAGGTCGACGTTAATTGTCTTTTGACCTCATTGGGCGTATTAAGCTTAAAGATGACGGCGCTTCAAGAACAATAGACCGAGTCCGTAAGAGTCAGGAACAACTCAGCAGAGCGACCGAACAGGCCAAACGTGCGACCACCATGTACTCGAATGCAAACGCACAACTTAGTCGCGCACAGTCCGCCGTATCAGCCGGAGCCGGAAAAGTGTCGCGCGAACTTAACGGAGTTGAGCGCGCCAGTAAAGGCGCCTATCGCGCAATGAACTCACTCGGCAGCAAGGCGAAAAATGTATTCCGGAATTTAGGCGCTGGCCTCGGTAAAGGCGCCTTATTTGGCGGCATCGCTGCGCTCGGAACGGCGGCATATGTCGGAGGTAAATCGCTGGGTAAGGCGATGGACTTTGAGGCGCAAATGTCGACGATTGCGGCGCTAACTGGCGCGACTAACGCAGAGATGGCGAAAATGCAGGCGCTTGCACTACAGATGGGCGCCAATACGAAATATAACGCGCTAGAAGCTGCGCAAGGTATCGAAGAATTGCTTAAGGCGGGATTAACGCCGGCCACGGTACAGGCGGGTGGTCTTGAGGCTGCGCTTAACCTCGCGACAGCTGGCGAACTGGACCTCGCTTCGGCTGCGGAAATCATGTCGACCGCGCTTAATGCGTTTAAGGAAGACGGAATGACGGCGGCCCAGGCTGCGAACATTCTCGCGGGTACTGCGAACGCGTCCGCGACGAGCGTTGAGGAATTGCGCTATTCCCTTTCGATGACGTCGGCAGTTGCGGCTGGCCTCGGCATGAACTTCAAGGATACCAACGTCGCGCTCGGCTTGTTTGCGAATCGCGGACTTAAGGGATCGGACGCAGGTACATCGCTGAAAACGATGCTCCAAACATTGCAGCCAGTCACGAAAGAACAAATCGGACTATTCCGGGCTCTCGGACTCGTTACGGCCGACGGTTCTAACAAGTTCTTCGATGCGGCCGGCAATATTAAGTCACTCGACGAAATCGCCGGAACGCTGCGCAAATCCTTATCGAAACTGACGAATCAGGAGCGTCAGCACGCGCTCAAGCTGATGTTCGGAACGGACGCGGTACGGGCTGCGACGATCCTCTTTAAAGAAGGCGCGGAGGGCGTAGCAGAGTTTCGCGAGGAGATGTCGAAAGTTACGGCGCTCGATGTGGCGCGTAAGAAGATGGACAACGCAGCCGGAGCGGTAGAACAGTTTAGTGGCGCCATTGAGACGTTGCAAATTGCGGGCATGATGCCGCTATTGCCTATTGTTAAGGACCTCGCTAATGCTGCGGCTGATTTTGTGGAAAAGTATACACCGCAGATTGTTGCGGGAGTACAGAAGATGGTTGACGGCGCTAAAAACTACGTTAAAACGCACTTTATCGATAATCCGGAGTTTCAAAAGCTACCCGATATCCCAGCTAAAATAAAGTTCATTTTTAACACGCTTATGAATGACTTTAAAGCTTGGTATGATGCTGGCGGGAAAGCAAAATTTGAGATGATCGCAAAGAATGTCACAGACGTAATCGCAACCGTTCTCGGTAACTCAGGACCAGTGGTCGACGCTGCCATTAAGCTCGGCGTTGCTATCGGGGAAGGCATCGTTAAGGGTATCGTCGCCTCGTTCCGATTGCCTGATTCAGTAAAGTCACTCGTACCTGGCGCAAGGGACGAGCAATCCCAACGCCTAGTGGACTTTAACACGGCGATGTCAGAACACAACACCAAGAACGGACCCAATGTTCCGATGTTCGGCGGCGAGGCTACCATGCAAGCCCCGGCACCAAAGAATACGTTATGGGACGATGTAAAAGGCGCATTCGGCTTTAATGGCGGAATTAATAACGTGCCATACAACGGAATGGTCGCGCGCCTCCATAAGGGAGAGGAAGTATTGACGCGCGAAGAGGCAAAGCGTTATCGCGGTGAGCCGGGCGCTAATGGTGGCGGGTCCGCTCGGCCGGTCGTTATTAGCGGTAATAATTTCTACGTACGTGAAGAAGCCGATATCGAAAAGATTGCGAAACAATTAGCGTACGAAATGGCGCAGTAAGGAGGCGAATCTATGGTACGAGAGAAGCCGCAGTTTTGGCTTAAGTTTAACAACCGCACGGAAGAAATGTGGTTACCGGTAAATCCGGACTCAATCTCCGTCGTATCCTCGAACGGTTTCGAGGATATCGAAGTCGCCAAACTAGGCGAGTACACTATTATAGGCAACGGACGGCAGAAAGAGTTTTCGCTGTCCTCACTGTTCCCCCGCGATTACAACGCCTCCTTCTGCCAGTATTCCAAACTCAAAGACCCGTGGGAATACGTGAAAACAATAGAGCGGTGGCAACGGTCAGGCAAGCCGGTCCGTTACATCGTCACGAACACACCGATTAACATCGCCGTTACGATCCGCAATTTTGAGTATGAAGAACGGGGCGGCGAGCCCGGTGACATTTACTATACGCTTGATCTCAAAGAGTACACGTTCTTAAAAAATCGAAAAGAAGGGTGACGGGGGTAAAAAGTCCGGAAGTGGTGGCGCTACGTTACCGAAATTGCAGGCGGCTGCTCAACGTCCGAATACGCGTGAAGTTCCGTCATCCTACTCGGTCAAGTCCGGCGACTCACTATTTAAGATTAGCGCGAAGGTATACGGTGACGGCAATAACTGGCGCAAGATTTATAACGCCAACAAGAAGGTGGTCGGGCCGAACCCTAATGTGCTAAAGCCCGGCATAAAGTTGGTGATTCCGTAATGGCAACAGAAATTCGCGTTCTTTACGACGGAAAGTACTATATTGAGCCGTTGGTTAAGGTAGCGGTATGGTCCGGAGAGGTTGCGCAGCCACATCGCACGTTGAAACTGACACTGTCTAATACGGTCGATGGTGAAGAGCAGGCGATCGATATTGACGTTGGCAAAGAGGTTCGCTTCTACGCAGACAATGTCGGCCTGTTTCGCGGAATCATTTTCGACTATACGATCAATGATCGCGGCGACGCAACCGTAATCGCCTATGACGAGAATGTGTACCTCACTAAAAACGCTGATACACGCAAATTCGTCGGAATGACAGCGGGCGCTATCGTCAAAGAAATATGTAAGGCGTTTGACATTGCGGCCGGCGATATTGCGTCGACCGGTTACGTCATTCCAAAGCTAATCCTGCGCAACATGACGTTATGGGACATGGTCGTGACCGCGCTCACCCAAACGCGCAAGCAAAACGGCCGTAAGTTTACCGTCTATTCGCGCGAAGGCAAGCTTTATCTACGTGAGAAAAAGGACGCTCTCGTGCGGTGGATACTTGAAGATGGCGTCAATATTATTAACGCAAACCGATCGCGGTCAATTGACGATATGCGAACGGCCGTGAAGGTTATCGGCGGGGACGATAAAAAGCCGCTGACTGCGACGGCAAAGAATGGCGCGGCGATTCAGAAGTACGGGCTTATGCAGCATGTTGAGCAGGCAGATAGCGATAAGACGCAATCAGCCATTGAGCAGCTTGCGAAACAGCGCTTAAAGGAACTCTCGAAAGTATCCGAAGAGGTATCGGTCGAGGCGCTTGGCAATACGGAAGTCGTCGCAGGGACAGCCGTCTACGCGTTTTGAATCGATGACGGATTTGGTCGGCGGTTTTTATGTTAACGCGGACACTCACACGTTCCAGGGCGGTGCGCACCGAATGGAAGTTACGATTTCAAAAACGGATGATCTGCCGAAATTGGAGTATGAGGAAAGTCCGGAGAAAAAAGAAGCCGCGAAGAAGAAAGAAAAAGAAGAAGAAAAAACAAGGAAAAGGCAAAAAGAAAAAAACAACAAAGTGCTACGGATATGTTTATCGAAACCATACGCAAAAGAACGGAAGGAGGCGCGTAGTATGAAACCGGAGCTAATCGAAGGAAATGGGTTTAGCCAGTTTAAAGCGGTCGTCAAGGCGGTCGGCTATAATCGCGACGTCGATATCGAATTTGCAACGGTAACATCAGCGTCGCCCCTCCGCATTAAGATCAATAACATGCCGCTCGAACTTGACGAAGACGATTTCGTAGTTTGCGAACACTTAACGGAACACACTCGTAAAGCAACGATAAGTGGCGGTAAAATATCGCTTACGACGACGCAGGCCGGCGACCCGGGCCACACACATAAGATAACGGATTTTACTATAACAGATGCGGACGTTAAGTTTGGCGCGGCCCTGGCGAAAGGCGACCGCGTTGTCGTTGCGTCATACAATAGTGGCCAAGGTTACGTGATTCTCGATCGGATGGGAGGCGCGGAAAATGGCGCTTAGTCCTTTGGAGCCCGTCGATATTGAGACGGAAGTAATTAACGACCTAGCGGAAGAACAACCGCTTAAAACGTACGCGCTTGACTTTGATAACGGCGTCCTCGGCGGGTATGTTGACGGTCTGGATTCGATCAAACAGTTCATCGTTAAAGCGATTAAGACAGCGCGATTCCGGTTCGTTATTTACGACGACGATTACGGCTGCGAACTCGATGACTTGATCGGATCGAGCGCGACACTTGATTTACTGGAAACGGAAATACCACGGGTTATCGAAGAAGCTTTAATTTATGATGACCGGATTGATGACGTATATGATTTCGAATTGACGCGTGAGGGCGACCGCCTTTACGTGTCTTTTTACGTTGAGATAAACGACGAAATTATCCCGATGGAGGTGACGATTTAATGGCGTACGAAGATCAAACGCAAGCAGCGGTCCACGAACGGATGCTAGGCGCGTCACCTCCGGATATTGACAAACGGCAGGGCTCGGTAACTTACGACTTAACGGCGCCGGCTGCAATCGAGTTTGAGCGTGCCTATATCGAACTCGACAACGTACTTAACGCCGGCTTTGCGGACACGACTTACGGTCTCTATCTCGATATGCTTGCGCGTGAATACGGGTTAACCCGCAAGCCTGCGGTAAAGGCGGTCGGTTCCGTGACATTTAGCGGACCGGTCGGAACGGTAATTCCCGCAGGAATGGTCGTTAGTACTGGCGGGGAGAGCCCGGTCTATTTCGTAACCAAGGCGGAGGTTACTATCGCCGGAACAGGCGCGGAAGGCTCCGTAATAGCTGCGGCCGAAGCGCAGTCAGGTGGCTCAAACGGTAATGTCGGGGCGGGCGCGATATCAACGGTTATCGGCGACTTGGCCGGCATTCTTACATTAACCAACGCGTCATATTTCGAGGGTGGAGTCGATGCGGAGTCGGATGCGTCCTTGTTGGCGCGATACTTCGAACGAGCAAGGCGGCCGGCAACGTCAGGCAATGCGAATCATTACCGCCAATGGGCGTTAGAGGTTCCCGGCGTTAGTGACGCAAAGGTATATCCGATATGGAACGGGCCGGGAACGGTTAAAATCGTTCTTCTGGACGACGAGAAGACCGCGCCAGACTCCGTTATTGTTGACGCGGTTCAGGCGTATATTGATCCAACGCAAGATGGAACCGGGCAGGGGGTCGCACCTGTTGGCGCAATCGCAACGGTGGCGGGCGCGATAGAGGTCCCGATCAACGTTGCGGTTAAAGTGACACTCGCGCCGGGGGCTACGACGGAAGAAGTCAAGGCGCAGGTAGAGACGGGCGTACGCGAATACCTGCGTTCACTCGCCTTCTCGGACCCACTCGTCCGTGCTACACGGATCGCTAACGTAATCCTCGATATTCCGCCTGTTATTGACTACGAAAATTTGACGGTTAACGGCAGCTTTTCGAATGTCGCGATTGCGGACGGTGAGGTTGCGGTACTAGGGACGGTGACCGTTACGTGAGAACAGCCGAAGAAATAGCGCGTGATATGCGGGACTCCGTGCCTCTCTATTACGAAGAAATGCCGGTCGCTACGAATATACTCGACCGCGAGGCGGAAGAGATGGCGCGACTTAACGCCAGCATTGACGACGTACTGGCGCAGTTTTTTATCGAGACGGCAACGTGGGGACTAGCGCGGTGGGAGCGTATATTTGGAATTACGGCCGAGCCGGGCAAAACGTACGAACAGCGGCGCGAGGTCTTACTCTCAAAGCTGCGCGGTGTCGGCACGGTAACGGCGGAATTAATCGAAAACGTTGCGTCCGCGTACTCGAACGGAGAGGTTGCGGTCACGAATAAAGCGGCGGAATATACGATCGTGATTACGTTTGTGAGTACGCTCGGGGTTCCGGAACAAATGGCGGAGTTGCGGGCGGCTGTTCGCGATATTACGCCGGCGCACCTTGCGATCGAGTACGTATTCCGTTTTTATACGTACGGCGAACTAAAGGCGAGCGGATTGACGTACGGCGAATTGAAGGCGCTCGGAATAACGTATAAAGATTTAAAGAATCGGGGGATAGCGTAGTATGGCGAATACAGCAAAACTAGGGCTGCCGCTAATTGACGATTCGATGGTCGCGGACGTGTGCGTGACGAGAATGCTTTAGCGCAAGCAATTGACGCAAAGGTTGGCGTGGCGAACGGCTTGGCTATGCTTGACGCGAATGGAAAGGTACCGGCCGACCAATTAGGCGTGACTCAGCCGCCCGATGCGTCGACAACGCAAAAGGGTATCGTCAAGCTTAACGATACCGTGACGAGTACGTCGGTATCCGAGGCGGCGACGGCAAATGCGGTAAAGACGGCGTACGATGAAGCTCTTGCGGGAAAGCAGCTTGGAGTTGAGCAGAAAGCGAATGTGGTTGCCGCGCTCAACTCTATTGGGGTACCGGCATCCACTAGCGAATCATGGGCGCAACTGATTCCGAAGATTTCGGCGGTGATCCGTGCGACCGGGAACGCGACGGCGGCGGATGTACTGGCCGGGAAGACGGCATCGAATGCGAACGGGCCATTCACGGGCCAGATGCCTAACCGAAGTGCCGAGAACAATCATATGCCAGGGCTTGAACCGACTGTCTGGCCGGGTGATCGCTTCTTTATTCGCCCACCGCACGGCTACTATGACGGTGCATCTTGGGTAACGGCCGCAGTTCCAGGGCTTACTGCGAATAACTTGCGGTCCGGGGTTAATGTTGCGGGTTTGATCGGAACGTTAGTCGAGGGTAGACCATTCATTAAAGGCTACGGTATGGCTGATCTGAATATCGGTGCTCTCATAATACCAATCCCTGAAGGATTCAATCCTGGCCTGATACGGATATGGCGAGATCGTGAGGGGTACCCCGACGGTTTACCTATGTGGGCAAGTATGGTGCCGAGTGATCATACAGCGAGCCCTTACATTTGGCTAAATCCTAATACCCTGCGTTGGGAGCCCGTGACTGGTTATGCTGTCTATGGTCCAAAAAACACCACCCTACCCGGTAATGCTCTTGTATATGGGGTCGGATACGATAACGGCGTAAGGGTAGGGAATCACTATGAAATTATTGCACTTAATTAGGAGGATGGGACCGTGATAAAAATCGGTATGATGATCTTCTACGAGGTCGACACCGGGCGCGTCCTGATGCATACACCCGCCCAGGAATATCCTGAACATTTCCCTGTTCGAACCGTTGAGGATACGATTAAAAATTACCCACTCTTACGTGATAGGGACAGGTCAACCTATGGCGTCCTCCAGTTGGAATATGGTCAGTACATGGAAGATTTTATGGAGGCCTCTTCTTTTCAAGTAGACCCTAAGACCAAAAAGCTATTGTTTACTTATCGAGACCCTAATAACCCCGAAGTACCGCCACCAACACTTCAACCGCTTTCGGAACAAGTTGCGCAATTAAAGGCGCAACTATCCGAAGCGCAGGCGGCCGCCATCGAATTACATGAAAGCCAAGCGGCACAGGACGCTAAGATTGCGGAAGCTAACAGCGCAACACTTGAATTATACGAAATGCTTGCGGGAGGAGTTGGAGCGTAATGGCAACGATCGAGGTTAAATTTATTCACCGCGTTTACGCTAACGTTATCATCGACGCTATGCGGACATTTGCGAGTGTTCCCGAAAAGGACAAAGAGCCTGTTAGACTAGCGTTACATGAAAAAGGCTACGAAATCAACGAGAGCGGAGACGCCGTTCAGATTTAACGCAAGGGAGGCCGCTATATGGCGGAAATGGATCTAGTTAAATACTTCATAACGCAGGGGCCATTCGCAGTCGGATTCGTTTGGCTCCTTATTTACGTCATGAAGACGAATAAGGAACGCGAGGGGCGGCTACAGGACCTTCTCGATAAATTTAGCGATAAATATGACGTAATTATAACGGAACTTCGCGATATTAAAGACCGGTTTCCCGGCGGAAAGGAATGAGGCAAATGAATTATCGTAAGGACCATATACCGAAATCAACCGCATGTAACCGGCGGCCAGGTTACGCGATGAACGCGTCCACGATTACGATTCACAATACGGGGAATCCGAAATCATCAGCGGCCGGCGAACGCGCGTGGCTGACGAATCCGACGAATACGCGCCAGGCTTCGTTTCACATCGGCGTGGATGAGCGCGAGGCCGTCGAATGTATACCGTTGAATGAAAACGCATGGCACGCCGGCGACGGTAGCGGGAGCACTAGCGGAAACCGCACGTCGATTGGCGTTGAAATATGCGAGAGTGGCAATTATGCCAAGACGCTCGATAACGCGGTCGAACTGGTTGCGCAAATGTTAAAAGAGCGCGGATGGGGCGTCGACCGATTGCGCCGGCATTACGACTGGTCCGGTAAAATATGTCCGCGCCTAATGTACGATGGCGGCGCCTGGACCGGTTGGTTCGCGTTCAAAGCGCGGGTTGCTGCGAAATTAAATGAAGGAAAGGCGGACGAACCCGAGATGAAGCACGAAAAAGCAGCGGTTAAGGTGGACGGTAAGCCGGCGAAAGATGGCGTTATTATCGACGGATCGGTGTACGTTCCTTTGCGCGACATAAGCGAACGGATTGGCGCATCGATTACGTGGGACAACAAGGCGAAACTGGCGACGATTACTACGAAGGAGGCGAAGTAATATGAACGGAAACAAAATCGATTGGAAACGGAAATTGTCTTCGCGGAAGTTTTTGGGCGTTGTTGGCTGCGCTGGCTACGAGCGTACTGGCGGCCGGAGGTGCTGGCGAGAATGTAACGCTGCAAGTAACGGGCGTTATCGGGGCGGTTGGCGCGTGCGTTGCGTACATGCTGGCGGAGGGTGTAGCTGACGCAGGGAGCATAGCGAACGGAGATGCGGACTCAGCGGACGTAGGCAAAACGAAGAAGGATAGCGAGGAATAAAAAATAGCGCTTACTTGCGGAGTTAAATCCGTGGGTGAGCGCTTTTGCGTTTTATTCTGTCTGCCCAGCCTTTAGAGCGCTTTTCTGCTTACTTAGCTCAATTATAGCTTGCATTTTTTGCTCCCTTTCATGTCTATTGACATACCATTCCTTAAGGAGAGTTTCAATTAGATCGATTAAGAGCTGAGCTTCTCCTGGATGGACATCAATCATGCAGTTGATATCTTTCTGCATATGCGCTCCAATATTGCCTATTGAACGAACAGCATCTATCGCTTCCCAAGTCAGTTGGTCCACTTTATCCTGAATAGCATTGATTTCTTCATAAAGGCTCTTTTTGTTTATACTCCAAAAGTTACGTATCATTCCTTGAAGGCATCTTCTAGCTAGTGTGGCAGAGGCTTTTGGGCTTAACTCTTTTATTAGACATGCCTCATTGTAATCCGCAATAATTGGCTGCGGTATGTAGTCAGGAAATACTTTTATGTTGGCGCTGGGCACAAGATTCCACATAAAAAGGGCTTCTCCTGTCGGTGCATAATAACCATAATGTTCTAGTGTAGCGTCGTAGAGAGAAGCTGTTAAGGTATATTTATTACAGTTAACGTTTGGACAAACGATATACTGAATTTCAAATTGCTTTGCTAAACCGCCGCTTTCGATGCGTAAGTTGACATAATCAACAATACGATCGGAATCAGTAATGGTAGTGTCTCGATTACAATGAGGACAAGTATAATTCATATGACCCTCCGGAAAATATTAGTTTATTTTTGTATAATTATAGCATTATTGATAAGATGAATGTATATTATGAATGGATTTAGGCGCAGCTTTAGCGGATACATGTCCGTTAGGGCTGCGTTTTTTTTTTTGCGTTTTCTAAGCAAGGGTGCGCGGGTTCAATCGCCGTAACCAACGCGTTGAAAATACTGATTTATCGCCGATTCCCCGTGCTAAAACGGCTGAAATTTTTAGCAGGGGTGCGCGCTCAAAGTATTGCAAGGGTGCGCGGCTATGTCGTATAATATCCTCGAATACGATATTGGATGGCGCAAAAATAGCGGATGGGCTTCCGTACAATGGCCGAAAATCCCCGTTATTATGCGGTTTTCCAGCGGGTTCAGTGTCGGGGTATGGCGCAGTCTGGTAGCGCGCACCCTTGGGGTGGGTGAGGTCGCAGGTTCAAATCCTGTTACTCCGACCAGCACAAGATCTAACCATCCAATGGTTTTTTCGCAATACATAATGAGGCTGGACGCAAGGTTTTATGACCACTTTCCCTTGTTTTTTTGACAAACACGGAAGAGTGGTTTTTTGCTGGACGTCTCTTGATTCCCATCAAGGTTTCGGTCAAAACATCTTCAGCTTTTGGTAGAACAAATAACTTGCCTTCGCCCGGTAGTTGTGTTAAAATTTCTTTTGTTGTGAATACGGTGGTCCGCTGCGGATAATGATGGAAAACAAGAGGTTTTTCCGGAAGAGGCAAGAACGCCTGTGTGAGAGGAGGGAGTCCTAGATGAATATCGTACAAGCGATTACTCAAGAACAGCTTCGCAAGGATATTCCGAGCTTTCGTCCTGGCGACACTTTGAAAGTGCACGTTAAGGTTATCGAGGGATCTCGTGAGCGTATCCAGTTGTTCGAAGGTGTTGTAATTAAACGTCGCGGTGGCGGAATCAGTGAGACTTTTACCGTTCGTAAAATGTCCTACGGTGTTGGTGTGGAAAGAACTTTCCCAATCAACTCGCCTAAAATCGAGAAAATCGAAGTGGCTCGCCGTGGTAAAGTGCGTCGTGCGAAGCTTTATTATCTTCGTGAACTGCGCGGTAAAGCAGCGAGAATTAAAGAAATTCGTCGTTAATCAACTGACGGTAAAAGGGGCTTGTGCGCATATACAAGCCCCTTTTGTATATCCAAAAAAACGATAAAAGCAGGACATATCACAGGAGAGAGGACGGTGAATTATGCAGCAGGATACTCATCAGGAGGCAGTCGATCCGGTAGAAGCTGAAAAACCGGCCAAGAAGAAAAAGAACGAGTTGGTTGAATGGCTGAAAGCCCTTCTTATTGCATTAATTCTCGTGGTTCTCATTCGCTGGCTTCTCTTTAAACCGTTTATCGTACAAGGCCCGTCCATGCAGCCTAATTTCGTGACGGGGCAGAAGCTTATCGTCAACGAGATTTTATACGATATCCGCAAACCGCAGCGCGGAGAGGTTGTCGTATTCCACGTGCCTTCCGAGGGAAGGGACTTTATCAAGCGCGTTATAGCCGTAGCGGGCGACACCGTCCAGGTTGAGGGCGATAAAGTGATCGTGAACGGGGAACCTGTGAACGAAACCTACATACAGAAAGCCGTCGATGAAGCACATGCCGATGACAGACTGTACAATAACACCAATTTCCCGAACGCTCAAGTTCCGGACGGCAAGGTGCCCGAAGGGCATGTTTTCGTGCTCGGAGATAACCGTTCCAACAGCACGGACAGCCGGATGATCGGCTATGTTCCGCTGGAGGATATCGTCGGACGGGCGGACCTCATATTCTGGCCGCTGAAGGACATTGGTTTGATTGATCACTAGCGGGGAATAACAGAAATAACGAAAGCTTGCAATTTAGTGAGGTGACGACGTTGACGATACAATGGTTTCCGGGACATATGACAAAAGCACGCCGTCAAATACAGGAGAAGCTAAAGCTGATCGATGCGGTCATTGAGTTGATCGATGCCAGATTGCCGCTCTCAAGCCGCAATCCGATGATCGATGATATCCTTCAGGGAAAGCCGCGCCTGATTATCATGAACAAGGCGGATTTGGCCGATCCCGAGGTAACGCGCCAGTGGCTGGCTTATTTTAAGGAGCAGGGGCATCCTGCCTTTCCTGTAGACGCCTCGACGGGTACGGGAGTTAAAGATATTCCGGCCCAAGTGAAGCTTCTGCTGAAGGAGAAAATCGACAAGCAAATTGCCAAGGGCATGAATCCTCGTGCCATGCGCGTGCTTATCGTAGGTATACCTAACGTGGGAAAATCCACGCTCATTAACCGTTTGGCGGGCCGCAACATTGCGGCAACGGGAGATCGCCCGGGGGTCACCAAGGGACAGCAGTGGATCAAGGTCACGGGCGGCGAAATGGAGCTGCTGGATACGCCTGGCATCCTATGGCCCAAGTTTGAGGACCAGAACGTGGGCTACCGTCTTGCCGTAACCGGAGCGATTAAAGAAGAAATATTGAACGTTGAGGATATTGCTTTTTTTGCCGTGAAATATTTCTCCCAGTATTACTGGGAAGCGATGAGTGAGCGTTTTGACCTGAAGGAACGTCCGACGGATTATGAAAATCCGGACGAAATCGTCGCCGTCATGGAAGACATCGGCCGCAAGCGCGGCTGTATCGTGAGCGGCGGGCGCGTAGATTTGGAGAAAGCGTCCGGTATTTTTTTGCGCGAGCTTCGTGCCGGGAAGATGGGCCGCTTCTCGATGGAAGCGCCGTATTGACCCCATGGGCCGTAACGTTGGCATAGCGTTGCCTGTCCGGTAAAGAACTATATGGAATTGAAATGAGCAACCGTCTCCGGTCTATTGCCGGAAAGACGGTTGTTTTTCTTTTGTTTTGGGAAGAAGAGTCAAAACAATAGGCTCGATTTGGTTATTCCAGACCGGGAAAGGATTTTTGCGGTTTCATTATCCGAGCTCTCCCGTGGATTACCTTTAGATGGCTGAATATAGAGTGATAGTATATGGCATAGAAGGCACGTTTATCCCGAACGGCAGCATGTTGTTATCCCCAAGGCTGGCGAGGAGGCAGGTAGCCTTATCCCATATACTTCTAGAACCTTCATGAAAGGTCCAATAAAGGATGACGCCCTCCTGAAAGGTATGTTAATCTAGTAGAGTCATGTTATCATTTTATTTGCGATAGATTAATATACGGGATGGGTTTGCTGTACAACGAGTCTAGGCAAAGCCTTGCGTTACGGGGATCGAGGAGTATTTCATATGACGGATTTATTAATGTACGAACGGGAATACGGAGAGCGTTACATACATATTGCAGGCATCGACGAGGTTGGGCGCGGCTGCCTGTTCGGGGATGTGGTGGCTGCGGCGGTAATACTGCCGCAAGGCTTGGTCATTGAAGGAATTAACGATTCCAAAAAGCTGAGCGCCAAGAAGCGGGATGCCTTATACGATCTTATTATGGAAAAAGCGCTTGCCGTAGGCGTTGGACAAGTGGATGCGGCAGAAATTGACCGGATCAACATCAAGCAGGCCGCCCGGCTGGCGATGAAGATGGCGCTTGAACGGCTGGCGGTGACCCCGCAATTTTTGCTGGTGGATGCCGAAAAGGTGGATTGCGATATTCCGCAGCTGGCTATTATTAAAGGGGATGCGAACAGCCAGTCCATCGCCGCCGCTTCGATCGTCGCCAAAGTGACCCGCGACCGGTTATGCGAAGGGACATGGGAAGCCCGCTATCCCGAATACGGGATCGCCGTACATAAAGGTTATGCGACCAAATACCACCGGGAACAGCTGTTGATTCATGGACCTAGCGCCATGCACCGGAAAAGCTTTCTGAAAAATATGGAGGCAGAGCAGCTGTCCCTGTTCTAGTTTCATTGCAGCCCGCCTTGAGAAAAGGCGGGCTGCTGCCGATATATAAGGAAAAAGGACGTTTGGAGGACAAAGCGTGAACATCGGATCGTTGATTCGCGGACTTCTGGGAGAACAAAAACCGGGAGACGCCAAAACGTTGGATATGAAACCGGGTCAGGTCGTTCGCGGTGTCGTCATGAACGTATCGGAAGACGGTCAGGAAGCGGTGGTGCAAATCCAGGGAGTGCAGGTGAAAGCGAAGCTGGAAACGCCGCTGCGGCCAGGCGAGACGGCACTGCTTCAAGTGCAGCCGCCCGAAGAGGGGGGAACGCCGGTCTTGAAGCCGCTCAGTCTTTCGCCGGGCCAGACGCTGTCCCTGTCTTCGATGGCCGAAGTGCTCGAGTTCGCGGGACTGCCGGATACCAAGGAAAACCGGGAAATGATTCGGGCCATGCAGGCCGCCGGGGTCCCGTTAACCAAAGAAAGCTTAGCGCAGTTCAAAGAGGCCCTGGCCCTGAAACCGCCTCAGATCCCGGCAGCGGAATGGGCGGAAGCCGCCGCCATCGCTTTTCACCGGGGTCTCCCCATCACGCCGGAAAGTCTGAGAGGTTTGCAGCAGGCGGTATTCGGACCGCAGCTTCATCAGCTGCTGCAATCGCTGGAGGAGCAGCTCGGCCACGCTCTGCAGGCCGGCCAGGCCAAAGGAATGCCGGCTGCCGGGGCTTCAGGAGCACCAGGAGCTGCAGGGACGGCTCCGCCGCCTGCTGACGCCGTGTGCTGGAGGGCCAGCCGCAGGCGCGAACCCGGCCGCGGGC
>NZ_LAZU01000034.1 GCF_000987955.1 Paenibacillus sp. DMB20
TCCTGGGGCTGAAGTAGGTCCCAAGGGTTGGGCTGTTCGCCCATTAAAGCGGTACGCGAGCTGGGTTCAGAACGTCGTGAGACAGTTCGGTCCCTATCTGTCGTGGGCGTAGGAAATTTGAGAGGAGCTGTCCTTAGTACGAGAGGACCGGGATGGACGTACCGCTGGTGCACCAGTTGTTCCGCCAGGAGCACGGCTGGGTAGCTAAGTACGGAAGGGATAAGCGCTGAAAGCATCTAAGCGTGAAGCCCCCCTCAAGATGAGATTTCCCAGTATGTAAGACCCCTTGAAGACGACGAGGTAGATAGGTTGGAGGTGGAAGTGCAGCAATGCATGGAGCTGACCAATACTAATCGGTCGAGGGCTTATCCTAAATATAACGCAAAACGTTTCGTATCTAGTTTTCAGGGAGTCAATCTCTGTAACTGCATAAAAGGTTATGATGGAGAGATACCCAAGTGGCTATAAGGGGACCCTCTGCTAAGGGGTTAGACTGCGAAAGTGGTGCGAGGGTTCGAATCCCTCTCTCTCCGCCATTCATATAACCTGATTGCAAACCATGTATAATATGGCGGCGTAGCTCAGCTGGCTAGAGCGTACGGTTCATACCCGTGAGGTCGGGGGTTCGATCCCCTCCGCCGCTACCATACATACCTGGAGGCTTAGCTCAGCTGGGAGAGCATCTGCCTTACAAGCAGAGGGTCGGGGGTTCGATCCCCTCAGCCTCCACCATGTACATAATTGAATACGCCGGTGTAGCTCAATTGGTAGAGCAACTGACTTGTAATCAGTAGGTTGGGGGTTCAAGTCCTCTCGCCGGCACCAGTTATTTTAAATGCGGAACCGTGGTGTAGAGGCCTAACATGCCTGCCTGTCACGCAGGAGATCGCGGGTTCGAATCCCGTCGGTTCCGCCATTTATTATAATGTTACACTTCAAAAAGTGTGAGAGAAGCGAGAAGCTTCACACTATTTTTTTGTGAATTACATATGGCTCGGTAGCTCAGTCGGTAGAGCAGAGGACTGAAAATCCTCGTGTCGGCGGTTCGATTCCGTCCCGAGCCACCTTTATATCATGGAGGATTAGCGAAGTGGCCAAACGCAGCAGACTGTAAATCTGTTCTCGTACGAGTTCGGTGGTTCGAATCCATCATCCTCCACCAGTTTTAAGAGCCATTAGCTCAGTTGGTAGAGCACCTGACTTTTAATCAGGGTGTCGAAGGTTCGAGTCCTTCATGGCTCATCCCAAAAAGTCGTCAACATTGTTGGCGGCTTTTTTTCGTTTGTTTTTTTCTATATTTCAGTTATTCCGGCCGGTTGTGCTAAAATAAATAAAAAAACGACAAAGTGGTGGAGTCATCTATGGCGGAGTTGGAGCAAATCGTTGAAAGTTTGGAACGCATGCTGGGTACCACAGTAACCCTTAAATCATGGAGCGAGAGTGATACGGACTCTTGTTTGGGCCATGATTCAGGTTCGCAAGCGAAAAAGAGAGAGATGAAACAACCCAAAGCCGGATCTGCTGCCAATCATAAAAAGGAACTCATCTTAGAATCCGATTACGGTATCCTTAATGACGAATCAAAAGGAAAGCCATTGCTTGAAGGAGATATACGGGCGGCCTATAGAGATATGAAACCGGGTGCATTTTTTTTATACAGAAACCGGCGAGATTTGGTTTAAAACGGCATTATCCGAAGAAAAGCCTGCAGTGGTAGCCATACAGGCTGAACATCTTTCCGAAACCGAGGCCAACCTGATCAGCCTGCTCCTACAAAATGTAGCCGAACCGGTTCTATCGTTGCCGGGAACGCAAACCATTGGCAAGGGAGAAGGTGAACGGCGGGCAAAACGCCTGGGCGCATGGTTAAATGAACGGTTTCACGAAGAAGAATATGGGTCACCGCTGCCGGAAGAATTCAAAACAAAGCTGGCTGTCACCGAGGAGATGGTTCCGTTCCTGCTCGTCAACGAGAGCCATCACGAGGCTGATATTTCCTACAAGGCGCTGCAGAGATTGCTGCGCAGTTATTTTGACGGCGAGATTGTGCTCATTCTTCTCGAGGATAGCGAGTGGCTGTTCCTTGCGGATCCCAGGCTGCTGGATGGTCTCTCGGACGAGAAGGAGGACCATGAGGAAGAAAACGGACAGGACCTGCTGTCTCTTTTTTGCATGGGATTGTATGAATTGGTTTCGAGCGAGTGGGTTGGGGATTTTCATGTGGCCGCAATCCCGCAGGTTAAAGTTATGGATCAGTTGGTCGAGGGGCTAAGGCTGCTTCGGGAGACGTTATTGATCGGGCGAACTTTTAATGTCAAGGAGCATATTCACCTTTCCGACGGACTGCATTTGGAACGCTTGTTGTACAGTATTCCGGATGAGCAGCGGACCCGGTTCCTGGAGGAATATGCAAGTCATCACATGAATGTCTTTGAGGATGAGGAAACCGTTTCGACGCTGGAAAGCTTTTTCGAGCTGGACTGCAACGTAAGCGAGACAGCGAAACGTTTATATATCCACCGCAATACGCTGCTGTACCGGCTGGACAAGATCAAGCAGGAAACCGGACTGGATGTGCGCAGCTTCGGGGATGCGGTATTGGTGAAGTTAACGCTGCTATTGTATAAATTAACGAAAAGGAAATAGGTTTTTTGTGCAGATTGTGTATAGCCAGTCAGTGGCCCATCGGTTAATATTAGACTATAAATTGTATTCGATTTCATAATTTTGATGAGGGGGCAAAAAGCATGGCAGGCGTACGTTTAGAACACATTTACAAGAAATATGCAGGTGCTGATAAAGCAACGGTAATCGATGTTAACCTCGATATTAAAGATAAAGAGTTTCTGGTATTGGTAGGTCCTTCCGGCTGCGGTAAATCCACAACTTTGCGGATGATCGCAGGACTCGAAGAAATTTCCGAAGGTAAACTGTATATTGGCGACCGCGTAGTTAACGATGTTGCACCGAAAGACCGCGATATCGCGATGGTATTCCAATCCTACGCCCTGTATCCGCACATGAATGTGTATCAGAACATGGCCTTCGGCTTGAAGCTCCGTAAAGTGAAAAAGGATGAAATCGACAAGCGTGTACGTGAAGCAGCAAAAATCCTGGACATCGAGCATTTGCTCGACCGCAAACCGAAAGCTCTTTCCGGTGGTCAGCGTCAGCGTGTGGCCTTGGGCCGCGCGATTGTCCGCGATCCGCAAGTGTTCCTCATGGACGAACCTCTTTCCAACTTGGACGCTAAACTGCGCGGTCAGATGCGCGCCGAAATCACAAAGCTGGTTAAACGTCTTGAAACCACTTGTATCTATGTAACGCACGACCAGATTGAAGCGATGACGATGGGTGACCGTATCGTGGTTATGAAAGACGGCATCATCCAGCAGGCAGCTTCTCCTGAAGAGCTCTACAACCAGCCGGAGAACATGTTCGTTGCGGGCTTTATCGGTTCCCCAACCATGAACTTCATCAACGGCAAACTGTCCGAGCAAAACGGCGACGTATACTTTACGGCTCAAGGCTTGAACGTTCAAGTACCAGGCGGAAAAGCCCAGCTGTTGAAAAACAAATCCATGATCGGAAAAGAAGTGATTATGGGCGTTCGTCCGGAGGATATTCATGAGGAGCCAGTGTTCCTTGAAGCTTCCCCGAACACCATCTTCAGCGCTAAAGTTGACGTTACCGAGAACCTGGGTCACGAAATGCTCTTGTATCTGAGCGGTCTTGGCAACGATACCGTAATCGGACGCGTGGACGGACGTTCCACTACCCGCGAAGGCAACAACGTTAAACTGGCAATCGACATGAACAAAGTTCATATCTTTGATAAAGAGTCCGAACTGAACGTATTGTTGGGAGACTAATTCTCCGGCAGTCGGCTTTCTTTCGAAAAACCGCCCCACAGGGCGGTTTTTTTTTAGATATAAGAGTATAAGCTTCGAAAGACGCGGCTTCCTTATCTCGCAAGAAAACTTCCGCTATATGAGGTCTGGCTTCCTTGAAAATGTACGTCGATAGACGTTTTTTTTTATTGGAATCATTGGGAAAGGAAGGTCTTTGTTCATTCGCTGGCGTGGATCATGTGAAAAATGTCGAACGTGATGGACTCAGTCATCCGTCATGAACGACGGATCGAAACTCTGGAATCGTTGCAATTCGCCCTGAATTCCTGTTAAGATATCAGGAAGTAAGGCTATTTTTTAAGTATGAAATTATTTGGATACTCGGCTTGCGTTAACTTTCAGAGACGCCTGTATTTTTCGAAGAACCAAGGGTCGTTGATACTTGCGTATTTAAAATGCATCGATGAGCGGATCGGATAAGATCTGCGTTAAGATTTTCTACATAGGGAAGAAAAGGGGTACAACCATGGCCAAAAAAAGTGAAAGTGTCCGAGCTAGTGCAGCAGTTCCAGTTGGAGGTCATTTCAGGAGAAGCAGGTTTAAAACGTCAGATTACAACGGATGACTTGAATCGGCCGGGATTGGAAATGGCCGGTTATTTTGAATATCACCCGCGCGAGAGGGTTCAGCTGCTGGGACGGACGGAGCTTGCTTTTTTTGCAATGCTTACGCCTGAGGAACGCAAAGAGCGGATGCGCCGATTGTGCACGGATGAAACGCCCTGCATCGTGGTTACCCGCTCTTTGGAGGTCCCGGAAGAGCTGGCCGAGGTCAGCAACGAAAAAAGGCCTGCCTGTTCTCCGAAGCAGCATGGCGACCACGATTTTGACAAGCCGGATCACGAGCTTTTTGGAACGCCGGCTTGCCCCGACCACGACCATCCACGGGGTATTGTGCGACGTTTACGGCGTAGGCATGCTTATTACCGGCTCCAGCGGCATCGGCAAGAGCGAAACGGCCCTTGAGCTTGTAAAAAGAGGACACCGCCTCATTGCGGACGATGCCGTGGAAATTCGTCAAACCTCGGACTTTCAGCTTCACGGAACCGCCCCTGAGCTGATCCGTCATCTGCTGGAGATCCGCGGTGTCGGCATTATTAACGTTATGACCTTGTTTGGCGCGGGTGCGGTACGCAACAATAAACGGATCACCCTGGTCGTTCGCCTGGAAGCCTGGCAGCAGGATAAACAATATGATCGACTGGGACTGGATGAAGAAACCACTCGCATTATTGATACGGATGTTCCTCTCGTGACGATTCCGGTTCGTCCCGGGCGTAACCTGGCTGTCATTATTGAGGTAGCGGCGATGAACTACCGTTTGAAGCAGATGGGACTGAACGCAGCGCTGCAATTCACGAACAAGTTGACGGCTACGATTGCCGAAGATATGGATGATTTGGACTAGGGGGGAAATGGATGTCAACACTGCTGATCGATCCGGTGGCTTTTTCCATCGGCTCGCTGCGCGTCCACTGGTATGGCATTATCTTGGGTCTGGGAGCCCTTGCCGGGCTTTTGCTTGTCATTCGCGAAGGCAAACGCTTCGGCATTCCGCAGGAATTTTTCATGGACCTGCTGCTTCTTGGCGTTCCTTCCGCTATTATCGGGGCGCGAATATACTATGTGGCATTTAAATGGGAAGATTATAAAGATAACTTCGTCGATGTATTCAAAATATGGAACGGCGGCATTGCCATTTACGGTGCTCTGATTGGTGCCATTATATGTGCCGTTATTTATGTGCGTTATAAAGGGTATAAATTTTGGCGAATCGCCGACATGTGCGCGCCTTCCCTTCTGGTGGGGCAGATGATCGGGCGCTGGGGCAACTTCGTGAATCAGGAAGCGTACGGCGGTCCGGTAGAGGAATCCTTTTTGCGGAATAACCTGCACTTGCCCGATTTCATCGTCAATCAAATGAACGTGGAGGGCGTGTTCCATCATCCGACGTTCCTGTATGAGTCCATGTGGAACCTTGCGGGCATCATTCTGTTGTTGGTCCTCCGCAGACAAAAATTTTTGCGTGTAGGCGAGCTCTTTATCGGGTACTTTATCTGGTATTCCATCGGCCGTTTCTTCATTGAAGCGGTTCGTACCGACAGCCTTGCGTTTCAAGGGCCTTCGGCATTGGCCTCCTTCATCAACGGGCTGTGGAGCCCGATGACATGGATGGGCTTCGAGCAGGGTTATCTCGATCCGGCATACGGCAACATCCGGATTTCCCAGCTTCTCCCCATTTTGATCGTAGTCGGCGGCATTGTGCTGATTATTGTTCGCCGCGTAACCGGAAGAGCCAATGAACGTTATCTGGATCCGGTGTATTGTAGCAAGCCGGGGGCAGCTCCGACGCCTGAAGCCGATTTGAACCGCAAGCAGCAGCCGGTCGCGAAAGCCCCGCAGGCAGCACCTGCCGATAGGCATCCGCACCCGGCAGACCAAGACATAATTCCGGCAGAACGGGATACAAATACAGCGGACTCCGGAATCAACAACAGAGAGCCTGACGACAAAAAGGAGTAGGCAGCATGATTGAAACCGTACTGTTTGATTTGGATGGAACGATTATAGATACAAATGAATTGATCATATCCTCTTTCATGCATGTGTTTGAAAAGGGACCGAAAGGTCCCTTGTCCAGAGAAGGCATCATTCCGCATATGGGTACCACGCTGGAGTACCAGCTGCAGACCTTTTCGGGACAAGAGGATGTAAGTCAGCTTGTACCGCTCTACCGTGCTTACAACCAAGAGCATCACGACGAGATGGTCCGTCCGTTCCCTCATGTCAATGAAGTGGTGCAATGGCTGCACGGCCAGGGAATTTCCATGGGGATCGTGACGACCAAAATCCGCCCGTCAACCCTGATGACGCTTGAAAAATTCGATCTGGCCCCATACATGTCCGCGGTTGTTACGGTAAGCGATGTAGAGCATCCGAAACCGCATCCGGAGCCTGTTCTGAAAGCTGTGGAGCAGCTGGGCTGCAAGCCTGAGACAACGCTCATGGTCGGTGACAGCGCGGTGGATATCCAGTCGGCAAAAGCGGCGGGCGTGCTGGCTGCCGGCGTATCCTGGTCCCTGAAGGGGGAACAGGTGCTTAGGGACAAGGGTGCTGATTTTATTTTGAAAGATATGCGGGATTTATACCGTATTGTAGGACAGAAGCAGGAATAGGAGCCGAGGGAATGGCCAGAAAGGTAACCCGCTATCCCGTAGAGGGGCATAATGCGCTGTGGCATATTTACCGTACAGTGAGCCCGTTCAAGGGCGTTAAAAAACTTCATTTTTATCCAGTTTGCGCGTTACTGCCCCGTGCTGTCGATGAAAAACTGGATTTACCGGAATATCCTCGGCATGAAAGTGGGCAAGCACACGGCTTTTGGTTTAATGGTCATGGTGGATGTGTTCTTTCCGGAAAAAATTACGGTCGGCGAAAATTCCGTCATCGGTTATAACACGACCATTTTGGCCCATGAGTACCTGATCCGGGAATACCGTCTGGGAGAAGTCGTTATTGGAGAAAATGTGTTGATCGGCGCGAACGTGACCATTTTGCCGGGAGTAACGATCGGGGATGGAGCCGTGGTAGCGGCCGGAGCGGTTGTGCATAAAGATGTGGCCCCGGGCTCTTTTGTGGGCGGAAACCCGCTGCGGGAACTGAAACGGGCAACCCCGGAAAGGGAGTCAAATTGAGACAAACGGCACTGCCGGGTTCCAAAAGACCTGTTAATATTGTAAAATGAATAGGGCAAACAAAACGAAAGAATCATAGGGTCCCCTGGGTAGCTGCCTTGCGGGGCTTTTTTCGTTGGCACAGGAATTAGGAAGCAAAAAGCAAAAATAAGCAACAAACTCCCGGTTATCGTCGTCTTATCTATGAAAGAGAAAACTTAATCTGCCCTGTACGCTCTGTCACCTCATTCCCAGCCGAGCGTTTTTTTCTTTTGTATTCGATTCGGGCCGTTTATACTTTGTTTTTTAAAGGAGATTGAAAGAATGGAAGCTACGATCAAGAAAAAAGAAAGGCTGCCGCAGCTGGACATTTATCGGGCATTGGCCATTTTGGGCGTGCTGCATGTCCATGCGACCTCGTTCGCGACGGTCGATGCCATCGATTCCCGATTCTATTACATTATCAACTTCTTGAACATCTTTTTTAAGTATGGAACACCGTCGTTCATTTTCCTGAGCAGCTTTGTGCTGTTTTACAATTATTATGACCGTCCTCTGACCAAAAGCCTGATTGCGAATTTTTACAAAAGACGGCTGCTTTACATCCTGCTCCCGTACCTGCTGATCTCCATAGGCTACTTTTTGATCCGGCTGGAACAAAACGGTATGCTGAACAGCTCGCTAGACTGGGGTGCGCAGATTCCGGTGTTCCTGGATCGTTTGGCCAAGGGGCAAAACTACACACACTTATATTTTGTATTTATCAGCCTTCAGTTCTACATTCTGTTCCCGCTTTTCCTCATGCTGTTTAAATCGTCCAAACTCCTGGTAAGATGGGCGGTGCCGATCGGTTTTCTGCTTCAGTGGGGCTTTATCGTGTGGAACAAATACGAGCTGCATTACTCGACAAAGGGCAGCTTGGCGATTTCCTATCTGGCGTATTACTTGCTGGGTGCATACCTTGCCATCAATTACGACAAGTACAAAGTCTGGCTGACTTCGGCATGGAAGAAGCAGACATCGGGACAAAAAAGAGCCACCATCGCTCTCTGGGGCGGCTGGCTCGCCCTTGCGCTGACTCACGTACAGCTGTGGTATAACACGCGGCTGCTTGGCGCAAAATATGACTCTCTATGGTACGAGTTCCTCTGGAACATGCATACCGTCTTTTCGGCGCTGGTCCTGATGCAGGCTGCAAATTGGCTGTATAACAGCGGTTGGAAAAAAATCATCGCTGTTTTGACGAGGATCGGCGAGCTGTCCTTTGCCATTTACCTCGTGCATCCGCTCTGGCTGGCGTTTTACCGGAAGTTTGATTTCAACCTGAATCCGGTAACGGATGACTATCTAATGTGGATATACGGCGGCATGGTTTCGGCGCTCATCGTAAGCGCGCTGGTCACCCAATTCATTCTCCGGCGTATTCCGGGTGCCTGGATGCTGCTCGGCAGCGTACCGCGCTCCCTGAAGCCGAAAGCTCCGGCACAGCCGCAAACCAGACGGGAACCGGTGGCTGGAGACAGCAAGCGATCGGTGGATCTGTAGGGAGCCTTGTCCTGCAAGGACTTCAAAAAATGAATAACATCTTTTTGGCGATTCAGCCAGAGTTAAACCGTCCGGGAAACCGGACGGTTTTTTGTTGCGGAAATCATGAGCCGGGTTGGCGTCCAGACATAGGGTCAAAAATAACGGCGGCGGTTCCATTGTTCAAACTTCAGGGAGATGGATGGATTTTCCACAATGCAGGACAAAGGTGGGTTATAATATCAAAAAAGTGGTCAGCGCACATTAGCAAAACGCTATGAGAACCTATACTTTTTTAAGGAAGGCTAGAGGTTTGAACGGCACGAGCAGGAAATGAATCCGATAAAACTTCCGTTTTCATTGCGTCGATTGACGGTAAAGCCGGAAGTATGGTAATATAGCCAATATTCTTTAATTTGTTAGCACGGTAGTACTGTACCACAATAAAGAAACGTGGGTTAATTGGGATATTCGTTATTTCTCATTATATATACAAGACATTTATAACGGTAATTTCAAAGGCAAACATATTCGAGGTGAATCGCATGTCTAAACCAAAAGGATTTGAGAAACCTGCAGGCGTTCGTGACTATCTCCCTCATGCGGTAGCACGGCTCCGCCGGATCGAGTCTCAGGTGCTCAAATGCATGGAACGCTGGGGTTATCGGCAAATCATGACGCCAACGATGGAATATTACGATACGGTTGGCGTAGCCAGCTCGACGTCTGACCAAAAGTTATTCAAGCTGTTGAACAACCGGGGCACGACCATGGTGCTCCGTTCCGATATCACGGCGCCGATTGCCCGGGTAGTCGCTTCCCTGCTGAAAGAAGAACCGCTGCCGATCCGTTTGTCGTACCATGCGAACGTCTTCCGAGCCATAGAGGAAGAGGCCGGACGCGAGGCCGAGTTTTTCCAGACCGGCGTGGAGCTGGTCGGCGATGACTCGCCCGAGGCGGATGCGGAGGTTGTGGCGTTGGCGATTGAATCGCTGCAGGCGGCCGGCGTGAACACGTTCAAAATCGCCATGGGGCATATGGGCTTCCTTAACGGCCTGCTGCAGGAGGCGCTGCCGGAGCGGGTGGAAGACCAGGAGAGCTTGAAGCAGGATTTGCTCAACCGGGACTATGTCGGATACCGGAATGCGATCGACGATCTTCGACTGTCCGAGGATCAAGCGAATGAGCTTGAAGGCATCCTCCGCCTTCGCGGCGGCCGGGAAGTCTGCGAGGAAGCAATGGAGCTCAGCGGCGATCCCTTGGCCCGCTCTTCCATAGAGCATCTGTGCAAGGTGTGGGAAGTGCTGGAGGCCCACGGCGTATCCGAACATGTACTGATCGACCTGACGATGATCGGGGACTTCTCTTATTATACGGGGATGATTTTCGAGGGTTATGCGGCGGAGATCGGGTCTCCGGTAGCAAGCGGCGGGCGTTACGACAAACTGCTGAAGCAGTTTGGGCGCAGCGTTCCGGCAACGGGGTTCGCGATCAAGACAAACCGTATCCTGGATGGCGTGCGTTGGGATGAGCCGGACGAGGAACGGCCGATTTTGATTCAATATACGGCGGAGCATCGGAAGGCAGGTCTGATGAAAGCTGCCGGACTTCGGAAAGAGGGACGGATCGTCGTCACCTCGCTGCTTGGCGATGATGCGGAAGGCATACATCGGGATGCCCGAAATGATCAGGGTTCCCGCCGAGGGCTGCTTCATAACGGCTATAAGGAAATCATCACGTTTTCATAGATGAATAATCGTTTAAAACTGACATGAGGAGGTGCGGAAAATGGCAGAAGTTTTAAAAGTGGCTATGCCAAAGGGACGCATTTACAAAAAAAGCCTCGGCGCTGTTCCGTTCAGCCGGGCTGCCTATTCCGCTCGACGTGGATGAAACGCGAAAGCTTGTCATTCCGCTGCCGGAGGCGGGCATGGAGTTTATTCTGGCCAAACCGGTGGATGTACCGACTTATGTCGAGTACGGCGTAGCCGATATCGGCATTGTGGGCAAGGATGTGCTGATGGAAGAGGATAAGGACGTGTATGAGCTCCTGGACCTCGGCATTGCCCGGTGCCGGATGTCGGTCATCGGGCTTCCCGATTGGACCCCGGGCATCCGCCAGCGCGTGGCGACGAAGTACCCGAACGTGGCTTCCCGGTACTTCCGGGAGCAGGGGCAGCAGGTGGAGGTCGTCAAGCTCAACGGCTCGATTGAACTTGCGCCGCTGATCGGGCTCGCGGACCGGATTGTCGATATGGTGGAAACCGGGCAGACGCTGCGCGAGAACGGGCTTGTGGAGCTGACGAGCATTTTTGAAATCACGAGCCGGTTGATCGCCAACCGGGTAAGTTACCGGATGAAGAACGGAGAAATTCAGAGGCTTTGCGACAGGCTGCAAAAGGTAATCCATGCGGAGGCCTCGAAATCCTAACGGAATGGCTTCAGAATGAATTGTCGAACGGATCCATGCATGGAGATGACAGGTAAGGGGGAATCGGTAATGAAGGTTGTATCGTTGCGTGACTTTAATTTGAACCGGGAGAGCGATTACGGAACGCCGGAACAGAACGAAACGGTTAAAGCGATCATCAAAGCCGTTCGTGCAGAGGGCGATGCCGCCCTGCTTCGATATACGGAGCAGTTCGACAAAATGAGGCTGAGCGGGAACCAACTGCGTGTGCAGGATGATGAGCTGAAAGCCGCGTATGGGAAGGTGGAGCCGTCATTTGTGACGGCGATCCGGGCAGCGGCGGATAACATCCGGGCTTTTCATCAGAAGCAAAAGCGCAGCTCATGGATGGATTTTCAACCGGACGGCAGCATGTTGGGACAGATCATTCGGCCGCTGAAGAGGGTCGGCGTTTATGTGCCCGGGGGGAAAGCCGCCTATCCTTCATCCGTGCTAATGAATGTGATTCCTGCTCAGGTAGCGGGCGTGCCGGAGATCGTCATGGTTACGCCGCCGGCAACCGCGGGCCGGGAAGGAATCAATCCCTACATCCTGGTTGCCGCAGCCGAAGCGGGCGTAACCGAGATTTACCGCGTTGGGGGAGCTCAGGCCATAGCCGCTCTTGCTTATGGGACGGATACCATTTCGGCAGTCGATAAAATTTGCGGGCCGGGCAATATTTACGTTGCCCTGGCAAAACGGGAGGTTTACGGCGCCGTCAATATCGACAGCATCGCAGGGCCAAGCGAAATCGTCGTGCTGGCCGACGATACGGCAGAACCTTCCTATATCGCGGCGGACCTGCTGTCGCAAGCGGAGCATGACGAGATGGCGTCCGCTGTGCTTGTGACACCGTCCCAAGCGCTGGCCGAGGCAGTGTCGGCCGAGGTGGAGCGCCAGCTGGAGCTGCTTCCGCGCCGCGATATCGCCCGCGCCTCGGTGGACAACTACGGAGCGGCCATCGTAACGGCATCCCTTGATGAGGGGATCGAAACGGTGAACCGGCTCGCGCCGGAGCATCTGGAGATCGTGACGGAGGAGCCGATGGCGATTGTCGGCCGGATCGAGAATGCGGGCGCGATATTCCTCGGTCCGTACAGCTCGGAGCCGGTCGGCGATTATTTTGCGGGGCCGAACCATATCATTCCGACGAACGGGACGGCAAGGTTCTCCTCGCCGGTGGACCTTGACGATTTTATCAAGAAATCAAGCATGATTTATTACAGCCGGGAGGCGCTGCTCCGCGACGGCGAAACGATTATGGAACTGGCCCGTCGGGAAGGGCTGGAAGGCCATGCGAGAGCGATCAAAATCCGGCTGGAGCAGGAGACCAAAACAAGGGGGCAATCATCGTGAGCACATTTGAACCGAAAGGGCGGACCTCGAGCGTCAGCCGCAAAACGAACGAAACGGACATTACCCTGGCGTTTAACGTCGATGGAACCGGCGTATCGGAGCTGGAGACGGACGTGCCTTTTCTGAACCATATGCTGGACCTGTTCACGAAGCACGGCCAGTTCGATCTTCGCGTGAAGGCCAACGGGGATATCGAAATCGACGATCACCACACGGTAGAAGACATCGGCATCTGCCTGGGCCAGGTGCTGCGGGAAGCCTTGGGAGACAAAAAAGGCATCAAACGGTACGCGAGCGTGTTCGTGCCTATGGACGAGGCGCTTGCGCAGGTTGTGATCGACGTCAGCAACCGGCCGCATTTTGAATACCGCGCGGAATACCCGGCGCAGCTGGTAGGCTCGTTCGATACGGAGCTGGTCCATGAGTTCCTGTGGAAATTGGCGCTTGAAGCCCGCATTACGCTGCATGTCATCGTCCATTACGGGCGGAATACGCACCATATGGTCGAAGCCGTATTTAAAGCGCTTGGCCGTGCTTTGGATGAAGCGACGAGCATCGATCCGCGCGTAACGGGCGTGCCTTCCACGAAGGGAGTACTGTAAGCCATGGCCATCGCGATTGTGGATTATGGCATGGGCAATCTGCACAGCGTCGGCAAAGCGGTAGAGCGGCTCGGTTACGAGCCGCTTGTCACCGGGGAGAGGGCGGAAATATTGTCCGCGGACGGCATCATTCTGCCCGGCGTAGGCGCTTATGGCGACGCAATGGAGCATCTCCGCGAGTCGGGACTGGATATCGTCATGAAGGAAGCGGCATCCGGCACGAAACCGCTGCTTGGCATCTGTCTCGGGATGCAGCTCCTGTTCAGCCGCAGCGAGGAGTACGGCGCGCATGACGGGTTGGACATTTTGCCGGGTTCGGTCGTCCGTTTTGACGGAGGGGATTACAAGGTACCTCATATGGGATGGAACAGCCTGCGGTTTCTGCAGCCGGAGCATCCGCTCTTTGCGGGGCTTGAGGAAGGGCATGCGTATTTCGTCCATTCATATCATGTTCTTCCTGAGGCAAAATCAGATCTGCTGGCGGTAACCGACTACGGGCAGCCGGTCACCGCGATCGTCGGTCGCGGTTCCGTCTGCGGCATGCAGTTCCATCCGGAGAAAAGCGGGGAGCTGGGGATGAGTTTGCTGCGTAATTTTTTGTCCATGACGAAGAGCCAGAGGCGTTATTAAATCATACTTGAGGAAGCGGGGATAAACATGTCATCTTTTATCATCTATCCAGCGATCGATATCCGGGGAGGCAAGTGCGTCAGGCTCGTACAGGGCGATTACAACCAGGAGACCGTCTATAACGACAGCCCGCTGCAGGTAGCGCGCTCTTGGGAGGAGCAGGGCGGAAAATTCATTCACCTGGTGGATCTGGACGGCGCTAAAGCGGGGCATCCGGTAAACGAAACGATTATCGCGGAAATTGCCTCAAGCGTAAGCGTTCCGGTACAGGTCGGGGGAGGCTTGCGGAGGCTGGAGGATGTGGAGCGCCTGCTGTCGCTGGGTGTGAGCCGCGTGATCATCGGGACGGCTGCGATCGAGGACCGTGAATTTACGGAGACGGTTCTTGGGCGATATGGAGACAAGGTGGCCATCGGCATCGATGCCCGGAACGGTTATGTGGCTACCCGGGGCTGGCTTGAAACGTCCGAGGTCCAGGCCGAGGTCCTTGCGAAGGAACTGGCGGCCAAAGGCGCGGAGACGTTTATTTTTACGGATATCTCTCGCGACGGGATGATGCAGGGGCCGAACGTGGAAGCCATCGTGGCGTTGGCGAAGGCGAGCGGGCGCACGGTGATTGCTTCGGGCGGCGTGACCCGGACGGACGATCTGCTCGCGCTAAGCAAACACAGCGGGGACGGCGTAGGCGGCGCAATCGTGGGAAAAGCCCTGTATACGGGCAGCATCGATTTGGCTAAAGCGTTGGAGCAAATCGGGTAATGCAGTATGATGCGAACGCCCTTGCGTGGCTGGGAACACGGAGGAAGGCTGTCTCTGAAGAAGCAACGGACGGAATAGGAGATGGAACAACAGACACTGCAAAAATATGCGGGAAAGAGGGAGAGAAAACATGCTGGCCAAGCGGATTATTCCGTGTCTGGACGTAAAGGACGGGCGGGTTGTAAAAGGGGTAAACTTTGTAAATCTCCGCGATGCGGGCGATCCGGTAGAGCTTGCCGCGCTGTATGATCGCGAAGGAGCGGATGAACTGGTCTTTCTGGACATCTCGGCTTCGGTCGAGGGTCGGGCTACGATGGAGGAGGTCGTGCGCAGAACGGCCGGAGAAATCGCGATTCCGTTCACCGTCGGCGGCGGCATATCCTCCGTGGATGACATGAAACGGATTCTGCGTGCGGGGGCGGATAAAATCGGCATCAATACCGCTGCCGTACGGCAGCCGGAGCTCATCTCAGCCGGGGCGCGCCGGTTCGGCTCGCAGTGCATTGTCGTGGCGGTTGACGCGAAGTACAACGAGGCTTGGGGAGAGTGGGAAGTATACACTCACGGCGGACGCACGCCTTCAGGCATCAAGGCGCTCGATTGGGTAAAGCGGGCCGAGTCGCTCGGCGCGGGCGAAATCCTATTGACGAGCATGGACGCCGACGGAACGAAGGACGGGTTTGACCTGGCGTTGACCGCGGCTGTCTCGAGCGCCGTGTCGATCCCGGTGATCGCTTCGGGCGGTGCGGGGAAAGAGGAGCATTTTTACGATGCGTTCACTTCCGGAAAAGCCGATGCCGGGCTTGCCGCAACCATATTCCATTACAAGGAAATTTCCTTACCGGATTTGAAACAACATTTGAGACAAAAGGGAGTGGACATCCGATGAGCGGGAATATGAAGTTGGATTTGTCGTTGGAGCAGGTGCTGGAGCATATCCGCTGGGACCAGGCGGGACTCGTGCCCGCGATCGTTCAGGATGCGTCCAGCAAAGAAGTGCTGATGATGGCTTACATGAACCGGGAAGCGCTGCGGCGCACGCTGGACAGCGGGGAGACGTGGTTTTGGAGCCGTTCCCGCGGGGAACTGTGGCACAAAGGCGCGACTTCGGGCCATACCCAGTCGATCGTGTCCATAGCTTACGATTGTGACGGAGATACGCTGCTCGTGCAGGTGAATCCGAAAGGACCCGCCTGTCACACGGGTGAAAATACATGCTTTTTTAACGAAATTACGCTTGAAGGGCAGCCGAGTTTGTCAGGCGAAGACAACAAACCGGGCCTTGGCGGCGGCCGTTTTGCGGTACTGGGCGAATTGGAAAAGATTATCGCGCAACGGGAGGCGGAGCTCCCGGAGGGAGCTTATACTACGTACCTGTTTAATAAAGGCGTGGATAAGATCCTGAAAAAGATAGGCGAGGAAGCGTCGGAGACCATTATTGCGGCAAAAAACCGGAATAATGACGAGCTTCGCCTGGAAGCGAGCGATTTGATCTACCACCTGCTGGTGCTGCTGCAGGAACGCAAGCTGCCGCTTGACGATATCATGGCTGAGTTGAACCGCCGCCATGAACGGCCCCGTCGCGATTAGAAAGGGGCTAAAAAAGCTTATGCTTATCGATTATCATACCCATCATGCCCGCTGCGGCCATGCGGCCGGGGAATTGGAAGAGTATGTGAAGCGGGGCATTGAACTGGGCCTTGATCAACTGGGGTTGTCGGATCATATGCCGCTGATTCATGTGAAACCGGAAGAATACTACCCCGGAATGGCGATGCCCATGGAAGAGCTTCCGCGTTATGTCGAAGAATGTTTGTCGCTGAAAGAAAAGTATAAAGGCCGGATCGAGATCCGGGTGGGCTTGGAAGGCGATTATATCGAAGGGTACGAACGGCAGATCGAGAAGATTATCCGGGGCTACCCGTGGGATTACGTGATCGGCTCCATACACTTTTTGGGAAAATGGGACATTACGGACTACCGCCAAACGCATGGCTGGGAAGATAAGGACCCGCTTGTGGTGTACCGCCGGTATTATGACGCGGTGCAGAAAGCGGCGGCAACCGGGTTTTATGATATCATGGGACATCTGGACGTGATAAAGAGGTTCGGGTTTGGACCGGGGCCGGAGCATGCGGATGAGGTTATAGCGATGGAAAAAGCGGCCCTCGCCGCTGTTGCCCGGAACGGCAAAGCGATGGAGCTAAACGCTTCGGGGTTGTCCAAGGACTGCAAGGAGATGTTCCCGAGCCGGCGGATGCTTGAAGAAGCGGTGCGTCTTGGCATTCCGCTCACCCTCGGTTCCGATGCCCACCACCCTCAGAAGCTGGGCGAAAACCTGGATCAAGCGCGTGCGCTTCTCGCTGAGCTTGGCGTCGAAGGGGTTGCTGTCTTCAAGAACCGTAAAAGGGAAATGGTGCCTTTGAGATCGGGGTTAACCGATGTATAATGGAGAAGACAACAGTGAGGCTGTATTTCCGTCGATCATAACATCTCCCCTTGAGGGAAGGATGCCTAGACGGAGGGCAGCCTGCTTTGCCGACAGCGCTTTCTTTTTTTCGGAAAGGCGGAAATAAAATACGTCACTATTCTCGGTATCCCAGGAGGATCTCATGTATCATAAACTTCGGCTGTTCGCCGGATCGTCCAACCCGAAGCTGGCAGCGAGCATTTGTGAAAAGCTTGGCGTTGAAATGGGTAAAATCAAAATTTCCCGCTTTAAAAGCGGGGAAATTTACGTCCACTATGAGGAAAGCATCCGCAACTGCGATGTCTTTCTCCTGCAATCCTTCTCTCATCCGATCAACGAAATGTTCGTCGAGCTGCTTGTCATGATCGATGCGGCCAAACGTGCCTCTGCCCGGACGATTAATATCATTGTTCCGTATTACGGCTATGCGCGCCAGGAGCGCAAGACGGCCCCTAGGGAACCGATCTCCGCCAAAATGGTGGCTGACGTCCTGACGACTGCCGGTGCCAGCCGCGTCATTACGATCGATCTGCATGCTCCGGCTATTCAGGGCTTCTTTAATATCCCGGTCGATCACTTGACGGCACTTGATCTCATAACGGATTATTTAAAAAGCAAAAATATCGAAAGGCCGGTAATCGTCTCGCCGGACGCCGGGCGCGCCACAACGGCGGAAAAGCTTGCAAACCGGCTGGGGGCGAGGTTCGCCATGATGATCAAGCAGCGCCCCGCGCACAATGAATCGGTTATCACCCATGTAATCGGCGATGTAAAGGACCGGACGCCCATCATTATCGAGGACTTGATCGATACGGGGTCCACGATCGTCCATGTGGTGGAAGCTTTGAAGGAGCGCGGCGCCAGAGATGCCATCGTCTGTTCGACACATGGCGTATTCTCGGGCGGGGCCCTTGACCGTCTGGACCATGCGCATATCGAAGAAATGGTGATTACGGATTCCATTGCACTGCCCGATGACCATAAAGGTTTCGTTAAAGTATTGTCCGTAGCCTCCATGTTGGCGCAGGCAACGCATATCATTACGGAGGGTGGCTCCATTGCCACTTTATTCAAGGACGCCGGCGTGTGAAAACCGGCGTCTTTTTTTCTGCAAATGACGTTGTAACATGTTATACTGTTGGGGATAGAGAAGCAAGTTAAAGGAGGTGCCTTGCTTCCGTGAAACCATTTTCGTCGGGTTCAAAGAACCTGCACAATATTATACCTATCGAAATGAACGCTAATTTTTTCTTTGATCGCGCCGTAAGATCGCTTGATCGTTACCAATATGACAAGGCACTGAAATATTTTCGCAAAGCTGTTGAATATGAGCCGGAAAATCCGGTGAACCATTGCAATATGGCGGGTATATTATCAGAGACGGGCGATTACGAGGGCTCGAACCGGGTGCTGCGGCATGTTTTGGACGAAGTCGATTCCACCATGACGGAATGTCATTTTTATATGGCGAACAATTACGCCAACATGGAGTTGTTTGAAGAGGCGGAGAAAGCGCTGATCACTTACCTGGAGGAGGATCCCAGCGGTCAGTTCATGGACGAGGCGGAAGAGATGATGGAGCTGCTCCATTATGAATTGAACCGTCCGACCAAGGTAAACCGGATCAAGAGCCGGGAAGGCATGGTCGAGCATGAAAATGCCCGGGCTTTGCTGGAGGACGGGAAGTTTGCCCAGGCAGCCAAACTGCTGGAGGCCATTGTGGACGAGTGTCCGGATTTTCTGGCGGCGCGCAACAACCTGGCCCTCGCATATTATTATATGGGCCGGTTCGCCAAGGCCAAGCAGACCATTGAGGACGTGTTGGAATTGGAGCCGGGCAATTTGCACGGATTGTGCAACCTGGCTATATTTTTCCAACATGAGAATAACGCTGAGCAGCGGGAACGGCTGGTGAATATGCTGGCCGTTACCGTGCCGTTTCACCAGGAGCATGTGTTCAAGCTGGCAACGACCATGGGCATACTAGGCAAGCATGAAGCGGCTTACGACAACTTCCGCCGTCTGTTGAAGAATGAGGAGTTCAACAGTGACCCGAGTCTATATCATTATGCTGCGGTTGCCGCGTGCAACAGCGGTTATTATGATGCGGCAGCGAAGCATTGGCGGCAATGCAAAAAGCTCGATCCGGAATCGGTGATTCCGGACTTCTATCTCGCCCAGATGCAGCAGATGAAGCAATCCGAAGTCGGAACGATGAAGGTAAGCTACCATTATCATCTTCCGTTTGACGAGCAGTTTAAGCGCTGGGAGCAGGACGGCGATGCGTTGACGGAGGAAGCGAAGCACAATCCGCTGATTCGTTCGTCATTCTTTTGGGCGCTCCGGCACGGAGAGCCGCATATCAAGCTTCAGGTCATCCGAACGCTTGAGCGAATTGCGGACGAAGAAGTGCAGCATGCGCTCCAACTGTTTCTGCAGGAACCCGGTGAGGATGCGGAATTGAAAGATGCGGCACGTCTTGTGCTGCAGCAGCTGGAGAGCGACAGTGCACGCTTGCATGAACGGGAGGCGGGACCGAAGGCCCGGGAAGTCCGGCCGGATTGGCACCACAGCTGGCAGGAAGTGCTGGATAAGGTGTTCCAATCGATGGACAAGCGTACCGATCCCTTCCGGAAACGGGAGATGGAGGCGCTCTGGTCCGGGTTTTTGAGCCGCCTGTATCCGGACATTCCCAATATTCGCAATACCTCGGGTTGGGCGGCGGCACTTGAATATACGGCAGCCAAATTAAGAGGCCGCGCATATACGTATGAAGAGATGGCGGACCGTTACGGCATATCTTCATCCACCGTACGCCGCTATGTCCGGCAGATGGATGGGATCTGCGGAAATAAAGGGGAGGATAAGGAAGGTTTTCGCCCTTTTACAGAAAAAATCTAGTTATTCATTCCGATCTTCCCGGTGATTAAAAGCGAGCTTTTGAACTTGCCATTATAGGACAGAATAAATGTATGAGACAATGCCAAAGGAGGTTACCACATATGTACAAATCAATCGTAATCGGGACAGGACCAGCCGGGCTGACGGCGGCCATCTATCTGGCTCGCGCCAATATGAAGCCGCTTGTTATCGAGGGGATGCAGCCGGGCGGCCAGCTGACGACAACGACCGAGGTCGAGAATTTCCCGGGTTTCCCGCAGGGGATCATGGGTCCGGAGCTGATGGACAACATGCGTCAGCAGGCCGAACGCTTTGGAGCCGAGTTCAAAAGCGCCTGGGTCGAGTCGGTGGACTTCTCCAAGCGTCCCTTCAAAGTCAACGTAGAGGGAATGGGCGAGTTGCTTGCGGAGTCCGTGATCATTTCTACCGGCGCGTCGGCTAAATACCTCGGCATTCCCGGGGAACAGGATAACGTGGGGCGCGGCGTAAGCACCTGTGCAACGTGCGACGGATTTTTCTTCCGCGGCAAAAAAATCATCGTGGTTGGCGGCGGGGACTCCGCCATGGAGGAAGCCAGCTTCCTGACCCGCTTTGCTTCCAGCGTAACGCTGGTGCACCGCCGCGACGAGCTGCGCGCATCGAAAATCATGCAGGACCGGGCACGCGGAAACGAGAAGGTGAAATGGGCTCTGAACCGTACGCCGCTTGAAGTGGTAACGGACGACACCGGCGTAAAAGGACTGAAGGTTCGCAACAACGAGACCGGTGAAGAAGAACTGATCGAGGCGGAAGGCGTGTTTGTGGCGATCGGACATACGCCGAACACCGGTTTCCTGGGCGGTCAGGTTACGACCGACGAGACGGGATACATTCTCGTGAAGCCGGGTACGACCGAGACTAATATTCCGGGCGTATTTGCTTGCGGAGACGTACAGGATACACGCTACCGCCAAGCCATTACGGCCGCCGGTTCGGGCTGCATGGCCGCCATGGACTGCGAGAAGTTCATCGAGGGCAATATGGTCCATGACTGGAGCGAAACGCTGAATTCGTAATCCAAGTTTCTAGTTAAAGTCGGCAACCTCTGATTCGAATTTCTAGTCCAGGCCAGCCAGAGATTTCTGGGTGGCCTGTTTGTCTAGGGATTTTACTTGCGTGCTGTCTTCACCGTTAATCAATGATATAATGGTAAAAAATTTGACAGGTTAGATTATTGAGGGGGAAAGCCAATGCATAAGGCGATCCGGTTCAGGGCGGCAGTAGCGCTGATGTTCGGAATGATCGGCCTGTTGTCTGCTCTAACATCGGTCTACCTGCTGCGGGTGGATAAGAATCATGATGGTATAGGAGCGATGATCTTCCTGACGCTGCTGGCCCTGTTTTTTTGCTCTCGGGCATATGAGCGTTTTAATGGTGCTGATCCGAAAGAAGCGGAAGGGGACGTCGTCTGGGACATGAATTTTCCTGCCATGCATGGCAGGCCGGCGATTTATCGGCGGTTGGAATGTGGAATACGGTAGAGGAGGAGCGATTTTTTGAAAAACTATTTAAAAAGAAACAAGTATACTTGGATTGTCCTTGCACCGCTCATTGGGGGATGGCTGTTTAATTTTTTGATGTTTCGGCTGCCGTTTTCAGGTTTTTTAATCTGGACGGTCAATCTGGGCTTTATTTTGTTCTGGTTTTGGGCCGGCCGGCAGTTTTCGCAAATGACTACGCGTAAGGTATACGGATTTTTTATTTGGCAACAGTTTGTGGCTCTTGTCTTTTTTGCTGTATATTTGGCAGTTTGTGCTTTTGGATGAGGCGTCCAGAAACATGATGCTCGCCGGTCTGTCCCAATATTACATGCTGTTTATGATTATTATCGGAACCCAGATCCACATAGCCTATTCGGCAGTCATCAATTCCACCGAAATCGTCATCATTTCTTATACGCTGATGTTTATCGTTTTTTCAGTAGGTTTTATGTATCAGGGGATCAAAGGAAAAACACCATCCAAATTGCGCTAACCCTTCGGTTATGCCGCATTTTGCTTATAGATTAAAGTTCTCCCTAGAAATGCCGAATAGGGCTGCCTCATATTGAAGGTTCAGCCCCTATCTGATCGCAGGGAGGAGCGTTCTGTCGCTTTAACTCCCGACGCGGGTCAATTTACCGATGATTTTTCGGACGCTCTCTCCGGATAAAAAATAAATCCGTTCAAGCTCTTCTATGGAACGGCCTTTGCAATAAGCTTGATACATCTCCTCATTGCGGCGTTCGATTCGCGCTTTGGAACCGCTCAGTTCTCCCCAGCCGGCTCTTTGCTCGCCTTGTTTAGGAATATAGAGCAGTTCTCCGTCGATATATTGTTGAATTTGCTGCAGCAGCTCGGGGGGAAGCACATCTCTTCCGTTTTTGTAATACCCCATCGATGCCCTCCTCTATGGAAATGATAGTTAAGCAGTCGCTGGATTTCATCGCAGTCGCGTTGAACATGGCTCACCCTCCCTCCTTTCGTCATTGAAATTTAGCTGAAACGGTAATGGGAGAGCCCGTTTTCAGGGCTCTCCTTGTTAAAGGGCATCCGCTTACGCGAATACCACCTCATGGTTCTGAATCAATTCGTTCAGCCTCCTTTCCGGTCATTTCGTCGGCCCGACATCTATATTAAGCCATACCGAAGCATGCGACCGCAAGAGAGAAAACGATCAAAACTGTTTTTTACCAGTGAAAGTGGCAAGGAAGCCCATTTACGGAGGACGTCATATCTTCTAAAACGCGGTATGTTTGTAAGTAGATAACCCGTACGTGTTACAGGTTTATGGCCTTATTTGCGTTCTTAACATCGTTGGCGAGCAGCTGATTTAAGTTATAGGAAGGATACAGCCCGCGTTCATACATAAAGTTGAACACCTTGGCATGCAGGGCAATAGCGTTATTCAACTGTTTCACGAAGGTCTCTCTCAGTTTGGGCGTTGCCGTTTCGGTAATGGCTATGGCATAACTGCGGACGGAAGTTTTGGCAAAACCAAGGAGTTGGGCCGCATAAAACGCAGTCAGGTCAATGCCATCCTCGCTGTTCCGGCTGTACATGGGGGCCTCGGGATAAAATTGCAGCAGCTCTTTGAGATTCATCTCTACGCCCTTGATTGCCTCGATATAGAGCGCACGAAGCTTGGGGTCTTTAATATCGTTCAGGACCATTTTGAAATTCATTAAATTATTGGACTGGTACGCCGTCAATTCGTGCATTTCCAACGTTTCATGCCAGGCCAGGTGCTCCGGGTTTTGCTTGTTCGGCATTTCAAATCCCTCCATCATCAATATGCTTCAGCCTATTCCGGCCGATCGGGATGTGTGCCTATGCCAAAGAGAGGGTTGTTAACGATTCTATAAATCCTGGGAGAGGCGCACCATATCATACAGCCTCATACCGTTTTCGTATATCTCCTCCTCATAATGCCGTACAAAAAAATCACGGTCGATGCCGGTCATGCGAAACCCGCATTTCTGATATAAAGCCAGTTGAGACACCCCTGTGCTTCCCGTACCTACCTCAATGGTGGAGAAGCCAAGCTTCCGGGCAGTCTCTACGGCATGGGTCACGAGTTTCTTGCCGATCCCCTGACCGTGCAGGGCTTCTTCCACGGCTACATTGACAAGTTCAGCCGTATCGGGCCTCGTGGGCAGAAGCACGTAAACGCCGACAATGTCATTCTCCTGCTCTGCCACAAAACAGGACCCCCGCTGCAAATAATCCCGAACAAGCCTTTCGGAAGGATCCGCCAGCAGCAGCAGCGGCATGGGAGCGAATTCGTTCTGTTCCAGCTTTCGTATGTTTATCATGATTAACCCCTTATCGCGATATATTGCTCCTGTTACGTTAGGAAGCGGCCGCCATTCGAAAATACAGAGTTTATTGTAACACACAGTTTTGCGAAGTGAAGACGGAATAACGGGCCGGGCTCTCGGTAAAAGAAATAGGCACCGCGGCTCGGGCGCGCGATGCCTATTGGATATTCGGTTCTATTATTTCACTTCAAAATAAGCGGCAATTTCGTCAAGCAGCAGGTTAGCGGCTTTGTAACCTCCCGCCAGATTCCATACTACTTCGCTCACTTTATGGACTTTGTTGTTTTTCGCTACGTTCAGGTTTTTGAAGAGCGGCTCGTTCATCCATTCCTGGGCTGCTTGATCCCCATCCGTGACCCCGGGGTCCTGCTGTACAAAATAGAACATGACATCGCCGTCCATGGCCGGAATGCGTTCTTTAGTCAGTTTCTCCACAAACTCGTTCTTATCCTGGTCAGCCGGGCGGGCGATGCCGAGCTGGTTCAGAAGGACGCCGCTGAAGGTGTCTTTCATATAGGTGCGGACCTCGCCTGCGGTAAAGCGGACAACGGATACTTTTGTTTTTGCTTTCTCGCCAAGCTTGGATTTGACTTCCTCCACGCGTTTGTCGAAGTCGGCGATCGCTTTCTCGCCTTCAGCCTTCTTGTTCACGGCTTCGGCATAAAGCGAAAAATTGATTTTCCAATCCCCTGCCAGATCTTCGGAGAAAACGGTTGGGGCGATCTGTTTCAGTTGATCGTAAATTTTCTCGTGTCTCACTTTATTGCCGATAATAAGATCGGGCTTCAGTCCGGCAATCAGCTCAACATTCGGCTGGGTTTCTTCGCCGACAACCTCCACGCCTTCCATATCCGCCTTGATATGGTCGTACCACGGATCGCCGACCCAGGATTTGACGGCGCCAACCGGCTTAATGCCAACCGTTAGCAGAGCCTCCGTTCCTTCATTCGTAAGTATGACGACCCGCTGCGGCGTGCCTGTCAGCGTTTCGGTACCCATGGCATGCTTGATCGTGCGGGCTTCCCCGGCTGCTGGCGTGCCGTTCGATGTCTTACCGTCATTAGAAGCCGGTGTTTCCGATGTTTTGGAGCCGCAGGCCGACAGGATCAACAGAAGGGCTGACAAGGTCAACACCAACATCCAGGATTTATGGCGAAGCACAGATGATAACATTAATTTCTCCCCTTTTTCTTATTTGGCTGATAATAGGAATCATTATCAATGAAAATATAAGCTAGAGAACTAGGGGTTGTCAATCATTAATTGAAAATGATTCTCATGATCATTGACAGGCCCCAAGAGCACCACTACAATAAAAACTGTTATTTACGCGCTTTAATACGATAACGTCCTTAAGGGAGGATGACATACGCATGGGTTTATTTCAAAGCAGAACCCCACGTGCGTTGGGACTGGCCGTCGGTGCAGTAATATTACTGCTGCTGATGCTGGCTAGCGTGCTGTTCGGTCTGCAACGTTTTACGATCGGGACGCTTCTGGATTCATATATGGGATTTACCGGATCGACGGAACACATGATCATTCGGGATGCGAGGGTACCGCGTACGCTTGTAGGCGCCGTAGTAGGGGCAAGTCTAGCCGTGGCCGGGGCGGTCATGCAGGCGATCACCCGAAATCCGATGGCGTCACCGTCGGTGTTCGGCATCAATTCGGGGGCCGTTCTATTCATCGTCATTGGCATTTCAGCACTCGGAGGAGCCCTGACAATGGACGGGATGATCTGGATCGCCTTTGCCGGGGCGGGCATTACGTCGTTGGTGGTGTTTGTTCTGGGATACAGGGGGCCCGGCGGTTTCGCGCCGATCAAATTGACCCTGGCGGGAGCGGCGATTGCCGCTTTTGCGGCTTCGGTCACGTCCGGGATCATTTTGGTGGATAAAAAGTCGCTCGACCAGGCGATGTTCTGGATGATCGGCTCGGTTGTGGACCGCGATATGGGACATCTCCAGACGGTATTGCCCTACGTAACCGCCGGGTGGGTGATTGCCATGCTGATTTCCCGTTCGCTGAATGTAGCGGCGCTAGGCGACGATATATCGAAAGGATTGGGCATGTCGCTATTTTTTGTCCGTGCCGCGGCATGCGTCTCGGTTGTGCTGCTGGCGGGCGGATCGGTGGCTGTGGCGGGGCCGGTCGCTTTTGTCGGCATTATCGTTCCGCATCTGTGCAGAGCGCTTGTCGGTCAGGACCATCGCTGGCTCATTCCTTACTGTGCGGTGGCCGGCGCGCTGCTGCTTGTCTCCGCCGATCTGGCTTCAAGATTTGTCATCATGCCTAAAGAGGTACCCGTCGGAGTAGCCACGGCATTGCTCGGCGTTCCGTTCTTGATTTACATCGTGCGGAGGAAGAAATATGCTTAAAACATCATCCCCTGGAGGGGTATATCGCAAAAAGTCCCAAAATGCTTTTACTCTGACTGCTCTTGTACTATTGGTTATCCTGCTGGCTCTGGTTAGCATCTCAGTTGGCAGTACCATGATACCGATGGAAGAAGTGCTTGGTTCGCTCTTAGGCATCGGCGATGGAGGAAGCTCGCTTATTGTACTGCAGTTCCGCCTGCCGCGCGTACTTGCCGCCCTGCTTGTGGGTGCAGCACTTGCAGTGGCCGGTGCGCTTCTGCAGGGGGTAATACGAAATCCGTTGGCGGCTCCAGATATGGTCGGCGTGACCGGGGGCGCCTCGGTAGCGGTCGTATCTTTTATGACGCTGTCCGCCGGTACGCATAGCATACATTGGGTGCCGGTCATTGCGGTAGTCGGTGCTTTCGGTGCGGGATTGCTGAATTATGTATTAGCTTGGAAAAAGGGAGTATCGCCATTAAGGCTTGTTCTGATCGGCGTCGGCATTTCGACGGCATTCGGTGCCTTGACGACGTTCCTGCTCATTAGCGGACCTACCCATTTGGCTTCCCAGGTGCTGAACTGGATGACCGGGAGCGTGTACGGTACGGGGTGGAAGCATATTATGGCTTTGGCTCCGTGGGTGGCTCTGTTTATTCCGCTGTCTTTCTTGTCCGCCCGTTCCTTGAATGTGCAAGCCATGGGAGAGGAGGTTGCGACCGGCCTCGGCACACGGGTTCAGCGGGACCGGCTGCTCATTATGCTATGCAGCATCGCGCTGGCCGGCGCAGCGGTAGGGATTGCCGGGACCCTGTCCTTTATCGGTCTGATCGCTCCGCATATGGCCAGACGTTTGGTGGGGCATGCCCATGGCGTGATGCTTCCGGCCTCGGCCTTGATCGGAGCCATCCTGCTCCAACTTGCGGATTTGGCCGGCCGGATGCTGTTCCAGCCGCTGGACATTCCGGCGGGAGTATTTACGGCTGCGATCGGGGCGCCCTTCTTCCTGTACCTGCTGTACAAGAAAATGTAGCCGTCTAACACGTAACTCAAAGACGTTCATGGCCATATCATCGATTATGACGGCAGTAAAGCGCCGGGTTATTTCCTCGGCCAGAGCATTCTGGGCGTGAAGCGTGCCGAACCCGGATGGACGCGGATCCTGGTCGAACCGAAGCCGTGCGGTCTGATTTGGGCCCGCGGCAGCGTTCCTTTGCCGCAAGGCGGACGGGTCGATGTTAGCTGGAGTGTGGAGGGAAACACGATGAACGTTCGCGTCGCCGCGCCTGGCAGCGTCGAGGTTGAGGTGCGCGTGCCGGAAGGAATGCGTGAGTTTGTCACCCTGGCGGGAAACAGAGCAAAGTAACGGGGGATATCGTACAATACATGACATCCTCCGCTTGCATGAAAGAAGCACTTCTTTTGCGGAAGTGCTTCTTTTTTTGTGGGGGAAATGCGGGTGAAAGGGCAGCATCAGATGCCTTTGCCGCCTATGGGCTTCACCTTGGTTGACTCCACTCCGACAATCAAAGGCATGGCAAGTTGAACGGAAGCTTTCGTTTCTTCCTGGGCAAGGGAAGCCTCGTGTGCGTCCGGATTACTCCAAACCTCGGTCACCCATATCGTATCCGGTTCGGTATCGGAGACGTTGACGATATACAGCTCGCAGTCTTTGACCGACTGCGCCGAGGCGGCGGCGTCCAACAGAATTTTCGCCAGATCATCCCGCTTACCGGGTTTGGCAGTGAATTTTACGTACAATCCTAGTTTGCTCATTAAGCTCACCCTTTCGAATCGATTTTTTTTTGACGGTTTTTTTAAATTATTATATTGATTTTTTCGAATCGCGTATTGTAAAAATGCGACAGATAGGGTTGAATAAGGGGGGGCGGCGGATACCTTGGAAAAGGCTTGCCGGTTTACATATTCAGATCAATAGGAGCGTAATGCCATGAATATCGTCGTAAACTTAAACAAAGAGGATTTTTGGAGATTCAACAGATTTGCTTTGTTCCATTTGCCAAAATACAGAAACATGATGCTTGCCGCATTTGTCGGCATTCCCGTGTTGTTCTTTGCGGCATTGAAGCTGACGGGATCGGGCTGGGCCTACTCCATTATTGCGGGGCTGGTCCTCGGGGGGGTATGCGATTTATATTTTGTCTACCGGATCAAGAGCAAAACCATGAAGCTGGTTAAAGACAACGACGGAATTTTGGGCGAGCACCTCGTCGCGATCGACGAAAGAGGCCTGCATGAATCGACGGTCAAAAATCATTCCCGGTATGCATGGAACGGCATTCAGCAGCTTAGAATGGATAAGGACTACCTTTACATTTTCGTGAACAGCCTGCAGGCGGTGATTATTCCGAAGCGGTCTTTTTCCGGTCAAAAGGAAGAATTGGAGTTTGCGGAAGCCGTGGAGCGCTATTCCCGCCAAAAATTCGAATGATGGTGTTGCAGCAATGGTGAGAACCCGTGCATAGGCACGGGTTCTTTCATGCCCAGGGCAGGGCCGGGAGAGGGAACCGACGTCTAAATTAAACGTACGCATGGAGGTTGTTTGGTTTTACCCACCCGGATTTTAAAACGGGATAGTTTAAACTTTTTTTAAACGAGGGGCTTCTCTTCTTTTAACCTTCCGTGTTTACAATAGAGGTATGCTTAATCAAAAAAAGGACAGGTGGACAACGTGCTGAACAGTTATTTGTTTCCGATCTCGTATGCATTTATGGCCTTTCCCGTGGCTGCGCTCATCTGTGCCGTGCCGATCTTGGTGCTGCAGTACCGCAGACACGGTTATTTCAATAAATTCAGGGGACTTCTTCTTTATTTATTCTTGCTGTACATGATGAATGCTCTCTTCCTCGTCCTGCTGCCGCTGCCGGCCTCGCGCCATAATACGCCCATGAGCGTATCTTCATATATGCAGTGGATACCGCTGAACTTTATTCGCGACATTATGGCAGAGACTGCCGTTGTTTGGTCTGAGCCCTCAACGTATGTACGTCTGATCAAAGAGAGGGCTTTTTTGCAGGTCGTATTTAACGTCTTTCTGGTGGTGCCGTTCGGCATGTTTATGCGTTATTATTTCCGGCTCGGCTGGTTGAAGTGCTTGTTGGCCTCATTCGGATTGTCTTTGTTTTTTGAAGTGACCCAAGTGACGGGAATTTACGGTATTTATGACTATCCCTACCGGCTGTTCGATGTGGACGATCTGCTATTGAACACGACGGGAGGGATGATCGGGGCCGTGTTGTCAGAGTGGCTGTTAAGGCATGTGCCGTGGATGGGGCGCCGTCTCAATCCGGAAGTCGATTTATCCCAAAAGCGTGTCAGCTACACCCGGCGAGCGATTGCCTTTGCGGCGGATTGGATGGTTCTGAGTCCACTTTTGGCGGTCATGGCGGCTATGGATGTTTGGGGGGCTTATTTTTTGGTCACGGCCGTTTATTTCATGGTGGTCCCGTATCTGGCCCATGGCAAAACGCTTGGAAAATCGCTGGTACGCATTCGTCTGGTCGGACAAGGAGAACGATTGCGCCTGCGGGAGATCGCTATCCGGAACGGGCTGCTGTATTGGGTGTGGGGCGGAATCCACGTTATCATGGCGGCGGTTGCGTTTCCCGGCATTCTCCAGCTGATGTATGTTTTTGGGGTGCTGCTGGTTGACGCTTTTGTTTTTATGCATGTGGCGATCTGTCTGTTAAATCGTAACAAGACCCTCCTCCATGAGGAAAAAAGCGGGACCCGCCATGTAATTGCGTAACCTGCCAGGTATATCAGCGTGACTGAACGTCTATGGACAACACAATATTCCAAGCCATTACATTGCTTTATTTGTTACAATATGGGAAGTAGGGAGGGGGTTAGGATGAAAACTAAAATTTTGTCCATTTCGGCTGTTGTATTCGGCTTGCTTCTTCTGTCCATTCACCATCTGGGATATTCGTTCGGAGACGATTTGTTTCGCTGGGCAGGCATCCCCCCATGGACGGATATAGGCCGCAAGACGGGGCTTCATCTGCCGGTTGTAGCCGCTATGGTGCTGCTGATCTTTGGCATTCGCGGCATCGTCAAGATCTATAAGCCTGTGTATCCGAAAATCCTGAGCAGGACGCTTCTGGTCTGCGCAGTTTTCATCTTTTATTTTTCCGTTTCTGTCGGCACAGACGCTTTATCTGATGAAATACAACTCGACCGGGATTTCATCGGTGGACTATTCCACGAAAGACAGCCGCTGCAGCTATCAATCCGAAGGAAAGAAAGTAAAGGCCATGTGCAGCCTCAATATCTATAACTACGGCAAGGAGGAGCGGATCAACATCCGGCCTTTGGATATTGACAGCTATACCCCGGTTGTATACGAACCGCAGTCCGTTTCCGTATCCCCCCGTTCGCAGACGCTGCTGGGAACTGTTTTTTATGGGGAACTGCAGGAAGGATCCGGCGTCCAAGGATGGAGTTCAGCGATAGGTGTCGAAATTGAAGTGGGTGGGGTGACCAAAAGGTACGAGTAAACGGACATGATGCTGGTTGTTGCCGCGGTATACAAAAAATTAAAGGGGATCCGACCATTGATAGGCACTTTCCCATCGATAGTGAAAGCTTATGTAGTAGCAAATGCCGTAAAATATATCGCTAAAGGAGCACATGAAGAGCATGAAACCGATACGTAACTCGGCCAAGGCCGTAATCATACAAAACAAGCGGATTCTTTTGACCAAAAACGCAGACCGCGACGGATTCTTCTACCTTTTTCCCGGGGGCGGGCAGGAGAAATACGAGGAATTGAAGGATACGCTTGTCCGGGAGTGTGTCGAGGAGATCGGGTGTGACGTCCAGGTAAAAGATATTATGTTTATCCGCGAGTATATCGGCAGAAACCATCAGTTCGCCGAATGGGATGCGGACGTGCACCAGATGGAGTTTTATTTTGAATGCGAAATGGAGCCCAAAGAAGCCGTCTCTAACGGTTGTAATCCGGATCAAGCCCAGGTCGGCGTAGAATGGATTGAGCTGTCTCGATTGAACGAGATCCGGGTATATCCGGATTCATTGGTTAAGCCGTTGATGGAAGGAATCCGGGCCCCGCGCTATTTGGGAGATACCAATTAAAAGGTAAAGGGTAGAAATCAACCTGTTCAGGAAAATTACTGGTTCCCCGAGGGAGCCAATGCCAGCAACAAAGACATGAACAAAGGGGTAGTACTTAGGAGGTGCTTAACATGGACCAATGGGAATACAAGACGGTGAAATATCAGACCGGCGGTTTTTTGGGCGGCAAGGTGAACGAAGACGAGTTGAACGAGCTTTTGAATAGTTACGGCTACGAGGGCTGGGAACTCGTGTCCTGCTTCGATACGAGTCAAAATCAGGGGCAGTCCAGGGATGTTATCGCCATATTCAAGCGTCGTGCCTTTTTGGGAGGGTAAATCTCAAACCGATTAAGGAGGAATCCAATATGATTATTCGGGAGACGGATGAAGCTTTTGTCATGACGACGCAGGACGACCACGGCCGGTTTTCCGGAGAAGTGGCGCAGGGATTTCGGGATGATATCCTGCCGGAGGGGGTGTACCGGGAGGGCTGCCTCCTGGGGATCCGGGAGCACGACCGGTGCTGGATTCGTCTTGATGCAGAGCCGGTTTGGAACGATGCGGACGGGGTGCCTTTTACCTTTATCGATTACCCGGTACGGCCAAAGCTGCTCTTGTATCAGATTGGACTGGCGGAGATCGAAAGCATGAGCAAATATGCTGCGCTGTTGTGCAGCATGCATTTCGGGTCATTTTTCAAAAATGATCCTGATTCCCTGTCCGATCCGGAACGTGCGTTTTATCAAGGCGAGTTAAAGCGCCAGGAACGGCTGTTTGAGGAGCTGGGTCATCCGGATGAGCAGATGGCGAGCAGGCATTTTCAGCTGCTGCAGCTGTGCGACGACATCTCTTTGTACGTGTGCATGAACCGGGAGGGCGCGTCCAAAGCGGAGGAGCATCCCTGGTTCCGACACGGCTTTAAAAGCTTGATTGACGGACAGCGTTATATGGCGGAGTGGTCCGGTTCGAGGGACATTCGCATCACGCCCTTTCCGTTTGTGTCGGAATGGAGCGTTGTCATGAGAAGCAAACATGTTTCAAAACGGCGGATTACCGAGGCCGGTATCAACCGGGCTTATCAGGAAAGCGACTGGATCGATTTGAAGGTGACGTTTGTTCGGTAAGGAACGGGGGAGGGGAATCCATGACACCATACCGGGGATCGCAGCATTATGATCAGGAGGACTTTTTGAAGAATTATTTAGAGCTCCGAAAATGGACGGAAAACGCCAATGATACGCTGGAAAAACCGATTATCGAGGAGCTGGCGGGCGATGTGCGGGGCAAGTCCGTTCTGGATCTCGGCTGCGGAACGGCTTCCTACGGGAAAGAGCTTCTAGATCGGGGAGTGCTCCAGTATACCGGGCTAGAGGGCTCTGCAAACATGGTAGCGCTTTCCCTGGACATGCTGAAGAATTGCCCGGCAGGTCACGTGATCCATACATCGCTTGAAGAGTGGAGCTCTAGGGACGAATCATACGATATGGCTGTGTCTAGGCTGGTTATGCATTACGTAGAAGATATCGAACCCCTGTTCAACAAGATATATGCGTCTCTGAAAGCTGGCGGAAGCTTTGTGTTCTCGGTTGAACATCCGGTGCTCACCTCGTCTTACGGGCTGCCAAAGCCGTCTGGTTTAAAACAGGATTGGGTGGTGGACCGTTACTTTGAGACGGGTGCCCGGGAACAGGAGTGGCTGGGCCGTATAGTGATGAAATTTCACCGGACGGTTGAGGATTATTTTTTGGCGCTCCATAAGGCCGGGTTTATGGTGGAGCAGGTCAGGGAATCGAAACCGGACCCGAAACATTTCGAGAACATGGAGACGTACGAGCGGAGAAAACGAATTCCGTTATTTTTGATCATGAAAGGCTCTAAAAGGAAGGCTTAATCATGAAACTCGCTGAGGCATTGGTATTAGGTAAAATAAGGTGAACCCATTGTTTAAGCGGTGATATCTCAATCCATGCAAGGGGGCTTTTCGATTCCGTCATGACCCGATCACAGCAAAGGTTATTGTGGAGCATCGTTGTCCTGCTTCTGCTTACGTCCGCATTAACAGGACTGGTTGATCTGTTTACGTTCCGTTTGCGCTGGAACGGTCATTTATCCGGCAACGGCAATCCGGGACTTTTCTTTGTATTCCTACTTATTCCTCTGTATGCGGTGCTGTTGTTTTTGACTGGACTGGCATCCCGCCGTTTTTTTCGGGAAAAAATGAAAGGCGGATCGTTTTCGATTGGATCCTTCCTGTTTCTCATCGTGACGACGGCGATTCTGTCGCTGCTTGCCTACGGATACTATCATCTCATTTTCAACGGGCTCAGGGGAGGACCGGATCAACCCGACAGCGCGATCTTCGCCTGGGGACGCTGGAACCAGTATACCAACACGGCGTTCATCAATATGATTACATACAGTCTTGGACTGGTCTGTTCCATGATCCTGGGATATGCATCTGCGTTTATAACAAGAAGAGGGCGGGAATAAGGATTGAAATATATAAAAAGCAGGCAACGTCATCCACTGACATCGCCTGCTTCCGGTAAGTCAAATTGTATTTCAATTCGGGTTCCTTGATGAAGCTTGCTGAAAACTTTAATTTTTCCCTCATGTGCTCTAACGATATCACGGGTAATAGCCATGCCAAGCCCTGAGCCTTTATGCAGCTCACCCGTATTGGTGCCGCGGTAATAGCGGTCGAAGATTCGCTCAACCTCTTCCTGCCGGATTCCTTTTCCGTTATCCTCGATACGTATGCAGACGGCATTCCCGCTTTTCTCCACGCCTACCCGGATCTCAACGAATTCATCATTGTGGACGATCGCATTGTAAATCAAATTGCTGATCGCCCGGCGGATCAGAATTTCGTCCACGTTGATTTTGATCATCTCGTCACTGCATTGAAAATCAATATTCCGGTTGGAGTAGCGCGAGTCATTCAGGGTGTCAATGACCGTATTTCGAACGAGACCCACGATATTCGCGCTCTTCTTGTTGAGCGTTAATTCTTTATTTTTCAAGCGGGCGGACAGATTCAAGTCTTCAATGAGATCCTTTAGATAGAGTGACTTTCGTTCAATGATTTCTGCATAGTCCCGCATTTCTTCCGCAGAAAACTGATAATCCTTGTCTTTCATCATTTCGGCATAACCCTGAATGGAAGCCAGAGGCGTCTTGATGTCATGCGAGATGTTGCTGATCCATTCTTCCTTCATCCGGTCCAGCTTTTTCCGTTCCATCTCGTTTGCTTTAAGCTCCCGGGACAGCAAATTAAAATGATTAAATACATCTTTATAAACGCCCTTGGACTCATAATGGCGATGGTAATTTTTATGGGCCAACTGCTTGATGCCATCGATTAAAACATGCAGCGGCTTTGTCAGCCGCTTGCTGAAGATGTACCCCACAAGCAACGCGATCAGGCAGTCCACAAAGATCAGGATCAGGCTGCCGATCTTAAGCGCATTCAGGGCATATCGAATATCGAAGTTATATACGCCGCGTTCCAAATAGGGATTCGCGAAGCCCATAAAATAACTGTAGCGATAATCGGGCCCTTTTTTTTCGCCAATAAAAACCATCGTTGACGCATCCACTTCTTGGTATTTGTACATTTGGACGATATCGATCGGAGAGTATTTAGACTTTACTCCTTTCGGAACGCCAAAGCCGTATACCTGACGGCCGTCCTCATCCAAGACCTGAATCCATGCCTTATTCCGCTTGAGTATTTCCTTACCACTGCCGGAAATTCCGATATTTGTCCCGGAGACGACGATTTGATCTTGGAAAGCACGGGTGATGGACTGCGGGGAGGTTTCCTCGAATTCAGCCGGATCGCCTGTACCTATCGATTTCTGGATATACAACCCGATAAGGACCGTTATATTCATAATGATGACGATAATGACAATGATAACAATCGATATCAGGTAACGCCCGGTCAGCCTCCACTTCATCCCTTACCCTTCCTTTACGGCAAGCTTATATCCCAACCCCTTCACCGTGACCAGATACCTTGGGTGGGAGGGATTCTCTTCAATTTTTTCGCGAAGCCTTCGGATATGCACCATCACCGTGTTGTCATACCCGAAAAATTCCTCGCCCCACACCTGATCGTACAAATTTTCTTTGCTGATAATTTGATTCGGATGTTTCATCAAATGAGTGAGCAGGCCCAGCTCTTTCGGCTTTAAGTCGATAATGCTGCCGTTTTTTTTTGAATTCCATTTTCTGCTCATTCAGTTCGAACGGCCCGGCCTTAAGGGTATTTTCCATATTCTCCTCGTCTTGAGGGAAATCGGTTCTTCTAAAACGGGCTTTAATCCGGTAAGCGACTTCTTTTGGACTAAAGGGCTTGGTGATATAGTCGTCGCCGCCAATGGCAAACCCTAAAATTTTATCGATTTCTTCCGACTTGGCGGATAAAAAGAAGATAGGCACATTGGACACGCTGCGTATTTTTTTGCATACGTCATAACCTTCCCCATCCGGAAGCATGATGTCCAGGATCACGATATCCGGCTGCCTATTCTGAAACTCAAGCCAGGCTGCTTCCGCCGTGGATGCCGTATATACCCGCTGTATCCCCTCCTTGACCAGCACGGTTTTAAGGAGTCGTACTATATCTTCCTCATCGTCTACAATAAGTACCTTTTGATTGAGCGCCATCGTAGTAATAACCTCCTTGCCGAGGACTGACATCCCGATGATGTTACACAACTGATCCTATGGCTATATAACCGGTTGCTATTATTCATCTGATCAGCCCTGTACAAGTTTATTATACTATCATATTATCTTTACCTGCTCGCAGCCCGATGGTATTACTCTTCTCCAAACAAGCTCGAAATCGGGTTAACAACCTTTTTGTCTGATACGATGGTACCCGTCTTGTCCATCACATAATATTGATAGAAGTTTGCTGTGAAATTGGTTGCGCTTAAGGCTTGGGCCATAAACGTCTGGAAAAAGTCGTCATTTAAGGGCTCTGCGTTCCAAAAGAAATGAAGCAATAAGCGGTTCTGGTTATGCGGATGCTTTATGACATAGGCTCCGGCGGCATTCTTTTTATTCATCATACTTTTCCATGGGAATCCGGTATTCTTGGAACGTTGCATTATGCCCGGTTTCAACGCTTGGATCAACCCGTTGGATTTTGCATTGCCGATCACGATCAAATTACTGTGAGCCAGATCTTTTTTTCATTTTCTTTTTTAACATCTGGCGCTCGGTAATGATTTCAGGTTTAATTCCAGAGAACTGCAGGATATCCGCCAACTGTTCGACGATGATTTTCTGCTGCTTATCTGCTTCTTTGCTTACCGGATCGCTCACAACAATAGCCAGCGGTTCACCCTGCAGCGCTTTATCCATAATCCGGCTCATCGTTTCAAACGGAAGATCAGGGATTTGAGCCAGGGAAGAGTGGTAGAGCTCTTTGAATTGCTCGCGGAAATAGGCTGTTTTCTCTTCCTCAGACAGACGGTATTCCGGGTTTAAAACAAAATTCGGGCGAAACAGAGCTTTGTCCATCATATCGCGGGTTTCTTTTCCAAGGACATCTTCAATCGTCTCCAAAAGTCCCTTGATCGATGCATTTTTGAACTTGTACCGCTCGAAATATTCTTTCATGAAAGCATCAAATTTTTCTTCGCCAACGGAACGGTACAATTGGTAAATGGCCTGTCGGCCTTTGCCGTAAAATACCGGATTTGCGTTATCGCCTACCTCGTCGTTAGTCGATGCTATAGCCGTTTCGAAAGAGGATTCATCAACTTGAATGGATTTGAATCCATTGGCTGCATTTCCCTGCTTTTCGACGTAGTACATCATTGAGAAATCTGCAAAACCTTCATCCAGGAAGGACTCTTTCTCCGAATTGTTGCCGATGATGGCGTGGAACCACTGATGCGCGATTTCATGAATAAACGTCGTATCCTCTGCCGGCTCCGCATTGACCCGGATCTGGCCCATTTGAATCAACCGGGAAAATTCGACGGCCACTCCTTCCACGTATGACTCCACGATGCGGAATTCGGGGTAAGGGTATTTGCCATACTTGGCATTAAAGAATTGGATTACTTTAAAGGCCTGATCAACATATTGATCTACGATTTTTTCCTTGCCGGGCATATTGTCCAGGTAATAATATTCGACCGTTAGACCATCTCTCGTCACGCTGTGAATCTTAAAGTTAGGACTGGCGAAAAAAAACGAACTCCCGTGTATTGTTGGCGACCGTGGATACGATTTTACGGCCGTCTTCCGCATCTGCTTGTATTGTCACGGTACCCGGCATCGAAATCTGATAAGCATCCGGAACATTGATATGAACCTCGTAGTCAGAGGAAGCATAATAATCGGTTTCAAAGGTTTCGCTATAAGGCGTCTTATTCCATTGATGCTTGGATTCATCATAGACGGACATTACCGGAAACCAATGCGCGCCGTTGATCATGTCTTTGTAGTACGACAAGCGCTGGGAGCCGTAGGGCAGCTTCACTTCGAATTTAACCTGGACGGTTACCGATTCCCCTGGTTTAATCCCTTGCTTCAGTTGAACGGTCAAAGCCTGCTTTTCATTCGTAAATGACAGGGCTTGTCCGTTATTCGTCACCTTTTGAATGTCGATCCCGCCAAGAAAGATTTCCGGCTTCAGCTTCGGGTTATCTTCTTGAATCTTTTCGTTCGTTCTCTTGAACAGGCTGGACTGGGTGGATTTGGAGCGGTTGGCATCGGCAAAAGTATGAAATACCAAATCGTTCACCGTATCGTTTGAAGTATTCCGGTAGGTAACGGTTTCCTCTCCTTGGATGTGCATCTTCTTCTCGTCCAGCCGGGCATGGATTTGATATTGAATTGGAGTGTTCGCTTCGGCATGGTCTACAGACAGCGAGGTTGCCATAGAAGGTTCCGCCAGAGCACTCCCAGCGCTGATAGCACTCATTGCCGGAAAAGCAGCCAGAGTGAAAGCAAGCGAAAATGTAATAGCCTTCTTGGATGTGGTGCTCCATTTGTTATGGTTCATATATGATTCTCTCCCTTGGGTAGTATAAGATGAATAAACGAATAAGGTCATTGCATTTTTTTCAGATGGATGTCTTTATGGCTGCCCGATTTGTTCCAGCTTCTGTTTGGCAAGCCCCGGTATTTCGTTTGCTTGCACTTCTTTGTAAGACCTTACGATATTGTCTCGTACGTATACGCACAGATAAGCTTGTTGCCGCAGTTCCTTGATCGCCGTAAACGTCAAGGCCTGCTCCTTCCCGTCCTTATCAAAGCCTGGCAAGGCATACTCATAAGTCGTATAGATCTCGCCGGAATCGGATTTGCTTTCCAATCGCTTGCCTTCCGTAATTTGCACATAATATTCATCGGCACCGATCCGGTTAAGATTGACGTTTTGAATAAACAGAACGCCTCCGATAAGAATGACTAGAATGATTGATATGAAAATAATCGTTTTTTTTCATTTTTTTGCTCCTATACATCGTTTATGATTTGAAATTGGTTACGATTTTGCAGTACGCATTTACGGTCAGGAAGTAATAGATAAGATAAATGCATATATATATCCCCATGCAAATGATTACAGGCACGACGAGGTTGGTCAGCATCAATCCGGATAGTGCATATAAAGCTACGGTACAGTGGGCAATCCCGGCCATAAGCGGCATGGCAAACACGAACATGACCTGTTTAGCGACGGACTTTCGGATTTCGCTTTTTTTCACGCCAATTTTATATAAAATCAGATACCGGGATTTGTCGGAGTTGGCTTCGGTCAATTGCTTGAAATAAATGATGCTGCCCGTCGCAACGAGAAAGACCAGGCCGAGGAACCCGCCCATAAAAATGATCAGGCCGGATGCTTCCATCCCTCGGGCATAATCGCTGTAAAAGCTCGTAAACTTTGCCTCTTCCGGCATCATTCTTTCCAGTGCCTCCGTTAATGTCTTGGCTTTGTCCTGGTTGGTGATGCCGTAAGCCTCAATATTCTTCATGTTCGCATTGGGCTTCAGCTTCGCAAACAGTTCATCGCTGACCACGATGGTGGAATATACGGTGGCCTGGTTCAGAACGTTATATTTTTTCAGTTCAATAAATTCGATTTCTGCGCTGGCGCCGTTAGCGTTCAGCGTGATGGACGTATCCACATACTCGGGTGTCAATCCCTTCAAGTACATTGAATCGAGTGCAACGGCTTCTTCAGCCTTTAAGCTCAATGGATCTCGTCCCTGCCGTTTGGCCAATCGGTTGAAATCGCGATTGGACAAAACGGTAAAAGTTTGTTCCAGCCGACGTTCGTTCTTATACAGTCCGGATGAATCGGCATCGGCCTCAAGCAGGGACAGGGATTCATGGTATAGAATTTCATGCTCCGGATGCTCCCGAATCGTTTGGCTGACCTGAGCGCTTACCTTGCTGTTGATATTCATAAACATCATGCTGTTTGGATTGAATTGAGAAGTTGAGCTTCGATTGTTGTAATACAGGCTGTAAGCAGCCCCCACAGCGGTTAGCGTCGTGGCGCTAAGCACGGCGATGATCGTTAACGTACGGGCATTCCCTTTAATCCGATAAAGGAGCTGGGATGTCCCAATGATGTTAAGGCCCTTCCAGTAGCTTTTTTTTATTTTTTCTGGACAGCTTGAGCATAGTGACGGTTAAAGTATTGAACAGCAGATAGGTTCCGAAAATAACGGTACCCAGGATGACGAGCGGTGTCATCATGAAACCGAGCGCCGCCCAAACTTTCGAGTTCACGGGGTTTTGCAGCGCAAGCCAGTATCCGAAACCTACAAGGATCAGGGATAATGCTGCGATCGGCAGGGAAGACTTCGGTTCCTTCTCGTGCTGCTGATCCGCATGAAACAACTCGATTAATTTGAAGCGGTAGATCAGCCGGTAGCCTTGAAATGAAGTAATGAGCGTAATGATCATGAATACAACGAAGGTGTTGATGACCGCAGCAAGCGAAATGGAAAAGCCGGCTATGACATCGTAACCCATCATCTTCATCAGGATGGCGACGAAGAACCGGCTCAGCACAGAACCTAGCGCGATGCCCACGATAAGTGCCAGCACGCCCATCAGGAAATTTTCATAAAACAACATCCGGCCGATCTGCTTTTTGCGCACGCCGAGCAAAGAATACAGGCCGACTTCCTTTTTGCGTTTCCTTGTGAAAAAGGAATTGGAATACCAGATAAAAATGGCTACGAATATGATGAGAACAACCGATGCGCCGCTGAAAGCGGAGCTGATTTTAGATGAGCTTTCTGATGCCGATTGCATCGTGTTGTCGTATTTCAACGATACAAACGTAAAGTAAATCACAATACTAAAGATCATGGATGCAAAATATAGAAAATAGTTGGTGAAATTTTTGCGGATATTTTTACTGGCGATGTTAAACAACGTCATGCTGCCCACCTCCGAGTAATGCCAGTACCTCCAGGATCTCTTGGAAAAAATCTTTGCGTGTCAAATGCTGCTTATGAAGCTCCTTAAAGAGCCGGCCGTCGTTTATAAAGATGACACGTTTGCAGTAGCTGGCAGCATACGCATCATGGGTAACCATCATAATGGTCGATTGGTTCGAATCATTGAGCTTGTTCAAACTTTCCAGCAGGCTGGTTGCCGATTTCGAATCCAGCGCTCCGGTCGGTTCATCCGCCAGAATCAGGCTGGGATTGGTCACAATGGCCCTCGAAGCAGCCGTCCGCTGTTTTTGTCCGCCGGAAATATGATACGGGTATTTATCGAGAATTGGGCGAATGCCGAACGTGTCGGCAATTTGATTGACCCGGACCTCGATTTCCGCCGGAGGCACCTTGGATAATGCCAGCGGAAGGAGGATGTTTTCTTTCACGGTCAGCGTATCGAGCAGGTTGTAATCCTGAAAAATAAAGCCTAGCTTGTTCCGGCGGAAATCCGAAAGTTTTTTCTCATTCAGGGTCAGGATATTTTGACCGTCAATCGTGATCTCGCCGGATGTAGGCGTGTCTATGGTAGAGAAGATGTTCAGGAGCGTGGACTTTCCCGCACCGGACGGTCCCATGATGCCGACAAACTCACCTTCTTTAATTTCCAGATTAATTTCCTGTAGTGCCGTATATGAATTTCCTTGGGTACCGAACGTTTTTGTTTACATGGATCGCTTGCAAAATGGTTTTCATAAGATGATCTCCTTGATAAGATGGGTTGGAATACAAACGTAATCATAACGGCCGCACCTTACAGGATTTTAATCCGAACCTTAAATAATCCTTAACATTCAAACAGGACCCCAGTGGCAAGATAACGCTGCCTGTGGCTGATCCCGTGATATTTAGGCTTCGGGAATAACTTCATCCATTCCAACCCATATTATGAGTAAACTTGTGATAAAGGAGACTCAAAACCATTATGCAGATCATCGAAGTCATGACCAGACAAGTACAAACCTGTCAAACCAACGATCCGGTAGAAAAAGCGGCAAGAATTATGGAGAGTAGCGATGTTGGATCGGTGCCGGTTGTCGATCAGGACGGCCGGCTTACGGGGATTATGACGGACCGGGATATCGTGCTGCGCGGCGTGGCCAAAAACAAGGATTTAAGAATGACGACTTGCGGGGAGTTAATGACCGGCGAGGTTAAATGCTGCGAGCCCCACACGGAAATTCATGAGGCCGCAAACATGCTGGCACAGCATCAGATCAGACGCCTGCCGGTCGTAGATAATCAAGGCCGCTTGGTCGGCATTTGCGCCATCGGCGATCTGGCCGTGCGCGATATTTACATTAATGAATCGGGTGAAGCCCTGAGCCGGATTTCCAGGGGAGCAGGGACGCTTCAATAATATAGTGATAACGTTAAAAACCCGCATGCTCTGCCATTGTTCTAAGGCAGGAAACATGCGGGTTTTCTTGTTATACCGTTTTTTTCAGATAGTCAACCCATTCCTCGTACAGCTCTGATTCGGAGCAATGAAGAACTCCCTGAAAATCGGACGGATTTCGAATCAGTTAACATGGTGGAATCTCCTCTTGACCTTACAACTCATTAGACACCGGAAAAAGGAAAAAGCCACAGGTGATAAAAGTTTTTTATGAGCTTTTCCGAGTTTCCGGCGTTTCAGAACTTGGTCAAGCAAAAACCGCCCGAAGCCAAAACGCTCGGGCGGTTTCACGTTTAAATCCATCCTTTTTCCTGAGCCAGGGAAATGGCCTCAATCCGGTTCTTGGCCTCAAGCTTATTGAAGGCCTCGGACATGTAGTTGCGCACCGTTCCGTAGGACAGGTGCAGAACGGAGGCGATTTCGCTGGAGCTCTTGCCCTCGGCCGCAAGGCGCAGGATCTCGCGCTCCCGCTCGGTCAGCGGGTTGGCCTCCCTCACGGTGCCGAACACAAGCTCCGGCGATACCTCACGCCGGCCTTCCATGACCCGCCGGATCGCTTCGGCCAGCCGGTCGCTCGGCTCGTCCTTCAGCAGGTAGCCCTGAACGCCCGCTTGAACGGCCCGCTCGAAATACCCCGGGCGGGCAAAGGTCGTCAGGATGATCACCCGGCACGGGAGCTGCTGGGTTTGCAGAGCCTCCGCGACCTCAAGCCCGCTCATCACCGGCATTTCGATGTCGAGCAGACAGACGTCAGGTTTCAGCCGTGCGATTTGATCCAACGCTTCCCTCCCGTCGCCGGCTTGACCCACGACCTGAATATCCTCTTCAAAATCAAGCAGCAGGGCCAGCGCTCCCCGAAGCATTCGCTGGTCCTCCGCAATCAATACCGAGATGCTCATCCGGCTTCACACCCCTTATGGTTCGTAATCACGATTGGGACGAACACCGTGAGTTGGGTGCCGTCCCGAGCTGTCATCTTCATCGTCCCGCCAACCAGAGCGAGGCGTTCGCCCATGCCTTTCAACCCGTTCTTCTCTTTCGCGGCTTGGCTATCGGTGCCGTTCGAAACCCCGATTCCGTCATCTTTGACCGACAGCCGCCACTCGCTTTCCGTTTGCTCGAAACCAATATGGCACTTGGACGCCCTGCTGTGCTTCACCACATTGGTTACGGCTTCCCGAAGGCACAGGCTCAGAATGTTATGGGCGGTATCGGGGATACCCTCGAATCTCGGATTGCCTTCGTGAGTCAATTCAATGCCGGCACTTTCCAGGATGATCCGGGCTTCCCTCAACTCTTCCGCAAGCGTAGCGGTCCTCATATCCGACACCAGCTCGCGTACCTGGCGAAGCGCCGCCCGGGACGTGTTCTGAATCTCGCGTGCTTCCGCCCTGGCCTGGTCCGCGTTGACGCCGACCAGCTTCTCCACGAGCTGGCTTTTCAGCGTAATCAGCGACAGCGTATGTCCGAGCGTATCGTGAAGGTCCCTTGCAATCCGCATCCGTTCCTCGCCCTTGATCAAATTGCGGATTTGCTCGTTGGCATGGGCCAGCTCCCGTTCCAGCTTTTGCTGCCGGTTCATGGACCGGATCCCGAAAGGAGAAAGCATCATGATGACGAGGAAGGGGAGGGTGTACAGGAGGCCCGGATTCCACACCTCCTTCAGATGGTAAAGGAGCGGAACCGTTTCGACGAGGAAGAACAGCACCAGGGTCATCCTGAACTTCCGGTCGTCCGAGTACCAGCCGATAAAATTGGCCGTGAAAAAGCCCATGAATAAATAATTGAATCCATACCCCATGCCGAAAGCAAAGATAATGGCCATTTGGAGCAGGAGCCAGTAAAAAAAAGGAGCGTTTTCCCTCCGCAAAATAAAGCTGCCGGTAGGAAATAACGAAAAGGCCAAGCATTATAAATCCGGCATTAAGCTTCCAGCCTTCTTCAAAGGCTAGAAGCTGATAGATCGGCATGCTTAAATAGATGAGCCACATATAAGGGAAAAATCCCAAATGTCGCGGAAATACTTGAAGCTTTCGAAGTTTCATTCACCATCATCCTAACGTGGCTTGCTGTTTTTTTCGGATATAGGTGGATATTACCATAAAGAGCGCCAAATATCCCGCCAAAAGGATGACCGATATCAGTTCGGGCATGTTCCCCCGGATGATTTCCCAGCCTCCGCTTGCAAAATGGTAGGACGGCAGCCACTTCCCGATCGCTTGCAGAAAGGACGGCAGAATTTCCATCGGCATCCACATGCCTCCCATGAGGGCAAGTACCAGGTATGCCCCGTTGCTGACGCCGCTTGCGGTTTCCACGCGTTTCATGGAGCCGACCAGCGTGCCGACCGCCATGAACGGCAGCGAGGCCAGCATAATCCAGAGGCCGCTGGCGATCCACTGCCATGCCGGCAGCTGCACGCCGTTAATGAGGTACCCGGCCGTAAAAATGACGATAATGGACAGCAGGTGCATGACGGACTGGCCGAACATTTTTCCGAAGAAATAAATGCTTTCCGGCAGCGGAGTCACTCTCATGTAGACCGACCAGCCCAGCGTACGTTCCTGCACAAGCCGGATTCCGAGTGACATGATGGCGGAACCCATTACGCTGAACGTGGTCATGGATATCAGGTAGTGTGCCTGCCATAACACGGCGTCGGGAGCTCCGGTATTGACGACGCGAGTGAAGATGAAATAGAACATGATCGGCATGGCCAGGGACCAGAAGATAAAATAGGGATTCCGTATTATGCGAAGCAGTTCCATCTTACATTGCAGTACAGCAAGTTTTCCTTTCATGGCTAGACGGCCTCCTCTTGTTTATGGGTCAGCTGCTCGAATGCTTCATCTAGGCTGCCATGTTCAATTCGCACGTCACGTACGGGCAATTCCTCACGGAAAATGAAGGAGAGCGCTTGATCGGTGTTCTCCGTAACGAGATGCAGACGCCCTTCCTGTTCGTACACGTCCGTGACGCCCGCAAGCGCATCAAGCCGCTCGCGGACCAGATTTTGGGCCGTTTCGGCAACAAAGGATATGGAACGCCGCGTCAGCCTGGACTTGATTTCCTCCGGCGTGCCGTCAGCGACGACCCGGCCATCCTTGAAGAGCACGATCCTGTCCGCAATATCGTCCGCTTCTTGCAGATAGTGGGTCGTGAACAGAATGGTCTTGCCTTTGTCCGCAAGACTCCGGACGGTTTTCCAAAACAGACGCCGCGATGTGGTGTCCAGTCCTACAGTGGGCTCGTCGAAAAACAGCAGCTCGGGATTTCCGGCCAAGGCGAGCGCAAAGCTGAGCTTGCGCTTTTGTCCGCCTGACATTTTGGTGGCCCGTTTGCCCAGTTCCTCCTCCGTGAGCCCCGTCAATTTCATCAACTCCGTCATTTCCATCGGATGCGGATAATATCCCCGGATCAGTTGGATGATCTCGCGTGCCTTCAGGCTGTCCATTACGCTGACCTCCTGCAGCATCGCGCCTATTTTTTCCTTCACCTGCCGGTCCTTCGGGCTTCGTCCGAATAGCTTGACGTCTCCCTCTGTCGGGTCAATGAGCCCGAGTATCATGGACAAGGCCGTTGTCTTGCCGGCTCCGTTCGGGCCGAGAATGGCCGTTATGCTCCCTTTTTGAATCGCAAGCGAGATATGATCAACCGCTTTTTTCGCGCCGTATGTCTTGGTAACCTGCCCAAGCTCCACAACCGTTTCGCATACATGTTCCACCAAACTTAGCACCTCCGCCGTTTCTTTGATTTCATCATACCGCGGGGAATATAAACGGATTAGTAAAGGTTGTCATCAAATTGAGATGACAATTGTCATGCCTAGCATGAAATGCCGGGAGGCGGCGCAAAATAGCAAAAGAACCTGGTCCCAAAACGCCGGACAAATCGGAAAAGAACGTTTATGCCAAGGCAAATGGTGTAAATAACATATAGAAAACGAACCATTGTCCGGTGTATATCTCGGTATATCACCGGGCATTTTTCTAGGAGGCGAAAGCGAAGAATGTATGAGGATCTGAAGGGAAAGTCCGTAGTGGTCACGGGTGCCTCCTCGGGGATCGGCAGGGCCATTGCCTTACGTTTTGGAAGGGAACAAGCCCAGGTTATCATCAATTACAATAGCAATCCCGATCCCATTGACGTTATGGTCAGGGAGATAGAGTCCTATGGAGGCCGCGCGGTCGGGGTACAGGCCGACGTGTCCAAGGAGGAAGATGTAAAGTCGTTGATCCGCGCAGCCCACGATCATTTCGGCTCGCTGGACATCATGGTCAATAATGCGGGAATTGAGAATGAAGCGCCGTCCGAGCAGCTGTCATTGGAGGATTGGCGCAAAGTGCTCGACGTAAATCTTACCGGGGCGTTTCTTGGTTCCCGGGAAGCCATCGATTACATGCTTGAGCATGGAATCAAAGGCTCGGTCATCAACATGTCAAGCGTGCATGAAGTGATCCCGTGGCCGCATTTTGTCCATTATGCCGCCAGCAAGGGCGGGATGAAGCTGATGACCGAGACGCTGGCGCTGGAATTCGCGCCGAAGGGCATCCGGGTGAACAATATCGGACCTGGTGCAATATATACCCCTATCAACCGGGAGAAGTTTGATGATCCCAAGACCCGTGAAAGCGTAGAGGCCATGATTCCCATGGGATACATCGGCAAACCGGAGGAGATTGCGGCGGTAGCGGCTTGGCTTGCTTCTACCGAATCCAGCTATGTCACGGGCATTACGCTTTTTGCGGACGGCGGGATGACGAAATACCCTTCCTTCCAGGGAGGACGGGGCTGACAACACTTACGGCAGGAAAGGAGCAGACCGGTGAAAAAAGAGTGGTGGAAAGAAAGCGTAGTGTATCAGATTTACCCGATCAGCTTCAAGGACTCCGACGGCGACGGCGTCGGGGATCTGAGAGGGGTCATTTCCAAACTGGACTATTTGCAATACCTTGGCATCAACGTGATCTGGCTGTGTCCGATCTACAAGTCCCCGGGCCATGACAACGGTTATGATATCAGTGATTATTGCGCCATCGACAGCCGTTACGGCACGATGGAGGATTTCGACGAGCTGCTGGAGGAAGCGCACAAACGGGGCATAAAAAATCATGATGGACCTGGTGTTGAATCATACGTCCGATGAGCATCCGTGGTTTGTGGAATCGCGTTCCTCCACGGATAACCCGAAGCGTGATTTTTATATATGGCGGAAAGGCAAGAACGGTCTGTACCCGAATAACTGGGAATCGTATTTCAGCGGCTCGGTCTGGGAATACGATCCCAAAACCGACGAATTTTACATGCATCTGTACGCCAAGCAGCAGCCCGATCTGAACTGGGAGAACGAGGCGATGGTGGAGGAGCTGTACAAAATGATCCGTTGGTGGCTAGCCAAAGGCGTCGACGGTTTCCGTTTCGACGCGATTGCGCATATCGTCAAGGCGATAGGGCTCCCGGATGCGGACAACCCGGACAACCTGCCGGTCGTCCAGGCTTACCAGCTGTTCTCCAATCTCGAGAAGGTGCATACGCTTCTGAAAAAGCTAAACGAGGAAGTGCTGTTTGAATTCGATATCATGACCGTCGGCGAGACCTCGGGCCTGGGCCCGGAGCAGGCGCTTGATTACGTCGGCGAGGACCGCAACGAACTGGATATGGTGTTCCAATTCGAGCATATGTACCTGGATGCCGCCTCCGGCGGTACGGGAAAGTGGGACATCCGTTCATGGACGCTTCTGGAACTGAAAAAAATCATGAGCAGCTGGCAGACCATTCTGCACGGGAAAGGATGGAACGCCAATTATTTAAGCAATCATGACCAGCCGAGACCCGTTTCGCGTTTCGGGGATGACGGCAAATACCGGGTGGAATCGGCCAAAATGTTGGGAACATTCATGCAGATGCTTCAGGGAACGCCGTACATTTTTCAAGGCGAGGAAATCGGAATGACCAATGTCTCGTTCGATTCCATTGAAGACTACCGCGACGTCGAAACGCTGAACTACTACGAGCAGTCGAGGCTCCGCGGGCAGCCCGAAGAGGCTACGATGAACGCCATCCGCAAAAAAAAGCCGGGACAACGCCCGCACCCCCATGCAGTGGGATGATTCGCCGAATGCCGGCTTTACCGAAGGGGAGCCGTGGATCAAGGTAAACCCTAACTATAAGGACATTAATGTAAAGAAAGCGCTGGCCGATCCGAATTCGATCTTTCATTATTACCGCAAGCTCATTGCGATAAGAAAGGATTGCCAAGCGATCATTTACGGCGATTACAAGCTGCTTCTGCCGCTGCATACGGAAATTTATTCGTTTGTGCGTTCGGTCGAAAACGAGAAACTGCTGGTCATTTTGAATTTTTTTGACAAAACGCCGGAGTTCCATTGGCCCGAGGATCTGCAGACGGATACCAAAAAGCTGATGATTTCGAACTATGAACCCGTCCCGGGCGAGGATGTGTATCATCTGACCCTAAGGCCTTATGAAGCACGGGTATATTTGCTGGAGGGCGATTGCATTAAGCCTGAATGAGGGGTACGGCCGTCACCGTGCAATTGTCATGAAATTCACACATATCGCCGAGAGGCTGTTTCACTCGGCTTCGACAGCTCCGCTCCCAGGCAAAGGGGCGGGGCTTTTTTGTCCATCCGTTCCCGGGTGAATAGCGAAGCCTTCAGGCATTCAAGACCCGGAGCACTATACTATTGGCCTCCATACGACAGGATTGTTATGCATCCCGTTCCACTTCTTTGCTTCTCAGCATCAAAGCATTTAAAAAAGAGTGAAAAAGCTGCTCATAGACCGGGATTTCACGATTTTATCCCCCTTGTTTCAGCCTCTTTTATCCCCCTGTCTTCTCTTGACCGGAGGGGTGCCTTCAATTATAGTGGGTACAGTAGGAGCAATCTATTATAGAAGGAAAAAGGTGGCTTGTAACATGTCTGAGAACATCTACGTAGGTGTCGATTTAGGCGGAACCGCGATTAAAGTCGGAATATGCAATGAAGCAGGGGAGCTTCTGCAGACGTATGAGGGACCGACGGAAACGGCCAAGGGCGTGGACACGGTTATTAACAATATTGAGAAATACGTACGTCACATTGTCGAGCAATCCCCGTACGGTTGGGATCAGCTTGCAGGGGTAGGAGCGGGCGTTGCAGGCTTTACGAACATCCGTGAAGGCATTATTATTCTTGCGCCTAACGTAGGGTTTAAAGACGTTCCCATTCGCGCGCTGCTTGAAGAGCGTCTGGGCAAGCCTGTCAAAATAGATAACGATGCCAATGTGGCGGCTCTTGGGGAAGCCTGGAGCGGCGCCGGCCGCGGCGTCGACAACTGCGTATGCTACACGCTCGGTACGGGCGTCGGCGGCGGCATCATCATTAACGGCAAGATTTATCAGGGCTTCGGGGGCATGGCCGGCGAGCTGGGACACATCACGGTGGTCCCGGATCTGGAAGCGATTCAGTGCGGCTGCGGCAAAATGGGCTGTCTTGAGACCGTTTCCTCGGCAACGGGCATTATCCGCATGGCCAAAGACGCGGTAGAACGCGGCGACCGTACATCCCTCGCGCTTGCCGGCAATATTGCTGCGAAAGAAGTGTTCGATGCGGCCAAATCCGGCGATGAGGTAGCCTTGCGCATCGTAAACCGGGCGGCATACTATCTGGGCAAATCCATGGCTTCCGTAGCGGCCGTGCTGAATCCGGAAACCTTCATCATCGGCGGCGGCGTATCCAAAGCCGGGGATATTCTGTTCAACGAGGTACGCGTCGTATTTAATAAATTGACGCCTGAACCGCTGCAGCGCGGCGTGCGCATTGTTCCGGCGGAGCTCGGCAACGATGCGGGAGTCGTAGGGGCAGCGGGTTTGCACCTTCGCTCATAATTCGGGAAACGCGAAAAACGCCATCGTCCATTTAGAAGGATGGCGGAGCCGTTTCTACTTGCGGCCAAGACTTAAACTAATCAAGGGAGGAGAAGCTGATGCTGGAAGAAACCGACCGCGGTACCGCAACATCAATGGCCACCCTGATCATTATTACCGGCATGTCCGGTGCCGGAAAGACGCTGGCGGTGCAAAGCCTGGAGGACCTCGGGTTTTTCTGTGTCGACAATCTGCCGCCTGTGCTGATTCCGAAGTTTGCGGAATTAATAGAGCAGTCGAAAGGCAAGATCGGCAAGGTTGCTCTCGTCATCGACCTCCGTGGACGTGAATTTTTTACCGCCTTGTCGGAATCGCTCAGTTATATTAAGGATCACTTTACGATCCACTGCGAAATTTTGTTCCTGGACGCGACCGATTCGGTCCTTGTTCAGCGGTATAAGGAGAGCCGGCGTCGTCATCCCCTGGCTCCTGAAGGCATGCCGCTTGACGGCATCCGCCTGGAACGCAAAATGCTAGATGAACTGAAAAATTCGGCGACCCAGGTCATTGATACGAGCAACATGAAGCCGGCCAGACTGAAGGAGAAAATCATTTCCCGTTTCACCCATCTGGAAAGCCATATGCTGTCTGTCAATATTACGTCATTCGGATTCAAATACGGCATTCCGATTGATGCGGACCTGGTGTTCGACGTCCGCTTTTTGCCTAATCCCCACTATGTGGAAAATCTTCGACCGAATACAGGCCAGAACAGCGATGTGTATGAATACGTGATGAAGTGGCCGGAAACCCAGGCTTTTCTGACCAAGCTGCTGGATATGCTTCATTTCCTGATCCCGCAGTACCGGAAGGAAGGAAAGAGCCAGGTTATTATCGGTATCGGCTGCACTGGAGGCAAGCACCGTTCGGTTGCGATTGCGGAATATCTCGGCAAAATGCTGGGAGCCAGTGAAACGGAATCGGTATCGGTCAGCCACCGCGATTCTGATCGGGATCGGCACTAATTGAGGGAAGTGATAAACGTGGCTGAACAAGCTGGAAAACGCCCTCGCATTGTCGTGATGGGTGGGGGAACCGGGCTGTCCGTCATGCTCCGGGGACTGAAGGAAAAGCCTCTGGATATTACGGCGATCGTAACGGTCGCGGATGACGGAGGCAGTTCCGGGATTCTGCGAAACGAGCTGCAAATGCCTCCTCCGGGAGATATCCGAAACGTACTGACGGCGCTCGCCGATGTCGAGCCGCTGCTCTCCGATATATTAAAGTACCGCTTCAGCACCGGCTCAGGACTGGCGGGGCACAGCCTCGGCAATCTAATCCTGGCTGCCTTGACGGATATGCACGGTGATTTTGTCACGGCGGTTAAGGAGATGAGCCGGGTTTTTGTTTGCCGGGGTCAGGTGCTTCCTGCCGCCGACGAATCGGTCGTTTTGCATGCCGAAATGGAGGACGGCTCGATCGTAACGGGCGAGTCCAAAATTCCGGAGGCCGGGCGCCGGATCAAAAGGGTCTTCCTTGAACCGAGGGATGTCGAGCCGCTGCCAGAGGCTCTGGAGGCAATCCGGAATGCGGATGCGATCCTGATCGGCCCAGGCAGCTTGTATACCAGCATTTTGCCCAATCTGATCGTACCGAAGCTGTCGGAAGCGATCGTCTCGTCCGAAGCCATAAAAATATTTGTATGCAATGTTATGACACAGCCCGGGGAAACCGATAATTATACCGTCGGCGACCATCTGCAGGCCGTGTACGATCATGTCGGTCTTCATCTGTTTGACTATGTGATTGTGAACGACGGGGAAATCCCGCCCCAGGTTCAGGACAAATACGCCGAGAAGGGCGCCAAGCCCGTACTGCTTGACCGGGACGAAGTAACCAGCCGTGGCTATAAGTTGATTGCGGACAAACTGGTGCTGTTCCGGACGTATTTGCGGCATGATGCCGACAAGCTGAGCCATCACATTTTCCAGCTGGTGCAAGACTGGATTTCCAGAAAGAGGTGAGTCCCTTGTCATTTGCGGCACAAACCAAGAAAGAGCTGACCATGGTCGAAGGCCAGAACTGCTGCGAAAAAGCCGAGCTGTCTGCGCTGATCCGCATGAACGGATCGGTTCAGCTGTCGAGCAAAAAAATCGTGCTGGACATTTCGACGGAAAATGCCGCGATCGCAAGGCGCATTTATTCCTTAATTAAAAAGCATTTCCAGGCGCATACGGAGCTTTTGGTGCGTAAAAAAAATGCGTTTGAAGAAAAATAACGTGTACATCGTCCGCATTCCGGCCCAGGTACAGGAAATCCTAAAGGAGCTGCGGATCGTGTCCGAGGGCTTCTTGTTCCTGCCGCGGATCGATGAGGACATCGTTCGCAAGAACTGCTGCAAGCGGGCCTATTTGCGCGGCGCCTTCATGGCGGGCGGATCGGTCAATAATCCCGAGGGGTCCTCGTACCATTTGGAGATTGCTTCCATGTATGAGGAGCACTGCAAGGCGCTGGTCGATCTAGCGAACGAATTCCATCTGAACGCCCGCTGCATCGAGCGGAAAAAAGGGTTTATTTTTTACATTAAGGAAGGCGAGAAGATTATCGAGTTCTTGAATCTGATCGGGGCCCACCAAGCCTTGTTCAAGTTTGAGGATGTCCGCATCATGCGCGATATGCGCAATTCGGTAAACCGGATCGTGAACTGCGAAACCGCGAACCTGAACAAAACCATCGGCGCCGCCATTCGCCAGATCGAGAACATTAAGCTTTTGCAAAAGGAAGTGGGCCTGGAAAACCTGCCGGACAAGCTCCGTGAAGTGGCGGAAATCCGTCTTCAGCATCCCGACATGAATCTGAAAGAGGTCGGCGAAATGCTGAAAGGCACCGTCAGCAAATCCGGAGTGAATCACCGTCTGCGCAAAATCGACGAAATGGCGGAAAAAATCCGGAACGGCTAAAGTTTTTTTATTCTAGTGTCCTGTATGGTAAAATGGTATAATGTTATAAAATATTATGGATTTCTGTGTTTTGAGATTTGATAATAGGGGGTAAACTTTCCATGACAAAGCACCCGGTAGTCGTTCGGTTGAAAACGGGTCTACATGCGAGACCGGCCGCGCTGTTTGTTCAAGAAGCGAATAAATATTCATCTGAGATTTTCGTGGAAAAGGACGATAAAAGAGTAAACGCAAAAAGCATCATGGGAATTATGAGCCTTGCCATCAGTTCGGGGACTGAAATTCACATCAGCGCGGAAGGCGCGGATGCTGAGCAAGCGGTTACTTCTTTAGTGAACCTGGTAAGCAAAGAGGAACTGGAAAACCAGTAAAAACTCATACTTTCGTTAGGAAAAGCCTTGGAAACAGGGCTTTTTTTATGAGATGAGAACGTATAAACTTCCGAGGTTTGCCATTCCTTATCTCGCAAGAAAAACTTCTGCTCTATGCGGTCTGCTTCTGAGCAAGTACGTCGATAAACGTTTTTCTTAAGAGATCAGTTACATTATACTTGGCTTATGTTTACCACAAAAACGCTATCTTCCATATCAAGGATGATAGCGTTTTTGCGTGGTTGGCTCCGTGGTGACTCCGCTGCTCATGAACCCATACGATGACGATTTTATTTTATGACCTTCCGTGCAACATTTACCATTTATGAGACGTTAGGAGAGTAAGGCAAGCTAATAGCACTGCCATTTAAAGGAGGTCGATTTTAATGAACACATGGGTTAAACGTTTGGGGTCGGTCATGATCGCAGGAGCTCTGCTGACGGGCGGAACCGCCTGGTCGGGCGCTCTCGGGGCGGGCGAGGTCCATGCGGCGGAAGTTCAGCAGCAGCAGAACCGGGTAACGGTAGTCGGTAAGGGAGAGCTTTCGGTGAAACCGGATATTGTTTACCTGTCCATCGGCGTTGAGTCGTATGCGGATAGCGCGAAGTCGGCGCAAAAGCATAACGCCGAGAAGATGGAGAAGATCCTTGCCTTGCTGAAAAACACCTGGAAGATCGAAGAGAAAGACATTAAAACCGAACAATTTTATGTTCAGCCAAACTATTCATACACCGAAAAAGAAGGACGCAAGGTGAAGAACTACATTGCTTTCCATTCCCTTGAAGTTACGCTGCGCGATCTGAACAAGGTAGGAGACTTGCTGGATGCGGCTGCCGAAGCCGGAGCGAACAACGTCGGCAACGCCCGCTTTTCCGTAGAGAACCGCGATGCGTTTGAAGCCCAGGTCATCGAAAAAGCCATGGCCAATGCGGATGTCAAGGCCCAAGCCATTGCCAAAGCCTCCAAGCGGCAGCTCGGCGTTGTCGTCAATGTAGTGCAGGATGAAGCCGCAAACCGGGATGTGTTCAACTACGAGATGAAAGAATCTGTCATGATGGACGCTTCAGGCGCGAATCAGGCCAGTACTTCCGTGAAGCCCGGCGAAATCAAGCTGGTCACCCAGCTGTACGTTCAGTATGAACTGAAATAGAAAAAGTAAGAGCTTGGCTTTTAGCCGCCCGGACGCACTCCCCTTGCGTTCCGGGCGGTTTTACATTTCCGTACCCTTGTACGCTTATACATATATATGCCAAAAAAATTGACCGCTAAATTCCTATAACGGGGACCGCGGACCTGCCGCCCCTGTCGAAATACACAGAAAAGTGTTGTGTATGGGGGGAAAAAACGGTATAGTGAATATGCAAAAAAACCGAAAAAAACAATCGCTCAAGCCATACCCATGGATATGGCTTTTTTTTTCTTAAGGTATCGACGTTTTCAGAATGACGTTTTTTCCTTAAGGAAGATAAATGTATGAACCAACAACATAAACCGTAAGGGGATGAAGATGCATATGATTGAACTTGTCCAACTTCAGAAACAATTTCAAGGACAAGCGGTCGTGCATCCGCTGTCGCTCTCCATTAAGGAAGGGGAATTCCTGACCTTGCTGGGCCCCAGCGGCTGCGGCAAGACGACAATCCTCCGTATGATTGCAGGATTCGAACAGCCGACGGAAGGGGAAGTGTGGCTGGCCGGCCAGAACGTGACCGAAACGCCGGCGAACAAGCGGGATTTGAATCTCGTGTTCCAGCATTACGCCCTGTTTCCGCACATGACCGTGGAAGATAACATCGCGTTTGGATTGAAAATGAAGAAAATGCCCAAGGGGCAGATCAAGGAACGGGTCAGCGAAGCCGTCGCCATGACGCAGCTTACACCTTTGCAGGACCGTTATCCGCATCAGCTGTCCGGCGGACAACAGCAGCGCGTCGCCATCGCCCGCGCCATCGCGAACAAACCGAAGGTGCTCCTGCTGGACGAACCGCTTGGCGCGCTTGATCTTCAGCTTCGCAAGAACCTGCAATCCGAATTGAAGCATCTTCAGCGGACGCTCGGCATTACCTTCGTCTATGTGACCCATGACCAGGAAGAGGCAATGATGCTGTCCGACCGGATCGTCATCATGAACAACGGCAAGGTCGAGCAGATCGGCACGCCGCGCGAAATTTACGCCAGACCGCAAACTCTGTTTGCTGCCACCTTTGTCGGAGAGAACAACATTTTCTCCTCCGCCCAAGGGCTTTTTGCCGTACGTCCCGAAAAGATCCTCCCGAGCCGCGGGCCGGGGGCCAAGAAAACCGGAGTGATCGAGGACGTTCAGTACCTCGGCAGCGTGCACAAGCTGATGGTTCAGCTCGACAACGAGCCGATGAAGGTTACGATCGCGCTTGATTTTACGGATGATCAGCCTTGGGAAGTCGGTGAAAACATTGGGCTGAGCTGGGATGCAAGGGATGAGGTGGCGATCGGGTCATGAGCAAAACGAAAATTCTCCTGACTCCCGTCTTGCTGTGGCTGTCGCTGTTCCTGATCATCCCGATGCTGATTGTGGTGGGGATTTCGTTTTTACAGCGCGACGCGCTGGGCAACGTTGTCTTCTCTTTCAGCCTCGAAGGCTACAAGACGTTTTTTCGATCCGCTGTATATCGGAATATACTGGGACACCCTTGTACTTTCCGTTCTGACGACCGTGATCTGCCTGATCGTCAGCTATCCGCTGGCCTATTATATAAGCAACGCCTCCCCGCGTATCCAGACTTGGGGACTCATTCTTATCACAGTGCCGTTCTGGATCAACTTTTTGATCCGTACGTATGCGTGGGTGCTGCTTCTGCGGACGCAAGGCGTGGTGAACTCGCTGCTCCTGGATTGGGGATGGATCAGCGAGCCACTGCAGCTGCTCTACACCAAAGGGGCGGTTCTGCTCGGCATGGTTTATAATTTTATCCCGTTTATGGTGCTGCCGATTTATGTGGCGCTGGAGCAGATGGATAAGCGTCTTCTAGACGCCGCAGCCGATCTCGGCGCTTCCCGGTGGAGGGCGTTTCGGCATATTACGCTCCCGCAGAGCAAATCGGGGATCATGACCGGCTGTATTCTGGTGTACGTATCCACGACCGGGATGTTTGTGGTCACGGATATTTTGGGCGGCGCCAAATCGGCCATGATCAGCAACATCATTCAGGCGCAGTTTCTCGGGGCCCGGAACTGGCCATTCGGGGCGGCGCTGTCTGTCATATTCGTCATCACCTCGCTGGTGCTGATTATGCTGTTTAACCGGGCGATGCAGGCCCGACACCAGCGCGTGAAGGAGGGGAGAGCGTGAAGAAGCGGAATCACCCTCTGCTCGGGGTACACTCGTTCCTGATGATGGCTTTCATCTATGTGCCGATCATCATGATCATCATATTTTCTTTTTAACAACACGCGTCTCAGCGGCAGCTGGGAGGGCTTTACGTTTGACTGGTACGTCTCGTTGTTCGATAACCGGCATGTCATGGAAGCCCTCATGAACAGCTTGACCGTTGCCGTCATTTCAACGATCCTTTCGACGGTTCTCGGCACACTCGCGGCCTTGTCGCTGCGTAAACTGGGAAGAAAGGGCCGAAGCGGCATGAATAGCCTTCTTTATTTACCGGTGGTCATTCCGGACATTATTATGGGCCTATCGCTCCTTGTGCTGTTTACGCAGCTTGACGTGTCGCCCGGCAAAATGACGATCATCATCGCGCATATCACGTTCAGCCTGTCTTATGTGTATGTGGTGGTTTCCGCCCGGCTGGCCAATATGGGCAAACAGCTGGAGGAAGCCGCCTTTGACCTTGGGGCAAGCCGGTGGCAGACCTTCCGCCATGTAACGCTTCCTCAGATCTCGCCCGGAATTATCGCCGGCGCCCTGATCGCGTTTACGCTGTCGCTGGATGATTTCATGGTCAGCTTTTTCGTGGCGGGACCCAGCTCCACCACGCTGCCGATTTACATTTATGCCCAGGTTAAACGGGGGATTTCCCCGGAAATCAATGCGCTTTGCACGCTGCTCATTCTGGTGAGCGTAACGCTGATTTTGTTGGCGCAGTATATTCTTAACCGGGGCAAGGGACAGAAGAAGCACAAAACCCTGCCGATTTAAGCGAAACGCGCTTTTCGGAATAGATACCATACCAGGTTTTAACGGAAAGAGAGGAGATAGGGAATTGAAAAAAATGAGATGGACCCGTCTGCTGCTGGCAGGCATGCTCGCTGCAGTGTCGATTGCATCCTTGGCGGCTTGCGGCTCGGAGAAGGAAACCTTGCATATCTACAGCTGGGCGGACAACTTCGATCCGGCGGTGCTTGAGGATTTCGAGAAGCAGTTTAACGTGAAGGTTACCTACGACAACTACGCGAATAATGAGGACCTGCTGGCCAAAATCAAAGCAGGCGGCAACGGATATGACCTGATCCAGCCTTCGGACTACATGGTTAAGACCATGATCAATATGGACCTGCTGGAGCCGCTTGACATGAACAATATTCCGAACTTCGAGAACATCTCGGATACGTTTAAGAGTCCCGAGTTCGATCCGGGCAACAAGTATTCCATCGTATACATGTCCGGCGTTACGGGGATCGCATATAACAAGAAGTATGTGAAAGACGAAATCAAAAGCTGGAAAGACCTTTGGAATCCGGCCTATAAAGGAAAAGTGCTGCTCCTTGACGACAACCGGGAGATGATCGGCATGGCGCTGAAGAAACAGGGCAAATCCAACAGCACGACGGATGAAGCCGAGATCAAAGCGGCGGTGGATGATCTGAAAACCCTGCTGCCGAACGTGCTCGCTTTTGACACGGATAATATTAAGCAGAAAATGATTCAAGAGGAAGGCTGGATCGCGACCGTATGGTCGGGGGATGCCTCCTTTATTACGAAGGATAATCCGGATGTGGGTTATGTGGTGCCGGAGGAAGGCGCAACCATATTCGCCGACAACTACGCCATTCCAAAGGGCGCCAAGAACAAAGAACTGGCCGAGAAGTTCATCAATTTCATGATGGACCCGAAAGTGAGCGCGAAAAATTATGAGTTCATCGGCTACAGCAACCCGAACGCGAAAGCGATGGAGTTCCATAGCGAGGAATACCGCGCCGACAAAATGATCAACCTGACCGACGAAGAGCTGAAGCGCACCGAATGGCTCGGCGACGTGGGAGAGGCGCTGCAAATTTACGACCGTTTCTGGACGGAGCTGAAAAGCGGAAGATAAGCTGTATGTTCAAAAAGTCTTGCCCTGCGAATGCAGGGTGAGGCTTTTTTCTTGGAGTAAAGAAAGTTTACAATTTATTTCGATTTGCCAATCGTTGGCATCAAAATTGTCACCAGGATTGTTACCTCTCTCGCTGACCGTGCTTCTATAATAAAAAAGGGTAATATATACAAGAATAATCTTACTTAATTTATGGAAGAGGTGGACGATCATGAACTCAAACATGAAATGGTGCTCCGCCGTACTCGCAGCCGGGGTGCTGCTGGGCGGAATCGGATGGCAGGGAACGACGGCTGAGGCAAGCGCGGCAAAAGCCGCCGTGGTTAGCCAAAAGGCAGCCAAGTCGGAAGTGGCATTGAAATGGAACGGAAAGGCAATCGCTCAAAAGGGATTGCTCAGCCAAGGCTCGGTGTATGTTCCGGCTGCAGCTGTGCGCGACGCGCTTGGCGTCCCGCTTAAATATGATAAGAAGAACAAAGTTTATACGCTGGGCAAAGGTTATAACCAGGTGACGGCCGCGGTGTACGATGCCGGCGAAATCGGAATATCGGTCAATGGTTTTTACGTGGGCGAGCCCGGCGGACAGATGATCAACGGACGCCTGTACATCCCATTCAAAGTACTGAGCGAGTACATGGGGGTTCAAGGACAGTGGAACCCGTCGCTAAAAACGCTTAGCATGTCCGCAAAAAAAACAGAACGATATTACGATCGGCTCCGAGACGTTGAAAAAAATCGGATAAAAAGGCAAGCATCGAAATCCGTTATCCGGTCATTAGCGGGCTTGGCAACAAAGATGTGCAGGCAAAAATGAATGCGGTCTTTAAAAAACATGCCGAAACGTTTCTGGAATCTTCGTTGAAGGGTCTGAAGGAAGTTCCTGCGCCCCAAAACGGCGTCCCGTACGAATACAAAGGCGATTTTGTCGTCCACTACAATGCCAAGGGTCTGCTTAGCTTGACGTCTTACGAATATACCTATTCCGGCGGAGCCCACGGCATGACCTACCGTACGAGCCACACGTTCTCGCTGAAGGACGGCAAAGAGCTTAAGCTTAGCGATGTGATCAACCTGATAGGGAAGAACAAACAGAAGCTGAACGATCTGGTGTTGAACCAAATGAAGAAAGAAGGAGGCTACCTTGGCGGATTTAAAGGGGTGCCTGCCGACGCCGATTTCTATCTGAAGGACAATGCCGCGGTTCTGTACTTCCAGCTGTATGAGTATACCGCCTACGCTTACGGTTTTCCGGAGTTTGAACTTCCACTGAAGGCATGGAAATAATGCCGTAGCTTTTTAGAAATGCGGCCAACATGGCCTAATAATAAGTGAAGTATCACAAAGACACCTTTCGTCACCGTTCAAAGGCGTATAACGTCTATGGAGTCGCGGCGGAAGGTGTCTTTGTGCGTATAAAGGCGCCTGCGGCATAACCTGCCATTCCTAATAACCACGCGATCGAGATGAGGGCGGCAAACTGACCGACGTCTGAAGGGAGATTAAAAAAAGAAACGCAGTCCATAAAATGGGGCGGCATAAAGAAGCACGGTTGGAATTAGCAGGATAAATGATTTCATCACATAACCAAGCGACAGCAGCAGGGCTCCGAGGAACCAGTAGGCCGTGTACCAACGCACAAAGTAACGTTGATTATAATAGCCCATGAAAAGGCCGACGAGCAGCAACAACAGCACCGCAATGACCGATGTGACGATATGCAGCGGTTCCGGGAGGTTTCCCTTGAACGCGGGGAGGTAATTGATGAGGCTAAACGGGATGGAGCCGATAAACAAAAGGAAGACGAAGGATATCCGATTACCCAAAACGGAATCACTCCCATCCATAAGATTAATCCAATTGTATCCAAACCTGATGTTCTTTGTCTAATGATTCATGAAAACGTACACCATGAAGACGGAAAAAGGACTAATAGCCACTAACGGGCTACCAGTCCTTTTGCAAATGCTTAAGAAGTACTTTTGATTACATCAATTAAATGCCTTGCGGAGGCGTGTTCTCGAGCACCTTATCGACCAGGCCGTATTCCATAGCTTCGGCTGCCGTCATGAAATAGTCGCGGTCGGTGTCCTTCTCGATCCGTTCCAGCGGTTGGCCCGTGCGCTCAGCCAGAATGCGGTTCAGCTTGTCGCGCATTTTCAGGATCCGGCGTGCGCGGATTTCGATGTCGGTTGCTTGACCTTGGGCACCACCGAGCGGCTGGTGAATCATGATTTCGCTGTTCGGCAGCGCGTAACGCTTGCCTTTGGCACCCGCGTTCAGCAGGAATGCGCCCATGGAAGCCGCCATGCCGACACAGATGGTCGAAACGTCCGGCTTAATGAACTGCATCGTATCAAAAATGGCCATGCCGGCGGTAATCGATCCGCCCGGGCTGTTAATGTAAAGATGAATGTCCTTCTCGGGATCCTCTGCCGTCAAGAACAGCATTTGGGCAATGATGGAATTGGCGACCACGTCATTGACGTCGGAACCGAGGAAGATAATGCGGTCTTTCAGCAATCTGGAATAGATGTCGTACGCCCGCTCGCCGCGGTTGCTCTGTTCTACGACCATAGGGATGAAACTCATATGGACAACCTCCTCTTAAATGCATTCCTCATTAAAATACTGTTACCGTATTACCCACATGATAAACAATTCCAATCATAAAGTCAAAGAAAGTCAAACTATGAAGTAAAAAAAAAGAGCCGTTTTAGGCACTAGTGGGTAAACAGTATTTAAAGTTTTGAAAATAAATGGCGCGCCGCGAGGAATCGAACCTCGATCTCAGGCTCCGGAGGCCTACGTCATATCCATTGGACCACGGGCGCAAAATTAGCAACGAAGATGATTATACCTCATTATTGAGAAAAAAACAAGTGCTTGAACAACTTCCTTCGATCGATTTAAATCACGTGTTTACGTTTCGGAATTGCCGGCAACTCGGGACTGGCAAGCTGCGTGTTCCAAGATGCAATGTATTTACAATATAATGGCATGCCCGCAACCGGATCGTTTTGGGATATAAACGGATGAGCGCCAAAAATGACGCGGGAATTCTCCTGACGTTTGTTTTACATCCCATTCGACCAAGACATGTTATGATAAAAGAAAAAGTGGTTAAGGAGAGGTATGGTCATGAATCAGGTTCGTGTCCTTGCTGACAGCGCAATCGACCTTCCCGGGTCCGTCCTGGAGGAGCTGAACATCACGAGGCTGCCGATAATCGTAACCCAGGATCAGAATCAATACGAGGACGGCGTTACTATTCAACCGAAGCAAATGTTCGATGGGATGCGCCAGGGGCTGGTATACAAAACGTCCCAAGTTCCGATGGAGCGGTTCCAGCAGACATTCACAGCCATCGCGGAATCCGGCGAAGAGGCGCTCTACATTGCATTTTCTTCCAAGCTATCGGGTACATACGCGTCCTCGCGGATGATGCTCGACATGGTTAAGGAGGATTATCCTGACGCAGCGATAGATATCATCGATTCCAAATGCGCCTCCTTGGGCTTCGGCCTCGTCGTCGAACAAGCGGCTCGCTGGGCGGCCGAGGGGATGTCCCGCGAACGTCTCGTCTCCAAGGTGCGCGCCTTGGCCGCGGGGCTGGAGCATGTATTCACCGTGGATGATCTGGAATACTTGTACCGCGGGGGCCGGGTAAGCAAATCTTCCGCCGTTATCGGGGGCGTGTTGAACATTAAGCCGGTACTGCATGTGGAGGATGGCAAGCTTATTCCTGTGGACAAGGTCAGAGGAAGGAAAAAGTCGATTCAGCGGCTGGCTGACCTGATGGAGCAGCGCGCCAATCTGGAAGACAAGGATCAGCTGATCGGTATCGCCCACGGCGACGACGTGGAAGCGATGGAGATGCTGAAGCAAATCATAAACGAACGGTTCGGGATGCATAACATCATGACCGGCTCGATCGGCTGCGCGATCGGCGCCCATTCCGGTCCGGGCACCCTCGCTCTGTTCTTCCGCAGCCGCACCTATACGGAAGCCGATTAATCAGGCGATAACAGAAGCCCCGCTCCGGAAGGATGCGGGGCTCTGCATATCTATTTCATGCTGAAGACTACTGTCGAATCGAGTTCTCATTGTCATTTACGGTGATCGAGCAGAACATGCAGGCCGATTCCTGTGGCGTATGGAAGAATGAATAGTCGCTGCTAATGATAGTCGTTTCCCCCTGTCAGCATAGGCAGAAAGAATAAAGCGCATAAGAATGCCCGAGGCTGAGAAATATACATTCGGAACACTTGCAACCTTCATAAATATTGGTTAGAATAAGGGTGGGACTCAAAAAGTTTGGCTGGGACATTTTTCGACCATCGATAGTGAGGTCCAAGACGAAGTTGCAGGAGTGGAAAGCATGCGTAACCTAATAGAAATACAAGAGCAGCTTCTGCCCGATCTCATGGATACTCTCAAACGAAGGTACACGATTCTTCACCAGATCAAGTTAGCCGGAATGGTGGGGCGCCGAACGCTCGCCTCATCCTTGTCCATGACTGAGCGTGTGCTGAGGGCGGAGACGGATTTCCTGAAGGCGCAGGGGTTGATCGAGATTGAAACGCTTGGGATGAGGATTAGCGAGGCTGGCGAGCATCTGCTGGAACAGCTTGAACCGGTGATGAAGGACCTGTTCGGTCTGGCAGATCTCGAAGAGAAGATCCGTGAAGCCTACGAACTGCGTAAGGTGGTTATTGTCCCGGGTGACAGTGAGTCTTCCGATGACGTGAAACGCGAGCTCGGACGGGCCGGGGCAAGAGCGCTGCTCTGCGTTGTCCGAAGCGGAGACATCGTAGCGGTGACAGGCGGATCCACGCTCGCCGAGGTGGCCGAGCAGATGGCGCCTCCGACGGCAGGGCCTTTGACGGGAGCCTGGTTTGTCCCTGCAAGGGGCGGCTTGGGCGAGAGCGTTGAGATTCAGGCCAACACGATTGCCTCGAAGATGGCAAAGAAGGTTGGCGCCGAATACAGGCTGCTCCATGTGCCGGATCTGCTGAGTGACGATGCTTACCAATCCTTGGTTCAGGACCATCATATCCAGGAGATTGTGGACGTGATCCGTCAATCGTGTGTCATCATCCACGGGATTGGAGACGCCATGGAAATGGCGCATCGCAGGAAGCTGGACGAGAAATCGATTCGGGACCTGCAGAAGGAAGGCGCAATCGCCGAATCCTTCGGCTATTATTTCAGCGAGGAAGGCACGGTCGTTCATCGGATGCTGACCCTCGGGCTTCGCCTGGAGGACATCATGCGGACGGAGACGATTATCGGAATCGCGGGCGGACGCAGCAAAGCGGAAGCCATTCATGCCGTTCTGAAATTCGGCCACGAGGATATCCTCGTCATCGACGAGGCCGCAGCCCTGGAACTGGAAAAGAGGTTTGACGCGGCTTCGGCGCAACAGGACCGATAACTGAAATGATTTTAAGCTTCACTACATTCGTTGTCTTGACGGGTTTAACCGCCTGTCTTGAATAAATAAAACTTTCACTATATGGAGGGAAATACTCATGGTTAAAGTAGGTATTAACGGTTTTGGACGTATTGGACGTAACGTGTTCCGCGCAGCGCTGAACAACAGCGAAGTTGAAATCGTGGCAATCAACGATTTGACTGACGTTAAGACGCTCGCGCACCTTTTGAAATATGATACAACTCACGGCAAACTCGACGCTACCGTAGAAGCTAAAGAAGGCGCAATCGTAGTCAACGGCCGCGAAATCAAAGTTTTTGCAGAGCGCAACCCTGAAGCATTGCCTTGGGGCGAATACGGCGTTGAGATCGTTGTTGAATCCACGGGTATCTTCACGGCGAAAGATAAAGCCGAAGCTCACCTGAAAGGCGGCGCGAAGAAAGTTATCATCTCCGCACCTGCCACCAACGAAGACATCACCATCGTTATGGGCGTTAACGAAGAGAAATACGATCCGGCTAACCACACGATCATCTCCAACGCTTCTTGCACAACGAACTGCCTGGCTCCATTCGCAAAAGTATTGGACGAAAACTTCGGTATCGTAAAAGGCATGATGACTACCGTTCACTCCTACACCAACGACCAGCAAGTACTTGACCTGCCGCACAAAGACCTTCGTCGTGCCCGTGCAGCAGCCGAGAACATCATTCCTTCCACAACCGGCGCAGCTAAAGCGGTTAGCTTGGTTCTGCCGCAGCTGAAAGGCAAACTGAACGGTATGGCTATGCGCGTACCTACCAAGAACGTTTCCGTAACCGACTTGGTTATCGAAACTTCGAAGAAGGTAACGAAAGAAGAAGTTAACGAAGCTTTGAAAGCAGCTGCCAACGGCCCGCTGAAAGGCATCATGAACTACTCCGAAGAGCCGCTCGTATCCAGCGACTACAACACGGATCCGGCTTCTTCCACCATCGATTCCCTGTCCACTATGGTCGTAGGCGACAACATGGTGAAAGTCGTTTCCTGGTATGACAACGAGTGGGGCTATTCCAACCGCGTTGTTGACCTTGTTGCGTACATCGCAAACAAAGGCCTGTAATATCTGATTCAAACCATCAATCGAAGAGGGGTTCCCTGTGGCGCTCCTCTTTGGTTTTGGGAAAATATAAGAAGCCATGATATGAATCTGTGCCGGGCTTATATTTTTCGCAGGTTTTCATGCCAGAGTACTGGGAAGAATAGATAAAACCGGTCTCTAAACAGAGAGAGCAGCTGTGCTGTCGGCGAGGAGAATAGTTTCTTAGGAGGAACGTGGAGATGAACAAGAAAAGTGTACGTGATGTGGAAGTAAGCGGCAAACGGGTGTTTGTCCGCGTCGATTTCAATGTACCCCTCGAGGATGGGAAGATTACCGATGATACCCGGATTCGCGAAACTCTGCCGACCATCAAGTACCTGGTAGAGCGAGGCGCCAAGGTCATTTTGGCAAGCCATTTGGGACGTCCGAAAGGCCAAGTGGTTGAATCCATGCGCTTGACGCCGGCCAGCGAGCGTTTGTCGGAGCTTCTTGGCAAGCCGGTAGCGAAAGCCGACGAAGCGATTGGGGATGCCGTAAAAGCGCAAATCGAGGGCATGCAAAACGGCGATGTTCTCGTGCTTGAAAACGTTCGTTTCTATCCAGGCGAAGAAAAGAACGATTCCGAGCTTGCGAAGCAGTTTGCGGAACTTGCCGATCTGTTCGTGAACGACGCATTCGGTGCGGCTCACCGCGCCCATGCTTCGACCGAAGGAATCGCTCATCATCTTCCGGCCGTATCCGGACTTCTGATGGAAAAAGAACTGTCCGTACTGGGCAAGGCTCTTTCGAATCCGGAGCGTCCGTTCACCGCCATCATCGGCGGCTCGAAGGTTAAAGACAAAATCGACGTGATCAACAACCTGCTTACGCTGGCTGACAATGTCATCATCGGCGGTGGACTTGCTTACACGTTCTTTAAAGCCCAAGGCCACGAAATCGGTCAATCCCTGTGCGACGACTCCAAATTGGACACCGCGCTGGGCTTCATCGAGAAAGCCAAGGAACTGGGCAAGAACTTCTATCTTCCTGTGGACATTGTCGCGGCTGACGATTTCAATGCCAACGCCAACACGAAGATTGTGGACATCGACGGTATCCCTTCCGATTGGGAAGGCGTGGACATCGGACCGAAGACCCGCGCGATGTACGCGGACATCATCAAAAACTCGAAGCTGGTTGTATGGAACGGTCCTATGGGCGTGTTCGAAATCGATCCGTTCTCCAATGGTACTCGTGAAGTGGCACAAGCATGTGCGGACACGGAAGCTTACACGATTATCGGCGGCGGCGACTCCGCTGCGGCAACGGAGAAATTCAACCTGGCTGACAAAATGGACCACATCTCCACGGGTGGCGGGGCATCTCTTGAGTTTATGGAAGGCAAAGAGCTTCCTGGTGTTGTGGCACTGAACGATAAGTAGTATCTTTGAATATAGAGTACAGCCTAACGCCAAGAAAGCGTGACCCGCTTGTCGGGGGAATAAAGGAGTGAACCGAGTGAGAACACCTATCATAGCCGGCAACTGGAAAATGTTTAAAACCGTTCCGGAAGCCGAAGCATTCTTTGAAGAGGTAAAAGGCAAAGCGGAAGTCGAGGGTGTGGAAAGCGTGATTTGTGCGCCGTTTACGAACCTTCCTGCGCTTGTTGAAGCCGCTAAAGGCACGAACATCAAGATCGGAGCCCAAAATTTTCATTTTGAGGATAACGGCGCGTTTACAGGCGAGATCAGCGGCCTCATGCTGAAGGATCTAGGCGTGGATTACGTCATTATCGGCCATTCGGAGCGCCGCCAATATTTCGGCGAAACCGATGAGATCGTCAATAAGAAGGTCCATGCCGCATTCCGCCATAGCCTTCTTCCGATCGTGTGCGTCGGCGAGAAACTTGAAGAGCGCGAAGCCGGAAACACCAAAGACGTGTGCAAGGTGCAGACCGAAGCTGCGTTCGCGGGCATTCCTGCAGACCAGGCGGTTCATGTGGTTATAGCATACGAGCCGATCTGGGCGATTGGCACCGGCAAATCTTCTACCGCTCAAGACGCAAACGAAGTGATTTCCTACATTCGCGACCTTGTGAAAGGAATGTACGGCGAAACCGTGGCCGCTCAGGTGCGCATTCAATACGGCGGCAGCGTGAAGCCTGAGAATGTAGCCGAGTATATGGGACAAAGCGACATTGACGGCGCGCTCGTTGGCGGGGCCAGCCTGCAGCCAGCTTCCTATATCTCGCTCGTTGAGGGGGCGAAGTAAGATGTCAGCACCAAGACCCGTAGCATTGATCATCATGGACGGCTTCGGACTGCGCAATACCACGGAAGGAAACGCGGTCGCACAGGCCAACAAACCGAACTATGACCGCTATCTGAAGCAGTATCCGAATACTACCTTGACGGCATGCGGTGAAGCGGTGGGTCTTCCGGAAGGCCAAATGGGCAACTCGGAAGTAGGCCACCTTAACATCGGTGCCGGCCGGATCGTGTACCAGGATTTGACCCGTATCACGAAATCGATTCGCGAAGGCGAATTTTTCGAGAACGAGACGCTTGTGGAAGCGGTTCGCGCAGCAAAGAACAACAACAAGAAACTTCATCTGTACGGCCTTGTATCGGACGGCGGCGTACACAGCCACATTGCGCATTTGTTCGCGATGCTTGATCTCGCCAAGAAGGAAGGCATGCACGAAGTGTATATCCATGCTTTTATGGATGGACGCGACGTAGCGCCGGACAGCGGCAAGAAGTTCATCAAAGATTTGATGGCCAAGATCGAGGAAGTCGGCGTAGGCCGGATCGCAACCGTATCCGGACGCTATTACGCCATGGACCGCGACAAGCGTTGGGATCGCGTGGAAAAGACGTACCGCGCCATGGTTTACGGCGAAGGACCGAAATACAACGATCCGCTTCAAGCGATCAATGAATCGTATGAAAAATCGGTATTTGATGAATTCGTCGAACCGACGGTCATCGTGGACGAACAGGGCAACCCGGTAACTACCGTGGAAAGCGGAGACTCCGTGGTCTTCCTGAACTTCCGTCCGGACCGTGCCATTCAGCTGTCCCAGGTGTTCACGAACAAGGACTTCCGCGGGTTTGAACGCGGACCGAAATTCCCGCAGGGACTGCACTTTGTCTGCTTGACCTTGTTCAGCGAAACGGTTGAGGGCTTTGTGGCCTACAAGCCGAAAAACCTCGACAACACGCTGGGCGAAGTGCTTGTACAGAACAACAAGAAGCAGCTGCGCATTGCGGAGACGGAAAAATATCCGCACGTTACCTTCTTCTTCAGCGGCGGCCGCGACGTGGAGCTTCCGGGCGAAACCCGCGTGCTGATCAATTCGCCGAAGGTAGCGACTTATGACCTCAAGCCTGAGATGAGCGCATATGAAGTGGCGGAAGCGTGCGTGAAGGAGATCGAATCGGACAAACACGACGCGATCATCCTGAACTTCGCGAACCCGGACATGGTCGGCCACTCCGGCATGCTGGAGCCTACCATCAAAGCGGTGGAGACTACCGATGAATGCGTCGGCAAAGTCGTGGAAGCCGTTTTGGCCAAAGGCGGCGTTTGCCTGATTACGGCAGACCACGGCAACGCGGATATGGTGTTCGACGAGAATGGACGTCCATTTACGGCCCATACGACGAACCCGGTACCGTTTATTGTGACCGACGAGAACGTGACTCTTCGCGAAGGCGGCATCCTGGCGGACATCGCTCCGACGATTCTGGACCTGATGCAGCTGGAGAAACCGGCGGAGATGACCGGCACATCGATGATCGCATCCCGTAAATAAATGAAATCCGGCATTGCTGCTTCTAATACAGGTTCAAAAAGGCGGATTTTCAGCACCGAGAAGGTTGGATGAAGCTAGGGAGTGAGAAGCGGAGCGTAGGCAAAACCTACGTGAGCATCGGAAGGCCCGGCAGAATTCAAGATTCGACGTCGATTTCACTTCTTGATTCACATCGTGATCAAAAGTCGACTTTTTGAACAACCTTTTTAACATAAAATATCTTTTTGAAAAAGGAGACTACTCATATGACTATGATTACCGACGTATACGCACGCGAAGTCCTGGACTCCCGCGGCAACCCGACTGTTGAAGTAGAAGTATTTCTGGAATCCGGCGCGATGGGCCGCGCCATCGTTCCTTCCGGCGCTTCCACGGGCGTTCACGAAGCGGTTGAGCTTCGCGACGACGACAAATCCCGTTACCTGGGCAAAGGCGTTCTGAAAGCCGTTGAGAACGTAAACGAAATTATCGCTCCGGAAGTGATCGGCATGGACGCTCTGGATCAAGTGAGCATCGACAAGATGATGATCAAATTGGACGGAACGCCGAACAAAGGCAAATTGGGCGCAAACGCAATCCTGGCCGTTTCCATGGCCGTAGCCCGCGCGGCTGCTGACGCTCTGGGCCTGCCTCTGTACGTTTACCTTGGCGGATTCAACGCGAAACAGCTTCCTGTACCTATGATGAACATCGTGAACGGCGGCGCGCATGCCGACAACAACGTAGACGTGCAAGAGTTCATGGTACTGCCTGTAGGCGCGCCAAGCTTCAAAGAAGCGCTTCGCATGGGCGCTGAAATCTTCCACAACCTGAAATCCGTGCTCAAAGGCAAAGGCCTGAACACAGCGGTTGGCGACGAAGGCGGTTTTGCACCGAACTTCACTTCCAACGAAGACGCTTTGTCCTCCATCATCGAAGCGATCGAAAAAGCCGGCTACACGCCAGGCAAAGACGTATTCTTGGGCATGGACGTAGCTTCCACCGAATTCTTCAAAGACGGCAAGTATGTTCTGGAAGGCGAAGGCAAGTCCTACACGCCTGCCGAATTCGTTGACCTCCTCGCTTCCTGGGTTGACAAATACCCGATCATCACGATCGAAGACGGATGTTCCGAAGACGATTGGGAAGGTTGGAAATTGCTCACCGAGAAACTCGGCGACAAAATCCAACTCGTTGGCGACGACCTGTTCGTTACCAACACCGAGCGTCTGGAAAGAGGCATCAACGAAGGCATCGGTAACTCGATCCTTATCAAAGTTAACCAAATCGGTACGCTCACCGAAACTTTCGACGCGATCGAAATGGCAAAACGCGCAGGTTACACTGCCGTTGTCTCCCACCGTTCCGGCGAATCCGAAGACAGCACGATCGCTGACATCGCGGTTGCTACCAATGCGGGTCAAATCAAAACGGGTGCTCCTTCCCGTACCGATCGCGTTGCGAAGTACAACCAGTTGCTCCGCATCGAAGACGACTTGGGCGAGCTTGCTCAATACAACGGCTTGAAGTCGTTCTACAACCTGAAAAAATAAGCTTTGAGATAAAGGAAAGACCAGCTCCGGTTTAGGGGAGCTGGTCTTTTTGCCTTGTTACAAGGGGAAGGCGAGGTCGTGCAATTGGCTGAGGCGGCGGAGTACGCATGCTGGTCTTTCGGATGTTTGAAAATATCCGAAATCGATCCGACGCATACAGGATAGCGAGTGGCTTTTATGTTTCCCCGTGCTGCTTCCTTAAACGGACTTTTGCCGCTTCACTCGGATTATAGCCGAAAGTTTTTCGGAAGAGCGATGCAAAGTGGCTGACATTATGGTATCCGACCGTGATCGCGGTTTCGCTCACATTGGCTATTCCCTGTTCCAACAGGGTGCGGGCTTCATTCATCCGAAGTTCCCGTACATACCCGAATACGGTCGTGCCAAACAATTCCTTGAATCCAAGCTTCAACTTGTAGTCATTCAATCCGGCTAAACGTGCGAGCTGGAGCAGGGTGGGCGGATGCTTCCAGGTCCTGGACAAAATGCTTTTCGCTTCATGCAGGCATTGGATGTCGTTAAGGGTCAGCTTGGATGCCGTTTGCCGTTTCATCGTTTCTTTGTCCGTTCCATCCAGATGGAAGGTCAGCAGCTCGAGGGCTTTCCCCTCCAGGTATAGTTTTTGCAGCGTGCCGCTGTAGGGGCAGTTTTTCATTTGCTCCACAATTTGCGGTATATATGGACTGCCTGAAATCTGGCGGCAGTAGGTTGCATCTGCTGTCAAGCGCTCTACCTCGGGAAAAATCATGTCAAAATGGCGCATATCGAAACGAAGCTCCATGTGAAGCATGGGTTCCTTCTGGAAAAGCTCGGCATGCATCTCCGCGTCCCGGATATACATGAATGTCGATACGCCTGGAGATAACTCGAAGCCCTGGGTCTTGGCAGACGCCTCCCAGCAACCTTTGCCCGATATCGTATAAGAGATCTCCAAATGCGGATAATGAATTCCAACATCCATCGTTAGCGGCTCATGCAGCTTCGTATCGAACCAATTCATTTCCAGGCCTGGTCTCAACTGAATCCGTCGTAAACGTCCCGTTCCGCTCTCTCCCGGGAAGGAAAAGGTCTGATCTTGGCCGTTTGGCTGCGATGCGGCCTCCGTGGCCTTCTCAAAACCCTTGAACACCCCATCCAAATCCCAAGTGTCTAATTGCAGCTTCAACCCAATCTCCCTCCGCTCGATGAAAAGTTGACTATAGATTCAACTATAACGAAACCTCCCCCGCAAATCAATGAAAACGATAATCATTATCAATAATTATTTAAAAAATATGTTCTGAGCTGCTGATTCTTCCCGGGTGCTTAACATGAAGGACGGGCGGCAAAAGATATTCGCAAAAAAAATTTCGTTTCTCATTTCCCGCGTGTCGAGCCGGCTTCGACCGGCTTAACTGACACGGCCATCATAAAGACTGCCATGAGAAGAGCCAAACCTCCGATGAATGCATAAGGAAGATGCCGATCCCACTGGTAAAGAGTTGTGCTTACAACCGGAGCGATTACGGCGGAAATCCCTTGAACGGAGCCTACAAGACCTGCGACGCCTCCCTGCTGCTCACGGGACACGGACAAGGACGATCCTGCCATGAATCCCGGCATCAGGAGCCCCGACCCTATTCCGAAAATAAAATAGGCCAAGTAATAAACGGTCAAGCTGTTGGTTAATAAAAAGAGCGCCATGCTGACGATCACCAGCAGCAATCCGACAATGAGAAGCTGCCTTGGATGCCACTTGCTCTTCTTCATTTGGATCCCTTGGGTAAAAATCATCGCTGCCCCAGTGAACATTAAGCCAAACGAAACCATTCTGGCGGTTTCCTGCGTCGTTAGAGAAAATTGATCTTGAAAATAAAAGCCGCCGACCACCTGCAAAGTGACAATGCTGAGCATCGTTACGAGTCCGGCGAATAAATAGAGGCGAACCCCTTTTTGAAACGGATTGATCTTGGGCGGTTTTTCTTGAATGACCGGCTTTTTGGGCGGTATGAGCGCAAGCACAACGGCCAATGCGATAATCGGCAGCAAAGCACCGATATATAAAGGCCAGATTAATCCGATCAGGGCGAATACCCCGGCAATCGCTGGACCGAGCACGAGGCCAAGCCCGTTGGCGGCCCCGATGAACGCCATGCCCGCCGAGCGATCCTTTTCATCGGTAACGTCCGCCATATATGCCTGGGCCGATGAGGGCACCGCCGGGATAAACAGCCCGACCATAGCCCGTGCCGCGATCAGCAGTACGACCAACAGCCCGCCTTTGATCAGGCCCTGAAGGCCTGCGTACATCGCTGCGGTAAACAGAATGTAGCTCACGAACATGCCGATGAAGCCGATGATAATGACGGGCTTTCTTCCTTTTACATCGCTAAGATTGCCCCATACCGGCGCCATCAAGGCCATCGCGACAGAGCCTAAAGAAATAATCAGGCCCGAATGAGTCTCCGTCAATCCCAATTCCCGAATCAGAGGGGGCATGACCGGAGCTATAATCATCAGTCCCACCATGGCCACGAATACGCTGAAAAATATACTGAATCTGATCTTCCTCATGTTCTCCTTTATCTCCTTTCACGGTATCTTGCATGACGCTTCACTTTTAGAATCTTAAGAGAAACATCCATGCCTCTGCTACCATGAAACGGATTATTAATACGGAGAAACGGATTATATCGCTTTCGTGGGCCCAGGTTGGCCATATGGGACGTTGATTACACCGGGCTGCTGCTCAGCATTGCATGGCTTTTTCGGTCTTTGAAACGCGAAAGGCAATGAGGGCGAAAATCGTGGAGGCCAAATATAAAAGAAAGGCAAAATAATATACATAAACGACCCCAATGGTGTCTGAAATCACCCCGGTAATAAATACGGAAAGGGCAAAGACGATGTAATACAGATTGTCTTTGGCAGCATACATTTTGGATAGCGCTTGGGCCGAGGTTACCTGTTGGATATAGGTTTGCTGGGATACGTCCCTAAGCTGATAAAAAGGGCCCATAAGCACGACCAGAACCAGCGCCGCCCAAGCCGTTTGATTCATGGCGTACAGCAGGACAAGGATACAGACGAAGAGCGAGCCTGTAATGACTCCTCTAATTAAGTACGGTTCAATCTTGGAGGCAAAGAAGGCCATTAAAATGCCTCCGAGAATACTCCCGGCGTAATAGGCGGTGTTGATATATCCCCACCATTCTTCTCCTTTCCCCAACACCTCATTAACGAATACCAATGAAATCCCGCCAATCCATATTCCTGAGGCTATACCCTCCAAAACATCCATGGTAGTAATGGTCCTCATTTTGTTAATCGGACTGAAGAGGATGGACCACCCTTCTTTGATAACCTCCATTTTCGGACGTTTTCCTGTTCCGGTTATCGTTCTGCTCTTCAGTGGGAGCGAGGACAGCAACGACAGTGCCAGCAAGGCTATGCATACCATTAAGACGGGTTCGAATCCATAGTAACTAATGGCTACTGCGCCTAAAGACCATCCAAGCATGGCAAACATCTGGTCAGCCGTGTTGATCAGGCTGTTCGCTCTTCCGATCTTTTCTTTCGATACGGTCTCCGGTACCAGAGACATCCGGGATGGGGATACGAAGCCATCGGTGAAGCCCGTCAATCCAATCAATGCATAGATAAACACCAACCCGGCAGCATGTTTTCCGGCATACATCGCAGCTGCCAGGGTTAAGGCAATGAATATAGTTTGGATCAATAAAGACGAGGATAAAATTCGATTCAGCGGTGATTTCTCGGTTATAAAAGGGAAAACGAAGGTGCTGATCATTTTTCCCAATACATATACCAACATGATAAAGGAAGCGAATGTGGCTGATCCCGTTAATGAAAAGATGGTAACGGTCAACGTCATGGTGTAGAGAGATAGGGCCAGCTTTCCCAAAGAGATGCTGGACCATAAGAAATAGAAGGACATGTTCATCGACTACAAACCTTTCCCATGTTAATCAAACACGCATCGGCTTTTAAAAAGGAGTCAATGCTCTTTTGTCGCCGCAGGGCGCTTACGCCAAAACAACTGCAGGGCCAGCTTTGCGCACCAAAGGGAAAACAGCAGGAACAGCAGTGCCCAGGCGACAGCGGGAATGACGGTCTGATTCGCCAAATTGGCGGCATCGCCCGCACGGGCAGGCTGGGTTATGGCATACAGCAGAAGGGAGACGGGCCCCATAACGGACTCCTCAAGACAGAGAAAGGCCAGCAGCAGATAGTAAAAATTCCGGACCCGGGGTCCCAGGAAGTAGAACACGAGGGTCGCCACGATAAAGATGGAGAGCCACCATATTCCGTAACTGTTGCGTACAAACAGAACAATCATCAAGAGGGCAAGGCCCGAGACGAGAAGCAGGCCTTCCCCCTGCTTTCGCCGGGCATGACCGTAAAACAACAACACGGAAAACAGCGACGCGGACATGTAACCGGCGAGGGATACGGCGACCGTTTTCCAGCCGGAGGCCAGCACCGAATAAGTGGTCCCGCTGTGGTCTGGATTGAGCTCGATGCTCAGAACGCGTCCCGATGCCAGAAGCGTGGCAACGGCGTGGCCCAACTCGTGGACCATGGTATCCATGATACGGAACCATGAGGAGAACGGAATAAGCCGGGTCAGTACGGCGGCACCGACCAGATAAAGAACGGTTTTAAGCCATTTGTTCATGTTTCGGAATCCTTTCAGGCGCTTTGTTTAATCGCAAGAAAAACAACGCTTGGACACGAGCTGCATGCGAGATAAACGGTTTCAAGGCCTCGGAGGATGCAGACAGCAGCTCTTTGGCTGTGGTAAAATGGAACATATGTTCCAAGAGATCGGATTGCAGCCATTTGATAAACGCAAAGTCAAGAGTTCATGAGGCGAGGAAACAAGGATAAGACTCTGTTACGCGTCGTTTCTTCATAGTATAGACGCCGGACAGGAAGTTGTAAAAGCATCTCAAGACAGCAGGCTATTGAAAAGGTGAAAAATGATAGAATGAATGGGACGGATGGAGGTGAGAGGGTATGGATGCGGGAGGTCATCGAAACGACGGTGGGGAGCGTCGTCATGAGGTGCGGTTTAAGGTGGTAAGCGATCATCAGGTCCGGTTTGCTGAGATTGAGCTGGGCGGCGACGAGAAGGAGCTTTTGATTCCAACTGGCAGGCCGGAGGCCAACTCTGCGGATGAACGGACCAAGAACGACAGAGCTGCGAAACGGGCTCCCCGGGGAACGGGAGAGCTGACGTTGGAGGACCTGAATTTTTGGGAGGAAAAAGCACAGGCTGACCAGGTGACCGGGGACGGTACGGCGAATGCCCCGGATTGGGCTGAAGATACGGGGAAGCCATCCGTTGGCGCTTATAGGAATGACGGGGAGCGTGCGACCGTTAGGACCGATGCAGCGGAGTCGGAACCCATGATCGGGGCTCCCCATGCCGCAGATCTATTCGACGCTGCGCATTCTATTGCCGTGACAAATACGGCTGAGGAGACGTTGCCGTCACCCGCTTCCGCGGACCCAAGCAGCGATGATTTTCACGAGTTTGGCGAGGGGGATGATCAGCGCCGTGAGCCGGGCTCCTCCGGATCTTCGCTTCCTCCCTCTCGCGTCACCTCCTACGACGGCGTGCGCTATTATTCGCGGGAGCAGCAGTTCGTGCTGAGGGCGCGCGAGCTGGCATGGCATGTGGAGCCGGAGGCGCCGTTTGTGCCTTTCAAAAGCTACTGGCCCACTTACGATCATATGTCTTCCGCACAGGTGAAATGGTATTTCTACTGGCGGGAGGAAGTCCGCTCGGGACGTTACCCGGATACGGATTTATCCTATTTGTTTTTATATGTTTATGAGCTGATCAACGGGATTGGCTGGACATATCCGGAACAGGGCTGGCAGCTGATGAACGGGGTCCGGAACGCTTACCGTGAACGGTATTCCAAGATTGACGCTTATATGCGCGAATGGCTGTTTGATTTTTTCGCTCGCCCATGGGCTGGACAAGCCGGTTGCCGAAACTTATGCCAAAATTCCCCGGAGCCTTTCCAGTGAACTGAGGGAGCTGGAGTGGCTGAGGAGGTTTAGGGCGGAACCGTTGGAACTGAATTGGGACGTCCTGACCGACCTTCTGGATTACGAGCCGGATAAAAGCCGCTTTTACCGGGAGGGCGGGCGCAAGGACATGAAGTTCTTCGTCCCTAAAGTGGTCGCGATGGTGGATGCCTACCTCGGCAAAAAGAAAGGCAGCCGTCTGCTCGACAGGTTTAATCCTCCTGAGGTCCATTCGGAACGATATATTTTTCGATCTGCCGTCTATGATTACGGGCTGTACGGACGCACGGTTTCCGTTCCCTTGCAGCGGATCAGCAGCCACGCGCCTCTTCGGGCGTACGTAACCCAGCTCGTTCGCCTGACGGAAAATAAACTTCGTGAGCTCCGGGGGTTTAAAGGAAGATTGAAGGGCGTGGACGTGGAGCCCGAGATCGCGAAGCTGACGGCCCGCTTTTTGAAAAAGGAGCTGGCTCTGGCTGACGGCAGCAAAAAAAGCAGCCAAGCCCGAAATCCGGATTGATGCCGGGAAGCTGCGCCGTCTCCGGCAGGAATCCGACGAGGTGCGGGATATGCTGATGGTAGCGGAGGAATCGGATGGCCTCGGGAGTGGGGCGGTACTTGCCAAGGCGAGGGAGAACGAAACCGGGCCGGTGAACAGACCGGGCAAGGGAAAAAAAGCCTTATGGCGTCCGGATGAGCCGATGCAGGTGACGATGGATTTTGAGACGGGCTTCCGGGAGGAGACGATCCAGGAAGCGGTATGGGGCGAACCAACCTCCGACACGGTCGGAACTTCTGGTACCGCAGAAATCTCGAATACCGAAACGGGCATCGATTTGTCCGGCACGGAAGGCTTCGATCAGGCCGTTTGGGCGGATTCGGAAGATTCGTGGAATTTGGCTGCCGGTCAGGAGTACATGCCTCCGTCGTCGGAAGAAGGGCCATTCCCGCCGCTCGACGATGAGTGGCAGGAGCTTGCGGAGCGGTTAACCGAAACGCATCTTGAAGTGTTGTTTGCGTTAAAGAATGGTCCTGATTTTGCTGCCCTTCAGGCGGCAGCGGAAAGGACCGGTTCCATGCCGGAGCTGCTTATCGATGAAATTAACGAGGCCGCGATGGAGACCATCCGCGATTTGCTGGTTGATGGGGACGCGGTCGCGGGTGAATATAGGGCTATGCTTGATTTGTTAAAGAGGTGAGAGAAACCATGGGTGAATTGAAAATCCCGAAACGGCTGACGACCGCGCTCGTCAACTCGCTGACGGCAGGCGTTGTGCCGAGGGTCGGTCTAGAGTTTATCGCCGTCGGCCGGAAGCCCGAAGTGGAGGCGATCTTGCGGGACATGGACAACATCGCGGAAGGAGGGGCCGCCTTCCGGCTGATTACGGGCCGTTACGGCAGCGGCAAAAGCTTCCTCCTGCAGATGATCCGAAATTACGCGATGGACCGCGATTTTGTCGTAGCGGACGCCGATCTGTCGCCGGAGCGGCGTCTTGTCGGCACGAAGGGCCAGGGCCTCGCCACTTACCGCGAGCTGATGACCCATCTGTCCACCCGGACCCGCCCGGACGGAGGAGCGCTTGAGATGATCCTGCAGAAATGGATTGCCGCCCTTCAACAGTCGGTCATGCAGGCAGCCGGTTTGCGGCCGGGAGACCCGGGCCTGAATGAGCAGGTGGAGCTGCGGATTTTTGAAGTTACCGGCCGCATGCAGAGCCTGGTGCATGGATTCGACTTTGCCAAGGTGCTGGCGTCTTACTGGAACGGCTACAAGCTCGGTGACGATGACCGAAAGCAGGCTGCTCTCCGCTGGCTGCGCGGCGAATATCCGACGAAGACGGAAGCGCGCAAAGACCTTGGCGTGGGCGTCATCATTGATGATGACAGCTGGTATGACTATATCAAGCTGTGGTCCGAATTTACGGCGGCGATCGGTTATAAAGGACTGCTGCTGTTTATCGACGAAGGCGTCAACCTGTACAAAATCACGAACACCGCCTCCCGCCAGAGCAACTACGAGAAGCTGCTGACGATGTTCAACGATACGATGCAGGGGAAAGCCGAACATCTGGGCATCTTGATGGGCGGCACGCCCCAGTTTGTCGAAGACGAGCGTCGGGGGCTGTTCAGCTACGATGCGCTGCGCTCCCGCTTGATTGACGGACGCTACGGGTCGGCCGGGTTCAAAACCTATGCTTCGCCGATCCTAAAGCTGGATATGCTGTCGCACGAGGAAATTCTCATTTTGCTGCAAAAACTGAGGGATATCCACGCATTGCACTTCCAGTATGATCCGTTGCTCACGGACGAGCAGCTGATCGGTTTTATGCAAAACGCCGTGGGGCGCTTGGGGGCGGACGAGCTTTTGACGCCCCGGGAGGTGGTGCGGGACTTTATGGACCTGCTGCACACGCTGCATCAGCACCCCGATTGCACGTTCGAGGCCTTGCTGGGCGAAATGGCGGTACAGCCGGCTGCCGGCAAAGGCGTAAAATCCCCGGCCGATGAAGACGACCTCGTGGATTTTCTAGCGGAGTTTGAGCTATGAGCGGAAATCCTTTTACCCGGCTGGCGCCCTTTATCCAGGAGTATATTTACCGCAAACAATGGGATACGCTCCGGGAAGCGCAGGTCGAGGCCTGCCGCGTACTGTTCGATACGCCTAACCATCTCCTGATCGCTTCGGGAACGGCGTCGGGGAAGACGGAGGCCGCCTTTTTTCCCGCGTTGACCGAGCTGTACGAGCGCCCATCGTCGTCTGTCGGGATCTTATATATCGGGCCGTTGAAGGCGCTCATCAACGATCAGTTCGAGCGGATCCGCGAGCTGTTGCGGGAGGGCGAGGTGCCGGTATGGCACTGGCACGGGGACGTCTCTCAAGCCGAGAAGACCAAGCTGATGCGAAATCCGTCCGGCGTGCTGCAGATCACCCCCGAATCGCTTGAAGGGCTGCTGATGAACCGTCCCAACTCGATCCCTGCGCTGTTCCAGGACCTGCGGGTCGTGATCGTGGACGAGGTGCACGCCTTTATGGGAGCCGACCGGGGCATCCAGGTGCTGAGCCAGCTGACGCGGATCGAGCGGATGGCTTCCTGTGCGCCGCGGCGGATCGGCCTGTCCGCAACGCTCAGCGATTATGAAACGGCTGCGGGCTGGCTGGCGTCGGGTACGCGATATCCCGTGGAGGTCGTGTCCCCGCAGGGCGGGCGGAAGCTGCGGATCAGCGTGGAGCACTTCTCCTTCCCGGATGCCCGGGATGAGAAGCAGGCGGAGCAGCTGGAGAACGCCCGAAAAGCCTACTACAATTTTGTGTATGACACGACCCATCAGAAAAAAGCGCTCGTCTTTACCAACAGCCGCTCCGACGCCGAGCTGACGACGCTGGAACTGCGGCGGATTGCGGCGAGACGCCAGGAGCCGGACGTGTTCCACGTACACCACGGCAGCATCTCCGCCATGCTGCGGGAAGAAACGGAGGCTGCGCTGCGCAGCGGACCTGGTCCCGCCGTGGCTGCCGCGACGCTGACACTGGAGCTTGGCATTGATTTGGGCGAGCTGGAGCGGGTGGTGCAGCTCGGCGCGCCGTACAGCTGCTCCAGTTTTGTGCAGCGTCTCGGCCGTTCCGGAAGGCGTGGGCAAGCTTCCGAAATGCTGTTCCTCTGTCCGGAGGAAGAGGATGAGGAGGCGCAGCTCCCGGCACGGATGCCGTGGATGCTGCTCCGGGCCATTGCGGTGATCGAGCTGTACGTGCGCGAGAAATGGGTGGAGCCGCTCACGCTGCGGCGGAAACCGGTCGGACTGCTGTACCACCAGACGATGAGCATTTTGAAAAGCATGGGGGAAGCGGGGCCCGCCGATCTGGCAAGGGCGGTGCTGACGCTCCCCGCTTTTCGCGGGATTTCGCCCGAGGAATACCGGATTTTCCTGAATTACCTGCTTCAAACGGACCATATCCAGCGGACGGACGAAGGCCCGCTGATTATCGGCTTGACGGGAGAAAAAATCGTGAACAATTTCCGGTTTTATGCCGTGTTTAAGGATGATGAAGAGCATGTCGTCTATAACGGCTCGGAGGAGATCGGTTCGATTACGACCGTGCCGCCGCCGGGATACTGCTTTTCGCTGGCCGGCAAGCTGTGGAAGGTGGAGGAAGTCGACGCCAAGCATAAAGCGCTATACGTAAAATCCGCCAAAGGCAAGGTCGATACCCTGTGGTTGGGCGCGGGCGGAGACGTGCACACCCGGGTCGTCCGCAAAATGCGGGAAGTGCTCGAAGACAGCGCCATCTATCCCTATCTGGCGCCCGGGGCCGTCAACCGGCTGGAGCGGGCCCGCCGTCTCGCGCGTGAAAGCGGTCTGCTGAAAAGCGCGGTCATTCCGGCAGGCGGAGACTCGATGTTTATTTTGCCATGGGCGGGAAGCAAGCAGTTCCGTACCCTGGAGCGGCTGTTGAAGCATAACCTGGCGGGCCGTTTATCGCTCCGTTCCATCGTCCCGATGGAGCCCTATTACATGGTCGTGGCAGGAAAAACCGATGCGGCCATGCTGCTGGACGAGATCATGAGGGAACTGGGCGAATGCGAGGCTGCGGGTCCCGAATCGCTGCTGGACCCGAAGGAAGCTCCGTATATCGGGAAATACGATGAGTTTGTGGAGCCGGAGCTGGTACGGACGGCTTTTGCCACCGACGGACTGGACCTGGAAGGATTGTCGGAGGCGCTGAGGGAGCAGGGGTAGAGCCTCGGAGCAAAAGGGCTGCCGGCATCGACGCTTAACGATCCGGTAGGACACCTTTTGAAGCTGAACCTAAGCGTATGCTGCTGAAATGAATGAACGAAATGACGGCTGCCTGTGGGAACAGGCAGTTTTTTTTTGTAACTGGACCCGGCATGTTGGCTTATTGCAGGCAGCCTGAAATGTCCCTCAAATAAGCTTAAGCAGTGAGAGCGGTAAGGCCTTTTGTAAAGTGACTTGAAGAGATTTCTATATTACCCGCTCCCATCATATGGTAGTATGGGCTTGCGGAGGTCTGATAACGAATCCGCGCTATTAAAACATTGAGGTGAGAAGAGATGAGCAGAGAAGAGATGAGTAGAGATGTGCCAGGCAGTACAGGAACATCGAATGGAAGCAGCCGTAATGAGGCGGTGACTGCCGCAGGAGGCGTTGACGGTCAAGGAATTACCGGAGGGACGGGACGCGGTGGAAATGCGGGACAGCCGATCAAGAAAACCAAGCAGGAGCTGGAACGGGTTATATTCATCGGACGGACATGCGAGGAATACATGCGGATGTTCGATTTGCGGATGGAAGATCTTCGAGGATTGTCCATTTTGGATTGTCCGGCGGGGGCATGTTCATTTACGGCGATAGGCGGCCGGCGCGGTCTGGACATTACCGCGTGCGATATCGCATATGGCCATAAGCTTGACGATCTGGAGGCCAAAGGGCTGTTGGATATCGCCCACGCGATGGAAACGATGGAAGAAGCAAAGGATCTATACAAATGGGATTATTACGGGGACGTACCTGGTCTGGGGAGACATCGGCACGAGGCGCTGCGGGAATGCGTACGGGATATGAGGGAACGGCCGGAGCGGTATATTCCGGCGGTTCTGCCCGAGCTGCCGTTCGGGGATGAGCAATTTAATCTGGTATTATCGGCGCACTTCCTGTTTATGTACGGGGACCGGCTGGAATACGATTTTCATCGGAAGACAGTACATGAACTGCTGCGCGTCGCTTCGGACGAGGTGCGGGTATTCCCGTTGGTGGATTTGACCGGAACCCGATATGAGCATTTGGATCGGCTGAAATCCGAGCTGGAGGCAGAGGGTTTTCAGACCGAGGAGCGCAACGTGACTTATGAGTTTTTAAGAAACGCGAATGCCATGCTGTGTATCCGCAAACCGCGATTTTAATTAGCGGTTCGCAAGTTAATGCAAAAGAGACGCAGGTTACTCTGTAAAATTAAAGATGCAAGAAGTCCACTCCAATCAATAACAATAAACAATTAAATACAATGTTAGGTATTCGCGAAACTTTTGAGCTACCTGCCCGTTAGCTCAATGAGTCTATCTACAAGTTCCTGTTTCGTTAACTTCATGTATTTATGTCGAATGTGTACAAGATCACGCTCAGGGTTAATGCGTCTTAGGTCGGTATAAGTGGAGGTAATCATATGAACAAAACGGATAATAGCAATATACATCGCACGAACAAGAAATATTGGAACGAGAATGGTAACGATTTTTTAGAAGCGATTGTACTGCCTTATTACGGTTGTAATACGTTAACAGAAAATGAGTTAAACTTATTTGGTGATGTAGCAGGCAAAAAAACTTTTAGATATTGGTTGCGGCAACGGAGAATCTCTTAAATATCATGGCAATAATAAGGCCGCCGAGCTTTGGGGCATAGATATTTCTAAAAATCAGATTGAGAAGGCAGCGAACTGTCTTTCAGAAAGTGGTTATGCAGCAAAGCTGATTTGTGGGGCAATGGAGGACGAACACGGACTGCCAACAGATTATTTTGATTATATTTATTCAATTTATGCGATTGGATGGACAACGGATTTACAGGGTACATTTAATAGGGTTGCATCCTATTTAAAAAAGGATGGCGTGTTTATATTCAGCTGGTCGCACCATATCCATATGTGCGTGGCATACGAAGAAGGTAAAGCCTTTTTTTAAAAATAGCTATTTTAATGAAACATGGTCTGAGCGGGATCTTAACGGGAAAAAAATATTACTTTGCTCCCGGAAAATATCAACTTACGTAAACGCCTTGGCGAAGGCAGGTTTTGTAATTGAGCAATTGATTGAGCAGACAAACGACGAAACTTTGCAATTAACAGGAGAACTTAGCGATTGGACAAAAAAATCGCAAATGGTTCCGTTAACAGCTATTTTTAAAGCGAGGAGGCTGTAGTCAAATACCAGATAATAAGCATAATCAACAGTAACAGATTCCATAGTGTATACTAACTCATAATGTAATTTTTGGAAAAACAAAAAATGGGTAGAGATTTCAGATGCATATTCTGAAAGCTCTATCCATTTTATTTTCATCAATAAATTATCTAACCTCATATTCAACAACTTATTATTAGCTATATTAGACTTCTCTTGTTCATCGCTTCTACGTCGCGGAAAGGGAGGACGTTCAAGCGGCCTCGACGGCACGGGAGGCTGTCTCCGCAAGCTGTTTAAGTGTCCCCGTTATTTAGTCGTTCATACAAGAAATCAACGACATGCTTAACCTCCATCGACTCGCCGCAGCCGTGCTTTTCGACGCCCAGCTTCATCTGCAGCAGACACCCCGGATTGCTGGTTAACAGGTACCGGGCTTGGGTAGCATTGACATTCTCCATTTTGTGTTCCAGGATCTGGCCCGCCATCTCCGGCTGCGTTACGTTGTATATGCCTGCCGAGCCGCAGCAGCGGTCCGCTTCCTTCATTTCCTGAAAGGTAACGTTAGCCACTTGGTTTATGAGCTGTCTTGGCGCCGATCCGCTGCGCATGACATTGCGTAAATGGCATGAATCTTGATACGTAACGATGACAGGCTCGGCGGAGGCGGTTGCAGATTCGGCGAATGCAGGAAGCCTTCCGTGATCGACGAGCAATTTGCTGATATCCACGACCCGGCTTGCGAACCAGGCAGATTGCTCCTTCCAATCGGAATCCTCGTGCAGCAGATGATCATACTCCACCAGCAGGGCGCCGCAGCCGCCCGAATTGGAAACGATGTAGTCCACGCTCAGTTCCTTGAACACCCTGACGTTGATCCTTGCCAGATTTCTTGCGAGTTCAAGCTCCCCGCTATGGGCATGCAGAGCGCCGCAGCAGACCTGCTCTGGAGGAATCACGACCTCGAATCCCGCTTCGGACAGCAGTTTAACGGTATTGACGTTGGTGCCGGCAAACATCACGTCCATAATGCAGCCCCTGAATAAAGCCACGCGCGCAATCGGAGCGCCTTTGGCCGGATAGACGGTTCCCAACTGCTCGATGACTCCTTTTGCGGTAACGTCCGGCAGAATCCGCTCCATATCCTGCAGATGCTTTGGAAAGAGCCGCATGATCCCGGTTCCTCTCGCCACGCGCTGCAAACCGGATTTTTGGTAAAATTTCATCGTTCTGCCCAACGATTTCAGACGGCCGCGGTGAGGGAAAACGCCTTTGAAAAACAGCTTGCGCATTCCCTTAACGGGAAGCGAATGCACCGGATGATCCTCGATCGCGTCCCTGGCCTGCTCGATCAGCTGGCCGTACTTGACGTCTGCCGGACATACCGGCTCGCAGGCTCTGCAGCCCAAACAATGGTTCATTTGATCTCGAAACATGTCATCCGGCTCCATCAAACCATCCGCGACGGCCTTCATCAATGCGATGCGCCCGCGGGGAGATTCCGGCTCGACCCCGGTCTCCCTGAACGTAGGACAGGCCGGCAGGCAAAACCCGCAGCGCATGCAGTTGGTCAATTGATCGTAATCGAGTTTTTCCAGCAAGGTGCGGGCCAAGGGATTCGTGTGGTTGATCTGGGGTTTCTTGCTCATGTTGGTTTGACTAGCCATGACTTATAACCACCCTTTTCCGTGTCTCCTTGGCAAAAACCTTGCCCGGATTCAACAAATTATCGGGATCGAATACCTTCTTGATGCCCTTCATGAGCTCCACGCCGGAGGCGCCGATCTTCCACTCAAGGAACGGAGCTTTTACCATGCCGACCCCGTGCTCGCCGGTAATGGTTCCGCCAAGCTCAAGGGCTGCCGCGAAAATCTCTTCGAAGGCCTGCTCTACCCTGTGGATTTCCTCCGCATCTCTGGCATCGGTCGTTGCCGTCGGATGCAGATTTCCGTCGCCGGCATGGCCGAAGGTAGCGATCGTGACGTTGTATTTTTTTGAAATTTCATTGATCCGGCGGACCATGTCGGCGATTTTGGACCGGGGAACGGTCGCATCCTCCAGAATGGTGGTCGGCCGAAGCCGTGCCAGTGCCGTAAATGCGCTTCTTCTCGCCGTCAGCAGCCGCTCCGCTTCCTCCCGGGTGGCAGCCACCTGGATCGTGTCCGCCTGCTCGCGCGTGCATATCTGACGAATCTGCTCAATATCTCTTGCCACGGTTTCGGGATCGCCGTCCTGCTCAATCAGCAGAATCGCTTCCATATCCAAAGGAAGGCCCAGCTTGGCAAAATCATCGACGACGCGAATGGTCGGGTTATCCATGAATTCCAGCGTCGCCGGAATGATCTTGGATTCGATAATGGCGGACACGGTACGTGCCGCCCCGTACAGATCGCGGAACATGGCGAGCATCGTCATTTTGCTCTTCGGCGGAGGAATCAGCTTCAAGGTTGCCTCCGTTATGATCGCAAGCGTACCTTCGGAGCCGACCAACAGCTTGGTCAAATCATATCCCGCCACATCCTTCATCAGCTTTCCGCCGGTGCGGATGATCTCGCCGCCGGCAAGAACGGCCTCCAATCCGATGACGTAGTCTTTTGTCGTGCCGTATTTCAAGCCGCGAAGGCCGCCGGAGCATTCCGCGATATTGCCGCCGATCGTCGATATGCGCATGCTGCTCGGATCCGGAGGATAGAACAAGCCCAAGGATTCGATATGGTTAATAAAGTCTGCGGTAATCAAGCCGGGCTGAACCGTGGCCGTTAAATTTTCCATATCGATTTCGAGTATTCGGTTCATCCGGTGCATGACCATAACCACGCCGCCTTGAACCGGAACGGTCCCGCCGCATAGATTGGAGCCGGATCCTCTGGAAACAAGGGGTACCTTATGAGATGACAACGCCTTCATAATGGCGGAAACCTGTTCCGTGTCACCAGGGTACACAACCGCATCCGGCAAGGCCTGCAGCATAGGGGTTCCGTCATAGGAATGGGCGATCAGCGCCTCCTTATCGTCCCGATAGTGGGCATCTCCAACGATGGCACGAAGCTGAGCGGTGAGAGCCGGATCTAACATTTTTAAATTCCCTCCTCTATTGATCAGGTCATCTGATGACTTTTGTTTTATTATATGACATGATTATAGTAATGAATAGTTAAAAATTTAAACAGGGGGCGAAAATGACCGTGCGAACGATCAAAGTAGAGAACCAGAAAGGGCACGAAATCGTGGGGGAGCATCTGCTTCGGCAAATTCGGGAAGGGCATCTTCTGCCGGGCCAAAAATTGCCTTCCGTCGTTGAATTGGCCGCCGCTTACGGCGTCGGCCGTTCCACGATCCGCGAGGCGGTCAGCGCGCTCAAGGCGATGGGATGGCTCGATGTCCGCCAGGGGGGCGGAACGTATGTAAAGCCGGTTCTGCCCAGCGAGCCTAAAAGCGGCGCCGACGTGCTGTTTCAAGGCGCCGAATCCCTGGTTGAACTGCTTGAGGTCCGCAAAGTATTGGAGACCGGCGCCGCCTCCTTGGCGGCGGAACGGCGCACGGACCAGGATCTGGAGCGAATGCGCGCCGCCCTATCGCAGATGGAGCATGGGCTTAGCGCCCAGGATACCCGTGAAGGCGAACGGGCTGACATTGCTTTTCATATGGCCATAGCGGCCGCATCGGGCAACTCATTGCTGGTTCAGCTGATGGAGTCGTTATCCGACCGTTTAACAGAAACCATTCGGAAGACCAGGGAGCTGTGGTTCTATAAGGAGCAGTCAACCGCCTCCCGGTTGTTGACGGAACACCAAACCATATTTGAAGCGATTGAGCGGCAGGACCAGGAGCAGGCGGCCGCACGGATCGAAGCCCATCTGATCAAGGTGGAACAGGTGCTCCGGTCGGCACTGGAGAGCGACAGCGCAATGCAGAAAAAAGGGTTGGACAAATGATGTTTTTTGAATAACTCCGGAGACTTATCCTTCGACCAAACCGAGGTACCGGATCTGCTCCCCGTTCACCTCGGCCACGATGATCAGTGTCGATGGAGAAGCCGCAAACAGTTTGGTGTCGGGAGGGAGCTTGGTTGCCATCTTATTTTCAAAAGAGCCGCGCCCATCGTACCGGGACTGAATTTCGCCGATCCCTTTAAGGGAGCCGATCTTTTCTTGCTGGACCCACTTAGTATCTTTGGCATTCCGATAAACGATATCCCCGGACATGAATATGTCGGCATCCGGCTCATGCTGTAATATTTCCTCGGCTGTAGGGTTGTGGGTGGCTACCGTCAGCTGCTGGGAGTTGGATGGACGGGCAGCACAGGCTGTAAGGAGGAAGATCACGACGAACAAGAGAAACAGCATTTTTTTTCATGAAGATCACCTCATGGTTTCCTCGTAATTAAGAGGGATTGGAAAAGAAGAACCGATCAAGTTCACCTTTTGAACATCAGACGAAAATGAACGTTTGAAGGTTACATAGAATGTGCACGAACATTTCCTTTGATGAGCTCGTCAAGGTTTTAAAAATCCGTTGTTGGCAGTGAAGGTGGGGGGGGCGTAATTTGACGACAAAGATTTTTTTTTACTTCGAACCAGTTGGGAGACATAACGAACGAGCAGTTGCAGCTGATGCTTGATCGTTTCAATCTGGGAAAGCTCATTTCATCCGAAAAAACGTCTAAGGGCGTGGGAAAACAAACTCTTTCTGTCACTTCTTCTTCGGGAGAGTATGTGCTTAAGGGAAACCCGTTGTTTGAGGGGCAGTTTGTTGAGGAGAAGTTCTACGAAGATCATCTGCAAACGCGAACCCGATTGCCGGTTCCCTTCCCCTATTTGGTGGATGAATCCAAAGACATATTTGGCTGGAGCTATTCGATCATGCCTAGATTGCCGGGCAGGCATATGAACGATCGGGAAATTCAGGAAAAGCTTAGCAGAGAAGATCGTAAGCGGATCGCGGAGCGGTTAGCCGAATGCCTATGTGATCTTCACAGCTGGAAAACGGAGGACTACGGGGAGTTTGATCCTGCTAATCAAAAGATTCGCCCGTTTGAAGGCTCCTATCAGAGGTGGCTTTACGGGAGGATAAGGTACTGGCTGGAGGATGCCCAAAAATATTCAGCCATTACTCCCAAAGATGTTAAATGGGTGGAACATACATTAGCCGTTTCCGAATATGCGTTTAAGAATTTAAGCTCTCCCGCCTTTGTTATGGGTGATTTTAAGGCAGATAACATTCTTGTTCAGCATCGACCCGATGGCTGGCGGTTAAGCGGAATTTTTGATTTTACCACAGGTTACTTTGGCGATGGGGCAGCTGATCTGCCGAAAATGGTTTCCATGTATCTGGATCGCGGGGAGGAAGAGGTCGCAAAGCAGTTCATCTCGGTGTATTTCAAGTGCTCGGAAACGAAAGAAGGCTTTCTTGAACGCTTTAAAGTTCATATGCTTCATCAAAAGGTGCTGGATTGGGGATGTGCGAAGGCCATTGGCGACGTTACTTGGGATCACGACCTATCCTTCTCCCGGTGGGCGGAAAGATATACGGAGTCGGCGGCATTTTTGTTGAGTTGAATGCTTGATGGTATGCCATAATCTGGAATGTACAACCTATCGGCTAAAAAGGGCGGTCGGCTAGTCTCCCGGATGGGAGGTGATGCCCATGACAGTGTATGAAGCCATAAGCTTAATGCTTGCTTTCGGGACGTTAATCGTCACGCTGTTGTCGTTTAATAAACGAAAATAGACCGCCCAGTCGCAAGGAATCGGTCTATTTTCTGGTTTGCCTTGCAGCCGACCGCTCTTTTAGCGGTGTTGTGCAGGGGAGTCGTGTGTCCAGCACGGCTCCTTATTTCTATTCTTATCTTATCATACCCGTTTTTAGTACTCAACACGCCGGTTAGCGGTCAAAATCGCCTTAAACCAGCACCTTACGGAATTCTTCCGTCAGCAGCGGCACGACGTCGAACAGGTCGCCGACGATGCCGTAGTCGGCCACTTTGAAGATCGGCGCCTCGGGGTCCTTGTTGATCGCGATGATGACGCGCGATTGGCTCATGCCGGCGAGGTGCTGGATCGCGCCGCTGATGCCGCAGGCGATGTAGATTTCCGGCGTGACCACCTTGCCGGTCTGCCCGATCTGGAGCGCGTAGTCGCAGTAGCCCGCGTCGCAGGCTCCGCGGGAGGCGCCGACCGCGCCGCCGAGCAGATCCGCCAGCTCCTCGAGCGGTTTGAAGCCGTCCGCGCTTTTGACGCCGCGTCCGCCGGACACCACGATTTTGGCTTCGGCGAGGTCGATTTTGCCGGTGGTTTTGCGGACCACATCCTTAATGACGGAGCGCAAGGAAGGCGCCGGGTAGGCAAGGTCCACAATATTGGCAGGACCGGTTCCGGGGGGTTCCTTCGCGACGGGGATGTTGTTCGGACGGATCGTCACGACCGCCGGACCGGACAGGAAGTTGCGCTTCTCAAAGGCCTTGCCCGCATAGAGGGGGCGGGTAAAGCTGACCTCGTCGCCGTCCGCCTCAATGGCGGTTACGTCGGAGATCTGCCCGGCGTTCATGGCGGCCGCCGTCAACGGGGCCAAATCCCGGCCGATGGCAGTGTGGCCGAACAGGACCATATCCGGATTCGCCTCGGATACGGCGGCTTGAACCGCTGCCGCGTAGGCGTCCGGCGTGTAGTTTTCCAGATCGTCATGCTCTATCGTATAAACCGTTTCGGCTCCATAAGGGGCAAGGGCCGAGGTGGCTTCCGTAATATTCGAGCCGGCCACGAGAATGCGGATGCTGTCCCCGTCCTTCGCAATCAACTGCGCGGCTCCCAGCGTTTCCAGCGCGACCTGGCGCAGCTTTCCTTCGCGGCTTTCGGCGAAAACCAATATCGTTTTGCTCATAACATAACCTCCCCGATCAGGTTTAAAATGAGTTCTGAAATTCCGGTGCTTTATGGCGCGGGACTCCCGGCCGCCATAGCCTCGCCTCGGCAAGAGGCTGGCATGACGGACGGCCCCTGAGCCATACAATCAGAGTAACGAGATCAAATCACCTTCGATTCCGTCCGCAGCAGCGCGACCAGTTCGCGTGCCACCTCGGCAGGCTCTCCCTTCAGCAGGCGCCCGGCGCTCCGTTCCGGCGGAAGGGACAGCTCCGTCTGATTCGTAGCGGGTGCCACGTCGTCCGGTGACAGGCCGAGATCGTCCAGCGTCAGGGTCTGGAAAGGCTTCTTCTTCGCCTTCATAATGCCGGGAAGGGAAGGGTAGCGCGGCTCGTTCAGTCCCTGCTGCGCCGTAAACAGCGCGGGCAGCGGAAGCTCGAGCACTTCCAGATCGCCTTCCGCGTCACGGTGTACTTCTGCGGTGCCGCCGCTGACCGTAAGCTTGGTTATCGATCCGGCGTGCGGAATGCCGAGCAGGCCCGCCAGACGTATCGCGACCTGGCCCGAGCCGCGGTCGACCGAGAAGTTGCCGCCGAGAATGACATCGGCGTTTTCCTTGGACAAATAGGCGTGAAGCACTTTGGATACGGCATATTCGTCATCCGGAATCCGTTCGTCGGAGATCAAGACCGCGTCGTCCGCGCCCATCGCGAGCGCGGTCCGCAGGGCTTCAGCGGTCCGGTCCGGACCGACGGAAAGCAGCGTCACGCTGCCGCCGTGCTCATCGCGAAGCTTAACGGCCTCCTCGACGGCGTATTCATCATAAGGGTTAATGACGAATTTTACGCCGTCCTCGGCAATCGCGCCGTTTTCAATCGTGATTTTTTCCTCGGTATCAAACGTCTGCTTCAGCAATACAACAATCTTCATCGGTTCAGCTCTCCCTTCAATATGAAAATCCAAGGCCGTGCAACTCATCCCGTTCCACCATGTTTCGTCCGCTATTCCTTGCTGGATATCCCGTGCAGAAAGAAGCTCAGCGTGTCGTCGACCTGGCCGCTCAGGCTATACTTTTGCCCCGATATCAGCCAGGAGGTTACCGCTTCGTCCATCGATCCGAAGATGAGGTTGCGCACCAGCTTGATGTTCAGGTCCGACCGGAACAGCTTCTCTTCCACACCCTGTTTCAAAATATTCTCGATCAGCTCGATATATGGCTTCAGCGCGCTGCCGATTTCCTTGCGCAGCTCCAGATCGCTCTGCCGGAGCTCGATCTGCGTCACGTAAGCCAGCTCCGGGTTGCTCTCCAGCTCGGTGAAATGAATATGGCACACCGTCCTCAAAGCCTCTATCGGATCGGCTATGCCGTCCACGCTTTCGTGGAACTTGCCGACGAGCTCGCCGAGCTTTTCCTGGAACAGGCGGATCAGGATATCCTCCTTTCTTTTGAAGTACAAATAGATCGTGCCGTCGGCCACGCCGGCCGCTTTGGCAATCTTCGAAACCTGGGAGCGGTGATAGCCGTTTTCGGCAAACACTTTCAGGGCGCCCTGGAGAATGAGATGGTACTTCTCATTTTTTTTTACTTGTCATATGCTCACCCCGATGTTAAAATACAGTTAAATTTCTGAATGAATACTCATTCATTTCTTGCATCCATCATAAAATACGCCAGAACCATTGTCAATGACGTGTTTAACGGTTACTCAAAAATGTCCATGGCAAGGCCTTGGCGGCCCGCCATAGTGGATTTGGATCGAGAGGAGGGAGTGCCTGAATCCGGCTGGTGTCTAAGCCTTCTTAAAGAGCGACGGAGCCGTCAATGGCTCGTTCGCGTGAAAGCGCTTCATAATATTGTCCCGTTTTTGTCATAAGTGCGGGGCGAAAAAAGAGGAGTCTTTCGGGCGGGCCATCCGGTTGTATTACAGGATTTTTTTTTAAACGTTTAATCAGCATCTCGCTTATCTCACAAGCATATCATCACTAGCATCTCACACTAGCATCTACAGAAGCTTCATAAACGCTTCAACAAACCACGACGCACCATAAAACACATCGCGACCACTTCTCAAAAACACTAAGCATAGCTTCTTCATAAGTAAGAAAAACGTTTATCGACGCACTCTCTAATAAGACAGACCGCCTTTTACTGTTGTTTTTCTTGCGATATCTATCTATAAAAGAGCCGCATAATGACTGGATTTTTAACACAAGGGGCTGATGAGGATGATCTGGCAAATAATCAACGCGCTGCTCTTTGTCGGGATCACGGGCTGGGCGGTTTACATGTTCGCTGCCGTCGTGTATCGCCGGTATTTGTACATCCGTCTGGGACAGCCAGCCAATCTCAAAAAAGAGTTGAAGGAACGCCTGGGCGCCTTTTTCGTTCAGGTGTTCGGACAAAGCAAGCTGTTCAAGGACCGCAAGAGCGGAATCATGCACTTCATTATTTTTTACGGGTTCATCATTTTGCAGTTCGGCGCGCTCGACATCATCTGGAAGGGGCTGAGCGGCCATCGTCTCCCGATTCCGGGGTATGACGCCTTCGTCCTCATGCAGGAAGTTACGGTGACGCTGGTTCTTCTCTCGATCGGGTATGCCGCCTACCGGCGGTACGGCGAGAAGCTGAAGCGGCTGAAGCGGGGATGGAAGCCGAGCATCGTCGTCTTTTTCATCACTTCACTTTTGGCATCCGTCCTGCTGACGATGGCTTTTGAACGGGTGAGGGAAGGACTGCCCGCCTCGGGCTTTGCGCCGATCTCATCGGCGATCGCTTCGGCTTTTGCCTGGATGCCGCCTACTGCCGTCACGGTTTCCTACTATGTGTTCTGGTGGATTCATTTGCTCATCCTGCTTTCGTTCCTTGTGTATGTGCCGCAGTCGAAGCATTTCCACCTGATAACGGCTCCGATCAATATTCTGCTTCGCCGAACGGAGCCCGTTGGGCGCCTAAGCAAGCTGGACTTGGAGAATGAGGAAGCCGAGGAATTCGGCGTGGGCAAAATCGAAGCCTTCACGCAAAAGCAGATGCTCGACTTCTACGCCTGCGTGGAATGCGGACGCTGCACCAATGTGTGTCCCGCCTCGAATACCGGCAAGCTGCTGTCCCCGATGCACATGATCGTGAAGCTGCGGGATCATTTGACCGAAAAAGGGGTTGCGCTTACCTCCAAATCGGCCTGGATGCCTGCAGCGGTGTTCGCGTCGCCGGGGATCCACCGGATGGAAGGCGGGGCCGATTCCCTTGCCGAATGGAAAGGCGAGGGCATCACCGACATCGGGCCGACCATGGCGGCGCAGAAACGGGCGTGGCACCAGGTCGAAGGGGTAAGCCCCCAAGACGTGCAGCTGATCGGCGGCGTCATGACCGAGGAGGAGATTTGGGCCTGTACCACTTGCCGCAACTGCGAGGATCAATGTCCGGTCGGGAACGAGCACGTGGACAAAATCATCGACCTGCGCCGCCATCTGGTGCTGATGGAAGGCAGCGTGCCGCAGGAAGGCCAGCGGGCGATGATGAACATCGAGCGTCAGGGCAATCCGTGGGGGATCAGCCGGGCGGACCGGAACAAGTGGGTAGCGGAAGCCGATCCGGACGGCAGCCTTGGCCTGAGCATTCCGACGGTGAAGGAGAACCCCGGCTTCGAGTACCTGTTCTTCGTCGGCTCGATGGGCTCCTACGACAACCGCAGCCGGAAGATCACCCGCGCCTTCGTACGGCTCATGAATGAGGCAAGCGTCAACTTCGCCATTCTCGGCAACGAGGAGAAGACTCCGGCGACACGCCGCGCCGGATGGGCAACGAGTTTCTGTTCCAGCAGCTGTGCAGCGAGAACATCGAGACGTTCCAGAAATATAACGTACAGAAGATCGTAACCGCGTGTCCGCATACCTTCAACACGCTCAAAAACGAATACCCGGAATTCGGACTGGAAGCCGAGGTACTGCACCATACCGAGCTGCTGGACCGGCTGGTGAAGGAAGGCCGCTTGAAGCCGACGTTTGAAGTGCCGGAGACGATTACGTACCACGATTCGTGTTATTTGGGACGCTACAACGACGTGTATGACCAGCCGCGGGACGTCCTGCGGGCCATACCGGGCGTCAAGCTGGCAGAAATGGAGCGCAGCCGCGAGAACGGCATGTGCTGCGGCGCCGGAGGCGGACGGATGTGGATGGAGGAGGATGAAGGCAAGCGCGTCAACCTCGCCCGTACCGAGCAGGCGCTGGCCGTGTCCCCGACGATGATCAGCTCGGCCTGTCCGTATTGCCTCACCATGCTGGAGGACGGGACGAAGGAAAAAGAAGTGGAAGACCGCGTGAAGACGAGGGATATCGCGGAAATTTTGGAATTATCCGTATTCGGTCCATCACCAATCCATGAACGGGAGGTCGTTATGCAATGAGTTATATGATTACCAAAGAAGCCGCCACAGGTTCCGGTGCCGGAGCCCGAACCATCACCAAAGCAGCCGTCATCGGCTCCGGCGTCATGGGGTCGGGCATCGCCGCCCATCTCGCGAATGCGGGCATTCCGTGCCTGCTGCTGGACATCGTCCCGAAATCCTTGACTCCCGAAGAGGAACAAGCGGGCCTGACCCTGGAATCCCCCAAGGTTCGAAATCGCTTGGCCGCGAAAGCGGTAGCCGCCCTGCCTAAATCCAGCACGGCTCCGCTGTACAGCGCGGATTTTGCCAAACGGATCACGCCGGGCAATACGGAGGACCATCTGCATCTTTTGAAGGACGCCGATTGGATCATCGAGGTGGTCACGGAGCGGCTGGAAATCAAAAAGAGCATTCTCTCGCTCATTGAAGGGGTGCGCAAAGAAGGATCGATCGTCAGCACCAATACTTCCGGCATTTCGGTCAACGAAATGGCCGAGGATTGCAGCGAGGAGTTCCGGCGCCATTTTCTCGGAACGCATTTTTTCAACCCGCCGCGCCATATGAAGCTGTTGGAGATAATCCCGGGTTTCGATACGGATCCCGAGATCACGCGGTTCATGGCCGAATTTTGCGAGAAGCGGCTTGGCAAGGGCGTGGTGCTGGCGAAGGATACGCCGAACTTTATCTCCAATCGGATCGGGACGTACGGGCTTTTAGTCACTTTGAAGGAAATGATCGAGAACGGATACACGGTGGAAGAAGTGGATGCGGCAACGGGTCCGGTGCTTGGGCGTCCGAAAAGCGCCACCTTCCGTACGCTCGACCTGGTCGGCATCGATACGTTCGTGCATGTCGCCCGGAATGTGTACGATAACGTGCCTGACGGAGCGGAAAAAGACGCGTTCTCGGTACCGGAGGTCATGAATGAGCTGGTATCCCGCGGCTGGACCGGAGAGAAGGGCGGACAGGGCTTTTACAAAAAGGTGAAGGGTGAGAAAGGAAGCCAAATCCTATCCCTGAATCTCGCCAGCATGGAATATAACCCGAGTGCGAAGGTTAGATCCGCTTCCATAGAAGCAGCCAAAGCCGTCAAAGGCGCAAGGAAGAAAATCAAGACGTTTCTCGGAACGCCGGACCGGTACTCGGAGCTTGCCTGGAACGTGATGAAGCAGGTGCTGGTGTATTCCGCGGAAAAGCTTGGCGAAATCGCCGATTCCATCGAGGATATCGACAATGCGATGAAGTGGGGCTTCAACTGGGAGCTCGGGCCGTTCGAAACCTGGGATTTGATCGGCCTCACGAAATCGGTCCAGCGCATGGAGGCAGAAGGGTTGTCTGTTCCGGCTTGGGTGAAGGATTGGATCGCCGCCGGCAACGAAACGTTCTATCAGCACAAGGAAGGCCGGGTGTTCCATTACTTCAAGGGCGAATACAAAGGCGTGGAGGAGAAGCCGGAAATCATATCGCTGCAGGCGCTGAAATCGCAAAACCGGATCGTTCGCCAAAACACCGGCGCCAATCTGATCGATATCGGGGACGGCGTAGCCTGCCTCGAATTCACTTCGCCGAACAACGCCATCGGCGCGGACATCCTCGTCATGATCCAGCAGAGCGTGGAGGAGGTCCGGGCCAATTACAGAGGGCTCGTCATTGCCAACGAGGGCCGGAATTTCTGCGTCGGGGCAAATCTGATGCTCATGCTGATGGAAGCCCAGAGCGGGGATTGGGATGAGGTGGATGACATCATCCGTCTATTCCAGGGCAGCATGATGAAGCTGAAAGGGCTGGAAAAGCCGGTCGTGGCGGCGCCGCACCAGATGACGCTCGGCGGCGGCGTGGAGGCGTGCCTGCCTGCGGACAGGATAGTTTTCTCGGCAGAGACGTATTTCGGGCTGGTGGAGACGGGCGTCGGCCTGATTCCGGCCGGGGGCGGCTGTAAAGAAATGGCCTTGCGCATCAGCGACAGCCATCCGAATCCGGAAACGGATTTACAGCCGGAAATCAACAAAATCTTTGAAACGATCGCGATGGCGAAGGCGTCCACGAGCGGTCACGATGCGATCCGCATGGGATACGGCCGACACACGGATGCCGTCGTCATGAATCAGGACTACCGGATTCATGAAGCGAAGCAGGCGGTGCTGGCGATGGACCGTGCAGGTTATGTGCCGCTGCAGCCGGGCCGTGCCCGCGTTGTCGGCCGAGACGGGCGCGCCGTTCTACAGATGGGCGCGCTTGGGCTGAAGCAGAGCGGATACATCAGCGATCACGATTTCCTGATCGCGAACAAACTCGCGAATATCCTCACCGGCGGCGATGTGCCGGCCGGAACCGTGGTTACCGAGCAGTACCTGCTCGATCTGGAACGGGAAGCTTTCCTCAGCCTGCTCGGGGAAGTGAAAACCCAGCAGCGCATGCAGCATATGCTTGCCACGGGCAAGCCGCTTCGAAACTAAAATCCAATACGATTAAAGAGGTGAATGGCATGAGAGAAGCAGTCATCGTATCCCTTGCGCGCACCGCGGTCGGCAGGGCAAAGAAAGGGAGCCTCGCCCAGACGCGGGTCGAGGATTTGGGAAAAGCGGTACTGGAGGCCGTCATTGAACGGGCTCCCGGCCTTACAAAGGAAGACGTGGAGGACGTGATTCTCGGCTGCGCGATGCCGGAGGGCGAGCAGGGGCTTAACGTGGCGCGCATCATCTCGCTGTATGCCGGCTATCCCGTCACGGTTCCGGCGCTGACGGTCAACCGCTTCTGCTCCTCGGGGCTGCAGGCGATCGCCTTTGCCGCGGAGCGCATCATGCTCGGCCATGCGGACGTGATCATCGCCGGCGGCGTGGAAAGCATGAGCCACGTGCCGATGACCGGCTTCAAGCCGGCTCCGCACCCGGGCATCGTGCAGGATATGCCGGAGGTGTACATGGGCATGGGGCATACGGCGGAAGCCGTCGCCCGGCGGTTCGGCGTGAGCCGCGAGGATCAGGACGCGTTTGCCGTCGGCAGCCACCGCAAAGCGGCGGCCGCCATCCGGGAGGGCAGATTCCGGGACGAAATCGTTCCGGTCGGCGTAAAGCTTACGACTTCGGACGAGGAAGGAAAAATCCGCAGCAAGGAATTTACGTTCGACACTGACGAGGGCGTTCGCCCCGATACTTCGAACGAAGGACTTGCGCGGCTGAAGCCGGCCTTCGCGCTGGGCGGCACCGTGACGGCGGGCAACGCTTCCCAGACGAGCGACGGCGCGGCCGCCGTCGCGGTCATGAGCCGCGAAAAGGCGGAAGCGCTGGGCCTTAAGCCGCTTGCCACCTTCCGCTCCTTCGCCCTGGCGGGCGTGGAGCCTGAGATCATGGGCGTCGGACCGGTGGAGGCGATCCCGAAAGCGCTGAAGATGGCGGGCATCCAGCTGGAGGATGTCGGCGCGTTCGAGATTAATGAAGCGTTCGCCTCCCAGTGCCTGCACATTATCCGCACACTCGGCATCGACGAGAGCAAGGTGAACGTGAACGGCGGCGCGATTGCGCTTGGCCATCCGCTCGGCTGCACCGGTGCCAAGCTGACGGTCAGCCTGCTCTCGGAGCTGGCCCGGCGCGGCGGGGGCTACGGCGTCGTGAGCATGTGCATCGGCGGCGGCGATGGGAGCAGCCGGGGTGTTTGAGGTGCACAGCGCGTAAGGCGGAAACGGGGGAAGCCGTAAGCGTTACATGGATAGATGATCTTTGCATATTCGCGACCAAGTCGGGCAGGGATGTGTCATCCTTTGAAATCTGCCGGGCATCGTCCGTACGAGGCTGATCAGGCGCGGATTTCCCGGATTTTTCTTACAAGATTTCAGTTTTAAGGAATATATCCAAACAGGCGAAAGGGGAATTGGAAATGAGCGAGAATCAAACCAAGCAACCGAAACTGGCAGGCGGCGGATTCGTGATTGAGAACACGGAGCTGGACCGTGTCCTGACGCCGGAGGATTTTACCGAAGAGCACCGCATGATCGGCGAGACGGTTCGCGATTTCATTGACGGCGAGGTCGTTCCGAAAGACGAGGAGATCGAGAAGCTGGATTACGAGCTGACGGTGGACCTGCTTCGCAAGGCGGGCGAGCTCGGACTGCTCGGCGCGGACGTGCCGGAGGCTTTTGGCGGCATCGGACTCGATAAGGTCAGCTCAACCATCATTAACGAATCGCTGGCGAAAGGCTCCTCCTTTGCCTTGTCCTTCGGGGCCCACGTCGGAATCGGCACCCTGCCGATCGTTTTCTTCGGAACGAAGGAACAGAAGGAGAAGTACCTGCCGGACCTCGCAACCGGTGCCAAAATCGCCGCTTATTGCTTGACGGAGCCGACCTCCGGCTCGGACGCGATGAGCGCCAAGACGACGGCCCGCCTGTCGGACGACGGGGAGTTTTACATTTTGAACGGATCGAAATTGTATATCACGAACGCGGGCTTCGCGGACATCTTTATCGTATATGCCAAAATCGACGGCGAGCACTTCACCGCGTTTATCGTGGAAAAAGGCATGGAAGGCTTCACGCTCGGGCCGGAAGAGAAAAAGATGGGCATCAAGGGCTCGTCCACCCGTCCGCTCTTCTTCGAGGACGTGAAGGTGCCGAAGGAAAACCTGCTCGGCGAGATCGGCAAGGGGCATCGGATCGCGTTCAATATTTTGAATATCGGCCGGTATAAATTGGCAGCGGGCACGGTTGGCGCGGCAAAGGAATCGATCGAGCTCAGCTCGAAATATGCTAATACGAGAAAGCAATTCGATACGCCGATCTCAAACTTCCCGCTTATGCGCAAAAAGCTCGCCGAAATGAACATTGCCGCGTTCGTGATGGAGAGCATGGTGTACCGTACGGCCGGGCTGCTGGACGAAGCGATGCAGGATATCGACTACAACAGCGAGGATGCCGGAGCCCAAGCGGCGGCCGCGATTTCCGAGTATGCGATCGAGTGTTCCATCAACAAGGTGTTTGCGTCCGAGGGGCTTGATTTCATCGCTGACGAAGGGGTTCAGATCCACGGGGGATACGGATATATCCAGGAGTACAAAATCGAGCGGATTTATCGTGACTCGCGGATCAACCGCATTTTTGAAGGAACGAACGAGATCAACCGCCTGCTCATCCCGGGCACCCTCGTCAAAAAAGCGATGAAAGGCCAAATCGCCCTTCTCCAAAAAGCCCAAAGCCTGCAAGGCGAGCTGTTGCAGCTGATGCCGGGCCAGACGTTTGAAGGCACGCTGGAGCAGGAGGCGCATTACCTGGATATGGCCAAGAAAATTTTCCTTCTTGCCGGCGGTTTGGCCGTTCAGAAGTTCGGCACGAAGCTGGAAAAAGAGCAGGAGGCGCTTGCGAACCTCGCCGACATGATGATCGACATTTATGCCCTCGAAAGCGCGCTGCTCCGTACGCAGAAGCACATCCGGCGCACATCGGAAGAAAAGGCCGCTAATATGATCGATATGACCCGGGTGTTTGCGTACGAGGCATTGCAGCGGATCGAAGCCCTGGCGAAGGAGACGCTGGCCTCCGTGGAGACGGGCGATATGCTGCGCATGCAGCTGTCCGTGCTGAAGAAGTTGACGCGTTCTAACCCGGCGGATACGGTCGCTTTGAAGCGCGGCATCGCCGAGCGCGTGGTCAAGAGCGAGCGGTACATCGTTTAGAGAAAACCGGACAGGAAAGCTGAAGCTTACGGAATTTTTGCAGCGGAAGAAAGCATGAAGTCTCCTTGGCGGGCTTATGCTTTCTTCTCTTCTCGCCGTACAGGCGATCGATTTTAGAGAAGGATGTCGGTGTCGTTTCTACTTGGAGTAGGAGTGAAGGAAGCTTTACAGCATTCCGCAGGAAAGGGATGGTTTTGTATGCATGCAAAGCCTTGGCTGCCGTTTTACCCGGCTGAAGTAGCCCCCGCTGTTGATTATCCGAAGCAGAATTTGGCGTTGTTTCTCGTAACGTCCGCACAGAAATACCCGGATCGGCCGGCGCTTTATTTTATGGGCAAAAGCATCAGCTACAAAAGCTTGCTGGAGTCCGCTTACCGCATGGCCCACGTGCTGAAGAGCTTCGGGGTGGCCAAGGGGGACCGGGTGGCGATCATGCTGCCCAACTGCCCCCAGGTGGTCATTTCGTATTACGGTACGCTGCTTGCCGGCGCGGTAGCGGTGATGACGAACCCGCTGTATATGGAGCGGGAGATTCTGCATCAGATGAAGGATTCGGGCGCAAAGGTCATCATTACGATGGATATGTTTGCGGCCCGAGTGGAGAGGGTGATTGCCGAGACGGAGCTGAAACACATGATCGTCACGTCCATCCCGGATTATCTTCCTTTTCCGAAAAACAAACTTTACCCGATCAAAGCCAAAAAGGCCGGTCCCCTTCCTGTCATTAATTATGGCGAAGGGGTGCATTCGTTCAAAAGGGTCCTTGCGGACGCCTCCGGCGACCCGATCTGCGAGAAAGTGGACGCCGAGAACGACCTCGCGCTCCTGCAGTATACGGGGGGAACCACGGGCGTGCCGAAAGGCGTCATGCTCACCCATATGAATCTGGTTGCCAATACGCTGCAAAGCTCAAACTGGTGTTACAAGGTGGAAGAGGGCAAGGAACGCTACCTGGCGGCACTGCCCTGCTTTCATGTATTCGGTTTGACGGCCTTGCTGAATCAGGCGATATACCGGGCCGGGGAGCTGCTGCTGGTGCCGAAGTTCGAGGTTGCCATGATTTTGGAGCTGATCCGGAAAAAGAAGCCAACCCTCTTTCCCGGCGCGCCGACCATGTATATCGCCCTGATTAATCATCCTAGGATCCGGGAGTACGATCTTTCCTCCATTAATGCGTGCATCAGCGGCTCGGCGGCGCTGCCGGTCGAGGTGCAGGATACGTTTGAGGAGCTGACCAAGGGAAGGCTGATCGAAGGCTACGGCCTGACGGAAACCTCCCCGGTAACCCATGCCAACCCGCTATGGGGACGGCGTAAAATCGGCACGATCGGCGTTCCTGTTCCCGATACGGACGCAAAGGTCGTCCATCCGGACACGGGAGAAGAGATGCCGATCGGAGAACCCGGAGAACTGATCGTGAAAGGGCCGCAGGTGATGAAAGGTTACTGGAATCGGCCGGAGGATACCTTCAACACGCTCCGAAACGGCTGGCTGTTTACCGGGGATATGGCGACGATGGATGAGGAAGGCTATTTTACGATCATAGACCGGAAGAAGGATATGATCATTGCAAGCGGTTACAATATTTATCCGCGGGAAATCGAGGAAGTGCTGTATGAGCATCCTTCCGTAAAAGAAGCCGTTGTGGTGGGCACCAAAGATGCTTACCGCGGCGAGACCGTCAAAGCGTTCATCGTGCTTAAGGACGGAGCAAAGCCGGACCCGGCGGATCTGGAGAAATTTTGCCGGAGCCAACTGGCAGCCTATAAGGTGCCGCGCGAGTACGTTTTCCGGGATTCGCTGCCGAAGACGATGATCGGCAAGGTGCTGCGCCGCAAGCTGTTGGAGGAAGAGGACGAGGGCAGACCTACGGGTTAATGCGGCAGCCACTAAATCATAAAGGAGGTACGGCCTGATGCAAAATACCAATACCGAATCCAACTTGAAGGCCGGGCAGAGCGAGGAGGAGCGTGAGGCTTATATCCAGGCGATGACCAAGGCGGCGGAGCCGACCTTTTGGGGGTACCTGGGGTGCCAAATGGAGTCGGCCGGCGAAGAGGAAATCGTCGTGACGCTGGACGCGCAGCCGCATCATCTCAATATGATGGGGATCGTGCACGGCGGGGTCCTCTCCTCCCTGATGGACAACGCGATGGGCATTGCGGTCATGCTGAAAAGACCGGGGGAATCCACGGTAACGAGCAATTTGAACGTGCACTTCGTCATGCCGGCGAAGGAGGGGAAGCTGACGGTCCGGGCCCATATCGTGCATGAGACGCGGCGTTCGGTGACCACGGAATCCCGGATTACGGACGGGAACGGAGAGCTTGTCGCGATCAGTACGGGATCGTTTCGGGTGAAGTGAGTTTTTGACGCGATGCCTCAAAAAAAAGAATCGGCCTCCCTTCTCTCCGACATTCCGGCGGAGAAACGGGAGGCTCTTCTTTTTCCCGGAAACGCTATCCTCCTTTAAGAAGGACGGTGAGGCCGTTTTTCGCTTATACCGAGATGTCCAGCTTGTTTCCCAGGTTCGGATCGATGCTCTTCTCCATCATTTGCACCAGGGCCTGACCCTGGATTTCAGCCTGGTTCTTGGCCATGCCCAATACTTTGAGACTGGCGGCTTGAGCTAAAGAAGCTTGGTTCATGGATATGGATAATGCTGCAATGTCCATACGACACCTCCCAACTTTATTATCGGAAAAACTCCGATTCTCCTTAATTGAAAAAAGAACTTTCCTGCCGAATCGGATAAGCCGAATGCCAGCCTATAAAAAAATGGATGGAAATTCCTCGGAGATCGCTCCAATCGCCTTGTCAACCTGTTATTCGGTATGCTACAATAAGAATGCTGTTTTTCTATTTACTTGCAATGAGGGCTTTTCAAGGATCGGCCCGTTTATTGAGTTGGGTTTTCTTGCGATATAGGATTTCCATCAGCTTCGCTGATCATTATAAATTCTATATCTATAAATCGGATGTTTACACGCTTAGGAGGTGGAAGTAGTGGTAATGTTTTTTGAGGTACTGCTTGTGATTTTCTCGATCGCGCTCATCGCAATCGTTCTTCTTCAGAAAGGAAAGAGCGCAGGTCTTTCCGGTGCCATCTCCGGCGGTGCGGAACATCTTTTCGGCAAAACGAAAGCCCGCGGCATGGATCTCGTATTGCAGCGCGTAACCGTAGGGGTAGCGGCAGGATTCATTATTTTGGCGATTGTCGTTGCGGTTTTAAAATAGTTACGGGGATAAACCTTCGCTTTTTCAGTTATGGAAGAGCGGAGGTTTTTTTAGATTTCACAAACGTTCCGCCCCGCAATACATACGGCTCCGGGGCGACACGTGAAGTCATGCGGTAGGGGATAAGGATACCCGGGATTAAATTCGTGTATACTAGGGTATGAGTATATGAAGGTAAACAATGGATAGAAGAATGCCACAAGACACGCACGTTCCCTCGAGGTGATAAGATGATAACAGAGGAAATATTACTGGATTTTATGCGGGAAACCGCCTATAAACCGATGACGTACCAGGAGCTGGAGCAGCATTTCGGGATCAGCGATGCGGGCGATTTTCGCGAATTTTTGAAGCTGTTAAATGATTTGGAGCAGTCCGGGAAAATCATCCTGACCCGCACCCAACGCTACGGCGTGCCGGAACGGATGGATTTGCTGCGCGGACGGATACAGGCCCACCCGAAGGGCTTTGCTTTCTTGATCCCGGACGACCGGGAGCATCCCGATGTTTACATTCACGCCAATGATCTGAAAAGCGCCATGAACGGCGATATCGTGTTTGTGCGCGTCAGTTCCAAAAGCCCGGCCGGCGGGAAGCTGGAGGGTGAAGTGGTGCGGGTGATAACCCGTTCGGTCACGCAAGTGGTGGGGGTGTTCCAGAACCACGAGGTGTATGGCTTCGTGCTGCCGGATGACAAGCGGATCAACCGGGATATTTTTATTCCGAAGCAAGCGATGAACGGGGCCGTTGACGGCGAAAAGGTCGTCGTGAAGCTGGTGAGTTATCCGGAGGGACGGGCGGCCGCTGAGGGCGAGGTTGTGGAGATTTTGGGCCACAAGGACGACCCGGGCGTGGATATCCTGTCCATTATCCGGAAGCATCAGCTGCCCGAGGGCTTCCCTGACGAAGTGATGGCCGAAGCCGAACAGGCGCCGGACTCCATCACGGAGGAAGAGATCGTGAAGCAAGGGCGCCGCGATCTGCGCGGGCTGAACATCGTCACGATTGACGGCGAGGACGCCAAGGACCTGGACGATGCGGTCAACGTGGAGCGTCTGCCGAACGGCAACTACAAGCTGGGCGTGCATATTGCCGACGTCGGGTATTACGTGCGCGAGGGCTCTGCCCTTGACCGTGAAGCGTATAGCCGGGGCTGCAGCGTTTACTTGGTGGACCGTGTCATTCCGATGCTGCCGCACCGTTTGTCTAACGGGATTTGCAGCTTGAATCCGCAGGTGGACCGTTTGACGCTTTCCTGCGAGATGGAATTCAACGACCAGATGAAGGTCGTGAAGCATGATGTCTTCACGAGCGTGATCAAAACGAAAGAGCGGATGACGTACAATAACGTGCGTAAAATTCTGATCGATGAGGATCCGGAACTGATCGAGCGCTACAGCGATCTGGTGGACGATTTCCGTCTCATGCGCGAAATTGCGCTGAAGCTCCGGAACCGCCGGATGCGTCGTGGCGCGGTGGATTTTGATTTTGTGGAATCCAAGGTGATCGTGGACGAGAACGGGAAGCCGATCGATATCGTCAAAAGAGAGCGCTCGATCGCCGAGCAGATCATCGAGGAATTCATGCTGGCTGCGAACGAAACGGTGGCGGAGCATTTCCACTGGCTGAAGGTGCCGTTCCTGTACCGGATTCACGAGGATCCGGATCCGGAGAAGCTGCAAAACTTCATGGCTTTTGCGGCCAACTTCGGCTATCACGTCAAGGGACGGGGGAACTCCATTCATCCGAGGGCGCTGCAAAACCTGCTGGATGAAATCCAGGGAACCAAGGAGCAGACCGTGCTTAGCACGATGATGCTTCGTTCGATGAAGCAGGCGAAATACGATGCGGAGAGCACGGGCCATTTCGGTCTGGCTGCGGAGTATTACTCCCACTTCACGTCTCCGATCCGGCGTTATCCCGACCTTGTGATTCACCGGGTGATCCGGGAAGTGCTGGAGAACGGCAACATGCTGCCGGAGAATCGCCAGGAATATTTGGCGGAACGCATGCCGGACATCGCGCAGCAGTCTTCCGAGCGGGAGCGCGTAGCAGTGGATGCCGAGCGCGATACGGAAGCGCTGAAGAAGGCGGAGTTCATGCTGGATAAGATCGGCGAGGAATTCGAAGGCATCATCAGCAGCGTGACGAGCTTCGGCATGTTCATCGAGCTGGAAAACACGGTGGAAGGGCTTATCCGTCTGAGCGCGATGACGGATGATTATTACCACTTCAACGATCAGCACATGGCTCTGATCGGCGAGCGGACCTCGAAGGTATTCCGCATCGGGGATGAAGTGAAGGTTCGCGTGGCGAACGTGAACATGGATGAGCACACCATCGATTTTGAGATGGTGGACATGAAGCCGCGCAGCGAAGGCGTCAAGCGCGGGGGCGGCAACGGCGGCGGCCGGGGCTTCGCCGGCCG
>NZ_LAZU01000044.1 GCF_000987955.1 Paenibacillus sp. DMB20
CCTACGCTTTGTAAATAGTTAACAAGGACACGATGGTAGTGCCCTGTTGGTTCCAAGATAACAACGGGCTTCCGATTTGTCTTAACTTCTAATTCCATTAAAGTTTGAAACAATCGTTCAAATCCTTTTGGTGAATGCAAAATCAATTGATCTCGGCCATAGGGAACATTTCGCTTTAAAAATGCTTGTTATACGAGGTCATTTGCCTCAACCAGCTCAAACATGGTAGAAGGCGATAGTGAGAGAACTGTTTTTTTTCACGGGGTTCCCCCCAGGGGCTGTCACGTTCTCCCGGCTACCACCATCGTAAAACAACCAATAAAAAAGACCAACCAGTAAACTCTGGTTGACCTAATAATACGAAAGGGGCTATCCCAAAAGGTCCATTGACCAGGGACAGCCCCTTCTTTAATTTAGAGAGAAGAACAAGCGGTAAACGACGGTTTGTTCTTTTAAACGAAAGCCATCGTTCCTGAAATAAAGCCCTAGCGGCTCCGTAGCACCGCCAGAAGCTCCTCCATATCCTCAGGCAAAGGCGCCGAAAACTCGATATATTCGCCCGTTGACGGGTGAATGAACCCGAGAACGGCGGCGTGAAGAGCCTGTCCGTCCATTTTGAGCCCCTTGCTTCTGCCATACACCGGATCGCCCACCAAGGGATGTCCGATGTATTTCATATGCACGCGAATCTGGTGCGTTCTTCCCGTCTCCAGCTTCAGCTCCAGCAGATTGTAATCCCCGAACCGCTCCAGTACCGAAAAATGCGTCACAGCATGCTTGCTGTTCCGGTCGGTTACGGTATACAGCTTCCGATCATGGGGATCTCTGCCGATAGGCGCATCAATCGTTCCCTGGTCGTGGCTGATATTGCCGTGGACAATGGCATAGTAACGCCGGGTCACGCTGTGGTCCTTTAGCTGGGCCGCAAGCGAAGCATGCGCCTTATCGTTCTTCGCGGCCATGATCAGGCCGGATGTATCCTTGTCAATACGATGCACGATCCCCGGACGGAGCTCGCCGTTAATGCCGGACAAATCCTTGCAGTGGAACATCAGCGCATTAACCAGCGTGCCGGAAGAATGCCCCGGCGCCGGATGAACGACCATGCCGCGCGGTTTGTTGACCACGATGACATCCCGGTCTTCATGGGCAATTTCAAGCGGAATATCCTCCGGAACGATTTCTACGGCTTCCGGTTCGGGAATAACGAGAGAGATCCGGTCTCCGACCGATAATTTATAATTGGGTTTCACCGGACTGCCGTTAACCTGCACATGGCCTTCCGCAATCCATAGCTGAACTTGGGAACGCGAGGCTTCTTCACCGAGTCCCTCCGCTATGTATTTATCGATTCTTGTTTTGGCTTCATGGTTTTCCGCGATCCATTCATGCACATTCGATTCTTCGGCGGCGCCGTCTAGTTCGGCATTACGTTCATGTAAAGGTTCCCGTCTTGTACCGTCCTGCACGATTACTCCATCCCTTCCTTACCGGAGCTTTCTTGAACCGCCCCTGCCGTCTTTTCACGCTTTCCTTCCAGTAGGGTGTCCAAAATAATCAAAGCCACGCCAATGACAATGCAAGAATCCGCGAGATTGAAAATCGGGAAGGTATATGATCCAAAGTTGAACTGAAGGAAATCCACCACTTCGCCCATGATCAGGCGATCGATAAAATTACCAAGCGCACCGCCCAAAACAAGCGCCAGCGCTGTGGGCAGCAATTTACGGCCTTCCGATCTCACTTTTTGCATATACCAAACAATGCCGACGACCACGAATACCGTCACAACGATGAAAAACCAAAGCTGATTTTGCAAAATGCCGAATGCCGCTCCTTTGTTCCGGCTTGACGTAATCAGAAAAAAATCACCGATCACCGGTATCTGTTCATACAGCTCAAGCCGTGTGGCGATCACATATTTGATTCCCTGATCGACGAGGAATACGAATAGCGCGATTAAATAATAGACCACAATAACATGTCACTCCGATCTTGTCTTATCCGCGTAGTGCTGCTCACCTAACCCCGGTGAAGCTCGTCTTATTGTAGCACAGCGCCTCGGATAACGTCCATTCCTGACCAATGCCGTGAACATTTTCCGTCTGTAAAAGGGCACCGGGAGGAGCAATCTATAGTTAAGAATCAAGCGGTCCGAAAAAGACCGGAAGGGAGCTCTCATATTATGTCACATTTAACGGAAGCAGAGCTGCGGCAGCTCCACCGGCAGCTGCTCGACAGAAAAGCCGAACTGCAGCGCCTGAACGAGAACGATCAGCATGGCCTGAGCATATCCGAACGGGACAATACCGGCGAGCTGTCCCATATCGACAACCACCCCGGGGATCTGGCCACCGAGGTTTACGAGCGCGAAAAAGACATCGGCCTTCAGGACAGGGCGGAACTTGAACTGGAGCGCGTTCTTGCGTCATTGGAAAAAATCGAGCAAGGGACCTACGGCGTATGCGTCGTATGCGGACAACCCATTCCTTTTGAGCGGCTGGAAGCCGTTCCCGACACCATGTACTGCGTGGAGGATACGCCGCGCGTCATTCCTTCTTACGACCGTCCCGTCGAGGAGGAATTTCTTCACCCTCCCTTCGGACGATCCAGCCTCGATGAGCATGAGTACTCCGGCTTCGACGGCGAGGATGCGCTTCAAATCCTGGAGAACATGGGCAGCTCCAACTCCCCGGCCATGGCGGAAAATCCTGAAGTGGGCAGCTACAACGAGATGGATTACGAGGAAGCCGATGACCTCGGAGGCTTCGTGGAGGCATACGAAAATTTTGTCGCTACCAATATCGATAACACAGAAGTGTTTATCGTCCGCGGCCCTCAATATTACAATTACCTTCAGGAGGGTGAAGGAAGCTTCCTGTTGGATCCCCATGCCGATTCCGATGAGGATTTGTCTTAGTCCCTAACACATTCATATCCGTGCTCCGGGAAATAAACCGCGATTTCGGTTCTCAAAACCGTAAAACGCGGTTTTTCCGTACGGATGTCCTTCATTCGGAGGAGTCTATGTCAGCTCAGCTCCAACTGGCGCTGTACGATCCGCACGATATCTGCGATATAGTCCCCAATGATCGGAAGGTTTAAAGCCCCGAGGGCCTGAAGGGCATAAATGATCGTTGCCGCAAAAAAGGTAAAACCGATCGCAATGCCTACGCCTCTTGCCGTCCCTGCCAGCAGGTTCAGTCCGATCAGCTTCCAGGGACGGTTCAGCAACTGGGTATATTCGCTGATCCGCGATTGTTCCAGCTGGAGCGCAATGTTTTGCGTAAGATTATAAACGCGGCTGAGCTGTTCTTGTTCATCCACTGTCCCGCTCTGCTTATTTTCCTTATCGTTCAACATGTTACCGTCTGTAGTCTCCCCCACTACGCCTCAGCTCCTTTTCACCCGAAAACACCCCTGTTGTTATGTTCTCTAGGGCATACCTGCAGCCCGTAGGCATTTTGCAGGTTTTGTTTGGACATCAAACGTATTATGCTTCATTCCCCGGAGCCGCATACGGCGGTACGGACTTTTACCAACGGCAAAAAGCCGCCGGATGGGCGCTGTTCCCAATCCGGCGGCTTTCATCTATTCTGTTCCAGATTTATCCGATGTGAATGCCGACCGATTTGCCGCCGAGCTCCACACGCTCCATTCCGGCTTCCTCTCCGAACCGAACATCCGTTACGAGCACATTGTCCCGGAGAACCGAATCAAACGCCGCAATCGCCGCTTTCAGCTCATCATCCGTATCCAATGTCAGGACGATGCGTTTCTCGATCGGCAGATCAAGCTTTTTGCGCGTATCCTGGACCGCCCGGACCACCTCGCGCACCCAGCCTTCCTGCTCCAGCTCAGGCGTGAGATCGGTATTAAGCGCAATGGTAAGGCCGTAACCGGAAGCTGACGCAAAGCCCTCTTTGGCCTGCTTCTCGATCAAGAGCTCTTCAGCCGTAATTTGCAGTTCCTCCCCTTCCGGAGAAGTGACGTTCACGCCGCCGTTTTGTACCACCGTGCGCGTCTCATCGCTGGACATCCCTCTCAGGAAGCCTTGCAGGAAACCGACGTTTTTTGCCGTATTTTTTGCCGGCCACCTTCAGGTTTAGCTTCAGGTTGAAGTCGACAAAACCGCTGTCGCTCGTTTCAACCTCAATGCGCTTCACGTTGATTTCGTCTTTGATGATGTCCTCATAATCCGCCAGATTGAAGTCGCGGTCCATGGAAACGATCAGCTCGGACAGCGGCTGACGGGTCTTGATGGCCGTTTCGTTGCGGACATTACGCGCCAGTTCCACGATCTGGCGCGCGGTTTCCATGTCCTGCTCCAGCGTTTTGTCGATCAGGGACTCATCCGCTTGCGGGAAATCCGCGAGATGGACGCTTTCGCCTCCGCCTAGATTTACGAAAATATCCTCGGCCAGCATCGGCGTAAACGGCGCCATCAGCTTCGACAAAGTCAGCAGCACATGAGTCAGGGTGCCGTAAGCCGCCAGCTTATCTTCCCCAAGACCGCTGCCCCAGAACCGGTCGCGCGAACGGCGGATATACCAGTTGCTCAGTTCATCGACGTAAGTTTCGATGGCTTTGGCGGAGTTCAGGAAATCATTGACGCCAAGCCCCTTATCGACGACTTGGATGAGGCTGTTCAAACGGGACACGATCCAGCGATCCAGCTTGTTGTCCGAACCCTTGAATCCATGCACTTCCGGATCATATCCGTCAATGCCCGCATACAGCGTCAAGAATGCATGCGTGTTTACCAGCGTATCGATCACTTTGGATTTTGCTTCGCCTACAATGCCTTTGGAAAAGCGTTTGCTGTTCCAAGGCGCGCTGTCGGCCAGAAGCGCCCAACGGAAGGCATCCGTTCCGTATTCATTGATGATATCCCACGGGTCGATCACGTTGCCTTTGGATTTGGACATCTTCTGTCCGTTTTCATCCAGAATATGGCCCGTCGCCATCACCGCTTTATAAGGGGCTTTTCCCGTAAACAGCGTGGATACCGCCAGGAGGCTGTAGAACCAGCCGCGGGTCTGGTCGATCCCTTCGCAGATCATGTCCGCGGGGAACTGCTGCTCGAATTTGTTATCCTCGTTAAACGGATAATGGTACTGCGCAAACGGCATGGAGCCGGAATCAAACCATACGTCAATCACTTCGGAAGTGCGTTGCATCACGCCTTCACAGTGCGGACATTTCACTTTTACCTCGTCCACGTACGGCTTGTGCAGCTCCAAATCCTCCGGCACCTCGCCGATGGCGTGCTCCCGGAGCTCGGCCAGGCTGTGAGGCGCAAACTGATGACCGGATTCGCATACCCAAACGTTCAGCGGCGTACCCCAGTAACGGTTCCGGCTGATGTTCCAGTCGACGAGATCCTCGAGGAACTTGCCGAAGCGTCCTTCACGAACGTGGCCAGGATACCAGGTTACGGAGTTGTTGTTCTCGATCAGTTGATCCTTCACCGCCGTCGTTTCAATGAACCAGCTCTCCATGGCGTAATAAAGAAGCGGCGATTTGCAGCGCCAGCAGAACGGATAGCTATGCTCGTATTTCTCCTTGCTGTACAGCAGCCCTTTCTCGGACAGGCTCTTGACGATGTCCAGGTCGCAATCCTTAACGAAGCGTCCCGCAAAGTCCGTCACTTCATCGGTGTAACGTCCTTGCGCGTTGACGACGCTGATAAAGCTGATGCCGTTCTCACGGCAGGCACGGTAGTCGTCCTCGCCGTGAGCGGGAGCCATATGCACGATCCCCGTTCCGCTTGCGTCCGTAACGAAGGAAGCGCCGACGATGATGTTTCCTTTTGCAGGCTTGGCGAAGGTAAACGGTGGCGCATAGGTTTTTCCAACCAGCTCGGAGCCTTTAAGTGTGGACAGTACCGTATGCTCGCCCTTCATCACGTTCTCCACCAGGTTTTTGGCAACGATGTATACGCCGTCTTCCTGTTGTACCCGGGCATACTCCATATCCGGATTCACGGCCAAAGCCACGTGCGACGGAAGCGTCCATGGGGTCGTCGTCCAAGCCAGCACATATTCGCCGCTGTCGTCCAGCTTGAATTTGGCCGTTGCGCTCAAATCTTTGACATCCTCGTAGCCTTGGGCTACTTCATGGGAACTCAGCGTCGTCTGGCAGTCCGGACAGTACGGGCTTACCCGGTGTCCGCGGTACAGCAGCCCTTTGTCGTGGATCGTCGCCAGAATGTTCCAGACGCTCTCGATATAGTCATTTTGAAGCGTAATATACGGATCGTCCAGATCGGTCCAATAGGCGATGGCTTCGGTCAGTTCGCGCCATTTATGCTCGTATTCGAACACACTGGCTTTGCACTGCTTGATAAACGCTTCAACGCCGTAATTCTCGATCTCCTGTTTTCCGGAAATGCCGAGTTTCTTTTCCACGCCGAGCTCAACCGGTAGGCCGTGGGTATCCCAGCCCGCTTTACGGATGACCTTATAACCTTTCATCGTTTGATAGCGGCCGACAAAGTCCTTGATCACCCGGCCCAGCACGTGCCCGATATGCGGGGCTCCGTTCGCCGTAGGAGGACCCTCATAGAAAACGTAATGAGGCTTGCCTTCACGGTTTGCGATTGTTTTTTTTGAAGATATCGCCGTCGTTCCATTTTTTCAGAATGCGGAGCTCTCTTGCCCTCGCTTTTTTCTTTGACATCCACTCTGTTCATGATATGATCTACTTCCTTTCGTTTCGCGGTTTCCTGAGAAAATAAAAAAAGGTCCCCATCCCCAAAGGGACGAGAACCATGCTCGCGTGACCACCCTAATTCCGTTTAAAACATCTGCTTTTCATGCATAAAAACAGTGCTTAAAACGGCACCTCAAGTCCATGCCCGGTCTTTCGGGCAAGGGGCCGATGTAACGTTCGGCTGACGGTTCCGCTTACGCACGCCGCTTAGCGCTTCGGCTTCACTTCTCCGGGAGGATCTTCCTTGGGGCCTGAACATTGGCTTTCAGCGGGGTGCCAACTCTCTGGGGAACAGAATCCCGTCGTACTTATCCCATCAACGAATGCTATCCAATCATGTATGTTATTAGTTATAGACTTTTTCAAGAAAAATGTCAATTCTAATATCAATAAATCTCTCTTGCCTCCAAGCTTGGTTCACGGCTCTCCAAGGACTCCCATCCGTCCTGCTTCAGCAGCTCCAGCTGGGCTTCGACAAGGGAACGGAAACGCGTCCGGTAAATGGAAGCCTGCTTTTTCAACTCTTCAACCTCAAGAGCGACTTTGCGCGATTTGCCAAGCGATTCGTTAATGATGCGATCGGCGTTTTTCTCCGCTTCCTTCACGATCAGTTCGGCTTCCTTTTTCGCGTTAATCTTTAATTCGTCAGCCGCTTCCTGCGCCACGATGATCGTCTTAGACAAGGTTTCCTCAATGTTCATAAAATGATCCAGTCTCTCCTGCAGGGTCACTAACTGGTTTCGAAGTTCTTTGTTTTCGCGAAGCATGCTGTCATAGTCTTTTATGATCTCATCCAGAAAATCGTTAACCTCATCCTCGTCGTAACCACGGATTCGGCGGGAAAATTCCTTGTTATGTATATCCAGCGGTGATAATGACATGATGCGCACCTCCTAAGAATATGGGCTTCGCATGACGGGTTCATCCGCTGTCCGAAGCCGAAACCACCACTCCATGAATACAAGCGGTCATCTGTTGTATCGGCATAATCGACCTGATATTTTACTGCCATAATATAGAAAACCGTGATGCATTTATTTTAAAAGATTTTCGACGAAAAAACGGCAAATCCTTCAAACGGTTTCAAGTAAATTTACCCACCTTGACGCGGTATCGCCCTTTCTTCGTCAATCCTCCCGTTTCAAGAATCTTGAAACGGCCGAAGCCTTGAATGGACACCACATCCCCGTCCTTCAGGGGTGCCGACGGGTCCTCCTCGACTTTCCAATTCACCCGGCATCTGCCCGCCTTGATCGGAATGACGATTTTGGTTCTGCTGATCCGGTAAACATCGCTGCTGATCCCGTCCAGACGAAGCGAAGCCACGGTCAGTTCCATGGTTTCGAGCTTCGTTTCTTTTACCCTGAGCTTGTCCGGGGACAAAAGCTCGGTCATTACATGTACCCGGTGCACCTGGCTTAAATTCATATGCAGGAAAGGGGCGATGTCTTCGCTTACGAGGGCATGGCATCCGTTCTCCAGCACATGAATGTCGCCGATCTTCGATCGCTTGATTCCGAGTCCCAGGATCGATCCCATATAATCCCCGTGCTCCAGCGAAAGAAACTTCTGGTCTCCCGAGGTAATGGCGAGAACCACCAACCCCATATTCTCGTCCTCAAGATCACGGTAATCCGGAGCGATCAATGCACGAACGCGCTCCGCTTCCGGGTGGCCTCCGTCAAAGACGGCATGGACATCCGGATGACGGTTGACCAGGCTCTCGAGAATGAAACGCTGCCGCGGATCCAGAAAATCCGTCAGCTTGGTCTCATGATACTGTCCGGCATTCTCCACCCATTCCCATGCCCTGTCCACAAACTCCCGCTCGTCCCGGTGAAAATGCTCGTATATATCCGGTCTCATCAACCCTGTCCTCCCCGGCTACGCCAGATAGCCGATGATTGCGAAGACGCCGTTCCTTGCAAGCTGCAGAACGAACAGCGCGATAATAGGGGAAATGTCAAGCATTCCGCCAATGGGTGGAATAAACCGACGGAACGGCGCGAGGTATGGCTCAACCAGCTTGCCGAGCAGCTCCCCGATAAAGCTCTCCCTTACATTCGGGAGCCAGGACATCAGGACGTACACGAGGATCATGTAAAAATAGATTTCAAACAAATAATACACGATGTCATAAATATTACTGGTCAAGCTTTAATCACCTCATTCTGTTATAGTCTTGCTCGTCGAGCAGGATCTCCGAAATGGAGCCCTGAATTTCCACGGTATCCGGAGTGCACAGGAAAATATTTCCGCCCACCTTCGAAATGCCGCCGCTCAAAGCATAAACGGTCCCGCTAAGAAAGTCTATTATGCGCAGCGCCTGATCATTACGGACGCGCTGCAAATTAACGACAACCGAACGGAAGGATCTTAGATGGTCCGCGATCTCCTGAGCCTCGTCATAAGACCTCGGCTCAACCAGTACAACCTTCACGTTTTTCTGCGAGTGGATACTCACCACGTTGTTCCCTTTAATGTTTTTGCGGTGATCAAGCGGCGGAGATTCCACCGGCTCGTCCAGCACTTCCCGCTCCACGACCTCTTCTTCGTCCTGCAAACCTATAAAGTTCATAAACCGGTTCATGACTCCCATCGTCAATCCTCCTCTTTTCCCACTAAAATTGAGCCCAGACGCACCCAAGTCGCACCTTCCTCAATCGCCACCTCAAAATCATTGGACATCCCCATGGACAATTCGGTCATTGGCTCCGGCGTAAACGCCCGTGCGTTCAGTTCGTCTCTTAGCTGTCTCAATCCGCGAAATACAGGACGTGTATCTTCCGGAGATGATTCAAATGGAGCCATCGTCATTAACCCGATTACATTCAGATGCTTAAATCGCTCAATCTCCCGGAGAAAATCGGCTGCCTGCTCAGGCTGAAGGCCGTGTTTCGTAGCTTCCCCGGAAATGTTCACCTGCATAAATGCGGATACCCGAATATTCAACGCAGCCGCTTTTTTCTCCAGCTCATTCGCCAGGGAAAGCCTGTCCAGCGAATGGATATATTGAAATTTACCGATCACGTCTTTCACCTTGTTCGTTTGGAGGTGGCCGATAAAATGCCAGACTCCGCGTTCTCCAAGAGCACGCCATTTCTCCTCGGCTGTCTGCCAGCGGTTCTCCCCGATATGCTGAATGCCTTGATCCAAAACGGCAGCCGCCTTGGCGGCAGAGACGTATTTCGTCACGGCAACCACATTGACTTCATCGCGGTTTCTTCCGCTCCTGCGGCAGGCCTCCGATACCTGCTGTTCCACTTGACTGATGCGCTCTATCAAACTCAAGGGAAGACTCACCTCTTTCTCATTCCGATCCAGCTTGCCATACGCCCCGTCGTGCCCCCGTCCTTCCGGTAAGAGAAGAACAAATCGTTGCGACAGCTTGTACACCATGATGTACATTCGATATGATCCGTCAATATTCCTGCTTTTATCATAATGTGTCTGTTTATTTCTTTCAAGTTCAGCATATATTTCCCGTTTCCTTTGTCGGTATATAAAGCGTCAGGGCCATGATCATTGCCCGGAGCGGACAGCCCCAAATCGCGCACGCGGGCCATGACTCTGTCATCGACCTCATAACAGCAAGGACCGATCGACGGTCCGATGGCCGTTCTGATATTCTCCGGGCGGCTGCCGTATTCCGAAATCATGCGCTGAATCATTTTTCGGCCGATTTCGGCCACGGTCCCTTTCCAGCCTGCATGGGCCAAACCTGCCGCTTTTTGAACGGGATCCCAGAAGTACAGGGGCACGCAGTCCGCGTAAAAAGACGTCAGCAGCACTCCCGGCACGTTCGTCAGCAGACCGTCGGTGTCCTGAACGGCCGATAGGCGGTCCAAGCTCCCTTTGCCGCGATCCCCTTCCCCGATGACGGCAATCCTGCTGTCGTGCACCTGTTCTCCGCAGGTCCAGTCCTCAAGCGTGAAGCCGAGAGCCTCAGCCACCAGCTTCCGGTTCGCCATAACGTCTGCCGGACGGTCTCCTACATGGAACGCCAGATTCAAACAATCATAAGGAGCCTCGCCCTCGCCCCCGTCCCGGCCGCTGAAGCCCGCTGTAAGGCCGTCCTCCAGCTCTTCCCATGCTTTAAGTTTAAACAGACCCGGTCCCTGCCGGTCCTGCTTCACAAACGGTTCCATTATTCACTCACCTCTACACCAGTGTAACAGAAATCCGGCGGTTGAAACATTTTCCCCGTGAAGAAGCAGCTTTTGGCATAAAGCATGCGGGTCTAATAAGTCCTCCGGTCCACGCGGTCCGGCCGCTCAAGATAACCTGCAGGCTCTTGTTCCTCCGGCATTCTTCGGACTTCCTCCATTTTGACGAGCACCACGTCCGAACCGATTTTAACGATATTCCGCCAAGGAATAACCAAGTCGCTGCCGCCGCCGAAAAGACCCATGAATTTACCGTAGCTCGGGACAACGATGGCCTCGATGCGCCCTTGTCTCAAATCCAGCTCCAGATCGCTAACCTGACCAAGCCTTTTGCCGTCGATAATATTAATGACATCCTTGGTTTGAAAGTCGGATATTTTCATTATATTCCCCACCATCTGATTATCTGGTATCACGGTCATCACACCTTAGAAGCTTAGTATATTTCAATATATGCCCCAGACCGGCAAAATAGCTTCATTTTGGAGACAAAAGCAAAAAACGATCCCGCAAGGGGATCGTTACCGGTTCCAGCATCGATATTAAGTTTTGACATGCTTCTGCATCTGCTTGATGGCCGACTTTTCGAGCCGGGACACCTGTGCCTGGGAAATGCCGATTTCATCGGCGACCTCCATTTGGGTTTTACCTTCGTAAAAACGCATGGACAAGATCATTTTTTCACGCTGGCCCAGCTTGTGCATCGCTTCCCGCAGTGCAATTTCCTCGATCCAGGATACATCCTTGTTTTTATCGTCGCTGATTTGATCCATCACATAGATCGGATCGCCGCCGTCATGATAAATCGGTTCAAACAGCGAGACGGGATCCTGTATGGCATCGAGTGCAAAAACAACGTCTTCCTTGGGCACGTTCAGCGCTTCGGATATTTCAAAAATCGTCGGTTCCCGGGAATTTAAATTCGTGAGCTGGTCCCGGACCTGCAACGCTTTGTACGCAATGTCGCGCAGCGACCTGGACACCCGGATCGGGTTGTTATCCCTTAGATAGCGCCTGATTTCTCCGATAATCATCGGTACGGCATAGGTGGAAAATTTTACGTTCTGGGAAAGATCGAAGTTGTCGATCGCTTTCATGAGGCCGATGCAGCCGACCTGAAACAGGTCATCCACAAATTCGCCCCGGTTGTTAAAACGCTGAATGACGCTGAGCACCAGCCTCAGATTGCCATTCACCAATTTCTCTCTGGCTGCCCTTACGTGGTTCTGCTGCAGATCATGAAAAAGTTCCCTCATTTCCGCATTCGTCAGAACCGGCAGTTTCGCCGTATCCACACCGCAAATCTCAACTTTGTTTCGGGTCATGATGACTAACCTCCCAAGGAGAAACATTACTGTACATTATCTCCGAGGGGGCTTATTTTATTCCTTGCCTTTTCCATTTAAACCATCTTGTTGAATTCCTTCCGGAGCCGCTTTATGATTCTTTTTTCCAATCGGGAAATGTAGGATTGGGAGATGCCGAGCAGGTCGGCGACGTCCTTTTGCGTCTTTTCTTCCCCGTCCTGCAAGCCGAATCGGAGCTCCATAATGAGCCGCTCCCGGTCGCTCAACTTGTCGAGCGCCTTTTGCAGAAGCTTGCGGTCCACCTGCTCCTCGATGTTGCGGTAGATGGTGTCGTTTTCCGTGCCCAACACGTCCGAAAGCAGCAGCTCGTTGCCGTCCCAATCGATGTTTAAAGGCTCATCGAAAGACACCTCGCTCCTAGTTTTGCTGTTGCGCCGCAAATACATCAGAATTTCGTTCTCGATGCAGCGGGAGGCATAAGTGGCCAGCTTGATTTTTTTCTCGGGATCAAAGGTATTGACCGCCTTAATCAATCCGATGGCTCCGATGGAGACGAGATCTTCGATGTTGATCCCCGTGTTCTCGAACTTTCGGGCGATGTATACCACAAGCCGCAAATTCCGCTCGATCAGCATGGCCCGAATGGCAGCGTCCCCGGAAGGAAGCTTTTGCAGCAAATATTCTTCTTCTTCCCGCGTCAGGGGCGGAGGCAGCGCTTCGCTTCCTCCGATATAATAGACTTCCTGGCTTTTGAGCCCCAGCAAAAACAAAACTCGATAATACTGCAGCTGCAGCGCTAATCTCCATTTAACCGGCATCTTTTGTCCTCCTAAAAGTTTTCCGAAGGAAAACTTACTTCGTAAGCATCAACTTAGTTTCCCGGGGGGAAACTACTTCGTAAGCATCAACTTAGTTTCCCGGAGGGAAACTACTTCGTAAGCGTAAACCTAGTTTTCCGAAGGAAAACTTACTTCGTAAGCATCAACTTAGTTTCCTGGAGGGAAACTACTTCGTAAGTATTTGACCCAGGTTCCTCCAAGGGGAACAGACTTCGTAAACGATATCTTTTTTTCCGAAGGGATACCTGCCTTCCAGCCTCTAACGGACATAGCTGACGCTTAAACATGGTTTTGGCCCCATAATTGGAGGCTGACGGACATAGAATCCGTTAAGATGGCATTTACAGCGTGAAGCGGCAGGCAAAACCGTAAATAACGGAACCTGAGTCCGTTACACTCTTTCATACGTTTAAATAACGCAACGAACGGAATCCATGTCCGTTAGATTTCGAGAATCGGATGCAAAAAGAAGTACTTACCGGCATATCTCTCAGCTGTACATGGCTATAAAGAGGGCTGATTCACTAGGATAGCGGCTGAATACCGGCTTCTTCCATGGTCAGCCATGATCATACCGCCGCGCTATTGCCCGAACTCGCGTCAGCATCTGCCCGAGCCTCCGGCTGCCCCTCTCCGTCCACCAAATCCGGATGTATGATCGCCCTGTAGGCACCCTCGCCTGAGAGAGTCCCGCCGTCAAATCCGACCAGAACCTTTCCGGCCGCATAGTTCCTGCCACCCAGCACGATCACGACGGAATCCGGTTTCAGGGCCAGCATAAACGCCGCTCCTCTGTTCACGCCGCGGTAAGGCACCAGGCGCAAACGGTCCTTCCACGGAAACTCCGTCTCTCCCAGCTCCATGACGAGTTTGTCCGGCTCGCCTTCGGCCAGTTTTTTGCTCCAGGACGGTGGCAGGTAAGCTTCCCATAGCGAAGCCTCCATGACCATAACCGGAGTACGTGTGAGCGGATCGCTTAGCTGGTTTCCCGTATCAAGCAGACCCGTACACCGTATCGTCGCCTCACCCAGGTTTACGGTAACCTCCCCGAGCAAAGTTTCCCGGTTCTCTACCTGCCGCCGGTTCGTCTGAACGGCCTTAAAAATCATAATGACCGCAAAAAAAAGCAATGCACATAAACCAAAAGCCCACTTTCAATTCAAACGAAAGGCCGCCCGAGGCCGAAAACCAGATCCCGCTGAATATCTCTCCCGAATTTTGCAGCAAGTAATGAAACCCGATAATGCCTCCCGCCGCCGCAAAGTTCACCATGTAAAATGCACCCAAGTTTCGTATGTAACTTTGCAGACTGACAAAGCCGAAGGCGATCCACAGCATGATCAGCGATAGCCCGAACTTGATCAAAAACGTGAACAAAAAGCTCAGCCCGGGCACAAACATCATCACGACGTACATCGCACCCGTTACGGCGGATAAGGCAAGCCTCCACCAGCTCGGCTTCAATCTTCGCATCCAAGCCGTTAAAGCTAGCAGCGCACCGTCGATCAACAGGTTTGCCAAAAAGATTAAATCAATATAAACAACCAGGGTCTTCACCCGCCTAGCCGGAATCTTTCCCGGGTTATTATTTCTTGTTTGGGCTGTGGGAGATGTTTTTAGTATAAGAAGAATAGAAATCAAAGTCTGTCTAAACCTGAGGGTTGTCCACCGACTAATTTTGTCGATGCAGGGCAGTTATAGAGGACGGCTGTAACAATAAAGAATGTTGGATGGAAAGGACTCCTATCCCCATTCAGAAGTTTTCGAGGTTAATATTGGGGCACGCGAACATCAGCGACTTTCATGTTTTTCAAGGAATAAAAACGCCCGAAAAAAAGAAAAACCCGTTTCCTCAAAAGAAAACGGGTTTCATGTCTTAATCGTTGTTGCGCGAACGGTTGCGGAGGAAGGTCGGGATATCCAATTGGTCGCTGCTCACTTGATTGCCAAACGGCTTCAGGTTTACATTACTCTTGTCGGACGGTTGAGGCTGCTGCTCACTCTGAGGCACAGGACGGCGTCCTTGCGGCTGAGGAGCCGGCTTGCCCTCGAATCCGGTAGCAATGACCGTAACTTTAATCTCTTCCTTCTTGCTCTCATCAATGATGGCACCGAAGATCATGTTTACTTCCGGATCGGATGCGGATATTACAATCTCCGCAGCTTCATTTACCTCGTACAAGGAAAGATTCGCCCCGCCGGTAATGTTCATAATGACGCCGCGCGCTCCCTCGATGGAGGTCTCCAGCAGCGGGCTCATGATCGCTTTGCGTGCCGCTTCTGCCGCACGATTCTCGCCTGACGCCTCACCAATGCCCATCAGGGCCGAACCGCGCTCGGTCATAATGGTCTTCACGTCGGCAAAGTCAAGGTTGATCAGGCCCGGTACCTTGATCAGGTCGGAGATGCCCTGAACGGCTTGGCGAAGAACGTTATCCGCTTCGCGGAAAGCTTCCAGCATCGGCGTCTTTTTGTCTACGATTTCGAGCAGGCGATCGTTAGGAATAACAATCAGCGTATCCACTTTTTCTTTCAAAGCTTCAATCCCGAGTTCTGCATGGGAAAACCGCTTGCGACCTTCAAAAGTGAAAGGCCTCGTTACAACGCCTACGGTCAACGCGCCGCACTCTTTCGCGATTTCCGCAATGACTGGTGCGGCACCTGTACCGGTACCGCCGCCCATCCCAGCCGTGACGAACACCATGTCTGCACCCTTGAGCGTATTCATGATCAGATCGCGGGATTCTTCCGCAGCTTTCTTGCCTACCTCCGGGTTTGCGCCGGCGCCGAGTCCGCGGGTCAGTTTATCGCCAATCTGCAATTTATGTTCTGATTTTGCGAGGTGGAGCGCTTGCGCGTCCGTGTTTACCGTTATAAATTCGACGCCTTGAACGCCGTTTTCAATCATGCGGTTTACTGCATTGCTGCCGCCGCCGCCCACCCCGATTACTTTAATCTGGGCCAAGCTCTCCATTTCAAAATCAAATTCCAACATCTATTCCATCTCCCCCTCAATGTGCGTGGATGGCACGTCCACTGTCAAATGAACCCGCTATATAAATTCGCTGAACATGTTTTTCAAGCGTTCGATAAATCCCGGCTTCTGGCTGCTGGTTTCCTGAGTTGCTGCGGCAGGATTTTGCTTCGAGCGGTTCACCGGTTTCTTGCTGTTGCCGCTGGTGCTGGCATTTCCTCCGGTTGCGCGCACCCGGATGTTCCGGATCGCATTATGGAGAATTCCGACTCCGCTGCAGTAGCCAGGATCGCGTACGCCGATAAAATCGGGAACCGCGATCCGGACCGAAGTCGCCAGCTCGTTTTGTGCCACCTGGAGCACACCAGGCATGGACATTGTACCACCCGTAAGTATATAACCGCCTGGAAGCTCGCTGTAACCCAAGCGCTTGATTTCTTGGCGCACCAATTGGAAGATTTCCTGAACACGGGGTTCGATAATGGCGGCAAGGTCTTCCTGCGTAAACTCCTTGTCCACATTGCTGCCGATACGGGTTACTTTGAAAGTCACCTCCGGAGCGGCATTGTCCATAAACGCACATCCGTACTTGAGCTTCACCTTTTCGGCTTGATCCGTCAACGTCCGAAGTCCGTAGGCGATATCGTTCGTTACGAAGTCGCCGCCAATCGGAAGCGTGGACGTCGCGGATATGCTGCCGCTCTCAAATACGGCAAGCGTAGTCGAGCCTGCGCCGATATCCACCAGCACGGATCCCATGGTCTTTTCGTCCTTGGAAAGGGCAAGCTGTCCCGAACCCAGCGGAATCAATACAAGATCCTTCACCTTCAAGCCTGACTTTTCCACGCAGCGCAAAAGATTATGTATAGCCGTTTTGGCACCGGTTATAATCGTCGCTTCCACTTCCAAACGGACGCCGATCATGCCGCGGGGATCCGAAATCCCTTCCAATCCGTCTACCACAAACTGTTTCGCTACCACATCGATAATCTCGCGGTCGGGAGGCAGTGCAACGACCTCTGCCGCTTTCAGCACGCGGTCGATATCCTCCTCGCCGATTTCACGATCCTCGTTCGATACCGCCACGACGCCGTGGCTCGTTTGAAGTCCGATATGATTTCCTGTAATGCCGACGTACACTTCGGATATTTGAATACCGACCATACGCTCCGCGTGATCAACGGCACTGCGAATGGATTGTACAGTCTGATCGATATCTACAATTGCGCCTTTTCGAATTCCCTCCGAGTCGGCAGATCCAACTCCAATAATATTAAAGGTTCCATTATTAATTTCCCCAATAATAGCACGAACTTTGGATGTACCGATGTCCAAACTAACAATGATGTCATTGTTGCTCAAGCCCTGGCACCTCCTGTTTTTCACATTGTAATCTACTAATCCAAAAACACTACTCTAACTTATTCAACACGCGCTAGGCTTTCCCTCTTTTTTCTACAATTTTTTTTAGTGCCAACATCTGCTAATTGATGCCCAAAAAAAGTCAAAGAAAAAAAAGGGACGAAAGGCAAGGTGCCAATACGAATGATTGTACCATTTTTTCCTACTTCTGAGTAGGGGGCTCCTCGCCCTCTTCTGCAGAGATTTCCGGTTTGAAAGGTTCGTAGGAATCGGCCTCCAGCATCGTGATGATGCCCGGCTGCTGCGTTTCGGTCACCTGGCTCAAATACCCGACCTTATCCCGCAGCAGGGAGACGGCCGTGATCACTTCAAACTTCGAGCGCGTATACAATTTGATCCGATCCGGAAAGGAAGGCGTAGGCGAAGGTATGATTTCGGAAATATCGGATGTCATACTATTAGGAATATCGGCTAAAACCTCGCTCAATTTGACCTTATTCGGATCTTTCGGATCCCATTGCGTTAATATCGGCTTTTCCACGGCGATTCCGCTGGCGGAAACAGGAACGGATTTGCCGCTTGCCAGAAGGGCCTGGAGGCTTCCGTCCTTTCCTAACTCGTACGCTACCGTAGGGTGCTCGACAATATTAACGATGACCACGCCCGGAAACTGCTTGTCCACTTTTGCGCTCTTGATCGTGCCGATTGCGGTCAGGCGTTTCTCCGTCTCTTCCGTGTCCACGCCGAAAAACTGGGCGCCGATTTCAAGCCCGCTTTTTTGCATGAGCTGCTTTTCCGTATTAAACGTATTTCCCGTAAAATGAATCTCCGACACCCGGCTGACGGGCGAACGGAAAAAGAGTACGGCCAGAAGGGCAATGAACAACAGCAAGAGCACGGCAATGATTTTTCTGCCCGTCCTCGGTTTTGGTTTTTCCGCTTTCAGCGCAGGAATCTGGATTTTTGGCATATCCTCTCTCTCCGTAAAAGACCTGACACCCCCTCGTCGCGGAGGGGATGTACAGGATCGTCAATTAGCTAAATCAAGCGGCTTTGGGACGGGTGACTGTCTATAAATTTTGGCTCCCAAGCCCTGGAACATATGCTCAATCCGGTCATACCCCCGGTCGATGTGGTGAATCTGCTCCACCACCGTCGTGCCGTGGGCAGCAAGCCCCGCAATGACGAGCGCTGCGCCTGCACGAAGGTCCGTAGCCTCCACGGTTGCGCCATAAATGCGCTGGACACCGCGGATAAAAGCACAGTTCATATCGGTTGATATGTCCGCTCCCATTCTTGACAGTTCCTCCACGTGCTTGAAGCGTCCTTCGAAGACCGTCTCTTTCATCACGCTGAACCCGTCGGCAAGGGATAAAAGAACCATGATCTGTGACTGCAGATCCGTCGGAAAAGACGGGTAGGGCGAAGTCACGATGCGCTCGACGGCTTTGGGACGGCCCATGCAGCTTATGTTCATTATATCATTGCAGACACTGGTTTGAACACCGGCGCGCTTCAGCACATGAATCAGGGACGTCAGGTGGGTGGGATTGCATTTGGTGAGCGTAACGCTGCCCCGTGTGGCTGCAGCGGCAATCATGACGGTACCGGCCACAATCCTGTCCGGGATGATCTCGTAATCGCACGGTTCAAGCCGGTCCACCCCGTGAATGGTTATCGTATCCGTGCCCGCACCGATAATATTCGCGCCCATTTTATTCAAAAAATGCTGAAGATCTTGTATTTCCGGTTCTCTGGCCGCATTTGTCAGAACCGTGGTGCCTTTGGCCGTTGCGGCGGCCATCATGATATTTTCGGTAGCGCCGACGCTGGCGAAATCCAGATGGATGTCCGCCCCGACGAGCCTGCTGGCTTTACAGTGAATTTTTTGTTCGCTTTCCTCGATTTCGGCACCAAGCGCTTTAAGACCTTGAAGATGCAGATCGATCTTCCGTTCGCCGATCGCGCAGCCCCCGGGCTGGTAAATCGTCACTTCACCGAATCGGGCCAGCAGAGGACCCATCAGAAAGATGGAGGATCTCATCTGCTTCATTAAATCTTCCGGCACATGAAACGAATTGGCGGATGATGTATCCACAGTGACCGTCTCATGCTCATGCTTGCATTTCGATCCGAGACGGTCGAGTATGTTCAGCATCACCTCAATGTCCAGCAGGTGCGGAACATTGCTCAGCCGGACACTTCCTTCGGCAAGAAGGCTTGCCGCAAGAATCGGTAAAGCGGCATTTTTTGCTCCATGGATACGTATGGTTCCTGATAGGGGGCTTCCGCCCTCAATCACCAATTTGTCCAATGTATCACCTCCGAGTTTACCGCTCTCCCATGACATAGACTTCGGGAACCAACGTGATTCCGTTTCTCTCGGCAATGGTCTCCTGAACCTTCTTCATCAGGGCGAGCACGTCCTCTGCTGTCGCTTGACCGGTATTCTCAATGAAATTGGCATGCTGTTTGGAAATTTCGGCGCCTCCGATCCGATGCCCCTTAAGGCCCGCCGCTTCGATTAACCGTGCGGCATGATCGCCGGGCGGATTCCGGAACACGCTGCCGGCCGTAGCGGATTGAAGCGGCTGCGTACGCCTCCGGCGGTCCTTATAGGACGCCATGGTCGCCGAAATTTCCCTGCGGTCGCCATGCCGGAGCTGAAACACCGCCCGGACCACGATCCCCTTTTTCCCGTGCAGGACGGAATGGCGGTAATCGAACTCCATGTCCTCCGCAGCATGATGAACCAATTCCCCTGTCTCCAGTACAATGTCAGCGGACTTAAATATGCGTGACACATCAGACCCGTGGGCGCCGGCGTTCATGTAAACTGCCCCTCCGACCGATCCCGGTATGCCTCCCGCGAACTCCAGACCGGTTAATCCTTCTTTTCCGGCCAGAACACTTAACTTTACGAATGACATGCTTCCTCCGGCTTCCGCCATGTCACCGTTGAAGGCTGCCTCATCGAATCCCTGTCCCAGCTTAATGACGGCTCCGCGAATACCCTTATCGGATATAAGCATGTTGGATCCCCGTCCCAGCTGGGTCCATGGAACATCGTGGGCGTGGAGGATGGAGATCAGCTTCGCCAGCTGTTCCTTCGTTTCCGGGACAAACAAACAATCGGCAGGCCCCCCGATTTTCCACGTTGTATATTTCGCCAGCGGTTCGTTCCAAAATTGTGCTCCGACGTTAGATTGCGATAATAGTGATTTCAACTGCTGCATCTTGCAGATACCTCCTTGACTTCAAAACCGAAAAGGCCATTCCTCGGCTAGCGAAGAGATGGCCGCTTTTTGGATGAAACCGGCCCGCTCGGGTGAGATTGTCACGATTATAGAGTATCTTATGTAGGGCTCCATAGGTGTGTGACAATCGCCCAACCGTTTTAGCGGCTGCGGATCAACCGGCGGATTTCCTGGATGATAACGGCGGCCGAGTCCGGTTTTCCCAGCAAGCGGGAGGCATTTGACATGGACTCGCGCATCCCGGGACTGCTCATGATTTCTTCAATCCGGGCAAAGAGATGATCCGCCGTCAAATCTTTCTCCAGGATCATCGAGGATGCCCCTGCATCTTCGAGCCGCCGCGCATTCGCCTCCTGATGGTTGTTCGTCACGTTCGGCGACGGAATCAGCACGGACGGGATGCCGAGCGAGGTGATTTCCGCAAGGAAGGAGGCCCCTGCCCGGTTGACAATAAGCGAGGTGGCGGCCAAAACCTCCGGCATGTTGTGCACGTAAGGCACGACATGGAGATGGTTCGGCATCGTACCAAGCTCGCTGCGGACCGCCTCGCGGGTTCCTTCGAAATAAAGCTCGCCGGTAACATACACAAAGTGGACGTCCGGCAACAGCTTCAGCTTCGGAGCCATGCCGATCATCGCGGCATTGATCGCTTTTGCTCCACGGCTTCCGCCGACGATAAGCACGATCCGGCTGTTCATCGGAATGCCGAGCGAAGCGAAGCCCCGCTCGCGGTTGGCCGACTGTACGGTCGTCGCCCGAGGATTCCCGGTATAAACGACGCGCTTGGCTTTGGGAAAAGAGCTTTCCGAACCTTCAAAGCTGACGGCAACCGTTGAAGCATACCGGCTCAAAAACTGGTTAGTGAGTCCCGGAATGGCATTCTGCTCATGGATAATCGTCGGAATGCCCAGTTTTGACGCGGCGTAAACGACCGGGCCGCATACATAGCCTCCGGTACCGATGACAATATCCGGTTTAAAGTCGGAAAGCAGCTTCTTGCTTGCGGATACTCCCTTCAGAAACCGCATGACGGTCTTAACGTTATCAAACGACAGCTTTCGGCGGAATCCCGTGATGTCGATACTCTCAAACGGTAGATTTTCCTGTGGAACAAGCTTGCTTTCCAAGCCCTGTTTGCTGCCGATATATAAAAAAGCGGCATTGGGTTCCTCCGCTTCACATTGCCTCGCAATGGCGACGGCGGGGTATATATGCCCCCCCGTTCCGCCGCCAGTTAATACGACACGCATGCCGTTCACCTCGCATAACGGGATATATTTAGTAAAATGCCGAGCGCGGTCAGCATCAGCGTCAGGGAGCTGCCTCCATAGCTGATCAGCGGAAGCGTGATTCCCGTTACAGGCATGAGGCCTATAACGACTCCGATATTGATGACGACTTGAATGGCGACCATGCCGATAATGCCGACAGCCAGAAAGCTTCCGAAGCCGTCGCTGACGGTCATCGCCACCCGCATCCCCCGCCATACCAGGATGAGGAACAAGAGCAGGACGATCAGCCCGCCGATAAAGCCAAGCTCCTCCGCCAAAATGGCAAAGATAAAGTCGGTCTGCGGCTCCGGCACATAGCTGTATTTCTGGCGGCTCATGCCGAGGCCAAGTCCCCCAAGGCCGCCGGGCCCGATGGCATACAGGGATTGAATAATCTGGTATCCCGTTCCCAGCGGATCCGACCACGGATCCAGAAAGCCCGTAATCCGTTTCAACCGGTACGGCGCCGTCAGAATGAGGCCCACGAAGCCGGCGGCACCGCCTAAAGCAAGAAAGCCGAGGTGCTTCATCCGGACGCCTGCCGCGAACACGATCATGAGCGCGGCCCCCAACATGACGGCCCCGGTTCCCAGATCCGGCTGCAGCATGATCAGGCCGAAGGCCAGTCCGATCAGACCGAGCGGCGGCATCAGCCCTTTCGTGAAGGAGGTAATATCGTAACCCTCCCTGCTGAGCCACTTGGAAAGAAATAAGATCATGCCGAGTTTCATGAATTCCGACGGCTGGATACCGAATGAACTGATGCCGAGCCAGCTTCGGGCACCTCCGCGCACGACGCCGATCCCCGGAATCAGAACGATGACCAGCATGAAAAAGCAGACCAGAAGGCCGAGCTTCGCATACTTTTTCCATACGCGAAAGTCCGTATTGGCCGTAAAATACATGGCAGCCAGTCCTAAACCGGCGAACAGAAGCTGCCTCTTGACAAAATAAAACCGATCTCCATAGTCATGAAAAGCAAGTACGGACCCCGCGCTGTAAACCATGACGATTCCGATGGTTAGCAGGGCCAAAATACTAATCAGGAGCCACAAATCCGGCGCCGGACGGTTCTTGTTCATGAAGAGGCCACCTTTAGCATACGAAGTAGGGGCTTTTCCACCCCCCTACTTACAGATTATGCACCGCCTCTTTAAAAATGCGTCCACGCACCTCATAAGAAGGAAACATGTCCCAGCTTGCGCAGGCGGGAGACAGAAGGACGATATCCCCCTCCTCCGCCAATGTCGCGGCTTTTCTCACGGCGGCGGTCAGCACAGCGGCGGCGTCCTTCTCATTATCGACGAGGACGATTTCCTTTAATCCCGCTTGTTCCGCAGCTCTCGCGATTTTCTCCCTCGTTTCGCCAAGAAGCACGGCGGCTTTGACGCGGCCTTTCAGCGACGGTACCAGCTCCTCGTAATCCGAGCCTCTGTCCAAACCACCCGCAATCAGCACGATCGGACGGTTGAGCGAGGTGAGCGCCATGTTCGTTGCTTTCGAGTTGGTCGCTTTGGAATTGTTGTAATAATCTACGCCTCCGATGTTCTTCACGAATTCCAGACGGTGCTCCACCCCCCGGAAATCGGCAAGCGGACCTGCCAGGGAAGATACGTCCGCACCGGCCGCAATCGCTACGGCACAGGCGGCAAGAGCGTTTTCCACATTGAAGCGGCCCGGCAATCCGATGTTTTCGACCGAAATGATCTCATGGGTAAAGCCTTGATCGTCCGTATATACCACGGTACGTCCGATCCCGTCTTCCACCCCGGGCAAGTATGGCGGAACCACATGCACGCCCTCGCGAAGAGCCTCGCTCGTCGAGAAAGGCAAAATATGCGCTTTGATGTAAGGCACGAGGCTCCGGCATACCGGATCATCCCAGTTCAGCACGGCGGTATCTTCCGCCGTCTGATTGCTGAACAGCTTAGCCTTGGAGGATACATAATCATCCATCCCCCCCGTGATAATCCAAATGCGTCTCCGCTACGTTCAGCAGGCAGGCTATACGCGGGCGGTAATCTTCCGTTCCCTTGAGCTGGAAGCTGCTGAGTTCTACAACCATCCAGTTGTCTTGCTCCGCTTCTTCAGCGGCTTGGCACAATGGGGTTCCGATATTGCCGGCGACAATCGGCGATTTGCCCGCAGCCTCGAGCAGCTTGCCGACCCATGTCGTCGTCGTTGTCTTGCCGTTGGAGCCGGTAATGCCGATCATCGGTGCACGGCAGATGTGATAGGCCACCTCGACCTCCGTTACGACGGGAATGCCTAGTTCCTGTGCCTTAACGACAGGCGCCACATGGTATGGAATGCCCGGATTTTTAACGAGCAGGGAAACGCCCGGATGGACCAGCCCCTCCGGATGGCCGCCGTTAATAACGGAAATGCCCAAAGCCTCAAGCTCCGAAGCTTCGGGACACTCCTCCCTTTCTTTCCGGTCATTGACCGTAACTACCGCTCCCGCCCGGTGCAGCACCTTGGCCACCTGCACTCCGCTTTTGGCGAGTCCCAGGACGACAACTTCTTTTCCCCGGTAAAATTCTGGATGCTTCATTTCTACAACCCCTTGTTAATATAGAGTCCAAGACCCGCCAAAAGAAGGCTCACAGCCCAAAACGTAATGACTACCCGCCATTCCGACCAGCCGGACAATTCAAAATGGTGGTGAATCGGACTCATTTTGAAAATACGCTTGCCTCTCAATTTGAAAGAAGCCACCTGAAGCACAACCGACAGCATTTCGATGACAAATACGCCGCCGATAACAAGAAAGAGCAGTTCGCTTTTGGTGACGATGGCGATAGCCCCGATCGCGCCGCCGATCCCCAGGGAACCGATGTCGCCCATGAATACTTTGGCCGGATGAGCGTTGAATACCAAAAATCCCAATACCGCCCCGATCATCGCCGCCGCGCCAAACCCCGCCGAAAACGATGTGGACTGTATGGCCACCAACGCATAAGCACCCAGCGCAATCGCGCTGACGCCCGAGAGCAGGCCGTCCACGCCATCGGTAAAGTTGACCGCGTTGCTTACCGCCTGCATCATGATCACGATAAACGGATAGTAGAACCACGGTCCCCAGTCAAAAGACCACTCCGTACCGGGTACGCCGATCGCGGTGCTGTGCCCGTTTGAAATAAGCAGCCAGCACATTATCCCTGCAAACAGAAGCTGTCCGAACAGCTTCTGAAGGGCCGTCAATCCCAAGGAGCGGCGGAATACGATTTTGACGTAATCATCAAGAAAGCCTACCAACCCGAAACCGAGCGCGCCCACAAGGAGGACATAGAAATTCGTATCGACGGGCGAAAATTTAATAAAAGTCAGTGTAAAGGCCAATAGAATAATGACGCCGCCCATCGTCGGCGTGCCGGCTTTTTTCAGGTGACTCTGCGGACCGTCGTCCCGAACCTGCTGACCGAATTTCATCCGGCGAAGCAACGGAATCAGCAACGGTGCGGAAATGACAGCAAGTATGAACGATACGCCGATCGTCAGCAATAACAGTTGAAAGTCCATGAAATCACCCCCTAACGTCGTTCTTCCCGCCGGTCAGGCTTTTTAATGCCTCAACGACGTCTTCCAGTTTCATGCCGCGCGAAGCTTTAACGAGAACGACATCCTTTTCGGATACTTCGCCGCATACCGCGTCGATCAATCTTTCTTTATCCGTAAATGCCTGTACCCGGCCTTCCGGAAGGCGGGATTTGGCTGCCTCCGCCACATGAAGGGATAACGGGCCGTAAGTATACACCAGGTCAATGCGCTCCGGCGACAAGTAATTCCCGATTTCGGCGTGGAAATCCCGTTCGCCGCTTCCAAGCTCAAGCATGTCCCCAAGCACGGCAATCCGGCGGCGGTACCCTTTCATGTCCGCGAGGACATCCAGTGCCGCCTTGACGGACATCGGGCTGGCGTTGTATGCATCGTTCAGCACCGTAACGCCGTGCACCGTCTCGATGCATTCGATGCGCATGCTTGTCAGCTTCAAGCCGGTCAGTCCTTGGCGGATTTGATCGTCATTTATCCCGAAATGACGGGCTACGGCAAGGGCCGCCAGCGCATTAACCACATTGTGGCGCCCCAGCAGGGGGAGGCTGATGCCTTCTCCGGCATGACGGCTGGAAGTGAAGATCATCCCTCTGGCATGGAACATCATGCCGGTCGGATAATCATCGTTGCGGTCGCCCGTTCCAAAGGTGAAGATATTTAGATCTTCCGGTTTTAGAGTCGCAGGCTCGCCGAGCACCTGATGCAGCAGCGGCTCATCCCCATGATATACGAGGAGGCCTCCCGGCTTCAGGCCGCTGATAATCTCCATCTTGGCCCTGGCAATTTCTTCCCTTGAGCCGAGCTGCAGCAGATGGGCCTCGCCCACATTGGTAATGACGGCAACATCCGGCCGGGCGATGGATGAAAGCAGCTCGATCTCGTGCCGTCCGCTCATTCCCATTTCGAGCACCACGATTTCTGTATCCTCCGGCATGGCCAGAACCGTTAACGGCAGGCCGATCTGATTGTTGAAATTGCCCTGCGTCTTATGAACCCTGTACCGGGTTTCCAGCAGCGACGTGACCATATCCTTGACCGTGGTTTTTCCGTTGCTCCCCGTTATTCCCACAACCTTGACGCCGCTTTGCCCAAGATAAGACGAAGCCAGCGACTGGAGAGCCGCCAGCGTATCGTCCACCATGATTACGGATCCGTCCGGAGGCGTGCCGCGATCGCGCTGCCACAAAACGGCACCCGCGCCGTCCGCCAAGGCCTGGGCCGCAAAATCATGGCCGTCAAACCGCTCGCCCGCGAGCGGGACATACAGGCACCCTTTTTGTATTTTTCGGGAGTCCGTGCAGACTCCTTGGATCATCGTTTCTTCATCATGGTTTCGCATAAGCGCACCGCCGCACATCTCTGCAGTGCTTCTCAAATTAGTATGGATCACAATTGTCTGCCCCTTATCGCTTCTTTTGCAACGATGCGGTCGTCGAAATCGAGTACGGCCCCCGCAATCAGTTGATAGGTCTCATGACCTTTCCCCGCAATCAATACTACATCTCCCGGGCTTGCCATTTCAATAGCCTTTTTGATCGCCTCCCTGCGGTCGACGATAAGCTGGTAACGCGATGGCTCCTTCCCCGCCTCCAGCAACCCGGCTTCAATGTCTTTCAGGATGAGCTCCGGATCTTCCGTTCTTGGATTGTCGGAGGTGACAAGGACGATATCGCTCAACTGCGCGGCAATCTTTCCCATCATGGGACGCTTGCCTTTGTCCCTGTCGCCTCCGCATCCGAATACGGTAATAATCCGGCCGTCGGCGATATCCTGCACCGTCCGCAGCACGTTCTCAAGGCCGTCCGGCGTATGGGCGTAATCCACGATTACCGCAAACGGCTGGCCCTCATCCACCGCCTCCACCCGTCCTTCCACGCCTGGGACCGCCTCCAGGCTTTTTTTGATGTCCGCGATCGGGACCCCTTCAAGGAGAGACGCCGCTATCGCGGCCATCGTATTGTATACATTGAATTTGCCGATCATTTTCAGGGAAATATCCGCGCTGCCGCGAAACGTCTGCACATGAAAAGAAGTTCCGCCAGCCGTTACCGAAATCTCCGAGGCCCGTATGTCGGCCTCCTGCCGTATTCCGTATGTAATCACTTCAGCCGCAGTAAGCTTGGCAAATTGTGCCGATGCTTGGTCATCCGCGTTGAGAACGGCGTACTTCCGCTGTTTGGGGTCCTTGGCAAAAGCATTGCCAAGCCGTGAAAAAAACAATCCTTTGGCGGAACGATACTCTTCGACCGAGTGGTGGTAATCAAGATGGTCCTGCGTCAGGTTCGTAAATACCGCGGTCCGGAAATCCGTTCCTTTGACCCGCCCCTGCTCCAATGCGTGGGAAGACACCTCCATCACGCAAAACTCGGTCCCGGCCCGTGCCATCCGGTCCAAGCTCCTCTGCAGGTCCAGCGCTTCCGGCGTCGTTCCCGACATCCGGAACGATCTGCCGCCGTATTTCATTTGAATGGTGCCGATCAGACCGGTTTTATGTCCGTAATCGCTTATGATTTTATCAATAAGATAGGTTGTGGTGGTTTTGCCGTTTGTCCCCGTCACGCCGATGATCGTCATTTTTTGGCTGGGATGGCCGTAAAAAACGTCCGCCAGGGCGGCCAGCGCAAACCGGGTGTCCTTCACAAGAACCTGAGGAAGAGGCGTTTCCAGTTTCCGGTCGACGACCAGGGCGGCCGCCCCCTTTTCCTTCGCTTCCTCCGCAAAATCATGGCCGTCCACGGTGTGACCCTGGAGGCAAATAAAAAGGTCCCCCGGCTTTACTTGCCTGGAATCCGTTTGAAGACCGGAGACGGGCGTTTCCCCCTCACCAACGATAACGGCGACAGCCAAAACGGATGTCAAATCATTCAGTTTCATCGTCATCCCCCCATATGTGCGCGCTTCGTATCGGCATCCATTACGACGCGATACTAATGCGTATGCTCCTCTTCCGGAGAAGCATTCCCCATATATATCCGGATCGTGGAACCGCGCTCCACCCGGCTTCCCGGCTTGGGAGCCTGGCTGATCACCGTATTGCCGGTACCCGACTTCGCCAGCATGAAGTTCATGTTCAGTTCTTCGTATAATTCCTGAACGGTGGCGCCGACTAGGTCAGGCACGGTGACAATCGGGGTCTCCCCGTATCTGTATTCCCGTGCCAGCTGGTCTTTACGCTGCGGAACCTGCATGTAGTGCAGCGAGTCCTCCAGGATGTTCTGGACGATCGGGGCGGCAACGACGCCGCCGAATTGGATTCCCTTCGGATTATCGACGGCAGCGTACACGACGATCTGCGGGTCGTCCGCCGGAGCAAAGCCGATGAAGGATACGATGTGTTCGGTCGAGGAATAACGGCCGTTAATGACCTTTTGGGCCGTCCCGGTCTTTCCGCCGACCCGGTACCCGTCGATGAATGCGGGACGGCCCGTCCCTTTGGCAACGACGCTCTCCAGCGCCTCCCTCACCTTTTTGGACGTTTCTTCCGAAATCACCTGTCTGACCGGCTCGGGTTTCACCTCGTCCACCACCTCGCCGGTTTCCGGGTGAACCCAGGCTTTCGCCACATGCGGGGTATACAGCTTCCCGCCGTTGATCGCGGCGGATACCGCGGCCACCTGCTGGATCGGCGTCACCGATACGCCCTGTCCGAAAGCGGTGGTAGCCAGCTCAACCGGCCCTACTCTCGACAGTTTGAACAGGATCCCGTTTTCTTCTCCGATCAGATCCACGCCCGTCTTCGTTCCAAAGCCGAAATCACGGATATATTGAAAAAGGGTCTCTTTGCCCAGCTTTTGACCGAGCGCGACAAACCCCGGGTTGCAGGAGTTCTGCACGACTTCCATGAATGTTTGGCTTCCGTGTCCCCCTCTCTTCCAGCAGCGGAGCCTGGCTCCTCCTACCTCGACGGCGCCGGAATCAAAAAAAATGGTCGTTTTTCAAATCCACTTTGCCTTCTTCAAGCGCAGCGGCAAGCGTGATGATCTTAAAGGTCGATCCGGGCTCGTAGGTCATCCAGATCGGAAGATTGCGGTTGTAGACCTCCGCGTCATATTCCTTATACTTTCCCGGGGAATAGCCGGGACGGCTCGCCATAGCCAGGATCTCGCCATTTTTCGGATTCATCGCAATGGCCCAACTGGCATTGGCCTGGTATTTGACCATGGCCTGATCCAGCTCGCGTTCCATGATGGCTTGAATGGACTTGTCGGTGGTAAGCTTCAGATGAAGCCCGTCCCGCGGCTGCATGTATTTTTCCGAAGACCCGGGCATGAGCCGCCCTCCGGCATCCGACAAGTAGGAAATGCTCCCGTTTAAGCCGCTGAGCTTATCGTCGTATTTCTTCTCGGTTCCCGTCAGGCCCTGGTTGTCGATGCCGGTAAATCCTAGAATGTGCGCCGCCAGGCCGCCGTAAGGATAATATCGTTTATTGTCCTCAGCAACAACGATACCCGGCAGCTTCAAATCACGAATTTCCTGAGCCAGCTCCATCGTAATTTTTCGTCCGCCGGGTTTGATTCGTTCCACCATGGAACCCCGCTTCGTAATGATCTTCTTCACGTCGGCCTCGTTCATGCCCAGCTTGGAAGATAACAATTTGGCCGTTTTATCCGGCTCTTTGATTTGAACCGGAATGGCCATAATGGTCGGTGTGCTGATATTCGTGACTAACGCCTCTCCATTGCGGTCCAGGATATTTCCGCGTTTGGCGGCAAAAGGAATATTCCGTCGCCAGGATTCCTCCGCTTTCGCGGACAATTCGGCCCCTTTGCCGATTTGCACGTAAGCAAGCCGGACCACAAGGGCAGTGAACATCAAGATCAGCAGCAGCAGGCTCCAGAGCAGTCTGCGGCGCCGGGATACCGTAGATACTTTCAACTTGCTTCCCTCCCCCAATTGAACCCTAATCGTCATGAACCGTGTTTATCTCATGAGTATTCGGGACAACCAGGGGTTAGAACAAGCTATTCCTTGTTTCCCTGAGCCTCGCTCCCTGCAGTGGCCTCTTCCTCTTTGCCGTCTGCAGATGAAGCCGTGCCCTTTACCGTCTCCTCAGCCGGCCGGAGGGTAAGATATACGACACGGGAGCCTTTTTCGGTCGTCTCCTTCTGTTCGGAGACATAGCCTTCGCCCTGAACAACGGCCTTGACCTTCATCAAGTTCAGAACGTCTATGGCATCCCTGAGGGATCCCCCCCGAAGATCCGGAATTTTCATCTTCTTTTCATCCTCGGTCAGAAGATATATCCGCTGACCCGCAGCGATCGGAGTTCCCGGGGGCGGGTACTGCTTCTTCAATGTACTGCCTTTGCCCAATACTTCAAAAGCGAATCCTTCCTCCAAAAGCTTTGTTTTGATGTCGTTCGCTTTCATCCCGGATAAATCGGGAGCTTCGCGCATATCCGGAACGACGGCAGCTGCGGCTTTGTTCTTCTTTTCATTTTTTTTTCGCAGCATCCGTTTTGGGCACGCCCCAATATTTCAGCGTTTGGGATACGATTTTTTTGAACACGGGGGCAGCAGCTCTGCCTCCGCCGATATCTCTTTCGTTCGGCTCGTCAATGATGACAAGCACGGCGATTTTCGGATCGTCGACCGGGGCGTATCCGATAAATGATACGATCCGTTTGGAGCGGTCGCTGTAATCCCCCTTCACCGCGGTACCGGTTTTTCCAGCTACCCGGTAACCGTCGATATATGCATATTTCCCTGTTCCCTTATCCTGGTCCGCTACGACCTGTTCCAGGTATTTGCCGGTTTCTTTCGCCGTTTCGGGAGAGATGACCTGCCTTATCACTTTCGGCTGAACCTTTTCCACCTTGCCGGTGTTCGGATCCTGTTTTTCCTTGATGATTTGGGGCTTCATCAACTTACCCCCGTTCGCCACGGCGGAAATCGCCGCGAGCTGCTGGATCGGCGTAACCGAAACCGCGTAGCCGTAAGGCACGGTGGATATATCGATATCGCGCTCCATGTTCATCCGTCCGAGTACCTCACCCGGCAAGTCGATTCCCGTCTTCTCGCTGAATCCAAACAGGTTGATGTAATTTTTCAAACGCTCTTTGCCGAGCATCTCGTAACCCAGCTTAACGAACGCCACGTTACTTGATCTTTTTACCCCTTCCAGATAGGTGATGGTTCCCCATCCGTCCCGTTTGATGTCCCAGTGGGTTCTGCCCCCCGCCCGAATGGAACCGGAAACGTACCAAGCGCCGGGATCAAACAGGTTTTCCTGAATGGCGCTTGCAAGGGTCACGATTTTGAATGTCGAACCGGGTTCGTAGGTTGATCTGATGGCATGATTATAAAAATTCCCGTAATCCTCTGTCTCCCAATAAATATTCGGATCAAATGTCGGCATATTCGCCATGCCTAGAATTTCCATGGTATTCGGATCCGCCGCGATCACCGTCATACTGACCGGTTGAAATTGGTCGTAGGCTTCCTGCATGGCATCCTGGATATAATACTGGATTGTATCATCGATCGTCAGCATAAAATTTTTCCCATTTTTGGCAGGCTGGTACACTTCGTCGGCCGAAGGAATCTTGACTCCCTTTTTGTCGCTCTTGTATTTGGCGAAGCCGTCCACGCCCTTCAGTTCATCGTCAAACATTAATTCGAACCCGTCCTGGGCAACGCCCTGACGGTCCGTATATCCAAGAATATGGGCAGCCAGGTTGTTTCTTGGATAAAAGCGTTTTTTTCTGCGCGATCAGGCTGACTCCGGAATCCGGCACCTTCCCTTCCGCCCGCAGCTTGTCCTCAAGCTTTTTCTTGAGATCCTCCACCTGCTTTTTCTTGTCCTCATTGATCTTCAAGCCCTCATTGCGGACCTCGCGGTTGATAAGGTAAGCCCCGTCCTTATCCTTGGCGGTGACAAGTTCCCTTAATTCGTCCTCTTTCTTTCCGAGCACACCGTGGAGGCCTTCCACCACCTCGTCCTCCATTTTGTTCGCCTGGATTACCTTAGGATTGACCACGACCGTATAGGCAGGGGCGTCCATCGCGAGAATATCGCCGTCCCGGTCCATGATCGTGCCCCGTGAAGCAGGAAGCGGCTGCTCACGATTCCATTTCTTCATTGCCTCCTTCTGCCAGAAATCGTTATCGACGACCTGCAGCCAAAAAAATACGTCCGATCAATAAAGCAAAAAAGAGGGTAATAAATCCCCCTATCAGCAATGTTCGCAGTTTGATTTTTTTTTATCATCGGTTCAACCTCACTACCTGTTCTAGTTTCCCGACGTACTACTGGATGTCACTGATTTGCCGGTATTGTCATGTACGTGGATGGCATCGTCTTGCTCCGCTTGGACATAGCCGAGTTCCTTTGCTTTCTGCACGATCCCCATCTCAAGCGTCTGTTTTTTTCACCTGAAGAATGTTAATGTTTTTATTGGCTTCCCGGATCGCGGCATCCGAATTTTGGATTTGGCGGTTGAGCTCGTAAATCTTGACGTGGCTCATTCCGATCCATCCCATCATCCCCACCACAAACATGACGGACAGCAGATATAACAGCTTTTCTTTTTTGGGCAGTTGCGAACGGCGTTTAATGACCGTCGTCTTTTCGACATAACTGGACGGGCGTTCCGTCTGCCGCTCTTGTACGGCCAAATTGCCGCGTGTGTAGGCCATGGCTGCATTCTCCTTATTCTAGATTTTCTGGTTACAATGAACTTTCACAATTAGTTATAATTTTTCCGCGATGCGCAGCTTGGCCGAACGGGCGCGGGGGTTAGATGCAACTTCGGACTCGCTTGGAGCGATAGGCTTGCGGTTCACCAGCTTCAGCAGGCCTTTTCCGCCGCCGCAAACACACATCGGAAAATCGGGCGGACAAGTGCATTTCGGGATATAGCCGTTAAAGATTTGTTTGCAGATTCGGTCTTCCAGGGAATGGAAGGTAATGACGGATACGCGTCCTCCGGGCGCAAGGCATTTCACGGCCTGGTGCAAGGCATCCTCAAAGGCGCCAAGCTCGTCATTGACCGCGATCCGCAGCGCCTGAAAACTCCGTTTGGCCGGATGGCCTCCCGTGCGGCGCGCCGCAGCCGGTATTCCTTCTTTAATCATATCGACCAATTGACCTGTTGTTTGAATGGGATCGTTGACCCGCCTTTCGCAAATCACTTTGGCGATCCGTCTTGAGAACTTCTCTTCCCCATATTCGTACAAAATTCTCGCAATCTCCTGCTCCGGCCAAACATTAACGATCTCGGCGGCCGTTAGCTCCGCCGACTGGTCCATCCTCATGTCGAGCGGTGCATCGTGGTTGTAACTGAAACCTCTCTCCCCTTCGTCGAATTGCGGAGAAGATACGCCCAAATCAAACAGAATGCCGTCGACACGGGAAATCCCGTCCCCGTCAGGATGGACTTCGCTTCGGAGCACCTCCTCCAGATCGCGAAAGTTCGTTTTGACCAAGGTGACCCTGTCTCCATAAGGCTTCAGAACCTCTTTCGCGTTGTCCAGCGCCCAATCGTCCTGATCCAACGCGATAAGCCGGCCCCGAGAGCCCAGTCTGGAAGCGATCAGCGAGCTGTGACCCGCCCCGCCCAGAGTACAGTCAACATATATACCGTCCGGTTTGATGCGCAGCCCTTCTGTCGCTTCTTCCTTAAGCACCGTGATGTGATGAAACAAGCTGCAGCCCTCCATAATCTTCTAATCAACCTAACATGCCTATGTAGCGTGGGTTGTTACAGGTCGAAATCGAAATCGACCAGCTTCTCAGCGATGTCGTTAAACGCTTCCTCCGACTGCTGATAGTATTGTTGCCACTGCTCTTTGCTCCAAATTTCCACCCGGCTGGATACGCCGATCACGACGCACTCCTTGTCGAGCTTCGCAAATTCGCGCAAATTGCCCGGCAAATTTACCCTTCCCTGTTTATCCCATTCGCATTCCGTCGCACCGGAGAAAAAAAAAGCGGGTAAATGCCCGGGCGTCCGACTTCATGAGCGGAAGGGATTTGAGTTTTTGCTCCATGATGGCCCATTCTTCCCTGGGATATACAAAGAGACATTGGTCCAAACCGCGGGTTACGACAAAAGAGCTACCCAGGAGTTCCCTAAATTTTGCCGGGATCGTGATTCTCCCTTTATCATCGATGCTATGCTGAAACTCCCCCATAAACATCAGGCACGCTCACCCCTTAACCCCGATTCCCCACTTTGCACCACTTTCCACCACTTTAGGATAATAGATTCGTCGCAAAGAATCAAATTCCTTCAATGGATAAATTGTTTTTTTGGAAGTTTCAAGCAGCAAAAAAAAAGCCCCGCCCGATTCTTTCGAATCGGATGAGGCTCCTGACACGTCGCATAACTCCGTAAAAGCACTGATTCGGGTTAGTTCACCGCCAACTTTGGTTTAAGAAGCGAATACAAGAAGTGGAAACGGCCACTGCATACCTAAATTCACAACTCAAATGCTTCCGGAGGAAATAAACGCGATTTTTTAAAGCCGCTCTTTAGTGCTGCGCCCAGCTGTCCAGGTATGATTTTTGTTCCTCGCTCAGCTGATCGATGCCAAGCCCAAGACTTTCCAGCTTGTAACGTGCCACCTGTTCATCCAGCTCATACGGAACATTAACGACACGGCTGCCGATGCTTTGATACTGATCGTTTACATATTTCAGCGACAAGGCTTGAAGGGCAAACGTCATATCCATGATTTCCGCGGGATGGCCGTCGCCGGCCGCCAGGTTTACGAGACGCCCTTCAGCCAGAAGATAAATTTTGCGTCCGTCCTTCAGTTGGTACTCCTCGATGTTGCGGCGGACGGTGCGGACCGACTGCGAACGGGACGCGAGATCCGGTTTGTTGACCTCCACGTCAAAGTGCCCGGCATTGGAGAGAATCGCTCCGTCCTTCATCACGTCGTAGTGCTCGCCGCTGATCACGTCGCGGTTGCCGGTAACGGTTACGAAGAAGTCGCCGTGCTTGGCGGCTTCGAGCATCGGCATGACGCGGAAGCCGTCCATGTATGCTTCAACGGCTTTGATGGCATCCACTTCCGTGACGATCACGTTGGCTCCCAATCCTTTTGCCCGCATCGCTACGCCTTTTCCGCACCACCCGTAACCGACCACGACGACGGTTTTGCCGGCGACGACCAGGTTGGTCGTCCGGTTGATGCCGTCCCATACCGATTGGCCTGTACCGTAACGGTTATCGAATAAGTATTTGCAGAAAGCGTCGTTAACCGCGACCATAGGAAACTTGAGAGCACCCTCTTTTTCCAAAGACTTCAGTCTCAGGATACCGGTTGTCGTCTCCTCCGCGCCGCCGCGGATGTTCTTTAACAGATCCGGACGTTCGGCATGAAGAATGGTGACCAGGTCGCCGCCGTCGTCGATAAGGAGATCGGGAGCGGTCTCCAGCGCGCGGATCAGCAGTTCCTTGTATTCCTCCGGCTCGGGATTATATTTGGCGAACACGGTTACGCCGTCCTCCACCAACGCCGCGCAAACATCGTCCTGCGTGGAAAGCGGGTTGCTTCCCGTAATCGTTACTTCAGCCCCTCCGGCTTGAATGACCTTGGCCAGGTAAGCGGTTTTGGCTTCCAGGTGCAGGGAAATGGCAACCTTGAGGCCTTTGAACGGCAGCTCCTCCTCGAACTGTTTGCGAACCCGGTTGAGCACAGGCATATGCGCTTCTACCCAGTCGATCTTTAAGTGACCTTCCGGTGCCAACTTCAAATCCTTAATCACGCTATTCTGAATGGACATGGAACTCATAACACAGCCTCCCCTTCATTTTTTGCCGACCTTAAAAAACATATCCAAGCCGCGGGCTTAGAGCCTGGGCAATGAACGAAGAATTACAGATATACGGCCCGGTGAATCCCCGAATCGTCATAAGGAAGTTCCATGAGCCGATCCACCAATGACCATCCGAAGCGGTTTAGATAATAAAACGCGTTATAAACCCGCTCCTGCGGTCTGCCAAGCGGAGCCAGAGCGGCTTCGATCCGCTCCCATTGGAGCAGCGAAGCACCGTGCTGCTGCTCCAGGGCAGCTTTGGATTTATTCAGCAGAAAATCCATCTGATCCAAAATTTTCTGTTTATTGCTTTCTCCCAATTTTAACAGTCCCGGCTGCAAACTGCCAAGGTCCCGGAGGAGAGGTTCATACAGTTTCTCAAAAGAGTCTTTCGTTTCCCGGAAGCGGTCATCGAGACCCAGGCGATCCTGCCCCGCCAGCCACTCTTCGCGTTTCCTCTGCAGGTCGTTCATCACATCCTGAAAAGTCAGGCCGAATTTTTCCATCGGCTTCAGCGAGGAATCCTCCACCAGGCTGAAGGACATCCGCGGCAAAATCAGCGGCATCTGAAGACCGAACTTACCGAAAGCATACCGCGTAATCGCCCAATAAGCAATCTCTCCCTGTCCCAGCACCGTCCCAAGCACCGGCAAAACGGAGTCCTGCATCAACGGCCGTGTCAGCACGTTGTTGCTGAACCTTTCGGGATGCTTTTCAAGCTCGGCCAACAGCTCTCCTTCCGACATGGAGATCAAGCCTTTGCGGTCCGTAAACCTGCCTTCTTCTTTATAAAGAAGCAGCCTTTGGTTATCGTGGAGATAGAAAAGATTCGCCCCGTTTTCATGCGCCTCGGCCTGAAGTTCATATCCAAGTCCCGTCAAATCGCGGGCCGCTTGACTGTAAGCTTGGGCCAAAGCGCCGCCCTGCCTGATGATCCCCTCGAAAATCGGCTTTTCCAACTTTCTCAGCATAGGGTTCGCCGAGTCCAGCAGTACAAGGCCGTACTTGCCGAACAGTTTGCCCATCAGTTTGGCAAAGGCATCGGTCAAGCCCCGGGAATGCTCAGCAGCCTCGCGGAGCGATGTCAGGATCTCCTGTTTGTATTCGCTGTCTGCGAGAAGCTCCTGCATTTCATTCAAAACCGCCTCCCATTGCCGGCCATTCACCGGCGTAAAGCTGACGGAAGTGCGCGAGGCGTCTGCGGCATCCATCTTGATCTTGGTCACCTGCAGATCGGAAGACGGAACATATGTATGATTCACTTCATCCCAGTCGTGGTCCTCTCCGGCGATCCAGAATACCGGAATAACCGGTCTGTCCAGCCTTGCTTGCGCTTCGCGGGCCGCCTGAATGATGGTGACGGCTTTGTAGATCACGAGCATCGGGCCCGTAAACAGACCGCTCTGCTGCCCTCCCGCAATGACAAGCGTGCCCTCGCGTTCCAGCAGGTCAATCGACTTATGCACGGCCTCATGACGGTTATGGATGTCGTTGTATGAACGCAGGCAGTCAGCCAGCGCTTTACGGCCGATTCTTTTGTCTTCGCTCTGGTCCAGCCAATGCGCCCGCTCTTCCCAGCTTTTCGGATCCTTGTGGCTGCCGCCGTAAAAGCCGCTTACTTGGCCGTGCCGGTGTAAATAATCATGCGAAAGCCGCGAGCCGCCTGATAACGGCTCCGGAACTATATTCATGAGGGATGCCTCCTATTCTGCTACAACCTAACCTATGAACTTACTTTAGTAAAGCCTTCTTTGATTGTACCGAATGATCATGTTCTCCGTCAAAGGGAAAGAAAAACCGCCAGCACGATGCTGACGGTTTCTTGGAAACTGCCCGACACTTTTATCTTCAGGCCGGATTAGGCGTAAGCTTTGCTGACCCAGTGGCCTTTTGAAACCTCCACCAATTCGGTGTCCTGCTCGTTGAGAACCACGGTGCCGTCTTCCCCCTTGGCGGCGGAAATCGGACCCTGCATATCGTTTTCCATAGTCAGGCGTTTCTTGTTCGCTTCGATTTCCGGATCGGGAATCGGAATGGCGGACAGCAGGGTTTTGGTATATGGATGGATCGGGTTGGCATAAAGCTCCTCGCTGTCCGCCAGCTCCACCATCTTGCCAAGGTACATGACCGCAACGCGGTCGCTGATATGCTTGACCATGGACAAATCGTGCGCGATGAACAGGTAAGTCAGACCGAGGCGGTTCTGCAGGTCTTTCAGCAGATTGACCACCTGCGCTTGAATCGACACGTCGAGCGCAGAAATCGGCTCGTCGCAGATGATGAATTTCGGATTCACGGCCAAAGCGCGTGCGATGCCGATCCGCTGGCGCTGGCCTCCGGAGAATTCGTGAGGATAGCGCGTCGCATGGTCGCTGTTCAGGCCGACCATGTCGAGCAGCTCCTCCACGCGTTTTTTTCCGTTCGGCACGGCTGCCGGCCAAGCCGTGAATGTCGAGCGCTTCGCCGATAATGTCCGTTACGGTAAAACGGGGGTTCAGCGACGCGTATGGATCCTGGAAGATCATCTGCATGTCCCGGCGCATCGCCTTCATTTTTTTTCGGCGACAGCTTGTAAATGTCGGTACCGTTAAAATGGACGCTGCCGGCGGTAGGCTCATACAGGCGGAGAATCGTGCGCCCCGCAGTCGATTTGCCGCAGCCGGATTCTCCAACCATTCCAAGCGTCTCGCCTTCGCGGATATTGAAATTGAGATTGTCGACGGCTTTCAAAATTTTGCCGCCGCCGACGTTAAAATACTTTTTCAATCCTTGAACTTCAATGAGGTTATTGCTCTTCATGATGACTGACCCTCCCGTGCCATCGGATGGAGATTCCAGCAGCGCGCCGTATGCGTGTCGCTGAATTCGGTCGCACCCGGATCGATTCGCTCGCAGATCCTCATGGCCTCGTCGCAGCGCGCGCAGAACGGGCAACCCGCCGGCGGCTTGATCAGGTCGGGAGGCGTGCCGATAATCGGGATCAGCGGCTCATCCTTCTTCTGGTCCAGACGCGGCATGGAACGGAGAAGGCCTTTCGTGTAGGGATGCTGCGGGTTTTTAAAGATCTCCCATTTGGTGCCGGTCTCCACCACCTCGCCCGCATACATGACGATCACCCGGTCGCACATGCCGGCCACGACGCCCAGGTCATGCGTAATCAGGATAATGGATGTGCCCAGGCGCTCCTGCATGTCTTTCATGACGTCCATGATTTGCGCCTGGATCGTCACGTCGAGCGCAGTCGTAGGCTCGTCCGCAATAAGCAGGGCGGGACTGCAGGCAAGGGCGATGGCAATCATCGCCCGCTGGCGCATGCCGCCGGAAAATTCGTGCGGATATTGATCGAAGCGCTCCTCGGCATTTTTGATGCCGACCAGCTTAAGCATTTCGATGGCTTGCTTTTTCGCTTCCGCTTTGGACATGCTTTGGTGCTTCACGAGCACCTCCGTGATCTGTTTGCCTATTTTAATCGTCGGATTCAAGGAAGTCATCGGATCCTGAAAAATCATCCCGATATCCTTTCCGCGGATGCTTTCCATCTGTTTGTTCGTCTTCTTGAGAAGGTCTTGTCCCTGAAAGATGACCTCGCCCTTTTTAATGATGGAAGGGGGGGACGGGATCAGGCGCATGATCGTCTGGGCGGTAACGCTTTTCCCGCTTCCGGATTCGCCTACGATGGCAACCGTCTCTCCTTTGCCGACTTCAAAATTAACGCCGCGCACAGCCTTCACTTCTCCGCCGCGCACGTTAAATGAAACGTTAAGGTCCTTCACCTGCAAAATCGGTTCCATATTTCCCACCTCCTATTTTTTCAATTTCGGATCAAGCGCGTCCCGAAGCCCGTCGCCGAAAATATTGAACGCCAGCATCGTCAAGCTGAGGAACAGAGCCGGGAACAGCATCCGCCAAGGATAGTACATCCATCCTTGCAAAGCATCGTTGATCATCGAGCCCCAGGATGCGACCGGAGCTTGTACGCCGAGACCGAGGAAGCTGAGGAACGCTTCCGCGAAAATCGCGTTCGGCACGGACAGGGTCAGCGTAACGATAATCGGACCCAGCGCGTTCGGGATCAGATGGCGGAACAGCAGCCGGGACGCGCCCGCGCCCATCGAGCGGGAAGCCAGCACGTATTCCCTGTTCTTCAGCTGCATGATCTCGCCCCGGACGATCCAAGACATGTTGATCCATCCGGTAATGGTAAGCGCCAGAATGATCGTGCCAAGGCTCGGTTCAAAGACGACCAGCAGAAGGATCGTGACCAAAAGATATGGGATGGAGTAAAGAATCTCCGCGAATTTGTTCATGAATTCATCGAGGCGGCCGCCGAAAAAGCCCATCACGCCGCCGTAAATGACACCGATCATCAGGTCGATTGCCGCCGCCGCAAGGCCGACGGTCAAGGAAATCCGGGCGCCCATCCATGTGCGGACGAACACGTCCCGTCCAAGGTCGTCGGTGCCGAACCAATGCTCCGAGGAAGGAGCCATATTCGTATTCATCAAATCGTTCGTTTCATAGTCGTATTTAGAGATCATAGGCCCGATAATGGCCATTATGACGATCAGGATCATGACGATCAGGCCGGTCATGGCGAGTTTGTTTTTGCGCAATCGTTCCCAGGAGTCTCGCCAAGCCGACAGGCTTTCACGCTGTATTACTTCCGACTGCTTCTCGTCTACGCCTATTTTCTGGAAATCCTCTGGTCTCAGGTCTTCAGCGGAAGCTTGCATCAATGTATGTTCTGTCGCCATGGTTAACCCTCCTTCCCGCCGGTAAGCTTAATGCGCGGATCCACCAGCACATAGGCGATATCCGTTATAAAACGGGCCGTCATCAGCAGGATCCCGTAAAAAATCGTAATCCCCATGATTACGGTGTAATCCCGGTTCGTAATGCTGTCTACAAACTGTTTGCCGATGCCGCCGATGCCGAAAATCTGCTCGATGACGACAGAGCCGGTAATAATATTGGCCGTCATCGGTCCGACATACGTAACCACCGGCAGAATGCCGTTGCGGATGACGTGACGGAACATGATGGCGATCCAGCTCAAACCTTTGGCCTTGGCCGTTTTGATATAATCCGAATGAAGCACTTCCAGCATGCTGGAGCGGGTCAGCCGGGCGATAAAGGCAATCGGCTGGGCGGACAAAGCCATCACCGGAAGCACATAGTCCAACGGGCCGTTAAAACCCATGACATTGAAAATGCCTGCCTTTTCAGCCAAAACGTACTGCAGCAAAGATGCGAGCACAAAGCTCGGTACAGCGATGCCCAAAACGGAAATGATCATCGCCACGTTGTCGATTAGTTTCCGGTGGTACAAAGCGGCCAGCATGCCGAGCAGCACGCCGACAATGACGGAGACGACGATCGCAATCAGCCCCAGCTTCAAGGACGGTGCAAACGTATCCGTAATAATGCCCGTAACGCTTTGACCCTGCTGTTTCATGGACAGGCCGAGATCCCCCTGCAAAATATTCCCCAAGTATTTCGTATACTGCTGAAAAACCGGTTTATCCAAATCATACTGCTCCATCAGCCTGGCCAATATTTCCGGCGAAGGCTTTTTTTTCTCCCATAAACGGATCGCCCGGTATGGCTTTCATGAGAAAAAAAAGTGGCTGAAATCAGTATGAACAACGATACAAGCATGTAAAAAAAACTTATTCGCTACATACCTCAGCATCCCGCTAACCTCCTGATCGATGTTCTATGCCAAGTCTAGTTTCAAGGTAACGAAAACTAAAACGAATATTCCATTTTATAAAGTCCCACCATAGAAAACAAGATTTGGAAATGACGTCCCAATACAAAAAATCGGGATATACATGAGGGAAGGCCCCCACATATATACCCCGAGTCGTAATCTTCAAAAAAACCGCTTTTTAAAGATTACTCAACATATGCACGCGTGAAGTCAAGATCCCCTTTGAAATCGATGTTGATGTTCTTCATCCAAGGTTTAACCAGAGAAACGCTGGAGTAGTAGTAAATCGGCATGACGATTTGATTGTCCTGAACCAGAATTTTCTCCGCCTTTGACATCAGTTCCATGCGCTTAGCGTTGTCGTCCGTAGCGTAAGCTTCTTCTACAAGCTTGTCGTACTCTTCGTTCTTGAACCCGGTGTCATTGTTGCCGCTGTTCGACGTCCACATATCGATGTAAGTCATCGGGTCGTTATAGTCCGCGCCCCAGCCGGAACGAGCCACTTGGTAATCCAGGTTGCTGCGGTTTTTCAGGAACACGCCCCATTCCTGGTTTTGCACTTTTACGCTTACGCCCAGATTGTTTTTCCACATGTCCGCAATCGCCAATGCGATTTTCTTGTGGTTGTCATCCGAATTGTGGATCAGCGTAACCTCAGGCAGGGTGGTATAGCCTTTTTCCTTCATGCCCTGCTCCAGAAGTTTCTTCGCTTCGTCCAGGTTCTCTTGGAAGTAGTTGTCCGCAACCTCTTTACGGTATTCGTCCTTTTGACCCTTAATGCCGGGAGGCACAAAGCCGAATGCCGGCGTCTGTCCGCCCTGCGTAATCTTGTCCACGATCGCTTGACGGTCAATCGCCATGGCAAAGGCCTTACGGATGTTTACATTGTCAAACGGCTCCTGCGTCGTGTTGAAAATGTAGAAATACGTAGACGAGATGCCTTTAATTTTCAGCTCGTCCGGCATTTCCTTTTTCACTGCGGTCAATTGGTCTGTCGGAATGTTGCCCACCGGATGGCCGGCATAGTCGAGCTCGCTGTTGCGGTAACTGGAAAGCTCCGTAGCCGAGCTGTTTACGATGCTCATCACGACTTTTTTGAAGCTTGATGGATTGGTTGTCCCAATATTGGTCGTTCTTCGCCAGCTCGATCTTCTGCCCTTTCGTCATGGAAGCAATCTTGAACGGGCCGTTTCCGATGAGGGTTTCCGCTTTTGTCGCCCATTTATCGTTATCCTTCGCCGATTGGTGGATAGGATAGAAAGACTGGAAAGACATCAGGCTAAGGAAATACGGAGTAGGATTTTCAAGCGTTACTTCAAGCGTATGGTCATCCTTCGCTTTCACGCCCACTTCATTGGCGTCTTTAATCTCGCCCATGTTATAAGCCTCAGCGTTTTTGATGTAGTAAAGCTGGTATGCATAAGGCGGAGCCGGCGTAGTTTTAGGATCCAGTACGCGTTTCCAGGCAAATTCGAAATCTTTGGCCGTAACCGGATCTCCGTTGCTCCACTTCGCGTCCTTGCGAAGCGTGAACACATACTTCAAGCCGTCTTTGGAAATCTCCCATTTCTCGGCTACCCCGGGTTGCTCTTCGCCGTTCGCGCCTTTGCGCGTCAAGCCCTCGAAAACGGCGTTGATGATCGTGTTCGAGTTGTTGTCCTTCGATTGTCCCGGATCCAATGTAGGAGGCTCGGAAGCAAGGTTCATCCGGAAAATTTGCTCTTTAGGCTTATTTCCGTTCCCAGTGGCGCTCTGGTCGTCGTTTTTTGTTGTTGGATCCGCATCCGGCCAACACGGTACCGACGGCAAGAATCAGCGTCAGAAGCAGCAGAAAACTTTTATGTTTCTTCATCTTGCAATTTTCCCCCTCATAGATTTTAGGTATATGCTTACCGATTATACAACCAGTGGTCAAAAAAAAGCCATAAAAAAGCCCCGCAAAAAAAACATCTCTGCGGGGATTTAGACACATGATTGTAAAAGGTTTTTTTATGTATGCGCTTCCTTTACATCACTTTAAATATGTATTGAATTAATCCAATAAATGTAAATAAAATATAACTGATACTCATCGTGACGAACGCCAGCCGCCAGACGGCCCGCACCAGTCTCTTCCCGTCAACCTGGCCCTTCCACCGGTTTTGGGCCCCGCCGATCAAACCTGCCGTAATTAATAGCAGAAGAAGTATAAGATAAAGTCCGAACTTATTCTGGAAAAAATTATTAAAAAGCGCGGACACGGAAATTATAAGAAACAGAGTGGTGACATCCATGGCCAGCCTGAATGCCTGCTTTCTGTCTTTCTTCCGGAGAGTGACGGTCACGTAAACGAGAATAAACGGGATCACCGGCACTACACTCATCATGATGAGAACACTCAATTTTGCACGCCTCCTTTAACTTCGTATTCCCTCGATCAGCTTCCAAACCAGACGATGCAGCGGTGCGTCGATACCGGCGTTCTCGCCCATTCGGACAATGCTGCCGTTTATGGATGCGGCTTCCGTCGGCCTTCCCTCCAGCACATCCTTCAGCATGGAGGACGTGTTAGCCGAAGTAGCCTGGCAAACCCGCACAATCTGTTCCCACAAATCGTCTTCCCGCTTAATGCCGCAGGCATCGTACACCGCCGCTCCCTCCTCATAAAGCTCTCTCATCAGAGCGACGCGGTTCTCCGCGGCCAAAAGCTCGCCGTTGGGGATGCGCCATAAAGCCGTCAAAGGATTAATCACGGCATTCATAAGCAATTTCCGAAAAATCATGACATCCAATTCTTTCGACAAAAAAGAGTCAAATCCTGCTCTGTTCAATTGTTCGATCAACGCATTTTCGGAACCCTGTCCCTCAGCCCCTGTGCCGTCCTTTGTAACATCGGCAGCTTGTCCGATCCATGTTGTCCCCCTTCCGGCATGCACTACCCCGGCAGCCCCGCTGCGCTTTGCCCCTTCCGTCGTTACCGCGGCATAAAGAGCCCATCCCGGCAGGTGCTGCCGCAGCAGCTCCATATGGCCTGTCCCGTTCTGAAAGCACAGCAGTTTATGGGAATCATCGGCATAAGGAGACAGCAGTTCTGTGGCAATGGATGCAACCGCGCTTTGCTTTACCATTAGAAATGTATAATCTCCGCCATGCGGACCGCCCGCCTGATGATAATCCCGAACGCATTCCGCACGAAAAGCGTCCGGCGGAATATAAAGGCTTCCCTCCGGCTCCTCAATGGAAATTCCCCGTTCCTGGAGCAGATTCGCCTGTTCCTTGCTGCGGCACCAGAAGGAAATGTCGGCTCCGCTTGCGGCGAGCCGCCCGCCGTACAACAATCCAAGCGAACCCGCTCCTATAATATGTATCTTCATCACATACTCCCGCCCATCTGAATCATCTTGTTTTCTAGTATATATCAGAAAGAAGAAGCGTAATACAAATAACCCGCTCTTTGCATACAGGTATACGCAAAGAGCGGGTTATAGGCTAAACTGCAAATCGGCTATTCGATTCGTTCCAAATTTCCGTTGGCGTCCATTTTAAAGCGCGTTTTAAGCTCTTCGTCTTCTTCATTTAAGAAAGCCAGCCGTCTCGCCCGATCCATGATCTGAATGAGCGCCTTATAATCGTCATTCACCACATGGTAGTCTGTCTTTACTTCGCTAACCTCTTTCAGTAGACGGGCATTTTCGCTGCGCAGCCTTTCAAGCTCCTCTTCCTTTTCCCGGAGCGTTCTTTCCAGCATTTTATACTGGCGTCCGCTCTCCTGAAGGCCGCCCTTCCATTGGCGGAGAAAACGGATGACCGCATCGATGGATAACGTCTCTTCGCTTGCCGTCTCTCCCTTGTAGCCGTCCTGCTCCATTTCCGCCTCTGCCAGTCCCGCTACCTTGGGAACGCTTAAGGACGGCTGCTTTTTGTAATAGCTCCGTTTTTGGCGCTGGGATTTCGCTAGGCTGATCGCCTCCTCGTATTTCTTGCGCACACAGCTGTTCCAACGGAACCCGCACGCAGCCGATGTCCGGCCGATCCGTTCACCGACTTCTTCAAACGCTGCCAACTGCGTGCTGCCTTCCCGAATATGCCGCAGAGTCACCTCGGCTAAAATAAGGTCGTCCTCTGCACTCCATGCATCCTGTCTCACTGCTGACATACCATAAAACCCTCCTAACGACATCCTAAAATAACCGTCTTCAATACCGTTAAACCGGCTGCTGAATAGGGTATAAAAGCTGCTTAATTCATTCCTATGCCTCTCATAGAGTTCATAGAATCTATTTGATACTAAAATGTATTTCCAATTTAATTACAGATCATACGCGGAACCCGGATTTATAACAATTTTGCCTTTTCCAAACCGATTTCAAGTACTTAAATCACATTTCCGCAAAAAATCGGGCGGTTTCTTCAGTTAGGCGTTTACACGATTTTGCCATGACGTTATAATGTACATAGCAATAAGCATTGTCCGTACATATGAGAGGAGGATATGATCGTGGCACGCATGTTCCGAGTGCTCGGCTTTTTCACGTTAACCATCGGTCTGATGGCGTTTGCCGGAGACTTGGTTGAAATGGCTCTGCTCTTCTTCCTGCAGACAGCGTTTTTTCGTGATTCTGGGATATTTGAAATTCACGGAGAGAACCTATATTATTCTCTTCTGGGCTTATATGATCGTGACCTTTACAGGTTTCAGCTATTGGACGATCTTCGAAATGGGCTTGCCACTTTAACATCCCGGCTTATGAAAAATCACCAAAAAAGCGATCAGGCATTGCTGCCGGTCGCTTTTTTTAATGCGTTTACATTCGGGTCCGTTTTGGATATTACGCCTCTTTAGAGAGACAAGGGTTGATATTTGCGCCCTAACCATCATATATTGGTTAAAATGAAAGGGTCCTCGGATTCCTGACGAACATACCTTTTCAAGGGGGATACCCGTTTTGATAGCGTTCAAACTACGTCCGTATCTATCGCTCCTGCTTTGTCTGGTTCTGCTCACCGTTATCACCGCAGGACATCAGCCGGCATTCGCCGCTCCGGAACCGGCTCCTATCGATTCCGAAGAAGCCCGCCAGCTGCTTCAAGACAGCCTTTCGATCGTTGAAATCGACCATGAAATCGAGCGGATCGAATTAAGGCAAGCCGAACTCGAAAACACCCAAAGAAAACTGACAGCCAAAAATTTCCGGACTTGAAACCGAAATCGAATACCGCCGCCTGCAAGCGGGTGCCGTTTTGAGATCCTATTACATGGGGGAGCGTGAAAATCTATTCACCCTGTTATTATCAGCCAGCAGTCTGTCCGGTTTTTTCAGAATCATGGAATTTTACGATCTGATCATCCAAAATGACAGAGAGGTTCTAAGCGCCTACGATCAGCAGTATAAAGAATTGGTGTCGGCCCAAGCCAATGCTTCCCGTAATGCGGCCCAGCTCGCAGAAGTCAAAGGCAACCTTGTCAATCAGCGGGCACGGGTGGTGGCACTGGAGAAGCAAGTCAATGGCGCGCTTGCCGCAAGCGGCAAGCCGGAGGCTATGGCACGGCTCATAGAGGAGTTTACCCTATACTGGGAAAACGTAGGGCTTTATGAAGTCAAACGGCATTTTCAGGCACTGGCGAATGCCATGAATCATCTCCCCGACTTCATTCAGAGCAGCAAAAACATGCTCAAGACGAACGGCAGGGAATATACCATCAACATACATGAGGATGATTTAAACGAGTTTCTTCGTTCAGAAGATGAGCTGTTCAATAGCTTTGCCTTTCACTTCAACGACGGCAAAGTATCCGCCGAGGGCGAAAGCGGCAATCTGTCCCTGCTGATCGAAGGGGAGTATACGATCATTCATGAGCCGGAAAACGCGATTATGTTTCAGGTCGACAAGCTGGTGTTCAATAGGCTGGAACTCCCTGATACGACCCGTAAAGCTTTGCAGGAGGAATTTGATATGAACTTTTATCCCAAGCAGCTTGTCTCCTTCCTGAAAGCCACGGAAGTGACCAGCGAGAACAAAAATCTCACGGTTAAGCTTCAGCTTGATATGTAAAACAAAAAAGGTGTCCCGCGGGACACCTTTTTATTATAAAAAAATCAAAAACAGTATAGCCTCAAAAAAACATCCGTAACCTTGAGTGCACGAAAAATTATTACCAGGGCGCGGTCTGTTTGGATTAACCGGCTTTCCAAGGCGGCATCATTTCCCCGTTCCGGCGTAAGATTTCCTGAACTCTTCTGCCGTGATTACGCCGCGAAGAAGCCCGCTTGCGGATTGCATGTATTGAAGAAATCCATCTTCCTGCCCGAAGTGAAGTCCTGCGGCGGCATGCTTACCCAGCAAGGCACGAAGACGTTCAACCGCCTCCATCCCGCCGCTATTTCTGACAGCGCTGTCAGAAATGTTGTAGGTTACGGGCAGCGCTGCCAACCTTCCCGTTTTCTCAGCCCATAACCTCTCCCGCGATAAGGCGGTGATTTCCGTAATCCAGTTCATCGCAAGTGCTGACGATCCGCTCTGAGAGCTCTGAGCGGTTACGGCATAACTCCTCGACCGAACGACCGGCTTATATGCCGAAACATTGTCGGCAAGGATCTTGATCCGGAATCCGTCCGGAAGGCCTCCGTAGGCCGACGAGAAGGGCGCAATAATGACCGGGGAAGTATTGTCTGCTTCATCGGCCTGCTTCATTGGAGACGCCCGAAACTGAAGCCAAGATGATGACTGATGCCGTGCCAGGAGGTTAAGCACCTGTCGGTCAGGCTTTTCCGGGTCTCCGCCCAATGCATAAACGGCTGCCGCAAATGCGTAAGGATCCTCCGGATCCAACGTAAAGACAGCCTTGGGGTCCCGCTTTTTCTTGAAAGCCTGCCAGCCCTTGCGGCTGGCAGGCAGGTCCCCTTCCATATCCTCCGGCTTCCAAGCCAACACATAAGGATCTATATCGAAGGGAATTCCCCATTGATAACCGTTCCACTGCACCGGTTCAAGCAGCCCTCCCGGCAGCTGTGAGTCCGGGATGACGGCTTGCGAGGCCTCGATCGGCAGCAGATGTCCTTTTAAGGCGAGAGGTTTGATCCAATGGCTGTCGACGAGCAGCACGTCCGGTCCGTCCCCAAGGCTCATTTTTTGAATTAATGATTCCATATCCGATGCGGCTGCGCTTAACTGTACAATGTCCACCTTCGCTCCGGTTTCCTGAACGATTTCTTCATTCATCTCAAGCAGCTGCTGAAATTCGGCATCATCAAGCTGTACACCGACCTGGATCGGTCCAAGGTCGCTTTCAGGCTGGTCTGGCGTTTGAGACGGGGGAAGCGGGTCGTTTCCCGGCGGATCGCTCCCGATGTTATTGGATAAGTCAAAGCTCGGAGATAAGCTGGTTAATGACAGCAGCAGTATGGCAAACATAAACCAATAATTTTTCCGCTTCATATCCTTCTCCAATCCTTTTGTGAGCTCTGCCCTTATTTTACCAGACTCCTAGTACTCTTGTCCTACCTTTTTTTTATAGACAAGAAATACCATTCATTTCATCCGCAAGGATCCTCCTTCCCTTACTACAAAAAAAAGCATAAGCTTGTTCAGCTCATGCAGCTCATCAAAAAACGTCGTATCATTTCCCGGAAAATACATTTTCCGGCTACAGAAGATCCGCCGCCAGCTGTGCCAGCTTTGACCGTTCCCCTTTGGTCAGGGTAATATGTCCGCTCAGCCCCTCCTGTTTAAAACGCTCTACCACATACGTCAAACCATTGCTTACCGCATCAAGGTACGGATGATCGATCTGCTCCGGATCTCCCATCAGGATGACCTTGCTGCCCTCTCCCGCGCGCGAGACGATCGTCTTCACTTCGTGTTTGGTTAAATTTTGCGCCTCATCCACGATAATGAACTGCCCCGGAATAGAGCGGCCGCGTATATAGGTCAGGGCTTCCACCTGTATGCTTCCGAGCCCCATCAATATCTTGTCGATGTCCCCCGCTTTTTTGGTATCAAACAGAAACTCAAGATTATCGTAGATCGGCTGCATCCATGGTCTCAGCTTCTCCTCTTTCTCTCCCGGCAGATAACCGATGTCCTTTCCCATTGGAACGACAGGCCGCGCGATCAGCAGCTTTTTGTATTTATGATCGTCCTCTACCTTGCATAAGCCTGCAGCCAAAGCCAGAAGCGTTTTCCCCGTGCCTGCCTTGCCTGTGATCGTTACAAGCGGAATATCGTCATTGAGCAGCAGTTCCAAAGCCATGCGCTGCTGCGCGTTGCGCGCCGATATTCCCCATACCGGATCATTGCTGAGGTAGAGCGGTTCAAGCCGGGTAGCTTCCGCATTAACCCGCAGCAATGCCGATTTGCCGCTTCCCATTTCATCTTTGAGGATGACGAATTCATGGGGATACAATGCAAAATTCAGCTGTAACGGAGCGATCGGCAAAAAGCGGTAACTATAAAACTCGTCGATGACGGATGGATGCACTTTCACCGTGGTATGACCGGAATACAACTCGCTCGGGTCGGCTGTTCTATCCGACAAATAATCCTCCGCCGTTAACCCCAGCACATCCGCCTTGATTCTCACCAGTACATCCTTGCTGACCAGGACGACCGGGCGCGGCTCTTCCTTCTCTTCTTCCTCCAATTTATAATTCAATGCGACGGCCAATATCCTGTTATCGTTGGAAGCCTCGCAAAACATCTCCTGCACCTTTACAAAGCTGCGGTGGTTCAGCTCCACTTTGAGACTTCCGCCATGCCTGAGCGGAACGCCATCATGCAGCTGTCCTTGCTCCCTCAGTCCGTCAAGCAGGCGCGACACCGAACGGGCGTTTCGTCCGAGCTCATCGGCATTCCGTTTTTTGGAATCGATCTCTTCCAATACAACCGCCGGAATGACAACCTCATGCTCCTCAAAGGCAAAGATCGCTTTGGGATCGTGCAGCAGTACGTTTGTGTCCAGCACAAAAATTTTCTTCATCGTATCCCCTCCACAGCTCCTTCATGTACACATTCCCCGCTTTGGATTATGAACCATTCGCACCTAAAAGATCATCACCTCCTTTCAGGCATATTTTGCCGGATTCCGACAATATAGGTCCTGCCTAACCGAGAAATTTCATGAAAACAAACAAAAAGCCCAGTGATAGAATCACCAGGCTTTTATCATGGCAGCAATCATTCGCACGTCAAGCTTTTCAGCCTTACGTTCGCCGCAAAATTCAACATATTCCGGCAACATGGCCGTAGAAACGCCCGCAAACGGTGCAGTTGGCACCGTATCGGCGTTCATATCGAAAAAGAGCATTTCATAGGATGAACAATGTTCCGGGACGAAACCGGGAACGTGAGCGGGATTGCCGGGGCCGGCATCCGCCCAGTTCGGGCAAACGAAGGTTTCGGACTGCTCCATCATCGATTCCGTCAATTGCATATCGGGTTGGGACATAAATCCGACCTCCTGTACAATGAACTTCGTTTGTTATATTTATTGTATTATATCACAGGATAAAACTTGCCTTCAAATGTCACGGCTTTGACGAAGAATCGGCTTTCGTCCCTGCCGATTCCGCGGTATGCCTTCCGGCGAGCTCGTCTTTCAGGGCCTGTTTCGCCTTTTGCAGCTCGCTATCGTTAATATACACGTAAGGACTCCGCCATTCGCCGGTTACAGGCATGAATTTGACATCATCTTTCTTAATGTCGTAATACGCCTTGATCAGATTTTTCAGTTGATCGCTTTCCAGGTCGGTCTTCATGTTCTCGTCCACCGCATCCAACACGTCGAACGCCTTGGCCGCACCTCCGAAAGATTTCATCCGGTCGATCAAAGAGTGAAGCACCTCGCTCTGGCGCGCATTACGGTCGAAATCATTAGACTCCTTGGTCTTAGGCTTGCAATTCATGGACTTCCGGTAACGAACATAATCCAACGCCTGCTTGCCGTCTAGCTCCTGCGGACCGGCCTTCAGGTTGATGTTCGTGCCGTCTACCGAATCGCGGTGGCACATATTATATTGGACGTTTACGCTCACGCCGCCCAGCGCATCCACCACGTCCCGGAAGCCTTGGAAATCCAGAACGGTCACGTAGTCGATATCGACATCCAAATACTTGCCGATCATTTTTTTCATCTGCTCTTCCGCCAGAATGCCGCTCTTCTTTTCCTGGCCTTTAAACGCAGGGTAAAAAGCGTTAAGCTTCTGGTTGGATTTGTAGCCCTCCAGCTGAAGCGAGGCATCCCGCGGAAGAGACACCAGGGTCGCCGAGTTGGTCTCCGGATGCATGGACACCACCATGACGACGTCCGTAAGATGCGTACCGGTTTCAGGCCTGTGATCCGTTCCCAGCAGCAGGATGGTAAGCGGCTTGACCTTTGCGGATTTCTCCGGCGGAACCTTCTTGTTGTTGCCGGTGTCCAAAATGCTGTTCTCGGCTTTGAAGTAAAGCATTCCAGCGTATACGGCAGCGCCCAGCACAGCTAGCAAAACAAGGATCAGAATGGATTTTAAGAATAATTTCACTCCGCTTTTCTTCTTTGTCTGCTTCTTTTTACTGCGTTGTCCTCCGCTTTTTCCTCTCGGAGGGAGATTCGTAGGACTCGTACTCATAGCGTAACACCTTTTTCATTCAATTTAGATGAATGTCCGGTTAGCGCTCAGGCAGCTGAGCATTAACCGGACTCTCAGGTACTTCATCTCTCTTTTTATAACGCGAGGAACCGAAAAAAAAGTTTTCGGCAAATCCGGACAATTTACGCATCAATGCGTTTTCGGTTCCGCCTTCGCCTTCTTCTTTTGACGTTCCTCCACAAAGTAACGGATCCGCACCATCAGCATTAACGCTACGGCCACGAGCAGGCATTGGATGATAGGCAGCTTGTCAATCTGGAAAATAAGCAGCATGCCCGAGCCCAAAGCCATCAGGATGTAGAGCAGGATTTCTTTCAAAAGCGGCATCTTCTGTCTTGCCCTGAACACCTTGTTGTAGACGTAGGCGATCAGCACGAAAATAACGATATAGGAAATTAGAGGATGCTCGGCAAACCAGACCTGCACGATAGGTTCACTCCTTTATGAAAATCATGCAGCAGGATCTATAATAGAGAGCTGCTCTCTCTATTATAGATTCGCCTCGGCCATTTTACGATGTTTTTCTGCGCGTTCGCGTTCGCTCTTGTTCAAAATCTTCTTGCGGAGACGAACGGACTTCGGCGTGATCTCGCAATATTCATCGTCGTTCAAGTATTCAAGCGCCTGCTCCAGCGAGAACAAACGCGGAGTTTTCATCTTCACCGTGTCATCCTTGGTCGCGGACCGCACGTTGGTCAACTGCTTTTCCTTGCAGATGTTAACCACGATGTCGTTATCGCGGGTATGCTCCCCGACGATCATGCCTTCGTACACTTCGGTGCCCGGTTCAAGGAACAAGGTTCCGCGGTCTTCGACGGACATGATGCCGTAGAAGGTTGTCGTTCCGTTTTCGGTGGAAACGAGCACGCCCTGATGGCGTCCGCCGACCTGTCCGCCGTGCAGCGGGCCGTAGCTGTCAAATGCATGGTTCATCACGCCGTAGCCGCGAGTGAGCGTCAGGAAGTGAGTGCGGTACCCAATCAATCCGCGGGCCGGAATCAGGAATTCCAGGCGAACCTGGCCGCTTCCGTTGTTCACCATGTTCACCATCTCGGCTTTACGGGTTCCGAGACTTTCCATGACCGAGCCCATGCTGTCTTCAGGAACGTCGATGATCAGGCGTTCGATCGGTTCCATCTTGGCGCCGTCGATCTCCTTCACGATAACCTCAGGCTTGGAGACCTGAAGCTCATAGCCTTCACGGCGCATGTTTTCGATCAGAATGCCAAGGTGAAGCTCGCCGCGGCCCGATACGATAAAGGCATCCGGGCTGTCGGTTTCGTCCACCCGAAGGCTCACGTCGGTTTCCAGCTCTTTGTAGAGCCGCTCGCGCAGCTTGCGGGATGTTACCCACTTGCCTTCCCGTCCGGCAAAAGGACTGTTGTTGACAAGGAAGGTCATTTGAAGGGTCGGCTCGTCGATTTTCAGAACCGGGAGGGCTTCAGGATTCTGAGGATCGGCGATCGTTTCTCCGATGTTGATATCTTTGATGCCTGCGATGGCAACGATGTCGCCGCCGCCCGCTTCGGCGATTTCCACGCGCTTGAGCCCTTGGAAGCCGAACAGCTTCTCGATCCGTGCCGACTTGCTGGAGCCGTCGCGCATGATGACCGTTACGGGTTGTCCCTGCTTGATCACGCCACGGTTCACGCGACCGACGGCGATACGGCCGAGATATTCGTTATAATCCATCAATGTAACCAGGAATTGAAGCGGCTCGTCCACTTTCTCGGTTGGAGACGGGATATGATCAATGATGGTCTCGTAAAGAGCCAGCATGTTGTCATCCTGCTTCTCGGGATCCAGGCTGGAGGTACCGTTCAGAGCGGATGCGTACACGACCGGGAATTCCAGCTGGTCGTCGTTTGCGCCGAGCTCGATGAACAGGTCCAGCACTTCGTCGATGACCTCGGCCGGACGGGCCGCCGGACGGTCGATTTTGTTGACGACGACGATTGGCGTCAGATTGTGTGCCAGCGCTTTGCCCAGCACGAACTTGGTTTGAGGCATGCAGCCTTCATAAGCGTCGACGACGAGCAGCACGCCGTCGACCATTTTCATGATCCGCTCCACTTCGCCGCCGAAGTCGGCGTGTCCGGGAGTATCCACGATGTTGATCAGAAAGTCTTTATACGTAATGGCCGTATTCTTGGCCAAAATGGTAATGCCGCGTTCGCGTTCCAGGTCATTCGAGTCCATCGCCCGTTCCTGCAGCGTTTCATGTTCCCGGAAAATACCGGACTGCTGCAGCAGCTGGTCGACAAGCGTCGTTTTGCCATGGTCAACGTGGGCAATGATAGCAATGTTGCGAATTTGTTCTCTCGATTGCATAAATTTATCTCATATCCCTTCTAATTCGAATGAGCCACAAAAGAAGCGCCGGACGTTAATGCCGACCGACGCTTCAACATATCCACTATTTTAAAGGTTTTTCGATGCAAAAATCAAGCCTTTTCAGAAAACTTCCAGTAAAATTACCACCCTCGGCTCCACTTGCTGCCCCGTCTCCGGTTTCGCCCGTAAATCAGCCAAATTCCCGCGGCAATCAGAACCAGCGCGATCACATAAAAAGCCCCTGCCTCAAGCCAAGTGAAAATGAATATGACCGCCGAGAGAAGAATCAAACCGACCGCCATCGGCAGCGCGGCTCCAGGACGGGGAGTTTCAAATGCATAATACTCATACAGCCCAACGCCGATCCCAAGAATAAGCAGCGGCCATAGCGAACGCATCAAGTCCCAGCCCCAGAAGCTGCAGATCAGGAACAGAAGCCCGTAGACCGTCAGGATCCCCGCCGGAATCAGGATGGTTGCAGAAAAGCGCCGGCCAAAGTACAAAACGTGAAGCAGCAGCCCCGGGAGCAACAGGAGGAGAGGCCACAAGGTGCGTCCCAAAAATCCGAATACCCCAAGCTTTCCAAGCAAGATGAACACGCCTGCAGCAACGATAAACAATCCGAGTGTCAAGTCTTTTTTTGGAGGACATTTTTTCACCCTCTTATCATTTTATGTAAAGCTAATGGCAACCATTGAAATATCAGTTACATTAATATTAGCCGAAAACGACAAAAAAAAACCATATCCCGAGCCCGTCCCCCGGTCATTGGTCCCATAAAATTAAATACGAAAACCCCGGGGTTCTTATCTCCGGGGTTTTCGCCTATCCTCTGCAGGCTTTACCGGTGTTTAAATGCTTTTAGTCCACCGAAGGCAACGACAATCACCGCGAGAACGGCGGGCAGCCATGAATGGTATTCGGGCATGGAGGCTGCCAGCAGCAGTCCGGTTTTTACGTCCTGCAGCAGCATTTCCCCTGCGGTATAGGCCAGTATTCCGGCACCGACGTACAGCAGAAACGGATACTTTTTTTAACCATAGCCCTATAATCCCGCTGCCCCATACAACGATGGGGATGCTAAGAAGAATGCCGATCGCGATAAGCGCCAAATCCCCGTCCGCCAAACCTGCTATAGCCAAGACGTTATCCAGGCTCATCACAAAATCGGCAACCAATATGGTGTACACCGCTCCCCACATTGACGGGGATTCCTTCAGGGTAATGTCATTCCCGTGCTGGTCCCCTATGAGCTTAAAGGATATCCACAACAGCAGCAAGGCTCCTCCGGCTTGCAGATAGGGCACCTTGAGCAGCAGAACCGCGGCAAACGTTAAAATGCACCGAAGGAGCACCGCGCCGGCTGTTCCGATCCATACCGCGCGCTTTTTATTGGTTTCGGGAAGATTCTTGCTAGCCATCGCGATAACCAGAGCATTATCGCCGCTTAAAACCAGATTAATCATCAGTATTTGTCCCAACAGCAAAATCGTATCCATCCTGTCAACCTCCCACTTTACACATATGAGCGGTATGTCCAAGCTATGCTTGCATCCGGGAAAAAATAGGCCTATAATTAATCCACTTTGTTTTTATTTGACCGCATGTCTTAGAGGAGTGACCTATTGTGGACATCTTGAGCGGAGAGTTTTTCTTTGCGCTAATCAACATTGTATTTCTGGACCTTGTACTGGCCGGCGACAATGCAATCGTGATCGGTCTGGCGGCACGCAATTTGCAGCCGGCTACCCAGAAAAAAAGCCATCATTTTCGGAACGGGCGGGGCCGTAGTGCTCCGGATTATCGCCACCATCCTTGTCGTCTGGCTGCTTAAGGTCCCATGGCTGCTGCTGATCGGGGGAATACTGCTGGTTGGCATTGCATACAAGCTGCTGACGGACGACAACGACCATACGGATATCAAGGCCGGGAGTAATCTCTGGTCTGCCATTCGCACCATTATCGTCGCGGATGCGGCTATGGGACTTGATAATGTCATTGCCGTGGCCGGCGCGGCGAAGCATAACAATCTGCTCGTCATTATCGGATTATTGATCAGCGTGCCGATCGTCGTATGGGGCAGCACCTTGTTTATCAAATTGATCGCCCGGTTCCCGTGGATCATTTATGCCGGGGCCGCCGTGCTTGCTTATACCGCTTCCTCCATGATCACGGACGAGAAGCACTTCAAAGTATTCTTTGAAACCCATCCCATCGTGAGGTCCCTGTTTATTGCCGCAGTCATTGTCGGCGTCCTGGCGGCAGGACATCTTAGGAAAAAGGCATTGCGCCGTCGCCGCGAACCATCAGAAACGACATGACGCCTCCTGAGCATGCCGTGCATTAAAGGGGTATCCCCCAAGGTCCGTTGACCTTGGGGGATACCCCTTTTCAATTATCCGGACTTTGGTTAATCCGGAGTTTATATCGCAAAAGACGGTTAAAACCATTCTTCTTTAACAACGTCGTCCGAAATCGACCGGGAATCGAGATCCATTGTCATCTCCGGCGTGGCGATTAAGGTTTCCGTCCGCTCCACTGCCGAAAGGATCAAGTCGGCCAGACCCGGAAGCGTTTTTTCCACTTTATCGACAATCCGGAGGTTTGGATTCGTCGTCGGCGATTTCGGCACAAACAACGTACAGCAATCCTCGTAAGGAAGGATGGACGTTTCGTAGGTACCGATCGTTTTTGCCAGATCAATGATATCATTTTTATCCGTCGTAATAAGCGGGCGCAAGATCGGAAGATCCGTTGCCTTGCCGATAACGTTCATGCTCGGGAGCGTTTGGCTGGCTACCTGGCCCAGACTGTCACCGGTCACGATGGCGAGCGCTCCCTCCCTTTCGGCCAGCATCGTGGTGATGCGGAGCATGGCCCGGCGCATGAACGTAATCATCAGGTTATCCTGTCCTATCCCGGCAAAAGACGTTTGAATCTCGGTAAACGGTACCAGATGAAGCTTGATCTTTCCTGCATAGCCCGACAAAATCTTCGTAAGTTCAATGACCTTTTCCTTTGCCAGCTGGCTGGTGTACGGATAACTGTAAAAGTGAACGCATTCGATTTCGAGCCCTCTGCGCATCGCCAAAAAAGCGGCAACCGGGCTGTCGATTCCCCCGGATAGCAGAAGCATCGCCTTACCGTTGGTCCCCAGCGGAAACCCTCCTGCCGCTTCGATGACATCATAAAAAAGATAGGTCCGGTTTTCGCGGATTTCCACGCGAAGCTCGATGTCGGGATGTTTGACTTGAACTTTGAGCTTCGGATATGCCCTAAGCAGCGGAGATCCGATCAGATGGTTCATTTCCTGGGAAGAGTGCGGGAATTCCTTCCATACCCTCCTCGCATTTACCTTGAACGTCGTTTCTCCCGGGAGCTCGGACTGGCCTAAAAATTCAAGCGCTGTGTTAACAATCGGCTCCAAATCCGATGCGCACACGCGAACCGGGCTGATGGATACGATGCCAAACACCTTTTTTTAGAACTTCGGTCAAGGCTTCGGCCGGTTCCCCGTTGAGATCAATATAAATCCTTCCATACTCTTTCAATATTTTGGCCTTAGGAAAAGCTTTCAGCAAAGCCCTGACGTGCATAAGCACGCTTTTCTCAAAACGGCTGCGGTTTTTGCCTTTCAGCGTAAATTCTCCAAAGCGGAGAAGAAGCATATCGTAGGTTATCTTCAAGTGGTCTCCCCCCTCTTGGCAGTTAAGGGACGAAGACTGAGGGCTGCCTGTTGAAGCGCGTCGCAAAGTCGGGCAACATCCTCTTCGGTATGCTCCCAGCCCAAGCTGATGCGGATTCCGCTCGAGGAAATCCCCTTCTCCTTGCCCATAAAGGTCAGCACGCGGCTTGGCTCGCTTGTCTTTGAAGAACAGGCTGACTTGGTCGATACCAAAAAACCAAGTTCTTCCAAAGCATGGACAAGCACCTCAGGCTTCAATCCCGGATACGAAAAATGAATGATATGAGGAGCTCCCGACTCGCTGCTGTTCAGCAGAAACTCCGGCATTCTGCGAATCTGCTCCAGGAGCATGGCGCGCAGCTTGCTTATTTTATCATAAAAGGCCTTCTGCCGCTCGCTCGCGAGTCTCATCGCTTTTGCCACAGCCGCTGCGGCGGCCACATTCTCCGTACCGGCCCGATGGCCGCTTTCCTGGGTCCCCCCGGCCAACAGCGGGAACAGGTCAACGCCTTGTTTGACATACATAATCCCGGCGCCCTTGGGTCCTTTGAATTTATGCGCCGACAGCGTATATAAATCAGCCTTCCAGGATTTCAAGTCAACCGGCAGTTTTCCGAAACCCTGGACGCCGTCAATATGAAATAATGTTCTGACGTTTTTCTCTTTGATGTATCGACCAATTTCCCGAACCGGCTGAACGGCTCCGGTTTCATTGTTCACGTGCATGACGCTGACCAGAACCGTATCCTTTCTGACCTCCCGGGCCAGAACGGCCGGATCGACGACGCCATTGCCGTCAACAGGGACATAGGTTACCTCCCACCCGAAGCCTTCCAGCTGTTTGAAGTTTTCATACACGGACGGATGCTCCGTCCCGGTCGTAATAAGATGCCGTCCGCGTGATCTGTACTGCAGTGCCGCTCCCTTGATGGCCATGTTGTTTCCTTCCGTTGCCCCTGAGGTAAACACAATTTCCGACGGTGATACGGACAGGGCCTCGGCACACACTTCCCTAGCCTTTTTCAGCAGTTTGGCGGCATCCTCCCCTGCCCGGTGAAGGGCCGAGGGATTTCCGTAATGCTTGTTCATGATTTCAGCCATGGTTTCCACGACTTCCCTGTAAGGCGGGGTTGTAGCTGCATGATCGAAATACAGCATTTCTAACACGTCTCCTCTCGTTCAACGCAAAAAGATCAAACGGATCTTTTGTCCAGAGGCCTCAGCCTGCCGCAAACTCCCCGTTTGACCTTTCATGGCGTTTATTTTTTTAAAGGTTAAACTTCATATTTAGAACGTGCAGTCAAGACTTTGCGTATATAGGACTGCGTCTCGGCCGGAAGCATGTCCGCCTTGGCAAGCAGTTCGGCATCGCTGGTTACGCCCAGCCGTAAAACGCGGGATGGGCCGGCATTATAGGCGGCAAGGGCCATAGCGACCTCTCCGCCGAATTTCTTAAGCTGATACGATAAGTACTTCGTTCCGCCCTCTATATTTTGCACGGGATCAAATGAATCGGCAACGCCGAGCCCCCGGGCCGTTCCGTCCATCAGCTGCATCAGTCCCTTGGCTCCGGCCGAAGAAACGGCATAAGGATTAAAGGATGACTCCGTGTCGATGACCGCTTTAATCAAAGCTGCCGGTACTCCGTATTTTTCCCCGGCTGACGCAATTAAATCCTCAAATGATGTATTTATCGAATCAGTCGTTTGGCGAGCGGTTTGAGCCGGCTCCCCTGGAGCCAACGATTCCGTCCGAAAAGTTACGGCGGAGCCGCCTTCGCTGTCATCGACTGCCCCAAGCTGCTGCCATAGCAAGCCGTCTTCCCAGGTCACGCCCGGTGCAAGCCTCACCGTGGTTCCTTCTGACACGGGAGCTCCGCCGTTCATGAAGTTGCTTAAAACGCTGCCGAAGTCGCTGCCACTTCCCTGCGCTTCCGAACTATCCCTCAGACCCGCCGGACTGCCGGTAATCGGGCGCTGCGGTTCCACCGTACTTCTCGCCGCTGCCGGATCGATTTGCATGTCATTCATCACATCTTCCTTTAAGGTTTCAATTTCCATTTTACATCCTTTCCGGACAATCGGCTATACCCTTTCGACAAAAAAAACAGGCGACCCACCCATGCGGTGAATCGCCTGTTGAACTGCATATTCTTTAAACCCTCTATCTGGCAAAAGGAATCAGCACAAAATAACTGATTGTGGCCAGAATCCCCAAGCCGATTGACCAGGCGCCCAGAGTACGGCTGCCTTGGGTATAAGCATAATAGCCCGTCACGGCTGCTATGGGTCCCAAGATTACGGACCACATGAATAATGCCGCAATACCCAGTATCAGTCCCACATATCCTGCCACGCGTCCGGTTGAGCCTTCGGCGCTTTCATCCCGCTTCCTATCGTTTCCTTTATCCCGGACTGGCGCCGTAACCGGAACGGAGGGAGTAATCTCCGCAGCGAACTCCTCCTGCTGATCTTTTCTTGGGTAGTCCACGCGGCTGCGTTTCGTATCCACCACTTTGAACTTGTTCTTGCTGCGGTGTTTGTCCTTATTCATGCTGCCACCTCCTCTGTGATGAAAACAGATACGAAAGTATTACGCTTCTTTCGGCTTGAATGTTAGACAACAAGTTGCAGAGGATGTCTTTGCGGAATCGCGATGGTTCTTGACAAAACCTTCGTCGGCAAATTCATCGCCAAGGTGAATGTTCGAGTGACGGTCGATTTCAATCATAATCATATCGGCGCGGCATACATTTTGTTCTCCCCAGTAGTGACAGTTGCTTACGCTGCATTTAACGTATGGTTTGGCTTCGTTGGCCATTTGGAATCACCTCGTACACATTTTCTCCTTACCCGAGCGGGTGTATTCACGTTTCTTGCTGTCATTTGGTGTTAAACGCTGAAAAAAAAAGAGATGCCGCCGGCATCTCTTCGTATCGTAACGATATTCAGTTTATCGGCTTTATGCGTGTTTTCTTTCCGCCTGCATGCGGCGTTCCGTTAAATAATCACTTTCATAGTAAGCAAGGTCGTCACGAAGCTCTTCGTAAATTTTTGTAATGTTCAGAATGACGTCTCTTGCCGGGCGTACCGGCTTTTTGCGGAAGCGGATAGCATCCTGCCCCGTGTAGGCGTAGCGTCCGTCCTCGGAATAGCTTTCATTCTTAGGGTAAAAGAAACTGTTTACGCAGCGGTGATACACATTGTACAATGCTTTTTCCGCAAAATCGGCATCGAAATTGGGACGCCGCTGGACGATGCCCAGCTTCTCGTAGGAAACCTCGGAAAAAGCAAGCAGGTGCCGGAGATCCGAAAGGAATCCTTTGTAAAAATGAACGGTCTCTTCATCCTGTTCTGCGGTAAGTTGAGGCAGGGCATGTTCGTTAAGAAAAGTTTCCAGGATGGCGATCGCGGATTTCAGTTTATCCCTTGTCTCCGCACACAGATTCTGAAGATTGTCAGCTGGCATTACGGTTGCTCCCCCTTAAACGTTACTGGCCTTCCAAGAGTAATTCCTCGGCCAATATTATGTACTATCCTATCACAAATGACCTCTTTTCGAAATCCCTTATGAATGCACTTACAAGGATTTTTTTAGAGTCCGGAGAGAGACAATGGAAGGCGGCGTTTCCCTGTTCCGGAAGAAGACTTGCCCTGCTTGAAAGGGCTGTGAAAGGGCTGTTTGCCCTACTCAAAAGTTTTATAATCCCTCCTTGCCAAAACGACGCATAAAAAACTGCGGCTCTCCCAACGCTATGAGTACGCGTTTCCAAAAAAGTCGGGTTTTCAGCGCCGAGAAGACCCGCTAAAGGTAATTCGACATCGGTTCCGGCTTTCGTTTAAAGACCATTTGTAAGGAGAATGAATAATGAACTCACGCCGTTTGTGGACGATCCTGGGCACGGCCTTCATTCTTGGTTTGGTCGTCGTTTTTACTGATGATTCCCGACCCCAACCGTCAGAAGCAGGCTGCAAGAACCAGCCCCAATCCCCTCCCCCCTAGACAAGAGAAAACCGTTAAGCTTGCGGCTCTGGACGGCGACCTGAACGCCACCGACAACCTGAGCCGGATGGATGCCAAACAGCATCTTCAAGCCATGCTGAATGACGACAAGCTGCGAACGCCGCAGCGCGTAAAGGAATATGTTCGAAGACATCAGCGTTCCCATAACCACTTCGAGAAGATCATCTGGTTTGATCTGGCCTCAAAGCGAAAAACGGAACTGAACGCCAGCCCCCAGGAATGGCATAAAAAAAGATAAACAGCTCATTGCCCAATATGTGCGGAGGGCCGAGTTTGAGCTGAAACGGGGAAAATCCTATGCCTCTCCCCAATTTTCGGCTGACGGAAATCCTTGCTTTATCATCGCCGAGCTCTCCCCTGACGGAAAGTATGGCGCAGCCGCCCTGGTTAACCAAAAAGTGCTGGCGCAGGTGAAAAATCACCAGAAAAAGAATCTGCGGCTGATACCGTATCCGAAAGAAGGAAAGTTTAAAGTTGAATCCGTGCACAGCGACACGCTTCGGGATTTAACGGTAAGAACCGGCCATGACAACGAAAAGGCAAGCCATTTTTACGAAAACGAAATTGTAATCCGGTTTCAACGGCAGCCGACGCGGCAGGAATTGGTTCAAATATCAAGGGAAATTTCTGCCCAGGCTCCCCGCAAGCTCGGATATGCTTATATTTTCCGCTCGGACCAAATGGATTTCAAACGGCTTCATGCTTACTTCACCCAAAAATGGAGCCCGGTATACGCCGAGCCGCATTATATGTACTTGACCAACGGATTTGGTTTGGGAACCCTTGAAAATGATGGAGGAAACGATGAATCCGTTGCGGAGAAAGCCAATATTCCCAATGATCTCCTCTTCTCGCGATACCAATGGAATTTGCCGGCCATTGAAACGAACCGCGGCTGGAATTTATCCAAAGGCAGCGAGGAAGTCGTTATTGCCGTGGTTGACACCGGCGTTGACCTGAGACATACCGATTTGGAAGGACAGCTAGTACCCGGTTACAATGTCGTCAATCCCGATAGCGATCCTTCGGACGATGTTGGCCACGGGACGCATGTCGCCGGCATTATCGGAGCCCTTGTGAACAACGGCGAAGGTGTGGCGGGAATGAGCTGGTACAACAAAATCATGCCGGTCAAGGCGCTGGACGCAAGCGGCTCCGGGACAACCTACGCCGTAGCTGAAGGGATTATCTGGGCCACGGATCGAGGAGCCAAAGTAATTAATATGAGCCTTGGGAATTATGCCGATTCCCAGTTTCTTCACGATGCCGTCAAGTATGCTTATGACCGTGACGTTCTGCTCGTTGCAGCGTCCGGAAACGATAATACGGAGCGTCCGGGGTATCCTGCCGCTTATCCCGAAGTATTGGCCGTCGGAGCCACCAATCAGGACATGAGCCGGGCTGAATACTCCAATTACGGAGATTACATCGATGTTACCGCCCCCGGAACGAACATTGCCAGTACGTTTCCGGGAAACCAGTACGCAGCCCTTTCCGGCACCTCCATGGCTAGCCCTCATGTCGCGGCCATGGCAGGTTTGATCCGCTCGCTGAACCCGGATTTAACCAACCGCGAAGTGATGGACTTAATGATTTCCCAGGCTGTGGATCTTGGCGAGAAGGGAAAGGACAAGTATTACGGGAATGGCCGCATCGACGTTTTTTCGTTCGCTTAAGGCTGCGGGAAACGAGGAGGTGCCTCTTCAAATGTGGCCCCAGCATGTGCTTCAGCGCATGCAGGAGGAGCTCAAACGATTAAACGATGGGGATAACCAATCCGAATGACATAAGAGCAGGCAGCTTACGGTCCGTCAGGACGAAAGCTGCCTTTTGTCTTTCACTCCAAAAGTATTACTTTTTATGCCGGGCACGGGAAACATGCGCGGAACGTTTTTTCTGCGATTTGGCTGAAACCGTTGCATTGCCCGCTTCTTCACGTCCGGAATAGGTATAAATATGCTGCTCGACCGGTACGCAGTGCACCTTGTCTACAACTTGAATCGGATGGATGACAGGGACAATTTGCGGAACGTAATGATCTCTGACAATAACAATGGGTTCGCATACGATCGGTGAAACCGGCGGACAAACACTTGGGGAACTTTTATCGCAAGACATTGCAAGCCACTCCTTTCCGTTGATGATAACAGCTTATTATATCGACGGCAAAATGGTATGGACGTTTGTCTGTTACAGGCGAATACATTACCCAAATTGAACCCTTGCCCGAGTCAAAACTCGTTTTAAGACGGCTGTCGCTCCACCATGTCCGCCTACTCCGAAAAAAAAGCAAAAAAACGTGTATCATCCTTGCTTCCCGAAGAACAGGATCAAGGATGATACACGTTTTATGATGCGTTCATTTAATTATTCTTGAATCATTAGCCGTTGCAGTTTGGAAAGTTCACCATAAGCCGGGTTCTGTGCTCTTCGTGGTCATAGCGGGAACTACCCTGCCACCATAAGCGACAATCATCTATCTAGGCCGTCCATTACTGAACGGCTCCAGCGACCAACCCGAACGCGCCTCGGGCAAAGGCTGCCTCCTCGAAGGAAGCTGCGTTCCATTAGGTCTTGCTCCAGGTGGGGTTTACCAGGAACGAAGTCACCAGCGTTCCTCGGGGTCTCTTACACCTCGGTTCCATCCTTGCCTGTGCCACGTTCGCAGCCATCGGCGGTCCATTTCTGTGGCACTATCCTTCAGCTCGCGCTGACTGGACGTTATCCAGCACCCTGCCCTATGGAGCCCGGACTTTCCTCTCGCGGTTCTCACCGCCAGCGATTGTCTGTCGAACTTTCCGGACAACACTTGATAGTATACAAGGTATTGGGTCTCGGCACAACCCTCAATCGTTAGCAGACCAAGAGAAAAGTTCCAGGACCGGAAACAGGCTTACATAAAACGGAACGGTTCCGTATTAACGGCCGATGAAATGACCTCGGTGTCGTACTTGTTTTCCTGCAGCTTCTTCTCCATCCATTCGGCTACCTTGGTTTTCATGATCTTTTCGGCATTGTGGCCGGGATCGATCATGGCCAGACCCGCGGCGAGCGCATCCTGGGCGGTATGATAGTCCACGTCTCCGGTGACGAGTACATCCGCCCCCTTAAAGATGGCGCCATTCATAAATTTTCCGCCAGAGCCGCCAATAACGGCAGCCTTTTTGATGATCCGGTCGGGATCGCCTACGACCCTTACATGCGGCACCTCAAATTTCTCTTTAACGATATCAACCAGTTCGGCGAGCGTAACCGGCTCCTTGAGCTTGCCGACGCGGCCCAGGCCAAACGACCGGCCTTTCAGATCCATGGAATAAAGGTCGTAGGCCACCTCCTCGTACGGGTGGGCCTTCAGCATGGCCTGAATGACCTTGTTCCGGATCCCCTGGGGCACGATGGTTTCAATCCGCACTTCGTTCACCCGTTCCATCATACCTTGCTTGCCGATGTACGGATCGGTGCCTTCCCTTGGCACGAAGGTGCCGAAACCTTCGATATTAAAACTGCAGTGGCTGTAATTCCCGATCCAGCCTGCCCCGGCATTCAGGACGGCATCGAGTACCTCCTGGTGATGGCTCTTGGGAACAAAAACAACCAGCTTGGACAGCTGCTCGGTGTGAACGTCATCTATCGGAAGGGTATTCTCCATTCCGAGCGCTTCAGCCATCCAGTCGTTCATCCCGCCCTCGGTCACGTCCAGATTGGTATGACTGATGTATACGGCGATATCGTTTTTGATCAGCTTCTCATACAGCTTGCCCATAGGACTGTCGGTCTGCAGCTGTTTCAACGGCCGGAATATGATGGCATGGTGAGCGATGATTAAGTCGGCACCCAGCTCAATCGCCTCATCCACGACTTCTTCGTTGACGTCGAGGGCAACCAGCACCTTGCGGATTTCCTTCTGCAGCGTTCCCAGCTGTAAGCCGATCCGGTCATCGGGATAAGCGACATATTTCGGCGCCAATTGCTCCATGTATTGAATTACGGTTTGACCTTTGGCAAACATGCAAGCACCTCCTCGATAAACTTCATTTCGTTTTTGATTTCTTCCGCCTTCTCTTCCGAGGACGCAAGCTCCGACTTGGCCAAGGAACGGAGAATCGTCCCCATCTTGTCCAACTCGGATCTCCATTTATCATGGAACACGGATGTCGGCCGCTTGATCAAACATGGGCCGAACCGAAGCAGCCACTTGGCGGACAGGACAATGCCCCCGTCTAGCATGTAATCCTGGTATAATATCTCATTGGTTGCCGGGGCCTCTGTTTGTCCTTCCGGTACGGCGATCAGAACTTCATAGATTTTGCCGTCTTCCTCCAGAATGTGCTCGTCGATCAGCACCCAGTCGTGACGAAGCAGCCACTGCCGGAGCGTATCCTCCCCTACGTTGGGCTGAAGCACCAGCCGACTTACGCCATGGAGTTTATCCTTTCCCCGATCCAGGATGGAAGCGATCAAACCTCCGCCCATACCCGCAATCGTAATCACATCCGCCTCGCCAGGACCGATCACTTCCAAACCGTCCCCGCGGCGGACCGAAATCCGGTCTGTCAATCCGGCTTCGCGAACCTGCTTCTCCGCCGCCTGATACGGTCCCGGGTTCACTTCACCCGCCACGGCAAAAACGCATTTCCCGCTTTCGATGGCCGCGGTAGGGAGAAGAGCGTGATCGGAACCGATATCGGCAAGCCGGCTGCCGGCTGGTATTTGAGTTAACAACAGTTGCAAACGATTCGATAGTTTCATGATGACACCCACGTTATCCATTTTTTTTCGTAACAAAAACAGGAATACGGCCGCGACCGCCAGCTTGACCAAAAATCCACACCAGCAGCTCCCGCGGCGGTTCTCCCCGAAGAAAGATCCGATCAACCTGAGGCATAAACCATAAGGTCAGGCCTGCCGCAAAATAAACTTGCGCAAGCCGCTTCATTCGGTAATGCAGCAGCCAGCATAACCAGATCAAAATGACGCTGAGCGGAACCCACAGCAGCTCAATCCATATCCAGGATACATCCGGCCTATAAAAAACAGATACCTTTCCATAGAGCACGGCCCATCCAAGCAAGCCGCAGTAATGAAGCAGGTTCATGCTCAACCCATACCCTACCAGACACCAGGTCAAACTGCAAATGGCGATAAGCACGGGCACCCACTGCTGTTCATCGGCCCCCTGAAGCTTGATGATTAAAGCCCCCATCGCCAGCATAAGCAGACTGCCGGCTGCTGCGCACAAATGCCCCCACGCGGCATAACCCCTCTTCCGGAAATGCCGCGCAAGCATGTAACATAACGCCGTCCCTGCAAGGACGGAAGTGATTTGCAATGACCCGTGAAAAGAGCTAAAATAAAGACCAATAAAACAAATGAAGGAAATAAATCCAAAACCAAGAAACCAAGTTTTTAAGCTTCCCTGGTGGATTTTCGTAAGCAAAGACCGGTTTTTCGCCCGGGAATCATGCTGATCATTATACAGGTTTTCCAAAAAATCACAGTATTGTTCCGGAAGCAGCCGACCCCGACGCCAATGCTCAATCTCGTCCAATATGATTTCTTTCTTTGCCTGTTCCAACGGTCTGCACCTTCTTTTCAAATTTGGGAGGGCATTCCTGTACCGTCATACCAAAGATCACCCATCTGATGCCCAGCAAATCGAACGACTCCGTCTTCCCTATAAAAGACGTTTACGTTCTGAAAAATTATGCTTTTCTATATTAAAAAAAAGGAACCTTGCTGCGGTACACTGCAGAAGGTCCCATGACAAGCTCTATTCGAGAAAATCCTTCAGCCGCTTGCTGCGGCTCGGATGGCGGAGCTTGCGGAGCGCCTTGGCTTCGATTTGGCGAATCCGTTCCCGTGTAACGCCAAATACCTTGCCGACTTCCTCCAGCGTTCTCGTCCGCCCATCATCCAGACCGAATCGAAGGCGCAGCACATTCTCTTCGCGTTCGGTAAGGGTATCCAGGACATCTTCAAGCTGCTCTTTCAGCAGCTCGTAAGCTGCAGCGTCGGCAGGGGCCAGTGCTTCCTGGTCTTCAATAAAGTCTCCAAGGTGGGAGTCATCTTCTTCACCGATCGGCGTTTCGAGAGAAACGGGTTCCTGTGCAATTTTCATGATCTCCCGGACCTTCTCCACGCTCAATTCCATTTCAGCCGCAATTTCTTCGGGAGAAGGCTCGCGACCAAGCTCTTGAAGCAGCTGTCTGGATACCCGGATCAGCTTGTTGATCGTCTCCACCATATGAACCGGTATCCGGATGGTACGTGCCTGGTCCGCTATGGCACGCGTGATGGCCTGCCGAATCCACCATGTGGCGTATGTGCTAAACTTGAAGCCTTTTTCATGGTCGAACTTCTCAACCGCTTTGATCAGCCCCATGTTGCCTTCTTGAATCAAGTCCAGGAACAGCATTCCCCGTCCGACATAACGCTTGGCGATACTTACCACCAGTCGCAGGTTCGCTTCGGCCAGACGCCGCTTGGCTTCTTCATCCCCTTGACCGATCCGCTTCGCCAGTTCCACTTCGTCATCCGCGGACAGCAGCGGCACCCGCCCGATCTCTTTGAGGTACATACGCACCGGGTCATTGATCTTGATACCCGGAGGAAGGGAAAGATCGTCGTCAAATCCGAAGTCATCGTTATGATTGTCATCGTGGTCATCGGTTTGCCGGAGGCTGTTATCCTCGTCGTTTTCGTTCACGACCTCGATTCCCAAATCGCCAAGCTGCTCGTAAAACTCCTCCATCTGCTCGGGATCCTGATCGAAAGGAGACAATTTCTCCATAATATCCTTGTAGCTCAATACGGATCTTTTTTTACCCTGTTCAATCAATTGGTCTTTGACTTGATCCAGTGTAAACTCCGTTTCTAGTTCAGTATGCTGATCATTCGCCATCTTTCGACTCCCTCCTCCCTAGAAACATTCAAGCATGGCCGTCACTGTCTCTCTAGGGCAATAATCTCACTTGCTATTTGCGCGGCTCGCAAAAAATCACCGGAGCGCTCCGCCTTCATCATTTCTTCTTTTTTTTTGTTCGATTCTCTTTTGCTGCGGATATTTCAGCACTTCACGTATGCAATCATCAAGTACCTGAACATTCCAGTCCGTTGGATTATCCATCATGGATATGGAACCCACCGTTTTCTCAAGCCGGTCGTCGTGAAGCGACGACATAAAACGGCTGATATCCGCCGGCTTGCCCTGTGCGTAATAAGCATATAGATAAGCGGCTATTGCCGCATGATCTTCGATATTAAACGCTTCTCCAAGATTGTCGCCGACATACCTGGCAGCCTCCGCGTCCTGCAGCATCAGAGACAGCAGCCTCCGCTCTGCGGCATGATAAGCAGGGAGCAAGGCCGGAGCGGAAACCTGCCCTTTTTTATGCCTACCATTATTCCACCTTTTTCCCTTATTATCCCCGCCGTTGCCCTTTTTTTGCATCGACTGCCGCAGCAGGTTGCAATCCTGCTTCAGGCTTTCATAAGAAAGGTTCAGTTCCGAAGATAAGTCCCTCAAGTAAACTTCGCGTTCCGTCGAGGAATTCAGGGCGGCAATGATCGGAAGTGCTTCCTTCATATAAGCAATCTTGCCCTGTTCTTCTAGCAGTATATGGTTTTTTTTTCAGATATATAAGCTTAAATTTCGTGGTTGAAACGGCGGATTCCACCACATGCCGGTAGCGCTCTGCCCCGTATTTCCGGTAATAATCGTCGGGGTCCATGCCGTCCCCCATGATCGCTATCCGTACCCGAAGACCGGCGCCTTCAAGCAGCGGAATGACTTTCATGGCAGCGGCCAATCCGGCTTTGTCGCTGTCATACGTGACGATGACTTCCTCGGCCATGGATTTCATGAGAGAGGTCTGGTTTTCGGTGAGCGAAGTGCCCATCGTGGCCACAACATTATGAAAACCTGCTTCCCAGGAAGAGATAACGTCGCCGTAGCCTTCGCATAATACGATTTTACGCAATTTGCGTATGGACGTCTTGGCCTGGTGCAGGTTATACAAGGTGCGGCTCTTGTTAAACAGTAAACTTTCGGGAGAATTCAGGTATTTGGGCTGACCTTCTCCGAGTATCCGGCCTGCAAAAGCAATGACCCTGCCGTTCCTGTCATGGATCGGGAACATCACCCTTGCCCTGAATTTATCCAGGTAGCCTTCTCCGTCGTTTCTCGCGGACAAAAGTCCGCCTTTCTCCATTTCCTTCAGATCAAACGAGCGTTTCCCCAAAAATTGAACCAACGTATCCCACCGGTCCGGGGCGTAGCCGATCTGAAACTGATCAATGATCTTGTCGGTGAATCCGCGTGAACGCAGATAGGTCATGGCTTCCCGTCCATGCTCCGTATTTTTCAGCAGGAAATGATACAGCTTGGCGCTAAGCTCATAGGCTTCGTATAAAATTTCTTTCTCCGGATTTCGGGGAATAACGGAAACGCCCTGACCTTCCGGCAATGCGATGTCATTCTCTTCTGCCATAACCTTGACGGCTTCGGGAAAGGAAAACCCCTCGATTTCCATTCTGAATTTAATGGCATTACCGCCCTTGCCGCAGCCATAGCAGTAAAAGATTTGGCGCTCCGGTGTAACCGTAAAGGAAGGGGTCTTCTCCGAGTGAAACGGGCACAAGCCCTTCATGTACTTCCCCTGTTTCGTAAGATGCACGTACTTGCTGACGGTATCGACAATATCGCTCTTAGCCAGCACAGCTTCGATGACATCATCCGGTATACTGCCTTGTCCGGTACTCATCCAAACCACCTTCATCTCTTTAACACGTAAATAGTATTCGCTACAAAGAAACATTCTCCTGCAATTGCCGCAAAAGTTTTGTCAGTTTATGTTGAAAAATTCTTCTGTCCTCATCCGTCATCTTGCGTGGGCCTTTGCCATAGTGGCCGGCTTTTCTGGCTTTGGCCTTCCTGTGTCTCGTATCCAGCAAAAAATCGATATCCTGGTCATTGAAAAAACGTCCGCGAAAAGAAATAACATGGCACGCTTTCGAAAGCGCCAATGCCGCTAATCCGTAATCCTGGGTAACGACAACATCCCCGCGCACGATGTGATTGGCAATATACAAGTCGGCACTCTGGTCGCTGCGGTCCACCTGAATCGTGCGAACTCCCTGCTCTTCCCGAAGGAGGTGGTCAAAGGAGGAGACCAGCAGGACCGGAACCTTGAATGCCCTGGCCGTTTCGGCGATTTCTTTCTTGACGGGACAAGCGTCCCCGTCAACCACAATGTGAACCATGCGCGATAACGTCATAGGCACCACCGGTTTTCTTTTTCATAGTATGGCTACATCTATTATATACGTCTTGACCAGATTAAAATCCTTCTTATTTGCCTAAAGATTAATCAACCCTCTTTTTACCAACAGGGCATGGAATAACGAAAGCGGCCGCCCTAAACCACAGGGCCCCGCTTTCGTCACTTGGGGAATCAGGCTTATCTGAACCGGCCGCAGACCGGTTGTGCTTTACGCTTCCGAATCAACGCTACCACACCAGCTTGGAAAAATCGGCAAACCGTTTAAGATCACTGTCAATGCCGGACAGCAGGGCCAGTCGGTTGGCTTTAACCGCTTCATCTTCGGCCATGACCATAACCGAATCAAAGAATCCGGTAATCGGCTCCTTCAGGCTGCTTAGCAGCTCAAGGGCACGTTCCCCATTCGAGGCCTTCATGGCCTCTTGATACGGTTCGCGCACGGCGAGCCACGCTTCATGAAGCTTGTTCTCCTGGCTTTCGGCAAATAATCCCGGATTAACGGCAACTTTACCGGCTTTGGCAGCCAGGTTGCTGACCCGGTTGAACGATTCCACCGTCGCCTTAAAGTCGAAATCGCCATTCACGGCACCCATCAGCGCATGACCGCGGGACACAACCGAGACGACATGATCAAATCCGGCCGAGATCACAGCGTCAACCACGTCATACCGCTGCTCCTCGGATAGAAGTTTCTTCACCCGGAGACTGAAAAACTCGAAAAGGTCTTTTCGGATTTCGTCTTCCGAACGCTTCAGCGCACGCATCTCCCCGTGGATCGAAAGCGCGATTCCGAAGATGTCGGACAAGGTAACCGGAAACTTATGTTCCAGAACGATCTGCACGATCCCCTGAGCCTGACGGCGGAGAGCATAAGGGTCCTGGGAGCCCGTCGGAATGATTCCGATGGAGAAGCAGCCCGCAATCGTATCGATTTTATCCGCAATGCTTACGATGGAGCCTTCAAGGCTTGCCGGAACGGCATCCCCGGCAAAACGGGGCTGGTAATGCTCAAATACCGCTTTGGCCACGCTCTCTTTCTCTCCGGCCTTCCGTGCGTAGTCTTCCCCCATCACGCCCTGAAGCTCAGGGAATTCATACACCATCTGGGTAACCAGGTCGAATTTGCAGATATCCGCCGCCCGGCTGACCGAGTCGGCCGTTTCCGCAGGCACGGCCAGTTTCGCCGCCAAGCTGTCGGCAATGCGGCGGATGCGGCGGACTTTATCGCCGATCGTTCCCAGCTCTTCGTGGAACACGATGCTTTCAAGCTTCGACAAAGCTTCCTTGATCTGAAGCTTCTGATCCTCTTCGTAGAAAAATTTGGCGTCGGACAAACGCGCGCGCAGCACCTTTTCGTTCCCTTTTGCAATGACGTCGAGCGAACGGCTGTCGCCGCTGCGAACCGTAACGAAATACGGAAGCAGCTGCCCCTGTTTGTCCAGGACCGGGAAATACCGCTGATGCTCGCGCATGGACGTAATAAGGACATCTTGCGGGATTTTAAGGAACGACGGATCGAAGGAACCGTAAAGTGCCGTCGGCGTTTCGACCAGGAACAGGACTTCCTCCAGCAAATCCTCCTTCACCGCAATGTTCCAACCTTTTTCCTCAGCTAAGGCTTGGATTTGGGATACGATCATATCCTGTCGTTCTTTCACGTCCACAATGACGTGCTGGCCTCTAAGAACATCCGCGTAAGCCGATGCTTCCGGTATAACGGCTTCGCCGCCAAGGAACCGGTGGCCTCTCGTCACATTGCCCGTTTTGACGCCTGTTATTTCCATAGGAATCACATCGGAACCGAACAAAGCCACCAGCCATTTAATCGGGCGCACGAATTTAAACTCGTGGGAGCCCCATCTCATGTTTTTAGGGAAAGTCATCGACGTCAAAATTCCGTTCAGTCCATCAGCCAGAATCTCCGAAGTTTGGACGCCCGTACTGTTCTTCGTGACATAGATGTATTCCACGCCGCCAAGTTCCTTAAACGTAAAGCTGTCCGGATCTACCCCTTGGCTGCGAGCAAAGCCCAGTGCCGCTTTGCTCCAGTTCCCGTTTTCATCCTGCGCGATTTTTCGGGAAGGACCCTTGACTTCCTCGCTCACGTCGGTTTGTTTATCCGCAACATCCTTAACCATGACGGCCAGGCGGCGCGGAGTCGCATAGGATTGTACTTCTCCGTAGGCAACTCTCGACGCTTCCAGCCACTTCACGGTTTTATCTTCAAGCTGCTCCATAGCCGCACGCAGGAAACGTGCAGGGACTTCTTCCAATCCGATTTCAAACAGCAGATCCTTAGCCACGTTCAGCGCCCCCTTTCTTGATCAACGGGAAGCCAAGCTTCTCGCGTTCCTCCAAATACGTAGCTGCAACCTGGCGGGCCAAATTGCGGACGCGCATAATATAACCCGTTCTCTCGGTCACGCTGATTGCCCCGCGGGCATCCAGCAGGTTAAACGTATGGGAGCATTTCAGCACATAATCGTATGCCGGGAAAACGAGATGCTGGCTCATGGCCTTGTTGGCTTCCTCTTCATACATGTTAAAAAGAGTGAACAGCATTTTTACGTCCGAGACTTCAAACGTATATTTGGAATGCTCGAATTCCGGCTGGTGGAAGACGTCGCCGTAAGTTATGCCGTCAACCCACTCCAGATCAAACACGTTTTCCTTGTCCTGGATGTATGAAGCCAGCCGCTCCATGCCGTACGTGATTTCAACCGCCACCGGGTTGGCGTCGATGCCTCCCACCTGCTGGAAGTACGTAAACTGCGTAATCTCCATCCCGTCCAGCCATACTTCCCAGCCAAGGCCCCAGGCGCCGAGCGTAGGCGCTTCCCAGTTGTCTTCGACAAAACGGATGTCATGGTCAAGCGGATCGATGCCGAGACGCTTCAAACTTTCCAAATACAGCTCCTGAATGTTGTCCGGCGACGGCTTCAGGATAACCTGAAACTGGTGATGCTGGTACAACCGGTTCGGGTTCTCCCCGTAACGCCCGTCAGCCGGACGGCGGGAAGGCTCCACATAAGCGACGTTCCAAGGCTCAGGTCCGATGGAGCGCAGATACGTCATCGGGTTCATCGTACCCGCTCCTTTTTCCGTGTCGTACGGCTGTACGATGATACAATTCTGTTCCGCCCAAAACTGCTGCAGCGTCAAAATCATCTGTTGAAAATTCATGATTTTAGCTCCTTCACACCGATTTTCATGCTTTTTCCGCATTTCCTTCACGCTCTGCACAACAAAAAGCTCTCGCCCTACGCCTGTTGTACAGACATAGGGACGAGAGCATCAGCTTCCCGCGGTTCCACCCTACTTGGCCTCCTATAGGGAGACCCACTTTATCACGTACGGCATGCTCCCGGGTCGCCGTTTCATGGAGTTGCTCCGCCGGACTCCCACCATCTCCGGCTCGCTAAAATCAGGACCAAGTTCCACTACTTTCCCGTTCAACGCATGATCAATTCAAAAATTAGAAATCTTATCATATGATACCTAATTTTCGTCCTGGCGTCAAATGTCATACTTGTCCATCTGATCGAGAAAATATTGCGATTTCAGCTGCAGGCCAAGCTGCATATCCATCAATGCCCTCATGATCTTTTTCAATTCGGCCTTGGTGGCGTCCTTCACGTCTATGGCGCCGAGCCTGCGAAGATCCAATCGCGAGAACAGACGGAGCAGCTTAAGCGTCTTGGGAGATACCGGAAGAGCCGGCGGGTCCAGATGCCTGCAGTGCTTGCACAGCAAACCTCCAAGCCTTGGACTGACCGACATGTCCTCATCGCTTCGTTCATGGCCGCAAGAGATGCACACTCCCAATTCGGGGCCGTAACCGGCAGCCTGCAGGATTTTCATCTCGTACAGGTGGATGATGATTTGCGGGTCTTTCCCTTCATCCAACGCGCCGAGGCAAGCCTTCAGCTGATGAAACCAAAAAGCGCCCGTCTCCTCATCCTGCAGAACCCGATCAAGCAGCTCGCAGGCATATGAGGAGTAGGCGGCTTTCATCAAATCCTCCCGAAGAAGGTGATGGGACTCTATGATTTCTCCCGCGTTTAACGTCCCGAGTCCCGTACCGTTGCGAAAAAACACATATTCACCGTAAGTAAAAGGCTGCGTCAAGGCAGCATGCCGGCTTTTTACTTTCTTCGCCCCCCGGACCAGAACGCCTACCTTCCCGGATTTTTCGGTGCAAAGCGTAATGATTTTGTTCCCTTCGCCGTAATCCATGCTGCGGATGACGATCCCTTCCGCCCTGTATAGCATGTCCTGTCCCCCAACCATTCCTGGAACAACCAGACATCATTCGTTCTCTTCATAATGAACCGCCTCTTCATCCGCTGCCGCCTCGGGAATCTCCGTGATGCCGCCGGATTCCTTGTACAGCAAGTAAGCATCGACATCTCCAGTCATTGCAAAATACTTCCACGAAAAATCTCGCATTCGTATTCATCCTCTCTTCGGAAATGACGTCTCCCATCTACGAAAATAGGATGTGCCAACCGGCGGGATTTATGATTTGCAATTGTTGGCAGGAAATGCCCGGACGGCCGTTATGCACGGGACGACAGCCAAAACGGCGGTTTCGGCTACTGTCCCCGGTGAAACCCGAGATCCCGGAGAACGCGTTCCTGGTTGCGCCAGTCTTTTTTTTACTTTCACCCACAGCTCAAGAAAGATTTTGGAACCAAGCAGCTTCTGGATGTCCTGGCGGGCCTGCCGTCCGACTTCCTTCAGCAAAGAGCCCTGCTTGCCGATAATGATTCCCTTCTGGGAATCGCGTTCCACAAAAATAACGGCTGATATATGAACCGTGCCATTGTCTTCTACCCGCATATCCTCAATCGTAACCGCGATCGAATGCGGCACTTCTTCACGCGTCATGTGCAGAATTTTCTCCCGGATCAATTCCGCGCAGACAAACTGCTCCGGATGGTCGGTCACCTGATCCTCGGGATAATACTGCGGACCGGGCGGCAGGTATTTCTGGATTTGGCCCAGCAGCGTGTTCACATTGCTGCCGAGTTTAGCCGAAATCGGAACGATCTCCGCAAAGTCGTGAAGTTTGCGGTATTCTTCGATGAGCGGAAGCAGCGCTTCCGGCTCGATTTTGTCGATTTTGTTCATCACGAGAATGACCGGAGTTTTGATATTCTTGAGCTGCTCCGTTATAAAGCGGTCGCCGCCGCCAAAACCCTCGGACGCATCCACAAGAAACAGCACCGCCTCCACCTCGCCCAATGTCCCGAGAGCGGTCTGGTTCATGTAATCGCCGAGCTTGGATTTCCTTTTGTGAATCCCCGGCGTGTCCAGGAAAACCACCTGGGAATGATCGGTTGTATATACGCCATGTATTTTATTCCGGGTGGTTTGCGGCTTGTCCGACATGATGGCGATTTTTTGGCCGATCACCTGATTCATCAATGTGGATTTACCGACGTTCGGACGGCCAATAATCGCCACAAAGCCCGATTTAAACGTTTTTTTTGTCCATATGTTCCTCCAGCCTTGCTGCATTTTACTTGGATTTCAAATCCCACGGGCCGAAAGCCCCCGGAAGGAGCCCACCAACGATAGTTTCTCGGATATCGCCCTTCATGTTTCCCAGAATCAACTTCATATCCGGCAGCGCGGCACCGACGCCGAAATCGGAATAAGGAATGTAATCCCGGGTCCGGGCTTTAATCGCTTTCTGCATCAAATGCCCCCGTGTCCATAAAAAAAAGCTCTTGCCCATTATAATATCAAATACCTCTGTCTGTTATCCCGGGATCATAAGGAACGGATCCAGGAAATTAGCGGTCCATAAAATATAATAATCCCGACGATAGCAGCAAAGACGGCACAGACCAGAACAGCCCCGGCAGCCGTGTCCTTCGCTATGCGGGCCAAAGGATGCGACTCCGGCGATACCAGATCCACCACCGCTTCCACCGCCGTATTCATCAATTCGGCTGAAATAACAAGGGTAACGGCAAGCAGCAAAAACAGCCATCGGACGGGCTCTAAATTGAGCAGAGCCGCCGCAATAAAAACAGCGGCGGCGGCAGCGGCATGGATCTTCATGTTTCTTTCTTTTTTTAAAGCGTGGACGATGCCTTGGATCGCGAACGAGAAGGACGCACGAAAAGAGGGTTTGAGCGGTTTCACTACCGGGTTAGACCCACTTTCTCAAGCACGGTTTCCTGCTTGCCCATCATTTCCGCCTCGCTCGCCTCGTCCTGATGATCATATCCCAGCAAATGAAGAAAACCATGTACGAACAGGAAGCCGAGCTCCCTTTCGAGAGAGTGCCCGTATTCTTCGCTCTGCAGCTTGGCCCGCGGTACCGAAATGATAATATCTCCCAACATGTCGGGAACATCCGTCATATCCTCTGCCTCATCAAGTTCATATATGATTTGGAGTTCTTCATCGGTTTCCTCGTTCAAAGCAAACGACAGGACATCCGTTGGACGGTCGATTCCGCGGTATTCTTTATTCAGCTCATGAATCTGGGCGTCATTCACAAACGTAAGGTCCACTTCGCCTTCCGTAATGCCCTCCGCCATACCCGCCTGCTGCAAAATTCGATCCAGCAGCGAGATCAGTTCGTCCGTTATCGGGAACTCTTCCTGTTCGTTGTTCCATACCAGCTGCAAGCTCATTTTTCTAAACGCTCCTTCTCTGATCTTCATTGGAATCCGGCTGCTGTCCGCCTTCGCCCGTTTTTTTTAAAACCCGCGGGATGTTCCGGTTTGTCTTTTTTCATTTCCTCCGGATATTCGATCCGGGAATGGAAAATGCCCATCACGGTTTCTTTCAACGTCCTGGCAATGATGTCCAGCTCTTTCATGGTCAGGTCGCACTCGTTAAACTGGTGGTCGTCCAGACGGCTTTTGATGATTTTTTCGATCATCGATTCCACCTGGTCCACCGTCGGTTTCCGCAGTGACCGCACCGCCGCCTCGACGCTGTCCGCAATGCCGACGACCGCCGCCTCCTTGGACTGCGCCTTCGGCCCAGGGTAGCGGAAATCATCTTCGGTAAAGTCAGGCTGGATGCCCTGCTCTTCCGCCTGGCGCAATGCCTTATGGTAGAAGTAATGCAGAAACGTCGTTCCGTGGTGCTGCTCGGCAATATCGCGGATCGGCTTAGGCAGCTTATAATCCTTCAGCATCTCCACCCCGTCGCGCGCATGGGCGACGATAATCGATTTGCTGAGCTTGGGCTCGATGGAATCGTGGGGGTTTTCCATATTGTTCTGATTCTCGATGAAATAGATGGGCCGCTTTGTCTTGCCGATATCGTGATAGTAGGAGCCTACCCGGCACAGCAAGCCGTCCGCGCCGATGGCTTCCGCCGCAGCCTCGGACAGGTTGCCCACCATGACGCTGTGATGGTAGGTTCCCGGGGTTTCCGTTAAAAGCTTGCGCAGCAGCGGATGGTTGGGATTGGACAGCTCCACCAGCTTCAAAGCCGACAGAATGCCGAAGGTAACCTCGAAGAACGGCATCAATCCAATGACCAGCACTGCGGTTAGTAGGCCGCCGGCAATCGCAAAAGCAAGCGCGTATAACGACTCCGCTCTCGTCCATGAGGTGTCGTGCACCAGCAGCATAATCAAAACGGACAGCGCCCCGAACAGCGAAACCATGATACCGCCTTTCAGCAGTGTCGAACGCTGACTCGCCCGGTGGATCGCAAAAATAGCCACACAGGATGTCACCGCCGCGAAAAAGCCGAACCGGAAATCGAACATTTCCCCTTTGTCCACATTCAAAATCACGCTGGACAGAATGCTGAAAATGATCGTATTGAATAAAGCGAGCGGCATATCCAGCAGCAAGGTTACAAAAATAACCCCGATCGCTACCGGCGCCAAATAGCCGACGTAAATTCTCTCTTCCGTCTGCAGGTACCCGGCAACATGCATCGTTATCAGCGTAATCGCATAAATCAGTACGAGCATCAGGATTTGAGAGTTGTTGTACTTGAAAATATTCATATCCGACTGGCGGATAAACATCAGAATGCCAATCGAAAGAAGCAGCGAAAACAACAAAATGCCAAGCTCGGGCCAATAGGTAATCTCGTCCTTCAACAGACCGTTTTTGCCCAGGAACTCGTACAGCTCCGGCGTGATCAATTGGCCTTTCTCGACAAGGATGTCGCCTTGCTTGATAAATACAGGCTGCGTATTCTCGCGGGCTTCGACCTTGGCTTCCTTCGTAGCCACCTCGTTATAAAACTTGTTCGCCGTTATCGACAAACGGACCAGTTCCTGAACAACTTCACGGGATGTCCGGCTATTCAGCGAACTCGTGCTGACAAGCTCGGCAACCTTTGCCCGCGCGGTCTGGGCATCGACGATTTCATTCATCAGCCGGGAAACGATATCCCTGGCTACCGATTTCATCTTGTTGATCTCCTCGGTGTCGAGCCGCGGAATTTTGATGAACGTTTCCTCCGGAACCCGGTAGGTTTGCTGCTCGATCACCTTCTTCATTTCTTCAAGCAGCTCCGGCGGATAAGCCTCCGAGTTTTTATTGCTCGTTATGAAATTGTTCACAAAATCGTTAATGCGCTGCGGAATTTCTTCCTTGTAGATGGTTATCTTGTCCTGTTCCGAAACCTCGTCCTGATTCAGCCGGTCAATCCGTTCAAAAAGCTGCTGCACAAGCACGTCGTTGCGAAGCGGAACGTACGTATAGATCGGTTGAACCCGCTCGGCCGCTTCCTCCTGCGCCTTCAGCGTCGCTTTGCTGTCTTCGATTTGCACGGGCGCCGGAATATTTTTCTCGCTGCGCGTGCCTACTTTTATATCATACCTCTCGGGCAGCAGCTTTACCGAGAGACTGATATAAAAAAAACAGCGCCAACAACAAAAACAGAATATAGCGTGTCGCCACGCTATATTTCCATCCGTTGTTTTTAACTGATATGGACTTGTCCGTCGATGGTTCTTTGGAGGCCATAGCGACAATCCCCTTTAAACTTGGTTTTCTGCAGCTTTGTCATATGCGACGATGATTTTTTTGGACTAAAGAGTGCCGTACAACATCTTGCTCCGCAAAATAAACGAATCCGATATCTTCAATTTCGCTGAGAATCGTTCTGGCTTCCACCAGACCCGATTTTTTACCGCGCGGCAGGTCAATCTGGGTAACGTCCCCGGTAATGACCATTTTCGAGCCGAAACCGAGCCGCGTCAAAAACATTTTCATTTGCTCAGGCGTCGTGTTCTGCGCTTCATCCAAGATAATAAATGAGTCGTCGAGGGTACGCCCCCTCATGTAGGCGAGCGGCGCAATTTCAATCAAGCCTCTTTCAAGCGCTTTCGCCACCTGATCCGGTCCCATGACATCATACAGCGCATCATACAACGGACGAAGGTATGGATCCACCTTTTCCTGGAGATCGCCGGGCAGAAAGCCCAAACTTTCGCCCGCTTCCACGGCAGGACGGGTCAAAATGATCCGTTTAACCGTCCCCTCCTTCAGCGCGGTGACCGCCAGCACGACGGCAAGATACGTTTTGCCTGTCCCTGCCGGGCCTATGCCGAAAACGATGTCTCTTTTTTTGATGGTCGTAACGTAATGCTTCTGGCCGATCGTCTTGACGCGAATCGGTTTGCCCCGAAATGTGGTCGTGATTTCACCTTTATAAAGATCGAGCAGCTGGTCAGCACGCAAATCCTTGGCCAGATCAACCGCGTAAAGAACGTCCCTCTCGGTCAGGATATAGCCGTTGCGAACCAGTTGGAGAAGTACCTCAAACAGCTGCTGAAGGCTTTCCACCTGACGCGGTTCCCCGGAGATGTTAATGATCGCCTCCCGAGAATCGATCCTGGCGGGAATCTCCGATTCGATGATTTTTAAAAACGTATCCTGCGGCCCGAACAAGGAAAGCCCTTCAGACGCGCTTTGCAAATAAATCTGACTGCTGGTCGTTTGCTGTGACAAATAGCCTCATTCTCCTTGATTGTATACTATGGGAAGTTCTTTCGCGATGGTCTCTTCCACCTCAAAAAGCACTTTCATATAAACTTTACCATTCTCTTTCTTATCATGCAAAATTTTTTGGCTGATCAGGCGGGAATCGGAGCCGTATTTGGACAAAATATCGCGAAAAGCGCTGTCCAATCCTTGTTTCTTGGCCTCTTCCTCCGTGACCCTCTCTTTGGTTTCGGATACCTCCATTACTTTCTCTTTCATCCAGCCGATCGGGAGTTCCCTCGAACGCCATTTCAAGGGGTCGTATAGCGTCAAAGTTTCGTGCTTTTGGTAAGGGATATCGCCATATCCCCACAGCTGTACCGCGCGGTTGCCGATAACAAAGTATGTTTTTTGGGCGTACTCCCCGGTATAGATTTTTCTCGTTTTCTCGAGCGGAACCTCGATCTGGTATTCATGCCATACCAATCCCCTGACTTCTCCTTTGGCCACGACGGTTTGGCTGTTCTCTTCATCCCCGATAACGCCGGAAATGAGAATGTCGCCCTTTTTCACACGGGAGTTGACCTGTACTTTGGGCACGCCCTTTTCGGCATATATATGAGTGATAATGGCATCGCTTGTACTGACCAGATGACGGGGATTTTGAAGCACCGGCTTTTTCGGCACCTCTGCCTCGACCACCTGGATTTTGATGCTTGTACCGTTTCGTTCCACGCCAACCCATGAGGTACCCGGAAGACGGGTAGTCAAGTTGGAGGAAAGCCTGTCCAGCGGTTTAAGCCGGAAAATCCACTGATATGTAAATAAGCCTTCCTGTTTGGCGGCATCCAGCACATCCTCCGAGGCCACGGTCTTATTTCCTTCCACTTCAATTTTCCAAACCATGGAGGACAGCATCATCAGTATGGCAAAAAAGACGGCGATCCCCGCGACAAACACCTTCCTTCTCCACAAACGGATCGCCCGAAACGGCAAGCCGTGACGCTCCAATATCCGCGTCCGGCAGCCTGTCCGCTTGAGCAAAGGGCGGAGACTCTTAAAGTCGCTCAGCAGAAGCTTAAATTCGGCGGTAAACGGGTCTGTGGGCTTCACTTCCCATATCGGGGTCCCCGCTTCCGACAATGCGTTGATGAAAGCGGCCACGCGCTCTCCGCGCACCTTCAGCTTAAGATAACCTCTGATAAATATCATTGTCGGAATATTCACGGTTTTTCCCCCGTTTCTATATATTGAATGTGATGGATTCTACCTTCTATCGTGACTTCACTGCTTTGAATCGCCCGAATGGAAAGACCGGCTCCCGTGATTTCCAGAGCTCCCTGGGCGAGGGACAGGACAAGCTTCTCCGCGGAAAAATGAAGCACGCCACGGTGGTTTTCGATATGGAGTTCTTGATTTCCGATCAGGGTCAACCGCGGCAAGTCAAACAGCAGATCCTGCGGCAAATCAAGCATTTCTTGAGTGAATTTCTGCAGTTTGCGGCTGATGCGGGACATATGAAGGCCTTCCCCCTTCCTGTACTGTACACCTTATGCCCGTAAAGCCCTTTTTATGCTAGGCTTTGCGGCTTGGCACCAGGGTTCCCTGAAGAAAAAAAGCATGTACAAAAAGACCGCTTTCTCCCAAAAAGAAGAAAGCGGTCTTCTATAATATTACAATACACGCATTACAGAATATTTTTCATATTACAACTTATACTGCAATTCACGATGATTTAACGCTTGCGTCCCATCGGTCTTCTGGAGCGCGGAGGGCCCAGGATCTCGGACCAGATCACGCCTTGCACAGCCTGTTCAGCAAGTTTGGATCGGCTTAACCCCGAACCGCCGCCGACCGGGGAAGTTTCCCCGTTGCTTCGGGTCTGGCGGGTGGATGAATTCCGGTCCAAATGGGCGTATGTCCCCTCGAGTTCCTTCTGCATCTGCTGCTTTCTCGCTTCCATCCTCTCGCTGATCACTTCGGGATCCAACCTCTCGGAATGTGACTCCTGGCGCGACTCGGCTTCCCGAGCTCTGCCATAGCCTTCGTCCAATTCGGTATAGGAGGGCTCGTGGGCATATTCAGTCTCGTCCTCATCAGCCCAATCCTCCGAGCGGCTTGACGACGCGGAACGTCTCGGTTCGGACGTGACGGTAGGCGGCTCATTTCGCCTATCGGGCTCACCGGGACGGTCGTCCCCGCCTCCAAAGCTTGGCATCCGGGCCGGCTTTTTCTCCTCGCCGCCTTTACCCAGCCTGCCCAGTGAAGAAACGATAAAGAAAAGGATGCCCGCGACGATGTAAATGTTGTCCATGATCCATTCCATCAAGGGCGCACCTCATCTCTATTTGTTATTTTTGGAGTTGTCGGAACCGTCCGTGTTCTCGCCCATCTTGCCAAGGGAACCTCTCATCTGGGTATCCGCTTCAATGTTTTTCAAGTTCATGTAATCCATGACGCCCAGCTGTCCGCTTCTAAGCGCTTCGGCCATAGCCAAAGGCACCTCGGATTCGGATTCCACCACGCGCGCTCTCATCTCGACGACGCGCGCCTTCATTTCCTGCTCCTGGGCAACGGCCATTGCTCGGCGTTCCTCGGCCTTGGCCTGAGCAATCCGTTTGTCGGCTTCCGCTTGTTCCGTTTGCAGGTAAGCGCCGATGTTTTTGCCTACGTCTACGTCCGCGATGTCGATGGACAGAATTTCAAAGGCCGTTCCGGCATCCAGACCTTTGGACAATACGGTTCTGGAAATGAGATCCGGATTTTCCAGCACGTCCTTATGCGATGCGGAAGAGCCTACCGTAGTAACGATGCCTTCGCCGACGCGGGCAATGATCGTCTCTTCACCCGCACCCCCGACAAGGCGGTCAATGTTGGCGCGAACCGTTACGCGCGCTTTAACTTTAACCTCGATGCCGTCTTTGGCTACAGCCGCGACGATTGGCGTTTCAATAACGCGCGGGTTAACGCTCATCTGAACCGCCTGAAGCACATCCCGTCCGGCCAGGTCGATCGCTGCCGCACGTTCAAACTCAAGCGGAATGTTGGCACGCTGAGCGGCAATCAGCGCATTGACGACGCGGTCAACGTTACCGCCGGCCAGGTAGTGGCTTTCCAGCTGGTTAATGTTAAGCCCAAGCCCCGCCTTTGTCGCTTTGATGAGCGGGTTTACGATCCGGCTTGGGGTAACGCGCCGGAGCCGCATGGCCACGAGCGTAATGATCCCGATGCGCACGCCGGAAGCGAGCGCGGAGATCCAAAGCATCAGCGGGAAAAAGCTGAAAAATACGCTGAGCAGGATGATCGCCACAACCCCGATCAATAGAATAGTAATTAAAGAACCATCAAGAGCCATCTTACACATCATCCTCCATACGATATATTTGTTATGTCCATATTACTAAGTATTTCCGAGTCCGTCATTCTAAAAGACGACGGCGCTTCATTCCCCGATCTTAAGTCTCTTCCGTTTCCTCAACCACGATCCGGGTTCCGTCGGTTTTCACGATTCGTATGAAGCGGCCCGAATCAATAAAGCCCCCGACCGTAACGACGTCCATGCGTTGACCTCCGAATTCAGCGGTCCCGGACGGTCGAAGCGGCGTAATGCTTCTGCCCGTCAATCCGACAAGCGTATCGCGGTCTTCTATGGGGATGTACCCTTTGTCCTTGGTGAGGCTTTCGCTCAAAATAAATTTGTTCCATATTCCGCGTTCTTTGAATATAAGAGCCACAACCACGATGGCCACCACAGCGCAGACAAAGGCAATGCCTAACGACCATGCCACATGAGCCGTGCTGTAGGCTGCCCTCACTACCCCGAAGATCAGGCTGATGGAACCCAGAATGCCCAGAATGCCGAAACTCGGCACAAAAAGCTCCATCGCCATCAGGGCGATCCCGATAATGAACAAAAGCCACGTCTCCATTCCCGCGAAACCGGCAACGTAATTGCCGAAGAAATACAGAACGAACCCAATAATGCCGAGAATCCCCGGAACGCCGAAGCCCGGTACGATCAGCTCAATGACGACGCCCGCAATTCCGACGAACAGAAGAAGTGTCATGACCCCGGGGTGCGTGAGAAAAGTCGCGAGTTTTTCGGTAAAGGTGCGCTCCATATGAAACACATCGTTCGTGGAATACCCCATCCACTCGATAACCTCATTCGTGCTGTCGGCAATCTTGTCGGCGTATCCCACCTTCAGGGCTTCGTCATGAGACAGCGCGATTATTTCACCGGCTCTCTTCGTCTTGCCGATTTCGGGCATTTCCACTTCGATTTTCATGTCCGCCATGCCTTCGGCAATCTTGGGATCTCGTCCGTTCGCTTTGGCCGCACTATTCATTTTGCTTTTCCACCAGGCTACGAGCTTGGCGTCTTCAATGGGGTTGCCCGAGCCGTCCACCATAGAGGCGGCACCGATCATGCTTCCCTGCGCCATGGCGATCTTGTCGGCATTCAGCGAGATGTAGCTTCCGGCCGAAGCGGCGTTTCCCCGGATGTAGGCAACCGTAGGGATTTTGCTGTTTCGGATCAGCTGTCCGATTTCCTCGGCCTGATCCACTCTCCCGCCCGGGGTATTGATTTCCATCACGATCAATCCGGCTCCCATCTCCTCGGCTTCCTTAAATCCGCGTTCCATAAAGCTGGTTAATCCCCGCTCAATTTGATGCTCCACCGGAATCACGTACACCGAGCCGCTGTTGGCAGCCGCCTCCGATTTGCCGGGTATGATAAATAAGCCTACGGATAGGAATGCCCAGGTCAAAGCGAGCATCATCAGCCAAAATCGGCGGCCTTTGAATCGTATTTTTTCCACTTTATCCCCTCCTTTATGACATATTTTGCAGGCAGAACGCATCAACCTAAGGGTAAACGGCAAAGAACTGCCTCGGGATAAATTATGTACGAACTTCCCGCGTTATGGTAAGTACTACGAATAACTTTGGGTTTCGTTTCAAAAAATATGCGGCAGACCGGGGATCAAGGGAATTCTTTTCCTTTTCTCAAGAAAAAACACTCCTTGACAACTCAAGGAGTGTTTCGCTTATGTTATTACAGAAATTGTTGAACCACTTGATTCACAAGTTTTCCGTCCGCACGCCCTTTGACTTTGGGCATGAGAGCACTCATAACTTTCCCCATCTCGGCTTTTGAAGAAGCACCGGTTTCCTGGATGGTCTGCTGTACAATGACTTTAATTTCTTCTTCAGAAAGCTGTTCCGGAAGGTAGGCGGTCAGAAGTTCAATTTCTGCTTTCGCATCGGCGGCAAGATCGTCACGACCCGCTTTTTCAAATTCTTGGAGGGCATCTTTGCGCTGTTTGATTTCACGACTTAAAATATCAAGCACTTCGTTGTCATCCAAACTTCTTTTCAAATCTATTTCAAGATTTTTAATCGTCGAACGAACCATTCGAATGGTGGAGAGTTTGAACTTGTCCTTACTCTTCATCGCTTGCTTCATATCTTCGTTCAATCGTTCGCTAAGATTCATGCTAGTTCATATCCTCCTAAAACTTTCTCTTACGAGCAGCCTCGGACTTTTTTCTTGCGCTTTACGCTTGGCTTTTCATAATGCTTGCGTTTCTTCACTTCAGCCAAGACGCCATCTTTAGCAATGGAACGTTTGAAGCGACGAAGTGCAGCATCAATTGTCTCGTTTTTGCGAACTTTCGTTTCAGACACCAGTTTTCCCTCCCTCCGACCAGACCGTCCAAGAGCAATAACACGGTTCATCATTCTTCATTATAGGGCAAACGGAAATAAGGTGTCAACCTTGACGGCTTTTTTTAAGGAGAGAAGAAAAACGCATATCGATGTCTTCTCAAATAGAAGGACTGCCTGAGCGGATGTTCACCGGGCAGATCGTCAATATGTATCGTTCCGCAATAAAGCCTCGTCAGGTTTACGCATGGGACGAGGATATGCCCGTAAGCGCTCCGAGCCGCGCGCCTCCCAGCAAATGATAGTGCAGATGATGTACCGTCTGTTCTCCGTCCCGGCCGCAGTTGTTGATTAAACGGTAGCCGCTATCGGCAATGCCGAGTTCTTTTGCAGCTTCCTGGGCAGCCTGGTGGATATCGGCGATCAGCCCCAGATCCTCAGGCATGACGTCGTTCATCGAAGCCATATGCTTCTTCGGAATGATCAGTACATGAACCGGCGCCGCCGGCTGAATGTCATGGAATACGAGCACGCGGTCATTTTCAAGCACCTTCTTGGAAGGAATATCACCATTTACGATTTTACAAAACAAACAGTCCATTACGTCTCCTCCTTCATCGGTTATCCTGCTCCCATCATACAAGAAACGGAAGGACGCGTCCAATACGGCAGGCTGTAATACAACCTGGAATCCGGGTAAAAAAAGAGAAGCACCCGGTCAGCTGGAACACAGCTGTCCAGCAAGCGGGCGTATGAAAAGAGCGATGTTCGCGTCTCTCATCCATACGTCCGCCGGGGTGCTTCTTCAATAAGAATGTCGGCTTAGCTGTATTATAACAGTCGCCTGCAGCTGTCTCTGTGAAAAAAATCACGCCGTCCTGACACGTTACATTTTCTCCAAAACAATCCGGGATCCCCCGCCGGCTTGGCCCGCAGGCTGAACGACGAGCTTCCGGGGAAGACGCGCCCTCAGCTCCGGCACATGGCTGATGATGCCTACCGTCAGTTTGTCGCTGTGCAGTCGTTCGAGCGAAGTGATCACGGTATCGAGAAGCTCCGGATCCAGCGTTCCGAAACCTTCATCCAGAAAGAAAAACTGCAGCGGATACTGCCCTCTTAACTGGATTTGGGCGGATAGCGCCAGCGCGAGCGACAGGGAGGTCAGGAACGTTTCTCCCCCGGAAAGGGTAGAAACGGGACGTTTGACGCCGCCGTTGGCATCGTCCCGGATGACAAACCCGCCGCCGGAATCGACCTCCAGGGAATAGCGCTGCTTCGTGAGAAACCTCAACCGCTGCGAAGCCGATTGGCTGACCTGCATCAGCTGTTCCTCCGCCACATATTCGACGAACGCGTTTCCTCTGAGGCAAGATTGCAGCTTGGACAGGCGCTCGCCTTCCTTGGCAAGCAACGCGCGCCTGTCCTCCAGCTCCATAAAGCGGGCATGGCGTTTCCGCAGATCCTCAAGGTCCCGTTCGGCCCGAGCCTTCTGCTGGATGGCGTTTTCGTCGGCCTGGCGGCACTCGGCAAGAATCCTGCAGGATTCTTGCCATTCGTCTTCGCTGAAGACCGTTCCCCCGAGCTTCAGCTCAATATCTTTCAGCCTCAGGGTCCACTCGCGCTGCCCGTCCCGATGCTGCTGAACAAGCGCCGCCGTTTGCTCAGCCTCCTCCGGGGACATGCTCGCATCCCTGACCCCTTCTTCCGTGGCAAACGGCGAGCCGTTCAGCTCCGTTATCCAGCGCTGCTCGGCTGCCTTGGCATGGTCGGCGGCGGATTCGGCGGCCTGCCCCGCTACGGCCGACTCTCTGGCCGCCTGCTGCTTGGCCTCCTCCGCTTTCCTGCGCAGTTCGCGGGTTCGCTCTGCGGCCTCCTTCAAGTTCTGCAGCCGCTGTCGGCATTCCTGAAGCAGTTCCTCCGCGGAGCTGTCGCCGATCCAGGACCGGAGGCGTTCATCCTTCTCCTCCAGTAGCTCCTGTTTGCCTTGATGCTGCGAGTCCCACAGGATCAGCTGCTTCTCAAGATCACGGTGCCGGGCTTCAAGGCGCTGGACGCTTTGTTTCTTCTCTTCCAGAAACGGCACGCTGCGCTCCAGGCCCTCCTTGACGGACTCCGCTTTGGCATCCCGTTCCTGCATTTCTTTGAATCGAGCCTCGACGGAATCAAAATCAAGGGCGCCGGCAAACTCCACCCAGGAGCGTTTCATGGCGGTAAGCTCTTCCCGAAGGGCGGCCAACCTGCCGGTGATTTGCTCCAATACGGCAAGACCGTTCTCGACCGTCGCTATTGTCCGCGTCGTCTCCTGTTGCAGGGCGGTAAGCTTCTGCCGGGTGATCTGCGATTTCTCGCGGCTTTGCCGCAAGGACGAAGCCTGCCCGGATGACAATGCTTTCAACGCGGCGGCAAAACTCTCCAGCTTCACCGGTTCAGGAACGGAAGCCGACGGCCCCGTCTCCAATCCGGCAGCCGCCTCCTCGAGAGCCTCCTTGAAAATATCTGGAAGATTGTCTTTGAGCGGCTCCGAAACGGCTTCTTCATCACTCCGCTCCTCATCCGCCTGGAGCAGCGCTTCCGCTTCGTTCTGCTGCTGCCGCAGTACCAGGCGGAGCTCCTGCAGCTCCTCCTGAAGGATCCGGACACGCTCCAAGCGGTTGTCCCCGGCTTGTCCCCTACCCGAATCCGGGATTGCCGGATTCGGGTGTTGAAGGCTGCCGCAGACCGGACAAGCCTCGCCGTCCCGAAGCTCGGCAGCCAGCGACAGCGACAGGGCATGAAGCTGCAGCTCGCGGTCAGCTTCATCCATTGCCCTGACCGCAGCAGCCGCCAAGGCGGAACCGCGGTCGGCAAGCCCGGCAGCTTCCGCGGCGGAAATTCTCAGCCGATCGCCTTCCTGCATGAGCTGGCGAAGCTCGTTCAGTATCTCGGATTCGCGCTGCCGGACTTCCTTCAACTCTTTTTCGGCTTGACTGTTCTTATCGGCCTGGGCCTTGGCCTCTGCCTCCGCTTTGGCCAGCAGGACTTCGGCCGCGAGAATCGCCTGCTTCTTCTGCATCGCTTCCTGAAGACGATGCCGATCCTGGGCCCGGGTTTCGAGCTGCTTGAGGCTTTCCTGCAGCTCTTCCCTGCGCTTCTGTCCTCTTTCCAGCAGCTCCTTCTCCTTATTCAGCTGTTCCTGGATCTCCTCCAACGATTTTCGGGCCTCAACCCGATGTGTCGTTAGCGACGCAAGCTCCGCGGCCAAAACGTTCCGCTCCCGCTGCAGGACCGCCGCCTGCTCCAGCTGTTCGGACCGCATCAGCAGCTTCGGCTCTTCCGCAACCAGCGCTGCCTGCGAAGCTTCGTCTGCGGTGCCGGCCCGCAGCGCCTCTTGTTCGGCGGCTTCCGCCTGTTTGAGCATCATATCGGCCTTTTCCCGCAGCGATTTGTATTTTGCCGCGGATTCCCTACGGGACTCCAGCACGGGCAATAAAATTTTCGCAGCAGCGGCAAGCTCAAGGCGTCGCTCGCATTCCTTGATCTCTTCATCGCGGGCGGATAAATCATCCAACTTGCTTTTAAGGCGGCGATATTCCGAATCCAGCTCCCGGATTTTGCTTAACGCCTCATTCCGTTCCATGGCCGACTGCAGAGTTCGTCTGGCATGTTCCGCTTGCGCGGCGGCCTCCTTGAGAGTCTTCTCCGCTTCGGCTACCGCTTCTTTTCCTGCACTGCCCAAGCCCTGCTGCTCGGCTTCCACGGCCTTGAGCGCCGCATCATTGTCCTTCACTCTCCGGCTCAGCTTCAAGGCAAGCTGATCGCCATAGCGCTCCAGATGAAAGAGACGCTGAAGCATCTGGCGCCTTTCGCTTCCCTTAAGCGACAAAAACTCGGCAAACTTGCCTTGGGGGAGCACTACCGCCCGCGTAAAGTCATCCATTTTGAGCCCGATTTTCTCTTCCACGCAGCGGGTGACATCCGCCAGCTTATCCGCGACGACAGCCTCTTCGGTTCCCGTGATTTTCACGAACCGGCTGATCGTATTGCTTACCGACAGCTCATTCAACCGCTTGAATCTGCGCTCGACCCGGTATCTCTCGGGCCCGTCAGCAGAAGCAAGTTCAAAGGTAAAAGCAACGGAGAGGCTGTCCTCCGAGTGATTCATGATGCCCTGCGTCCCGTTCACCGCGCGTTCCACCTTGCCGTACATCGCCAGGGTAATGGCGTCCAGCAGGGTGGATTTGCCGCTCCCCGTCGGGCCGAATATCCCGAACAGGCCCGTCTCGCACAGCTGTTCAAAGTCGATCTCTTGCGGCTCGCGGTAGCTTTGAAGCCCGGCCACTTTCAGTAATATCGGTTTCATTCCGCCACCCCCGGCTGCTCGGTTTCTTCCTGTTCCACCAGCTCCATAAACAGGTTCACCAGACTCTCCTCCGGTTCGGCTCCTCCCGTTTGCCGCTGATAGAATTTTTTGAACAGTTCCGGCAAGGGCAGTCTGGAACGTTCCGCCTCAAGCTCCAGAGCCTCCATTTCAGGATAAATCGGCCGGATATGTACGATGCCTTCGCGGCTTTTGCGCAGCCGCTGGATATCCGAGAGGCCCATCGCTTCCGTCAGGGACACCTCGAGGTCAATAAACGCCTGTTCGTCCCGTCCTTCCTCCAGCCAGCGATAAACCTCCTGCAGCCCGCCTTTCGCCTTCCATCGCACGAGGGGACGGCCGCAAGTCAGGAACAGTTCCTCGATGACCGGAGTTCCGCCAGGGGAAACATCGATCAAGGTCACCGATTTCGCCTGGCCCGCTTCCGAAAAGCTGTATGCTAACGGAGATCCGCTGTAACGGACAATCCCGTCTCCTTTAACCGCCTGCGGCCGGTGAAGATGACCAAGTGCCGTATAGCAGGCTCCGACCGCCAGCGCCGAGGGATCGACCGTATAAGCTCCCCCAACCTGGATCGGACGTTCGGATTCGCTCTCCACCCCGCCGAGGACATAGATATGGCTCATGGCGAGATTCACCGTCTCCGGCGAAAAACCCCGGGCCATCATTTTCATCAGCATTCCTACTCTTGAACTGTACGCCCGGCGAAGCTCGTTCTCGTCCCCATCCGCAGAGAGAAGCTCGTTCAGCCTGGACTCGGAAGGGTAGGGCAGGGCGGCGATTTTGGCAGTTTCGCCCGTACGTGGAGCCGTAACGGTGATCGATTCCGCCGTTGGCAGCCCGACCAGCGTAATCCCGCGTTTCGTGACGAGCGGCGTCACCGAGGCCACCCTTTCCGGCTGGTCGTGATTTCCCGCGATGACTACCAGCGGCCTTCCCCCTTCCGTCAGCCGGGCTGCCGCATCGTAGAACAGCTGCTCCGCAGCCGCCGGAGGGTTGACGGAATCGTAGACGTCTCCCGCCATTAAAATCAAGTCCGCCTGCTGATCGTCCGCCATTTTCACGAGCTCGTCCAAAAAGGCTTCCTGCTCGGCAAGGCGGCTGCGTCCTTCAAGCGTCCGGCCAAGATGCCAGTCTCCCGTATGCAAAATCCGCATTAATCCCAGTTCTCCTCTCCCCCTGCACGCCTTTCGTTCCAAAACTTTTTCGGATTTGAACGAAAAACGGCATTTCAAACATGAATGATCACAAAAGTACCGAGTGGCCCCCGTCGAAAAAGTAAAGCCATTTTTCATGGATCGGCTCTCCCAAAATATCCTCAAGCGCCCTGGCGTACAGCTCCAGTTGAAACCGGTACTGCTCCTTAAGCGCCTCTATCCCTCCGCGGTGCTCCAGCACGCGGTCCGTTTTATAATCCAGCAGCGCAAGCCGTCCGTTCTGCCGGAACAGGCAGTCCACGACCCCCTGGATTAACACGCATTCGCCATCAAGCATCGCGGCGCCGCCCTCGGGCGATTTCAGCCTGCCATCCGAGAGGTCCAGGAAGGACAAGCCCTGATACGCTTCCGAGGCCGGCAGAGCGTAGGAAAACGGCATTTCCCGCCATACCTGCTCCGCTTCCGTCAGCCTTCTTCCGGCTTCGCTATGAAATAAGCCTAAAATCTCCCGGGGTGCAACAGCGGCAGCCTGTTCGCCCGTAATCATCTCTTTTTCCGTCAGTGAGGCAATCGTCCGTTCAATGGACGCCAGATCACCGCCGGGTTCTAACGGCAAATGCTGCATGATGGTATGATATACCGTTCCCCGTTCGGCCGGCGTCAGCTGAGCCGCTTCCATGAATTTCGGTCGGCGGAGGTTCAGGGTGAACGCTCCGCCGTCTCCCTCATCCTTATCACCGCGGCGGCGAAGGGCATTTTCCTCCATCATATCGAGTGAGGGGCTATCCTGCATGGCCAGCAGCTTTTTCATCTCCGTAACGGATGTTTTGGCGGATATTCCGCTTACGGTGAGGTATGGATAAGTCCAACTCAACCGGCGGTACAGGTCCTGTCTCATCTCCTGGACGCTGCCCTCTCCGCTCCAGCCGATGTCAGGCACCGGCTCCAGCTTCCGCAGCGCAGACTCCTTGCCGGAGCGGCCGTGATCACGGTCTGCTTCCTGCTCCTCCATCAGTGAAGGCGAATTCCCGGCCAGCGACTCGGCCGTTTCCAGCCTGATCTGCCACCCCGTCCCGTCCGGGAATAAATTCGCATGCTCCGCCTGTGCCGCACCGGCGGCTTCACGAAGGAGGGCGGCAGAAGGATGGCGGATGACGGCGGGACCGATCCAGTCCAGATAGCTGCGGCCGCGGGCCAGCATGTAATCAGGCAGCAGCAGCTCCGGCGAACCGTCGGCCTGGATCCAGTCGCTCACCTTCTGGGTCAGGTTTTTTACCGTTCCGACCAAGATCATTTTCTCCTTCGGCCTGGTAAGCGCCACATACAGCACCCGCATTTCCTCGGCCAGCAGCTCCATCTGCGATCTGCGCCGAATGGCCAGATTCGGCAGCGTCGGATACGCGACGCGAAGCTGCTCGTCGACATATCGCGGTCCAAAACCAAGCTCCTTATGCATCAGAAACGGAGCGTTCAGATCCTGCTGGTTAAAATTTTTGGAAAGTCCGGCGATAAAGACGACCGGAAACTCCAGTCCTTTGCTTTTGTGAATGGTCATCAGCCGGACGGCGTTGCCCTGGCTTTCCAGCCCGCCTGCGGCTCCCAAGTCTCCTCCGTTATCCCGAAGCCGCGAGATGAACGTGAGAAAACGGAAGAGCCCTCTTGAGGAGGTATCCTGCTCATACTTCACGGCCCGGTCATAAAGCGCGGTCAAATTGCCCCGGCGCTGGCTTCCTCCCGGAAGTCCTCCGACCCAGTCCGGATATCCCGTTTCGCTATAAATCCGCCAAATCAGGTCGCTCAGGCTTCCATGGCGCGCGTCCTTGCGCCAGCTTTGCAGCCGGTCGATAAATCGGGTCAGTTTGGAAAAGAGCGCTTCGGATATCCGGCCCGCGGAATCGGATGACCCGTTAGACTGAGCGTTTGTCTCACCGCTTGGTTGCAAGCCCGTCGCCCCTGCCGCGGCTTCGGCCATGCCCGGCAGAAGCTCCAACCCGGCATGCCAACGCCCCGTGCCGATGCCCGTAAGCACCGCCGCCGGCGGCTCATAACCGCGAACGGCTTCCGTCAGCGCATCATAAAAGGCCCCCGGCGCGTACAGGCGAATTTGCGCCAATTCCTCCTCCGTTAACCCGACGAGAGGCGAGCGTAACACCGAAGCAAGGGGGATGTCCTGGCGCGGGTTATCGATGACATGGAGCAAAGACAGCATGATCTCCACCTCGATCGCTTGGAAATAACCTTTGCTCTGTTCGCCGAAGGACGGAATTCCCTCTTGGCGGAGTTCTTCCATGATCAATGGAGCCCACACGCTTGCAGAACGTAGCAGGATTACCATATCGCCGTACACCACGGGCCTCATGGCTTTTTGGGATTTGTCGTAAACCATCATCGGCTTGCCGTTTTCCCCCGTCATCTCGCGGATTCGCCGGGCGATCGCGCGCGCCTCCAGCTGCGCCGTCTCGATTTCGATGCGTTCGCTCTCCTGCGACGGGGATTCCCCGCCGCCTTCTCCCTCAACTTCAGAAGCCGCCGAATCCGCGCCGGCGCGGTCAATCAGGAGAAGCTCGGGCGTAAACGGGCCGGCAAAACCTTTATCCGTTTCATGCGCATACCCTCGTTCACCGCCATCCCCGGAGCCCCCCGACTGTGGAAAGGCAGCGCCGCATACAAGCTCTGCCCGGCTATCATAAGCGATCTCAGCCACCGTTTCGTTCATGATCTGGCGGAACAGCATATTGACCGCATCGACCACTTCCATCCGGCTCCTGAAATTCCGGGCCAAGTCAATGCGTATGCCGGCTCCCGGCCGGTCTTTCGATTCCGGGATGCCTGCCTTTTCTCCGGCAGGTCCCGCTTGAAGGCTCACCGCCTCCCCGTCGATGCCGAAAGCACCCGCAACGCTTAGGGTCAGGGCATCTGCCCGTCCGGAGCCGACCATTTCGGCGCTGCCCGTTCCGTATTTTTTATACTTGTCCAGAAACAGTCCCGGCTCGGCCAGGCGGAAACGGTAAATGCTCTGCTTGACGTCCCCCACCATAAACCGGTTGCCCGGGCAATTCCTCGAAATTAAGCGGACGATTTCTTCCTGCACGCTGTTGGTGTCCTGATATTCGTCCAGCAGCACCTCGTCGAACTGATCACGGTATTCCAACGCGGCATCGGACGGCATCACCTCTTCAGGCGTGGAATCCGGGTGTCTCAGAATTTGAAGGCAGTAATGCTCCAGATCGTTGAAATCGACGGTGCTTTTGGCCGCTTTGGCCGAACGGTAGCGGTCTGCAAATGTTATAACCGTCTCCACCAGCTCATTCATCAGCGGAGCCACCGCATGCAGCTCATCCAGAAACTGTTTCGCGGTGCGTCCGAACAGCGCGTTTTTCAGGTCATTGACCGACTTTTTCACGTTATCGCGCAACTCTTTCACCCGCTCCTGCAGCTCGGGCACGATATCATCCTTGCGGACGGATTTCAGCTTGCCGAAGGTGACGTTGCGGAAGATCTCGTATAATTCTTCCCACGGCCGCTCCCGAACGGCTTCAAGCAGCGAATTCACAAGCAGCGCATCCTCGTCCAGATTGGCCGCGTAAGCGGCCGGCCCGCCCGGCTGCAGCGCCAGGGAACGGGCCTGTTCAATCAGTCCGGCCGCGCCCGACAAGGAAAGCCGGGCATCCGCCAGTATGCTGCGGACCCAGGCCGTTTGCCCGAGTGCCGCCGTGTCCGCCACCCGAAATGCCGCCGCCGTCTCCCGGAGCCACCGGTCGGGCCAGGGATGGCTTCGCGAGAAGTCGTACAGGCGCTGCACGAGGCGGTATAAGGCATCGTCACTGCGCTCCCCGCTGAACCAGTCCGCCAGGCGCATAAAGGTTCCGCCCTGGGCGGAATCCCCGTATTTCTCCTCGAAAAGCTCTTCAAGAATGTCCTGGCGCAGCAAGTCCGCCTCGTTCTCATTCAGGATCCGAAAGCCCGGATCCAGCGGAATCAGTTGATAATAACGCCGGATCACATCCATGCAAAAGGAATGGAGGGTCGTAATCGAAGCCCGGCCGAGAAGCGCGAGCTGCCGGCGAAGATGCTCGCTGTCGGGGTCATTTTCCAGTTCCCTCTCCAGCGCTTCCCGGATGCGCTCGCGCATTTCGGCCGCCGCCGCTTTGGTAAATGTGGCGACCAGAAGACGGTCCACGCTGAAGCCCGCGCTTCCATCCGTAATCTTGCGGATGATCCGCTCGACCAGGACCGCGGTTTTTCCGGAACCGGCAGCAGCGGCAACCAGGATATCGTCGCCGCTCATCGCAATCGCCTTCCACTGGTCGTCGCTCCACATGCTGCCTTCCGGTTTTTCCATCATTCGATTCACCTTCCGTCTCCTCCTTTCAGCCTGCCGATAAGATCCCATACCTGATCCTTGCCCGGCTTCCCAAGCAGCTGATACCGGCTGCCTTCCATGCTTTCGTCAAACTGGCATACCGAACGATAGGAGCAGTGGGCGCATGCCGTTTCCTGCTGAATCCGGTAGGGTTCGATGGACACTTCGCCGTTCGTAATGCGGGAGCCGATCCTCACGATGTTCTCCCTGACCGCCGCAAGCAGCGTTTCCCATTGATCGGGCGTAGCGACGGCGGCACTGCTATAAAAGCTTCCGTCCGCCTTCACGGCGACCGGCAGGATAGCGGAATGTCCTTTATCAAGCAGGGAGTCCATCAAGGTTACGGCTTCCCGGTCGGCAAGGAGCAGGCCTTTCATTTTAAATCGCTTGAGCAGTTCCTCCGCCGCCTGGTCCGGCGACATTCCGTTCGGAGACTGCAGCACCGGATCGTGCACGTGGAAATAAAGCGTTCCTGCCGGGAGCGCAGCCTCGCCCAGCCAGTCTTCCGCAAACGTAAGCAGCACGTCCAAGTACGTCAGCATCTGAAGGGAAAGCCCGTAATAAACCTCGTGCAGCTTCAGGTCCTTCTGGCTCGATTTATAGTCGATGACCCGCAGCAGTATGCCGTTCTCGCCCCGTGCCATATCCACCCGGTCAATTCGGCCGACAACTTCCATCGACACCCCGTTCGGCAGCTGGAAGGCCAGGGGCGGAATGGGTTTGCCCGGGCCGAAATCCAGTTCCAAGCCGACCGGCTCGAAGCTGCCTCTTCTTGACTGCTCGCCTAAAATGACGGAAGCGCGGCCGACTATGCTTTTTAACTTGCGGGAGATATAACCGTATCTCTTGGAGCTGAGCAGGATCTCCCCCTGCAGCAGCGGAGCCAGCCTGTCCACCGTCGCCTCCGCTTCGCGGAGACATTCCTCCGCGGTCAAATCCCCCCAGCTGCGCTTCTGTTCTTTGAAACGCGCGGCCATGTCGCTCAGCGCCGCATGGAACAGCTGCCCGATATCCGGGGCTTGAAGCCGGTATAGCTGACGTTCCTTCAGCTTGAGGCCATGTGACGCAAAATGGGAAAAAGGACAGGCAACGAAACGTTCCATCCTCGACACGCTGGTTCTCAGCTTGCTTCCATATAGACGCCGGCTGGTTTCCACCTTCAGGCTCCGCGTTTCGTTGCGGTAAGAAAGCGACGACAGCATAAGTCCCAGCTGGTCTCTCCAGACCGGGCTCCGCGCAAACCAGTTATACGCCTCCCACCATACCGGCGGAAGGCTGCCTCCGTTCTTCCAATCCCGGAGCCGGCCGACAAGAAAGGAAAGCGATTTGGTTCCGCCGGCAATAAAGCCGTACTGCTCCTCCGGAGACAATTCGCCGTGGGGCTGTGCCGTAAGGATTCGCTCTTTAAGCGGGAACATGGCTTTCAAATGCCGGATCACCTCGGAGGGCAGCAGCGTTTTACCTTCCTGGTCCGCAGCCGGATAGCTGACCCACAGCTGCCGGCTGGCGGCCGTCAGCGCCGAATAGATGACAAAGCGTTCATCCAGCAGGCGGCGGGAGATATTGGGAGAGAGCTCCATCCCGGAAGCCTCCAGGGATACCCTCTCCTGCTCCGACAGGATGCCGTCATCCTGGAACTGCGCCGGAATGACGCCGTCGTTAACTCCAAGCAGAAAAGCGTATTTGACGTCCCCGGTACGCGTACGGTCCATGCTTCCGACAAGCACCTGGTCCAGTGAAGGCGGAACGAGGGCCATCTCCAGCTCGGATAAACCGGTGTCCAGAATCCCCGCGAACATTTCGGCGCCAAGCTTTTCATTCCCCATCATTTCCACGATCTGGTCCAGCAGATCGAGAACCGCTCCCCACACCTGCCGGTTCTCTCTGGCCTGTTCCGGCATTCCGGCATCGAGTGCGGAGCGGCTCATCAGCTCCAGCTTTTCTGGAACATCCGCCTCCTCAAGCAGCCTGTAAACGGCCGCGCATTTGTCGCGGGCCGTCGATCCCTTTTTCATTCTCTTCTCAAAAGCTTGAAGCGGACCCGTCACCGCCGCGCGGCACCGTTCAATCGTCTCGAGTCCCTCAGCCAGCCGTCTGCCGCCGTCTCCCTCTTCCAGGGACAGGCTCGGTATTCCCCTCCAGTGCCGTCCATCGGTCCAGCGGGAGCCATGAATCCCGGAAGCGAGCACGTGGTTCTCCAGCCGATCCATATCTTCCCGGGATAGCGAGCCGTCGAGAGGCAGCAGGAAGTCCGTCTTGATGCACCGGAAAACATCCTCATACCTCCATCGCCGAATCGCGACTTCCATGGCGGAACGGATAAACTCGATCAGCGGATGGTGCAGCTCGCTCCGCTTCTGGTCCAGAAAGTAAGGCACGCCGTATTCACGGAACAGCGGTCCGAACAGAAACTGATAATCCGCCAGATTTCTGGAGAAGACGGCCATCTCTCGGAACCTCGCTCCTTCTTCCCTTGCCAGCCTCAGCATCTCGCGGGCGGCGCCCTCCACTTCGGCACGGCGGCCCGCCGCCGCATACAGGCATATCCCTTCCGGCTGCTTCCCTGGCTCCGTTCCCGGTGTTCGCCATCGGATTTTGCGGTCGAATCCCCGTTCCAAATGGGCGAGGGCCGGCCGGTCCATAAAGCGGGGCGGCACGTCGGGGCGAAGAACGGTGTCCGCCGTGTCCAGACCCAGGTCGTCGGCAATGCCTTTAAGCTTCATGTATGTCACGGCCGTCGGATGAAACAGGTCGAGTTCATGGGGAAGGGCGCCGTCCGTATACGGCCTGTCCAGCGTCAACGCCACCGTGACCGATGCGGAATGCGACATCAATTCCCTTAGAACGACGTATTCCTGAGGAGTGAACCCGTTGAACCCGTCGATCCAAATGTCCGCATTCCGGATATACGAGGATTCCGCAATTCCTTCAGCGAGCTTGACCAGCGTATCTTCCTCATCCATGTAAAGCGGCGACATCTCGTGTTCAAAGTCCCTGTATACGGTTAAAATATCTTCCAGCTTCCGGCGCAGCAGCGGCGGACTTCCGGCTGCGGAAGCCAGACGCTCCAGCTGCTCCTCCACGCAGGAAGCATCCACGCAGTAGCGTTTCATCTCGGTGTAAAGCTCGCTGAGCTTTCCGACGAAACCGAGCTGCTCCCCGGATGCTCCGAACAGCTTCAGCTCTTCTTTCCGCCGCTGGATGATTTTGTACAGAAGCATTCGTTTGCCTTCCTCGCGGATCGCCACTTTGGCCGCTCCCCCGGTTTCCTGCATCACGCGGTAAGCCAGGCGCCGGAAGCTGAGCACTTGGGCCCTTAGGCTGCCCTTAACCCGGCCCGTGGTCACCAACGCATGCTCCGCTTCGAACGAGCCCTGCTCCGGAACGATCAGTATCATCGGATTCCCTTGGGGATTTTCCGCCAGACGTCCGGCCATCTCTTTACGCAACGCCGTGCTTTTCCCGCTGCCCGAACGTCCGATGATAAAATGCAAAGACATATGCTGCCTCCTTCAATCACAAGACCGCTTCTTGCGGATCCTGATTATGTACTCAATCCCTGTACCTAAATCTATCGATTAGCCGGCCTCTTTCGTTTGGTTTTTCAATGAAAAATCAGAATGGGCACGACCGGGTTTTCCTTCTCAAAATCTATAACTTCAAAAAGATGTTGTCTATTAGTATAGCATAGTGGGGAACAATGGAACATACGTTTGGATGACACTGCCAAATATGCGCAAAAAAGCTGAACGGCAGCTTCCCCGTCCAGCTTGATTTTTTTGACTAGCACCAGGCTGCCCTTCCCGCGGATGAACCCCGCCGCTTACATCAATGTGGCAGCTTCTTCTGTCGGCAGCCTTACAGAGATGATTTGCTGCGGACTTCAAACACGGCAAACTTCAAATAGTGGCCCTCGTCGACGCCGAGAATTTGCGGATGGTCTTTACCCGCCGCGCGCCATTCCACGAGACGGAGGATCTTGCCGGCATCCCGGGCCGCCTCGCGGATCGTCTCCAGGAACAAGTCGGGCCGCATATGGTAGGAGCAACTGGCCGTGACAAGATATCCGCCCTCGTTCACAAGTTTCATGCCGTGAAGGTTAATATCCTTATATCCCCTGCAAGCTCCCTTCACCGCCCCCTTGGTTTTGGCAAAAGCGGGCGGGTCCAGAATGACGACGTCCCAAGTTCGCCCGCCTCCGGCCGTCAACGGTTTGGACGTATCCACTTTTCGGTCCCCGGCGGCGCGTTCCTCCCGCTCCTGGGCTCCTTTGACCTGGTTGCGGAGGTATTGAAATGCATCGTCCACGACAAACTCCACGCGATCCTGAAAACCGTTAAGCTCCACGTTTTCCCGCGCGCTCGCAATGGCATGCTCGGAAATATCGAGACAGGTCACCTTCTTGGCGCCGTATTTGCAAGCATGAAGCGTAAAGCTTCCCGTGTGCGAGAAGCATTCCAGCACCGTTGCGCCGTCCCAATAAGGAAACGTCACCTCTTTGCCGCTCTTGTTCACGGGAACGCGCTCCATCCGGCCTTCCGTCTCGCGCTCCTGCAGCGTAATGCCGCTTCGTCCGCCCCATCCCGTCATCAGCGGCTCGATGGATGCCCTGTTTTCGCGTTGGTCAAAAAAGTATCCCGTCTTTTGCCCTTCTTCGATATCCACCTTGATCTTCAGGCCGTTTTCCATGACGGTAACATGACGCGGACAATCCCCGTACAGTACCCCTTTGCGCTGTTCCAGGCCTTCCAGCTCGCGGACGGGCACATCGCTCCGTTCGTAAATGCCGATCGGGTTCAACGCCTCCGCAAGCGCCTCCACGATGCTCTCCCGGCAGCGGTCCATCCCGAGCGTCAGCAGCTGAACCACAAGCACGCCGGCGAACCGGTCGACAATCAGCCCCGGAAGAAAATCCGCTTCTCCGTACACAAGCCGATATGCGTTTTGATCCCCGATAAACCGTTCCCTGTGCTTCAGGCAATCCCGGAATCTGGCTGCGAAAAATGCGGCGTCCATTTTTTCCAGCGGTTGATATGAAACGACCCTCACCGTGATCTGGGAATTCGGATTATAGTAACCCGAAGCCAAAAAACGGCCTTGATGATTCAGCACCTGAACGATCTCTCCGGGTACCGGATTTCCCTCAAGTGCTGCAATTTCGCTTTTAAACACCCAAGGGTGGCTCTCTTCCAATCTTTTTTTACGGTTTCGATCCAGAATGACCGATGGCATTGCGGCTTCACTCCCTGATTTATCGTGTCCCGGCCGGACAATCCTTTGCATGCATGTCCTTCCAGGGGCATATATGTATTTAATAAGTCTATCGACGTACTTTCTCAGAAGACAGACCGCATTTAGCGGTAGTTTAACCACATTCGCAAAGGAGATTCACATGCTTTCATCCTTATGGTTTCCGGTCGTTTACGGTCTTGTCGTGTTTTTGCTGGGCATGAAGGTGATGGAGGTATCGCTTCAGAAGTGGGCAGGGCCCATGCTTCACGGGTGGCTGAACAAGGCGACCTCCACCCCATTGAAAGGGATGCTGGCGAGCACGGGCCTCACGGCCCTGCTGCAAAGCAGTACGGCTGTCACGGTACTGACGATCGGCTTTGCCAACGCGGGTCTCCTCGGTTACGGAGGCACGCTCGGCATTATACTCGGAACCAATATCGGCACCACCCTGACAACCGAGCTGATCAGCCTGCAGATCGGGCAGGCGGCGCTGCCTCTGCTAATTCTGTCGCTGATGCTGTGGACAGGAGCTGTAGTTTTGGACGAACGGATCCCCTCCGGATTATCGTCCTTGCACGTTCGGCTTAAAAAGACTCAATTTCTTTGCCTTGCCTTGGCAGGCTTTTCCCTCGTCCTTCTCGGCATCCGCGTCATGCAGTCCATCGGGCCTTCCTTGCAGCATTTCGGCGTGTTTCAGTGGTTTCTCGACCACGCCTCGCGAAGCATAACGTGGGGCATCCTGGCAGGAGCCGCCTTGACCGCGCTCATGCACAGCAGCGCCGCCGTGATAGCCATGGCCATGAGCCTCGCGGTAAGCGGCGTGATGCCGCCCATCCTCGGCGTGGCCATCGTTCTCGGCTCCAATGTCGGCACATGCGCCACGGCTCTCATCGCAGCCATCGGAAGCACGCGGGCCGGACGCTTTGTGGCCTGGTCGCATTTGGGTCTCAATATCGGAGGCGCGCTTCTGTTCGCTCCCTTTATCGGCTCGCTTGCCGCCGTTTCCGGATGGCTTGCATCCGACCCGGGCAGCCAAATTGCCCATGCCCAGACGATCTTCAACATTGTATGCTCCCTGCTTGCCCTGCCGCTCTGCTATCTGCCTGTCTGGCGAAAGGTTACCAAAGAATGAAAATGGCTGCCTCGGTGCGCGGACGCCTATTGCACATGAATGTTCAAAATGGCCAAAGCTTTGCGCAGAATGACATCGTTGTTCCCATACCCGCTATGACGTTGTTTTTTCCAGGCGGCTTGCGGTTCGAACCAATCTACCCCGTTGATCTCCTCAACCTGCGGTTTGAGGGTCCCGTCCTGGGCTTCCACCAGATAATAATGAACTTCCTTATCCACCAGCCCGAATTCCGGGTGGTTGTATTTATAAGCGATAATATCAACCGGAGCGATGATTTTTCCGATGATGCCCGTTTCTTCAAGAATTTCGCGCAGCGCCGTTTGTTCAACGGTTTCGCCGGCCTCCATCTTGCCTTTGGCCAGCGAAGTTTTGCCGTAGCGGTCCTGGATTAGCTGAATTTGAAGGTCTCCATCCTTTTTCCGGTATACGACGCCCCCGGCCGATATCTCTTTTCGATTCATATCCCCATCCTCCTTTATGTGCAACAAGGATTTCACTTCCCTAAGACGGAAATGAAATCCTTGTCAGGCATGGCTTTTTCCGCCCGATTACTGAGCAGCGGCCAATCCGTTTTCCAAAACGCCAACGAGTACGCCTTCGCATTCGTTTACGCCGGCTTTCGTGATCTTCACGCGGCACACTTGTCCCTCAAGCTCGGGGCCTCCGTCGAAAACAAGCTGCAGGTAGTTGTCGCTGTAGCCCTGCATTTTGCCGCCGTTCGGCGCTCCCTTGTATTCCCTCTCGGGGATCACTTCAACGACCTGTCCGACGAACTGCTCGGCATAGGCCAATTGCAGCTGCTCGGACAGATCGATAAGCTCATGGACGCGGGCGTTCTTCACTTCCTCGTCGACCTGATCCTCCATGCGGGCAGCAGGCGTTCCGGTACGTTTGGAGTAAGGGAACACGTGCATTTCGGAGAAGCCGATTTCCTTCATAAGCTCGTAACCGTTCCGGAACATCTCGTCGGTTTCGCCCGGGAACCCGACGATGACGTCCGTCGTGATGGCCAGATCCGGCATCGCTTCGCGGATCAGCTTCATTTTCGTCAAAAATTCCTCTGTCGTGTACTTTCGTCTCATCCGTTTCAGTACCGTGTCATCTCCCGCTTGAAGCGGAATGTGCAGATGGCGGCACATTTTGGAAGAACGTTTCAGCACGTCGAGCATTTTGTCGTCAATTTGGCTCGCTTCGATGGAACTGATGCGGATCCGTTCGAGACCTTCCACTTTATCCAGATCCCAGAGAAGATCGGACAGATCGTAGTTTTCGAGGTCGTCCCCGTACCCGCCGGTGTGAATGCCGGTCAGCACGATCTCCTTGTAACCCGCCTGAACGAGCTGTCTCGCCTGCTGGATGATGCTCTTCGGATCGCGGCTGCGCGAAAGACCGCGCGACCAGGGAATGATGCAGAAGGTGCAGAAGTTGTTGCAGCCGTCCTGGATTTTAAGAAAAGCGCGCGTGCGTTCCGCAAAATTCGGCACGTCCATTTCCTCGACGCCCGGGTCTTCATAATATTGCGTACGGCATTAATCGGCTGGCGCGTCTTCTCGATGTCATGGATAAACGACATGATTTTGTCGCGGTCCTGGTTGCCGATCACGAGATCCACGCCGGGAATGTCCAGAATTTCGGCCGGCGAGGTTTGGGCATAACAGCCCGTAACCGCCACGATGGCGTCAGGATTCCGGCGGACGGCGCGGCGGATCATCTGCCGGCTCTTCTTATCCCCGGTATTCGTGACGTGGCATGTATTGATCAAATAGACATCGGCGGTTTGTTCGAAGTCCACCTGTTCGTAGCCTTCATTCTTGAAAAGCTGCCAGATGGCTTCGGTATCGTAAAAATTGACTTTGCAACCCAACGTATAAAACGCTACGGATGGCATATTCAAACTCCCCCCATTTCTCCGGATTCATATAACGCGCAAGCGAGTGCGGTCATGCCCGCCGTCTCGCACCGCAATATGCGGCGGCCCAGGCCGACGGATACCGCGCCGGCCGCTTCGGCGGCCCGGCATTCTTCCTCGGTAAACCCGCCTTCGGGCCCGACAAGCAGCAGCAGGCTGGCGGTTGATTCCGGCTCTTTAAGCGCCTGCGTCGCAAACGGTCCAAGCACGTCCCTTAACTGAGAACCCGACTCTTTTTCATAACAAAAGCAAACGGTATCGTAGTCCTCGAACGTCTCCAGCAGTTTTTTCCACCCTACCGGCTGTTCAACGGACGGAATGATGTTCCGGTGAGACTGTTCGGCGGCTTCCTTGGCGATTTTGCGCCAGCGTTCCAGCCGCTTGCTTTCCTTTTTGGCGTCGTACTGAACGATCGTCCGCTCGGATAAAAACGGAACAAACGAAACGGCTCCGATTTCCGTGCATTTCTGGATGACAAGTTCCATTTTGTCGCCCTTCGGCAGGCTTTGGGCAATCGTAACTTTCAACCTCGGCTCCTGCGTCATGTCAAGCGGTTCAATGACCGACGCCGTCACGCCGCTTTGCTCTATGCTTTCGATCTTCACGAGCGCCTCGCGGGACGCGCCGTCACTGACGATAAACGTATCGCCCGGTCGGCCCCGCAGGACTTTCGAAATATGTCTGGCATCTTCCCCCGTAACGCTCACAAGATCTCCCTGAAACTGTTCGGGCGAAACAAAATATCGCTGCATACGTACCCTCACCTATGTCAAAATCGCCAAACCCCATCATACAACTTTTCAACCCGCCTGACCAGAGGAAATCCGCGGCCTATTACCCACGCTTTACCCCCCGAACAAAGTGTTAAACATGTCGAGGAAAAATACGGATAAACCATACGCCCCTCGATACAGCGGTTTTATCGTGTAATCCTGAAACGGCGGAATAATGATAATCAGCAAAAAGATCAGTATCGACCACTGCTCGAAACGCTGCAGCTTGGCGCTTATCCGTCTTGGAGCGACATCCTCCACGATGCGGTAACCGTCAAGAGGCGGAAGAGGGATCAGGTTAAACAAAAACAGGAAAAAGTTCAGTACGATAAACGTGTCAAAAAAGATATGAATGGCATCAACCGCTCTTTCGTTATCAATCCCCTCAATTACCCCGAATTGATAAAGGGCGGCATATGCCAGGCACCCCACGATCCCGAGCAGCATGTTGCTTAAAGGTCCGGCTGCGGAAACAATGATCCCCATGCGACGCGGATGGCTGAAGTTGGCCCGGTTGACCGGAACCGGCCTGGCCCAGCCGAAGCCTGCAATGAGCAGCAGGATAATGCCGAGCAGATCGAAGTGAACCGCAGGGTTGAGCGTAACCCGGCCCAGCAGTTTCGCCGTCGGGTCGCCGAACTTGTTCGCAAAATACGCATGCGAAAATTCATGAAGCGTAAACGCTATAATAAGGGTGGCTAGATAAAAAGGGAGGCGTTCGATCGGATAGAATAATAATTGGTCCAAAAACTCCATTCCTACCTCTTCCTTGCCACAAACGCAACCCAGTCATCCTCGCGGCACACGTCCGCGATTTCAAAACCGGAAGATACCAGCGCTTGCTCAACAATGTCGATTTTATTTTTGTAAATGCCCGAAGCGATATACGCGCCTCCCGGCTTCAGAGCGGCATACACGTCATCTACGAACAGAAGGATGACCTCTGCCAGGATATTCGCCACCACGACCTGCACGGGCAGTTTTACGCCCAGATTCTTTTCGGCGCCGCCTTTCAAAACGGATAGCAGATCGCTTTCTTTGACCATAATCCGGTCTTCCATGCCGTTCAGACGGCTGTTTTCGACGGCGCTTGATACCGCCACGGGATCCAGGTCCAGCGCCAGCACCCTGGACGCTCCCAGATGAACCGCGCCGATGGATAAGATGCCGGAACCGGTGCCGACGTCAATCACTTCTTCCCCGCCTTGGATCACGCTTTCCAGCGTCCGCAGGCACAGCGAGGTGGTGGGATGGGTCCCCGTCCCAAAAGCCATTCCCGGATCGAGTTCGATGATGCGCTCTTCCTCCGATTCGGGCGTATACTCCTCCCACGTAGGCTTGATCGTGAGGCGTTCCGAGACTCGGATCGGCTTGAAGTACTGCTTCCATGCCGTTGCCCATTCGTCCTCATTGACCGTTTTCAATTCGTAACGCACCTCGCCTGCACAAATGCCAAAGTCTGCAAGCTCTTCGATGCGGGGCGTTATTTCGCTTTGGACCTGTTCGAGGTCGGCTTCCTCCGAAAAATAACCTTTTATGACCGCCTGTCCTTCAGGAATATCGTTAAAAGGCACCTCGTCGTACCATTGTCCAAGGGAGGTGTCCCGCTTTTTGTTCGGTGAGCCCGATTCCTCGATGGATACGCCGCCTGCTCCCGCCTCGTGCAAAAAGTTCGAAATCATTTCCACGGCTTCCTCCGTGGTATGTATCGTAAATTCATGCCATAACATATTCAGGTGATCCTCCTCGTTTTTACATACGTAATATTGTACTATACGAGGACCCTTGTTACAAAATTTAAGAAACAATCATGTTTGCCTTTACAGAATCGGCCCTTTCCGCGTTCATGCGAAAAGGGCCTGCTATGTTCTGGATGGTCATTATCGCCATCTAAAGTTGTAAAATCTGGGCTTGGCGCCCCATGCCGTTCATTACTTTTCATGATTATCGAACATGGCCTTCAGCTGCCGCTCGTCGGCGGCTTCGCTGCGGCGCAGCGCTTCGACGTCATCCGCGTCGGCTTCCAGAGCCGAAAATTCCACGTCTTCCGCTTTTGCGGATTGCAAAGCGATCATCTTTTCCGTTTTGTCGGCAATCCTGCCCTTTTTCACACGCCGCATCATGATGCATTCTCCTTTATAATGATCTCTTCTGGCCAGCTTTCCGTCGGTTGGCTTTCTTAATTTTAAACGAAGCCTCCGGCACCCTCGATAATACTCATGGCCTGATCGAATATATTTTCATCGAGCACGACCGTAAGCAGAATATCACGGCCTTCAAGACCGTCCTGTCTCCCGTCGCTCATTCCGCTTGCGGAAGGATCGACCGCTCCCAATATCCCTGCCGAGCGGTTGGTAAGGGATGCATTCTGCGTCATGGACGTCAGGCTGACGATATCCCCGGTCAGCGGGTGCATCGTATCGTTAAGTTCCCCTCCGGGATATGCGCTGAAACGGTCGATCGACAGGTCGGCGACCCGCAGCGCTTGCAGCTTCTTGGCTACGCCTTCGGCCTCCTCCGGGCTCTTGAAATAAGCCAGTATGTTTTTTTTCGGCCAATCTTCTCACCTGCACTTTACTATGGGATGGTTAAAAATCGCGACGAAAACACGGTACCCTTCCTAGGTTGCGTTTAGGTAAGCCGTTTTATTCCCCTGCGACCTTCGCCATTACCATGTGCTCAACGCCGAAAAAAAGCCCGGCCATATCGGCCGGGCTTTTAGATGTTATCCATCGGTCAGTCGCCGCGAAACGCTTTTTTTACGCGGTCAAAAAAGGATTGCTCATGCTCATGCGTCTGCTCCCCGTCCAGGGAAGCAAACTGCCGCAGCAGTTCTTTCTGCTCATCGCTCAGTTTGCTTGGCGTTACGACGACCACTTTCACGTGCTGATCGCCCTGTCCCAATCCGCGCAGCCGCGGAACGCCTTTCCCTTTCAAACGGAAGAAGGTTCCCGTCTGGGTTCCTGCCGGGATTTTGAGCTTCACCTTTTCGGTCAGCGTCGGGATTTCAATCTCATCGCCGAGTGCGGCTTGCGCAAACGTGAGCGGGATTTCACAGTAAATGTCGTCGCCCTCGCGCTCGAAGAAATCGTGCGGTTTGACCCGGATGACGATATACAAATCGCCCGCCG
>NZ_LAZU01000040.1 GCF_000987955.1 Paenibacillus sp. DMB20
GAAAGAAGCAATAGGTTTTGAATAATTCCCAGTGGCTTCGAGAACCACTTTTGGTTCTTGACCGGAGAGAGACTTCAATTCCTCCAGAATAGCCAGGACCCGCTGAAGATCTTCTTCTGAATGGTAAAACGGAAACGGTTTATACATACAATCTTGGTAAGAAAGAAACGCAGCAGCAACGCTTTTTCCTTTCGCAACATCGATACTTAGAACAGGTTGATTCATATAACCTCCTTAAATAAACCGGGGCAAGCACTTTTGCTCTCCACAGGTTGGCACGGTGATACGGGTTCTAGACCCAACCAGCTGAATCGGGGTATGAACAAAAGGCTAGGGCGTACAACACTTTATGCGACAGGATCTGTGTCCTAACAAAACATATGTTTTTCAGCCCGGTGTTTTCTCCAGTATAAAAGAAAAAGTTCATCCCCGAACCAGTCGGGTATGAACTGAGAATACCAACAACATATTCACGCTTTGGGCCATTCGACCCTCGGTCGCCCGGAGTCCGATGTATTTCGAAGAGGCATTACAGTATCTGAAGAACGGAGGATAATAGATGAAATCAGATCTGAATGAACTTAGTTTCGAAATTAAGAACGAAGCGGAAGAAATTCTTTATGAGCATGGTTTAATGAGGATTTTGGAACGATTCGGAAAAATCTTTGTAAGTGGCAGTTACTTTTTGGATTTAATGACTTGGAGAGATTTGGATATTTATTTAGAAGGCGACAATATGAATATTGAAACTTTTTTTTGAATTAGGCAAGGACATATCTTTATGTATAAAACCTTCAAAAATGAATTATCGAAATGAGTTTATTGGGCGTACTGAACATTTGCCGAAGGGATATTATTGGGGGTGTCATGCACTTATTAATTCAAGTGCTTGGAAGGTTGATGTTTGGTCGATATCTTCTAAAGATTTTGCTCAAAAAACAGCGTGAGGTACATGAATTGAAATCCCAGATTAATGGAGTGCAAAGAATGGCTATTTTGAAGTTAAAGAACAACCTAGATGGCCACCCTTTATACCGTAAAAAATTCTTTAGCGTAGATATTTATAATGCAGTAATCCAAGATAATATCTTTTCAGTAGACAACTTTAGAGAGTGGTTACAACATACCAGAGCAATTACTTTGTAAATGGAATCTTGTGAACTAGGCACGATAAGGTCTTATGGTGGGGCGTGGTAAATGCGAGAAACGTTATTATGAAGCTTTGAAAATAATATTGGTCAAGATAAATCGGAGAGGTATTAAAGAGATGGAAAAAATCAAAGCCATAAAAAACCGAATTAGGTGAAATTCATGGAAGAGACGCGATCTTCCTTGATGAAATTCAATTCAATCATCAAAAGAATGAAGTTAAATTAATTGGTGAGATAAATGGACTATTATGTACAGAATCAGATGATGATGAGTTTATTGGATACGAATTGCTATTCAAGAAAGTTTATTACTTTAATATGGTTGAGTTAGATGTAAGTTTACACATGTTTGATAATCCATACAATGAAAGTAGTAGTTTTGGGGAAATATCTAACACAAAAATACTTAGAGATATAAAGAATGCAAGAGATCTGGAGTTAAAGCAATATGTCATATATACATACGACGACGTTTTCGTTATAGCATGTCAAGAGTTCGAATTAAGGTTAAAGAAATAAGAGCAGTGGGCAACAAATTAGAAGGCTGATTCAGAGAAAACTAGAAATTTATTTAACATGCTATATCTAGATTTGGGTTTTACCCTTGGTTCACATGGTTGTATGCAGAAAGAGGATTCAGTGAACAACCCTGCTAGTCCAAGTCCGTCGGCCCCGGCGCGGAGCGCCTAAAGCTCTCGGGTTCATAGATATAAGAACGTTATATGAAAGAGTCGCAAATATAAAAAAAGTAAAATCAAAAGGAGAAGAAATGAAAGAGCCAGTAAAGGCTATTGTTATTGGTTTATTGGTTTGTTTTGGAATTATATCCTTGTACGTAAATAATTACAACAAAGAATATTTTATAAGTGACTCGATCAGAGATACTGAAACTGTGTTGGAAGAAAGATTGGGTACAGATATTACAGTTCGGACTAGTAAAGTAACAGACGATAAAATACATTTTGTTTTTACAATCGGTGAAACTGTCGGATCAGGTGAACTAAGTCTGGGCTGGAATCATAAATACAAACTTGAGTACTTTGGACATGGAACTAATTGGATACGAGAGAGAATTATTGAGTCTAAGTCTGGACAGTTTTTAAAACTTGCAGGACGTAATGATGAAAACATCGGGAGTATTAGAGCATTTATTGATCATGAAGTATATAACGTTAATATTCCAGATAAAGAGTATTATGTCGTGATGATACCAGTGAAAGAGACGAAACGGGAATTTACATCTGCAATGATTGTATATGATAGAGAAGGAAAAGAAATTGAAAGAAAAAATTCTTCCTAGCGAGTAAAATTCAAAGAAGGCAATTTCATTATATAACAACGTAATTACGCTGCGGGCTTATCGCCCTTGGTTCGCAAGAGTCGAATGTTAAACAAATACACGGAAGATCAAATGATTTTTCCTATGGACTGGACTCAAACATGAAGATGAGGGAAATGGCAACAGCCTTTATTTCATACAAAAATCAGTTGCTTTTAATAAAGAAGAAGCCCGGAGGATTATTTCCTTTTGAGTTTTGGAGTGGAATAGGAGGACATTTAGAAGCAGAGGAATTAAACCATCCATATACCGCTTGCCTTAGAGAGATAGAAGAAGAGACGGGCTTAAAGAAAGATGATATAGCGCATTTGGAATTGAGATATATTTTGTTGCGTCGGAAAGACAATGAAATCAGACAACAATATGTTTATTTTGGAGAGAGTAGGCATTCGAATGTGATTAGTTCTGAAGAAGGAGAATTATGCTGGATACATAAGGATGAAATAGCGAATTTAAAGATTTCTACGATTTTGAAGTACATGATTCAGCATTATAACGAGAATAGAAATAAAACAAGCGTTTATGTAGGGACAATGACAATGAGGAATAATGAAAAACCAGAAGTACAATGGACTGAATTAATAGACCCAATGATATTTTAGCAAATTCTAAGAAAGCATCCCCATCATAAAAACAACGCAGCGTGCCGAGGAATCTCGCCCCTTGGTTGTCGGAAACTTAGGACATAGAAGCGTATTCGGACAACACATCCCCGGCCTAAGAAAGAGCTATCTAAGGTTGGGTCATTTCATGAATACAAAATGATAGCAAGATTTTATACTGATTATGGGATTCATACTTTTATTTCTGAGCAATATCAATCTTATAAAAATGATGACAAGAATACGATGTTTAAAGAATTACTTAAATTTTATAATGCAGACCCAAGAAAAGTTATTCACATAGGAGATTCTATTTCCGATGTTGTAGGAGCAAAGCGAGAAGGAATCATAGCATGTTGGTTAAATCGAGACAAAAAAGACGTGGGAACATGAACTGAAACCTGATTTAGTTATAGAATCATTAAATGATTTAGAAAATATTTTGTAAATACTCTTAGAAGTCATTGCAAGTGACAGAATAACAGTGGAATAGATGCAAGGTCGGGTTTATGTATAGGGAGGAAACTTGGAATAGTAAATATCCAGATAGTGGGTGAAGGTTTATGGCTGGGGATGAGGACGAAGAATACATGAAAAAATGCTGATAATCATGCCATTTATCTGGTTAACACGATATGCAATTATGATCCCGATAGTATACTTTTTCTTAACTCGGCCCCAGGGACAGCGTTCATTCGGAGTGAAAGTGGAGTATTAGTGCTCGATGAGGAGTGGGAAGATCCGAATCATTAGTAATAACTTTGCGAGGAAATACAAGGAGGTAACATGAAAACAAACATTTTTATGGTCAGGCATGCTGAGTCTCCATTCGTTTTTGGTGAGGAACAAACTCGGGGGCTTTCTGACGAAGGGTTTCGTGATGCCGTCAAAGTTGCTGATTTATTAGAAGTTGAGGACATACATATCGTTGCTTCGAGTACTTATGCTAGAGCGAAACAAACCGTTCAGTTTTTAGCCGAGCGTAAAGGCTTGCCGATCATAGAGTTTGAAGAATTAAGAGAAAGGGCAATTAAAGGATTGAACTATAAAGCTCCGTGGGAGGAGCTTTTGATCGCAATAGATAGGTCTTTTACTGATCTGGATTTTGCATTGGAAGGTGGGGAATCAACGAGAAAAGCACAAGAAAGAGCAGTCCCGGTAATCATGGATTTGCTAGAGAAAAATAATGGGAAAAACATAGTATTAGGAACTCATGGGAATATCATGACAATCGTAATGCACTACTTTGATAGGAACTACGGGTTTGAATTTTGGAATAGCACATCGAAGCCGGACATCTATAGGATGACTTTTATAAAAGGGCAGTTGCAAGGTATCGACCGTTTATGGACTTGAGAGTAGCTAAAGAAGAGGCTGGCGTTCAAAGGAGAAATTTGATGAAGAGTCAAAAATCAAAAACCAGTGATAATTGAAGAATATAATAATGAATGGCCCGAAATGTTCAAAAATATTGAATCCATCGTATCAGAAAAACTTGATGGTCTTGTATTACGCATAGAGCATGTCGGTAGTACATCGATTCCAAATCTGGCAGCCAAGCCAATCATCGATATTGATGTCGTAATTGAATCCATGGATGATCTGCCAAGGGTAGTCAAAAAGTTAGATGAACTGGGATATGCACATGAAGGGGATTTGGGTATCAAGAATAGAGAAGCCTTTGCAAGAAGGGACGATAAGGTACCATATAGTAGTGATGGCAATGATAAGTGCGAACATCATCTATATGTATGCAATAAGGATAGCGAAGAATTAAAGAGACATATTTTGTTTCGGGATATATTAAGAAAGCATCCTTCTTTGGTATCAGAGTATGCAAAATTGAAAATTGAACTTTCTGAAAAATTCAAAAACAACCGAAAAGCTTATACCGATGGAAAGTCACAATTTGTTACGGAAGTAATGCGAAAATATAAAGAAGTTTTGTAGTTATTTGAGATGGACATAGATCTTAACTATTAGGGGTGTTTTCTTTGAAAATCGTAAGTACAAAGGAACATTATGATCTCTTGATTGAAGAGGGAAATGATCCATATTATGACCCGCCATTACTTCAAGAATATATGAGTAATTGGGATGGACCGCACTTTTATAAAGCTTTGGATGTTAAAGATAAAGTGGTTTTGGAAATTGGAGTAGGGACCGGTAGATTAGCAAAGAAAATGTTATTGTCGGGGTGTAAAAAATTCGATGGAATTGACATTTCCCTCAAGACATTAAATAGGGCAAAAGAAAATCTTGTTGATTTTTCAAACGCTGAATTTGAATTGGTTGATATTATTGACTATGTAAGACCTGATTTTTACGACTGTGCCTATAGTGTTTTAACTTTTTTTACATATCGAAGATAAGGAAAGGGCTTTCAATAACATAAACAAATCGCTTAAGAATAATGGAACGTTTGTTATATCAGTCAGTAACGATAATGATTGGTTAGAGATTGGTAACGACAGAAGAATAAAACTTTATCCACTCATGTTGGATGATTATTTGAATTTATTAACTAGAAATGGATTTATCATTGAATCCGTTCATGAGACTGAAAGTAAGTTTGCTACTGTAATAAAAAAGCATCAAACCCTGAAAGCAAATGGGAAGAAGAGATACACCGACCTTTGATATAAGAAGATCCATGAGATCAACTCATATCCAGAACCTTAGTTCACTTTGAATCAGTAAGCAATCTAATGGAATCACGGAATGCAATAAATACCTTAAAGCCCCTTTCAGTGCATTGTTTTGAGTAAGGAGAATAGTATGAACCCACCTAAACATTTTATTTCTGCTGCTGCCATTGTTTTGAATGATCAAAATGAAATATTGCTTATCCGAGGTCCGCAAAGAGGTTGGGAAATGCCAGGCGGAGTAGTTGAAGTCGGCGAGTCACTGGCACAAGCAGCAATCAGGGAAACCAAAGAAGAGGCTGGTGTTGATATTGAGATCATAAGATTTTGTGGGGTATTCCAAAATGTAAAGGAGAGTATTTGTAATACACTTTTTCTAGCGAAATACATTGGGGGTACTCCAATAACTACAACAGAGAGTCTTGAATCAGGATTTTTCCCAATTGATAAAGCATTGACCATGGTGACATATATGAATTTTAGGGAGAGAATAGAAGTTTGCTTAAAACCAATTGAAGAGCCGGTATATGTTGAGTTCTAGAATAAAGTGGCGACAACCCTGCACCACCTAAACACACCGCGACGGGTGAACCCGGGAGGAACGCCTGCAAAAAAAACGGTTTAAACTTCGAATTTTAGTATTCTGTACAGCGTCGTCTGGATTGACGGTTTGGCCGAGTTGCTTGCACGTTGAAAAAGGATAAACCGAAACCATGAAACAACTCCAAACACAGAACCGTGAATATTTGTTGTCGATTAACGATATGGGGAAGCGTGTGACCTATAGCAACACCATGGGAGAAACGTTTCAGAATCCCAGCCTGATTCCATCATTGCAAATCGAAGAGAGCAAATCATATTCATTTTTAGAGTCGGTGAATGTTCTGGCCGACCACGCATTGAATCCATAATTAAATGGAACGTATATACAGGGATGCATGGTTTGCTAATTGACCCATGAATCTCGGGTTCGTGAAATACCTGAAAGGACAACCATAATCGGAAGGTGATCTCCATGAAGAAAATTCGAAGATCCAAAATAGTTGAGGGTACTTCTATACCCGGTATTATTTGTAACGGCGGTCAATACTTTTATATTGACGTAGATATCTATGAAGATGGTATGACGAATTGCTGGGAGCTTGTGGATCTAAAAGGTTTAAAAAATAAAATCAATTCGAACTGGCTCACGCCTGTAGTTCCGGTTGGCGAAAATCTGTCCATCCATGGTTTGGGTGCATTCCAAGTCGAGGAAGCCAGCTGGAGGTTTGATCAAGAAAGTTATTATCAACACATTGAACAGACCATTCGCGTGCTTAATCCGGAATTCGTGAATATATATGAAGTTTCAGAGCGAGAGCAGAAGCAATGGGAAACTAGGAGAGTGGCACATTCCCCCAGCTTCACTGATTTTTACGTGAAAAGCGAAATGTTCTATCAGACCGTGGAGGGTAACGGCTTCACCATTTTCATGAAACACGATGGTAAGAATTATTTAGTTCATATGATCGTTTACATGGATGGCCAAGTCGTGATCTACAACCTTCCCCAAGAAGTGCAATGTAATATTGATGAAGTAAGTGAATGGTTCCAGGACGGGACATTTTTCACTACCTTCGATAATTCCAAGCCCATTTGTATTCTGGGACTCGGCGAAGTAACATTGTCTGAATCGCTGTATGCGGCAGAGGTTGAGGAGAAGTTTAAGGAACTCATGGATATTCACAAGAAATTGAATGGAGAAAAATCAACGCTCGAAGAATGCAGGGACGCTTATTATTTATATTTAGAAAATCCAATTGAGTTTTACAGGGAAAACTTAAGAGAGAAGTATGAACGGGTACCCGAGCATGAAAGAATGTATTTGGGTGATATGGATACTAGAGATTGGGATTACCAAAGAATCCTATATCGGCCGGATGAGAAACGGGAAGTGTAATGATCAAAGCGGGGAGGATTTTATGCCGTATAACTCGGATTTAACCGTTGCAGATGTGGATCGATTACTCCAATACCTCGAATATTTCCAAGATCCTTATACTGTTTTCTATCATGAAGTAAATGGATACATGTGCGAAAGTCAGGAAATCGGAAGTTTTCGTAAAGCAATAGATGATACCGGTTTCTTATTGGTATTTAATTGGAGCGAATGGTTAGCAGAGAATGAGGTCTATAGGAATTTAGATAACAATATTGAGAGCAACATCATGAACGCCGATCTGGAAACCCTTAGAAAATTAATGACCAGTTATCTTCGAGGGGATCGCTTCAGTGAAGGGTTATTTATCAGCGTATGCATGAAAGGGCATGCAGCTAAAATCTTGTTAAGACTGAGAGAATTGAAGAACTCATGATAATACTTACGCCAGGACGGAGAGGAATAAATGCAAGTAACTATAAATCTGACTGACCATAGTACTAAATTCATAATAAACAATTTATACCCGTTATATTTGCATGATCTATCTGAGATATGGGGATGGAAGCCCAATATATACGGGGTTTTTGAAGACGATGAGATTTTATCTTTGAATGAGCAGAATGAAGTTTTTGATTTAGATTTAACAAAAGCAATAAAGAATAAACAATTGCAAGGATTTCAAAGTTCCATCGTGTAACAACGTTAAACGACATTTTCTAAAACCATAGTGAGGTGAAGCATGGGCAATATTCTACCCTCTCAAGAATTAGTAATGAAGATTGAACAATCAGAGAAAGATTATATGAAAGACAGGATGGAAGCCATTCAGAATCGACAGGGTAATCCTGAAGGAGTTGAAATTGCTTACTTCGGTACGGCGATGTGCTTGTACAGCAGAACTATGCCCTGGCCAACTTTTAATACTGTCAAAGGATTAACTACGGCAGACTTGGATTATCTTGATGATATTATTGACTTTTACAGAAAGAGAGAACGGAAAGTACAATTTGAAATCGTTCCAACAAGAGTTGATCTGCGGGTATTATCCGAGTTAAGTAATCGAGGCTTGTACCAGTCCGGATTCCATGCATCGACATATTGTACACCCGTGGATCAGTTATTGTTTAAACCTGATCATGTACATATCACAGAAGTGGAGGAAAAAGACTTCCATATTTACGCTGCTATCCATTGTCGCGGAACAGGACTACCGGATGATGGGATACCATACGTGGCAGAGAATAACAAGGTCCTGTGGTATCGTCATGGGTGGAAATTCTATATTGCATATGCCGAAGAGCAGCCTGCTGCTACCGGGGTGATGTACACGAAGGATGGGATAACTTCATTAACTTTTGCCGCTACTTTACCGGAATATCGAGGACAGGGATTGCACAAGTATTTGCTGAATACCAGACTATATGAGGCATCCCAACAAAACTGTGAATTGGTGGTTGGGCAGTGTACGTTTTTGTCTCAAAGCCATCGGAATATGGAACAAGCGGGCATGAAATTAGGGTATGTAAGAACTACTTGGACAGAACGGTAGTATGAGGAAACTGAGAAGTGGAAACGTCATATAAATGTACAATGCCAATAGCGACAGAGATTTTTTAGGAATCGGGGAAGAAGTTATCTATGTTCATAGCCTTAGGTTTATCATTAATTTTAGCTTTTTCATATAAAATTGTTGAGATTTTCATCAGAATATGGTCTAAGGGTCTGATAAGATACAGTTTTATATTTTTGGGCTGTTGTTATCGTGATTCTGGTACCTTTTTTTTAAGGGGAATTATATAGTCAGTGCTCCAGTTAACATCATAACGGCAATGCCGGGATTCCTGATACTTATTGCAGCTAATTATGCATTATCCCGATTTTCGGGATATGATCCAATCGGCAAATTCAACATAGTGAATTTTGTGATCATCTATCCCATTATTGAAGAATTCATCTTTAGAGGTTTAATCCTTTCCAACTTGAATCCATATCTTAGTTCTGAAGTGTTATTGGAATTGTTGTATATGCCGGTGACTCTTTCGGTGGTCATTACTGCATTGCTATTTGCTGTTTCGCACCTGCAATATTATAGATTATCGCGACAAAGTATAAGATATATGTGTTTTGCTTTTATTGGAGGAATCTTTTTCGGGGCAATGGCAGATATGACGCAATCTATTTGGTTATCGTGTTTGTTGCATATTGAATTTAATGTATTGGCAGTATACTTCGGGAAAAAAACTCAGAGAATTTGATCATAAGAAGACATGAGAAAACTTATGGGTCATCGTCCCCGGATACCGTCATTCCCAAGCCGACCGTTTAAGGTCGGCTTTTTTTAGATATAGAATTTATAAGTTATCAGCGGAGCTGATGGAATTCTATATCGCAAGAAAAACTTCTGCTAAATGCGGTCTGTCTTCTGAGAAAGTACGACGATAGGCGTTTTTCTTAGGCTTGGTGAACAAAAAACAGACTACAGCTCATCCGCAAGGCCTAACAAAGCGATGCCGGCGATGACCATGACAACAATCGCATATTGCTTCTTGTTCAGCCGCTCCTGAAGAAAGATTCGGGACAGGATGACCGAAAAAATACTGTAGGAAGCAATGAGGGGCGCCGCAATGATGGCATTGCTGGACATGGCGAACACATAGAAGAACTGCCCCGTTGTTTCAAATAGGGCGGCATAGCCTTTCACGCGTTCCTGGAATATGCGGAAAGGCTGTTTTTTAATAAATTTCAGATATGTAAAGGCCAACACGGCGTAAATGAAAAAGGTGAATTCATACGCGAGCAGAGCAGCGTCTTCGCTGATTAGACTCAGCTCATCCAAATAAATCCCGTCGGCAAACGTCCCTAGCCCGTCGATAATGCAGTATAGAATCGGGAAGGTGATGGCCATAAAGCCGATTTGATATTTTTGATCGATTGGGGTCGAGCTGTTCTGAAGCGCCTCGCGTTCCGCCCTCTTTTCAAAAACGGCAATCCCAATCACGCCGGCAGTAATCATGGTTATGCCTAATATTTCAATGATGCTCAGCTCATGGGTGAAGAACATAAACAATAGTATGGCGGTGACGGCTCCAGACGAATTCTGTACGGGAGATGCTATGGACAGCTCCATATACCGCAACCCAATATAACCGATCGTCATCGACAAGATGTACATCGCGGATACCGGCAAATAGCGAACGAGATCCATCGGGTCAAAATTAATTCCTTTGATGAACAGATAAGTCGTAGCGTGAATTCCCATGACCAAACCGACCATAATGACGATTTTGATATGGCTGAATCGATCATGAGGATCGCTGCCTTTTTTTATAAAAGAGATCAGCGCCTCCCCAAGCTAAAGCGGTTACTACCGCAAACAAAAACCACATGACTTCGCTCTCCTTGTTATATATTTCACATATCCTATAAGCTTTATCATTATAATGACTTCGCCATGAATGTCAAGAGCATGAGATCGCGATGCAGGTCAGATATAGAGCAAGGTATGCTTGATAAGATCACAGGGAAAAGGCGGGGGCCTTCGTATATGAATGGAAATACACTTCTACGCATGATACTTAAAATAATTGTCCAAATAATCATCGCTACAATAGCGTTATAAAATGAGTTATACTGAGGCCATAGGTCAAGAGATCGACCGTTATCACCTCCCTTCACATTGAACTTGCGTTGCGGGACAATCGCCCCTTGGTTGTCGGAGGTTATACAATTAGAAGAATAATATTCAGACAACACACGACCCGGCCTAAGATAAGAGCTATCTAAGGCCGGGTCGCGTCGTAGATGCGGAAACGTTATGTGAATCCCTTGAAATTATTTTTAACCATGAAAGGCGGAAAACACATTGATACAATCCATTGAATCCAGATTAGAAAGTTTAGGAATTGTTTTACCTAAAGCCAGCAATCCTCAGGCAAGTTATACGAATTTCGTAATCGTAAACGGACTAATGTTTGTTTCAGGAAAAGGCCCAACAGGAAACCCGAAAGGTAAACTCGGAAGTGATTTTTCAACTGAACAAGGCTATCATTTTGCCAGGTTGACTGGGATTGAGGTTCTTGCAGTATTAAAAGATGCTTTAGGATCATTAGATAAAGTAAAGAGGGTAGTAAAAGTCCAAGGATTTGTTAATGCAGAACCGACTTTTGAAGAACACCATAAAGTTTTGAATGGATTCTCGGAACTGATGTTTGAAGTATTTCAAGACAAAGGAGTACATGCAAGATCCGTCTTCGGAGCGGTATCGGTAAGGGATAACCTTCCGATTATTGTGGATTCCATATTTGAAGTGCAGGAACCTTAGATGAGACCGCCAAGATCAATTAAAAAAAAGCAGGTGTGAAGTTGAAGCCTTTAGATCCGGACGCGAAAGAGAAATCAAAAGTTATATGATCACTGGCAGGACATATTGAACGATTAGTAAAGGAAAGAAAACCGGATTTATAATCAATATGTGAAAAGCAATTTTGTCTGCTTCTCGAAGAAGTGGAAGTATCATCTAACACGGTATTTAAGCATATGCACATTTTGTGAAGGGATTTCATCAGGATGCCTATTAAAAAAAACAAATTTGGATCAAAATTCATTTGAAATGTCGGGCGTTATTCCAAAACATATTGCCATCATGATGGATGGAAATGGAAGGTGGGCTACAAAAAGAGGTTTACCGCGCACTGCCGGGCATTATGCAGGCATGATGGCAATGAGAGAAGTCATTCGAAATTGTAATGCATTTAATATTAAATGTCTTACTTTGTATGCCTTTTCAACAGAGAATTGGAAACGACCAGAAGAAGAGGTAAACTATCTGATTAACTTGCCTAAACTTTTTTTTCAAGCTGAAATCATTAACGAGCTTGTGATTAATAACATAAGTATCCGGTTTATTGGTGATTTGTCCCGATTTCCCATCTCCATACAAGAGATTTTGCACAACGCTGTTGAAATTACTTCTGCAAATACGGGAATGATTGTAAATTTCGCAATGAATTATGGCGGTAGGGCAGATATTATACAAGCGTTTAAAAATTGCATTCGGGATGGGGTTACATCTGAGGAATTAACTGAAGCGCATTTTCAATCTTATTTATATACAAAAGAATGGTCAGAACCGGAACTCATATTAAGAACCAGCGGGGAACGAAGACTAAGCAATTTCTTATTGTGGCAATCATCCCAATCCGAGCTCATGTTTATCGATACGCTATGGCCAGATTTTAATGCAGAACATTTGAAGAAGGCCATCATGGAGTATCAGGAAAGATTAAAGAGATTATGATAGTGACTGTCATGACAATGAACCGGCCATTAAGACTTATGAAAAAAGCCGGTATGTCAGAGTAGAGGAAATCGTACTCGAAAAGGAGCTTGACTGATCAATTAGATAAATGATGCCAAGAAGCTTGGGGACTATTCCCTAAGCTTCTTTTTGTTTGTGGAGGAAGATTTATCTGTTCCTTATGGACCGTTGATTTATGCATGCCCCACATCGCGGGCTGCACTTAACGCCAGATGGTACTTTTTTTCTTGTATGCTTTTTGTGAATATGTTAAACTTCCAGAAATAAAATTCCAACAGAACCGGAACTGATGGAACTATTCGGAGTACGGCGATCCACGATCCGTGAAGCTATCCGGGTCCTTGTGCATGCTGGACTGCTTGAGAAAAAACAAGGTTCGGTACTTATCTAAAAGCCAGCCCCGTCATCCAAGAGCCTCTTGCACATCGGCTGCATCGCGCAGAGCTTATAGAGGTATACGAGGCGAGGAAGATGTTGGAGTTGGAAATATCACGGTTAGCCGCTCTTCGCCGGGATGAAGCAGTTATACGAGGCTATTAAGGATCAAGCCCCGGATCTTGCTTTAAAGTGGACGCTTCTTAATCTGGAAGGAACAATTGCTGGGTTATAGCCATTTTTTTTATGACAAAACAGCAGATGATGTGATCTTTAACTGAAAGCGGAAAATCTCAAAGGCAAATGGACTTTCAGCATACATAATTCTGCTACCCCAAATCTAGGAGGAATAATGCTATGTCAAATATTATTGAGGTCAAAGATGTCCTTTGGGGGCGTGATCAAAAAATCATATTGAACAACATCAATTGGACGATCCGAAAAGGGGAACATTGGGCGATTTTGGGACTAAATGGCTCGGGAAAGACCACGCTATTGAATATGATAACGGGGTACATTTGGCCGACAAAAGGACAAATTTCCGTATTGGGCCATCGGTATGGAACCGTCGATTTGCGGGAAATGCGCAAACGAATCGGATGGGTAAGCTCGTCTTTCCAAGAACGGATTCACCCCAATGAGAAAACGCAGCATTTGGTGATCAGCGGGCTGCATGCCTCCGTTGGATTATTTGAGAAACCGACGGAGGAAAACATCCAAAAAGCCGCTCACCTCATGGAAACGCTCGGCTGTGCACACCTGTTTGACCGTCAATATCAGACCTGCTCACAAGGGGAAAAACAAAAACTTCTTATCGCCAGAGCGCTTATGGCCTCGCCGGAGTTGCTTATTTTAGATGAAGCTTGTAACGGACTGGACTTCTTGTCCAGAGAATCCTTGCTTCAAAGCATCGTAAATCTGACTAATCAAGAAGACGCTCCTACGCTTTTGTATGTGACCCATCATGTGGAGGAAATATTGCCTGAATTTACGCACTCCTTGCTGCTCCGAAGAGGAACCGTATTTGGAAGTGGAAGAACGACAGAAGTTCTTACCAGTGAACAGTTATCCGCTTTGTTTGAGACCCCTGTTCAAGTATCTTGGCAAAACAAGCGGGCTTGGCTTTCGCTTTCGCGATAACGTATTGACGCAACTTCAGAGCACAAAAACTGCATAGAGAAGCAGTCGACCGCAAGTAGTCGAAATTGACCGTTGCCTTAGGGGGGCGGTCCATTTCTTTTTGGGTTGAACATTAATTTCGAGTCAGCCAATTAAAAACGATTTATTGTGCCAAAAGGAGGCCAAAATGGAGGAATTAAACATCATATACCGAAATAATGGAAAAACCATCGTAGAAGATAAATACAAAAAAGACCTATATCATGGAAGAGGATAATCATGCTGTAGTGATATTGGCCCGATATTTGAATTCCTTTATTTTTGTAAAGCAATTCAGAAGAGCTGTTAACGATGATGTCATTCAACTTCCTGGAGGAAAGGTCGAAAAAGGGGAGGAACTTGAGAAAGCCGCTCGCAGGGAGTTCCTTGAAGAAACAGGTGCTCAATGCGGAAGTATGGATTATCTTGGTTCTCTAGTACCGGCTAGTTGGATAAGCAATGTCGTGACTCATGTGTTTTATACAGATGATATTGTAAACTTTTCGGATCAGCAGCTTGAGGAATATGAATCCATTGAAGTGCTGAGAGTGAGTGTCGAAGATACCGTAAACATGATTAAAGAGAGCAAGATCAATGATTCCGAGGTAACCTTTGCCGTCTTGCAAGGAATACTCAAAGGCTATATTAAACTATAAGTTTCGATCAGGTTTAAAAGGAGGCGAGTATATGTTGGTGATGGAATCTGCAATAATATTTTCTGCTTTAATTGGTATTGTGGTTGTATTCCAGCTATTGTTAGCTGCAGGAATGCCATGGGGAAGTTACGCGATGGGCGGGAAGTTTCCAGGCAAATATCCACCGTCTATGCGACTAGCTTCTGTTATTCAAGCCATCATATTAATATTCATAGCCTCCATCGTATTAAGTAAATCAGGCTTAATATTACCGGGGTGGTACTCTTTTACGAAAACGGCGATCTGGTTTGTTGTCGGTTTTTCTGTGGTCGCCACCATACTGAACTTAATTACAAGGAGTGTATGGGAGAGGAGAATTTGGGCTCCTGTATCTTTGCTGCTTCTCATAACAAGCATTAATGTAGCCATTGGATGACCGAAAGCTGCAGTTTTATCCCACGAGGTCACCTAGTATTCTTATGAAGGCCGGGTTCCTTTATGAAACGTAAAAAAAACGGGAGGTTTATTATGAATATAACCGCGGTTAAACACAACGGAGCAGAGATTGCCCTTGTTCGCAGCAACGAAATATTGATAACGGACGTGCAGTCGGCTTTGGATCTTATGATGACTGTGAACTATGAGGTTGGATGCAATCGAATAGTTATCGACAAGTCGGCAGTGTGCGAGGAATTTTTTGATTTGAAAACCCGGCTCGCTGGGGAAATATTGCAAAAGTTTATTAATTATCAGACTAAAATTGCAATAATTGGCGATTTTTCTGCGTATTCAAGCAAGAGTCTCAAAGATTTCATATACGAAAGCAACCATGGAAGGGATATATTTTTCTTGGACAATGAAGAACAGGCTATTGAAAAATTGAGTACATTCTAGGTTAGAAAAGAAACGATAAAATGTGATTCCGGAAGATCGAATTGAAAGGACAGGGATTGATGGATAAAGCGGAAGCACTTTTCCTGCTCAAATGCCATGCATTCGCTCATGATGATGTGGAGCATGAAAAGATGCGGCATGGATTTTTGGGAATGCTTAGACCTTTTCGCGGGGAATTGTATGAACGTAATTTCCATGAGCTGATGTTGATTATCGAAGTACTGGCGGAAGAGTTCGAAAAGCCGCAAGTACAACGAGTCATGATCTCATGCCTCTGGAGCATTTGTCAGCTTGCCCGGGCCTGGGCTGTATATCCTGACGGTATGCTGCAGAGCAACGGGTTGATCTCCAAGGAGCAAGTCGATCAGATGGAAGAGTGGCTCGACATGATTTCATATGCTGTTATGGTTATTTTGGAAGGCGAAGGTCAGTTGGATGAGGCGTTGTGGGGATATCGGGAATATTTGCACAAGGATAAAGGTAATTAAGCTCTAATTAAGACTCAGCAAAAAACTGTATTAGGAGAGAACACGATGTTCATAGATCTTACCCACTTGATCGTAGACGACATGCCCGTTTATCCCGGCGATTCGAAAACGGAACTGATTCAATCCAAGCATCTTCAAAGGGACGGTTACAATAATCATCATTTAACCATGAATATGCATGTGGGTACGCATATTGATGGTCCGATGCATTTAACGGACGCCGACTCTTATTTAAGCGATTTCCCTTTATATTCGTTTATCGGAAACGGCGTGGTCCTGGATGTTTCAGGACAAAAGGAAATTGAGTACAAAATAGAATATGAAACCTTCATTAAAGTGCAGCATATTGTCATTTTGTATACAGGGTACAGTAAATTTTTCGGAGAACATGAGTATTTTACAAAACATCCGGTACTCACGAAACCATTCGCTGAATTATTGGTCAGAAAGAAAGTCAAAATGATCGGTTTGGACACCCCATCGCCGGACAGGCATCCATTTGAGATTCATAAATATTTGTTTCAGAATAAGGTGCTTATAGCCGAAAATTTAACGAATGTTGGGTTGCTGCTGCAAGCCAAGTCTTTTGAAGTTATTGCGCTGCCCTTGCATATCAAAGCGGATTCGTCGCCTGCGCGCGTTATTGCTCGCGTGGAGTAAACGTCACCGTGGCGGCACAATTCAGAAAGGAAAGGACCATGAAAATCGGAGAATTGCTTGGCACGGGTAACACGGCAAACGTTTATCAATGGGGAAATACCGAAGTCATCAAAATTTTTCATGATCATATCTGCTCCATGCATGAGGCCCAAAAAGAAGCAAGCCATGCAGAGATGATCAATGACTTAAACCTGAGAACACCGAAATATTCAGGTTCCATCGAATATGAAGGAAAACCTTGTCTCATCTATGAACGAATTGATGGGCCGACTATGCTAAGGCAGATCGAAGCATCCAAATCAAGCGTATCCTACTATGCCCGGCTAATGGCACAGCTTCATTTTGAAATGCATAAGGTTGAGATAACACGTACCTCTAATCTAAAAGACGAAATAACCAACAGGATTAACATGACTAGTAAAATCAAAGAATCCGAGAAACAACCCGTTCATGCCATTCTTGGGGCCTTGCCTGAGGGCAATGCTATTTGTCATTATGATTTTCATCCGGATAACATCATCCTTTCATCCAATGGACCCATCATTATTGACTGGATAAATGTATTGATCGGTCATCCGGCAGCAGATGTCGCAAGGAGTTCAATGATGATTCAGTCACATGCACTCCCGCCCAATGCTCCCCGCTGGTTGAACGAAAGAGAATATCGCGAGTTTTTCGATGAAGAATATGTACGGGAATATTTTATGCTGTCCGGGATGGATCAAAGCATGCTTGATGATTGGATGGCCCCAACTTTAGCGGCCCGAATTGATGAATTGAACCAAGAAGCCCAAAGCGAGATTATAGATAAATTACGAAACATACTAATGAACTAATTTGGAGGTTCCTATAAAAGAAACCTGATAAAATGTTCGAAAGTATAAATACAGTTCATCTAAATATGCAGAGATAGAAGAGATCAAGATTTAATATGGTTTTATTTTTACGAGAGCGTTTGCAGAAAATAATCTTCTGAGGTGAAAATAACATGTTGGTATATAAATCGGAAGAGATCGCCGTTCGTGAACTCGAGAAATCGGATGAGCTGCTGTTAGTTGCCTGGTTATCCAATTCCAGTGTACTTCAATATTATGAAGGGCGAGACCGCCCCCATGATCTGGAGATGGTTCGAGAATCTTTTTATGTCGATGATGATGAGAGCAGATGCATCATTGAGTACAATGGAAAACCGATCGGTTATATCCAATTCTATCTTCTGGATGAAGAGACAAGGGCCGATTACGGCTATCTGGAAACCAACGAAAAGATTTATGGAATGGATCAATTTATTGGCGAAATTGAATATTGGAATAAAGGCATTGGAAAGAAACTGGTCAAGTCAATGGTTGAATATCTGGTTAATCATGAAGGTGCCGATAAAATCGTAATGGATCCGCAAGCTTGGAATTTGCGGGCATTAACCTGTTATGAGAGATGCGGGTTCAAGAAAATAAAAGTTTTGAAAGAACATGAAGAGCATGAAGGTGAACTCAGAGATTGCTGGTTGATAGAGTATTCACGCAGTAACTGATGCCCTATCCTTGATTCATGACAAGAAAGTGGATAACCTTTTTTCTGAAAAACAAACTTTTTAACGGGTGTAAGTGTCTTACACCGATCTTGGAGTTTGCCAATATACTATATCAACCTTTGAAAAGGAGTGATATAAATTGGCAAACAGAGATGTACGTCTTGCGCTTTGGTCTAACACGTTTTTTTTCGGGTCGTCGGATCCTCTTAAGACGCGGAGGAGTTGCGGTTCGGGATCTTGGGGCTTTCCGGTTTGATAACGTCCTCTCGAGCTTCCGGCTCAGAAACGTTGTGCAAAGTTCCCAAGTAACGCTTGTGCTGTTCTCAAGAATTAACTTCCAGGGATCGTTCCGCGTGTTCCGCGGCAGCCAAAACGTGGCGAACCTGGGTACCTTGGGCTTTGACAATGTCACATCTTCATTGATTTTGGTAGGCCGCAATCTTACGGACAACGAAATTACTCAAATTCAAAACACTGGCAGACCGCCTCAAGACATCCTCATCATTAGACAGTGACAGGTTTCATCGTTAGGTCGAAAGGAGTCCCTATCTTAGGGGCTCCTTTCGACTGTTAAAAAAGAATGATTTTTCCAAGATTCCCTCAAGGCTTACTTGTTTCTTCTCCGTAAACAGCGAAGTTGCAAATTTAACCTCAGGATACTTTTGATTTGGCCCTTCAAGCAGATTCCGCTGGCAGTGAAGAGCAGAAGTCGGCGATTCCCGTTTTTAAAGAAGATCATGACAGCCAACAAACCTGCGTTTGACAAAAGAAGCAGCAGTTCAAAAATTCTCACTTTAGAATTCTCTTTAATTTAATCTTTATAAACTGCAAATGAATCCATCAATACATATTCTTGCTGAATGCCAACCTGAAAAGAGCAGCCGCCTCCATCCATTGGAAAATGTTTTACTTTATCCTATCCCGTCAGGCATGATTAACCTTACTAAGGCTTGTAATGATGTCATTTTGAAGGAATGATGCTTTACATTCGCTGGACATTACCTCATTCCAGGTTCATGGTATGAAATCTCCGTTTCTTGGAAGGAAGGTTGCAAATATAAAAAGGTAAATACCGAATGGCATAGAACTATTTATAAGGATTTAAAAATATTTGGGGGAGGCACTCGAAAGTGTCCAGAATTTTCAAATCTGTCCTGTGTTTTGTCTTTATGTTCTGTTTGTTTATCCAACCTTCGTCGGCATCCGGAAAAACAGGCGCGATCAAAGTCACGCTCGTCCGGATCGAACTGGTCGAGAATAATCATGTCGGGAACGATTGGTACACCACGGCCCATGTAAACGGCAAAGTAATCGCAGAGGGGTCGACAGTCTCCTTAAATCTCAAATCAAATAGTAGTATAAAGCTTAAAGCCTATGCAGAAGAGCAGGATAAAATCCCTGACATTGGCACAGCGAATGCGTCGATAAAATTAAGCACGATCAAGAAGACAACGAACAAGGAGCTCAACGTCAGGGTAGTCGAGAATAGGGGAAGATATTCGGGAAACACGGCACTTTGGAAATTCACGTTTAAAATACAAAAATAATAGATCGTTTTGCCAATAACCTGAAGATGGACCGGGTTATTGGTTTCTTATTTACATGGACCAAATTTTTCCGGATTTAAGGGAATCTGCTTGCGGACTCCTCAATTTTCAAGTTTGGAGGATTATACTCATGATCGATTTTACCGTTTGTTTCATTAAGCAGGGCTCAAAAGTATTGCTGCTAAATCGTGAATTTCCCGCTTGGATGGGGCATTGGAACGGGGTGGGCGGAAAGATCGAACCAGGCGAATCGCCGCGCGAGTCGATGGTTCGCGAGATTTATGAAGAAACGGGACTAACGATACCCGATGTTCAGTTCAAGGGGATTGAAACCTGGTTTGTAGACCAGCAATTTGTGGGCGGAATGTATTTGTATTCGGCAGATCTTCCCGATGAGCACATATACGAGACACCCGTCAAGATCTCAGAGGGGATTTTGGACTGGAAGGAGCTTTCTTGGATCACCAATCCCCAAAACACCGGAGTGGCAAGCGATATTCCGTTGACCTTGAAGCATATTCTTTACGACGAGGAAATATACGAGCATCGTTGTTCCTACTCGGAAGGAAAGCTGGTGAAGCATCGGCTAATAGGTGTGGACAAACCATATGAGCTGCCCGAATTACCGGAAAGGGTTTGAAGAGAAGGGGGAAGTGAATGAAAAACATCTTTCTAATCAGACATTGCAAGGCTGAAGGACAGGAACCGGCAGCCCGATTAACCAGTGAAGGCGCAGAGCAATCCCATCAGCTTGCCGAACGGTTGCGGGGGATGGGGATTGATTTGGTTGTCACGAGCCCTTATCAACGAGCCATTGAATCGATTCGGCCTTTATGCGATATGCTGGGACTGGCTTATACGGTTGATCGCCGGCTTGAAGAACGGGTTTTGAGTTCAAAGAATCTGGACAACTGGATGGAGCTCTTAAAGGAAACCTATGTAGACTTGGACATCGTTTATGAGGGTGGAGAATCATCCAAGGAAGCTATGCAAAGAGGAATGGAAGTCATCAATGAAGCCATCAATGGACCGTACCATAATATAGCGGTGGTTACGTACGGTGCATTAATGTCTTTGATATTGAAGCATTTTGATGATTCCGTGGGATTCGAAGAATGGCTTAACCTATCCAATCCGGATATCTATTTAATAAGAGTAGAAAACCGGAAATATGAGATAGAACGATTCTGGGAATAGACTTGCTTGACTTGTCGGCCTTTGGAGGGATACGCAGTGGAGTATAAAAGTGATCGTCTGACGTTTAGGGAGTATAACAAAGGAGATTTTCCATTGTTATATTCTATTTTTTCGAATGAACAAATCATGAAGTATGCTTATATGGATAAGGTTGGAAAAGAAGAGGATCTGCTGCCCTATTTTAAAAGGATTCTCCAGAATAACAATACACCGGAGGGGCGCACTTCTTACGAATTTGGCGTTTTTTTTTATCATCGAGCGGGCAATTTTATCGGTTTTGCGGATGTGGAAATAGTAAAGCAGAATCAGGATGGAGGCAATGGGGAGATCGGTTATTTTTTTGCTGCCGGACTTTTTGGGGGGCAGGGGTTTGCGACCGAAATCGTAAATATGTTGCTTAAAGTATGTTTTGAGGAAATGAATTTACATAGGGTTTTCGCAAGATGCAACGCCAACAACACCAATTCGGAAAAAGTCATGATCAAAGCCGGCATGGCAAAAGAGGGGCGTTTCCGGAAGGTTAGATACAAAAATGGCCGTTGGGATGATGAGCTTCAGTACAGTATTTTGGATGAAGATTGGAGACGGCAGTAAGTGGGGGAGCACCCAATAGACGCCAAAAAAGAGGGAGTGCCTATGGCAAAACCATTGTTGAGAGCTGAAGGGATCATATACGATAAAGACTTTACGCGAATATTGGTTCAATGCGATAAGGAAGAGTCTTTTTTCAGGTTTCCTGGCGGGGGAGTTGAATTCGGGGAGACGGCTTGCGAAGCCATTGCCAGGGAGCTTATCGAAGAATTTGATCTAACCGTTTGGGTAGGGCCCTTGGCATTAGTTAATGAAAGTATTGTTGAATACGATGGCATTCAAAGACATGATTGCACGTTGATCCATTGGTGCAGACTGCGGGATGACGGCGATATATTAGAATGGAAAAGGCATAAAGAGCATGATGGCATAAAATTAATATGGAAAACCATTGGCGAGTTGGGAACGAAGCCGTTGTATCCTGAAGGAGCATTGGAAGTCATTGAGAAGAAAAACACGAATGAACAACGCCATTTAGTCGTTAGAAAGACTTACTGAGAAAAGGGCTAATATAAGGAATGGTGTCCAATGAGCTACCTGCTATATCACTACTATGATAAAGACCTAGGACCGTTTAGAAATTTATCGAGCCTGCCTTTTTCACAAGCCAACCAGATCTTGAACCAACTTATACAAGAAGGGAAGGGCTTTGCAAGCCGGAGATCGAATGATTATTTGGTGATTCGAAGAGAACTGGAAGAACAAGCAAGGAACGCATTTATCCGTAAGGGCGGGAAACCGAGAAACGAATTCCCTCACTATATGACCCTGGAAGCATGCTGCTGGATTAAGGAATGGTACATCGAAGGCTGCGAAATCAATATACGCCTGGATGAATTTAACGAAGATTCCATTAGCTTCACTTATGGCGACTTGTTTCCGACGATGAGATATGAAGATGGCAAATTCTATCGAAAACAAGTTTACACGAAGAAAGAAATCATGGAATTGGTAGGTAAATTAGGCTTGCCGCAGGAGTGGAACAAGGATGGGACATTGGGGCCGGAAAGATATGTTGAAGTTCAGATATGGGATGAAGACATCATAAGCAAATATCTAAAAAAGAGATCGATCATTATTGGAGGTGCCTAAGATGCTGGAGTATAGAGATGCTGTCAGTGATGATTTTAGGATTATCGCGAATTTTCCACAGAATCCGGTAGAGCTGTTTTATATGTTCCCGAAGGGAACTTACCCCGTAACACCGGAACAGCTCGAAGAAACGGCTTTGGTTAGATACGCTCCGACCGTGATTACCCAAAGGGGTAAAGTGGTTGGGTATTGTAATTTATACGATGTAACCGAAGGGAATGACAGTTGGCTGGGCAATGTGATCGTTCACCCTGGCTTCAGAAGAGCCGGGATCGGCGAGTTTTTATTGAACAGCATGAAGCATAGGGCCCGTTCTGAGTATGCATGCCGCAATCTGAAGCTGATATGCCATAACACGAATACCGGAGCGCTGTTGTTTTATTATAGGCATGGCTTCAAGCCGTTTGATATGAAGGTGATGGAGGATGATAAGGGCAGCCGCATAGCGGGGATAATCATGTCCCTGGATCTCGGCCTGAAATCTGATTAAATGGTACTCAAAATCATGGAAGCCCAAGCCGGTCAGGCATCCGTTAACCAAACGGCGTGGAAGTGGAGGGGACGATGAATCATATAAAAGCCATCATTTTTGATCTGGATAACACTATTCTGGATCGGACAAGCACGTTCGGCAGTTTTACGCATTCCTTCATCAACCATTATTTTAAACATTTGGAGTCGACTCAAAAAGTTTACGATCGCATCATTGAGCTTGACCAGGACGGATACAAAGACAAAGATGAATTGTTTGCCGAGCTCATTGAGGAATTGCCTTGGATGGCGAAACCTCAACGAACCGAGCTGCTGGATTTTTACAGAAAGGAATATGTGAACAGTGCCGTCCTGATGAAAGGGGCTAAGGAAGTTATAGCCCATTCAAGAAAGAAATATAAGACGGGTTTAATAACGAACGGAAAGACCTCCATACAGTATGGGAAAATTGATAAACTGGGCCTTAGAAACGACTTTGATTTAATCCTGGTTTCGGAAGAAGCAGGAATAAAGAAGCCCGACCCCGGCATTTTTGAGATGGCCTTGAATAAACTTCGTTTAAAACCTGAAGAATGCATTTACGTCGGCGATCATCCGGCCAACGACATTGAAGGCGCGGCAAAAACCGGGATGGAAACGATATGGATTCAAGTCAATCAGCCTTGGAATCCCGAGATCACGGCCAGACCGCGGCATTCGATAAAACATATGAGTGAATTGCTGGAGTTGTTATAAAAAAAAGAGATGCCGGGAGGGTAGAAACAATTTTACCCGGTTGCATATTGCCAATCTGTATGTTTGTGCTATAATAATGTCGAATGGACGCCCATTCGAGTTTTGCACAATAGAAAAAGTTATAGGCAATGGAAGTTTGGTGCAAATCCAACGCGGTCCCGCCACTGTGATAGATCGATCATGATCGGTCTTAAGTCAGGTCTTTTGCCTAGAAACTTTGTCTGGCCAGTCATTTCGAGGCGAAAGTGACTGGTTTACGAGTCTAGTGACGTTTACGCCTCGCTAGGCTTTTTTTACGTTGCAAGACGGCAGCCGACACGGATGTCGGCCAGGCCGGGTGCTCGCCGCCAAACCTATACGATGAGGTATAGCAACGAAGCAAGCGGGTAATTCCTCAATGCCGAGGAATTCTGTGCACAATGAAGTGCATATCCCATTTTTTTAAGATATAAGAAAGTATATGCTTCGAAAGACGCGGCTTCCTTATATCGCAAGAAAAACTTCCGCTAAATGCGGTCTGTCTTCTGAGAAAGTACGTCGATAGACGTTTTTCTTAAGGAATCGCTCATGCACAGAGCCGGTCAAGTTAATATTTGGTTGACGGGTCATCGGCTAAAGGTGTACATTAAATAATGATAATTGAATAATGATAGATTGCACAATGGCGTGCGCTATGGATAAAAGCAAAGAGGCTTTTGAAGGGAATCCCTCCCTTTAGAGGCCTCTTTTTTTGTTGCCAATTCATCCTTGGAGGTGCCTTTACATGGACAAACTATCTATTAAAACCGATCTTTATATGGGGCAAGACGCGTTGGATCGCCTCATGGAATGGCGGAACAAACGGATCTTCATCGTCACGGATCCATTCATGGTCCAGTCGGGAATGATTAACATGGTGTTTGACCGGCTGCATGACAGCAATGAACAGTATATTTTCAGCAAGATCGTGCCCGATCCTCCAGTGGAGGTGGTTGCGGAAGGAGTCGAGGCGCTGGGCTCGTTCAACACCGAACTGATCATTGCCATTGGCGGGGGGTCTGCCATTGATGCGGCGAAAGCGATGAAACTGTTCGCGAAAAAACTGTTAAACCAGCACGATATTCCGTTCGTGGCCATCCCGACGACAAGCGGAACGGGCTCGGAGGTGACATCGTTCTCCGTCATCAGCGACAAGAAGAAGAACATTAAATATCCTCTCGTATCCGATGACATGCTGCCGCAGGAAGCTATTTTGGACCCGATATTGGTTAAGAGCGTGCCGAATTTCATAACGGCCGATACCGGAATGGATGTATTAACCCATGCCATTGAAGCTTATGTATCCACCAAGGCGAACGATATATCCGATGCCTTGGCGGAGAAGGCCATCAAGCTTGTCTTTGCCTATTTGCCAAGAGCTTATGAGAACGGGGATGATCTCGAAGCGCGCGAGAAAATGCATAATGCATCCTGCCTGGCAGGAATGGCGTTCAATATTGCGTCGCTTGGACTTAACCATGGGATCGCGCATGTCGCCGGAGCCAAATTCAAAATCGCACATGGACGCATGAACGCGATTTTGCTGCCGCATGTCATTGAATTCAATGCGGATTACAAGCCGGGATACGGCAAGGAAGAAAGTACCGCGACCGCGGTTCGATACGCTGAAATATCCAAGAGCTTAGGGCTTCCGGCCCCTAACGCAAAGAGCGGCGTACGGAGTCTGGTTCAGGCTATCAAGCAGCTGCAGAAGCAGTTGCACATGCCGCAAACGCTGCGGGAATGCGGCGTGGAGCGCGCTGCACTGGAAGAGATGCGAGAATCCATTGCCGAAGGAGCGCTTCAGGACGGGTGCACGGCTACGAATCCCCGTGTTCCTACCTCGGCCGATGTTGGTGAAATTTTGAACAAAATGTTTCAATCCTGATTTCGAGTCGAATTTTGTCCGATATGCTGTTGACAACGTTTGCAGTTTTAAAATATAGTAAAAGTAACACAACGGCGTGTTGCATACAAATATAAGCGATGAGGCTTCTTAAAAATTCCGTGCGAACTTTTTAAGGAGTCTTTATGTTTTTTTACAGCTATGTTGGATGTTTGAGACATGAGAGTGAGTTGATTGTATGGAACAGAATGAAAAGCAACGCGTCATTCAGGAATACGTGCCTGGGAAACAGGTTACGCTGGCTCATATTATCGCGAATCCGAACCCGGATATTTACAAGAAGCTGGGATTGGGAAGCGAAACGCATGATTCGATCGGCGTAATGACGATAACCCCAAGCGAAGCCTCGATTATTGCGGCGGATATTGCGACCAAGGCGGCTGGAATACAGATCGGCTTTGTGGATCGATTCAGCGGATCGCTCGTCATTACCGGCGACGTATCATCGGTGGAATCAGCCGTAAGCGAAGTGCTGCTTGGGTTGCAGAATATTCTAGGCTTCTCGGCTGCGAAGATTACAAGAACCTAGGAGAAGCCGCTATGAAGAGAATCATTTTTGCCGGAAGTACCGGCTCGGGCAAGACTACGCTGTGCCAACGGCTGCACGGCCATGCCATTGCCTATAAGAAGACGCAAGCCGTAGAGAATTTCGAGCAGGCGATCGATACGCCCGGGGAATGCATTGAGAACCGATATCTGTACAAGATGCTGTTAGTCTCCAGTGTGGATGCGGATGTTATCGGGCTTGTGCAGGATTGTACGAAGGAAGACAGCTACTTTCCGCCAGCCTTCTCCACCATGTTTGCCAAGCCGGTCATCGGAATTGTAACCAAGGTGGAATTGGCGCGATCGCAAGAAGACATCGCCCAAGCGAGAGATCATTTGCAAGCGGCGGGCGTTGAGCGGATTTTTGAAGTCTCGACGATGGAAAACATAGGAGTGGAGGCGCTTCAGTCGTATTTGGAAGCGTAATCGACTGCAAGAGGGGCTAAACTATCGACAAGCAAATAACGGCAGACAATGAGGTGCAAAACACATGAATGGAAAAATTGTAATAGTCGACGACGAACCTATTACAAGGATGGATATTCGTGAGATGCTTGAAGAGGCGAACTACAATGTAGTAGGGGAAGCTTCCGATGGCTTTGAAGCCATTGAATTATGCAAGAAGCATCTGCCTGACCTCGTCATCATGGATGTTCAAATGCCTATTTTGGATGGGCTGAAGGCGGGTAAACGAATCATTTCAGAGCAGCTGGCGGGAGGGATTATTCTCTTGACCGCCTTCAGCGACAAACCGACAATCGAAAAAGCATCCGCTGTCGGTGCGCTTGGTTACCTGGTAAAGCCGCTTGATGAAAAGTCGTTCATTCCTATGGTGGAAGTAACCATTGCCAAAGGCAAGGAAATACGCAAGTTGGAGCAAAACCTGTCGAAGCTGACGCAGAAGATGGAAGAGCGCAAAGCGGTGGAGAAGGCGAAAGGGATCTTGATGAAGGAAAGCGGCTGCACCGAAGAAGAAGCTTATCAGACCCTGCGCAAACTAAGCATGGATCGGCGATGTCCCATGATCGAAATTGCAACCACGATCGTCATTTCCTATGATTGATTTCAAAGAGCGGATCGATCAGCTGTGCACGCTTTATACCGGATTGACCGAAGCGGATATCTTGCAAATATCCGAAGTGGCGGAGTCCTTTGAATTATCCGCGGTGCAGTGCGACGTATTCATCGACGTTTTATCCAGCGTCGAGGACGAGGCCATTGTCGTATATCACCGCGCTCCGGATGAAGGAAAATCGTTGTACAAGCGGTCGGTTGCAGGGGAGAAAGCGCTCCGCGAAAACGAGCCCGGCGTCCTGCGGACACTCGAAACAGGGATTATGTCGCAAGGACTCGTTGCCAATACGCAGGAAAATCATCTGGTCCGGCAAACCGTGTATCCGATCAAGAATCAAGATGGCGTGATTGCCGTCGTTATCTATGAAAAAGACGTGAGCGACAATATTCAAGACCACTTCAATATGACGGGAGCGCCATGTGAAGATGGAGAGATGTCTTCAATGCTTACGGCCATGCTGAGGTTTAAGGATTCCATCATCAACCAGCTGGAGGATGCCGTTCTCGTATTCGACAAGCATGGATTTCTGAAGCTGAAAAATAAGCAGGCCGACGCCTACTATCGGCAGCTTGGTTATTTGGAGGATATCGAAGGCTTGCATTATGACAATTTGTCGCTCGATCAGACGACCTTCTCCGAGGTGATGAAACAATACTCGGTTTCTCCGTCTTATCCGTTGACGACGGATGTGAAGGCAGCCGGCCGTTATTTTCAAGTAAAGCGTCTGTTTATTGCGGAGCAGGACTTGTGCGTAGGCGTTATCCTGCATGACGTGAGCGAGATTAAAAACAAGGAAGCGGAGATCATCTCCAAATCGGTGGCCATCCGCGAAATTCACCACCGGGTGAAGAACAATTTGCAGACCGTGGCTTCCCTGCTGCGCATTCAAGGACGGCAGACCGAAAGCCCCGAGGCCAAGAAATGCCTGAATGACAGTGTCAGCCGGATCCTGGCGATTGCCGCGACGCATGAACTGTTATCGACGGAGATTGAGGCGCAGGTGGATTTGCTGGATGTCATTCGGCTGATTGTATCGAATATCGAGCGTTGTTTCGTGGATTGTCAGGCCATCCGTGTCGATATTGCCTCGGATCATAGCATCTGCTTGGACAGTGATCGCACCGTGGCGATCGCGCTCATTGTGAGCGAGCTGCTGCATAATAGCTATGAACATGCGTTCGGCGATTGCTCGAAAGGGACGATTACGGTGAATGCCCGGCTGGACGGCGAGCTGGTTACGGTTGTCGTTGCCGATAATGGAACCGGATTTTCCGTTGAACAGGCTTCGACGAAAAGTTTGGGACTTTCCATCGTGCGCAGCTATGTGAAAGATAAGCTGAAGGGCAAGCTTTCCATCGTGTCGGGCGGTGGCGGAACAACGGTTACGTTTAAATTCAAAAAATGAATAATCGGGCTACAAGGCTGTAGTCCATGAAGCGATGAGGCTTAAAGTTAACCATTTCCGGGGAACCGGAAGGGTATTGCTTTAAGCCTTTTTGCGTTCGCGACAGTAAAACAAGCGATGGGGGTGAGAGAAGTGAACGAGCATTTGCTAAGCGTTGGCATCGATATGGGGACATCCACGACCCAGCTTGTGCTGTCGAAGCTCCATATACAGAACCTTGCGTCCTCTTTTTCGGTACCTCGTTTGGTCATTACGGACAAGGAAGTGGTCTATCGAAGCGATATTTGCTTCACGCCCGTGCTGGCGGACAATCGGATCGACATGGAGCAGATCCAGATGTTTGTGCAGGAGCAGTACGAGAAAGCCGGCATTCGGAAGGATGAGATTCAAACCGGCGCCGTCATTATTACGGGCGAAACCGCACGTAAGGAAAATGCGAATGAAGTGCTGCTTTCGTTAAGCGGCTTCGCAGGGGACTTCGTGGTCGCCACCGCCGGCCCGGACCTGGAAAGCATCATCGCCGCCAAAGGAGCGGGAGCCCATACGTACTCCAAAGAGCACGCTACTTCCATTGTCAATATTGACATTGGCGGAGGAACCAGCAATCTGGCGCTGTTCTCCGAAGGAGAGCTGCTGGATACGGGATGTCTCGACATCGGTGGGCGTCTTATAAAAGTGGACCGGGAATCTCACGAAATTACGTATATCGCGCCGAAAATTAAACAGCTTGCGGAACGAAGGGGATTGGAGCTGGCCTTGGGCCAAAGGGTGACCCCGGCTGACCTAACGCCGATGATCGGAGAAATGGTCAAGTTGCTGGAAGAGAGCGTCGGCCTGCGGACGCCGGGCGATTTCTACGACACGATCGTCACGAATAAAGGACTGAAACTGGATCGCGTGATCCCGTGCATCTCTTTCTCGGGCGGCGTGGCCGACTACATTTACCAAGAATCGACGGGGGATGTGTTTCAGTATGGAGATATCGGGATCTTGCTCGGCAGGGCGATTGCGGAGTCTCCGTTGGCACGGCAGATGACCGTGGCTAGGTCAGCCGAAACCATCCGGGCTACCGTAGTCGGAGCGGGTTCCCACACGACCGAAATCAGCGGGAGCACCATTACCTATACGGAAGAAAGCTTCCCGATCAAGAATATTCCGATTCTGAAGCTTGCCTTGGCCGATGAGTCGGGAAGCGGCGAGGAACTGGCTAAAGCCATTTCGGACAAGCTGAACTGGTTCAAGCTGAACAATGATTTGCAGCGGGTAGCCATTGCGTTGGAAGGAAAGAACAGTCCCAGTTTTCAAGAGGTGCAGAAATATGCCCAGGGACTGTACCAAGGGATGGCGGAACTGCTGGAGCGGGAGTATCCGCTAATCGTCATCGTTCATCACGATATGGCGAAAGTGCTGGGGCAGACGCTGTATGGGCTGCTCGGCTACAAGAAGGATGTCGTGTGCATCGACAGCGTACTGGTCGACAACGGGGATTATATCGACATCGGCAAGCCGATAGCGGGCGGAAAAGTACTGCCCGTCGTCATCAAAACGCTCGTGTTTCACTAAATCGGGTCGTATTTGGAAGGAGGAGCTTTTGTGATTTTAAAAACGAAACTGTTTGGCCGAGTCTATCAATTCAAGACGCTGATGGAAGTGATGGCAAAAGCCAACGAGGAAAAATCGGGGGGATATGCTTGCCGGTTTGGGGGCGACCTCATCGGAAGAGCGCGTCGCCGCCAAGGTGGTGCTGTCCCAGATTACGCTGGCGGATTTGCGCAATCATCCCGCGGTTCCCTATGAGCAGGATGAGGTTACCAGAATCATTCAGGATTCGGTGAATGAACGCATCTACAGTGAAATTCAGAACTGGACGGTAGAAGAACTGCGGGAGTGGATTTTGAACGAAAACACAACCGAAGCCGACATCAAACGCGTATCCCGCGGATTGACGGCCGAAATGGTGGCCGCGGTCGCCAAGATCATGTCCAACCTGGACCTAATCTACGGGGCGAAGAAGATCCGGATTACGGCGAGCGCCAATACAACGATTGGACGCCAAGGCACGTTGTCGGCACGGCTGCAGCCGAACCACCCGACGGACGATCCCGATGGAATCATGGCTTCCCTCATGGAGGGCTTGACCTTCGGCATCGGGGACGCGGTGCTTGGACTCAACCCGGTGGATGATTCCGTAGAGAGCGTAACGCGGGTTTTGAAGCGGTTCGAGGAGTTCCGGCAGAAGTGGGAAATCCCGACGCAAACATGCGTGTTGGCCCACGTTACCACCCAGATGGAAGCGGTCAAGCAAGGCGCGCCGACAGGTCTCATCTTCCAGTCGATCGCAGGTTCGCAGAAAGGGAATGAAGCGTTCGGCTTTAATGCCGCAACGATCGAGGAAGCGCAGCAGCTGGTATTGCACCATGGTCAGGTGGCCGGGCCGAACGTCATGTATTTCGAAACCGGGCAGGGTTCGGAGCTGTCTTCCGAAGCCCATCACGGGATCGACCAGGTGACGATGGAAGCTCGCTGCTATGGCTTTGCCAAGAAATATAACCCGTTCCTCGTCAATACCGTGGTCGGGTTCATCGGACCGGAATATTTGTACGATGCGAAACAGGTCATTCGTGCCGGACTGGAAGATCACTTCATGGGCAAGCTGACTGGCATTTCCATGGGCTGCGACGCTTGCTACACGAACCATATGAAGGCCGATCAGAACGATTTGGAGAACCTGGCTGTTCTGTTGTCCACGGCAGGCTGCAACTTCTTCATGGGCATTCCGCATGGCGACGATGTCATGCTCAATTATCAAACAACCGGCTACCACGAGACGGCTACGCTGCGTGAATTGCTCGGCTTGCGTCCGATCCGGGAGTTTGAACAGTGGATGGAGAAGATGGGCTTTATCGAAAACGGCAAGTTGACTAAAAAAAGCCGGGGACGCGTCAGTGTTTCTCAAGTAGGGAAAGGAGGAAATCCGCATGAACGAAAAAAGACCTGAAGTCGATGATTGAATCGATTTTGAACGAGATGGTAGGAAACATACCGGAGCAGGATGCAGCGGTCAAACCGGCAGAAGCGGAAGCGCCTGTAGCGGTACCGGAGGCGCCAGTCGCCGAGCCGAAGGAGCCGAACGCAAGTGGGCTTGAGCAGGCAAACCTGCCGGAGGAAGAGCCGGCGGATAACGGCGAATGCCTGGATGATATAACGGAGATCGACCTTCGCAGACAATTGCTCGTACCGGAGCCGGCGGATCGCGATGGATACATGAAAATGAAAGAAAAGACGCCGGCCCGTCTTGGAGTATGGCGTGCGGGCCCGCGCTACATGACGATTACGTCGATGCGATTCCGCGCCGACCATGCAGCCGCGCAGGATGCCGTCTTCTCTTACGTGTCCGAGGAATTCGTGAAGGAAATGGATCTCCTGTCGATCGAGACGTTGTGCCGGGACAAGGATGAATACATTACCCGTCCGGATTTGGGCCGCCAATTCTCCGCAGAGACCATCGAGTACATCAAGCAGCATACGACCAAGCGGGCCAACGTGCAGATTATGGTCGGGGACGGCTTGAGCTCGGCTGCGATCGAAGCCAATCTGCGCGACATCATGCCGGCTATCACGCAAGGACTCAAAATGTATGGCTTGGAGGCAAGCAATACGTTGTTCATCAAGCACTGCCGAGTTCCTTCGATGGATGTGATCGGCGATGTGACCGAAGCGGATGTGGTGTGTTTGTTGGTCGGTGAACGTCCGGGTCTTGTAACGGCAGAGTCCATGAGCGCCTACATTGCGTATAAACCGACGGTTGGCATGCCTGAAGCAAGACGTACGGTCATCTCCAACATCCACTCCGGCGGTACGCCTGCGGTTGAAGCGGGTGCGCATATTGCCGAATTGATCAAGACGATGATTGACCGCAAAGCATCAGGCATTGACTTGAAATTATAGGGGAGGCAAGGAGGCACATATGAGAAACGAACCGATTCATGCAACGGTGCTCGGCATAAAACTCATTTCCAACGTAAGCCTGGATATGGCAAGCAAATTGGAACTGAAGCCGCATCATAAAAGCTTGGGAATCATTACGGCCGACATTGACGATGTGACCTATGCCGCGCTGGACGAAGCGACCAAAGCAGCCGCCGTGGACGTTGTTTATGCAAGAAGCATGTATGCCGGCTCGGCCAATGCTTCGACGAAACTCGCGGGCGAAGTCATCGGGATTTTGGCGGGTCCGAGCCCCGAGGAAGTTCGAAGCGGCCTGAACGCCGTCGTTGATTTTATCGAGAGCGGCGCTCACTTCGTCAGCGCCAACGAGGATAACAGCATCACCTATTTCGCCCACTGCGTCTCTCGCACGGGCACCTATTTGTCCGAGACCGCGAACATCAGGGAAGGGGAAGCGCTGGCGTATCTGATCGCTCCTCCGCTGGAAGCGATGTATGCTTTGGACGCGGCGCTGAAGGCTGCCGACGTTACCATTGCCGCCTTCTTCGGTCCGCCTTCCGAGACGAACTTCGGCGGTGCATTGCTGACGGGCAGCCAGTCGGCCTGCAAGGCGGCATGCGATGCTTTTGCGGACGCCGTCCAATTCGTTGCGGATAACCCGACGAGTTATTAGGGAATAGCCTATGAGACATAGCGCGTTAGGGTTGGTGGAAGTCAGAGGGTATCTCGGGGCAGTCGCCGCAGCGGATGCCGCGTTGAAAGCGGCAAGCGTGTCCTGCATCGGCGTGGAGGTCATCAAAGGCGGACTTACGACCGTCAAGCTGGACGGTGACGTCGGGGCCGTGCAGGCTGCCGTCGAAGCAGGTGCGGCGATGGCAGCGCAATTGAATGTGCTGGTGACGAGCCATGTCATTGCAAGATTGCATGAAGAGACAAAAGCTCTGGTAGCGAATCAGGTCGAGGTTAGTCAAACCGAAATGAATGTCTCGATTGTAGAACCCCAAAGGACTGCAGTTAAAGAAGAAACGGCCGTCATGACCGATACTGCCGCGGCGGGTACGGAAACGGAATTGACGGAGGGCGAGGCTGCTGCATCCGGAACAAGCCCGGAAGCCGAGGCCGTAAAGGCGGCTGAACCTGCCAAGGCGAAGGAAACGAATGCGGCCGAATCCAAGAAGCCTGTCGTACAGGCAGCTTCGCAAGCGGATAAGGCGGATTTCCCCGCCACGCCGGCTTCCAAAGCAGCCGAAGAAGTCAAGCCGGCTTCCAAGGAGGCGGGAGCCGAGCCTCAAGCCCATACGGCGCAAGCTGCCGGGAAGCCGAACAGTGCACATGAAAAACAAAGCAATGCCAACAATCTACGGGTGAAGCCGTCGGCAAGCGCATCGAAACCGACAGCGAAGCAGAACAAAAACACAAAGAAAGCTAGCTCGTAAAAAACCTAATGAGGAGAAGGAATATTGATGGAAACATTGGATAAAGACCTAAGATCCATTCAAGAAGTCCGAAATCTGATCAAGAAGGCCAAGGAAGCCCAAGCCAAACTGGCCGAGATGTCGCAGGAAAAAATCGACGCCATCGTCAAAGCGGTAGCCGATGCAGGTTATGAGCACCGCGAGAAGCTGGCGAAGATGGCCAATGAGGAAACAGGTTTTGGCCGCTGGCAGGACAAGATCATTAAGAACGCATTTGCTTCGAAAAATGTGTATGAGTGGATCAAGGACATGAAAACCGTTGGCATCCTGAAGGATGACAAAGCGAACAAAGTGATGGAGGTCGCCGTGCCTGTTGGCGTCATTGCCGGCTTGATACCGTCAACCAACCCGACATCCACAGTTATCTACAAGGCGCTGATTGCGCTCAAGGCCGGGAACAGCATCGTGTTTTCCCCGCATCCGAATGCGCTGAAGAGCATTTTGGAAACCGTAAAGGTCATCCATGAAGCGGCTATCAAGGCTGGATGTCCGGAGGGAGCCATTGGCGTCATGACGGTTCCAACCATTCAAGGAACGGATCAATTGATGAAGCACAACGATGTTGCCTTGATTCTCGCTACCGGGGGAACGGCGATGGTTAAAGCCGCTTATTCATCCGGCACGCCTGCCATCGGCGTCGGCCCGGGCAACGGTCCGGCCTTCATCGAGAAGAGCGCGAATATCGCGCTTGCCGTCAAGCGCATCATGGATTCCAAAACATTCGACAACGGCACCATTTGCGCTTCGGAGCAGTCCGTCGTCGTCGAGGCGTGCAGTAAGGACGCGGTCGTTGCCGAATTCAAGAAGCAGGGCGGTTATTTCCTCTCCCAAGAGGAAGCGGCGAAGCTCGGCAAGTTCATCATGCGGGCCAACGGCACGATGAACCCTCAAATCGTCGGCCGCAGCGTGGAGCATATCGCCAAATTGGCGGATCTGGACATCCCTGCAGGAACTCGGGTACTGATTGCCGAGGAGACGCGAGTTGGACGCAATGTGCCGTATTCGCGCGAGAAGTTGGCTCCGATCCTGGCGTTCTACACCGAAGACAACTGGGAAGCCGCGTGTGAACGCTGCATCGAGATTCTGAACGGGGAGGGCGCCGGACACACGATGGTCATTCATTCCGAGAATGAAGAGATCGTGCGGCAGTTCGCTTTGAAAAAGCCGGTATCGCGCTTGCTGGTCAACACGCCGGGCACGCTTGGCGGAATCGGCGCAACCACGGCGCTGGCGCCCGCGCTTACGCTGGGCTGCGGCGCAGTAGGCGGAAGCTCCACATCCGACAACATCGACCCGTTCAATCTGCTTAACATTCGCAGAATCGCATACGGTCTCAAAGAAATGGAAGATTTGGCGGAGCAGCCGGCCCTGCAATCCGAGGCGTCAAGCATCGATCTTGGCGATAAAGAGCAGTTGATCAACATGATCGTGAATCGAATTCTCGAAAAAATGTAAGATCACTGTTGAACAGAAACGTCAAACAACCAATGGTAACACAATTAACGGCAACACAACCTACGGCAACTCAAAAATTAACATATACCCTATATTAGGAGGAATTTTATCATGGCAAACGCAAACGCATTGGGAATGGTGGAAACAAAAGGTCTGGTAGGCGCAATCGAGGCAGCTGACGCAATGGTGAAAGCAGCTAACGTTACTTTGATCGGCAAAGAGCAAATCGGTGCAGGCCTCGTAACCGTTATGGTTCGCGGCGACGTGGGCGCCGTTAAGGCAGCTACGGATGCAGGCGCAGCAGCGGCGGAGCGTGTGGGCGAATTGTTGTCCGTACACGTCATTCCAAGACCGCATTCGGAAGTGGACGCAATCCTGCCTAAGACAAAAACCGTGGAATAATAAGGATTTTCGAAGTAAGGTTACCGATCAGGATGGAGGGAGGGACGGGCCTTTCGCCGGCCCCTCCTGCATACCTGTCGCAATTTTCCCATCGCCTGCAGCTTGAATGACCGCGTGTATACGAGGTACGCGCAGCAAAAGGATGTGAGAACATGGCTGTGATAACGGAAAGCGATCTGCGCAAGCATTTTCGAAATCGGAATCTGAAAGAAGTATCTGTTTACGAGACGGCGGCAGGGACGATTTTAACGCCATCGGCCAAGAGCTTTCTGACCGATCACCAGATCGAGCTTCGATATGTGGAGGCTCAAGGGGAAGTTTCGGATACGGCGGATACGCCGGCTCCCAAGAAGGAAGTCAAGCTTCAAATCACCAAAAACCTGGACGTTGAACAACCGGCCGAAGCCAAAAAACGGTTTCGCACGCTGTACGGCGGTTTCCTGGAAACGAAACCGGAGCATATGACGCATTTGTATGGAAATATGCTTGTGTTTAAGGATCATCCCCGGATCTTGTTCCGCGGCAAGCTGGATTCATTGGAAACGAAACTTTTGGAAGCGCAAATCACCTGCTTCAAGCTGAATATGAGCAACCTGGTCGATGATTTGGAGGAAATATTGCAATTCGTACGGCGAATCGTACGATGCGAAGTGATGAACGAAAGCATTGATGAATTTCATTTGCTTGGGATGACGCCTAAGGAATTGCGGGAGCAGTCCCATTTTCCCAAGAAATACTTTGGATTGGACCATTTTCAACCCAGCTATGATATGGGCGAAGCGGTTGTTGTCATAAATGCGCTGCGTACGTTGACGAGAGAGACGGAGCTGCTGGCTTACCAAGCCTTTAAAAAGGAACACGGAGACGCTGAACGCGAAGATATCATTCGAACGCTGAACCGTCTGTCTTCCTTGTTCTGGATCATCATGTTCCGAATCCGTGTAGGACAGTACAACACATGAGGTGAGATGGATGGATAATGTTCTGGTGGAGAGCATTGTAAACGAAGTGATAAAACGGGTGCAGGAAGAAGCCTGCATTGAGATTGAAGCATCCGGCAAGCATGTGCATTTGAACCGAGAGGCGATTGATGCCTTGTTTGGCGAAGGCTATCAATTGACGAAAGCGAAGGACCTGTCCCAGCCGGGACAATATGCCTGCAAAGAGCGCGTTACGCTGATCGGGCCCAAGGGCGCGCTGCACAATGTCGTCGTGCTCGGACCGGAGCGCAAGGAGTCGCAGGTAGAGGTTTCGCAGACGGATGCCGTTGTGCTGGGAGTGCCCGTTCCCGTGAAAGAGAGCGGAAAACTGGAAGGAACGCCGGGCATCGTGATTGCTAGCGGCAGCAGTATGATCCGGCTGGATCGGGGATTGATCGCCGCCCAGCGCCATATACACGTGAAGGCGGAGGATGCGGAGAAATACGACGTAAAGAATGGCGAGATCGTGCAGGTCAAGGTGTACGGCAAACGCCCTCTCATTTTCGACGACGTGCTCGTGCGTGTCAGTCCCAACTATGAAACGTACATGCATATCGATTATGACGAGGCCAACGCTTGCGGCTTCGTAAAAGGAACGAAGGGGAAGATTTTGAAGAAGAGTTTCTAGGCCGGGGAGTGTGAAAAAATGAACATTGAAGCTCTGGATCGGTCTGCGATTATTGAAGCCGTTACGGCCGAAGTGATCAAGAGGCTGGGGCAGTCACCGTCGAACGATGCGACTGTGCCCAAGAAGCTGGCGGTTCTTCTGGCGGTTGAACCGGTACCGGAATTAGAGGGTTTGCTGGGCCAGAACTTTGAGGTGCGATATTACGACGAGTCGCTCCGCGATTGCGATGTGCTGATCATTCCGAAGCTGTGTCTTCAGCTGTTGTCCAATCTCGCGAACGGCATAAGCGCGGGGCAGCGCGAGCGGTTCATCCTGACGATGCTGTTGAAAGGAAGACGGGTAGTGGCACTTGAGGAAGGACTGCTTTACCGGAAATATAAATCAACGGCGCCCGTCCTGTTGTACAAGCAATTTGACGAATATTCGGATAAGCTAAGCAGTTTCGGTATCCGGATGGTTAAAACGGCGAAGCTGCTCACGGCTTGTCTGGAAGATGGACGCGCGGATGACGCGAGTCCTTCCTCATCCGCTATTGAACACGCCATAGCGCTTCCGCAGCCGGAACTGTTGACCTTGACCAGCAAAGTCGTTACCGAATCGCAGCTTAAGAAATACCGTCTTCAACACCGGAAGGAAATCGGAATCGACCGGCACAGTATCATTACGCCGCTCGCTCAGGATTATCTGCGCATGCAGCAGATCCGGGTACACAGAACATAACGGCGAGGTGAAACCATGATCGTGGGACAAGTGATGGGCAGCCTGTGGGCCACCCGAAAAGACAATAAGCTGAACGGTCTGACCTTCCTGGTGATCAAACCGCTTAGTTACAACAAAGAAGCCGTTCAGCGCGACTATTTCGTTGCAGCGGATAATACGGGAGCGGGCATCGGGGAGACCGTGCTCGTGACGACCGGAAGCGCTGCCCGCACATCGATTGCCGGATCGGACGTACCCGTGGACGCGGTCATTGTGGGCATCGTCGATTCCATCGAGGTGGCCCATGAGTAGCGCGATCGGCGTTGTAGAGCTGCGCAGCATTAGCAAAGGGTATGAGACGGCTGACCGCATGCTTAAGACCTCTTCCGTCAACGTGCATCATATGAAGCCGATTTGCCCGGGCAAATTCCTCATCATCATGAGCGGCGACACGGCAGACGTTGAAGCAGCGATGGATGCGGCGAAGGCGGAGGCGGCCGAATTCCGAATCAGCGATTTTGTGCTGCATGGCGTTCATTCGGATATCGTGGACGGCTTGAAACGGCGCTATTCCTCCCGGGCGGTGGAGACCATTGGAATCGTGGAAACTTCTACGGTGTCGTCCGGCATTTTTGCATTGAATGAGGCTTTGAAGCAGTGCGATATTCATGTGAAACGAATGAACCTCGGCATGGCGATTGGCGGCAAGTTTCTGGCCGTGTTTACGGGAAATGTCAGTGACGTGGAGCAGGGGATGAAGGTGTTCGCGTCCTCTATCGATCAAAAACGGATCATCCATCATACCGTGCTGCGTTCTCCGACCGAGGAAATCAAGCAGCATTTTCAATAGGAGAACGATAAAGCAGTAATATGCACATTCAGAATGGAGGAGCATGTTCGTGGAGATTAACGAAATCATCATTTACGGCATGGTTATATTCATGATTCTTGGCGCCATCGACAAATGTCTGGGGAATAAATTCGGCCTGGGACAACAGTTCGAAGAGGGGATCATGGCCATGGGCTCGCTCACGTTGGCAATGGTAGGGATCATCTCCCTTTCTCCCGTGCTGGCCAAGGTGTTAAGCCCGATTGTCGTTCCGATCTATAGCGCGCTGGGAGCGGACCCCGCGATGTTTGCAACCACGCTTCTTGCGAATGACATGGGCGGATATTCGCTGGCTCTCGAGCTGGCTCAGAATCCGGAAGCAGGCCTGTTCGCCGGCACGATTCTGGGAGCCATGCTCGGCCCGACCATCGTGTTCATTATTCCGGTTGCGCTCGGCATCATCAAGAAGGAAGATCATAAATATTTGGCTACCGGCGTGCTGGCCGGCATCGTCACGATTCCGATCGGATGCTTGATCGGGGGACTGGTGGCCGGTTACTCGATCTCGATGATCTTGTCCAACCTGGTGCCGATTCTTATTTTCGCCGTGCTTATCGTGATTGGCTTGTGGAGATTCCCGCAAGGCATGATCAAAGGCTTTACGGTTTTCGGCCAGTTTATCGTAATCGTGGCGACGTTGGGGCTGGCGGCCGGCATCACCCAGCAGCTGACGGACATCACGATCATTCCGGGTCTGGCCCCGATCGAGGATGGAATCAAGATCGTGGGCGATATTTCCATCGTGCTGGCCGGCGCGTTTGCGATGGTATTCGTGATTACGAAGGTGTTCAACAAGCCGCTCATGAAGCTTGGCAAAATTCTCGGCATGAATGAAATTGCGGCAGCAGGCATGGTGGCAACGCTTGCCAACGTCATTCCGATGTTCGGCATGATGAAAGACATGGATGCGCGGGGCAAGGTCATCAACGTGGCTTTTGCCGTGTCCGCCGCATTCGTATTTGGCGACCATCTCGGCTTTACGGCAGGGGTGGCGAAAGAAATGATTTTCCCGATGATCGTCGGGAAGCTGGTCGGCGGGATTACAGCGATTTTCGTTGCCGTATTTTTGGCGAAAAAGATGGCTTCGGAACCGAAGGAAGGACAACCGAAGTCGGCTTAGGTTTACATCAAAGCGATATTTAAGCATCTGAATTTACGTTTTTTTTGGGTCAACGTCTACATTGCATGAACTCATCTCAAGGTCTAGTGCCTGGAGGCGGGTTCTTTTTTTTTAGAGATAAGAAAGCATAAACTTCAAGGGTTAGCCATCCTTATCTCGCAGGAAAAAACTTCCGCTAAAAGCGGTCTGTCTTCTGAGAAAGTACGTCGAAAGACGTTTTTTTTAATTTACCTTGAAAAAACTACAATGTACCTAAATTTTGTCCCTTTCCGATTCCGGGAAATGGGATTAGAACTAAAGTGACAAACAATTTTTTGAATACATCCCAGAATGTGGACGATAACTCCGCGAAAGGGGGGAGGGCGTATACCGGGCGTGGTTGGTTGCTTTGCAACTTCATATTTGGGGAGGGATTGGTTTGAGGGTAGACGCGAGAAGATGTTCTGCGCTGGTGCTGAGCGCGATCCTTGCTCTTGTTTTATGGGCGGGCCTTCCGTTTTCGAAAGCGGAGGCTGTCGGGGTGCACCCGTCGCTTCCGGATTGGTCTAAAGCGGGTTATAAAGGCGGGGCGTCCCTCCCGGCGGGAGGGACGGTCATCGATTTGGCCGCAAAAGGCGTCGTTGCCGATGACGGCGTGGATGATTCCGATGCGCTGCAATCGGTTGTCGACTCGATCCGTAGCGGTTCTTTAACCGTTAACGGTGCCAAGGTTAGCGAAACCAATCGGGCTGTTTTGCAATTTCCTGCCGGACAAATCGATCTAAGCCAATTCATCCGGGCGGATGCCAGTTGGGTTACCTTCAGAGGCGCAGGCTCGGATCCGTCCACAGGAACGAAGATCGTATTCAAGCCTGCCAGCACCTATGTTTCGGACGGCGGCCTTCCCGTCATCGACGGAAAGCTTTGGCCCGGGTATGGCGCATTTCGCGTGGAAGATCGGGCCAAAAGTCCGAGTGAACCCAATTATGAAGGCAGCATCAATTTCCATTGGAAAAGCGGCGTTAAAGTAGCCAGCGCAGGCGGCGGAACGAAAGGCAGCAGTCAAGTGAAGTTGGCGAGCGGAGGCGGCAGCAAATTCAAGGCGGGAGATACGGTCTATGTCGGAGCGGCCAATACGCCGGGGTTTTATGAGCTTATGGGGGCGCCGGAAACGTATTGGATCAATCAGCACATGCGCAGCCAAATGTTTAAAGTGACAAGCGTGAGCGGGGATGCGCTGACCATCGACAAACCGCTTGAATTTGACATTCCGTACAGCAATGGCGGGGCGATATTGGGAACGACCTATTACAGCAAGGTCATGCCGATCAAACTCGTGGAAGGCGTCGGTTTTGAAAATTTTTATTTCACGCAAGACATCTCCTACACGCCATATAGCCATAAGAACGCAAACGATTATGATCCGGTCGGCAATCCGAACGGCGTCGGCCTGAAGTATACCAACGAGGCCCCGGAATATGCGATCCATGCGATTGTTTTTAAATGGGCCCAAAACGGTTGGGTGAAAGGCGTTCGTACTTACATGACGGGTTCCCACCCGATCGTGACGGAATTTGCGAGACATATGGAGTTTCGGGACAATGTCATTTTCGGTTCGTGGAATAAAGGCAAGGGAGGGCACGGCTACGTCCGCGGATCCAAATTGTACGACAGCAAAATCATAAATAATACGATTGACCGCGTTCGCCATTTGACGCTTCAATGGTCGGCAACGGGCAACGTCGTCTCAGGCAATGCCATGACGGTGGATATGAACCTGCATGGAGGTTGGGAGCGCCGCAATTTGATCGAGAACAATACGATAGCCGTTCCGTATCTTCATCGCAGTTGGGGCGAGGGAGAGGGCGGCGCGGAACCGGAGGGCGGAACATGGTATCCCATCTGGTATGGAGCGGGTCCTCATGCTTCGAAGTGGTCCGGCTCAAGCGGGGAGCAGAATGTGTTCTTTAACAACACCATGAGCAAGCAGGAAACGGAAGGCGGAAGTTATACGGCTTATGTCCCTTATCAAGACCCTCGCCGGATCTATCAAATCGGTTGGGACGGAGACAAGTGGGCGCATCTGGAAAAACCGGCGGGAACCCTCATCAGCACCTGGACGTACAACGAAAAGGCGGACTTTGGACTTTCTCCGAACAAAGGCGTTTATGACTGCCTGACTTTTTCCGGAAACTCCTTATTGGGAAGCGGAACGGCTGTGGTGAATTGCAGGGGCGACATTCCCGAGGATACGCAAGCGCCTGCTGCTCCGGCAAACTTGGCTGTAACGGGCGTAACCGAATCAAGCGTATCGCTTTCTTGGGGGGCTTCCACCGACAATGTGGGTGTTACGGGTTATGAGGTATACCAAGGCACGGCCTTGGCTGCTTCGGTTACGGGCACAAGCGCGACGGTGAGCGGGTTGAGCGCGAGCACGGCATACACGTTCACGGTGAAAGCCAGGGATGCTGCCGGCAACGTATCTGCCGCAAGCAATGCGGCAACGGCAACGACAAACGACGGAACGACGCCTCCCTCCGGGAATCTGGCTCTAAACAAAACCGGAACGTCGAGTTCAAATGAAACTTCGAGTTTGGGCGCAGCCCAAGCTTTCGACGGTAATGCGGCCACAAGATGGGCAAGTTCGGAGGGAACTGATCCGCAATGGATTTATGTGGACCTTGGCTCCGTGAAAAGCATTAATAAAGTCAAACTCATTTGGGAAGCCGCCTATGGGAAAAGCTACAAAGTCCAAGTATCGACCGATACGGCAGCCCCTGTAAATTGGACGGATGTTTATTCCACCGTTACCGGTGACGGAGGGACGGACGAGATTGTTTTCACAGCGCGGGATGCCAGATATGTAAGAATGTATGGTATTTCTAGAGGAACATCCTACGGGTACTCTTTGTACGAATTCGAGGTGTACGGTTCCAATGCTCCAAGCGGCGATACACAGGCATGCTCCAATGCGCTGAATTCCACGGCAGCGATCCAAAATGCCATGAAAAACGCGAACCCCGGCGATATCATCAGCATTGCTCCGGGAACTTACATCGGCGATGTTTCGACATCCGGAGATACCCCTAGAACCCCGGAAAGCCCTTATGGACCGGGACTTTTCTTTTCGCAGAAAAATGGGACGGCCGACGCTCCCATCGTGCTGAAAAGCTGCGATCCGCAGAACCGGGCGATTTTAAAAGGAGTTTCCTTGAACGACGGGTCTTATGGCATTCATTTGACGGGAGACTACTGGGAAATTCGTGATCTTGTCGTCATGAACGCACAAAAAGGAATTGTTGTGGATAACGGTAACAACAACTTGTTGAATAACGTGGAGGTACATCTGATCGGAGACGAAGGCGTCCATTTCAGAGACGGCAGCTCGTACAATACGCTGGAGCATTCCAGGATTTACGATACGGGCAACAGGGAGCCGGGGTATGGAGAAGGCGCTTATGTCGGTTCGGACGTAAATGCGCCTTATGAACACGTCCTTATCGGGAACGCCATCAGATACACCGTATTCGACGGAGACATTACGGCAGAGCATATCGATATCAAGGAAGGGGCGGACGGCACCATAGTCGAGAATTGCACGTTCAACGGAACGGGCATAACGGGAGACAATAGCGCCGATAGTTTCGTTGACGTGAAGGGCATCCATTCCGTTATCCGTTATAACGAGGGTTACCGAAACGGAAATGAAAAGGTGGTGGACGCGTTTCAGGTACGCACACACGGCACCCTATACCCGACCGGAAAGAACAACGCGTTTTACGGCAATAAGGTGAATCTCGATCATGCGCCCGGATACGTGGTATATGCCACAAGTGCCACAACAGGGACAACGGCGCGCGATGACGTCAGAATAGGCGGCGGCAACTTATATAACAAACATGTAAATAAGCAGCTATGACCGTAGGCACCATACCGAAACCAATCCATTAGGAGGAATGGGAATGTTGAGAAAGTGGTCTATTCACGGGCTTTGTTTCGTCTTTTTGTTGTCGATTTTTTTTCTCACCGGTGTTTGCTGCAGACGATGCCTGCGCAGCAGGCGAGCAAAAGCCGTTTCCCCAGCAAGTAAGCTATGCTGGAATTACGAAGCCGAATCATCTCTCGCAGTCGCAATTGAATGCAGACGTCATCGCTTATTATAATGCATGGAAATCCAAATATTTGAAGAGCAACCTGACCTCCTTGCCCGGCGGATATTATGTGAAAGGCGGCTCAACAGGAGAGACAGACGGGTATGAGGCATTGGGCAATTCAGAAGGTCAAGGATACGGAATGGTTATTACGGTGTTAATAGCCGGCCATGATCCGAATGCCAAAACCATTTACGACGGCCTGTTCAAAACGGCCAGGACCTATAAAAGCAAGGGGAACCCTAACCTGATGGGCTGGATTGTAGCGGACGAAAAAAAGCGCGCAGGGACATTTCTATTCGGCGACCGACGGGGATTTGGACATCGCTTATTCGCTTATCCTCGCTCACAATCAATGGGGTTCCTCCGGAACGATCAATTATTTGGCCGAAGCCAAAAAAATGATAACGGATGGCATTAAGGCGAGCAATGTCACGACCAACAACCGGTTGAATCTCGGCGATTGGGATAGCAAAAGCGAGCTGAACACGAGACCTTCGGATTGGATGCTCAGCCATTTAAGAGCCTTTTATGAGGTTACCGGCGATTCAACGTGGTTGAATGTCATCAATAACCTGTACAACGTTTATAGTCAATTCAGCGCCTCCTATTCGCCGAACACGGGGTTGATTTCGGATTTTGTTATTGACAATCCTCCGAAGCCCGCTCCGGAATGTTATTTGAAAGAGTTTAAGCCAACGAACGAGTACAACTATAACGCTTCCCGCGTACCGCTGAGAATCGTGATGGATTATGCGCTCTACGGCGACATGAGAGCCAAAGCGATCACCGATAAACAGTCTGCCTGGATCAAAGCAAAGACGGGCGGCAACCCCAACAATATTCGGGACGGGTATCTATTGAACGGAACGGTGTCTTCATATGCAAGCGGGCCGACAGGTGTTTTTGTCTCTTCGTTTATTTCGGGGGGAACCTCGAACAGCGGAAACCAGGCGTGGATCAACAGCGGCTGGGATTGGATGAAAAGCCATAAATCCGGCTATTACAGCGATACCTACACGCTTTTAAACATGCTGTTCATTTCAGGCAACTGGTGGAAGCCGGGTCAGGGAGGCAACCCTTCGGATACGCAAGCACCAACGACTCCGACGAATTTGGCCGTAACTGGAACGACTTCGTCCAGTGTCTCGCTTTCATGGAATGCTTCTACCGACAACGTAGGGGTTACGGGTTATGAAGTTTTTAACGGCTCAGCGCCAGCCGCTTCCGTTACGGGAACGAACGCGACCATCAGCGGCCTGAGCGCCAACACGACTTACACCTTCACGGTGAAAGCCAAAGATGCCGCCGGCAATATATCCGGCGCAAGCAATGCTGTAACGGCCACGACGAATAACGATACAGCATCCCCGAATCTTGCCTTGAACAAAACGGCCGTTGCAAGCTCAAGCGAAGCCTCGGGCTTAGAGCCGGCCAAAGCTTTCGACGGCAGCCAGGCAACGCGATGGGCAAGCGCAGAAGGCGCTGACCCGCAATGGATTTATGTCGATCTTGGGGCTGTGAAGAACATCAACCGAATCAAATTAAATTGGGAAGCCGCATATGCGAAAAATTACAAGATTCAAGTATCCGTCGATGACGGGGCCCCTACCCATTGGACGGATGTATTCTCAACGACAACCGGAAATGGCGCCATGGATGATATCTCCATCCCGGACCAAAATGCGAGATACGTAAGAATGTACGGCACGGCAAGAGGTACCTCCTACGGATATTCCTTATATGAGTTTGAAGTATACGGAACAGATTCGGGGGGCGGCTTGGATACCGAGGTGCCGTCGGCTCCGGGGAATTTGGCGGTAACGAACGCTACTTCCTCCAGCGTTACGCTTTCTTGGTCGGCTGCAACGGATAACGTAGGAGTGACGGGCTACGAAATTTATAACGGACCGACGTTGGCTGCCACCGTTACGGACACGGAAGCGACGGTCAGCGGGTTAAATGCCAACACGGCGTATACGTTTACGGTCAAAGCAAAAGATGCGGCAGGCAACGTATCGGCTGCAAGCAACGAAGTCAGTGCGACTACAAGCGGAGACACGACGAACCCTGTCAAACTCACGGCGATCGAGGACAGCTTCGTTCGCGGCGGTACGTATGCCGGGGATAATTATGGTTCGCTGAATGCGATGACCGTTAAGCTGCGTTCCTCCAATGCCTCTTACGACCGCACAGGATACGTGAAATTCGATACTTCTTCATTAAGCGGGACCGTAAGCTCCGCCATTATAAAAATCTACGTGACCAATATTCATAGCAATACGACATCCTACAAAATGGAAGCCAGAGGAATCAGCAACGATGTTTGGTCTGAAACGTCGATCAACGCAACCAACCAACCGACTGAAGCCGGGACGGCGCTGGGTACCGTGACGGTAAGCCAAGAAGGCGTCTATGTGAGCTTTGATGTTACTTCCTTTGTCAACAATCAATCGGATGGAACCGTAAGTTTCCGCATCGTCGGGTTAGATGAAGATATGGGCGCAGATTTTGCTTCCAAAGAAAACTCGGATCCCGCAATTCGTCCAGTTCTTGTCATTAACGAAGGCTAATTATAGGCATGGAGCGCGTATGACCGGCACGACATGATTCTTCTTTGGAAAATAACAAAGACAGACATTCTCCCTTCGCGGAGGATGTCTCTTTTTTAGATATGTATAAGCTTCGCACGCTTCCTTATATCGCAAGAAAAACTTACGCTAAATGCGGTCTGGCTTCCTCGAAAATATACGTCGATAGACGTTTTTTTTTATGTGGCAGGAACGATCGATCCTTTTAAACAATAATGCGAAAAAAGTTCATTCCAAGTATTTATGTAACAATTGATAAAATATTTTGATAAACTATCGGGTGTAGTAAGCGTTTTCAAATAGGGCGCGGGGAAATAAATATAAAGTTTGATAGGCGAAAGGACACGATTTATGGAGAACATCATAAAAAAAAAGCGACATTGAATTTTTCGACCAAATGGCTTCCGAATGGAATAAAGGCGTTCCCCATCATGCCATGTGTTGCATCGATCGGCTGGTTGAGCGTTTCAGCATTACAAGCGACCATTCCATACTTGATGTGGCGTCGGGAACGGGCATCTTACTCTCCAGATTAACCGATCTGCAGATTCATCCCCGCAGCTATGCCGCAATCGACATCTCAAGTAAAATGCTTAACCAGCTGGCTCTGCACTTTCCGGGAACCAGAACGTGCTGTTTGGATTTCGAGAAGGATGTAACCTTGGATGAGCCTTTTGATTTGGTGATTATATACAATAGCATTCCCCATTTTCAGAATCTCGAAGCCGTTTTCCGCAATGCACACCAGAATTTGAACAATAACGGAAAGTTCGTCATAGCCCATTCCCGTACCCGGGCAGGATTGAAGGAACATCATGAAAAAATCGGCTATGTTAGTCCGATAGATCCTATCCCAAGCGACCGGAGGCTGGTACAATTATCCAAAAAATATCATTTTCAAAACGTGATGCTGCAGGATGAGGAATTCTTCTGTTATTGCGGAGAGAAAAAGAGAGGGGAGAACTGATGGACTTTACAAACTTTTGGGACGATAGTGATTATGCGCTGAAGGAGTATGTTTCCGAGCCTCCGACGGACGAGCTCATTGCCTCCATCGAGAAAGAATTGGGATACAAGCTGCCGGCATCCTATATTGCGATGATGAAGGAACACAACGGCGGGATTCCGGTAAATACCTGTTTTCCGACGGATGAGGCAACATCCTGGGCGGAGGATCATATCGCGATCTCGGGAATTCTCGGAATCGGACGCAAGAAACCGTATTCCTTGTGCGGGGAGTTTGGCAGCCCGTTTATGATTGAGGAATGGGGTTATCCCGACATCGGGGTAGTGATTTGCGACTGTCCTTCCGCAGGGCACGACGTGGTCATGCTGGATTACCGGGCATGCGGCAGGGACGGGGAACCGGCGGTCGTTCATGTGGACCAGGAATGCGATTATGAAATTACATACCTGGCGCCGAACTTTGCGGCCTTTATTCAAGGATTGGTAAATGAGGAGGAATTTGATAATTCAGAGGAGATGAAGCAGGAGGACCTTAGGAAAGTGGCCGCTGCCCGATTCTCGCCGCTGTTATCGGAACTATGCTCCAAGGTTGCCGAAGTCGAGGACATAGAAAGCGTCATCCGTTCCATCTGCCAAGAAATCGTGGAAGAAAAGGGCCATTTTTCGTTTCATGCGGATGAACGGTCGATGTTGATGTATGACCTGCAATTTTGGCTGTATACGAAGTCGTATCCCCGTACCACCCGTGAACAATACCTGGCTGTTTACGACAAAATGATTGCTTTTGGCAAGGATTTTGGCACGGGCGGATATGCTCCTGCTTTCATTACCGATTGGCTGGACGCGCGATTGCAGGAGGAACGTATTGTGGAGACTGACGGTATCCTTAGTTTTACGGCATCCGCGGCACAACAATTAATAGACCGGCTGAACGCCATTGTTATTTCCAGTCCAAAAGGCATTGGCAATGAGTAATCCATAACGATGGCTAAGCACGCCATGGCAAGTATACGTGTCAAGCGGAAGAACCTCTAAAAGTTATTTTTAGAGGTTCTTTGTGAAGAGATAAGAAAGTATAAGCTTCGGAGACGCTGCTTCCTTATCCCGCAAGAAAAATTTCTGCTAAATGCGGTCTGTCTTCTGAGAAAGTACGTCGATAGGCGTTCAAAACCCGATCAATTCATGAATGGTACCGCGTACAGGCACCCGTTCAAATTTTCCGCCATGCGGGCCGATGTGCAGGGGCATTCCGTGAACAGGGCGCATCATCAGATTCGGGCTGATCCTTGCATCACGGACAACCGAATAGCGGTATCGCTGAAGAAGGACAGCAAGGACGATCTTAAGCTCCTGCATGGCAAAATGCCAGCCAATGCACATATGCGGTCCGGCGCTAAACGGCAAAAATTCGAACGCGGATGGTTTAAGCTTCTCCCAACGCTGCGGCTTGAACCGATCCGGCTCCTCATATAGCTCGGGCAGCCGATGCGTGACCAGCTGGCTAAAAAAAGACGTTCGTTCGCTCCGGTAGAGAATATCCGCCCAACTCGGAAGGAGCGGCGGTGATCCGCGTACCGATGCTGGCAGGGGGCATCAAGCGCAAGCCCTCTTTAATCACCCCGTCCAGCAGCGGCAGTCTTCCAAGCTGCTCCAGCGCTGGCGGGTCTCCGTTCAGCACGGCGTTTAATTCATCCATAACGCCGGAATAAACCTCCGGGTGCTGGATGAGCAGAAACAAGGTCCAAGTCAAAGCATTGGCCGTCGTTTCATGTCCGGCGACATATAAGGAGAACGTATGCCCGACCAGCTCTTCGTCCGTCAAGGCTGTACCATCCTCATCATGCGCCCGGATAAGAGCGGCAAGCACATCCGGCTTCGAATCCAGATGTTGCCGCTTATTATGAATCATCGAACGGATCCGTTCGTTAAGCTGCCCGGCAATGCCGAGTGCGCGATGATAGGGAGTTAAAGGAATATTGACGGGTGCCAGAGTGACCAACAAAATTGACTTCGTCAGGCGGTAAATCAACTCCCCCATGTGATCCATTTCATGTTCGTCCTGCATACCGAACAGCGTCTTGACAGCGATCCGCTGCGTTAATTTTTTCATTTCGGCGTTTAACTCTATTTCCGTCCTGCCCCTCCATTCGTCAGCCAACCGTTCTGTAATCATGGCCATATCCTGACCGTATCGGACAATTTGGTCATGCTGGAAGGCCGGCTGCATCAGGCGGCGATGCTGTCTGTGTTTTTGTCCGGACATGAGCATTAGGTTATGGTAAAACATATCTCCCAGAACGGTGTTTTGGGGGATCTTGACGAATGCCGAGCTGACTTCGAAAAAATCCGGATTGGTTAATATTTGACGGTTCATTTCAGGACCAAAAGCAAACACGGTCGAAGGCTTGCTGCCTTGGCCTAAAGCGACAATGCTGCCATACGTGTCATGCAGCCAACGTTGAAAGGTAAAAGGGCGACGAAAGAACTTAAACATATTCGCTTTTGGGCCTAAGACGGAGTAGGGTCCGGGAATGCTGTTCATCATCACACATCCTTTTTTTAAATGTTTTGAAATGAAATGTTTTATATTATTCATAATATACAAAATTACGAAAGATGATCAAGATATTTTTGTGCTGGATGAGTCAGAAACGGGAAGAATGATTTATCTCTTTTCGAACCAAGAACAGGAAAATCATGTTATGTTATAAACAATGAAATGAATCCACCGAGTATTGGGCTTCGCGTAACATTGTATTCAAGGCATTAGAATGAACAAGATTTTGAATTGGCTGGTTTATTTAAGCAGGCGCATCAGTCCGGACAATTACAAACCACAGAGGATGTTGTGAAAACATTGATTACCGGCTATTTATAACCATGGGAAAGATCTTATTGCATTACGGTTTCGGGCTGGAGGAAGGACCCTATGGACAAGATCAAAACCGTATTAAAAGATTACTATGAACTCGATCGCATGAACGTTTCCCAACAGCAGGGGGGCTGGGCCGCCCTCGCCTTTAAAGTGTTTGACGATGATAGGACCTATTTCCTGAAGGTATACGAAAAGAGCAGAGCATCGACGCCCAAATGGACGGCTCTTATTGACCATTATGTGCCCGTGCTGCGCTGGTTCGAGCATAACAGCGGGCTTAAGGGCAAAATTCCCGTGCCGCTATTGACGAAGCACGGCGAATATAAATGTGAGAGCGAGGATGCCATCTATCTTCTGTATCAGTACATCGAGGGAGAAACGATCGGCAATCGAGAGTTGACCAAAGAGCAAGTCTGCGAGCTGGCGGACATCATATCCGAGCTTCATTCCTATGGTGAAGAACTTCCCGTTGTATCGGAAGCGATTAGGAGGATTTTGACGTGCCGTTTATCCAGCAGCTGAGGGACGTGTTGGAGAAGGATTTTAACGGTTTACCGGCGGACATTAAGGAAATGATCACTCCCCATATTCTACAAATAGAAGAGCTGGCGGATACCGTTGAGAGGTTTTCGATGAAATTGAAAAACGGCCATACTTGCATGGCCCTGTGCCATACGGATATTCACAATTGGAATCTGATGCAATCCGGGCCACAACTGATGCTGATCGACTGGGAAGGTCTGAAACTGGCTCCTGTCGAAGCGGACCTGATGTTTTTGGTGGATCATCCGCACTTTGAGGATTTTATGCACACGTATCGAAAAGCCCATAAGGATTATGAATTGAACCCCGAGGTGCTGCATTTTTATCAGGGCAGACGTAAGCTGGAAGACATTTGGGAATTTGTGGAGCAGCTTCTTTTTGATGAGCAAAATGACCAGGAAAGAGCCGAGACCGTAGGTAATTTGTCAAAAGAGCTGAAGGAATTAAGCCAATAATTCGATGTTAAGCCTTTATCTACAATGAAATTATGCATTACATGAACATGTCACGGAGGCGGGGGAAATGACAGTCAAACGGATTGTCTCCAACATAAATACAGCGGATATCCAAGCGGCCAAACGTTTTTTATCAGGATGTGCTCGGACTTGATTTGCTGATGGATCACGGCTGGATAGCGACATACGGCTCAAACCAGGAAATGAGCGTGCAAATCAGTTTTGCGTCACAGGGAGGTTCCGACACGTTAACGCCTGATCTCTCCATTGAAGTCGATGATATAGACCGGGTTTACGAGCAGATGAAAATCGCCGGATTCCCGATAGCGTACGGACCAGCCGACGAGCCTTGGGGGGTAAGGAGATTCTATGTCCGCGATCCGTTTGGGAAGCTTGTTAATATTCTGGCTCACAATTCCAACTGATCGATCTGTGATTCGAATGCCGAACGCTAAAATCCACTAAAGGAGACATAATGAAAACCATTCATTTAGGCATGATTGGAAGCGGTCATGTGAGCAACCGATATTTTGAACAGGCAGCCAGCATTGAAGGAGTGGAATTTGCAGCCGTTTGCTCCATGCATTTGGAGCATGCCGAGAGGAAGGCAGCCATGTACGGAATCCCGAGATGGTATGACGATTACGAGGTCATGATGGATCATGAGGCGCTTGATGCCGTAGTCGTCACCACCCCCCATTCCGTGCACGCAGAGCCGGTAATTGCCGCTATCGAGCGAGGTTTGAACGTTTTAAACGAGAAGCCTATGGCAACGACCTTTGAGGATTGCAAACGTATGGTGGCTCTCGCCGAGGAAAAGGGAACGATTTTCATGAGTCTGCCTTATGATTTGAGTCCTGCCTTTTTGGCTGCATCCGAATATGTTGATGACCGATATATTGGAAAAATTACGGGGGCTGAGGCGCAGCTTTCCCTTCCGGGCCCGTGGCGCGATAACTGGTACTATGATAGGTCCATATCCCACGGAGGCGCAGTGCTGGATTGCCTGGTGTATCCGGTTAGCCGGCTTGTGGGTTTACTGGGACCGGCTGTAACCGTAATGGCAGAAGTCAACACGCTGATTCCGAATCGTATCGTAGGCGATGGAAAAAAAAGTGTACAGTGACGTGGATGATAACGTATCGGTCATCGTCCAATTCGAGGGAGGACAGCATGCCGTTATCCGCTCATTATGGGGAATGCCGTTCAAGCAGAACAATACCATCATTTACGGGCGGAGCGGGACTATCGCTTTAAATGACAGCGGGTATCCGCTCGTTATCCAGACGTCGGAGAAGATGATACCGGATGCGGAGCGAGTCGTCTGGCGCGGGATGGAGAATTGTTATGTTCCGCACGGGATGATGTCCGAGCAATCAAACAAGAGTGTGATCGCCCATTTTGTTGACTGTCTCAGAACAGGCAAGCAGCCGGTCCAGTCGGGCAGGCAGCAGCTTCATGTGCATGAGATCATGTTCGGAGCCTATCGATCAGCGGAAACCGGTCAGCGCTACCGGCTGACGACAACGTTTACTCCCTGGTCTAAACTGGATCCCGGCATCTTTGATACCCGCAGTGGTTACCTATGAGTAAATATGCAATTTTTTAACATTTAAATGGTAGGGCAGTATTGATATGCGAACGGTTCATGCTAATACATGGAATCCTAGAGGAGTGTTTTTTGATGTATTTTCCAGTCACCTATTCAACCTTATCCGATCAAGCTTTAAAAGAGTTTATAAGCAAGCACTATGATCTCGAAGATATTACGGAGGTCAAATACTTGCTTCGAGGAATGAACGATACTTATTTAGTTTTAACAGCAGAACGCAAGTACGTGTTTAGAGTATACCGCGGGGATTGGAGACGGGAGTACGCTGAAGTTGCTTTTGAAATGGAGCTGTTGCAGTTCCTCAAGCAGCGCGGGATATCCGTTTCCATGCCTATAGAAGATGCCCAAGGGGAGATCATTCATACGCTGAATGCACCAGAAGGAAAGAGATTTGGTGTTCTCTTTACCTATGCAGAGGGGGCTGAGAGAGATATCGATAGCCAAGAGATAAGTTATGTTTTTGGAAAAGCGGCGGCTGAAATTCACCTGGCATCGGATAACTTTCAAAGTCATTATCCAAGACAAAAGCTGGATTTGAATTACCTCATTCATCAGTCTCTTGCCATAATCGAATCAGGTATGCAGCACCGAAGAGAAGATTTTGAAGGTTTGAAAAATATAGCCAAGCAGCTTGAAGAGAGCCTCTTAAAGCTTTCATTAGCGGAGTTGGATTGGGGCATTTGCCACGGGGATCTTCATGGAAATACCAATATCAGCTACAAGGACGATATGTCGTACACGCATTATGATTTTGATTTGTGCGGATTGGGGTGGCGAGCTTATGATATTGCGGAATTTCGCTTAGCCCGAGAGGTCCGTCTTGGCCATGATCCCCAAAAATTAGAAGAATTATGGGATGCATTTATACAAGGATACAGATCGGTAAGGGATCTTTCGGAGAAAGATGTAAAAGCCGTCCCCATCTTTGTGGGGATCCGGCAGTTGTGGTTAATGGGGCTCTGCCTGATGGACCCTCATATCGTTGGAGGCATTGACTACGGCGATGATTTTATAGATGAGAAGCTCTCATATTTCAACAACCTGGAAGTAATAATGATTCCAGACCCTTCATTGTAAGAATATCAGGGGGAAAGACTGCTCCGGTGCGCGGCAATTAGGAAGAGAGTGATCCTCTCTCCAAACATCGCCGCGCAATGGAGCAAGAAGTTAAATTTATTCAGCCGAGGGCTCCATATCAAACAGTTCTAAAACGGATACCAGCTTCATTCCATTGTTTCTGAGCGTATTGATGATATTGGGCAGGCATTTTACCGTTCCCGACAAATCTTCGCCCTCTCCGCCGCCGGAATGCTGCAAAATAATCGAACCCGGGCGCATGTGAGCCAGAATGTTGGTCTGCACCTCTTCGGCACTTAATCCTTTCCAATCCAAGGAATCCACGTTCCAGTTGATCACTTTTTTACCCTGGCTCGCCAGCCATTTAATTTGCTCTTCGCTGATATTGCCATATGGCGGTCTCACGATATTCGGTACATATCCGGTATACTGGCGGATCAGTTCATCCGTTTTTTGGATTTGATTGCGAAACCTGGCGTCCGCCAATTTTGGAAGATTCGCATGGTTATAGGAATGATTGCCGATGGCATGTCCTTCTTGAACCATGCGTTTCATAATGTCGGGATGGGCTTCGATCCGGTTTCCAACCACAAAAAAACGTCGCTTTGACTCCCTCCTGCTTCAAAACATCAAGGACTTGGGGAGTGAAAATATCATCCGGCGCATCGTCGAACGTCAGGGCAACCTCGCGTTTCGTCGATGGTCCATTCAGCAAGAAGGTGCTGCGGTACTTCTTTTGCAAGTCCGACAAGGAGAGGAGATGCGGGCTCCGGACGTTTTGTTCCTTTCCGCTGGCTAGGTTAGGGGTTGAAGAATTGGATTGTATTTTAGTTTGTTGTTGGGGCAAGGTTTTAGGTTGGGCTTGCTGCGATTGTTGAGCATTGTTTTGTGTACAACCCGAGCTCATCCATATGACCAAAAGGGATAGGATGATCAGACGGAACCGCATGGCATATCGTCCTCCTGTTAATCTGATTTGGTTTCGATGCCGGTAGGGTTTGTTTCATTGGATAAAATTATGTATTTAACGGATTTTGAAGGGAGGCGGCAAATTATGCCTTGGCCAATGGTTCATTTTGCGATTGCAGCGGAAATATCGGGTTTGAATCCCTCACCCTCTTTTTTTATTGGGGAGCATTGCTCCCGATGCCGTGCATATGAGGGGAAACGTGACTAGGGAAGATAAGGGGAAGACGCATCTAGTCAGTAAAGGGATGTTTCCAAGTATAGATAAACTCAAAAATGAATTGTTGATCTGTTGGAACAAGAGAACGGAGCCCGACTGGAAAGAGTATGTACTGGGTTATTTTGCCCATATTTATGCGGACATCCGATGGACCGAGACCATATATGCGGATTTTGAAAAAAAAATTTCAAGGTAATCCCGAAGATATCAGAAAAACTTACAATCAAGAGGTTAGCCAAATCGAGTTTAATTTGCTGAAATCCGAACAATGGGCCGGCATGGTTCTTCGTAAGTTACGGATATCAAGCGCGTTTACCATGGAATCTTTGGTTACCGAAGCGGAAGTAAACGGATACCGGGATGTCAAATTGGAGTGGCTTCAAAATGGCGGCAATGAGCCCAAGATCCAAACGGTCTATTTTATGGATGATGCAGTGAGGATGTTTATCGATTCAACAGCCACGGAATGGAAGGCACTCTTGAAAGAATGGGGGAACTCTTCTGACTGATTCAATGAAATATTGGATTAGAACTTGCAGATCACAATAAAATCTGGAAGGAGCTTTTTGAATGATTACAGGCTTTCATCATGCTCAAATCACCATACCGAAAGGCAGCGAAGAAGAGGCGAGGAACTTTTATTGCGGGCTCCTGCAGTTGAAGGAGATTCCCAAACCCCAATCCTTATTGGGTAGAGGCGGGTTCTGGGTGCAGGTAGGAGATCAGCAGTTGCATATCGGGACGGAGGATGGGGTTGATCGTTTGCGGACAAAAGCCCATCTGGCGTATGAGGTTGAAGATTTAAGATCTCTAGAGAGACTTCTGGCAGACAACGGTATTCAAGTAGAGGAATCCGTGCCCATTCCGGGATATGAAAGGTTTGAATTCAGGGATCCCTTTGGCAACAGAGTGGAGTTTATCAAACGGGCCTAACGTTTTTTAAAAGCAGTAAAAACGAATAAAATCATAGGGCGTGAATGCCGATGTACTCTTTTCGCGAAATGAAAATCCAGGATTATAAGAAGGTTTTCGATCTTTGGTCCGAAACGGAAGGAATGGGGTTGAACGATGCCGATTCGGAAGAATCCATCGCTTTCTTTTTAGACAGAAATGCAGGGCATAGTTTCGTGTGCATGGACGGGGACGAAATCATCGGGACCATTTTATGCGGACATGACGGCAGAAGAGGTTTTTTATATCATGTAGCCGTGTCCGAGGAATATCGGACGGGTGGAGTGGGCAGCAGGTTAGTCGATATGGCGCTGGATACGTTGAGAACAGCGGGCATACGCAAATGCCACCTGATGGTTTATAGAGAGAACGAAACGGGAAACCGATATTGGGAACGGGCAGGCTGGTTGAAGAGAGAAGACATTCTGATTTATTCCAAAGGAACTTAGGAAATGAACATTCACCATGCATTTCAAAGACTCTATCATCGTTCATGACGGAGAAGACTACGGAGTATGCGGTATTCCTGCCGGGACAGGCAACATCGGCTTGGATCAACTGTTCCGGACCATTCAGGATATTGAAACACCTTCTGAAGAAGAACTTCTCGTACAGCAAGTTCGCAAACGTCTTATCCTCGAGCGGATCCTGTTCATTTATATGTAAAGAGACCCAATTAAGGAAAGAACCTAAATCTACGACGTATCGGCGGTCGGCTCGATTGGATTCATCGGACTCCTTGCCCCGCATATGGCACGAAGCCTTGTCGGCAGCCGGAACCAATGGCTGCTCCCGGTGGCCGCGGTCATTGGGGCTGATCTTATGCTCCTAGCAGATTGTATTGGCCGTATCATTATTATTCCGCGCGAGGTCCCCGTAGGAGTCATGACGGCCATCATCGGCGCTCCATATTTCATTTACTTACTTCAGAAGGAAAGGAAACGGAGCTTATCTTAACGGGGTGCGGCTTCAAGCCAGGCTTTCATAAAAGGCATTCGGGAAAGGGACGTTGTTTTATGCAACGTCCCTTTTTTGTTTAAGGATCGGTTCCCGTGAAAGCGGTGGCCCGCAGAGCTACCCGCGGTTAAGAACCGGTAGGGAACGAGGTGTTTTTCTTTTGGGCAGGAAATCCCGGGGGCATGCCCTGCATTTAAAGCGCTTACATATTGTGATAGACTACGATTCAAGCGAATGTATAGTGATAATTATGCTTTACATTTTTGAAGATGGAAGGTGAAATCCGTGTGGAAAATGCTTGTGGTAGACGATGACAAGTTTGAGCGGGAAGGCGTAAAGTTTCTGGTTAACAAGTTCGGTTTGGAGCTGGAAATGATTGAGGCGGACGACGGTGAAGCAGCGCTCAATTACATCACAAACCATGAGGTTGATATATTGTTTACGGACATTCGGATGAACGGGATGGATGGGCTTGAATTGGCTGAGAAGGGGAGAGCGCTGTCCAAAACGCTTAAAGTGATTTTTATGAGTGCCTATGGGGAATTTGAATATGCGCAGCGTGCTATTGATGTTAACGCGATCCGTTATATTTTGAAGCCGGTACAGACGGAAGAATTCCTCAGGGTAATATCCCAGGTCATTCAATTGTGCGAAGAGGAGCAGCTGGAGCAATGCCGGCAAGAGCGTATGGAGCATGCTTATCGCAGAGAGATCAGGCACGAAAGACGAAGAATGGTTACGGATCTTATTAACGGTGAAACGGAAGCTGCGGACGGACTTTATGAGCTGGCATGGCCGACGCTAACGCAATCCGGTGTTGATGAAGCCAGAATGATTTTGCTGGATAGCCGCAGTCGTTTTTTTTTGATTGGCTTGATCTTGAATTGGAGCATGATTTGAAGAATGTGATCGGGAGCGAATTTGGGATTATTGATCTGAACGAATTTCAGTGCCTGGTTTTAGTCCCGTTGAGAAACGGAAAAAAGGAAGATCTGCAGCGATTGGGCGAGCGGCTCATCAAGTGGTTCAAAGAGCATTATCTAAGGGAAGTAACGGTTGTTATAGGAGGGGTACTGGATAGGGGAAGCTTGTTTGGGCAGCAATTCAGCGAGATGGAAACGGTACTCGAGAACAAATTTTTCTATGATGACAGCACTGTCCTTTTCAGTCATCTGGCATCTTTCACAAACGAACGGGAAGCGGATTCCATGGACGAAGCTTTAATGGAATTGACAGAGGACATCAAGCGGCGCCGATATGATATTGCGAAGATGCGTCTTGCGCAGTTGTTTGAAATCATGCAAAACAGCGACCGTTTCACGGTTACGTATGTCAAATATTTGAGCACCGATATCGCCAAGACGCTTTTTGAGGCATCCGTGCAAAAGGATCCGGACCAATTTCAGCGGCACCTAGATATGGTCTACAAGACGTCCAAGTTAAGTGACCTGAAGTCGGTCATGCTTGACATCATTTGTTTTAGCGAGCCTGCCGGCGATAACTCCTCTGAAACTATTCGCAAAGCAATCGAAGATGTTGTCCATATCATTGAACATGAGTACAACACGGATCTTTCACTAGACATACTGGCGGAGAGGGTTTATTTGACGCCCAGTTATTTGAGTCATCTTTTCAAACGTAATAAGGGCATCAGCATCATTAAATATTTGACGGTGCATCGTATGGAACAGGCTCGCCGCCTCCTGCTTACGACTAATCGCAAGATTGCGCAGATCAGCCGTGATGTCGGTTATACGAACATTCCTTATTTCAGTTCACTGTTCAAAACACACTATGGCAAAACACCGACTCAGTTCCGGGAGGAAGCTGCTTTATGACACGGTTTATGGAGGCATTGTTTAACAGGCTTCGGTTCAATCAGAAGCTGTTTCTTTCCTACCTGGCTGTCATTATTATTCCGATTTTGGTTCTGGGGATCTATGCTTATCGCCAATCCGAGAAAATGTTAAGGATTCAGGCTGCCGAGAGCATAGAGAGAAACGTGGAGGCCATATCCCAAAGTATCAATAGCGACCTTGAGCAATACAACCATACAATCCGTTCCATTGTGAACAATCGAACCTTTCAGCGGATCGTCCGTAAAGACTATCTTGATCTGGTTAATCTGTCTCGCGATTTAAAGGAGTATCTAAGTCCATATCTATCGATGATGATGATGATGAACAGTGATATCAGCAGGATTACCTTTTATACTCAAAGCGACGTTCCGGAATATGGCGATTCAGTCTTGTCTTATGGACGGGTTAAAAATGAGCCATGGTATCCGGATGCGATCGAGAAAAAAGGCAACCGCTGGCATTTGGACGCCTCTGGAAATCTGTCCGTTACGGAATTGTTTCCTCGATTTTTCTCGGACCCATATAAGAACATATTTTATATGCAATTTCGCAGCGGAAGCTTGTTCAGGAATATTTCGGATCTGGCCAAAGGATATGGCATCACTATCGCTGATGAAAACGATAAGATGCTTTATGTGAACCCCATTGCAGAGGCGAGTCAAGTCGGAAATCTAAAAGGCGTTTCCCCCGAACCAAATACCATCATAGAAATTTCAGGCACTAAGCTATATGTGGTAACAAAGACAATTCCGCAGACGAACTGGACGGTTCGCTGCTTCGTCCCCGTTGACCAGGTGACTCCTAAAGCCGGAACGATTTTGGGAGCCACGCTGATTGTTATCGGTTCATGCATGATCATTTTATTGATCATGATATCGGTTTTCTCTAAAACGATGATCAGACGTATCTACAAGCTGAATTCACTTATGAGACGGGTCGAAAATGGAGAACTGTCTCTGCAGGTGCGGAGCGGCTCGAAAGATGAGATTGGAGAGCTGACAAACCGGTTCGGTAACATGCTTGTTCGCCTAAACGCCCTGATCGAGGAAGTATACGCCAACAAGCTCATTCAAAAGGAAGCGGAGTTAAGGGCATTGCAATCGCAAATCAATCCGCATTTTCTGTATAACACACTGTCTTTTATCAATTGGGAAGCGATTAAAAGCGAACAGTTTAAAATCAGTCATGTAGTGACAGCGCTGTCCCGCTTTTACCGGACATCTCTGAATAGGGGAGATAATATCATATCCGTACGTGACGAGATGGAAAATATCAAATCATATCTCGATATCATGCTTATGATGAGCGACTATGCTTTCGATGTTGTGTTTGATATTAACGAAGAAGTATACGGATACCGGATGCTGAATCTTATTTTGCAGCCACTGGTCGAGAATGCGGTGAAGCATGGAGTTGACTCGATGCAGGGTAGAAGAGGAGTGATCGCAGTCACGGCGAGAGTATTGTCTCGAACGATTGAGTTCACGGTTGAGGATAATGGGCCGGGCATGACGGAAGAAGAGATCGGCCGGCTTGTGAATATGCAATCGTCCGGTTACGGATTGAGAAATGTGAATGATCGGATAAAGTTGTTTTTCGGTGGAGAATACGGCGTTGGAATTGAAAGCGCATTCGGTAAAGGTACCATAATGAAAGTCACGATTCCTCAATTCATGAAAGAGTGAAAAAAAAATGAAGCATTTCAAAAATATCTAATAAATCTTTCCGAAAGGGGACGTGATAAAATCAAAAATATCTTAAATGTATGCGCATACATAAAGGGGGGACACCAATGGAGGAAACGGCTCCGTCAACACGGAGCGGCTTGGGCTTAAGGATTGAAACACGGCGCAAAGTCAAGCAATATCGGGTGCTCTTGCTGATGTTGATTCCCGGAATTCTTTATTACGTTATTTTTCACTATCTCCCTATGTACGGTGTCGTGCTTGCGTTTAAAGAATTCAAAATTACGAAGGGGATTTTGGACAGTCCGTGGGTCGGATTTGATGTTTTTATGAAGGTGTTTTCGGATGATTATTTTTTCACTGTATTGAAGAACACGCTGATCATCAGCCTTTATAAATTAATATTTGGTTTCCCTGTACCCATCCTCTTCGCGTTGCTGCTCAGTGAAATTGCCAGTGCAAGGTTTAAGAAGCTGGTCCAGACCGTCTCTTACTTGCCGCATTTTATTTCATGGGTAGTTATGGCCGGCATTTTTTTTCACGGTCTTCTCTTTAGAGGGACCCGTAAATACAATCATACAGTTTTTTGGAATGGAACCGGTACTATTCTTGGCGGATGATCGCTATTTCCGGTCGATTCTCGTATTAACCAGCATTTTTCAAGGTTTCGGCTGGGGCTCTATCATCTATTTTGCAGCCATTTCAAGCATTGATCCACAGATGTACGAAGCGGCCGTTATCGATGGTGCCGGGCGTTTTAAGCGAATGTTTTATATCTCGATTCCGATGCTTGTGCCAGTGATCGCGATCATGCTTATTTTGTCGATGTCCGGGATCCTGGATGCGGGATTTGACCAGATATTCAACATGTATAATCCAAGGGTAATGAATGTCTCCGATATTATTGATACCTATGTATACCGCAAAGGGCTGGTTGAAATGAATTACAGCTATGCTACCGCCGTAGGGCTGTTCAAATCCATTATCGCTCTCATTTTGATTATAGGCGTCAATCGTCTGGTGAAGATGATCGGTGGCCGGGACCATGCTCTATGGTAGAGGAAAGACGCTTGGGGGGTGTTTGACATCATCAACGTAAAAAAAATCTGCCGGCGACAAAGTGGTGGATGTGTTTCTTTACATTATTGCTGCGGCCATCATGTTTGCTACGATTTATCCATTCTGGACTCAAGTCGTTATTTCGCTGGATGGCGCCGGAGCGGACAGTGCAGCCTACTCCTCGGGTATCATACTGCTCCCGCAGCAATTGTCTTTCGAGAGCTATAAACTGGCCTTTGAGTTTGATGCACTATGGCAAGGATACTGGAACACGTTGGTTCGTACCTGTCTCGGCGTAGCGCTGTCGGTATTGTTCACGTCGTTGACAGCCTATCCATTATCCAAAAAGGACCTGCCTTGGAACCGGATCTTTACGGGGTTCATTCTTTTTACGATGTTGTTTGGCGGCGGCACCATTCCAAACTATCTGCTGATAAAAGAGCTGGGTTTGTACAACTCGGTGTGGGCGCTTGTCATCCCAGGAATGGTAGGTACTTTCAATGTTCTTATCATGCGTAACTTCTTTCGTGCGGTCCCCGAGGAACTTGAAGAGTCCGCCAGAGTCGACGGGGCCGGATATCTCCGCATTTTCACGCAAATCGTGCTGCCGCTATCCAAACCTGTTCTGGCAACTGTCGCTTTATGGGTTGGCGTAGCGCATTGGAATGCCTGGTTCGACAGCATGATTTATATGTCTGATCCGGATAAACAGGTGCTGCAGGTCGTGCTCCGCAAGATCGTTATTCAGAACAACATGACGGATATCAACACGGTTATTCAAAATATAGGAAGCAAGACCGAATTCTCCGGAAGGCGGCTTCAGGCAACCGTGATTATGTTCTCGATTATTCCAATGATCGCTGTCTATCCGTTCATTCAAAAGTATTTTGTCAAAGGGGTATTGGTTGGGGCCGTAAAAGGATAATAACGTCTTTCCGGATTCCTGTATTGAAAATGGGGGAGGGTGTGTATGAAAAATAAACGATTGATGACCGGTATGGTTGCATTTCTGGTGTCGTTTTCACTGTTGGCCGGTTGCGGCCCAAATAGCACCTTGAACGAATCTTCTGAGAAGTCTAACAATAACACAACTGTGGAGCAAGGTGAATCCGAGAAGATAAAGCTGACGTTTTGGGATCTGGATGGTAATGGCGATGGGGCACTCAATTCGGTCGGCATAACAGCGGTGAAGGAGAAATTCGACATTGATGTTGAATTCGTGGCTGCTACCCGCGAAACGTTCACGGAGAAGTTGAATCTGATGATCGCCTCTGGCGACATTCCTGATTGGTGGAAGGAACCATCGTTCTCGGAGTACGATAAATTTTTACAGCAGGAAGTAGCGGCTGAGATTCCACAGGAACTGATTGAAGAGCATATGCCGAGATATGTCAAGTGGTTAAAACGGTATTTGGGCGATGACCCGTACAAGTTCGTTCGACGAGACGGCAAGATCTACGGGCTTCCGGTGCTCTGGGATATCGGAATCGACGGCATGCAGCTTGGTTTTAGGGAAGACTGGCTAAAAAAAGCAGGCATTACAAAAACACCCGAGACAATCGAAGAGATGGAAGCGGCCTTGACAGCTTTCAGAAACGGAGATCCGGACGGAAACGGCAAAAAGGACACTTACGGCATTACGGCTACGGCTGAAAATGCTGCTTCAATGTTCAGCTCGGTATTCGGTGCATACGATGCTTACCCGGGTATTTTCCGTGAAAAGAATGGCAGGATTGTTCGGGGAGATATTGAGCCGGGTGCGAAGCAAGCGCTGGAAGTGTTGAACCGTTGGTATAAAAATGAGCTGATTGACCCGGAATTCGTGGTCAATAAAAGCAATAACGTGGAAGATAAGGTATTGACCGACAAAAATTGGTGCGATCGAGTTTTATTGGTGGGCATTCCTGCCGGGCGATGCGTTCCTTGGCGGGGAGCAATGGTACGACAAGCTGAAGAAAAAGAATCCCGATTTCAATTGGGCTATTACTGGGGGCGTTAAGGGTCCGGAAGGAAAATACGGCCTGTCCCAATACCATCCGAGCTATGCTTCAGGCGTCATGTTTGGCAAGCATTTGGAGAATGACCGCGAGAAGCTGATTAAATACTTGCAGGTGTTTGAAGCCACTCAGTTCGAACCCGAAATATATGAAAAGCTGAACTTCGGAGAAAAAGGAAAGACATACCAGATAAACGATAAGGGAACCATCGAATTCATTGCGCCTTATGATGACGAGAAAGAACGTAAGCGTGCCGGATTGGGAAACTACTCAATGGCGGGTTCGTTCAATGACTATGATTTTCAAACCTCATATACGACAGATAAAGATTTGCGCCAGCTGGCGAAAGACACGAGGGCGAAAGGGACGCGCAATATTGACATTTTGGCCCCGTTCAACAAGCCGGTCTTTAATGAAAATAAGGACAAATTGTCGCAGTTTACGCTCCAAAACTACATCGATTTTATTGCGGGACGGAAATCGCTTGACGAGTTCGATAAATTTGTTTCCGAATGGAGAACCATGGGCGGAGATAGTGTGCTGGAAGAAGCACAGCGCGTATATGACGAGAATTTGAAAAAATAAGGAGCAGGTGAAGGATGATTCAATTTTGCACGAAGAATCTGGAAGTGCGAATAGACGATCATAGCCGATTATCCGATTTACTATGTGCTGCTACGGGGAAATCGTATATTTCCGGTGAGGAATGCTCCCCTTTTATACGCATTGCCGTAGACGGTCATATCGAAGAGCCGGAATGCGTCACCTATAGCGAGCATACCGGCATCATGATTTTCGATTTTATGAATAGCGAAATACGCATTGAAGTGGCTTCCAAGGTGCAGGAAAGCTATCTGACATTTGAGGTTGTCCGAATTACGGGCGACGAACCGGATGTTTTGCTGTGGGGACCTTATGAGACGAGTATGGCCGAATCGATTGGGGAGTCGGTTGGCGTCGTTCTTGACGGGGATTATGCAATCGGCATCCAGGCGCTCAATGAAAAAACGATAGGCGGATTCCCGGTTGATTTAAGTTTAAACGCAATTTCTGAACATCCTTATCCGGATGCCAAGGTAGGCTATGATGTCAGCGCGGCGTGGCCGACTCCTGATGGCAGTTTGCTGCAGGCTTATTCAAGAAATCGGACAAAGGATGAGAGAAGAACGGTCTGGGGGACGCCTGATATCCCGGTCATGGCATTGTCGGGGCCGGATGCCCTGTTGACAGGGACGAAGATTGCGCTGTTCGGTTGTCCTGCAGGGCATGTTTTGGAGACCATCGAGTCGATAGAAATTGGCGAAAATCTGCCTCATCCAACGATTGACGGCGTCTGGGCGAAATTATCGCCGGATGCGAAGCAATCATACTTGATCACCGACTTTTCCGAATCAACCATAGTGGAAGCTATTGCTTTTGCGAAGCAATCCGGGCTAAAAGGCTTGTATCATCCTGATCCGTTTGGAAATTGGGGTCATTTTGAATTAAAGAAAGCCTCGTTTCCGAACGGGGATGCGGGTTTGAAAGCTTGCGTGGAAGAAGCGCAGCGAGAGGGTGTGATCGTAGGTGTTCATACGCTCACTAATTTTACCACCCTGAACGATCCTTATGTAACGCCTAAGCCGGATTTGCGTCTGCAATTGGCGGGAAGCGCGAAGCTGACAGCTCCAGCCGAAGCCGGCGATGTGGAGATTGAAGTGGAGGATCCGCGGCCTTTCTGCCTTCAATTATTCCGTAGGACGATTGTGATTGGTGACGAGCTGGTTGAGTATGACTCAGTGACAGAGCGTGCGCCATGGCGGCTTCTGGGCTGCCGTCGAGGCGTAAACGGCACGACGGCGTCTTCGCACGGGACTGGGACGATCGTCGGAAGGCTGTGGGACCATCCATACGATGTGTTTTTCCCGAATATAGAACTGCAAGACGTGTACTGCGATCGATTGGGTGAATTGTTCCGGTCAACGGGCTTACGGCAAATTTCGTTCGACGGACTGGAGGGGGTGTATGCGACAGGTCATGAAGGTTATGCCGTAAACCGGTTTATCAAGCGTTGTTATGATGGATGGGATCGCGAAGTCATCAACGATGCCAGCATCGTTGTGAGCAATTATGCCTGGCATGTGCATACCCGTTTTAATTGGGGGGAGCCATGGGGGGCTGCCACGCGCGAGGGCCAATTGGATCTTCGCCTGCATAATCAGCGCTATTTCGCCCGCAACTTCATCCCTGCTATGCTTGGCTGGTTTTTGATTCGATCCGCATCAGACAAATTTGAAGCGACGATGCCGGATGAGATTGAATGGGTTCTGTCAAAAGCGGCAGGGTTCGATGCCGGAATCGCCTTGGTTGCCGATATGGCGGTGTTGAAGCGCAACGGCAATGCCGGCGAGCTGCTCGCTGTCGTTCGCGAGTGGGAGCAGGCGAGAAGGGCTCGGGCGTTTAATCCTGAACAGCGGGAACGGATGAAAGATCCTGCTGGAGATTGGCATTTGGAGCCGGCGGGCGAAGACCGTTGGATGCTGTATCCGGTTGATATCTCGCAACCATTCATTTGCAGTCCGGTAGAACAGCAGCCCGGACAACCGGGCGGGGCGGATTGGGGGTTCTACAACCGCCATGGGGAACAGCGCTTGCGGTTCTCCATGCGCGTAGAGCCGTCCTATGGCAACATGCGGGGACTGGTCAAGCGGCCGACGTTCTACATGAACGGCAGTTATATGACGTTCGAGACGGAAGTTGAAGCGGGCCAGTATCTGGTCTGTGAAGGAGACCGAATCGGACGTATATTCGACTCGAACTGGAATCTTGTTAAAATGGTGGAGGCTGTGTCGGAACCTCCAATGTTAAAAAAGGGCGGGCAGACGGTATCATTCAACTGCAGGTTCGAGGGTGAACCGAAACCAAGCGTAGCTGTCAAGCTGTTTACGCGGGGAACCCCGGAAACCGCTCAGAGCGGACAGCTAGGGTAGATCCGGCAGCTGTACGACTGGTTTCATCAATTTATTAAACAGACTCATGTTAAACATATTATTTAGCCGACGAGGGTCGTTTCCTGAAAAGGGCGGCTCTCGTTCAGCAAATAGAGGGGACGTCCAGGGCCAATTGACCTTTGGGAGGTCCCCTCTATTTCATGATCGGTTAGCGATAAATAGGAGGAAATTGCCGTACGGAACTTTTGAACATGGCTTGTGAAACGGCCTATCTTCTCGGCCGGAGTAACAAATTTCTTGACAGCCCAAGCTGCAAACGCCTTGGAGACAAGCTCAAGACGGGAAACCGAACGATCGCAACTGTACGATAATCCAACAACTTCACACGAAAGTGTAATGATGATGAAATGGCAAATGCTATAATATATTTCACACCGATACCTGGAAAATAAGTGGTAAACAAAAGAAAACAGTGACCGGCGCGGGCTGCTGCGGATAATCTTTTTATACCTGAATCAATTTCACAACTCATGAAAACGATAAAATTGAAACTATATAGAGAAAAATTAAATTGTTTTGGTCTATATATAGTCTTGATTGAAACAGCTAAAGGTATTATGAAATTGATTCACCTTGGCATGAAAAAAAATTTATTTGTGCAAATTTTGAAAACGCTTTCTTTTGAGGGGGGTGATGGGCAGCTTTTTTTCGAACCAAACTGGGGGCTTGCCAAGAGTCAAACGGAAGCAAGTATTCTAATCAAAGAGAGGGGCTTGTGTAATGTTCAAAGAAAAAAAGTGGATGCCATTGTTCTCGATTTTATTGGCATTCGTCCTTTTGTTAACGGCTTGCGGTGGCGGCAGCAAAGAACCTGCCGGCGAACCGGAGCCCAATACATCCGTCAAGGAACCAGAGCCCAAACCAAAGACCGACGAAGAAAAGGAACCCGATCCCGAGCCGAAAGCGGCGATTGATATGAAGGGCAAGCCGGTTCGCGTCGTCTCTTGGGGTTATGCAGGAGGCGAGGAAGGAACCGAAGCGGGCGAGAAACGAATTGAGCTAGAGAAGGAGCTGGAGAAAAAAATACAACACGAAGTTTCAATTTGAACAGATACCTTGGGACGGCATCCAAGATAAAGTGACTGCCTCGATCATTGCCGGGGAGCCGATAGCGGACGTTTTCCTGCTTGACCGGTACCGGGCGATTCCGACGATGGTGCAGAAAGATTTCCTTCAGCCGGTGGATGATATTTTGGATCTCGATAGCGGCAGATGGCCGGAGAATCTCCCTGAACTAGGCGGGTTTGACGGTAAAATATACGGCTTTGCGACTTCTTTCGGAGGCGGAGGAGGCATCTATTACAACAAGAAGATTCTGAAAAATGAAGGTCTTCCCGACCCTCAGGAACTTCAAGAGAAAGGCGAATGGACCTGGGATGCCTTCCTCGATATAGCGAAAAAAGCGACGAAGGATACGAACGGGGACGGGAAGCTGGATCAATACGGCTTGGCGATCAATTCCTCTAACTTTGTTCCGGCATTTATCGCCTCCAATAACGCGGATGTAACCAAACTGGTTGATGGCAAGCTGACTTTTGACGGTGATAGCGAGAATGCCATGGAAGCGCTTCACTTTATAAGCGATTTGAGCAATGTCCACAAGATAGTCAAGCCGAACCAATCCGGCAGTTGGGACGATTATATTACCTCGTTCAATGAAGGAAACATTGCCCTGCGTTACGGCGAAGGCTGGGAAGGCGGGGGCATTCAGGAGCATTTGGGCAAAGATTACGGATTCGTCTTTATTCCGAAAGGCCCGAAAGCGACCGAACATTCCAACGTCACCTCCCTATCGCTATGGTTTGTCCCGAAAGGAGCCAACCCGGATGCCGTTCGCGTATACGTGGAGTACCTGTTCGGGTACATGGCTCCCGAAGGCGAAGTGGACGAATGGGTTGAGCAGCAGTTTGCCGATGAAAAGAGCCTCCGGAATTATATGGAGATGGGAAAATTCATGAAATCGAAAGATTATGACGGCATCCCGGATTTCGGGCCGAAAATCAGCGGAGCATGGGACAACATCATTGCGGGCAAGGAGACTCCGGAAACAGCCATGAAGAGTTTACGCCCGGTGTTGGAAGGGCTTCTGAACGCAGCTCAAAAGTAAAATTTTGTGCAAGTGAAGCCGGCGGCATAGGGGATCGATCCATAGCGATCTCCCATGCCGCCGGAAGATCAAGAGGGGAGATGCGGATGAGCAACAGATTCGATACAAGGCAGCGCATCAAGCTCATCGTATGCGCGGCCGTAGGGTTCATTGCCGTTGCGTTCTATATGATGTCCGGAGGCCAATCTTCATCGCAATCGGAAACGCATGGGCAGGGGAGAGCGGTCTCCGGGTTCATCGCCGCCGCAGATGAAAAAGGTTACGCCCGTTATCTCGAACGTCATGCCCGGGCGGAACTTCCCGCCGTCCATATCCGGGTTGAAGCGGAGCGTCATTTGGCCGGACGGAATCAGCCTGTTAAGCCGATAGCTTATGAGGGAGCGGACGGTTCCGCCGTTCTATCCGATGAGGCAGGGGACATCACTTGGGAGGTCGATGTCAAACACGGCGGGTTGTATAACATATCGGTTCGGTATTATCCCGTAGAAGGAAGGAGCGAAGCGATCGAGCGGTCGCTGCTCATCGATGGGAAGACGCCGTTTGCTGAAGCGGATAGACTTCTCTTCCCGCGAATATGGGGGAGTAAGAGCGATGCGATCCGCCAAGATGCCCAGGGAAACGATCTCAGGCCATCCCAGGTGGAGATCCCGTCTTGGCAGGAGCTTGTACTGACGGATATGGACGGCTATTACGATGAACCGTTCCGTTTTTATTTTTCAAAGGGAAAGCATACGATCACGATGAAATCGGTGCGCGAACCGATGCTGATCGATCATCTGGAACTGCAGCCGGTCCGGAAGGTGCTTTCGTATGAAGAGCAACGGGAGCTTTACAAGCAAAAAGGTCATGAAAGCCCGCCGGGCGCGATGATCAAAATTCAGGGGGAAGACGCCGACTTCAAGTCGAGTCCTACGCTTTATCCGCTGGCAGACCGGTCGGGCCCCGCCACCGAACCCTATGATCTGCGAAACATCCGGTTGAATACGATCGGCGGAAATAACTGGCGAATCCCCGGACAATCCATCACTTGGATGTTCGAAGCGCCGGAAGACGGCCTCTACAAGATGGGCATCAAATATAGGCAGAACTTGGTCCAATCGCTTGAAGTCACGCGAAAGCTGACCATTGACGGCCAGGTGCCTTTCGCGGAAGCCAATAAGGTATCCTTCAAGCCGGGAGGAGATTGGCAAATGCTGCAGCCCGGCAGTAAGGATAACGAGCCGTATTTGTTTTACCTGACCAAGGGCAAGCACCGGCTGACGCTCGAGGTCACGCTCGGCGAAATGACGCCGCTTCTAGCCGGCGTCGAAACGACCATATTGGAATTAAACCAGTTGTACCGCAAAATCATCATGATCACCGGAGCTTCCCCGGATCCGTACCGGGACTATGAACTGCAAAAACAGATCCCTGAACTGCAGCAGGTGTTTCAGGAGCAGAGCAGGCAGCTGCACGGCGTCATTGCCGGAATGGAGCAGTTATCCGGCGGAAAAAGCGAACGTACCGCCGTTCTGAACACGACGGCTTTCCAGCTGGATGACCTGGCTGCCAACCCGGAATCGATCGTAAAGCGACTGGAAGCTTTCAAATCCAATATTGTCGCTTTAGGGACATGGATGCTGACGGCGAAGGAGCAGCCGCTCGAAATCGATTATCTCGTCATTGCCTCGGAGAATCACTCTCTTCCGAAACCTGACGTATCTTGGCTAGCGAACGCGGGCCACGGGATCAAATCGTTCGGCACGTCCTTTTTCGTAGACTACGGCAGCGTCGGGACGGCCGAACGCAGCGAAGAAGCCGTCGAGGTATGGATTACGGGAGGCAGGGATCAGGCCCAGCTGGTCAAAACGATGATCGATACCTCGTTTACGCCGCAGACCGGCATCCCCGTCCACGTTCAGCTGGTTGACCCGGCGGTCCTGCTTCCGGCTACGCTGGCGGGGTCGGGACCGGATGTGGCGCTCCAATCCAGCAATGTCGTCAACTTTGCCATGCGGAATGCCCTTCAGGATTTGTCCGTATTCGATACGTTCCCGGAAGTGAAAAAAACGTTTCATGGACAGTGCGTTCGTGCCGTTCGAGTACGAAGGGGGCACTTATGCCATTCCGGAGCAGCAAACCTTTCCGATGTTGTTCTACCGCAAGGATATTTTGGAAGAAATCGGCGTAAAACCTCCCCAGACCTGGGAAGATCTGTACGCATTGATTCCGGTGCTGAACAAACGGCAGATGAACATTGCCCTGACGCCCAATTTGACGATGGACGTTTTGCTGTACCAAAACGGCGGTTCCTATTATAAGGATGGCGGCAAGTCATCGGCGCTCGACGCGGAGGAGGCCTTGTCGGCATTTAAGCGGTGGACGGATCTGTACACGAATTACAAGGCGCCGCAGCAGTTCGATTTCATCAACCGTTTCCGGATCGGCGAGATGCCTGTCGGGATCGCGGATTACACTACATATAATTCACTGGCTGTCTTTGCCCCGGAAATTCGCGGACTGTGGGAGTTTATTCCGGTTCCGGGCATGAAAGGCCCGGATGGGAACATTCATCGCGAGGCAACCTCCGTCACGCTGGGTTCCGTTATGTTCAAGACGGCGAAAAACAAGGAAAATGCCTGGGCATTTATCGATTGGTGGACCGGCAAAGAGGCTCAGCTGACGTACGGCCGCGAAATGGAAGCCCTGATGGGGGCGGCCGCCCGATACCCGACGGCAAATCTGGAAGCGCTGCGGGAGCTTCCGTGGCCGGAGAAGGATTACCGGCAACTGATTCAGCAGTTGGAATGGGTAAGAGGGGTTCCTGACGTACCCGGCGGATATTTCACGCAGCGCCATTTGAACAACGCGTTTTTCAAGGTGCTGAACGAAGGCGCCAACCCGCGCGAAACGTTAAAAGATTACGTCCGGACCATCAATCAGGAAATAACGGTGAAACGCCGCGAGTTTCAATTGCCGACAGACTAGAGAGGAGGGGGCGACATAGGCGTCCTGAATAAACAACCGGGGACGGCGGCAGGGGGGCTTGCACCGGAACGAAAGCCCCGCGCGGGCAGGTGGTTACGCGAGCTTCGAGCGAACCGGCAGGATTACTTCATGCTGGCGCCGTACTTTATCATCTTTTTCACGTTTACGGTCCTGCCCGTCGTCATGTCATTAACGCTCAGCCTGACGGATTTCAACATGCTGGAGTTTCCGAATTGGGTGGGTTTAAGCAATTATGCGCGCTTGTTTATAACGGATGAAGTATTTTTTGATCGCCGTCAAAAACACGATTTTGCTGGCGACGATCACCGGTCCGATCAGCTACATCGCCTGTTTCGTCCTGGCCTGGCTGATCAATGAAATGTCGCCGAAAATCCGCGCGTTCGTCACGCTCGTATTCTATGCCCCGTCATTGTCGGGCAATGCCTTCATCGTATGGAAGCTTCTGTTTGCAAACGATTCTTATGGCTATGTGAACGCCTTCTTGATGGAAAACCGCATCATTCTCGAGCCGATCCTTTGGCTCTCAAGTCCGAAATACATCTTGATCATATTGATACTTGTGCAGCTCTGGTTGAGCCTCGGAACGAGCTTTCTGGCTTTCATCGCGGGCTTGCAGGGACTGGACAAAACGCTGTTCGAAGCCGGCGCGATCGACGGCATCCGCAACCGTTGGCAGGAACTGTGGTACATCACGCTGCCGTCCATGCGGCCGCAGCTGATGTTCGGCGCGGTGATCCAAATTACGGCGTCGTTTGCGATTGCCGAGGTGTCCACGCAAATTGCCGGTTTTCCGAGCATTCAGTATGCGGGCCATACCATTGTCACCCACCTGGACGACTTTGGCGGCATTCGTTACGAAATGGGCTACGCGTCGGCCATTGCCACGGTCCTTTTTGTCATCATGCTCGGTTCCAACCTGCTCGTCCAAAAGCTTCTGAGGAAGGTGGGTGAATAAGGTGGCAACGATACGCTTGCATCGTAAAAGGATACGGAACCGTTCACGGATTGTCGACCTGCTGTTGTTTGTGGTCTTGGCGTCGGCCGGCGTATTCATGGCAATGCCGCTGGTGTTCGTCATCAGCAACGCTTTCAAGCCGTTGGATGAAATTTTTCTATTCCCTCCAAAATTCTTTGTACGTTATCCGACCCTGGATAACTTCGTAACCTTGTATCATTTAATGTCTTCTTTCTGGGTGCCGTATACGCGTTACATCTTCAACACGATATTCATTGCCGTTGTTGGAACCGCGGGCCATGTCATGCTGGCGTCCATGGCGGCATATCCGCTCGCCAAACGAAAGTTTCGGGGACGAAGCACCCTGTTTACGATCGTTGTGCTGTCCCTGATGTTTTCCGGCCATGTCACGGCCATTCCCAATTACATGACGATGTCCTGGCTGGGACTGCTCGACACCTACTGGGCCGTCATCATTCCTGCGCTCGGCTCATCGCTCGGCCTGTTTCTTATGAAGCAATTCATGGAGCAGATGGTGCCGGATACTTTGCTTGAGGCGGCCCGTATCGACGGCTGCAGCGAGTACCGGATATTCTGGGGCATCGCCATGCCGATCGTCAAGCCGGCATGGCTGACGTTGATCATCTTTTCCTTTCAGGGGCTTTGGGGTTCTGGCGGCACCGGCAAAATATATATCTACAGCGAGCAGCTCAAAACGATCGATTATGCGCTAGATCAAATATTGGCGGGCGGTATCGTGCGAACGGGACCTTCGATGGCGGCTTCATTGTTAATGATCTCGGTTCCGATTGCGATCTTCATCATTTCGCAGAGCAACGTCATCCAAACGATGTCGACTTCCGGCATGAAGGATTAGAGGGGGGCGAGAGAATGAAACGCTTATGGACGACCTTCATCGTCTTGCTTGCCATTTCCGTCGCAGGCTCGACCGCTTCAGCCGCCGCGGCCCCTTATTTCGGCTATAACTATTCCTCGACCGGAGAGGCTGTTCCGGCCCCTCTGCCATACCTGCCGGTAAAAACAATCTATGGCGGGGACGTTTCGGCGGGTGCGTTCAACAATCCGGAGGACGTGTTTGTTTCTGCGGACCGGCATATCTATGTTGCCGATACCGGCAACAACCGCATCGTGATCCTGAACGGCGATTGGCAGCTTGTTCGCATTATCGATTCGTTTCGCCGGGAAGGCAAGCGGGATGCGTTCAACGGCCCGAAAGGCGTATTTGTCGACAAAGACGGCCATCTTTATGTGGCCGATACGAACCATGCGCGCGTGGTGGAGCTGAATGAGCGGGACGAATTCGTCAGGCTGATCGGGCCTCCCAAGTCTGACGTAATCCGAAAGGATTTTAAATTCGTGCCGACGAAACTGGCGCTTGATCATGCCAAACGCCTGTTCGTGATCAGCCAAGGGGTTTTTGACGGGATCGTCGAGTTTGACGCTAAGGGAGGGTTTACCGGCTTTTTCGGTAAAAATCCCGTCCGCTTTACGGCTGCCGAGTTGTTCTGGAAGCAAATTTCTACGGAAGCGCAGCGTCAGCAGATGGCGCTCTTCGTTCCGATCGAATTCAATAATCTGGCGATCGACGGCGAGCAGTTTATCTATGCGACGGCCACAGAAAACAGTTTATCCATGGAACAAGTCAAACGCTTGAATCCTTCGGGCATCGACGTGCTGCGGCAGGATGGGCCGATGCCGGTCATGGGCGATCTGCGGGTGACCAAAATGGGCAGCTTTCGGGGCAGCTCAACGATGACTTCGATAACCGTGGACGACAACGGCGTTTACTTGGCCCTGGATTCCAAGCGAGGGAGGATATTCGCCTACGATCATGACGGCAACTTGCTGTTCCAGTTTGGTCAAATCGGTGACCGGGCCGGAACGTTCCGGGCTCCCGTCGAAGTGGAATGGTTGGGGCGAAACGTTGTCGTGCTGGACCGAGCGCTGAATAGGCTTACTCTGTTCAAGCCGACAAGATACGGTTCGTTGCTTCTTGACGCGGCAGCCTCCTACTACCACGGCAAAGAAGAGGAGGCTGCGCGTTTATGGGGCGAAGTGAACAAGCTTAATAACAACTTGGAGCTCGCGCATGTCGGCATCGGCAGGTCCCACTTGGAACAGGGGGAATACGAAACGGCGATGGCCAGCTTTAAGCTTGGAGATTCGCGTACCTATTATTCCAAGGCGTTTGAAGGATACCGGAAGACATTTTTATGGAATAATTTCACCTATTTATTTGTCGGATTAGCAGCTCTCGCAGCTATCATTGCGGCAAGCAGAAGATGGATGCCAAGAACGGCTACGGACGATTACGGTCCGGTTCGCACGGCTTTTGTCACGACGGTGAGGCCCTTCAAAATGTTCTGGGAATTGAAATATGAGGGAAAAGGGAAGTTGTGGATGGCGCTATCCATCGTCGGGCTGGCCGGTTTCCTGTTTGTGCTCAAGGCTTTTTACTCCGGTTATATCGTATCCGAGCCGGAAATCGACGAAATGAACAGCTTGAAGGAGTTGGCTTTCATCGTCATCCCGTTTTTCGTCTGGTGCATAGCCAATTGGTTCCTCACCACCCTGATGGACGGCGAAGGCAAGTTCCGCGAGATTGTGATCGCGAGCGGCTATGCCATGATGCCGCTGCTGATTGTATATGTGCCGCAGCTGGCGCTCAGCTGGGTCATCACCCGGCAGGAGTTTGCATTTTATGCGCTTCTCGAAACGGTTGGCATGCTGTGGTTTGTCGGGCTGCTGTTCGCAGCCACGATGACGGTGCACCAATACACGCCGTTCAAAACGGTGATTACGATGATTTTAACGGTCATCGTGATCGGCATCATTATATTTCTGGCGCTGCTGCTGTTCAGCCTGATTCAGCAGTTAGCCATTTTCGCGTCGACGGTATATCAGGAACTTACACTATGGTTGTAAAAAAGGGGGAGGAGCCGTGAGAATTTCGGGAAAACGGTTGGCCCTGCCTGCGGCAGCCGCAGCGCTGCTGCTCCTCGCTGCCGCAATATGGATGACGCTGCCGCCCGGCTCTGCCGATCCGGCGGCCGTCATCAGCGAAGCGGAAAGCCGCCTGAACGAAAGTATGGCGGCGATGGCAAGCGACAAGGCAAAGACGCCCTGGACGGAAGAAAAGGGGAAAGTGCCGCCCGGCATGGAAAAAGCGGCGGAGAGCGAACAATTGACGCTGTACATGAACCGAAATACGACCGAATTCGCCGTCAGGCACAAACCGAGCGGCAAGCTGTGGTATTCCAATCCGCCAAACCGCGGAGAGGATACGATCGCTGCCGGAAGAAACAAGAAACGATTGTCGGCCTTGTTTTCCTTGTCCTATTTGACGAGTTCGGGACAAGAGCAGGAGCTTGACAGCTATTCGGACAGCGTTGAGCTCGGACAGTTCAAAACGGAAGCGATCGAGAGCGGCTTTCGGGTAACGTATACGGTCGGTGAAATCGCCCGCGGAATCGAATCCATTCCGAAGCTGATTTCGAAGGAGCGCTTTGAAGAGAAGATCGTGAAGCCGTTATCCGATCCCAAAGCGGTGAAAGACATCAAGAAACGTTTCAAATACGATCCCGAACGCGAGGTATTCGCTAGAAGGGAAATGTCGGAACTTGCCGTGGGGACGGTGCTGGACATCCTGGATCAAGTCGGCTACGGGGAAGAGGACCTGGCCTACGACAATGCAGAAAACGGCTTGGATAACGAAATCAGGCCGGACCATGCCCAATTTGCGATACCGGTTGAAATTCGTCTGGAGCAGGATCAGCTGGCGGTCCGCGTGGACGCCGCCGCGATAAAACAGACCGGAACGGCACCGATTCACACGATCACGCTGCTAGAATTTTTTGGGGCGGCCGATTCCTCGGAATCCGGCTACATGCTCGTTCCGGACGGATCGGGGGCGCTAATCCGCTTGAACAATGGAAAGACGATCGAGCCGGCTTACCATGCTTCGGTTTATGGCGAAGACCGTTCCATTACGGCAGATGAGAGGCTGGCGGACAACGAGCCGGTGCGGCTGCCCGTTTTCGGATTAAAGCTTGGCGGGGCTGCATGGCTCGGGATCATCGAGAAGGGAGATGGAATCGCTTCCATCAAAGCCGATGTGAGCGGAAGGCTGAACACGTACAATTATGCGTCTCCGGTGTTTACCTTAACCAGCAAGGATCGTGTCGTCATTATAGGCGGATCGGTGACGAGCTCGAATCCCGTTCATCAGAAGAAGCCTTACTCGGGCGACATCGTGGTCCGATATGGTTTCCTTGGGGGCGAAGATGCCGATTATTCGGGGATGGCGAAGTTATACCGCGGTTATTTGGCGGATAAGTACGATTTACGGAAGCTTGAAGCGGGGAAGGATGTCCCTTTCATACTGGAGCTTGTCGGAGGCGCCGAAACCCGCAAATCCTTGCTGGGCGTCCCCTATGATACCATCGTGCCGTTGACGACCTATGGTCAAGCGAAGGATTTGGTCGAACAGTTGAAGGAACATCGGGTGAATAGGATCAAGCTGCGTTATACCGGCTGGTTCAACGGGGGAGTCAATCATAGCTCCGCATCGCGAATCAGCCTGGATCAAGCGGTCGGAGGGGAGAAGTCATTCAGGCGGTTCGAAGAGTTTTTGCGCAGTCAGGATATCGGTTTTTATCCCGATGCGGCGTTCTTGAATGTTTATGAGAACGGATCGGGGTTCCGGTCTTCTCGTGATGCTATCAAGGGCATGTCTCAAAAGACAGCCCGTCAGTTCGACGTGGATATGCCGACTTTTTTTAATGTTTGCGGAAATGTTCTCTCATTACCCGTTGTCTCCGGTCCGGCTTCCGGCCGTTATCGACGGTTTTGTTGCGGATGCCAAACCGCTTGGCATCCGCGGATTATCCCTTCGCGACCTGGGCGATGTACTTTACTCGGATTTCGATGACCAGAAGCCGGTCAACCGGGAGCAGAGCCGGATCATAGCCGAGTGGCAGTTTGCGGAGCTGGCTGAGGCGTTTCCCGATTTGATGGTGAGCGGAGGCAACGCCTATTCGCTGCCCTACGCGAAAACGATCGTGAACGCCCCCGCAAGCGCCAACGGCTTCAACATTGAAGATGAAACGGTGCCGTTTTATCAGCTTGTCCTGCACGGTTATGCCGACATCGCCGGCAAGCCGTTCAATCAGGCGGACGATCAATTCAGTCGCGCCAACATTTTGAAGGCGATCGAGACGGGAACCAATGTCTACTATCGATGGACCGCGAAACTGCCTCCGGAATTATCGTCTTCCGAGGGACGTCTATTCTACGCCAATCATTATGCCGATTGGTTTGATGAAGCCGTCAAGGCGTTCGAAGAAGTAAACGAAGTTTTGCGGCCGGTCCGGCATCTGACGATCGACAAGCATGAACGGCTTGCCGAGGGCGTATATCGGACCGTGTACGAGGACGGAACTGCGATCATCGTCAATTATAATGACAAACCGGTTACTATGAAGGACATCACCGTGGAAGCTGAAAGCTATTGGATTGGAGGAACATAACATGCGCCGGTTTCAGTTCACCTTATCGCGCAAGAAAGCGTTGATGGGAATATTGTTTACGCTGCCGTGGCTGATCGGCTTCATTTTTCTGTTCGCCGTTCCTTTGCTTCAATCGCTGCAATACAGCTTTCACAGCCTCAAGCTGGGAGAAGGCGGGTTGGAGCTGGACTTCGTGGGCGCCGGCAATTTCAAGCACGCCTTCTATGTTCATGCCTCGTTCAACCGCGTGCTGACCGAATCGGTCGTGGGGATGATCGTGAATGTGCCGCTCATTATTTTCTTCAGCTTGTTCGTCGCCACGATACTGAATCAGAAGTTCCGCGGCCGTGCGTTGGCCCGCATGATTTTTTTTCCTGCCGGTCATCGTCTCCACCGGGGTCATCTCCAGTCTGGGCTGGGCGGACACGATGTCTCAGGCGATCGGCGCGACGCTTTCGGGCGGAGAAGGAAGCTCCGGTACGCTGAGCAACTTCCAGTTGAAGTATTTTCTATATGATATGGGCCTGAATCCCCTGATCGTCAACTATTTGGCGGATGCGGTGTCCCGGATCTATGACATTATCAGCTCGTCCGGGGTGCAAATCCTTATTTTCCTGGCGGGACTCCAATCGATTTCTCCTTCTTTGTACGAGGCATCGCGAATCGAGGGGGCTACCGGATATGAGAACTTTTGGAAGATTACTTTTCCCATGATGACTCCGCTGATCCTGACAAATACGATTTACACCATCATCGACTCGTTTCTGAACAGCCGAATGACCCATTTGCTTAAAGAAACCTCGTTTAAACTGTTCGAGTTCGGCTTGGGCGCGGCCATGTCGTGGATCTATTTCGGCGTGATTGCCCTCATGGTGTTATTGATTGCGGCCTTCTTATCAAGAAAGGCGTTTTATTACGATGCTTAATCGGTTCGTACAAGGGGTCGGTCACTCGAAAAAAGGAATCCGGGACCCCGGAATGCAAGGAGGTTGCACATGTCCGCACTGAAAGTTGCAAGGATAAAGGCATGGTCATGGAAGGTGTTTCGCGCTGTCCTGCTTACGGGAATCGGTTATGTTATCCTGTATCCGATCCTGTTGAAAGTTTCGCTTGGGCTGCGGGGGAAGGAAGACATTTATGATCAAACGATCATTTGGTTTCCAAAGCACGCGACACTCGACAACATGTGGTTTGTCATCGAGAAGATGAAATATTGGGATGCGCTGCTCAACACGATTGGCATATCGGCCATGGCCGCGCTCCTGCAAACGGCTTCGTGCGCGCTGGCCGGGTACGGCTTTGCCCGCTTGAAATATAAGGGCCAGGGCATCCTGTTTTTTCTCGTCATTTTCACGATCATCGTTCCGCCTCAAACGGTCATGATCCCCACGTATTTGCACTTCCGGTATTTTGACCTCTTCGGTCTAGTGGAGCTTGTAACCGGCAGACCGGGGGTCAACCTGCTGGACAGCAAGTGGCCGTTCATCCTGTCATCCATTACGGCTACAGGACTAAAAAAACGGATTGTACATTTATATCTTCCGGCAGTTTTTCCGATCGCTTCCGAATGAGCTTGAAGAAGCCGCCCTGGTGGACGGAGCAGGGGTATTCAAGACATTTTACCGGGTGATGCTGCCCAATGCGCTCCCCGCCATCGTTACCGTTGTGCTGTTCTCATTCGTCTGGCAGTACAATGATTCGTTCTATGTGTCCATGTATCTGACCGAAACCAAAGTCTTATCGATGCAGCTTGCGGCTTTGCCGGGTCTGCTTGCCGGAAATTCCCCGGATTATATGCTGACCTCGATTCGCTTGAACGCCGGAACGGTGCTGGTGATCATCCCCATCGTCATTTTCTACTTGCTGCTGCAGAAGCATTTCGTCGAAAGCGTGGAGCGGTCCGGCATCGTCGGTTAATCAACGGCTTGAACAGGAGGTAATTGTAATTTATGAAAACGAACATCAACGCGAACATGCGAAACTTGGCTGCTGGCCTGCCTTACCGTATTGAGTCGCTCGCAGGCATCGAAGTGGATCCCGATTGCCGGTTGACCGATGGCCGCAAGGCCAATCCCGCCATCGGCGATCCGGGCTGGGTCCGTTTTTCGGGAGGTGCCACACGCGGCATTGTGTTTGATTTTGCGGCCGAAAAATCGATCGGAAGCGTAAGCGCGCGTTTTTTGCAGCATACGGAGCATAAGGTTTTCTTCCCTTGCACCGTTTCCGTGTACGCTTCAAACGACGGGGAGAAGTGGGGGCTTGTCGCCCATATCCCATCGAAAACCCCGCTGTGGGAGCCCGGGCCTCCAAAAGAAGAGGTCTACACATGGGATGGCTCGAAAAACCGTTTGGGGAACGGAGAAGACGCACCGAAAATGGTCTTCGCCCGTTATATCAAACTGACTTTTACCGCCGATCTGAACATTATGCTGGACGGGATCGAGATATGGGGAGTGGATGAGCGGACCCCTCAATCAGGCGAAGGGTTCCAAGTAAATTCTGCCTATCTGCCTCCCGGCCCGCATACCGGCGGCATCGAAAATTTGATGCTGCTGTACAACGGCTGGTATGAAGAAGGCAAGGGAAAATGGACCAAAGAGAACATCATTCCGTACATCGGCTATGTCGATGAAAGTGGAGAGCCGCAAGACCGGATGTTTGACGGCATTCTGTACCTGGGCCTGATCGCTCCGTCCGGGTTGAGCTACGAAACGGGCACGGCGAAGATCGTTCCCGAATGGAGCTGGTATCTGGATAAAACATTCGGTCAGGACGGCGACATGGCTGCATTGAACGAAGCGGCACGGGAAGTCGGGCGCAAGCTGAACAACCGGGAGTTTAAGGTGAAGACCGTGCTGATGATCCCGAATCCCGGCGAGCTGTCCGCCGTTTATTCGGTGGTAGAAGGAGAACTGACTTCACAAGCAGCGGAGCATTTAAACGAAGAGACGGAACTCGCAAACAAAAAGCTGCTGGTGGACTGGTACATGGATCAAGCGATGTCGAGATGGAAGGAGGGGCATTATGAACATCTGGAATTGACCGGAATGTACTGGCTCAGCGAAGGAATCAGTTACACGATCGGGCATGAAGAAGAGTTTATCCGTTATATGGGCGGCGTCGTTCACGAGCGGGGGCTCAAATTTTTCTGGATTCCGTTCTTTTACGGCAACCGCGCTTTCGATTGGAAACGGCTCGGATTCGATGCCGCCGTGCTTCAGCCGAACCACTTTTTTTAACGATACGAAGGAGGTGAGGATTCAGGACGCTGCCGAACTGGCGAAACTTTACGGAATGGGGGTGGAAATGGAGTGCGATGAGCGGATGAACCGCGATCCTGCCATGCGGCAGAAGTATAAGGATTATTTGAACGGGGGGGGTGGATCATGGATATATGAAGGACGCCTTCAAAGCTTATTACCAGGGCAACGCGGCGCTGTTGGACAGCGCTCGAAGCAAAGATCCGGGAGTGCGCCAGCTGTATGACTGGATGTATCAATTCATAAAGGGAACGTATGAGAAGCAGCTTTAAGCACCAAGGCAAAAAAAAGCCGGTAGGATCCATCAAAATACGGTATGCGGAGGTTGAAGGAAATGGGGAGAATTTGGAATAAGGGACTCAAATTGCTGCTTGGGCTTGCTGCCGTCACGCTGGTCACGAACATGCCCGTCGTTCAGGCTGGCCAGGACGAGCCGGAGCCCCGGAATTTGGTCTCGGGACTAAGCTATACGATGTCGGAGAGCCCTTACGAAGATTACCCCGATTCTGATCGGGAATTAACGGACGGCATTTATGATAAGAGCCTTACCTTTTCCGATCCCGCCTGGCAAGGCCATCTGAGAGGAAAAACGAGAGAGGTGATCTTTGATCTGGGAGAGTTGAAATCCATCGGCGGGATCAAGACGCATTTCATGCAGCATTCGGAATTCGGCATTTTTTACCCCAATACCGTATCGATGTACGTTTCGACGGATGGCGAGAAATGGGGGACGCTCGCCCATGTCAATACGAAGCTTCCGATCTGGGAGCAGGGACCGGCTACCGAGCAGTATTACAATTGGGATGGCGTTACCGACGGGGTACCGTCCAAAGGACATCCCAAGGCCACCATGGCGCAGGCCCGGTACGTGAAAGTGACCTTCGTCGTGGGGACCTTTGTTTTCCTTGACGAAATCGAAGTATGGGGCGTTGACGGCAAAGCCAAAGGATCGGCCCCCATACCGGTCGACGAGCCTGCATACGCGGAGGCCGGCAAAGCCAGCGGCGGCATTGACAATCTGATGCTGCTTTACAACGGCTGGTATGAAAAAGGCCAAGGGGATTGGACGAAGGAGAACATCATCCCGTACATCAGTTATGTGAATGAACAGGGCGAGCCGCAGGATTGGTTGTATGACGGCGTTTTTGTATTTGGGCTTAACGAGTAAGGACGGGCATAGCAATTTCGGCCTGGGGACAGCCCATCTGGCGGATTGGCAATGGTACTTGGACAAAACATTCGCGCCTGGAGGCGATCTGCATCAATTGAACGAAGCCACGAAGGAGGCGGGCGTGAAGCTAGGGGACCCTAAGCATAAAACCAAGGTCGTATTGATGATTCCTCATCCCGGCAAAGACCTTAGCGATTTCGGCGACGTGGACGGAGACGGCGTGTCCGAAAACATGGTTTCCGGCGAAGTGGGCGACGAAGCGGCATTAACCAACCGCAAGAAGGCCGTGAACTGGTACATGAATGAACTTCGTGCACGTTGGAATGCATCCGATTTTCCTCGCCTGGAGCTGACGGGAATGTATTGGCTGGCTGAGCATGCAGGGGATGGTTACGATAAGCAGTTAATCCGCTACGCAAGCGATCTTGTCCACGATGAGAAAAAGCATTTCTTCTGGATTCCCAACTTCTTCGGGAACCAAAACTACGCCTGGGAGGAATTGGGCTTCGATATCGCTGCCCTGCAGCCCAACCATTTCTTTGACGAATCGCCGATCGAACGGCTGGAAACGGCTGCAGATTTGTCCAAAACATATCACATGGGCGTCGAGATGGAGTTTGACGAACGAATGAACCAGGATCCCGCTTTTCGTAAGAGGTACATCGAGTACTTGAATGGCGGCATCGATTACGGTTACATGAGGGGAGCTTTTAAAGCCTATTACCAAGGCAACACGGGGCTGCTGGACAGCGCTAGAAGCGAAGATCCGGCGGTGAGGCAGCTTTACGATTGGATGTATCAATTCATAAAAGGGACTTATGTGAAGCAGACTCCATAACCGTCTCGGGAGGTCTATCTCACAAGCAGGCATTGTCAACATGGAAATAGCAAACCGGCCAAGGTCATTTCTTGGCCGGTTAGTTTTTTTGGATGCCGGCGACTTTTTGATTCATCTGCGAGAAGGTTCAGGCTTCGTCATTTGTTCGGGCGTATCTATCCTAACACCGGGGCATCCTAAAGATATACATTTGACATGACACTTTAAGGTGTTATATTGTTGAATAACACCTTTAGGTGTTACAAAGAAATGGAGGTTTTAGAATGGAACCCAAAGAAACGCTGCAGGAGGTTCGTCAGACCATTGTCGTGAAAGCCCCGATCGATAAAGTGTGGAAAGCCGTATCTACCTCGGAAGGAATTGCAGCATGGTGGATGCCGAACGATCTGAAGCCCGTCCTCGGACAGAAATTTACGCTATTCACCGGCCAATACGGCGATTCGCCATGTCAGGTGACGGAGCTCGACCCTCCTTACCGGCTTGGTTTTGACTGGGATGAGGATTGGCATGTCGTGTTTGAATTGAAAGAGATGGGAGAAGAAACGGAATTCACGGTCATCCATTCCGGATGGAAGACGGAGAAACATTCCAAAATCCGCGGAATCATGGAGCAGGGCTGGGCCCAAATTACGGTAAGGCTCGCATCATATATCGAGGATTGATAAGTGACTCCTGCAGAATCCAGTCCCGACGTATTCCAGGCGATCGCCGATCCGACCCGGCGTCGGATTCTTGCAGTGGTTGCCGACAAGGAAATGTCGATTGCTGCCATTGCGGAATGTTTTCCGTTGAGCCGAACCGCGATTAACAAGCATCTGCATGTCCTTGCAGAGACGGGGCTTGTCACCAGAAACAAAGTAGGACGCGAAACCCGCTATAAGCTTCGGCCGGACCCGTTATTCGAACTGGATCAATGGCTGTCCTTTTTCGAGAAATATTGGTCGCATAAGCTGTCCGCCCTGGCGGAATACGTGGAATCGGACGACGCTGAATGATCCGTCTGCGATGAGTTCTCCAAACACAACTATCTTGAAACGAGACCCGTCCCGATTATGGATTTCATCCCGAGACGGGTCTTAAGTTTCGGACGGCAGCTGATTGAGCCTATTGGACTTCGAGGAAATTCAGCCGTAAAAACATAAAAACAGGTCATTAAATCACTAAAGATCGGGAGCGGCTCGCTCCGTTTTTTTTGTCATGCTCATAACATAAACTTCCGATATACATCCCCGGATCGATATGACCGACCTCTATACATAGCTCAACCAGTTGATGAACGCCATAGAACTGCTTACGGTTGCGGTCATGGATGCTTGACAGAGCCTCCAGCGTAACCTTTTTCGCCTTTTCGATGCTTTGATGCTCTACGGCCCGTACGATTTCTTTCATATTTTCCAAAAAATAAACGGTCTTTCGCAATGTGCGTATGAGCAAAATTTGCCTGACGTGCATGGGGGTAAACAACCTATATCCATTCTCGGAATCACGTTCCGGCGCAATGAGGCCTTCCTTTTCCCAGTGCCGGATGGCGGAGGCTTGCACATCGGTAAGATCGGCAACTTCTCCAATCGTCATGCGGTTTTTCAGCCTTTTATTCGGGATCAGCGGTAACTCCGGTTGCTGGAGCAAAGCAAGAGTCTGATCGGCAACGATTTTTTCCTGATGCAAACGCGCCTGCTCTTGATTTACAAGCCAGAAGGCTCCGTTCATGTCGCCCTTTTGAATCAAGCGGAGGACTTCACAAGTAATTCCGACGCCAAATCCGGAGAACATGGCCCGAAGGCAGCGGAAATAAGCCAAATGGACCTTGGTATAAAGGCGGTAACCGTTCTCTGAACGCTCGGGTGCGGGGATAACTTCCCAAGATTCGTAATGACGCAGAGCGCTTGTACTAATATGCAGTTCCCTGGCAATTTCGATCGGCTTGTAATATCGCAAATCCCATCCCTCCTCCTGAATTAGATTTTTACTATATCAAAGGCTTTTTCGCAAAGCAAACACTGCATAAAAACCTTCAAGAAACGTGATAGACTTTTTTTAATTATCTATGCTGTAATTGGAACCTAAAAATATTAAACCTTCTCATTTGCATGAGTGTTATAAAATATTTGGTGCAAGCCGAAAATTCCGATCAACGGCACGGCTGGACAGGGGCTAATCCTTCCGGTGTTCGCACTCGCTGAAGTTTCGGATTTAACGTCGGAAAGCAAACTAATGTCATGAAAAACGGGAGGATTGTGGATGAACCATAACGTAATTGAAATCCGGGGGGCCCGGGAGAACAATTTGAAAAATGTAACGCTCCGCATCCCGAAGCACAAGCTGGTCGTTCTGACCGGCCCTTCGGGCTCGGGCAAATCGACGCTGGCGCTGGACACGCTCCAGCGCGAGTGCCAGCGGCAGTACATGGAATCGATGGGGATGACCTCGGATACCCTTGCCAAGCCGAAGGTGGATTCCATCGTCGGATTGTCTCCTTCGATCAGCGTGGGACAGCATGTCACCAACCGGAATCCGCGGTCCACGGTTGGTACGGTCACGGATATTCATACGTACCTTCGGGTGATTTACGAGAAGCTGGGAGAGCGTGACTGCCCGCGCTGCGGCCGGCGTTTTTGTGCCCGGACCGGACACGGAGGTTGCCGGAGCGACCACCCCGAATGACGGTGAGGACGACCGGAGAGATTCCGTTCGCTGTCCTCACTGCGATGGATGGATGCCGCGTTTGACGCGAAGGCATTTCTCCTATAACACGCCTGAAGGTGCTTGCGATACCTGCGCCGGTCTCGGACATACGGTTACGCTGAATCAGGGCGCCGTATTCGACGAAGAACGAAGCCTGCTCGAAGGCTGCGTCACGATATGGCATGACATGCTCAACAAGTACAACGCGTCGATCCTGAAAGCGGCGGCGAAACATTACGGAATCGATTTTGATCCCGACCGACCGCTCAAGCATTATGATGCCATTCAGCGGAGTCTCCTGCTATACGGAGTGGAAAACGAGGAATTTTCCGCGTATTTTCCCGGGGTAAAACCGCCGAAATCGGTAACGGGAGGCAAATTCGAGGGTGTCGTGACCGGCATTTGGAGGCGTTATAAGGAGAAAGGAAGCGAATCGGGCGAGGCGGCACTCTTTCAGGAGCATACTTGCGAGTCATGCGGCGGTGCCAGGCTGAAGGAGGAAATCCGCAGCGTGACGGTCGGCGGCGCTTCCATTGCCGACATTTCCGGATGGGCGCTGCAGGATGCTTTCCTTTGGCTGGAGAGGCTGATGGGGGAGCTTCAACCGGAAGCGAAGGAGCAGGTCGAGACATTGCTGCATGATTTGACCGTTCGAATGAAACGAATCGTCGACGTCGGGCTAGGCTACCTGTCCCTGAGCCGTCAGTCGGTTACGCTCTCCGGCGGAGAGGCACAGCGGCTCCGGCTTGCTTCCATTCTCGGCTCGGGACTTACCGGCGTGCTGTATATCCTCGACGAACCGACAGCCGGCCTGCATCCGCGCGATACCGCCGGGCTGATTCACGTCTTGAAGCAGCTGCGGGATATGGGAAATACGGTTTTGGTCATCGAGCATGACGTTGAGATGATGCGCGCCGCGGATCATGTAATCGATATGGGGCCCGGCGCGGGCATCTTCGGCGGGCGCATTGTCGGCGAAGGAACGCTTCCGGAGCTGATGGACAGTCCGGAATCGGTCACGGGCGCTTTTCTGCGGGAGGCGGCTACAGGCGGCAGGCCAAAGGAACGGCGACCGGGGAACGGTCGGTTTCTGAACGTTCGAGACGCTTACGAACGAAACCTGAAACATATCGATGCGGCATTTCCGCTGGGCTGCCTGGTTGCCGTCACTGGGGTTTCCGGCTCCGGCAAGTCCACGCTGCTGTTTGACCTCGTGGGCGCAGGCGGACACGACGATCTGCAGCGGCATGGCTGCGGAAGCCTGACCGGCTTCAATGCCGTCGACAACATCGTGACGGTCGACCAGTCGCCGATCGCCCGCATGAGCCGCTCGAATGTCGCAACCTATTCCGACGTCTTTACGGCCATGCGGAATCTTTACGCCGGTTTGCCGGAAGCGAAACGGGCCGGACTGACCCCGAAGCATTTCTCGTTCAATACGCCGGGCGGGCGCTGCGAACATTGCCAGGGGCTTGGAGCCGTGCCGATGGACATGTTTTTCCTGCCCGGTCTCGAGGTTCGATGTCCGGTTTGCCGGGGTAAACGGTTCAAAGAAGAGGTGCTGCGCGTCACTTATAACGGGCTGTCGATATCAGACTTGCTTGATTTGACCATCGAGGAGAGTCTGCCGCTGCTCCAGGGCCAGCCCAAAATGGCCGCTCCAATCGCTTTGCTGGCCGAGGTGGGGCTGGGCTATCTCCATTGGGGACAATCGGTCCGTACGCTGTCCGGCGGGGAGGGACAGCGGCTCCGCCTGGCCAAGGAGCTGAGCGGAAAATCGAAACGGCACACCCTGTATTTGCTGGATGAACCGTCAACCGGACTCCATCCGCGTGACACGAGGCAGCTGCTGGTGCTGCTGAACAGGCTGGTGGATGCCGGCAATACCGTCATCGTCGTGGAGCATAATCTCGATGTCATCCGTGAATGCGATTGGGTGGTCGACATCGGCCCCGAAGGCGGCGATGCAGGCGGGGAAATCGTTGCGGTGGGCACCCCTGGAAGCCGTCGCGGCCGTCGAGGCTTCCCATACCGGCCGTTTCCTGCGGGAAGTGTTGTTGCAGGTTTAAATCAAAGGAGGTGTCCAAAAGTAGATTTTTCTACTGGAGGACCGTTTCCTTTTCTTTTACGCGCAAAAAATTCACGGACCGGGGCTAAACTTGCTTCGGTCCGTGACATTTATGAAGAGATAAGAAAGTATAAACAACATCAGAGGTTAGCCATCCTTATCTCGCAAGAAAAACTTCCGCTAAACGCGCTGTCTTCTGAGACAACGGCTTTTCGATTTTGCATCCGAAGTTTACGCTATCCGGCTTTTTAAGCCGGATAATATATCGTCATGCTTAAGCGGGTCATGGTTTCTCCCGAATTATGATACGAGTGGGGAACATCGGCCTTGAATCGGATCGAATCCCCGCTTGCTATCGTATAATCCGCGTCATTTACGCGAATCGTTAATTCCCCGTCGAAAACAGTGATAAATTCCTCGGTTCCTTCCAGGTGTGAATCCGAACTGACAAACCCGCCTTCGTCGATCTCAACCGAATACATTTCAAATCGGGCCTTCTCTTGGAAGGGAAAGTGGGGATACACCCTATATTTTCCGTTGTCTTCACGTATGGTTTGGATTTCGCTTCGTAAAACAACTTTTGTATCCGGCTGCGGATGATGGATGAGCGTAGTAAAAGAGATTTTTAAACCATTGGCTATTTTCCAAATCGTCGTGAGTGTCGGACTCGACTCTCCTCTTTCGATTTGGCCGATCATCGTTTTGCTGACTCCCGTTAATTCAGCGACTTTTTCCAAACTTAATTTCTTGCTTTCCCTGACGGCTTTTAGATTTTTAGCTAAAATATGATGAATTTCTTCCATAAAAAAACACCTCGACCCTGTGTACAATATAACGATCAAAAAATATACAATAAAACGTATTACGTTATATTGTTCTTTTTGGACATTATAACATACATTTGGAGAGAGGTGGCCGGTATGCCAGTTACATCATTTTTGCTGTATGTGTTTGTTACAAGCTTTACTCCGGGTCCCAACAATATCATGGCGATGCTGTTTGCCAACAAATTCGGTTTAAAAAGGACGCTCGGATTTTGTTGGGGCGTGAGTGCGGGTTTTTTTTATCATCATGCTGCTGTGCAGCTATTTTAATCTATTTCTCCACAATTTTATTCCGAAGATCGAATGGGGCATGAAGATCCTGGGTGCGGCCTATATGCTGTACCTGGCTTTCAAAATGCTCTCGAGCAGCAAAAATAACGGCCAAAACAAAGAAACGGACAAGAATAACCGTTTTATAACCGGGATGTTGTTACAATTTGTAAACCCGAAGGCGATTTTGTACGGGATTACCGTCGTAGCTACCTTTGTCATGCCTTATCACTCTTCAAACGCCAGCCTGATTTTGTATTCATTCTTTTTGGGGCTTGTCGGCTTCTTCAGTACCTTCAGCTGGAGCATGTTCGGTTCCGTTTTCCAAAAGTTTCTGTCGAGGCACAGAAGCGGGTTTAATCTCGTGATGGCCCTACTGCTGGTTTATAGCGCTATTTCGATATTCTGGTGACGGAAATTTTCTCTAAAGATCGAAATATCATGTTTGTCCCGCTGACTTCATGTACTTGGGAAACTTAAGATTTTTTATCTTAATGAAATAAAAATAGACTTTTTAGGGTACCTCGTACGTTATATAAGGCAAGCAAAATACAACTGGAGGTTTATAAAAATGAAGAAAACAAAAATGTAAAAGAAAAATTACTCTTTTGGGGGCAGGTGTCATTTGTGCAGCGGCAATCCTCACACCTCAAGTTTCGCTGGCAAAACAAGCAACCTCAGTTCCGCAAGCGGTAACGAAGCACACATGAAAAAACGTCACCCAAATTGGAAATTGGGCAAAAATTCAACGTACCCGAACTTAAATTAAAGAAAAATACGTATGTGCTTGATTATAAAATTTCTGATGTTCAGGGCGATTCTGTTGCTGACAAAGTAATACTGGTAGGCACAAAAGAAAAGATTGATGGGAAACTGGATGCGTATGCCAGCGACTTATCGATCATCGTGCAAGATGGAAAAACCAAGAAGTACCAGAAACATGCTTGGTTGATTAAAGACAAAGATGGTTCCTTGAGCGGGGAATTCGGAAGGGAACCAAGCTTGATTGTTGGCGACTATACGGGTGACAAAGTGGATGATATCATTGTTACGGCTCCTCAAGGAGGGAATGGGGGATTCGTAGATCATCTTGTCTTGTCATGGCAAGAAAATAAACTTAAGGTTGTTTTTGCGGATAATCAGGCCACTGTAAAATAATAAAAAGCATTAGTTCGTCTCAAATTTCGTAAATTATAATTATAACACCACAAAACTCGATTTCCCTAAATAGGGGCATCGAGTTTTTTTATTTTGAGCAGATGGCCCATAGGATTGAAAAGTCTAAGCAAAAAAAACTCAGCAATTCCGTTGCTGCGCAAGCTTTTGCTTTAACGTAAATAGACTTTTTGGGTACCTCGCACGTCTTATTTATGAGAGGCATGAGAATGATGCGCGCGTATCAAAGGAGAGTTTCTATGAATAACAAGTTAGACAAAAAACTTACTCGTTTTATTACGGAAAACAAGGAGGATTTGTATCTTTTTGCATTCAGTTATGTAAAGAATGCTGAAGACGCGTTGGATATTGTCCAGGACTCCATTCATAAGGCTTTGTTATCTTCAGGAACCTTAAAATCCGAAGGGTCGATGAAAAGCTGGTTTTACAGGATCGTAATGAATACCTCGCTCGATTTCCTAAGAAAACATAAGAGAATTCAACTTGTAGACGATCAGACGCTTGAATCGCACATCCCATCAAATGAAGATGTCTACCATGACATTGACCTGGAGAAGGCTTTGGACGAATTACCCTGTGCCTTTCGGACCGTTGTGATACTTAGATATTTTGAAGACATGAAGATTGAGGAAATTGCGGAAGTGCTTAACGAAAACATCAGTACCGTAAAATCAAGATTGTATAAGGCCCTTCGTAAACTTCGAATTCGAATGAACAACGAAACGTTGGAGGAGGTCAAGTAAAATGAATGAACAGTTGGAACAATTGAAACGAAATTACAAGAATGTGCCCATCCCTGATGAATTGGATTTTGTCGTGAAGAAAGCTCTAAAGCAGAAAAAGAAAAAAACATTCGAACATAATGAAAAGTCTTGCTGCCGTCGGGGCAGCCGCTATTCTGTTTATAACAGGGATTAATACTAGTCCTGCCTTTGCAAAAGCTTTAACAGAAGTTCCCGTGGTTGGCTCGCTTGTCAAGGTACTAACTTTTATAGAATTTAAAGTAGATGACGGAACTGCCAAGGCCAATATCAAAGTTCCTGCCATTACGAACATGGAAAATAAAACGCTGGAAGCCGCCCTAAATGACAAATACCTTGAGGAAAATAAAAAGCTGTATAACGGTTTTAAAGAAGAAATGGAGGAATTAAAGAAAAAATGGCGGAGGGCATGTAGGCGTTAAAAAGCGATTATGTTATCAAAACCGATAATGAACAGATCCTTGTTGTGGGCAGATATGTTGTTAATACGGTAGGCTCATCCTCGACAACCTTTAAATACGACACGGTTGACAAGAAAAACCAACTATTAATTACCCTACCGAGTTTATTTCAAGATGATAGCTATATCAGTCTGATCAGCGAAAATATTAAGGAACAGATGAGACAGCAGATGAAGGAAGACCCCGATAAGACTTATTGGTTAGACGATGAATTTGGTTTTGAAACCATTGCTAAAGATCAGTCCTTCTATATAAACAATGAAGGAAAACTTGTCATCTCCTTTGATAAATACGAAGTCGCTCCGGGGTATATGGGCGTGGCGGAATTTGTTATACCGACCGATGTGATTGCAGATGCACTAGTTAGTAATGAATATATAAAATAAAAATCGAAATCGAGCAGAAGGCGTACGAAAATCGGGCCGAGGGTATCGTATGATTGCTATGTTTACTTTCGGTCCGACGTACATGTTTCGGATTCGTCGTACAAGTTTTTCAATGAGTCAACCGCCGGGCTATGTTGAAAACCTTATCGAGATTGAAAGGGCAGAATACAGATGTATAGCATAGGGTTTATTACGGTACGGATACGAGAGCGTTTGCCTTGCTCATTGGCGCGGCGCTCGCCATGGTTTGGCCGAGCTGCCAGCTTACTGTAAAGGCTGCGCCGCGAGCACGCCTGATTCTTGATTGCATCGGGGGAGCGGCTCTGATGACGATTGTCGTCATGATCGGGCTTACCGATCAGTACGATAGCTTTCTTTACCGGGGCGGATTCGTGCTTTTATCCGTCGTCACGGCTGTAGTCGTAGCGGTTCTCGCCCATCCCGTAAGCCGGTTGGGCAAAGCGTTGGGTTGGAGACCCCTGCGGTGGCTTGGCGTTCGTTCTTACGGCATCTATCTATGGCATTATCCGGTTATTATACTAACTCGTCCTGAAGTAAACACGGGGGAGACCAGTATTATACGTAGCATATTACAGGTTGGAATTAGCATTGTGCTCGCCGCATTATCGTGGCGGTTTATCGAGGAGCCCATTCGAAACGGCGGGTTCGGGAACGCATGGAGGCAGGTCCAGAGGTGGGGATCCATGCCGATCCTTGGTAGAATTGCTTCCGTATGCATGATGCTCGTACTGACGATTTGCGTTATCGGCATGACTAGTTTTGCATCCGATACGAAACCAGGCTCGGATTCGCATGAACGCAGCGACCTCCAAACAGACAGGACAATACCTCCAGGGAACATACTGAAACCAAACGGCTCGAAACAGCCATATGGGACTCTAAAGCCGGATGCGGGACGGGGAGTGACCGCGATTGGCGACTCGGTCATGCTCGATATTACCCCTTATCTACAAGAGCATCTCCCCGGTATTACGATCGACGGCAAGGTGGGCCGACAGATGTCCCAGGCAAGGGACGTTATTGATCAGCATAAGTCGAAGGGGAAGTTAGGTGACGTTGTCATCATCGCACTCGGCACGAATGGTACGTTCTCGGAGAAGACAATCTTTACGCTTCTGGATTCGCTAGAAAACGTTCAGCATTCTGCTCGTAAACATTCGCGTGCCGCGTCCGTGGGAACACGATGTTAACTCGACCTTGGAGGAGACAGCGAAGCAGTTCTCCAACGTGAAGCTTGTCGATTGGTACATGGTTAGCGCCGGCAAAGACTCATATTTCTCAAGGGACGGCGTACATCTTTCCGAAGAAGGCGCGAAGGCATATGCTGCACTGGTGGCAGAGGCAATAAAGCCTTAACCAAGAACTCGGAGAAAACTTTTCTGTTAACTTAGTACACTAATTAGATGTGAGCTTCTGCCATGGATCATTAATACTAGCCGCGACTTTTTTGTCGTGCTCGCACTAATTTGAACATATTTTGGAACCTCATCACAGCAGCTATGGAGTTTGCAACACACTAAAAGGTGCCGAATTTTATTTTGACCTGAATGTTAGTCAGTTTGGATTCCATTGACTCTTAATTTTCATAGGAATAAGCTGCCCGTTTTCCAAAATTTTTTTGTCGAGGCACAGAAGCGGGTTTGATCTCATGATGGCTTTGTTATTGGTGTACAGTGCCATTTCGATCCTATGGTGACGGTAATCTTCTCTAACTATCATACTTTCATGTATAATATGGAAAATCACCTAAGAGGCTAACTGCGATATCGTACTGTTGGCCTCTTGTCGTTTTAAGGCAATGCGGATTTGAGATTAGGGATCCGGGTCGAGCACCGAACCCATGATAACGGAAAGCGAGGGATTCTTTATGGCAAAAGGGAAAGCCGATGCCCAAGAACAAGTGCAAGACTATATGAGCAGGCTCGAGCATCCTCTGAAAAAGGAGATTGAGGAGGTCAGAACCATCATCCGAAACGCTGATGGGCGGCTGACCGAACATATCAAGTGGAACGCTCCGAGTTATTGCATAGACGGCGAAGACCGCATCACTTTTAATCTGCAGGGCAAAGGGTTTTTCCGTCTTATTTTTCATCGGGGAGCCAAGGTTAAAGAAAGCGCGGACAAGGAACCTTTGTTTGAAGACTCCACGGGGTTGCTGGAATGGGTTGCCGGCGACAGGGGCATCGTCAAGTTGAAGGATATGGAAGACGTGAATGCCAAAAGAGATAAGCTTACGCAACTCATAACAAAATGGATCGAAGTAACGGGCCAAAGCTGAAGTGCTGAAGGCGGGGGCTCGAATGTTTTCGTTGAAAGCAGCCTGGATCAGATCATGAATAATCCGGACGCTGCCATCCACAGCAACCCGCACGAGTATATTTCATGGAAAAAAAGAATGCATACGAATCGTTACAACGAAGGAGGACCTATGAATAACGGACCATTTCAATCGATGATCACGAACGCGGATGAATTGACGGATCTGTACGGAAAACCGAGTCAACTGGTGAATGACAAAGTCATTCATCGGTTGGATGAACACTGCAGGGATTTTATCGCCAAGAGTCCGCTTTTGTACATAGCCACATCGGACGAATCCGGAAATTGCGACGTGTCTCCCCGGGGAGATCACCCGGGATTTGTGCGGGTGTTGGATGATAGGCATCTGGTTATACCGGAGCGGCCGGGCAATCGCCGGTTTGATTCGATGCAGAATATTTTGAGCAATCCGAAGATCGGGATCATATTTGTTATACCGGGCTTAAAAGAAACGCTTCGGATTAACGGCAGTGCCGTTATTATGAAAGATGAACCCATATTGGACCAGCTCCAAGTCCAGGGGAAAAAGCCTTGGTTCGGCATAGGGGTCAAAGCCGAAGAATGTTTCATCCACTGTGCCAAAGCATTTCTGCGTTCCCGGGTATGGGAGCCGGATTCCTGGCCGGCGCCGTCACGGCTTCCGAAGGTTTCGAAAATATTAGCGGATCACGCCAATCAAGAAAATTTTACGGAAGAAGCGGTCAGCCAAGCGTTAAAAGAAAGCTACGAAAAACGGCTGTATTGAGCCGAAAAGGAAAATTATTGCATCCTCAAGCAATTTTAAAGTTTTCTCATAAATAACCGGTATGCTCATACAGCAAAATGTTTAATGAAGAAAGGCCCCTTAACCTTCGATATCGTCGAAGGTTAAGGGGCCTTTGACATGCGGGGGATTCCCTAATCTACCAAATGCGCGAGTATCGCCCGATATGCCGTTACCGCCTCATCGTCATGCACGTTGAAGACGGTTGGATCTACGCCGGTCTTTACGATGACGGCGTTTTCCCGTCGATTGATGTAGATGTGCTGCCCGTAGATGCCGCGGGCCATCACCTCCGAGCCGTCGCTTCCGCGAGGCGTCCACCATTGATACTGATAACCGAAGAACTCATCGGCTTGTCCCGCCATGAGATCCTTCCGATCGGGAATGATCGATTCGTTCATCCACCGTTCCGATACGATGCGGCGCCCGTTCCAGGTTCCCTGATGCAGCACCAATCGGCCGATTTTCGCATAGTCCCGCAAGGCGGCGTTTACAAAGGTGAACGCAATCTCATTGCCGTGAAGGTCGGTGTTCCAGTACGCATCGTATTCCATGCCAAGCGGCTGCCACAGCTTTTCCTCCAAATAGGCGGAAGGCTTCTTTCCTGTCGTTCGCTCCAACAGCATGCATAATACCTGCGTATCGATGCTTTTATATTGGAATTGTCCCGGCGGCTGCAAGCGGGTCAGTTTCCGGACAAATTGCGTAATCGGCATGGCCGACTCCCCAAAGACGTCTTGCAAAAAGGTGTAAATCTCCGCATCGGGGTCTGCGTAATCCTCGTTGAAACGGACGCCGGAAGACATTTGCAGCACATCTTTTATTCTCGCGCCGTCATATCCGCTTCCGGCCAGCTCCGGCAAATAACGCGTTACCGGGTCTAACACATTTTCCATAGCCCCTTCGTCGAAAGCGATGCCCATCAAGAGGGAAACGATCGACTTGGCAACCGACATCGACATCGCGGTCGATTGCCGCCCATATCCGCTATAGTAACGCTCGGTTGCTATCGTGTCGTCCTTAATGACGAGCCATCCGGTGGCATGGACCTTGTCCATATATTGCTGGACGGTGGAAGTCTGACCGCCGTAGTTATAGCGGACAATGCCCAGATCCCGATCCTCCTCTGAGAACCGGAACTTATCCGACGGCGCGTGAATATCGCGTTTTGGCAAAATATGATCCATATGGCCGAAATTCCAGGCGATATGATCTTCATGAAGCAGCGTTTCCAGCTTGGCCAGATCGTGCTGAGGCGAGGCAGCCATCGTTTGCGTGTTTGTGCTCATGTATGTATTCAATCCTCCTGTTATTTTGCTAATGCAGGGACACTCTCATTATTGTACCTCAACGGGCAGTTTTTAGGTAAATGGAGGAAGTTTCTTTAGCGCAATCGGAACGATTCAGGGTATGTTAGGTTGTTGAAAACCAGTATATCTAACTTTTTGACATATATATATTGCATTTTGGAATGTAATGGATATAATAAACAGGAGGGATTTACCAGTCATCAAGAGAAAGGAGGCTTAATATGAAGTGGCTGAACAGGCGCAAGGTTGAAGATGAGCGCATCGTTAACATGAAGAACAAAATCTACAAAGAAGCTTACCTATTGATCGTGAGCATCTGCATGATTTCGGTTATAGTGAAAAGTTTTACGCTAAGCGATTGGACGTCGTCATTGCCGGAGATTGCCATTATCCTTGCCGGGAGTCTGTACGCCGGTATTCGAATCGTGCTTCTCGGCATCTATTCGGACGAGGTTGAAGTCCACGACAGCAGCAGCAAAATTAAGTTCAATACGCGTATCATGCTCTGGGGGATAGGGAGCGGAATATTTTTGGCGCTGTTTTTCGGTATCCGGAGTGCAATCCTGTTTGGAGACGGCAGCTTAACAACGGGGCTGCGGTATTTCTTTTTGGTCAGTCTCATATCGCTTTTGATCTATATTCCACTTTTTGCGGGCGTCCTCGTGTTGTCCCATCAACTGGCCAATAAAGCGAGTCAGAAGATTTCCCGGAAAGATCAACTGGATTCATGAGTAAGGGGCGGGTAATTTTCCATGAAAAATATCAAAATGAAAATGGCCCGGGTAGAAAAGGACCTTTCCCAGGAAGAATTAGCGCAACTCGTGGGCGTCTCCAGGCAAACGATCGGTTTAATTGAACTGGGAAAATACAATCCCAGCCTTAGCCTCTGCATTGCCATATGCAAAACATTGTCTCGGACGTTAAATGATCTGTTTTGGGATGAGGAATAGACGATTTGACCGTATGACGGTAACCTTAATAGGGGGAAATAACAAATGTTAAAACAAAAGACAGGAAAGATATTAACCGCGTGCATGTTAACGGCTTCGATCATTGGGGGTATCGTGTTTACAAGCAGCAGCGCTTATGCCGCATCAGAAGCCGTACAAGGCAAGGTTTCGGAAGTCCGGACATCCAAGGACGCCATAACGGAATGGGAGTCTTGGATGAAAGACCATGCCTACAAGCTGGAGTCCATCCAACCTGTCGGCACCAAGGGAGGGGAAGGGCAGTTCAAGGATTTGGAGATGCTGAAGCCCTTGCTGCATGATAAGCGCATTGTTTTTCTGGGAGAAAGCTCTCACGGCGTAGGCGAATTCAATTTGGCGAAGACCCGTCTGGTCCAATTTTTGCATCAGGAAATGGGATACAATGTGCTCGCTTTCGAGAGCGGATTGGGCAATGCTTCGATTGCCTATGGCACATCGGGTACGCAAAATGCGGAACAGACGATGAAGGATTCCATCTTTGGCGTGTGGTGGAGCAAAGAGATATTGCCGTTATTCGAATACATAAAAACAACACAAGCTTCGGAACAGCCGCTGGCGCTTACCGGCTTTGACATGCAGTTCCAGTCCCCGCTCCTTGACGGAAAATGGCTGAAGGACGATAAGCTGGCACAGCGTCTGCAAGACGCGGAAAAAAAAGCTTTCCGAGTATGCCAATGGAACGGATCTTAAAGCTTACCGATCAGAGAAGGCTCAGTTGATTCAAGTGTACAAGGATGTGCTTCAAGCTACGAAATCCGAATCAAGCCAAGGACTTTTGAAAAAAAAACTATCCGAACAATCCCAAGCTGCCCGTTCTTTTGGAGCGAAGCCTGAATGACCGGATCTCCGTGGCGCAGGAATACGTGGAAATATCCATTCAATCGAATGCGGGAATGGGCGAGGGGGATTATACCTGGTTCCTGAAGTCCATGGAATGGCGCGATAAGGCGATGCTGGACAATCTGATTTGGCTTGCGACAGACGTGTATCCGACTGAAAAATTTATCGTCTGGGCGCATAATGATCATATCCGAAAAGCGCAGAGCGAAGTGATGGGTTCTCCGTATCCCGTGAAATTGATGGGCGAAATGCTTCCGGATGAATGGAAAAAATACAGCTACGTGCTGGGACTGTACGCCGCCGGCGGAAAGACGTCCGACAATTCCGGAAAAACGCATGACGTTCTCCCGCTGGAGCCCGGATCGGTTGAGTCCATTATCTCTGCCGCCGGATCGCCTTACACCTTCATTGATTTGCGTTACCGCAACAATGAACGGGGGAACTCCTGGATGTTTGAACCGCGATATTCTTACAGTTGGGGCATGATTCCCGAAAGCCTGGTTCCGCGTGATCAATATGACGGCATTCTCCTTCTTGATGATGTGAATCCGCCGCAATATATCAGATCGTCCTCTTCAAAAACTGCCGAATAAGCAATTATCCTTTTATTTCTTAAATTGCTCTTGATCGTGACTGCTCACAAAAGGCAAGGAACAGCTTTTGCTGCTCCTTGCCTTTTGTTAAGATATCAGAAAGTATAAGCTTCGGTTACGCGGCTTCCTGATATCGCAAGAAAAATTTCCTCTAAACGCGGTCTGTCTTCTGAGAATATACGTCGATAGACGTTTTTTCTTAAAATGTGGTATGGAAATATCTATAATAATTGAAAGCGGGGCGTATTTCATGAGCTTGGGATTGTCACACTGTCTGCAAATATTTCCGACTCCCGATATTAGAGCCACAGCGGGCTTTTACGAAAAAATAGGGTTTAGAACGGTTTTTTACCTCGAAGCAGCCGAGCCGCATGCTTGCCTGTACCGGGATGGAGTGGAAATCGTGTTAACGAAGTCCGCTCTGGAAAAGATCGTTCCGAACCGGATGCAGCACGGATATGGATATGATGCTTATTTTATTGCCCATGACCAAAAAGAACTTGAAGAGGAACTCGCAGCTTTGGGGATCACGATCGTACGTCCTTTATCGACAACGGATTATAACAATCGCGAGTTTGTGTTTGAGGACGTGGACGGACGATGGATCGCGGTCGGAAACAAAATGTAACTTCGTTTTCCGTCTTTCAATCGCGATATACGGCATGTTGGCCATCCCTGTTTTTCTTGGACGTGGCTTTGCTTTGCGGCATTCCCTTATAATAGAGATAATATAGGATAAAGCGGATCAAATGATGATGAATAAGGGGATCATGATGTTGACAACGACCAGAGAACGGATATTGGACCGATTACATAAACAGATCGAAAACCGGGAGCATATCATCGGCGTGGCTGCCGGGGCGGGAATATCGGCCAAATACGCCGCGAAAGGCGGGGCCGACCTCATTTTGGCACTGAATTCCGGACGTTTTCGGCAGATGGGGCTCGGCTCCATTGCAGGCTTGATGCCGTATGCGAACTGCAACGATATGGTGATGGAATTCGGGACGAGGGAGATTCTGTCCATCGTCCGGGATACGCCCGTCATATTCGGTTTATGCGGAACCGATCCGTGTCTTGATCTGCCGTCTTATCTGGAGTCCGTCCGGCAAAGCGGTTTTGCCGGGATCATCAATTACCCGACCCTGGGATTAATCGACGGGAAATTTCGGGAAGCGCTTGAAGAAGAGGGAATGTCCTACTTGCAGGAAGTTGAGGCTGTCCGTTTGGCTCATGGGTCAGGCATGTTCACGATGGCCTTTGTTTTTAATGCGGAGCAGGCGGGTTTCATGCTTGAAGCGGGGGCCGATGTCATCTGCGCCCATTTGGGCGTGACCGCAGGGGGTCAGATGGGCACGAAAAAGGTATTTTCCCTGGAAAAAGGGGCGGACATCGCCAGGCAGATTTTTGCCGTGTGCGACAAATCCGGCCGAAAGCCGATCAAGCTGGTTTATGGCGGTCCGGTCCATACCCCGATCGATGTGCAGTATATGTATGATAACACGTCGGTTATGGGATATGTCGGCGGTTCCAGCTTTGAGCGGATCCCGACGGAAGAGGCGATCGTGGAAACGACCCACCGTTTCAAGGCAACGGGTCATCTGGAGCAAGACAAGCAGCTGATGGACAAGCTTAGCAGGTTGGAAGAGCCGTATGATTATGTCGCTTATGTCAAAGAGTATGTCACGGAGAATTACATGAACAACATTTCGCTCACCGAGCTGGCTGACCGCATTCATGTATCCCGTACGCATTTGAGCGCTCTTTTCAACAAGGAGGTCGGCTGCAGCTTCCCTGAATATATGGCAAAATACCGAATCCATAAAGCGCTCGATATCATGAAGCACAGCAAGCTGCCAATGTCCCGGATCGCGGAGCTGGTCGGCTACCCGGACTATGTCCATTTCAGCAAAACCTTTAAAAAATACGTTGGAGTTTCCCCACAAACTTATCGGCAGCAAACATAAGACAAATATACATAAAGATCGTACAAGGATACGATCCTTTTTTTTATGAAAGCGCTGTAATATGTTCTTGTAGAGATCATACCGGCACTAACGGTCAAGCCGGAAGAGGCTCTCAAAGATGAAGCTGAAGGAGGTTTGAACGGTGAAGACGATTGCCATTGCGGGAACGTTCGATTCCAAGGGCGCAGAGTTTTTGTACGTCAAATCGGTCATTGAAGCCTTGGGATTGAAAACCTTTACGATTCACTGCGGCGTTTTCGAGCCGATGTTTGCGCCGGATATTAATCATATCGAGGTAGCGGAGGCGGCCGGAGTCGATATAAGCGGGATCGCCGAAAGAATGGACCGGGCCGCCGGTACGGAGGCACTGGCCCAAGGGATGGAAAAACTTATTCCCAAGCTGTACGAGGCGGGAAAGTTCGACGGTATTTTGTCTTTTGGGGGTACCGGAGGCACTTCCATCGTAACGGCCGGAATGAGGGCCCTGCCGATCGGCGTTCCCAAGCTGATGGTATCCACCGTCGCATCCGGCAATACGGCTCCATACGTCGGAACAAGCGACATTGTCATGTTTCCGTCCATCGTGGACGTATCAGGCCTCAATTCGTTTTCCACCAAAATATTCACCAATGCCGCCCATGCGATGGCGGGGATGGTTCAGTTCGAGTCAGCGCCGCCGCAGGACAAAAAAGCCTTTAGTTGCGGCGACCATGTTTGGCGTGACCACGCCGTGCATCGATTATGCCAGAGAGCATTTGGAGAAGCATGGCTATGAAGTGCTGGTATTCCATGCCACGGGAACCGGGGGACGGACGATGGAGAGCCTCATCGAAGCCGGTTTTATCGACGGGGTGTTGGACCTGACGACCACGGAATGGTGCGACGAGCTGGTAGGCGGCGTTTTATCCGCAGGTCCTCATCGGCTGGAAGCCGCAGGACGCTGGAAAGTACCTCAAGTGGTATCCACGGGGGCGCTGGATATGGTCAATTTCGGACCTTATGATACGGTGCCAGGAGCTTTCCGGGAACGCAACCTGTACAAACATAATCCTTCGGTCACCTTAATGCGGACCACGGTGGAAGAGAACCGCCGTTTGGGCGAGATACTAGCGGGTAAACTGAATGAAGCGCAGGGGCCGACTGCCCTGATGCTTCCTCTGAAAGGAGTATCCATGCTGGATGTGGAGGGGCAGCCTTTCCGGGGAGCCGAAGAGGACGAAATGCTGTTTAACACGTTAAGAGAGCGGATTAACCGCGAAGCGGTGGAACTGATCGAAATGGATACGGACATTAATGACCGGTCCTTTGCGGTTGCCGCAGCGGATAAGCTGATGGAAATGATGAGACAGCATGAAACAGACGCAAAAAATTGAACACTGGAGGATGAAACATCATGGCGATGAGAACAAGATCTGAGGTATTGGCTAAGTTAAAAGCGGAGGCTGCTGCCGGGAACGTCCTTTTGGGAGCCGGTGCCGGAACGGGAATATCGGCCAAAAGCGCCGAGGCCGGCGGCGTCGATCTGATCATCATATACAATTCGGGACGCTACCGGATGGCCGGCCGCGGATCGCTTGCCGGGTTGATGCCGTACGGCGATGCCAACCAAATCGTGGTGGACATGGGCAACGAGGTGCTTCCTGTCGTAAAGGATACCCCCGTATTGGCGGGAGTCTGCGGCACCGATCCTTTCCGGATCATGGACATCTTTTTAAAGCAGCTGAAGGAGCAGGGCTTTGCAGGGGTTCAGAACTTCCCGACGGTTGGCCTGATTGACGGGGTATTCCGCACGAACCTTGAAGAAACGGGCATGGGGTATGATCTTGAGGTGGAAATGATCCGGAAGGCGCATGAGCTCGATATGCTGACGACGCCGTATGTGTTCGATGCGGATCAGGCGAAGAAAATGGCCGAGGCCGGTGCGGATGTGCTTGTGGCTCATATGGGGCTTACCACCAAAGGAACGATCGGCGCCAAAACCGCATTGACCCTGGATGATTGCGTGGAGAAAATTCAGGCCATTTGCGATGCGGGCAGAGCGGTCAATCCGGACATCATGGTATTGTGTCACGGCGGTCCGATCGCAGAGCCGGAGGATGCCGAGTATGTGCTGTCCCGAACCCAAGGAGTCGAAGGATTTTTCGGCGCTTCCAGCATCGAGCGATTTGCAACGGAGGTTGGCATCAAACAGCAGACGGAAGCTTTTAAGAATATATCCAAATAATCGGTCAGTCCCATATCCCCTTGATGGAAGGCATACCTGTTTGCATCGGTATGTCTTCACATCAAGGGGATTTCTTTATAATATAGGAAGGTATAGGTAAGAGGAGGGCGGCCGTGAATTTATATCATTTTAGCGAAGAAGAGAACATTGAGATTTTTAAGCCGAGGGTTAAAGAAAACCGGAGGGACATGCCTCCGATCGTATGGGCGATTGATGAAGAGCACCAGTTTACTTTTTATTTTCCCAGGGATTGCCCGCGGATCGTATACACCCGGTCCGACGATTTGACGCGGGAGGACGAACGGAGGTTTTTCGGCAATACGGGCGCGGATATTGTGATAACCGTCGAGACGGGCTGGTTCGACCGGATCATGAGCACCACATTATACCGTTATGAGCTTCCCGGGAAGACGTTTGAGCTTTTTGATGCCACAGCCGGCTATTACATATCAAAGGATACGGTTGTGCCGACTGGCAAGCTTGCTATCTCTAACGGGCTTGAGCAATTAATGGCAATGAACATGGATGTACGCTTTACCCCTGATCTGTATCCTCTTCGAGAGGCTGTATTGCAGTCGTCGATCAAGGATTTCGGGATCCATCGATTTGAAAATGCGGTAAAAAGGTAAGGAATGAGGAGAGTCATCCGGCGTGTATACAGACCTTGAACGGTAAGATAGGACAATGGAATGGATATTTTGCCATCGATGATTTCACAATAACGTACTTTACCCCTGACGCTGCTCTCGTGAGCTCGTGAAAATTCGCGTGAAAAATAGAAGAATAATCCTAGAAAAGACTAAGCGTATGGTCCCTTGTGATCCCCTGGTTCTCTTGGTAATCTTTATGAAATCAGATTGATTCCATATCGATTATTTAGGGAATAGGAGTTGTGAGGATGTCCAGAAAACGTTGGTTCGCCGCTTCGATTACGATGGGGATGTTTGTAACAGGCGCTGCAGGCGTTTATGCAGGCAGCAAGCTTCAGGAAATCAAAGCTTTTCTCAACCCTGGGATCGGCATCACCGTGAACGGTAAAGACTTCAAACCGGTTGACGACAAAGGCAAGGCGATCGTGCCGATTACTTATGACAATACCACGTACTTGCCAGTAAGAGCTGTATCGGAAGCACTTCAAGTGCCTGTAAAATATGATTCCGCATCCAACAAAGTCCGGATTGGCAGCGGCGTTTCGACGACGCCTGAACCAGGGGAGACCAAGCCGCCGGCCGCGGCATTTGAAAGACCGAAGTATATCCCGGCCGATTTTCCGTTCCCTAAAGACGCGCAAAAAGTATACCTTCAAGAAAGCGCCGATGGAAAGAAGTCGGTCATGTATATTTACAAGACCAAAGCAGAACTCGCCACATTGGATGAAATGTATAACTCCTATTTGAAGAGCAAAAAGTATAACAACTTGCTCAACTCGTCAAACAAAAACAGTTTGTCGATTATGGGAGACAGCGCCACCGAAAGCGCCATGATATCGAGCGAATCGACCGGATCCAGGGATGCTGATGGTTATATCGAAATTTCCGTCAACTGGAGCGAGTTATAATTGAAATTTGAAGTGAATGACGTGGATATTTTTGGATCCGGGATGACCGAGCTTGTCGATATCAATGTCGATAAGAAAATTGATGATCTGATTGGCAACGTCATTCCGGCAAGTGATGAAATCATCGTTCGTTTTGAGGATATATCCAATAAATCGACGGATTATACTTTAACCAAGAAGCAGAAACAAACGGTAGCAGATATCATCGAATACTATAATTACTTAGATTAATTCGCACAGCCAGAAGACTTTATGCACTAATAACATACATCCCAAAGAGCCGAATTCCCTTAAAGGAATTCAGGCTCTTTGTTGTTTTACAGCCGTATATCCGCCTGTGGATTTTTGCGGAATTTCAAGGGAGAAAGACCGATTATGTTTTTAAACGTCCGGCCGAAATGGGTTAAATTCTCGAAACCGACGCTTTCGGCAACGGCTGATACTTGCAAATTGGATTCTTTCAACAAATGGCAGGCTTGCTTGATCCGAACATGGTTTACATACTCGATCAGGGTAAACCCCGTCGATTCTTTGAAGGTCCGGCTGAGGTGGGAGGGACTGACATGGAACCGGGCAGCGAGATCCTCCAATGTCAGGCGCTCATCATAATGGTGATTGATGAAATGGGCGATATGGGAGATGCGCCGATGAACCCGGTTGGTTGAGGCGTTCATGTATTGACGGCCGCTGTTTAAAATGCGGTGTATGAAAATCAAAAGCTCCGACAGCAGGATTTTGAGGTAGAAATTCGACTCCGGGAAACCGTTTGCCGACTCGGCGGCCATCTTCGCAAAAATGCCTTCGACATAGCCCTGCTCCTGACCCTTTAGCCGGATGGAGCCGGAACCGGACTGGAATGGTGACAGCGGATGAAAAGACGATTCCTCGGTCAACAACCCGCCTAAAAACTCTTCTTTAAAGAGCAGGGCCACTCTTTCAAATGCGGCACCGTTGGGATTGATCAGCCGGTGGCCGTCATTTTTTCGAATGAGCAGCATGGAGCCGCCCACAAGCTGAAACGGCTGGCTTCCGATACAATAATGAAGCTCGCCCGAGACAATATACAGAATTTCATAAGCGTCGTGGTAATGGAACGAAGGAATGCTTGAACGGGATTTGCTCTCTCGGCTGATATAAAAGGGATCGGAATGAAAAAAGTTCATGTCAATCACCTCTCTCGGCAATCCGCAGTTTAATGATGTCCTCATTGTAACCGAAGCCGTTTGAATTGTTAATCAAAATCACAGCAATATATGTTGAAAATGGCGGTTTTTAAATAAGATTCCCCGAGAATCCTTAGGCAAGCATGGGATATATTCAAAAAGCGGGATTCTTAAGAATCCTCAAGCTAAACCGTTCAATTTGAACGGGAAAGGGGCTATCAAAACATGCGAATCAAGAAGAAGAGAGGAAGAAATCCGCAACGAATGTTCATTTTGTTCTTAGCACTTCTATTGATCCCCTGGTCATTCCCGGCAGATTCACATGCCGGCCCCATGGCGGGCAAGCCCGAGCAAGCCTCCGATGAACCGAGGGCAGCGGCCGAAGCCGCAATCGCCGAATGGGTCTTCAAGAACAAGGGAGAAGGCGGAATCCATCCTGCAACCGGAGGACAATACCAGTCTTCTTCGATTCTCCAACAGGTCGGAGGGTATTTCGAATACTTCGACGGTAATGCCAAAGACATCAGCTATCAGGGCTGGGACAAAGGCGAGGGCAAGAAGTACTGGTTGGCAACCGTTTCCACGTCTAATTACAAGAATATCAAATTATCTTCGGAACAAAGCTCTTCCGGTTCCGGTCCCAACGATTTTAAAATGCAGGTAAGCACCGACCGCACGGCCTGGACGGATGTTCCGGGCGGAAACGTGCAGATGAATACCGTTTCCAGCTATAATTGTCCGGGACAATCCTGCAAGCTCAACAAAGTCCCGCTGCCGAATGCGGACGACAAGGATCTGCTGTATATCCGCTGGGTGGTTAACTCCAATAAGCCAACCAACCCCAAAGATAATCCCAAAGGCATTGGATCGGGAGGTTCCAGCAAAATTCGGAACATTCGCGTAACCGGGGAACCGATATCCGGGACAACGCCTGAACAGCCTACCATCGACGTATCCTATTTACCGGAACAAGGTGCGGAAAAGGTATCCGTGACGACGCCGATCGAGGTGAAGTTCAACAAACCGATAACGGTGACCGCCAAACAGGACATCACGGTTCGGGATGGACAGAATCAGCCTGCACCCGGTTTGACCGCCGACGTTATCAATCAAACGACTTTGCGCATCGGGCACGGCGGGTTAGGCAAAGGAAAAGTGTACAAAGTTTCCGTGCCCAAAACCGCAGTCCAAGGAAAAGACGGATCCCCTCTGATCCGGGATATCGAGTGGAGCTTTACGACTCAAGAATCCGTGTCCCAGCCTAAACTTATTAACATGACCTTGAACGGCGATCCCAAAACGAGCATGGCTTTTGCATGGTACACGGATACCTCGGCAGAGACGAAAGTCCAGGTTGCCGAAGCTGCAGGGGGAAGCGGAAACGGGTTTCCGCAAGAGGGGGTTCTTGAATTCACCGGATCCTCCGAGGAAATTTCGACTTATATGACCAAGAGCGACAGATCGACCGGCAAGAAGAAAAAGTTTTTCAGCCATAAAGCGACCGCGAACGGATTAAAGCCGGGAACCGAATATGTATTCCGGGTGGGCGACGGCTCGGCATGGAGCTCCGTCGGATCGTTTAAAACCGATGCCGCGACCTCCCAGCCATATCGCTTTATCGTCGGTTCCGACTCGCAAGCCTCAAGCAAATCGGGTTTTGAGCCATGGGCAGATACGTTCAGGAAAGCCTATGAACACATCGGCAACCCCAAGTTTCTGATCAACGCCGGCGATTTGGTCGATAACGGCGACCTGGAGGAGCAGTGGCAGTGGATGCTGGGGCTCGCGCAGGAGTATCTGATGAAGGTGCCGATCGTTCCCGTACTGGGCGGACACGAGGTCTCGGATTGGGACGGGGATGAAACGACGCCGAACAACAACTTCTACAATCACTTCAATCTGCCCCGGAAAGTGGTGGATGCCACGCATGACGGCTCCGTTTATTCTTTTGAATACGGAGACGCGCTCTACATGGTGTACAACTCGCAGTTTGACGGCAAGCTGAAGGAGGACGGCTCCGTCGACTGGGACGACGATCAGCATGAGCAGTTCTGGAACCAGATCGATTGGATGCGGAATACGGTGGCGAAGACCGATAAGAAGTGGAAATTCGTGACGTTCCATAAGGCGCCTTACGCAGCCGGCGATAATTCCGCGAAATGGGAAGGGGAGCGCGTTAAATTCTACAGAAAACACCTGATTCCCGTTTTTGACGAGCTTGGCATCGATATGGTGTTTGAGGCTCACGACCATATGTATATGCGTTCTTTCCAGATGTACGGAGACAAGGTCATCGATCCGAAAAAGCTGGAGAAGGACGAGGCAGGCAACGTTGTCAATCCTCAGGGAACGGTGTATCTGATGTCGAATGCTTTTGGAAACAAGTTTTACCACAAAAACGAACCGTATGACGACTTCTTCGCGGCGGTCAACAAGCAGCCGGAGAAGAAAATGTTTACGGACGTGTCGGTATCGGATCAAATCCTGAAATTCGATGCCTATACGGCTGCTGTCGAAGATGAAGGGAAGAGCGGATACGGAAAAAATGGGCTGAAGGTATACGATCATTACGGCATCAAACGAACGGACACCAAACCGGATCCCGTGGAGGAGGCCAAGGTTAAACTTCAAGGGACCAAGGCTACGTTGACCTGGAAGGCGCCTTCCTCCAGCAAAGAGCAGGTAAGGGGATTCCGGATTTATGAGCAGGATGACAAAGTCGGCAAGCATTGGAGCCTCTACGTCCCGGTGAAGTCGGGAACGTCGCAATACAGCGCCGTTATCGACAAGTTGAATCCGGAGATCCAATATAACCTGGTGATCAAGTCCGTCGGCAGAAGAGACAATTCCAGTCCGGTCACGGCAAGCACATCGGATCAGACCGGGGGGAATGAACCTCCTTCTGTACCGGAGGGTTTGGCAGGCAAAGGGGTATCTCCATTCCAAATCGACCTGACCTGGAAAGCGCCTGCCGGCAAGGCGCCGGAACGTTATGATGTTTACCGCAACGGAACCCGTATTGGATCAACCAAGGAAATGGCCTATAACGATACCGGCCTGAAACCCGATACGGAATATTCGTACAAGGTGAAAGCCGTCAACGCGGGTGGTGCCGAGTCGCTGCCGACGGAAGAAATCCGATTGAAAACGATGCCTTCTTCGCAAGGCACCGCGCCATATAAGCCATTCCCGCAGCATACGGCTTACGCCTCCGGCTCGATCAAGCCGAACCATTTGCAACAATCGCAACTGGATGCAACCGTCACCCGGCTGTACGATGAGTGGAAGCAGAAATACTTGAAGAAGAAGCCGTATCTTCAAACAACGGAGCCGGACCAGTTCTACGTCTGGTATGCCGACGGGGACTGGTTCGAGGAGGAGTATGATAAGGAGCTTGATGTCAAGTATAGAGCGATGACCGTTTCCGAAGCACACGGATACGGGATGCTGATCACCGCCTACATGGCGGGTCACGATCCTAAGGCCAAGGCTTATTTTGACGGATTATATCGTTATTTCAGAGCGCATCCGAGCAAGATCAACCCGGAGCTTATGGCATGGAAACAGGGCGATACAGGAAAAGCCGTCGTGAATGTCAGCGGAGTTGATTCGGCCACGGACGGAGATATGGATATCGCCTACGCCCTGCTCCTTGCCGACCGCCAGTGGGGAAGCGACGGCGAGATCAACTACCTGGCCGAAGCCAAAAAAGTGATCAACGCCATCATGAAGAGCGATGTCAATCACACCGAGTGGACTTTGAAGCTTGCCGACTGGGTAACCGACGACGATGCCAAATACGGCAGCGCAACGCGTCCTTCCGATTTTATGCTTCAGCATTTGAAGGACTTCCGAAACGTGAGCGGCGACGCCAATTGGGACCGCGTCATCGACAAAACCTATTCCGTCAGCGAAGGAATGTACAAAAAAATTCAGTCCGAATGCGGGGCTGCTTCCCGACTTTGTGGTCAAGAAAAACGGCAGTTATGCTCCGGCAGAACCTGAATTCTTGGAGTCCGAAACGGACGGCGATTTCAGCTACAACTCGTCGCGCATTCCTTGGCGGATCGGTACCGACGCTCTCTTGACCGGAGATGCCCGTGCCAAGGAGCAGTTGAACCAAATGACGTCTTGGATCCGCCAGGTGACCGGGGATGATCCAAGCAAAATCCATGGCGGTTACAAGTTGGACGGTTCGAACCCGCTCGTGGATTATACGGATATCGCGTTTTCCTCCCCGATGATGGTCAGCGCGATGATCGACCCGGCCAATCAGGATTGGCTCAACCGTTTGTGGGATCACAATGCCTCGATCTCCACGAGCGATGACGTCTATTTTGGCAATACCCTGCGTCTCTTAACTATGATTGTCGTCTCGGGCAACTGGTGGTCGCCGACCATCGCGGACACCGAAGCGCCGATACAGCCAACCATCGAAAAAGCGGCCGCGGTATCCGGCTCATCCGTAGAACTGAAATGGGCTCCTTCTTTCGATAATGCGGGAATTGCGGAGTATAAGATTTACCGTAACAACTCCGTCATCGGAACGTCGAAGACAACCGATTTCAAGGATAGCGGATTGACGCCGAATACAACATATCATTATTTTATCGTGGCGTACGATACGGCCGGCAACATGTCCAAAATCAGCAATGTAAGGATTGTCTCGACCGGAGGCCATGAATGAAAGCCGGAATGATCAAGCCATGCCGTTCAATCCTGCAGTGAAAGCATGATCTGCCGGCAATCATAACGAGAAGAATAAAGGGCCCGGGGCATCCCGGGCCCTTTATTATCACCCCGGAGAACTTTTTTATCGTCGATTATTTCATTTGTTCATAAAGTACGCAGGCGCGACCGTTATCGGCGCGATCAAGGATGCGGGGTTGATTAACGGCATGTTGACGCACTTCTTCCAACATTCTTGCTAATTTCTAAGAGTTGTTTCCTTTGCCGAAAAGGTTATACTTATCAATAGGTTGATTAGATAGTCATCAGGGGGATATGTACATGGCAATGCGGGAAGAAGATTCATTACAGAAAAAATTGAGGCCAAGGCATATCAGCTTTATGGCTATGGGCGGGGTCATCGGCACCGGGATATTTAAAGGCAGTGCCGAGACGATCAGTCTCGCCGGTCCGGGCGTTATTTTCTCTTATATCTTTGCGGGACTGCTCCTTCTGGTCGTTATGGGAGCGATGACGGAAATGGCCACGGTATATCCGGGCCGCAACATGAAAGACTTTGTCCGGGAAGCCTTTGGAGAGCGGGTTTCTTTTGTCATGGGCTGGATGTATTGTTTCATGTGGCTGTCGGTATGCGTGATTGAAGTGATTGCGGCAGGCAGCTTTCTGCAATACTGGTTTCCGGATGTACCGCTGTGGGTGCTGAGCCTTGGAAGCGCGGCGCTGATCATTTTCATCAACATGATGAGCGTCGGAAGCTTTGGCGAAGTGGAATTCTGGCTTGCAGGGATAAAAATCGCCATGATTATTATTTTTATCGTGCTGGGAAGCTTTCTTATGTTTGGCATAATTCCGAGTGCGGATACCCCGTACCTTCAGAATTTTACCGCTTACGGCGGGTTTTTGCCCAATGGATGGCTCGCCATATTTTCGGCCCTGCTGGTCGTGACCTTTTCGTATGGAGGCTCGGAGCTGATCGGCCTCACGTTAACCGAAACCGAAAATGCGGAGAAAATCCTGCCTAAAGTCGTGCGCAACTTTATTTTAAGGGTGATTTTGTTTTTTACGCTGCCGATCCTGATCATTTGCGGATTGATTCCGTGGAACCAGCTGGGGGGAGAGGCGAGTCCGTTCGTTCAGGTGTTGTCCGCTGCGGGACTGCAGGGAACCGCCCACATTATGAATTTCATATTGGTAACGGCCGTGCTGTCGGCAGCCAACTCCGGCATCTATGGCGCGACGCGCATGATTTACTCCATGGCAGCCGCCGGGGAGGCTCCAAAGAGCCTGGCCAAGACCTCAAACAAAGGTATTCCTCTCAATACGCTGAAACTCTGCGCTGTCATTCTTTTAGCGGGTTCCCTGCTGGGACTGATTGCGCAAGACCAGTTGTTTCGGGTCTTGATGGCTGTTCCGGGCTTTGTTGTTGTACTGGTTTGGATCTGCATTTGTCTTTCGCAGCTCAAGCTTCGCAAGGCTTATCCGGCGCAGCCCAGCTTTAAAGTATGGGGATTCCCCTATGTAACCGCCCTTACTGCGCTTTGCCTATCGGTTATCTCGATCCTGTTTCTGGCAGATGGACAGAACCGGGTCAGCATCAGCGTATGTCTGTCCGTCCTGCTGATATTGGTTGTCTGGTCTTTCATGAAATTCAGGACCGGGAGCAAAAACGGATAACCGATCGGATCCCGGACTCAACGGATGCGGCGAATGAAGCCGTCTCAACGGGCAAAACGGATGATGTACTGCCATCCGTTATTAAGCCGTCATGCACAATTCCAAAGACATGACAACTGGCGGTACGGAGAAACGGCGGCACGGGAACGAATCCTCTGCCGCCTTTTATTTAACATAGGCTTAGCGATTGGGTTCAGTTGATTATCCCCCCATCCCTTTTTTTTATTAAAAATTTCTAAGGAGATAAAGATGACCGATCTCATTATCGTTGTGTACCCTACAACAGCCTCTGGAAAGATGAATTCAAGGAGATTGGCGGGGCTATAAGGAATGCAATGGGCGGTACTGCGGTTCGTATCGACCATATCGGCTCGACGTCTGTTCCCGGTCTGGATGCAAAGCCTGTAATCGACGTTCAAATCTCCGTGAAATCTTTGGAGTCGATGAATTATCGGCGGATGCTGGATAAACTCGGCTATCATTACCGTTCGGACAATCCCGATCTCAGCAAGCGATATTTTAGAGAAAGCGGAGGCATGCGCAGAACGCATATACATGTGCGGGAAGCCGGAAGCTGGTCGGAGCAGCTTCATCTGCTGTTTAGGGATTATTTGCGCGCACACCCCGAGGATTGCCGCTTGTATGCGGATACGAAATACAGATTGATGAACCTATACGGCAATCAGCGTAAAAAGTATGTGGAGGAGAAATCGCCCGTCGTCTGGGAAATCATGAAAAGGGCGCATACATGGAGCCAGGCGGTCGGATGGAGGGCGGGTGAATCCGATATCTAGACTTCAAAGTTTATTGCTTGTTCCCTTGTTTGCAATATCCTATTGGATCGGTTATGGAGTCTATGCATGCGTTTTATGGCTGGGATGGGGACAGGCGGTAAGTCAAGGGGATAACGATTCGTTGCTTTTTTTGGTCCGGGCTGGCTTATAGTGTCGTACTGATTCCTTTATGCCTGCTTACATGTTTTCTGATACATAAACGATGTCGTTTCGTCAAGAGCAAAGGTTGGGGTCTCTTAATATATCCACTGACGTGCAGCCTTTTTTTGTATTTTCCCAACGGGGATGATCCTCGTCGTCTTTGGAGGCGGGAGGCTGATTTCCTCGGAAGCGCTGTTGTTCAATGTTTTTTTTTGGCGCGTCCGCTGCAACTTTTGGCTTGGGATACGGATTGATTGGAGCGTTCATGCCCAGGGGGAGCAATAAGGAACGGAAGCTTTAAGAACGATTGGTTTTGTTTCTATTTCATAAATAACTATAATTGAGGATAAGACGCTTGGAATTTTTTCTCCAATCTCCTTGATGTCGATTCAAATCATGAGGAGCTGAAACGCGAGTGACTAGAGTAAGGTTGGACTTACAGCTTATTCTGCAGACGGCTGCGGAATTGGCGGATACCAACGGATTGGATGAGGTGACCCTTGCTTCGCTTGCCAAGGAGCTTGGTATTCGGTCGCCTTCCTTGTACAACCATGTGAACGGGCTGCCCGGATTGCGACAAAAGCTTGCCCTCTACGGAATGAAAATGCTGACCGAAGCGCTTACGTTTGCGGCTGTAGGCCGTTCGGAAGACGATGCCGTCCATGCGATTGCTAATGCCTACATCCGGTTTGTCCGGGAACATCCCGGTCTATACGACGCCGTGGTCCGAGCTGCGGATTGGGACGATGAAGAAACGGATGCGGCTGCCCGCCAGCCGGTCGAGCTTCTGGTTCGGGTGCTTGGCGGTTACGGATTGAAAGGGGATGCGGCGGTCCATACCGTGAGAGGGCTGCACAGCATGCTGCATGGTTTTGCCTCGCTGGAGCAGACCGGGAACTTCAATATTCCGATCGACCGGGACGAAAGCCTGAGGATGCTCATCGATTTTTTTTCTGAAAGGCATACGCTCGTACGAAAATAAAACATGAAAAAGCTTGACCTGCTCAAGATCGACCGGGCTTCCCGGGTAAAAAGATTGACTTGCTTTCATTTATGAATAAGTCAATCTTTTTAATTTGAGGTATCGAAGCTAGTGAGAGTTTTAACCACGGTTAACTTTAAATGGTATTCAGTCCATCTGCTAGCTTATAATGTTGCTATAAGTATCAGGTAACAACCTGGCTTTATGATTTCAGGTTCGGTCCCGGTACAATCCCATAGCAGGAGGTTTTCCATGATCAACGATTTTTTATTTACGCGAATCGGCTATGTATATGTACCTACTTCCCATCTTGACGAATCGATTGCCTGGTATACGAGCCATCTGGAGTTTAAACTGGTTAATAAATTTGAGGACCGCGGTTCATGGTTGGCGGTGCTTCACCACCCCGGGAAACAATCGATAGCGTTGCTGCTGATTGAGACCGGGGATGCGGCAAGATTGGAAATCACCCGAAACGGCCGGCCTTTTCCGGCGATGGCCATCAACTGCCCGGATATTGAAAAAACGTACAACGCCTTAAAACATCAGGGGGTTGACGTACAGGACCTGCATACTCTTGGGAACGGAGAGGCCAAATATTTTTACTTCAGAGACAATGAGGGGAATTTGCTTGAGGCCGCATGGTCGGTTTGGGATCCTAAGGAGGAAATCAAAGAGGACTTCATTAAGGCATAATATTAAAGAATTGCCGCCGACACCCGACAATACGGCGATGACATTGATCGTGATTTCAACCATTCTCCTTCCGTTTGTCGGTCTTATCGTCGGCGGCGTTGCATCCTTCAGCGACGACCCTAACAAGCAGGATGCAGGCAAAATGCTCCTGATCCTTGGACTCGTCATCCTGATCCTTCAATTCATCCTATTTTTGATTTGGAGATAAGCAGAGTCAATGATGAATGCGCCTCGCGGCGTCTTATTTCGGCTCCAGGACCTCGTCAATAATCCCGTATTCTTTGGCTTCATGGGCGGTCATAAAATAATCCCGGTCCATATCCTTCATCACTTTCTCCACCGGCTGTCCGGTGCGCTCCGACATAATGTTAGCGAGTCTTTCCCGGGTCTTCAGGATTCGCTTGGCGGAGATCTCGATATCGCTGGCCTGCCCCTGAACGCCTCCCAACGGCTGGTGAATCATGATTTCGCTGTTAGGCAGCGCGAAGCGCTTGCCCTTGGCCCCGGCCAAAAGCAAAACGGCTCCGAACGACGCTGCATAACCGGTGCAGATGGTATGGACCTGGGGTTTGATATACTGCATGGTGTCAAACATGCCCAAACCTGCGCTGACCGACCCTCCCGGGCTGTTGATGTACATGAAAATATCCTTATCTGGATCTTCCGCCGCAAGAAACAGCAGCTGGGCGTTAATGCTGTTAGCCAGTTGGTCGTTAATCTCCGAACCGACAAATACGATTCGGTCTTTGAGCAACCGGGAATAAATATCGTAAGAACGTTCTCCCCGGCTCGTTTGTTCCACAACATAGGGCATAAAATTCATGGTGGTTTCCTCCTTGCTCATTTTGTCATAGCGACATGTAAACGAACGGGGAAGATGAATGGTTACGATGAACCGAAGAAAAAAAAGGGCTATATGTAGCGTAACGAAAAGAACTTCTCATTCGTTTACTTATCAAGCCCCCTGGCGGAAAAACAGAACAAAGGAGCTGACTGTGAAGCATGGCCAAAAAGTTGTATTCGATGGAAAGGCCGAAGGATTGCGATCTGGAGCAGCTGAATGCGCTCCTTAACCGATATTGCTTGTCCCTGACGCAGTCAGTATGGGATTCGGAAGATCTGGTACAGGACACATGGATCAAAACGCTTGAAAAGATCGAAGGCGGCAAGCATGCCAATCCCGAAGCGCTGCTTCTTCGAACCGCCAAAAATACATGGATCGACCAGTTGCGGAGACAAAAGGTGCTTGACCGAATTTTGCAGGAAGAGAGAAATCACCTTCAGGAGGAGAACGTCCTGCACCGGGAATCAGACAGGTTTGACCTAGAGCTGGCGTTTAAAGTGTTATTGGAGCGGTTGTCCCCTCTGCAGCGAACGGTTTTCCTGATGAGGAACGTGTTCGGCTACACCGTCGCGGAAACGGCCAAAGTTCTTCGGACGACGGAGGGAGCCGTCAAGGCGGCCTGCCACCGGGCGTTAAAGGAGCTGCGGGAAGCGGATCGGAATGACGAGAACGCACGACCGGAAATGGCCGAGGAAGAGCATACCAAGGTGCTTTTAAGAACATTGGCGGCCGCATACGAAGCGGGAGACGTTTCCGAGGTATTGAGGCTTGTGCAGGGCGAGGAATCCGTGGCCCACGCCATCGGCATATTCTCGGCCAAATCGCGCCGCGGCATAAATACTTATGTTCATGCTTCTTCGACGCAGGCTGATATGATGATGGCGGCATAGTGGAGAATCAAGGTTGGGGTTAGCGAATGATGAAAGACGGCTGCAGGTTACAGGTGCAGTCGTTTTTTTTTAGAGATAAGAAAGTATAAACTTCAGAGGGTTGCCATCTTTATCTCGCAAGAACCGAGATATTTCTAATGCATCTGGAATTAAAGTTAATTCAATAGATAGTATTTGAAGATAGAATATTGTTACGACGTACAATCGGAAAATATATCGAGCGTATAGCATCCATAGGATTCGGCGGTAGCCGTTTCCTTAGAGATGCTATTTTTGATGGGAATTCAAAACCTGATATGTGGATTATTCGTCAATTTAATTGGTTTTTCAAGGATATGCACCAATATATTCTTGTGTGCTGTCAGTTAAAATCAAATTTTACAACTTCTATACAAGATGATCTAACTTATCATATATCCACCTGCTACACTTGTTGAGTAATTGAGATATCAGCATTCGCCGATCAATCGGAGTGAGGAGATAGCATGAAAATGAAAAACAGAAAACATCGTCAAGGCCGCCAAGCGATAATGGTGGTAATTGTCGTTGCTTTGATAGGAATGATTTGGTCGATCTATGAGCAATTTTCACCCTCGGTTTCCGCCGAGTTGACAGTTCCACCGATCAAAGAAACGGAAATGCCACAACAAATATCCCAACGCTACAAAATCGTGATCGATGCAGGGCATGGAGGCAAGGATCCCGGCGCGGAAGGAGTCAGCGGCAACCATGAGAGAGCGTACACGCTAGCGTTGTCAAAGAAGGTATTCGACCTGCTCCAGCAAGAGCCAATGTTCGAGGCGTACATGACGCGTACGGACGATACCTTTGTCGATCTGGAGGATCGTAACAAATTCGCACACGATCTCGATGCGGATGCTTTGGTCTCCATTCATGGGAACACATATACAGATCCCGATGTATCTGGCACCGAAACATATTATTATGGGGACGATAGTATTCCGTTCGCACACGAGGTGCACGAGCACTTGGTGGAGGCTGCTGGATTCAGGGATCGCGGCGTGAGAAAGGAAGGTTGGAAGATACTGACGGATAGCAACATTCCCGCGATTTTGCTGGAGGTAGGGTTCCTCACGAACCCGAGCGATGAAACGAATATGCTCAGTGAAAGTCATCAGGATCGAACGGCCCAGGGCATAGTGAACGGGATCCAAGATTATTTTACGGATAGAGAAGATTAGAAAGGGGTTAGTGACCCACCTGAAACTTCATGGAAGGGCTAGATAAATAATGAAAATATCACAAAACGACAATAAAAAAAAGTAGGGCAATAAAGGCGAGAAGAAGATTTGTCGTTGTTCTAGCAGCTGGTTTCCTAATGATCTTTTTAATAGGGAAACTCACTGCTGCTCTTGAAGAAGATGTAGCAGCCAAAGAAAATATCGTACAAAGTACCAAACAACCAGCAAAACAAAAAAGATCAGATGGAAAGCCTGGGGACAAAGTTGTTTATTTAACATTTGATGATGGCCCTACTACTTTAACGGATCAATTCTTAGATTTATTAAAAGAGCAAGATATACAAGCAACCTTTTTTTATGCAGGGAGCTAATCTGCAAAAAAAACGATTTACAAGAAAGTGTCAAACGAGCCACAGAAGAAGGCCATTACGTTGGAGCTCATAGTATATCGCATGATTACAAAAAAGCTATACAATAACGGACTGTTTGTATCAGAGATGAAAGAAACATTGTCTCTAATTGAAGATATTACAGGTACAAATCCTAAGTTGGTTCGTCCACCTTATGGTTCAGCACCAGGATTGAAAAGCGAACAAGTTCGTAATTCAGTTGTAAACTCCGGAATTAAAGTTTGGGATTGGACAATTGATTCTAAGGACTGGGATTTAGAAGATAATCCAAACCAAATTGTAAAAAATATCAAAAAGCAAACTAGAATGGACAGAGAAGTTATTCTCATGCATGAAAAACCACAAACCTTACAAGCACTTCCAGAAATAATTGCATTTTACAAGGAAAAAGGATATGAGTTTGCTGTATATAATGACGCTGACCATTTTTCTCTTAATTTCCAAAATGACGAACGTTTGTAAAAGATAATTGGCTCCATGCCAAAGTTAGTGCTTGAACCTAGTACTCGGTTGCAATTTTAATGCGGCTTCTTTATCGTAGCATTAAGATAGTGACTATTATTTGTGTTAGGAGATTCAGAGGATGAGCAAAAAGATTTTGATTGTTGAAGACGACGTTCATATATCCAAAATCATTAAAATGAATCTTAATATCGTGAGCTACGAAACGATGGAGGTTTACGATGGCGAAGCTGCGCTTGAGCTAGTGCAACGGGAAAAGTTCGATCTTATTTTGTTGGATGTCATGATTCCGAAACTGGACGGTTTTGAACTTATGAAGCGAATTAGGCCGTACAATATTCCGGTTATTTTTTTTGACGGCGAAAAACTCGGTTTATAATAAAGTGGACGGGTTGAAGCTGGGGGCTGATGATTACATGGTCAAGCCTTTCGAAGCGATTGAGCTGCTGGCCCGCATAGAAACGGTACTGCGAAGATATAACAAAGAAGAACAGGTGATGGCATTCCAAACCCTTCTCGTCGATCTGGACAAACGGGAAGTAACCAAACAGGGGGAAGTTGTAGAGCTGACTCCAAAAGAATATGATTTGCTTGTCGTTCTGCTGAAAAACAAGAACATCGCCTTATCAAGAGAGCAGTTCATCGATAAAGTATGGGGCGCCGAATATTATGGCGAAACAAGAACGGTCGATATGCATATTAAATCACTGCGCAAAAAACTGGAGTTGCAAGATCACATCAAGACCATTTATAAACTCGGCTATCGGCTGGAGGATTGAGGAGATGAAATTTTGGCAAAAAATTTATGTCTTCTCGATTCTGGTCTTCGTCATTATCTTTAACGCAGCCTCCATTATGGTTATCGAGCGCAGCCACAACAGAATGCTTGAGCAGGAGATCAATAGTGCGTTAAGCCAAAATATGAGTATTCAATCCAGCGTCAACGCGATTGTACCGATCCTTCGCATCTATGATTCCATTGATTACGAGAAAACAGTTTTAACGAGAATCGCTAATGAATTTGTTGGTACAAATAATGAACAACGTGTTTATTTGGATATCAGAAATCAGAAGAATCGGGTGGTCTTCAGTAATACCGATTTCAAAATGCCGACACAACGTGAGGAACTGGGCAAACTGGGCACGGATGAAATCAATTATATTTTACGGGACATCGATGAGCGAACGATCCTGTTTACATCAAATATGGTGGATGTTAACCGTACAAGCTATCTATTTACCTATATGGTAGATGTCACCTCTGTATATCAGGATCGTGTAGATCAGTATCAGTTCTTTGCGCAAGTGGATGTGGCGGCTTGCTTCCTCTATATGTTGATCATGTTTTTTGTAAGCCGGGGACTGACGAGATCGATTGATCGGCTGGGTCGAACGGCTCAGGTCATTGCACAGGGGAATTTCTCCGAACGCGTCCAGTTGAAATCAAAGGACGAAATCGGGATGCTGGCCTATAATTTTAACAATATGGCCGCTGTTGTGGAGGACACCATCACTGAACTTGAACGGAACAATCAAGAAAAACAGCGGTTTATCAATAATTTTACACATGAATTAAATACGCCGCTGACTTCAATTATCGCCTATGCGAATTTTATGAGAACAACCAAATATGATGAGGAAACGTTTCTGGACGGTCTCAATGTGATTTATTCAGAAGGCAAGCGATTACAGATGTTGTCAATGAAGCTGATGAACTTGATTTTGTTGCAAGAGGATAACTTCGAGATGGAATTGTACGATTTGGGAGCGGTTATAGCTGAAATCAAGCCTGCGCTGGACATGATGGCCAAAGAAAAGCAGGTGACTATCGTCACGGAGTGCGAATCGGGCAAACTGAGATTGGAGAAGGATTTGATTAAAGTTCTGATCTTCAATCTGGTGGACAATGCACTCAAAGCTTCGGATGAACAGCAGACCATTATGCTGCGTGTCATATGGCACGATGGGTATTGTGTGCTTGAAGTGATGGATCAGGGCATTGGGATCGCTAAGGAACATCAGGATAAAATTTTTGAACCTTTTTACATGGTGGATAAATCCAGGACAAGAAACGGTAAAGGGGCAGGTCTCGGTCTTGCGTTATGTCAAAGTGTCGCGAGTGTCCACAATGCCGTCATCCGGGTAAACAGCAATGAAAACCAAGGCACTACCATAGAAGTCGTATTCGCGCTTACCCATCCGAAAGGAGGGATAAAGGAATGAACAGGCTTATTTTAGTTATCATTTGTGCGTCGTTCATGATCCTGGCTACAGGGTGCCAGAGTGTTTTCAATACGATCCCCAAAGATACCGTCATGGTTAAAAAAAATAATCAGAGAGAACGAGAATTCTGAGGAGGAATATGAGGGCGTTCTGTCCCAGGATGCGGTGAAGACACTTAGTCTAAATGCTGTAAATAAGTACTTCGATGAAAATTTGACGAAGGACGAGCTTCAATTCGAGTTGGCGGTTATTGATCAGAACAAGTTTAAAGTGATGCTAAATGAGGCGGATAAGGGCCTCGTCGTTATGCCAACAGGGGTTCCAAAAGTGGTTCCAAAACTAAAGGTGAACGATCAAATTGATTTTGCTTCGTATTCTAGCGGCGTGTATTATACGACTCTGACCAAATCGACCCATCCTAATGAAGGCTATCTCATCGTGCTGAATGCGAAGGACGGCGATATCATTAGAGCTGTCAGAAGGCGAGAAACGATACAGGATGATGCCAGGTCTACAGTGGAAGACGATCTATTGGTGAAATATTACATGAACAAAGTTGCTCCTCTCGCAACAGAATTTATTCGGGATAAAGGGAGCTATCCGTTGTCCGAATTAACGCTGAATGAGGACATGACGCGCTCGGGCGGTGTTGTGGAATTGTATTACATGAGCAAGGACGGGGATAAGCTAAAATATGCTGTCACAGCCGATTTGAAACGAAATGAAATTGTCGGTTTCAGCAAGGATGTCATGGCTCTGCTTAGTTACTATTCCAGGCTCTAAGCAGATCCACCTGCCTAACCCGGTGCTGCAAAACCACGCCTACGGTTTTTAGCCGCGATAAACAAAGGACTGTCAGGGAACCATTTACCTCTGACGGTTCTTTTTTTTGTTTTTACAACTTCAATACAAGTCTATCTAACTCCTCATATATCCCTGTACTACACTTAATGGAGTAACACCGCGGGATGATCGCGGAGAGATCGATTATGGGAAGGAAGAAAAACAATGAAAAAAGCGATGTTCATCCTATTCACGTTTATCATGGTCATTGTCTCTGCTTGCAGTGCCCCTACTGGCGGCAATGAAGGGGGAGCGCAGACGACAGATAGAACCATCAGTAACAGTAACAATCAAGCTAAAGAAGAAGAAGGAATGCCGGTTGATGAAACGAAGGACGGCAAGAAAACCGTTGTTGTATCTCTGCTTGCAGCGGACGATTTCTACCTGCAAGCGAAGCAAAAATACGAAGCCCAGCATCCGAATACGACGATTCAGTTCAAGGAGTTTCCTACTGAGGGGGCAACGATGAGCCCAGCTGAAGTGGAGCGATATGTTAAACAGACCACTACGGAGGTTTTATCAGGTAAGGGAGCGGATTTATATGCTGTTTCGGTTATTCCCCTGCCCATTGAGAAGTATGTCAACAAAAAGGCTTTTGTTAATTTAGAAGAGCTAATAAAGGGGGATAAAACTTTTGATCCCAGCCTGTACGAAATGAATATTATTGAAAATTCCCGAATGAATGACGGTATTTATACCCTTCCTTTAGAGTTTAACTTAGAAGTTTTGTTTGGGGATGCTGCAAATATCGAGAATGCTGGCGTCACCATCGATGATAAGAAGTGGACATGGAGCCATTTTGCAGAAATAAGCAAAGAGTTGGCTAATAAGGGAGAGCATGCCGTCTCCATGGACAATTGGCCCCCGGAACAGCTGTTAAATAACCTTGTATCCGACAATTATGCCAAATTGGTCAATGGGCGGACCGCATCTTTTGACTCCGCGTTATTCATAGATTTGCTTAAGCAAGTGAAATCATTGTATGACGACAATATTATCACGTCGGAAGCCATTGGTGGCTCGCAAAAAACCAATTTCTTATATTCTAGAATCCTCTCCCCTTCGGATTATCTTCTCCGTCTCGGTTTATATTATGATAACGCAAAAATCTATCAGAAGCCGCATTCAGCCGACCAACAATCAGGCGTATCCTTTAGCGTGAACAGAGAGCTAGCGATGAATGCAAATTCTACGGTCAAAGGGGAAGCGTGGAATTTCATGAAGTTCTTAATGTCGGAAGAGATGCAGTCCTTCCCGCAGCTATCTAATATTTCTATAAATAAGGCGGTCAATGATAAAGCTATTAAAGATGTAGTGAAGAAAGGGATTAATGATCCTAAGGCTGGCAAGGTCATTGAAGCAACCGAAGAGAATCTTCAACCATTTAAGGAATTGGTATCTGAGGCTCGTTTAAGAAATTATGGATACGATGACGAACACAACATGTTTTCAAAGATCATCTCCGAGGAAGCAAAAGCATTCTTCACGGGTCAGAAATCTGCCGAAGCCACTGCTGAGCTCATACAGAACCGGATAACGACCTATTTGAATGAATGAGGAGCAGCGGCATCGAGTGGAATGGATCTTGAACAACTTCAATACAAGTCTCTCTAACTCCTCATATATCACCGAACTATACTGATGGAGTGAAGCGCTGGAACGAAGAGTCAGCATTAACGAAAAAGGGAGAATAAACGTGAAAAAATCTATTATTATTTTAATGGCAATTTTGATGGTCATCGTTACTGCGTGCACCAACTCGAGTAATGGCAACGTGGGAGAAACCAATACATCAACAGAGGGGAAAGGGAACGCCTCGGCAGGGAAAGAAGGAAATGGGACAACGCCGTCTAATAACACGCAGAAAAAAAACGATCGTCCTTTCTACCTTTTTTCACGAAGATTTCTTCTTAGAAGCAAAGAAGAGATATGAAGCAAAATACCCTCATATCACAATCGATGTTCAATATGTTGAATCTACGGATGCAGATGGCGAGGCTAAGCTGGAAAAGTACGAGAAAACGATAGGAACGGCACTGCTATCGGGTAAAGGACCTGATCTGATTGAGATGGATCACTTGCCAACCGAGAGTTATGTAAACAAAAAGCTGCTAGTTGATTTGGGCACGATGATGGATAATGACGACACTTTTAATAGGGACGACTATTTCAATAATATTTTGGAAGGAATCAAAGTAAATGGTGGATTATACGGAATGCCAATGGGCTTTTTCGTTTACGCTCTCATTGGCAATGAAACGATGATCGAGAAGAGTGGTGTAAAAGTCGACGACAGCAAGTGGGATTGGAGCCAATTTGCCAACACAACGAAGGAAATTAGCAAGACTGTGGACGGCGGAGCATCGGGGCTAGGTGTAGGTGGATCTGCAGGTATCATTGCAGGGGATTTTAAAATTAGTAAATATGTTAGTGAATTTGTTAACGATCAGTATGCAACGTTTGTAGATCAAGAAAGCGGGAAGGCCAATTTTGAATCCACTGCTTTTATCGATTTGCTTAAGGAAGTAAAACGTTTAGCGGATGAGAAAGTTATTGATCCAGCAGCGAATCATGTTCTTTTTCGAGAAACTCAAATTAACTCCCCCGGCGACTATGTACGTGCGCTGAAGCAGAGTCAATATTACTCGAATAATGCTGATTACAAGTCTAAGCTTTACTTAAGACCGAATGGAAGCGGACAGGAAGCAGGGGGTTATTTTAGAACATATCAAACGGTAGGCCTTAACGCGAAGTCTGAAGTTAAGGAAGAGGCGTGGCACTTCTTGAAATTTATGATATCTGAAGAGATGAAGGATGTAGCAAGCAGTTCGGGATTTCCATTAAATAAAAAGTCCTACGAATCGATTGCCGAAAAGGCATTGGAAAAAGGAAAAGTGGAGTCTGATCAGACGATCGGACCGTTAAAAGGAGTCATATATGACATTACAAAAGAGGATATCGACGACCTGGAAAAGTTTCTGGTCAACGCGAAGCATCCCGTACAATACAAGGAATCTAAAATCAATGAAATCATAACAGAAGAGTCCCACGCTTATTTTACTGGGCAAAAATCGCCCGAAGAGGTGGCAGGGCTTATCCAAAACAGGGTGACCACTGTATTAAACGAATAGGAAAGCAAATAGGGATGAGCCCTGAATAGTTGGTGCAGGGTTCATTCTCTCTTTTTCGAAATGGTGAAGGAGGTACAAGGTGAAAGGCAATCTATTCTGGAGAAAAATGAGGGGCAAGCTGCGTCAAGACTGGACCGTTGCAGCTCTGTTTCTGGCACCAAGCCTGATCGGTTTTTCAATCTTTTATCTCGTTCCGTTCGGCATGGGATTTCTCTATTCGTTTCAGGATAGTACGATCGATGGTTCATTTGTTGGATTTGATAATTACGATACATTGCTTGCGAGTTCTTCCTTCCGCAAGGCAGCGACGAATACGTTTCTGTTCACAAGCGTGAGCGTGCCCCTTATGATCTTGGTGTCATTGTTGCTTGCTCAGTTGTTAAACAAAAAGTTGTTTCTTCGGAATTGGCTGCAAACTGCTTTTGTATTGCCGCTTGTCGTACCCGTAGCATCGATCGTTATGATCTGGCAAATTGTATTTGACTGGAATGGCACCTTAAATGCATGGTTGCAGAACTTCAATGTGGAGCGGATCGATTGGATGAAATCGGAGTGGTCCATTGGTGTGCTGGCCATCGTCTATACGTGGAAAAATATTGGCTACAACATCATATTATTTCTAGCGGGGCTACAGAGCATTCCTAAAGACTACTATGAAACGGCAGATATCGAAGGAGCGGGCAGATTTCATAAATGGTTCCATATTACACTTGTTTATTTGACTCCGACGATGGTTTTTGTTTTTCTGATGTCTATTATTAATTCATTCAAAGTGTTTCGCGAAACATATCTGATTGCAGGCGATTATCCACTTGACCGTATTTATATGTTGCAACATTATATGAACAACATGTTTCTTTCTCTCGATGTTCAGAAACTGACTGCTGCTGCCGTGTTAATGGTAGTCTGCATTCTTATTTTTGTAATGATGATGTTAGCTGTCGAACGTCGTTTCAGGGATTCCATGGAATAGGCAAGGTGGTTGGAGAATTGACTTTCATTCAAAAGCTTACTCTATCGTTAGTTATGGGTGTGCTGGCTTTGATGATGCTGTTACCGATTATGATCACGGTCACCAACTCATTCATGACGGAGGCCGAAATCGAATATAACTATCATCTCATTGGCCAATTGATCAATATTGAAGCAGGGGAAAAGGATGGATTTATTAATGTAAAGCTGCTTCCTGATTGGGTATCTTTCCGTCAATATGCGGAGGTACTGGTTCACAAACCTGTGTTTCTCCAAATGTTTTGGAATTCTGTGTTTATGGTCGTACCTATTATTGTTTTGCAAGTGCTGGTTGCGTCATTAGCTGCCTATGCGTTTGCAAAGCTGAGGTTTCCGGGACGAGACAAGCTGTTCTTTCTATATGTTTTAACGATGCTTATGCCATTTCAGGTGACGCTCGTGCCCAATTATATCATTGCCGATAAGCTGGGGCTTATAAATACAACTTCAGCCATTATATTGCCGGGTATATTCAGTGCTTTCGGCGTATTTATGCTCAGGCAGTTCGTGATGCATATTCCTAATTCTTATATCGAAGCGGCCAAAATAGATGGCGCGGGGCATTTGAGAATTTTTTATCAAATTATTGTCCCGCTTGTTCAGCCCGGTATGGCCGCGCTCGTCGTTCTACTATTCGTTGATCATTGGAATATGGTCGAGCAGCCGCTTATTTTTCTTGAGGATGCATTTAAACAACCGCTGTCGCTGTATTTGTCGCACATTAATAAAGATGCACGTGGCGTCGCCTTTGCTGCATCCGTCTTATATATGACTCCGATGGTGCTTTTGTATTTGTACGCTGAGTCTTATTTTGTACAGGGCATTCAGCTATCAGGAGTTAAAGGTTAGTCTATTACGGGGGGATATGAATGGAAGTGCAACTTGCTAGTAAAACGATATCTGGACGCAAACGGAGGATTCGCATCTTCTTTGGCTTATTTGTGTTGCTACTCGTTGCATTGACGTTGTTTAGCAATACTCTAAAGGCGTTAACGCTCCCCAAGGTTGCAGTTACAACACCGGAAAGAGGGGAATTAAATCACACTTTTCAAGGTATGGGAATTGTGAAGTGGCGAGAGACAGCAGCTTTATCGGGCGCTGCGGGAGGCAAAGTCGAGAAGGTCCATGCCAAGGAAGGCAAAACGGTTAAGAAAGGAGCGGTACTTGTTGTTTACAACCAACGGACGCTCCAGCGTCAGATAGAGGATGAAGAGACGCAATTGAGCCAGTTAATGCTTACGCTAAAGGAGCATCAAAATAGTTATAAGGAAGCTTCGATAAGCGACGATGAGAAAACAATCGTAAAAGCTAAAAACGATATGAAGAGGACCCAAATAGATATCGATGTCCAAAGACGGAAAGTTCAGAGATTGCAGGAGGATTTGCAAGAAAACAGCACACTGATTGCACCTTTTGACGGGATCGTTACGAAGGTTAATGCAGTGGAGGGGCTTGAGTCAAAAGGGGAAGAGTCCGATGTCATTATCGCCAATTCGAAACTCGGCTTTGAGTTTGAGTTTACGGCTCCAGCGACATTAATTGATGATCTGGAAAAAGGAGCAAGACTGAATGTTCGATTAGGAGGCAGTAATGCCAGACAAGTCGAGGGGAGCATTGAGGATATTAAAGATATCGAACAACAACCGCTTAGTGAACCAGAAAACGGTGGAAACACACCTGCTTACACAACACCTATGAAGCAACTGGTTATTGCTATTGAGGATAAGGAGCTAAAGGGCGGAGAGCCGGCAGAGACCCAGTTGACCAAAACGGTGAATGATTTGATCCTAGTACCGAATGAAGCTATCCACAAAGAAGGAGACAAATCGTACGTATTGGGTGTCGAGGAAAGAAACGGACCGCTAGGCAACAGCTTTGTTGTTAAAAAAAACCTATATTACGATCATGGATTCGAATGAAAACCAATCGGCAGTAGACGGTTTAATGGAGCATCAGCCGATCATTGTTGAGAGCAGTGCTCCGCTGCAAGAAGGCGATAAGATTCGATTGCATTAAATTCCCAAATTAGACAGAAAAAAAATTACTCGAATATAGATTTTATTTTTTACCGGGAGGTTCATTTATGTACAGGCCAAAAAAGATATGCATGACCATGATGCTCAGCGCTGCGGTGTTGAGTCCATTCGTTGCCATGGATACATATGGGGCATCCGCAGCTAATTCGTCCGTTTCCAAATCTGCTGCAGCCGCTTCTATGTTCACACTGGATAAACTCGGCTCGGTCACATTGAAGCAGAACGTCAGCGTGAAGCTGACGGGAATGGATATGATTACCGAGCCCGACGGCAATATTCTGGTATACACGCTTCGTTACAGTAACCGTAGCAACAGTAGAATAGATCTGATCGATTATTTCTCCAAGGTTTCCATGCCGAGTGGCGCCATCGTAAAAGGAAAAGCAGTTACGAGTGATGCCGGTAAAAGAACGTTGCATGCGAATAGCAGTCAATCCGCGACGTACTATGCGAATATTGGAAAATCGTCACAGGTAAACGGAATTAAGGTTTCCATGTTCGGATGGGATTTTAGCAGCCCCACTTATGAAAAAAGACTGGGAGGTTTCACGATTCCTGCCCGTTATTCATCTGTAGTTCCTGTAGGCAAGAGCAAGAAGATTAAGATGAATGATTTTTCAGTTACGGCTAAGGCAGATACCGCGCAGAGGTATAAAATCAATGGGAAAGTATATATAAAACTGGGGATGAAGCTCTCGAATGGAGGAACCACGGCACTTAGCGATCCCGGTTATAAAGCATTTCTAAAATCGGCCGGCGGCTCGGTATTCGAGCTCTTGCCCGATTCGGCCAGCACCAGCTACAAGCTCCAGCCTCAGGAGAGCAGAATCATCTATTATTGGACAGAGGTTCCTTCCACGATGAAGACGAATGGCATGACATTGCAGCTCGCGCTAGAAGACAAAGATTTGAAAATGAATCTTCCGGTGCAATCGTTCAAACTTCCTGCGGCAGCTTCCGACAATGCTGTTGCTAAAGGCAAAAGCGCAAAGATTATGATGAAACAGCTGCCTGTTACGGTCAAGGCGGAAAGTTTGCAACGAATGAAAGATAATGGGAAAGTGTATATGAAGGTCGGGGTTAATCTCGCAAACGGAGGAAAGAGGATACTAAGCGATCCTGGGTTTAAAGCACATCTGAAGTCAGTCGGCGGCTCGGTAATCGATCTTGAGCCTGAGGATGATACAGGAGGAAGCTTCAGGATTCAGCCAGGGCAGAAGAGAACGATATACTATCTGGCCGAGGTGCCTTCCAATCTGAAAACAGACAAGTTGACGATGCAATTCACGCAGGAAGACGAAGGTTTGAAAATGACGCTCCCGGTAAAAACCTTCAAGCTTCCTGCCGTTAGCGCTGACGTGCCTGCGGCTGATAATGCCGTCAAAAAAAATATCCATTAATCACAGTACGATTGAAACGCAATTGAAAAGTGCTTCCGTATTTGCTGAGAACGATACCGGGAAATGGAGCCTTCAATTCCGCGTTAAAAATCTCGGCGAAAAATCATTAAAGCTGCCAGCTTATGAGCTTTCCATCCGAACTGCTGAGGGTTACAGCATACCGGTAAATGCGAAGGCGTTTGAGAATGTTACGTTGAAGCCGCTGGAGGAGAAACTTATTGATCTCGAGGCAGATGTACCTTTGAACATGAAACAGAATATGCTGCAGTTGCAATTAATGGAGCCTGCTATGGAAGGGAAGGTCCGTTTCCCGACGGCCTATTATAAAATTCCTTATGCTCAAGAAGGTAAGAGCCATCTGGGCTTAGAGAACATCATTGAGAATAGTCATGGAAAATTCGGCGTAAAGCTAAGCTTGTATCAACGGCTGCCTTGGGGAGACGGCGATCAAATTGCCGCCCGGATCAGCATTCGTAACACCAAAGACTCGGCCGTACAGCTGCCTGAACTTAAAGCCATGGTTAAGGCCGGTATGCGAGATTTGAGCAGTACGGCTCAAATCGTGGTGCCAACGGATCAAACGACCCTGGCGCCAAATGAAACAGTTGAGATGTATGTGCTTGCCAAGGTACCATATTCCTACAATTTTAATCAATTACGAATTGAGCTGCAGGAAGTATCTGAAGAAAAGGTCACGAAATTTCTGTCGCTCAAAACCAACGCGCTCAACAATGTAATGAATCAGGTTGCTGCAGGCGAATCATATCGTATCTCTACTCCAGGCAAGAAAGCGGAAATCCGTGAACGCATGTCTACGGTTTACCGGGGAAACAGCTCCAATTTGATGTATACGGAACTGGAGATGACCAGTCAGGAAACACGTTACTCCAGGCAGGCGCAGCTGGTGGCGTACTACAAAACACCGGACAACGAGTATTTTGAAGCAGAAATCAATCAATCGGCCGACAAGACAAGTCCGAATGGAAAAAATCTGGTTACGGTTTGGAGCAAGCTTCCGCTGAATGTGAATACTTCAGAACTTGTACTGTATATCGGCGAAGGTGTGTCTAACGGAAAACTGACAGCTTTGGGGGAAGAATCAACAGGATCGATCAATACCATGGGATTAGCCTTAAGGCCTAGAGCTATAGATCCGGCAGCGAGTTTAGGAAATGTGGAATTGTTCCCGTACAGACTCTCCATAACGAGAGGGGAAGCTGAGCTTAGCAAAGGGAAGGATAGGCTTGATACCGTCATTCATTATAACCTCTCCAGAGATGGCGATTACGAGACAGGCGAATATGAACACAAGCTCATCATGGAGATTATTGACCCGACCGGACAATCCACGGAGAAGACATTAACCCTCGGCACCGATTTGACCATCGGCAGCAATAAATCATACTCCATTACATTGAATAACAACTTCGGCAAAAATGTAAGCGGAGGGGCTGTTCGCATCAATCTGTATGATGAGTTCCAGGGGCGGAGAATGCTGCTCGGAAGTCAGTCGTATCCAATTATTTATGAAGAGATCCCAAGCGAAGGAACTGACAAGGCGAACGATTAAAGGATGAGCGGCACATATACCTTTTACAACAACCCCGAAATAAAATTCGGGGTTGTTTTTTTTACATATGACGGATTAGACTCCCTCCTGCCCCCGTCCCTGACGACGGTGTTTCGTCCCATGGGCAAGGCATAAGCTATTTACTTTAATTGAAGATTATGGTAAGTCTAATGCAGAGAGGTGGGGTAGACAGATGCGGAAAAAAAGTCGTGCTTTCCGGCGGGACCGGATTCATTGGCCGTTTTTTGGAGAAGAGGTTTTCGGAGATGGGCTATGAGGTTCGGATCATTTCAAGGCAGGAAGGACATGTTTCGTGGAATGACCGGGATGGGATCATTCAGGCTTTGGAAAATGCCGAGATGCTGATCAATCTGGCGGGCAAGTCGGTGGACTGCCGGTACAATGACAGGAATAAGCGGGAAATTCTCCGTTCCAGAACCGAGACGACCGAAATGTTGGGAGAGGCCGTGCAGGCGTGCCGCAATCCCCCATCGTTATGGATCAATTCCAGCACGGCAACGATTTACAGACATGCCGAGGACCGCCCTATGACCGAAGATGCCGGAGAAATTGGAAGCGGATTCAGTGTGAATGTAGCCGAAGCGTGGGAGAAAGCATTTTTCTCTTTTCCATTGAAGGAAACGAGACAAGCCGCTTTGCGAATCGCCATCGTCCTTGGACCGGGCGGCGGCGTGATGACTCCCTTTACTAATCTTGTGCGGTTCGGGCTGGGAGGACCCCAAGGACCGGGAACCCAAATGTTCAGCTGGATCCATATCGAGGATATTTTGGGCATCATCCTTTTTCTTAGAGACCGGGAAGACCTGAGCGGGGTGTTTAACTGCTCTTCTCCGCATCCGATCACGAACCGGGAGCTGATGCGCCAGCTCCGCAAAGCGATGAATGTGAGAATGGGACTTCCCTCCCCGCGATGGATGCTTGAGATGGGGGCCATCATGATTCAAACGGAAACCGAGCTGATCTTGAAGAGCCGATGGGTAATTCCCGAAAGGTTGGAACAGTCGGGTTACCGTTTTCAATACGGGACGTTGGAGCAGGCCTTGGATCATATTATTCATACGAAAGCCGGTGGGACCCGGAGATCATAAGGAGGGAAGAGGAGTGAATCTGGCCAATAAAATTACGCTGCTGCGGATCGCTATCATACCGTTATTCATTTTGTTTTTTTTCGGATTATCCGTTGTGGATGGCAGACCGGCACCCGTTTTTTCAGTTCATCCAAAATTATGGCGTGTATATCGCGGCTTTCCTGTTTGCCGCTGCCGCCGCTACGGATAAGCTGGACGGCTACATCGCGAGGAAATATAACCAGATTACGAATCTGGGCAAGCTTCTTGACCCCTTGGCGGATAAGCTGCTCATATCGGCGGCGCTGATCCTGATGGTGCAGCACGAAATGATCCCCACGTGGATGGCTATGGTGATCATCGGGCGGGAAATCGTTATTACGGGTTTCCGATTGGTAGCCGCGTCACAGCAAATCGCTCTTGCAGCTGACCGATACGGCAAGTGGAAAATGGTTCTGCAGGTAACCGGCATATGTGCGGTACTCCTACATAATTATCCTTTTCAATGGTTCACCGGCATTCCGGTCGATGACATACTGATGATATCTGCGGTGGTTATAACCATCTATTCCGGCATCAATTACTTGATAGTCAATTATAAGCTGCTAAAGCTTACAGGATAAATTGGGGGAGAGCAACGGAAGCGGCAGGCGAACTGGATAAGCGCTGGTGAAGCCGCACACAAGGAAAAATGAGTATTGAAAGCGGGGATGGGCGTATGGATTTTTTCTTTTTTGTGATCGTGCTGGTCGGGTTCTTTGGAGTTATCGGCAACCAGTATTCCGGCTTGAGAAAGATGGAACAGCTGCAGCAAACCTTGAACGAGATCAACCAAGGCATTAAAGACATGAACGGCAGAGGGCCTACGGATAGCCATAGGGGTAAAGAGTAATAGGGCATGTGGCTAGACTTGCCAGGACTTGGTTGAATTGGCGAAGCGGATCGGCACGCAAAGAAATAAGGAGGTGTTACGGGGCATAACAACACAGGGCCTGCAGCCGGATGGTTCATCCGTCCCGAGCAGGTCTTTTTCTCGTCAAAATGGACGTCTTGCGGTATAATGACGGCATTAAAGCAACTTAGCGGATTAAAGCCGAGGCAAAGAGAGAAAAGGAGGTTTATTCTTGAAGGATACATCTGGCGGGAGCGCAAAACTGCTTGTACGTTTTTTTTCTTCCTTATGCGATGATTTTGTTCGGTTCGCTGCTGGTAGGTTGGTTTGCTTACGCCAAAACCTCCGATCTGGTTGAAAGCGAAACCATCAATAGCAGCACGGCCGTACTGGGACAAATTCGCGAGGCGCTCGATCGGCGGCTTGCGGAAATCGAGACGATTGCCAGGCAATTGGCCAGCGAGCCCAAGGTACAGTCATTTCAATTCGTGAAGCAGCCCTTTGGCGGTACCCATCCGTACAGCTTGTGGGATCTGGAGAAAAGCCTGTTTGATTACCGGATGTCGAATCATTTTATCGTTGATTACTATATAGCGTTCAAGAACAGCGGGATGTTCATTTCGCCGCGCAAGGTATATACCATGAAGCAGTTTTACGATCTCCAGCTTCATTTTGACGACTTGACGTTCGAACAATGGCGAAGCCGGTTGTTTGATAAGTACCACTATAAAACGTATATGCCCGGAACCTCCGTTACTTACGAAGGCAAGCCATATTCCGTTGTCAGCCTGATGCACTCTTTCGGAAACAAAGACAGCGGCGGCGTGATTACCGTTCTGATCAACAACGAACAAATCCGGGGAATGCTTCGGAACATCGACTCCGAAAAAGGCGGATTCGCCTATATTGCCGATGCCAACGGCAACCTGATCAGCCACGTCGGGCTGGATGAACCTTCGATCGACTTGAAAGCGCTTACCAAAAATAGGGGCCTCTCCCAAATTCAATGGAACGGACAGGACATGCTGATCACCGAAACGAGGTCCGCTTATAACGGATGGACCTATGTATCGGCTCAACCGAAAGCGGTCGTATTGGAAAAAGCCTACTACATCAAAGAATTGACGCTGACCATCTTTCTGATTGCCCTGATCCTGGGACTGGGGATCGCCGCCTTTTTTGCTTACCGCAGCAGCCGTCCGTTCCTGAAGCTGATTCAGATGCTGCCGGTTTCGCGTTCCGAAGAGAATGCCCGGCCGTTTGGAAATACGGTCGATTATATCCGACACACGGTTTCCGACCTGATCCAAAGGCACGATGCGCTGAAAGAAAGGCTGGAAGAGCAGCTGCCGCTGATGCGCAGCGTCTTCCTGGACAGGCTGCTGAAGGGGGCGTTTACCTCCGTCCGGGATGTCGAGGCGGCAATGGAGCATTCACGGGTCAGTCTCAACGGGTCCCAATATGCCGTGGTGATTGTCAGGCTCCGCGGGTACCATGCCCCTTACAATGAGGAAATGCTGACCGAGCTGGACATTGTGAAGCTGGGGATTCGCGACCGGATCGCGGAGCTCTTCGATCCCTCCGTTATCGTCCATGATCTTGGCGAAAATTTGCTGGCGCTTATCCTGCAGGGCGACGAACGGGAGTCCGGTGAATTTATGCTGAGGATAAGGCCGCAGCTCCGGGAGATGTTCGACAGCCTCACCGGGGAGACCGGAGCTGGGTTGTACATGGCCGTCGGCGGCCCGAGAACCCGCTTGACCGAGCTTTACAGGTCGTTCGGGGAAGCGAAATTCGTTCTTCTTCATGCCCGATGGGATGGACAGAATCTGATTCGCTTTCACGAGGATATGGAAATGACGGTGCCGAGCTATTTTTACCCGTCCGATGTGGAGGTACGGCTGATCCAGCTTGTGAAGTCGGGAAATCCGGCCGAAACCGAACGGTTGCTGCAGGATGTGCGGACGAAGAATGGCGGAGAACGGCGCTTGCCCGTCGTTGTGGAAAGGCTGTTTGCCCAAGAGCTTTGCGGGACGCTGATCAAATGCTGCGAGCAGGCCACGGCCAGCGAGATGTCGGAAGAGGTGGGAACGGCGTTAAAGGCTTCCGATCCGTCGCTCCCGCCGGCGCAGGCGGTAGATATGCTGTGTGCCTCGTTCATGAATTTGTGCTTGAAGAACGCGGAACGGAAAAAGAGCCACAACGACAATTTAACGAATCGCCTGATTACGTATATAAGCGAGCACTATGCCGAGCCGGATTTAAGCCTGACGGTGCTCGCCCGGGAGGCGCGCACCTCCGAAGCGTACGTATCTTATTTCTTCAAGGAGCAAACGGGTCTCAACTTCTCCGATTACCTCGAAAACATCCGGATGATGGAGGCCAAGCATATGCTTGAATGCAGCGCGAAGCCGGTCAGCGAAATAGCCGCCGCCGTGGGATACCTGTCCCTCAATACATTCAGCCGGGCGTTCAAGCGGGCAAACGGGATCAGCGCAACGGAATACAGGCGGCTTCATCAGGCGGTGTAAAGCGGTCTAGCTTCTTTGAACGTGCGTTGATAGACGTTATTCTTAAAAAATGTTAAACGTCTGAATGCGGAATAATCGGAATTCTAAAGAACGGAATAACGTTTAAAACGGGAAGATTTACAGGGAAAAACGCTTCCATCTATACTTCAATCACCGGGCCGGGAATTCAATTCAGATTGGGGTGATCGATGCTGATGGGTTGGAAGGATATCAGAAAAGGCTGGCAGCTTTATTTACTATTCTTGTTGCCGCTGCTGTACATCATTATTTTCAAGTACGTACCCATGTACGGGGCCCAAATCGCTTTTAAGGATTTTAACGTAACGAAAGGAATCGGGGGCAGCGAGTGGGCGGGACTAAAGCATTTCGAAAGGTTTTTCCACTCGCACGAGTTTTGGAGGCTGCTGGGAAACACGCTTTCCATCAGCTTTTACACACTGATTGCAAGCTTCCCATTTCCGATCCTGCTGGCGCTGGGACTGAACTATGCCGGCAATGAGCGGTTCAAAAAAACGGTTCAAATGGTCACCTACGCGCCGTACTTCATTTCTTTGGTCGTATTGGTGGGGCTGCTGCTGCAGTTCCTGGACCCCAGAACGGGCCTGATCAACACGGTCCTCGGCTGGTTCGGCATCGGACCGTTTCACTTCATGGCCGAAGCATCGTGGTTCCAGTCTATTTACGTATGGTCTCACGTGTGGCAGAACGTAGGATTTTCCTGCATCATCTTTTTGGCAACGCTTTCGGGAATCGATCCGGCTCTGCACGAAGCGGCGGTCATCGACGGGGCGAACAAGGTGCAGCGGATGCGGCATATCGATCTGCCGGGCATTATGCCCATTGCCGTCATTCTTCTTATCCTGAATACGGGGCAAATGCTGGAAACCGGTTTTGAAAAAATCCTGCTGATGCAGAACTCGCTGAATCTGCGCTCGTCCGAGGTGATCGATACCTACGTATATAAGGTCGGACTGGTATCGCAGGCCATGAATTTTTCGTATGCGACGGCGATCGGATTGTTCAAGGCCGTGATCGGATTTATCCTGCTGCTCGTCGTGAATCAGACAGCCAAGAAATTGAAGCAGGAAAGCTTATGGTAGGAGGTGGCGTTCATCATGCATTCAAAGGCAATCAAGGAATCCGGCGCTGACCGCCTGTTCACGATCTTCAACTATGTCATGCTGTCGCTGGTCCTGATTATCGTGCTCTATCCGCTTATCTATGTTGTAAGCGCTTCATTCAGTTCGAGCAGCGCAGTGCTTTCCGGCAGGGTGTGGCTTTGGCCGGTTGAGCCGACGCTGGACGGGTATAAAGCGGTATTCAAAAAACGCGATGGTCATCAAAGGCTTCATGAACACGGTCTTTTACACGCTGGCCGGTACGGCGATCAATCTGATCCTTACGGTCATGGCGGCATACCCCCTTTCACGAAAGGATTTTAAGGGCCGGAATGCGTTCATGCTGCTGTTTGTGTTCACCATGCTGTTTAACGGCGGTTTGATTCCGACGTACCTGATCGTCAAGGACCTCGGCATGATCGATACCGTGTGGTCCATGCTGGTTCCTGCGGCGCTCTCTGTCTGGAACGTCATCATTATGAGAACCTACTTTCAGACGACGATTCCGAATGAGCTTCTAGAGGCTTCGCAGCTGGACGGCTGCAGCGATTTCCGCTTCTTGAGAAGCATCGTTCTGCCTTTGTCCGGCCCGATTCTGGCGGTCATCGCCTTGTTTTACGCGGTCGGGCATTGGAATCAGTACTTCAACGCCATGATTTATCTGAAACGTGCCGATTTGTATCCGCTGCAGTTGGTGCTGCGCGACATCCTCGTTCAGAACGAGGTGAACATCGATATGCTCGGCGACGCCAAAACCGCGGCCGCCCGGCAGGGCTTGCGCGAGCTGCTTAAATATTCGCTCATCGTGGTGACGTCGGTTCCGCTGCTCGTCGTGTATCCGTTTCTCCAAAAGTTTTTCGTCAAAGGCGTCATGATCGGTTCCATTAAAGGTTGATTACTTACTTACGAACATTAAGGGAGGGTCATTATGAAAAAAAAGAATGAAAGTTGCGTTCAGCGTTTTGACGGCGTTCAGCTTGCTGCTTGCCGGCTGCTCCGGAGGCACGGGTAAAGCGGAAACGGACAAGGAGAAGGAAGGGGCAGCCCAAACCGTTCAGCTGACGGAACCGGGAACGTATCCGCTCGTCAAGGAGAAGACCACCTTAAAGGTCATGGTAAGAGGGAATCCGCTGGTCGAGAATTTTGCCACGAACGAGTTTACGAAGTGGTACGAAGAGAAGACGAACGTCCATATCGAATGGGAGGTCGTGCCCGAGCAGAGCATGCAGGAGAAGCTGAACCTTGTCCTGGCCAGCGAAGATTATCCCGACGTCATCATGGGGCTGAACATTTCTCCGACCCAGCAAATGATCTACGGCACGCAGGGTGCTTTTATCCCGCTGAACGATTTGATTGAGAAGCAGGGCGTACAGACGAAAAAGCTGTTCGAGGAGAATCCGGAGATTAAATCGACGATCACGGCTCTCGACGGAAATATTTACGCTTTGCCCGAAGTCAATGACTGCTATCACTGCTCCATGAGCCAGAAAATGTGGATCTATGAACCATGGCTCAAAAAGCTGAATCTCGACATGCCGACGACGACCGACGAGTTATACAGCGTGCTGAAGGCTTTCAAGGAAAAGGATCCGAACGGGAACGGCAAACAGGACGAAATTCCGCTGTCGATTACGCAAAAATCGTGGAGATCCTCGCTTGACGCTTTCCTGATGAACTCGTTTATTTATAACCCGGTTTACGGGTCCAGCTACAAACATATGTATGTTAAGGACGGCAAGGTCGATGTGGCATACAACAAACCGGAGTGGAAGGAAGGGCTTCGCTATCTGAACAAGCTGTACAAGGAAGGCCTGATTTCGCCGGAATCCTTCACCCAGGATGAGAATCAGCTGATCCAGATCGGCGAAAATCCGGATACCGTCATCCTTGGCGCTTCCACCGGCGGACACCAGGGCGTCTTTACCCAACTGCTCGGGGAAAGCGGCCGCTGGGCCGAGTATAAAGCGGTACCGCCGCTCAAGGGACCGGAAGGCGCGCAATATGCGGCCAACGATACAACGGCTCTGACGCCCGGATCGTTTGTCATTACCAAAAAAAGCGGAAAATCCGGAACTTGCGCTCCGCTGGGCGGATGGCCTCTATGAGCAAGAGCATACTCTGCGCAGCGTGTACGGGCGTCCCGACCAGGAATGGCGCAAAGCCAAGGAGGGCGAAAAGGGAATTAACGGCGAACCTGCCGTGTGGTCCGAGCTTAAATCCTTCGGAACGGTCCAAAACGTAAACTGGGCGCAAACCGGCCCGAGCAACCGCACGAATGAATTCCGTCTGAGCGCCGTTGCAAAAGGCGACGACGATTTGGAGGTCATTCTGTACAACGAGACGAAGAATAAATATGAGCCCTATGCGCCGAAGGACGTCAGCACCGTGCCGCCGTTGTTCCTGACCAACGAGCAGGCCTCCGAGGTGGCGGATCTCTCCAAAACCTTGAACGATTACGTGGATGAAATGATCGCCCGGTTCGTGATCGGGGACGCCGATCTCGACGGCGAATGGGACGGTTACGTGCAGCAGCTGGAAGCGATGAATCTGGCTCGCTACCTGGAAATTTACCAGAAAGCGTACGACGACAACAGCAAGTCATAATACGGGGAGGAATACGTAAAACATGAATCCGAGATTTGAAAGAACCGCTGCGCTGATGAAGGACCGCTTTGGCCTGTTTATCCACTGGGGGCTTTACGCTATCCCGGCAAGAGGGGAATGGGTGCGGAGTTTTGAGCGGATATCCAATGAACAGTACCAGCCCTATTTTGACGAGTTTGATCCATCCCGCTACGACCCGCGCTCCTGGGCCAAGGCAGCCAAGGCGGCGGGCCAGAAATACGCGGTCATGACGACCAAGCACCACGACGGGTTCTGCCTGTTTGACAGCAAGCTGACGGAATACAAAGTGACGAATACGCCGGCAGGCAGGGATCTGATCCGGGAGTACGTGGATGCTTTCCGGGCAGAAGGCATAAAAGTCGGTTTTTATTACTCGCTGATCGATTGGTATCATGACGATTATCCGGCATACAACGACCGTATCCACCCGATGCGCGGCGTCGAGGCTTTCAAGGACAAAGAAAGGGACTTTAACCGCTATCTGGACTATATGCATGGCCAAGTTAAGGAGCTGCTGACGAACTACGGAAAAATCGACATTATGTGGTTCGATTTCTCCTATGACGATATGACGGGGGAAGTCTGGCGTGCCACGGAGTTGATCGAAACCATCCGTTCGCTTCAGCCGGATATCGTCATCGACAACCGCCTTGGAGGCAACATCATGGCGGCCGAGCCGGAAGTGTATGCCGGGGACTTTTATTCGCCGGAGCAGATCATTCCTCCGCGCGGAATCGTCAATGAGCTTGGGGAGCCGATTCCGTGGGAAGCCTGCATCACGCTGAACGGCAACTGGGGCTATCACGCGACGGACAAAGCCTATAAGTCGCCCCGTCAGGTTGTCCGGGCACTGGTGGAATGCGTCAGCAAGAACGGGAACCTGCTGCTGAACGTGGGGCCGGACGCGGAAGGCGAAATTCCGGCGGAATCGCTGGACATTCTCGACAAGGTCGGCGAATGGCTGCGTCGGAACGGCGAGAGCATTTACGGCTGCGGCATGGCCGAACTCGACAAGCCGGAATGGGGCCGCTATACGCAGCGGGGCAATAAGCTGTATGCCCACGTGTTCGACCGCGGCATCGGCCCGATCTATTTCCAGGGATTGAAAGGCCGGATCAAGAAGGCACGCCTGCTCTCGGACGGAAGCGAGCTGAAGGTGGAAACGCCTTGGATGGCGGAGCAGTATTCCGATACGGGCACGGGGGCGTTTATCCATCTTGCAGGCGGCGAGCTGCCGGACGAGATCGATACGGTCATTGAGCTGGAGCTGTTCGAAACCGAGGCTGCGGCGGAAGAAGGAGTGACGCCATGAGATTCGGGGTCAGCACATACAGTCTGTTGAATGCGATCAAGGCCGGTGAAATGACCGTTCTGGACGTGATCGACTGGATTGCCGAAAACGGCGGGGAGCATATGGAGATCGTCCCTTACGGCTTTACGCTGGAGGATCAGCCGGAGCTGGCCGACGCCGTGCGCGAGCATGCGGCCAAGGCCGGCATCGGGTTATCCAACTATTCGATGCCCGCGAATTTCGTCCAGGATAGCGAGGAAGCGTTCGAAGCGGAGATGGAGCGGGTCAAGCGGCACGTGGATACGGTGCACCGCCTCGGCATGAAGCATATGCGGCATGATGTAACCGCTTTTACTCTGCCTCCGGAGAAGCGGGGCATCGATTATCTGGAGGATAATCTCGCTCAAATCGTGGAAGGCTGCCGCAGGATTGCCGATTATGCGGCTGCCTTCGGCATTACGACTACGATCGAGAACCACGGCATGAGCGTGCAGGCCAGCGACCGGGTACAGCGCGTGCTTAGGGCGGTGGACCGCCCGAACTTTAAAACGACCCTGGATATCGGCAATTTTCTCTGCGTGGATGAACAACCGCTGGTTGGCGTCAAGCGGAATCTGCCGTATGCGTCCCTGATTCACGTCAAGGATTTCTACATTCGTCCGTTCGATCAAAATCCCGGAGGAGGGGAATGGTTCCTTACTTCCCACGGCAATTACCTGCGGGGATCCATCTTCGGCCAAGGCGACATCGATGTGAGGCGGGTGCTGAAGCTGATCAAGGATTCGGGGTATGACGGAGATATTACGCTCGAATTCGAAGGCATGGAAGAATGCCGGGAAGGCACGCGTCTGGGATTGGAGAATCTGAAACGTCTTTGGAACGAAGCCTAATGCTTAAGAGATAAGCCATATAGCGAGCGGGGCTTGTCCCAGAAGTAGATTTTTCTTCTGCGGGACTTGCAGCGTTTTACAACAACAAAAAAAAGGGGGTTGTCCTTGGTCAATGGACCTTTTGGGACAGCCCCGTTATTTTTTTGGATAGAAGAGTGAATTTTTTGAGCGGCATGGTTCGGGGCGTTCCCGGCTTTTTTTCATGTATAATAAGGGAAAATTCAAATACGACCAAGGGGGAACGTCAATGGATCATTTATTCAACATTGCGGAAAAAGTCTCATTGGACACAAATGCTTTGCAGCAGCTTGCGGATCTGTTGATTCGCGTCGTGGAGGAGGGAGCCTCGATTGGCTTTTTGGCTCCCGTCAGCCCGGAAGAAGCGGCCGGATACTGGGAAAAGGTTATCGAGCCGGGCGTTATCCTTCTTACAGCCGAACAAGAGGGAACGATCGTTGGAACGGTTCAGCTTCATCCGGCCATGAAACGCAATGCCGCCCACCGGGCGGAGATTGCGAAGCTGATGGTGGATCCGGGGCGGCGTAGACAGGGGATAGCTTTGCAGTTGATGCGGGCTGCCGAACGGAAGGCAGCCGAATTGGGCCGCACCCTGCTCATCCTGGATACCAGAGCTGGCGATCCCTCGAATAAACTGTATTTGTCCATGGGATACGTGGAAGCCGGTCGCATCCCGCAATTTGCGAGATCCTCTAACGGCGGCCTGGACGATACGGTCATCTATTATAAACTTCTTGCCGAATGAGTGGGGAACCAAACGCAAGCCGGCCGGACAATAGAAGGAGCGATTGATCTTGGGACGATATAAACTCTACGGAGACTCTCCGTATCGGATTATTCTGCTTCACGGCGGTCCGGGCGCAAGCGGGCGAGATGTCGCCCGTTGCGGAACGGCTTTCCATAACCGCAGGAGCCATTGAGCCTTTTCAGGGCAAAAACACGATCGATGAGCTTATTTGCGAGCTCCATGAGGTGATTCAGGAGGCCGCCTGTTCACCCGTATATCTGGTGGGTTATTCTTGGGGGGCTTGGCTGGGGTACATGTACGCTGCACGTTACCCCGATAAGGTAAAGAAACTGATATTGGTCAGCAGCGGACCGTTCGAGAAAGAATACGTCTCACGGATTATGGCGGCAAGAAAAGATAGAATGAGCGAAAAAGATTCGGTGTTGTTTGATGTCCTAACGTCAAAGCTAACTACTTCGGGACCCGATTCCGATTCGGTGCTCTTGCAGTTCGGAGAGCTGATGTCCCGGCTTGACAGCTGGGACCCTGAGAAAACAGAGGGGAACCATGTAACGGTTGACTTTGGACAGCATAGACAGATCTGGGAGGAAGCCAGCCGGCTGCGGGAAAACGGACAGCTGTTAAAATTGGCTGCTGAAATCCCTTGTCCCGTCACAGCCATACACGGAATCGAGGATCCGCATCCTTATGAAGGAGTGGTTAAGCCTTTGTCCCGCTTATTGAGGCGTTTCCATTTCATTCGTCTCGAACAATGCGGACATACGCCTTGGATCGAAAAAGAAGCGAAGGAGGTATTTTATTCGGTCCTGCTCCAGGAGCTTGATCTTGAACTTCGGGGCAAATAACGATGGGACAGGCCAAGCTGGTGGAAGAGCCTGAACATATCATTTCAAATGGGGATAAAGAAACGGCTGCTCATGCGAGCAGCCCTTTTTCATGCGCATCCATAAATTGCCACTCATGAAATTTTAACGGGAACGAGTGCAAAAATAGGTTTGCCCTATTAAAATAGGCGATATACTCATTTCTAGAATTTAGACCGACACTTACGTCATAGGAAGTGATTCATTGTGCTGGACAGCAGATCGATCGAAACCGCGATCAAAAGAGCCCAGGAAGGAAACCGGTCGGAACGCGATTGGATCATTGAGCAATATCGTCCCTTTATTCTTCGGACCGTTTCCCGTGTATGCAAACGCCAAATCAGGTGGGAGCATGACGAAGCGAGCATCGGGATGATTGCTTTAAACGAGGCCATCGACCGGTATGATGGCCGTATGGGAAAATCCTTCGACAACTTTGCTTATTTAATGATACATAACCGTCTCGTGGACGAATTCCGCCGGCAGGGGAAAATTTCGAAATCCGAAAGCGTGATTCTGAATGATAACGGCGACCTTTTTGATCAGACCTCCAGCGAAATTGCCAGTTCTCTCGAGGTATACAACAGGGAGCAATCGGCCACCGAGCTGGCCATGGAGCTGCTTGCATACGATGAGGCCCTCCAAGAATTCGGTGTGACGCTGGAGGAGTTGGAGGATTGCTCCCCCAAGCATAGAGATACCAGGAAACAGATGATCCAAATCGCCAAGCGCTTCAGTGAAGAGCCGGATTGGATCGATATTTTGAAAAAAACCAAAAGGCTTCCGATCAAGAAAATGCTTGAAATTTTCAAAGTAGGCCACAAAACGCTGGAACGAAACCGTAAATATATAATAGCCCTTGTTTTGATTTATGCATGTCCGGAATTTGAACGGATACGCAGCATAGTTTCTTTTGCCAGTATAGAGGAGTGATGATGATGCATGGAATCGTAATGAAAATAACTGAGCAGTGTATCGTCGTTCTCTGCGAGGATGGGAAGTTCCGGAACATTCCGCATTTGCCGGATATGCCGAAGCTGGGTGACCGGATCCCGGTTGTGGCCGCGGTTGAAGATCTACCCGAACGAAAGCGTCATTCAAGCCGTCGATTTAGATACGCCTGGTGGATTGCGGCTTCCATTTTGCTGTTGATCGGATCCGTATTTTTGTGGAAAGTCTTTACGGGCAGCGGCCCATCCACGCTCGTAGCGATCGATATCAATCCGAGCATTGAATTGTACGTCGAACAGGGCGGGAGGGTAGACCGGGTAAAACTGCTGAATGACGATGCGAAAAAGCTTATCTCCGAACGGGAACTGAAGGGGCAGGATTTTTTACGAGGCCGTTCATGTCATTTTTGACGAAGCTGAAAAGCAGGGCTATTTGAATGCAGACAAGGGGAAGAAGTGGATACTGCTCTCGACGGTAGAGTTGAAATCCTCCCCGTTTCAACCGGACAAGCAAAAGGTCGGGACTGCGGGAAACGGATATGAGCTGGAATGGTTCGAGGCGGACCGGAATCTGATGGAGAAGGCGGACAAGGCGGAATTGACGCTGAATAAATATATCGTTTACGAAAAAGCGAAGGGGAAGGGAATCGAGCTGAACATCGAAGACCTGCGCTCCCATTCCATAGCTGCCGCACTCACCGGGGCAGGGGTGGATCCTCAGCACTTTTTCTCAGGGACAGCGGGAAGCAGCGAGACGAAACCGCCGGCTGATTCTCCGGATCGGAAGCAAGAGGCAGGGCAGGACGATCAGGCGGCCCAAGGTAAGGGAAAAGATAGCCTGCAGCCGGTTCGGAATGAAAAGATAGACAAGCATCGACCCGCAAATAACGAGGAAAAAACAGACGCTGCTTCCCGGAAACCGGGTTCCGCGGTACCTGACAGGAAAGAGCCGGCCGGAGAGCTGAAGCAGGGCAGCGGTTTAAGTAACCATAAAGCGCCGAAGGCGGGCAAAGGCGAAACCCCGTCGGGAGAAGACAAAGCAGGGAAGAACAACATCCCGGGAATGAACAAGCCGGAGGACACAACTCCGGATAAAAATCGGGTGCAGAGTGGTCCTAAAGGCGAGCAGGCAAAGGAGCCGGACAGGAAAATTCTGCCTGAAAATCCGAAAAACAACAGCCCTGCCACCAAAACGGAAGGCCGCGGCGATTGAAATGCGATTTTTTTTTGCGAGACCCCCTCAAAACGTTTGAATTTGACGTAACTATTAATGTGCGTGTCAAAACGTATGAAAAAAGCACGTCAAATTCTGCAGAATGAGAGGATGTAAGGAATGAAAAGATTAAAAAATGCGCTGCTGTTATCGTTTTCCATTTGTTGGCCTTCAGCCTGACCGTTCAAACCGCGTCGGCTAAAGAGGCAGCGGCTTCGGCCAAGTCGGAAGGCCATGCTCAGGCTGGCCTGAAGTTTAAGGATATGGATGATGCGCCATGGGCGGAAGGATATATCCTTAAAATGCAATCCAAGCATGTGTTTCAAGGTTTCCAAGACGGTACATTCCGTCCGAATAAGCCGGTTACCCGCGTCGAAGCGATTGTTACGGCTGTTCGCCTGATGGGACTTGAAGACGAAGCGAAATCCAAACCGGCCGATGCGAAGCTGCCTTTCAAAGATGCGGACCATCTGAGCAAGAAATTTCCTTGGGCTAAAGGTTACGTGATTACCGCCCTGGAGCAGGGACTGTTCGACGCCAACGAGAATCTTATCCAACCGGAAAAGCCTGCGAGCCGCGTATGGGTATCCAGCCTGCTCGTGAAATCGCTCGGCTTCGGGGATGAGGCCCTGGCTCAAATGACGGCCAAGCTGAGCTTTAAAGATGCCAATGCCATTCCAGCCGGCTCCATCGGATACGTTAAGTTGGCATCCGAGAAAGGGATCGTCAGCGGTTACCCGAACGGAACGTTCAAGCCGAATAAAAACGTAACGCGTGCCGAAATGGCGGCATTGCTGGACAGAACGAATGACGGCATGCTGGAAAATGCGGGTGCGGTTAAAGTGAACGGAATCGTGAAGGAAATTTCTTTTCCAACCGTAACCGGCCAAACGTATGGCGCAACGGTAACCGGTGATACCTATGGAGAAATCAAAGTCGAGACCGTAAATCAGGAGGTCAAAACGTTCAGCATCCAAGCCGGATTGATGGTAGGATATCACAACAAAGCGATTAAGGCCGATCAATTGAAGGTTAATGACAAGGTTCTTCTTACCGTTATGGATCAAAAGGTGGTTGAAGCGAAACTGCTGGGCTCCAATAAACCAAACGAGAAACCTGCAACGAACGGCAAACAACAAAAAAGGGGCAAACGCTAAAGACGGCAACAAAACCGATAAGCAAGCCCGCAAGTAGTACTTCCTTCCTTTAAGGGAATGAATCCAAGAATAAGGCCGGGGAATCGTGTTTTGCGATCCCGGCCTTATTTTTTTAATAATGCCCCTTCTGTCTTTCGGCATGCCGGAGCGCGCCGTATGAATCATTCTTTTGTATACGGTTTATTTTTTCATGAACTGGGTATAGGTGAGTAGTAAAAAGTAATGGAGGAGATGGAATGAAAAAAAAGAACCTATTCATCAAGCCAAATGGCTGCGGCCTTCATGGCGGGCGCTTTGTTGTTTTCAGGATTTTCTTTTGCTGCGGCTAACGGCGAGAAAAAACCAAAGGAATCGCAGAACGGTAGTCAAGGGGTTCATTTTTACGTCGATGGCATGGATCATTCCGATCAGGATGGATCATATTCGAATCAAGGTCTCAAGGTTCCGGATTCCATCGTGCGGAACGGGACGACATATGTGCCGGTCCGCATGATCGCGGACTTGATTGGAAAGCCGGTTTTTTGGGATGGCGAATCCCGATCGCTTTCCATTGGGAAGCCATATGTACCGCTATATAACGATTCGGGCCAGATGACCGGCTTCGCCCAGCTGGAACAGGTGGAGGATGGCGTTGTCGTAAAGATTAAGGCAACGGGTTTATCCCCGGGCAAACATGGTTTCCACGTTCATGAGAAGGCGTTTCAATCGTTTGATTTCAAGTCGGCAGGGGGGCATTTCAATCCGACGGACAAACATCACGGTTTGGACAATCCGCTCGGCAGCCATGTCGGAGATATGCCGAACCTGAACGTTGAGAAGGACGGGACGGCGGAGGCCGAGTTTGTGATTGCACATGCGTCACTTGAGAAGAATCAGCCCAATTCGCTGCTTGGACGGTCGCTAATCATTCACGAAGGCGAAGACGACGGCATCTCGGATCCTGCGGGTAACTCCGGCGACAGGGTCATGGGGGGGCAATATCCCGAAATAACGAAAAACTTATCCTGAGTGCGATCACCTGCCCAAACGCGAAAGACTCCTGCAAGCCACTCTTGCAAGGAGTCTTTTTTTTGTGGATAGAGTCACGCGTCGGGTCAGGCCGCTAAGGCAAAGAGTATATTATTGAAGACCTCAACCTCATGATGAATGCTTAGAACCATCGCCTCAACAAGAATTAGGGGGAAGAAAAACATGGGAACATCCAATTGGCAAAATATTTCGTATTGCGTGGAACTGCTTCGCCAAATATCACCGTCCTCGGTGCTTGATGTCGGCGTTGGATTTGGACGCTGGGGCATGTTGTGTCGCGAATTCCTCGATGTGTGGTCAGGCCGGGTATTTCGCAAGGATTGGAAGATCAGGGTGGAAGGAATCGAAATATTTCCGAAAAACATAGACCAGTACCATTCGTATTTCTACGATAAAATTCATATCGCCGACGCTTTTGAATTTATTCCGTCCTCTTCGCCCGGAGAATTTGACGTCATTATTATGGGTGATGTTCTTGAACATTTCGACAAGGATAAGGCGGTTACCCTTCTGAATGCCAGCATTGCAAGAAGCGGGCATGTGCTGCTGAACATCCCCATCGGAACGGAATGGCCGCAAGGCACGGAATACGGCAATGAATTCGAGACCCACCGCAGCGTCTGGACAACGGAGGAACTGGATGCTTTCCCGGTCAAAGCCAAACGGCATTTTAAAGATTATATTAACCGGGATTTTTCAACGTATTTATTTTCTTCGAAGTAAGGGGATTACGATAAATTGGAGGGTGAGCGATGTCCGGGTATGTAAATGCCCAGGTCCCGGTTGAACTGCTCTTCACGGATCTGGTCACGGAGGATGAAAAGAATAATATTCCGAATTACACCGATCGCTGGTATGAACACCATAAGCTTTCGGGGGATATACCGATCATGCGTTTTCATTCGCATAAAGCCCTGTACCGTTATTTGATGAATGAACAGGGCAGCCCCTCGGCATATACGGATTGGTATAGAACAATCCATATCAGTCGCGGAATCGATCCGCCTTTATCGGAGGAAGAGGTCATCGCGTTTAGGAGAAACCAGTTTCACATCATGAAGGATGCTTTGTCGTCCAATATCGCTTATTTCCATGAAAACCCGCCTTTGGTGAAGTTTAATCGAATGGGAGGTTATTTTAACCTGAAGGACGGGCATCACAGGTCGGCTTTTTTGTACTGCCAAGGGAAAAGGCGCATGAGCGTCAAGATGTCCCACGAAGATTATATTTACTGGATGAATAACGAAGAGCTTCCGGAGGTTGCCGCTTCCTTTCGCAAATATCAACGGAGCCTCATTTATACGCCCATCCTGCACCCTTCCTATTATCATTTGAAGAGCGAGCGCGACCATGCTTATCCGACAAGACTTGATGTCATTATGGATTTCTTGGGCTTACGCTCACTTCGCGGCAAGAAAGTGATCGATATCGGCTGCAACATCGGATATTACGCGCGGCATTTCGTCCGCGAGGGGGCGGACGTAACCGGCTTGGAACCGTTGGCTGAGCATTTTGATCTGGCTTTGCGGCTGAATCGGCTGGAAAGGGTGCATTTCAATCTGCTTCCGGACCGGTTCGAATCTTCTTCAAGGCTTCAGCAATATGAGATTGGCCTGCTGTTAACCGTTTTTTATCATCATATGGGAGACCGGAATATCCGCAACGCTTTTTTGTGCAAAATCAACCAGTGCATAACCGATATGCTTTTCTGGGAATCCGGCAGCGAGCCGGAAACGGAAAAAGCGCTTCTGCTGCAAAATACTCATTTCACCCGGTATGTGAAACTGGCGGAAACATCGGGCACAGGGAAAGTACGGGAACTTGGCGTATTTTTAAAAACATAAAACGGGTGTTTACAAGGGATGAATATAACTAAAAAAAGGAATCCGCCGTTTAAAAGGACTGGATATCCTTTTTTTAGCTACAGAAGGGAAAGCATCTATTGCGAGATCGCTTCCATATACACAAGAGGAACTGCCACTGCGCGGATCGCATGGCTTTTTCGGAAATACTTTGTACATTAGCGACCCGGATCACTATGTGATCGGTTTCGGATCGGGCAAAAAAGATTAAAACGGAACGTTTAATTACGGTGTTGAGGTTTAGAAGAGCCTGCCGGGTACAATGGCTCTTCTTGGCCTCATTCTGTTATATTAGGAAGAGTTAGTTTTACAGGATACGGGGGCTATGACATGAATCTACCATTAAACGAATCCGTCATTGAAAACCTATCCGGCCGAACCTCTTTTAATAAAGGAGCTTCCTATGTGAAGGCCGGCAGGGTCGAGATTACCGATTATGAGCCGTCCGGTCCCGTTTTTCGTGCCGTTGTGGATGCCGATGAACGTTACGACATATCCGTGACGTTTCGCGAAAACGGTGAAATCGAAACCGAGTGCCCATGTTCTCTTCTGTTGACATTTGACAAGCTTTGTAAGCATTCGGCTGCGGTCCTCCTTTATTTGCATCGGCACCAGGAGGATTTGACGTCGACATTACGTACGGCTCCGCCGCAGGAGCCGGGAACGACCGGAGAAATAAAAGCCGAAGCGGGGTTCGGTTTACATATCACGAACAGTCTGATGGAACTTTTCCGGGATCAACCGCAGCAGATCACGCGCAGCGGGTCTTATTTTGAAACCAGGACCGTACTGGAGGCGGAGATACTATGTCGCGTTTTTTCCTATGGGACAAAGCAGGCGCTCGCGGTCGAGATGAAGATCGGTCCGAAGCGAACGTTTATCGTGAAAAACATCCGGCGTTTCCTGGAAGCTGTACACCTCAGGGAAAGTTATCCGATTTCCAACCAGTTCACCTATGATCCCGAACTTCACTGCTTCCGCAAAGAAGATGATGACTTGATTAGACGGCTCCATGAAGTATCCGCCGGCGGACAGGCGGCTTATGGCACGCCGCCTTACAGGGGACGAAGCGGCAAATTGCTCGACGAGCGACAGATGTTGATCGAGTCAAGCGATTGGGAGAAGCTGAATCCGCTTCTGAAGATTGCCTCCTCACCGTTACTGGAGCGGGAGGACGGTTCGTATGACCGGCTGGCATATGGCGAAGGCGTGCTTCCTCTTCATTTCGAGTTTGAGGTGGACGCGAAGGGAACAGAGGGTTACCGGCTCCGGATTCAAGGCCTGGAAAACATAACGGTGTTGGAGAGATATCGTCTGGTGCTTGCCGACGGAAAGCTTTGGAATCCGACGCGGGAGCAATGCGACAGGCTTCAAGCCTTGATCCGGCTGTTGGCTCCATCGGACACAAATATCATAGATATTGTTCCCGGCCAAATCGAGACGTTTATGGAGACCGTTATCCCCGGGTTGAAACAATTGGGAAGTGTTGCCGTCTCCCGGGAGGTTTCGCTTCGGATGGTACAAGCCCCGCTGTCAGCAAGGTTGTACCTGGATCGGGTAAAAGACCGGCTGGTAGCCGGGTTGGAGTTTCATTACGGGGATATTGTCATCAACCCGCTTGAGGAAACGGAAGTCCAGCGAAACCGGAATACCATATTGATTCGAAGCGGGGAACAGGAGAACCGGATTTTGGATATTTTGGACCAGAGCCGTTTCAGCAGGACGGAAGCCGGTTTTTTCATGGATAACGAGGAGGATGAGTTCGATTTCCTGTATCATACCGTACCCCGGCTGGAGCAGCTGTTAAAGATTTACGCAACCTCGGCGGTAAAAACCCGGCTGTTTAAAGACTGCGCCCCTCCCCAAGTTTCGATCGGTCTGGATGAGCGGACGGAATGGCTGGAGTTCAAGCTGGACATCGACGGGATTCCGGAATCGGAAATCCGTAAAGTACTGCAGGCGCTCTCGGAAAAACGCAGATATTTCCGTATGCCCACCGGGGCTTTAATGCCTTTGGAGGATGCAGAATACAAGGAGATCATCGAGCTGGCCAACAGGATGGCAATCAATTTGACGGACCTGGAGGGGGGAGGAATCCGATTGCCCGCCTTTTACGGGCTTCGTCTCGCGAACAGGGATCTGGAGAGCAGGGCGATCCGGCTGGAAAAGCCTCTGAGAATGCTGATGGAGCATCTGCGCAATCCGGATCATCTGGACTTCCCGGTTCCGTCCGCCCTGGCTTCGGTCCTGAGGGACTACCAGGTATACGGTTATCAGTGGATGAAAACGCTGGCCCGATACGGATTCGGCGGAATCCTTGCGGATGATATGGGGCTCGGCAAAACCCTGCAATCTATCGCGTTTCTTCTCTCGGCCGTATCCGATATCAGGACTTCCAAGCTTCCGGCATTGGTTGTTGCGCCTTCTTCCTTGATGTACAACTGGTTGAGCGAGTTTGGAAAATTCGCGCCGGAGTTAAAGGTTATCATTGCGGACGGCACGAAACAGGAGAGGAGGTCCGCGCTTGCGCGAAATTCAGGGACGGACGTGGTGATTACCTCCTATCCCCTTCTTCGCATGGACAGCGCCATTTATGCCGGTCGATCGTTCCATACCGTGATCTATGACGAAGCGCAATTCTTTAAGAACGATACGACGCAGACGGCTCGGGCCGTAAGGGCAGTGCGGGCTAAACACCGTTTCGCTCTGACGGGAACCCCCGTGGAAAACCGGATGGAGGAGCTATGGTCGATTTACGGCGCGGTGTTTCCGGGCCTGTTCCCGGAAAAGAAAGAATTCAGTGCATTGCCTAAAGAGACGGTTGCGAGGCGCATTCGTCCTTTCCTGCTCCGCAGGCTAAAGACCGACGTGCTCAAAGAGCTGCCGGACAAAATCGAGACGATCCAATCCTCCGATTTGCTCCCGGAGCAGAAAAAGCTCTACGCCGCTTATTTGGCGAAATTGCGCCATGAATCGCTGAAGCATCTGGATGAGCAGGGGTTCCAGAAAAGCCGTTTGAAAATATTGGCCGGTTTGACGAGGCTCAGACAGCTGTGCTGTCATCCGGCACTGTTCGTTGAGGGGTATGAGGGCGAGTCTGCCAAGCTTCGACAACTGCTTGAAATCGTTGAAGAATGCCGAAACAGCGGACGCCGGGTACTCATCTTTTCCCAGTTCACGGAAATGCTTGGGCTCATCGGCCGGGAGCTTTCCCAAAATAGCAACCCGTATTTTTATTTGGACGGCAGTACCCCGGCGGCAGAGCGTCTTTCGATATGCACCCGGTTTAATGAGGGGGAACGCGATCTGTTCCTGATATCCCTGAAAGCCGGTGGAACAGGCCTGAATTTGACCGGGGCGGATACCGTCATATTGTATGACTTGTGGTGGAATCCGGCAGTGGAGGAGCAGGCGGCGGACCGGGCGCACCGGATCGGACAGAAAAAAACGGTCCAGGTGATCCGTTTGGTGGCCAGAGGAACCGTTGAGGATAAAATGTACGAGCTGCAGCAGAAAAAGAAAAATCTGATCGATGAAGTGATTCATTCAAGCGAAGGGGAAACGGCAACCTTGAGCGAGCAGGAGATCAGGGAAATTCTGATGATTTGAGCTGCGGGGCAGCAATCGAATTTGGCGGTTGCCGTCCGCGTGCATCGTGAAATGGTCTAAACTGCAGACAAGGGAAGAGGGCTTGTCGGTGATCGATGGATGAAATTTTTAACAAGCTTGGATATATTGACGTACAGCATCTGGCTCCGAGAATCAAGGCTGAAACCTTAATGGGGACGGGTTTGATGGATACGGTATGTCCGCCGTCATCCCAATTCGCCGCTTATAACAAAATTAGCGCCCGGAAACATGTAAAGGTTTATCCTGATTTCGCGCATGAAGGACTTCCGGGATTTAATGATACGGCTATGGAATTTTTGCTGAACATCTGATTCAGGGGGGGACGGTTTGAACTTCAGATAAAGCATATGCAAATTTCTTTAAGCCTGGCTGAACGCTAGGCTTCATTTATTCGTATTATAGGCAGCTTGATAACATGAGCGAACCATAACGCGGAAGTGAACGGGGGATATGATTTTCAAATGATTCATTTGGAACGTGTGCATAAGGCTTTTGGGGAGAAGGAGATTCTCCGGAATATTTCGTTTTCCGTTCCCGAGGGAGAGGTCGTCGGCCTTCTTGGACCGAACGGTGCGGGAAAAACAACCTTGATCCGTTTGATGAACGGGGTCATCACGCCGGATAGCGGTTCGGTTCGCGTATTCGATCTTGACCCGGCGTCGGAAGGCAGCGATATCCGGCGCCGGTGCGGCGTAGTAACCGAAAGCGCAGGCCTGTACCCCGACATGAGCGCGAAGGAGAACCTTGAATTTTTCGCCAAGTTGTATGACTGCGAGGATCCCGCAAGAATCGCTGCCCTGCTTGAGCGGTTTCAGCTCGCCGAACATGGCGATAAACTGGTGGGGGCTTACAGTACGGGGATGAAAAAACGGCTTGCCATCGCGAAAGCGATGCTGCATGAGCCCGAACTGCTGTTTTTGGATGAGCCGACCAACGGGCTGGACCCGGAAGGGATCCGGGATATGATCGGATTCCTGAAGCAGCTGAACAAGGAGCAAGGAACCACGATCCTTATATGCTCCCATGTGCTCTATCAGTTGGAAGAGGTATGCAGCACGTATCTGTTCCTGGAACAGGGCCTCATCATTGAACAGGGGGCTCTGCCCGCCCTGGAGGAGAAGTATGCCAATACCGTCCGGCTGGAGGTCGAAACGGGATATATGACGGAAGGCAATACGGCTGCCGGCTATCCGTTTGAAAGGATAAGCGCGGACCGTTTGTTGTTTTCGCTGCCCTCGAAGCGGGACATTCCCGCGCTCTTACGGCATTTGCTGCAGCATTCATGGGTGTACAGCTCAACCATCTTGAGCCGCGATCTGGAGTCCCTATATTTTGAAGTGAGGAGAAGATTCCATGAATCGTAAAATGATTTGGGCTATCGCCCAAAAGGACATGAGGTCGATTTGGAAAACAAGCAAGGTCTGGATCGGTTTGATTTTTCTTCCGCTTCTGCTCGGGGTCATTTTCCCGGCGGTCGCCGTACTGGTCGGCAGATCCATGGATGTGAGCGACGCGGGAGGCTCCTTGATGCGCATGCTGGAGCAACTTCCGCTTGGAAATACGGAAGGTTTGCCAACCGATAATCACCGGCTCGTTTATTTTGTGGTCAACTTTTTGCTGGCCCCGCTGTTTATCCTCATTCCCGTCATTAACGCCTTGATGATTGCCGTAAACAGTTTTGTCGGGGAAAAGGAACGAAGAACGCTGGAGAGCCTGCTGTTTTCTCCGATCGAAATCAAAGATTTGTTTATCGGCAAGCTGCTGGCATCGTTTGTACCGGCTTATGCGGCGGCGTTGTGCAGCTTTGTGCTGTCGGGCATCATTATTAATGTGCTGGCTTATCCGTTGTTTGAACGGATGATTTTCCCGAATGTCAATTGGCTCGTGATGATGCTGTGGGTGATCCCGGCATTTACGCTATGCGCGATCCTGTTCAGCGTCTGGGTTTCGGCAAGGTCCAAAAGCTTTCAGGAAGCCCAGCAGGTGGCCGGAGTGGTGGTACTGCCGATCATCGGCATCCTTATAGCCCAGTCTTCCGGTCTCCTTATTATCGGTCCTTTGCTCATGGCGGTACTGGGTGCGGTCCTTTTGGCCGTCAGCTTTATTTTACTGGGGTTCATATCCAAAATGAATCAGCGCAACGTATTGTTTGAGCGTCAAGTTCAGTAGACATGATATCTGTTTTTTTTAGGTTAAAAGGATAGGCTGCTTTATTGGCTTGTTGTATAATAGAGAATAGAAAACACCCAGGATGATGCGTTACAAGACACCAGGCAGATAAGCCATCGGTGTCTTTTTTTTTCAAAATTTCGAAAGAGGAGAGTGAGAAGCGGATCTTGATCGGAACCTGGGCAGCGGCCGAGTGGGCCATCCGGTTTTAAGTCAAAAACGGATTTTCGTCTTGTTCCGGAGACGGAAAGAAGGATTTTGCTGCAGAAATACTGGGATATCCCGGACCGGCAGGTGGAGACGTCGGTTGTATTGAGCAGCACAGAACATACATAGAGGAAGGTTTTGAGTTTTGATAAAGGTGACGACAGAGATTGAGATACAGGCGCCGATTCATTTGTGTTTCGATTTTGCCAGGGATATCGGACTGCATACGGAAACCGTATGGCCCCATACGAAAGAGCGTGCGGTCGAAGGCGTAACCATCGGAAAAATCGGCGAAGGACAGACGGTTACCTTTGAGGCGACGCATTTCCTGGTCCGGCAGCGCTTAACCTCACGGATATCGGGGTATAACCGGCCTTATCTGTTCGTGGATGAAATGATGAGCGGCGCATTCAAAAGCTTGAAGCATGAGCATCATTTCGTCGATTTGGGCATTGCGACATGGATGCAGGACGTGCTTTATATCGAAGCCCCGCTCGGGCCGCTCGGATGGATCGCGGAGCGATTGCTGCTGAAGCCGTATATGCGGAATTTCGTGAAAAGCCGCAACCGGGAACTGAAACGAAGGATCGAGGAATATGCCGTGACCCGCCTTGAGGAATGGGTTTGAACGGGAAGAAATAGTTTCGGAAGGGTTGAGTCGACTGCAAAACATTAAAATTGGCATTGTGGGTACAGGATTTGGGGCGGAGGTACATGCACCGATTTTTAGTCTGCATCCGGGTTTTGAAGTGAGAGGCATAGCCAGCGTTCATCGAGGAATCCGGAAGAGATCCTTTAAATCATTAGACGGATTGGCGGTATATGATGATTGGATCCGATTGTTGAATGATGAGGAGCTTGATTTAATCACGATTGCTTCGGCGCCTATGCTGCACAGCGAGATGGCCTTGACAGCGATCCGTAAAGGACTTCACGTACTTTGCGAAAAGCCTTTAGGCATGAATGCCGACGAAACCTCGATGATGCTGAAGGAGTTGGGAGAAAAAGGGGTTCATGGTTATGTTAATTTTCAGTGGAGAATGCTGCCGATACGACGTAAAATCAAGCAAATCATAGAAAATGGCGAACTCGGGGCCGTGCGGCATATCAAATACCAGGGAAGTTTCTCGGCAAACCAGCAATTACAGAACCAATACAGAGGCTGGGAAGGTAAAAAAGAGTCCGGCGGAGGTTTTCTATTCGCTGTTGGTTCCCATATGCTCGATTCCCTGATGTGGTGGACGGGAGGGACGATCGCCCAAGTTTATGCCGATTTGAGAACCTGGGTGCCTTTTTTCAAAGGCAGTCAAGGCGAAGAGGCAAGAGATGCGGATGATGCTTTTTCGATTATGGGCCATTTTGAAAGCGGAGCTTCATTCATTGTGGATTTCTTGGCGCCAGGCGTAAATGGTACGGGATGGAATCTCGAGATATATGGCACCCGGGGAACACTCGTCATGAAAAATGACAGGACGCTTGAAATCGGTTTTGGAGAAGGTTTTAAGGAAATTTTGCTGGAACAGATAGAACCGCCATCTCAACTGGATATTCCTGCAAAGCTGTATTACAGCGGATTTTATCCCATGATCGATTTTATTCACCAATCCATTACAACCGGTGAATCAATACCAATCATCCCTACTTTTGAAGATGGCCATAGAGTACAAACGGTTTTGGATGCGATTTTTGAATCTGCCGAAAAGCAGGCTAGGGTAACGGTAAATTACGCTAATCCCTGCTGAAAGGAGCGTTTATGAAACCAGCTAAACTTCGGCAAGGTGATGAGGTCCGGATCATCTCGCCATCCCGAAGCATGTCCATCATCGCGGAAGGCCAAAGGTTTCTTGCGGAGCAAAGGTTAAAGGAAATGGGGCTGCGGGTGTCCTACGGTAAGCGCTGTGAAGAGAGGGACGATTTCGATTCCTCCCCCATCAATTCAAGGATCGACGATTTGCACGAAGCCTTTGCTGACCCGAAAGTCTCGGGCATTCTGACCACGATCGGCGGATACAACTGCAATCAGCTGTTGAGGTATCTGGACTATGACCTGATCGCTTCCCATCCTAAACGATTGTGCGGATATTCGGATATCACGGCACTAAACAACGCGATCTATGCAAAAACGGGATTGGTCACCTATTCTGGCCAGTGCGGCTGAACGAATATAACGACGGAGGTACATATGGAATTTCATATACGGGAAGCGCAGCATGAAGATTATGAGGCCGTTTGCTCACTCGCCTTCCAGCTTCACACTATTCATATATCAGCCAGGCCGGACATATATAAGCCTACGGATACGCCGATGGAGCGGCAGCGTTATGAAGAGATAATGGACGGATCAACCCATTTTCTTTATGTCATGGATGATGGGCACAAACAAAAAGTCATAGGCTATGCCATTTGTAGACTTGATCGCGTGAAAGGCAGCCATAACATACATGACCGGACTTGTCTGTTTATTGAGGAATTTATCGTGGATGGCAGCAGTCGGGGAGATGGGGCCGGGACATGCCTGTTTCAATTCATTAAATCCAAAGCCAAGGAACTTGAAGCCGATAGTATCGATTTGAACGTAGCCGCGTTTAACAAGGAGGCCATCTCCTTTTATCAAAAAATCGGTTTGAGACCGAAAAGCCTGCGGATGGAGTACCCCGTAGGACATGAACCGGAGGTGTCTCGTATTGAAAGAAATGATTAAAAGCACGAATGATCTGTACCGCATGTTGGATGCCCGGTTCCGAAAGCCGCAAGACTTTTGGGACCCATTCTACAGCGAACGCGAAAAGCCCGTTCCATTCTTCGAAAATAAACCGGATGAAAATCTCGTTTCCTATGTGGAACAAGGAATCGTGGAACCCGGAAAAGCGCTCGAACTGGGCTGCGGTCCCGGCAGGAACGCGATTTACTTATCCGCCTTGGGCTTTGAAGTGTATGCTTGCGATATTTCAGAAACGGCAGTGGCCTGGGCGAAGGAACGGGCTGCGGAACGTAAGGTAAGCATCCGTTTTGAGTGCAAATCCATTTTTGAACTGGACGTTCAGCCCGAGTACGATCTGGTATATGATTCGGGGTGCTTGCATCATCTTTTGCCCCATCAAAGAATTCAGTATCTTGAGTTGCTGGACAATGCGTTAAAGCCGGGGGGATATTTTGGACTTACCTGTTTTGCCCCGGGATTTGGGGGCTTAGGCGGGCCGGATCATGACATGACCGATTGGGAAGTATATGAGACCGGAACCATGAGGGGAGGTCTTTCCTTCACCCGAGAGAAACTGGACTACCTTCTGTTGGACAGCTTTGACAACGTGGAATTCAGAAGCATGGCCGAGCAGAAAAGCACCAAAGCCTTCGGTGTGCCTTTTCTCTGGACTTCGTTGTGGAGAAAGAAAGGTTCCTGATGTTTTTCATAGGAAAGACCAGCCGAAGTGCAGGTTGGAAATCCAAGCGCCGATAATAACAGGCCATGCTTGTGAACTGCACCCCAATTGTTGGACACACGCTAACAATTGGAGGTGCAGTTTTTTGTGACTAAATTTACAAAGGATAGTAAACTGGCGATTATTCACGCGTATGACCCTACGCTTCTCTCACAGAGGGAATACGCAAATCAAATGGGCGTTACCAACTCTCAGTTTCAATATTGGTTGAAGCTCTACGAGATCCATGGTGAGTCTGCCTTTGCCAATGGCTATACAAATTATCCG
>NZ_LAZU01000031.1 GCF_000987955.1 Paenibacillus sp. DMB20
CCTGCGGAGCGCGGCAGGCAGGGCGAACAGCCGCTCCAGCAGGAAGGCGGCCATGACCGCGCCGAAGGCGTTCGGATATTGGAGAAGGCCGCCGAGCCTCGCGCCTGTCGCGCTGACGGCGAGATCCGCCGTGCGGAGCACCGCATGCGGCAGATCCCACAGCCCGTACACGGCAAGGAACGCGCTGGCGCATAACAACCCTCCGGTCAGATGCCATATGAGTTGGAGCCTTTGACGCCCTTCCCGATCCCTGCCCAATACCCATGCGGCAAATCCGACGGTGCCGTAAAAGCCCCAGCGAATCCATTCATTAAGCGTACCCGCCGTCGAAAGGGGCCCCCGGATGGCGTGCAGGGAGTAGATCAGAAGCATCCAGCCGATACAGGCGAACAGCGGATATGCGGCGCTTCCGCGAAGCTCCGGAGCATGGCGGACAGCGATTCGAAGGAGCCCGGACAGCTGCAGAATGCAGGCTGCCCCCCAGACGGCACATACTATATACAAGTCCTCGTCAAAAAAAGAACCCCGTTTGCAGACAGGCGGTCCCCATCACAAGCAGCAGCATAAAAAAAAACGAAACCCTTTACGGGCGCGGGCGGCATCCGGGGTCCCTCCTTTCCGTAGTTTTTCCGTTTTCCGCCTGCCTGCCGGGAGACAGGGCTTCCTCGGCCTTGAGTCGTTTTTTAACGGAAACATCCACGAATCACGAATATTATTCAGTGTAGACGGTGGGACCCGTTTGTAATCCCTGCCGAACTGTAACACTCAGGTGATTCTGTGCAAAAAATCAGCTATTTGAACGGTATCCTTGAAACATAAAAAAAGCCGGCACCCGAAACCTGTTCCGGGGGCTGGCTCTATAGGACGTTCAAACCGGTTTGACCTTTAATCGTCACACCGGCGGCGCCGCAACTATTTTATTGGATGGACGGAAGCAGGTCGCGGCAGGCATTCTCCAAATACGGCGACGCGCTCAAAAAATCGCGGAAGGCCGAATATTCCTGCCACAGCTTGTCCCTGTCGCCGGCGCTTCCCTTTACCGCCCGGATCAAAATATTTTTCGGGGTGTGCTCCATATCGATAAACTCGAGCAGCTGCGTCCGGTAGCCCATCACATCCAGCAGCTTGGCCCGGATGCCGTCCGTTGCCAGCGCGGAGAAGCGTTCCTTCAGGATGCCATGGGACAGGAGCGGCTCCATCACCGGATTTTTCACCTGGGAGAAGAGCTCATGCTGGCAGCATGGGACCGATAAAATAACCGAGGCTCCCCAGCGAACGGCTTTTTCCAGCGCGGCGTCCGTAGCCGTGTCGCAGGCATGGAGCGTGACGACCATATCCACCTGCTCCAATTCGTCATAATCCGCGATGTCTCCGACAAGAAACCGCAATTGCGAGTAATTCAGCTTTTTCGCCAGCATACTGCAGTGTTCGATCACATCGGCCTTTAGATCCAATCCGACGATATTCAGCTTTCTTCGCGTTTTAACCGCCAAATAGTGATAAAGCGCGAAGGTGAGGTACGATTTGCCGCAGCCGAAATCAACGATCGTCAAGGGACGGCCTTCGGGCAGATGAGGGAGGACGTCTTCGACCATTTCAAGGAAACGGTTAATCTGTTTGAATTTATCGTACTTCCGGGCGTATACCTTGCCCTCGTCATTCATGATGCCGAGCTCCACCAGAAATGGAACCGGCGTCCCTTCTTCAAGGATATACGTTTTTTTGCGGTTATGGGCGAGCATGATGTCGCTCCTGGTTTTCGTCGGGGATTTCGTCAAAATGGAAACCTTATATTTTTTGGAGATCAGCACCTGATAATCCGCTTCGGGAGTGCAGAAAAGCGCCTGCCGGAATGTCTCTTCCAGAAGGGCGGTCAGGAGCGCTCCGGCCTCCTCTGCCGGCACATTCTCATGCGTAACCTTGGTTCCGGAATAATAAGCGAACTGGTAAAACAGCTTGTTTTTGAGCTCCACGGGTTTTATGGTCACTTTGGTGTAAGATGCTCCTTCACGCTTGCGAAGCTGGCTGAGGGAGGCGGTGATCAGGGACGTGTCCTGAATGATCTGGGTAATCAGTTTACGCAGTGCTTCCAAAAGGTACATCTCGCTTTCTTGTTGAATTTTGCAGCGCGGGTAACCACATTCTTTATGATAACACCATGGGTCAATGCTTCCAAAAAAGAGTCCCTGAAGCATGCGGGCCGACATATCGTTCGTGCTTAAAAAACCGGGTCGATTTTGAGCAAAAAAAAACGACTTTGGGGGTCCTCCCTTATCGTATGTCCGCTTGCCCCGGGGTATCCGCGAACCTCCGTTCCAGCTCGGCGATCCCTTCGTGAACCTCGGCAAGAGGAAGCCCGCCGCGTTCCAACTCATCGGGAGGAACATTCAAAAGCCTCTCGTAAAAAAGAGAGCCTTCCCGTAAGTCAAGGACATCCTGTTCCAGGAGACGGAAGAGGCTGTTCTCCGCCTCTGCATATCGGCCGGCCCGCTCGAAGTAAACCAGTAAAAGCCGCTCCGTCTCTTCGGGGAGCCGAAAGGATCGCAAATCCCCCGCCGTGTCGTCAATTCTTCGAGGAAGATCCCATAAATTCGGATTGGCATCGTTCAGGGATGCCGTCAAGTACAGATGGAGCGCCTTGGCCATCAAGATCAGCCCCTCGTCCCTCCGCTCCGAATCGAGGTGGATCCTGGCTTCCTCCTCCATCAGCCTGGCTGCATTTTGAAGTTTGTCGGCCTCCAGCACGCCCGCGGTTCGAAAAAGCCGGACGATATCCGGCGCGGACAAGGAACGGAGCAGCTTGGAATTCAAACCAAATTGCCGGGTCAACAGTTCGTCGATTTCCCATAACGCCTCCGTCACCTTGCGCTGCTGCTTCAATCCGTATACTTTGGCAATGAGCTGCGTCATTTCCTCCACAAGCCGGAGGAGATAATCCTTCCGAAACATTGGCATCCCCCTCTTCAACATTCATCCTGTTCATTCATCTTTTTATAGTAGGTGATCCGGCGATCTTTTTCCAGCAAACGGGGGGGGATGGGCAGTAAGGGCACACGAAAAAAAAACCGGAGGGTACCTCCTCCGGCCGATTTCTAAGCTTCTTTCAAATTAAAGGGGACGCTACGCTTTAAACACGCCCTCCAGGAACGAACGGATCACGCTGCTCAATTCCTCCGGCTCCTCCATCATGCTCATATGGCCTGCGCCTTTAATAACGGACTGCGTGACGTTGGGGTTATCGATTGTAAAAACACGTTCCGGCGGAATGAGACCGTCCTTCTCCCCGGCCACAAGCAGAACAGGCAAAGTCGTGGAGGACAGCACGTCTCGCCGGTCAGGGCGCTCGCGCATGGCCAGCGCCGCTCCGATGGCTCCCTGCGGCGGAGTCAGGTAGCCGATTTCCTTCGCTTTTTGAATGCACTCCGGTTTCCGGTTCTGCGTCTCCGGTGCAAACAATCCCGGAACGAGGCCGTCCACAAAGTCGGTAATCCCCTCTCCCTGAATGGTGCTTACCGCCTTGACTCTTTTCTCCTTCGCTTCCTCCGAATCCGGAAAGCCCGTGGAATGGATCAACCCGAATGCATTCAATCGGGAAGCGTGGCGCTGTACGAAAGACAGCGTAATATATCCGCCGAGGGAATGGCCAAACAGGGATGCTTTCGGTATATTCAGCTCGTCCATAAGAAGAAGCACGTCATCCGCCATTTGCTCAATGGTATAGGGTCCTACAGGCGCATCGGAACGGCCGTGGCCCCGAAGGTCCGGTACAATGACCCGGTAACCGCCCAAATACGGAAGTACCTGCTCCCAATAAGAGGAACTCCCGCAATATCCGTGAAGCAGAAAGACCGGCTCGCCCTGTCCCTGGTCCAGATAACATATCGTATTGCCGTTGCATTGTACTTTTTCCATGACTACCCTTCTTTCTTGAATCAGTGCCGATACCTGCAGGCACATGAGTTTTAGATAACTACTATTAAACCATAAACGGCTGTCGCTGAAACGCCTGTCTCAAGGACTAAGGCCAAAGCCCGATGCGGCCGCTTGCGCGATCCGGGAAGCCATGGTCATGACCAAGTGGAGGGACGTTACCTGCAGCGTCCAATAAGGCTTCGGTCCCAGCACATTGACAACGGCCGCAATGCTGTAATGCCCGACCGCAGGCAACGGTCTGCCCACCGACTGGGCGGGATTCAAGGGACCTTTGGCCGCAAAAAAGGAACCGACGGAGGACGGTTGGCCCAAGCAGGCGTCAATCGCGATAATGAGATGGTCCTCCGGAATCCCTTTCAGCTTGTCTTCCAGACTGATCGCATCGCACGGGTCCGGCAAGGTGCCGATCACATGCGGGAAACCGGCTTCCAGCAACCCCGTTCCGGTCAGAGGACCCAAGGCGTCGCCGGTTGAGCGATCCGTTCCGATACATACAAAGGTAATCTGATCCATCGAATGCAATCGGGAAATATCTGCAAAAAAGATTTTCAACTGCTCTCCGGATAATTTGTTCTTTGCGGCAGGCATTCCCTGCATGCAATCCGTCTCCCGTTTCACGGCCTCCCCCCTTTCAAGCCATGTTTTCGCGGCTGCCCCGTATTCAAACAAGGAACCGGCTGTTCTCCTGATTTTACCCTATCCGGCGCCGTCGTAGCAAAAAGATTGGTCGAGCCGGCGGCAGCATGTTACAATACAGGGACGAGAAAACGCAAACCGAGAAAAGGAGGGTGTCAAACATGGACCTGAATGATAAAACCCAGGAGAATCTGGAGTATATGATCGAGCAGATCAAATTAAAGCTCCGCATGGCTTCCGCAGCCGCGATGCAGGCTTCCGCTTTTTCCAAAGAGCAGTATGACGATATCCGCGACCTGTATGAGATGGTCATGAGCAAAAACACGATGAGCATTTCCGAGGTTGAGGCCATTGCCTCCGAGCTCGGACGACTTCGCGGCAACTAGACGGCTGCCTTAAGTTTTTGGTATACAAACATCTGTGACGTGCTTTTTGCGAAGGCAGACATCTTAAAAAGGCCTCATGCTTCTCTCTTAAGAGAACGCATGGGGCCTTTGTATATATACTCCTGCCGGTAAACCGTATATTAAATTTCAGGGATTGACGGCTTTCCCCAGTCACCATACCAAACTGCCGATCGGGATCACTTCGGCGATGATGCCCATTTCAAGGCAAAAGCCGGCTCGGCATACCCGACTTTTTTGTCCGCCGTCATTATATAGGTCTTTGGTATAGGCTTCCCGCAGCCGTTCGACAAGGGTCCGGTTTTCATAGCCAAGCTGGTCAAGCAGGGACTCCGCGATATACCCCCACTCTTCTTCCGAACCGTCCAAAACTTTAAACGCTATACCGAGGCGTTCCTTTTTCAATCCGAGGCAAAAGACCCCTTTGAAACCTCCCTTGGCGACAATGTTATCGTCCTGGAGCAATAGCGTATCCACTCTGCCGTCACCCCCGACCATGTAAGGATAACGGTTCATCGCCTGCGTAATTTTTGAAACGGCCTGTCTTGTCCGCTCATCGTCAATCCGGTCCGGACACGCCAGCTTCATATACGCCGTCGCCAATGCCCGCAGGGGCAGCGCGAATACCGGAAGCCCGCATCCGTCCGTGCCCAGGCGGATGTCCTCCTTCTTCATGCCGGACATATAGGCTACGGTATCCAGTACCTCCTGCTGCACAGGATGATCCGGATGGTCATAGCCTTCCAATGGGGCCTTCAGCATTTTGCTGTAAGCCAGCAAGCCGATGTGTTTGCCCGAACAATTGTGGAACATTTTTCTTCGTTCTCCTCCGTTGCGGAGCAGGGATTCCTTCGTAGGTTCGTCAAGCGGGTAGCTGGATGCGCACACGAGGCTGCCTTCCCCGATTCCCGTTTTATCCATGAAGCCGTCTAGCGTTTTTTGATGTTCCGCCTCTCCGCGATGGGACGAAGCCATGATCGCGATTTCCTGATCCGTAAGCCGGTAATGGTCCGCCATGTTTGCGCGTAAGGCAGGTATGGCCTGCAGCGGCTTCGCGGAGGAGCGGGTAAAAGCAACATATTCCGGGTCGTCGGCATAAGCTTTTACCTTTCCTAGTTCGTCCACAATGGCGATGTGCCCGCTATGGACACATTCCGTTACGCCTGCGCGGTACTCCTTAATCAGCACGCTGTCCATCAACTTTCTCTCCTTTAAGCAATAGGTTCTATATGATTTCATAGCCCGCTACCGGCAGGCCCGTGGTTTATGCCATGATGCGGCTTACTAAGTATAGTACAAAAACGAATAATCTTCAGCAGGTAAATCCATCATCGGCTAGCCGTCCGGGGCAGTTCGGGAAGCTAAAGAGCATACCGAACTGGCTGTTTCAGGCTAACTTCTGGGGTTTAAATACGAGATAAGCAAGCCCACTCGAAAGTCAAAACTCTGAATAAAGGAGGCGATTTTATGTGGGGAGTCATCATCAGCATCGTAATGGCAATTATTATCGGCATCATCGGTGATGCTTTAGTCGGCCATGACATGCCGGGAGGCATTATCGGCTCCATGATCGCCGGTTTCATCGGCGCTTGGCTCGGACCCTTGATCATGGGATCTTGGGGACCGGAAATCGGCGGTTTTGCCATCGTTCCTGCTATTATCGGTACGGCCGTCTTTGTATTTTTGCTGGGACTTGTATCTAAAATGTTTAGACGCGCGGCTTAATCTGCCAGCTAAATTATTCTATTTAAACTAATCAAAGGAGTGAATGTCATGAATCAATCAGAACAAGAATATCCGGTACAAAGCAGTTCGACGTTTTTTTAAAGGCGTATTTATCGGCGCCCTTGCCGGTGCAGCGGCAGCTCTGCTGTTTGCGCCGAAGCCGGGACGCGAGCTTCGCGGGGACCTGTCGGACAAGCTCACGCTGGTCACGGACAAAACCAAAGAGGTTGCGGGCGTCGTCGGCGAGAAAGCGGCCGAGCTTGCCAAGACGGTAGGCAGCAAAGCCTCGGATGTCATGACGACCGTCAATGAAAGCCGCAGCAATGTGATGTCCAGCGTAAGGCAGGCTTCCATGGACGTGTCCGATGAAGTAGCGAGTGCTTCCGAAGACGTCAAAGACGGGACGAAAAAACGCTTCCGAAGGCGTCAGCAAAGAGATGAAGTCGGCGCAATACTAGGCCGTTAAAGACGGAAATAGCCAGCTGACAGCTGGCTATTTTAATGTCCGTGAGGCTGATTATTATCCGATTGTTAAGCTCAAGCGCTTTATTTCAAGGGGGCCTCACCATGACTTCTGCCAAGAAAGCGGGGATACGAGATGAGCAAAGCCAGTCCTTATGACAGCCGGTCCGAAGGCTTTGACCGTACGAACCGGCATGAGCGTTTTCGGGAACTTGACCGGGAACGCAATCGTTTACGCGATCGTGACCGGGAGCGCGAACGGCACGGCGGCCGCTCCGGGGAAAACATGCCTAAGCAGACCGCGTACGATGTGAATGAGCATCCTTTCGAGCTGAGGCATGAGGTCAAAAGACTGAACGGCCGATTGGATAAAATCGCGGATTCGCTCGAAAGGGCGAATTTCAAAGATATCGTCGAGAATTACATGAGCCCGAAAAAACGGATCATTACGAACTTTACCGCAGGCCTCGCCCGCGGCCTCGGCATGACCGTCGGTACCGTCGTTGTTCTGAGTTTGCTCGGTTATATCCTGAGCCTGTTCGTGGATATGCCGCTTATCGGCGATTACATCGCCGAACTTCAGGGCTATATCGACAAGGCGAGGTAAACGGTGCTACTTCGTTCATCGTTTACCTAAGGCATCAATAAAGACCACTCCGTCCATGCCGGATGTTGTTCTACTCCGTTGTCCCGATAACCGAATGAAACCTCCCGGCAGGGCAGTGCCTGCGGGAGGTTTCTCGGTTCATATATTCTTGTTCTTTGATTTCACCCTCAGCAGGTCGCCCGTCCAGCCCTTCGTGTACATCCAAACGTACATCCCTATCGTCAGAGCGAACGTAAACAGCATGGCTGCGAAAAATCCCCAAGACACCTTGGTGATCGGAAGATTTTCAAAGTTCATGCCCCAAATCGCGCCGACAACCGTTGCCGGCGTAAAAATAACGGTCATGATGGTAAGGGTCTTCATGATTTCGTTGCCCCGGAATCCGGCGATGGCATCATCAATGGTGACAAGCGTATCAATCTCGCGTTCATAGTGCCGGAATAGTTTGTCCATCCGTTCCACGCGGTGCAAAAGCTGCTGATAGAATCTGCTGTTCTCCAGGCTGTCCAAGTAACCTTCTTTGGATGCGGCAATCAACTCCTGAAAAGGGATAAACAGATTGCTCCAATATAGCAGCTCGAAACGCGAAGACAGGATGCGGTCCATCAGGTTCCGCTGATTATGCCTCCTCATGACCGCTTCGACTTCCCGGAGGTTGGCTTCAAATTTATCCATGCCGGCGTGAAAATAGTGAAGAATCGCCCTTGCCAGCACAAACATGCCGTCAATCGGCCTTAAGCATTGGTGCAGCATGGATACCCGGTCCGGCTTTCCCATAATCTTTCGGGTATGGCCGTCCAGATTGAACGTAATCAAGACTTCCCGGTCAATATAAAAATAAAACTGCTCGTTCTCTCGGTCCTCGTCAAGTTCGGAAGCGATCGTGTAAAGGAAAGTGCCTACCAGAACAGGATTCGTCCCGTCGGGAAACCGGACCGACAAATAATTTTTGCCTTTCAATGAAGGAGTCAGCTTAAACCACTCCGATATGTAAGGGTACTGGTTCCGAAGCTTGCCGAATTCAGGATTTTCCCAGTCATCCGTCTCAACATCATGCCACTTCCACCCGCCGGCTAAAGCGTATACGTGCTTGCCCTCTTTTGTTTTTAAGGCGTTCACTTACGGTTCCCTCCTTCTGACATCATTTCTTCTACCAGAAAAGGACACGCACATCCCGGTTCAGGAATAGCGTGCCCTTATGTCGTCCAATCCTTGCACCCGCCGCAGACAAGCTTGTCCATGTCAATAGGAAGAGTTGGACATGATTTGTTTGAGCTTCTCGGTTGCCCGTTTTTGAATGCGTGAGACACTCATCTGGGAAACGCCAAGCTTTTGGGCGATAGCCCTCTGCGACTGCCCCTCCTGGAAAGCAAGAAGAAGAACCTTTTGCTCCTGTTCCTTCAGCTGGCTCAGTGCCTGCTGGAGATCCATCCGTTTTTCCACCGAATCATAGTCATTGACGTCGGAGCTGATCAGCTCGCCCAGGGTGGCGCCGGTTTCCTCTTGCGACAGGGGAGAATCCAATGATACGTAATGATAGCACTCTCTTCCGGCGAGAACCTCCACCGTTTCCTCAACCGTTAAGTCCAGGAACTCCGCAATTTCCTTCACGTCCGGGGAGCGTTCCAGTTTAACCATCAATTCATCGATAGCCTGCTGCACAAGCGCGCCTTTCTCTTTAATCCGACGCGGAACCTGGATATACCACGACTTGTCCCTCAGAAAATTTTTCATGTGCCCGATCATGCTCTTCATGGCATAGGGCTCGAAAGGTATGCCCAGACTGATATCATACTGCTGAAGCAGCCGAATCAAAGCCATTTGGCCGACCTGATACAAATCCTCGTAAAGATCGGGCCGGTTTCGGGCGATTTTACCCGCGGCCATTTTGACCATCGGCTCGTATTTTTGAATCAAGACGGTCGCAATCTCATTATCCTTGGTCTGTTGGTATTCCCGAATCAGACTGATCGCTTCGTCTCTGGACTCAGGGGGAGTCACTTTATCATTCATACCCGCTCCTCGCTTTTCACAAGCCGCTTGGTAAGAATAACCTCGGTTCCCTTTCCCGTCTGGTTGTTCACGCTCACTTCATCCATAAGCGCCTCCATCAAGTAAAAACCTAGACCTCCGATCTGAACATCGTCGAGTTCTTTGTCATGGAGGGTTCCAGGGTTCTCCGTTTTTCCATTACTTTCGAAACTCTCCCCTTCGTCTCGGACCATAATGGATAACGATTCGCTCGTCACCTCAAAAATGACTTCCACCATTCCGCCCTCTTGTCCGTATGCATACAACACGGAGTTATTGCAGGCTTCCGAAACGGCTACCTTCATATCTTCAATCTCTTCGTATGAAAAACCCATCTTGGAGGCAATTCCATACAAATTCAATCTGACAATATCTACATACTCAGCATTGGCAGGCAAGTTAAGCGTAACTCTTTGAACATCAGCATTCATTCTTTTCGATCCTTTCCTAATGGGAATTCTCCTGAGGGGCAAAAAAACTTCGCGATACCCGTCATTTCAAACAGCTTTTGAATTTGCGGAGGTACCTCCTCCACCGCGAATCGGGCCTCCATGCCGTGTCTTGCTTTCAAAATGGACAATAGAATGCCAATGCCTGTGCTATCGATATACGTCATATCCTTCATGTTGACGATCAGGTCCGTTTCCGCATTGCTTACAAGGGGCTCCATCACCAAGCGAAAATCCGGTGCGACGGAAAGGTCCAGCTCACCGCTCAGATAAACCTTGCAAACACCCTCGCTCATATCCGTCGTGGCATTGAACTTATCATTCGTATTTGTATTCATAGACACTCTCTCCCGAAATTTGTTTTCCTTACAAATAACCCGTTATTTCGTATCTTGAAACAACCCAGCAACCAATTCTGCAGTGGTAATATTTCACGATTCACGCATGATGAATTCTCATCGGCTTCGCCTCCCCGGCAACCAAGGCGTGTTCGCCCCATGCAGGAAATGCATATTGCGACAAAACATGTTTGATGCTGCCGACCTTCACCGGTTTACTGATATATTCATTCATCCCCGCTTCAAGGCAGCGGTTTTGGATACCATCCATGACATTCGCTGTCATCGCAATAATAATGGGCTCGGGGCCGGACCGCTTTTTCTCCCGGATGAGACGGGTTGCCTCCAGGCCATCCATGACCGGCATCTGCAAATCCATGAATATCAAGTCATAGCTTTTGTTTTCGGCCATATTTACCGCCTGCCGGCCATCCTCTGCCAAATCCGCGGCAAGCCCTATTTTCTCAAGCATGCTTACCATCAGCTTACGGTTAATCGGATGGTCATCCACGACAAGAATGCCGGGCATCCGGTTTTCTTCCACGTCGTAATCCTCATGCGGTTCATCCAATCCCGCTATCCGGTCGTTTTCCTTATGCTTTTGAACCTGAATGGTAAACACGAAGACCGCGCCTTTCTCTTCGGCCGATTCAACCCGGATTTCTCCGCCCATCAGCTGGACGAGCGATTTGCAGATGGCAAGACCGAGCCCCGTCCCGCCGTATTTGCGGGTCATGGAGGAATCCAGCTGCGAGAAAGGTTGAACAGCCTGTCGATTTTATCCGCCGAAATGCCGATGCCCGTATCCCTGACGGTGAACTCAAGGGTAAGGGTATCTTCCTGATTTGCGGCAAGGGTAACGACGAGGTATACCCCGCCCTGATTCGTGAATTTAACGGCATTGGATACGAGATTCATCAGAACCTGGCGCAAACGCCCCATGTCGCCGTACACCATTTTGGGGATTTTATCCTCGATGAAATAGATCAGTTCAAGGTTTTTCTTGGAGGCTTCGGCCGAAAATAAACCGACAACCTCCTGAACGCAGGATTTGAGCTCAAACGGATGCTCCTCCAGCTCCATTTTTCCGGACTCCATCTTCGTGAAATCCAAAATGTCGTTAATGATCGAAACCAGCGCATCGGCACTGTTCCTTATAATGTCCGCATATTCCCTCTGCTCGTCCTTGAGATCGCTGTCCATTAAAAGATCGATCATCCCGATAACCCCGTTCATCGGCGTCCGGATTTCATGACTCATCATGGCCAGGAACTCGGTCTTTGCTTTGGCTGCAAGTTCAGCCGCCTCTTTGGCCTGCACAAGCTCATGGTTGATCTTCTCGAGCTCCTGGGTTTTCTGATGCAGAAGCATGGATTGGGTCTTCAATCTCTTGTTTGTCAAATACATATCGACAAAGCCCTCGATTTTGGACTTCAAAATCTGCGGAATGAACGGCTTTACCATATAATCGATGGCGCCGGCCGAATATCCGGCAAACAAATGCTCCGCTTCCTTGCTGTTGGCCGAAATAAAAATGATCGGAATATCCTTCGTCTTGTCTCTCGCCTTGATCAGGCGAGCCGTTTCGATTCCGTCCATTCCGGGCATCTGCACATCCAGAACAATCACGGCGAAATCATATTTCAAGAGACATCTTAACGCTTCTTCCCCGGAAGTTGCTTTGACCAGTATATACTGCTCACTGTCGAGAACGGCTTCCAGTGCCAGCAAGTTCTCAGGGCGGTCATCTACCAGCAATATATGAATCGGTTCGTGAAACCCCATGGAATCCTCCTAAAACACTCTATTTGATCTTCCGGTATATCTTCTCCACCCGGTCCAGCGCTTCGTACGAATCACTGAAATTCGTAAAATGAATCGACTCCTTCGCTCCCAGTACAAGTATACCGAAATGGCTTAAGCTCTCATGAAATAATCCGTGCACGTGATTACGAAGATCATCGTTAAAATAGATCATTACATTTCTGCAGAAGATGACATTGAACTCATTAAAAGATCGGTCCGTGGCCAAATTATGCTCAGCAAAAATCATATTTTTTTTTTAAAAACGGATGAAAAATAACCGAATTGTACTTCGCCGTGTAATACTCGGAGAACGAGCCGTTTCCTCCCGCCTCCAGATAATTCTTCGTGTACTGCTTCATCCGTTTGATGTCATAGACGCCTTCCTTGGCCTGCTGAAGCGAACGGGAATTCATGTCGGTCGCATAAATTCGGGCCTTGTCGTAAAGCCCCTCCTCATGCAGCAGAATAGCCATGGAATAGACCTCTTCCCCTGTAGAACAGCCTGCGTGCCAAATCCGGATGTACGGATAAGTTCTCAAGAGAGGAATGACCTTCTGCCTGAAGGTCAGAAATAAATCCGGATCCCTGAACATTTCGGTTACCGGGATCGACAAATTGTATATAAGACGCTCAAAGCACTCCCTGTCGTGAAGAACCTTTTCCTGCAGGGCCGAAATCGTGGACAACCCCTCCGCATGAACATGGTGCCATATTCTTCGCCTTAAGGAAGGGAGGGCATAGTTGCGAAAATCATAACCATAAAACCGGTGGATTCCCGTAAGCAAAAGCTCAATCTCGATCAGCTCCAGTTCCCGGTCGCCGCCAGCTTCCGTCTTCATTTCATTGTCGGTATGGTCGTTAGATGTCATTCTTCGCACCGGCTTTCTCCCATTACGTTGTTCTGTCATTTATTTACCCAATAATGTTATTTACGAATACAACCATACGCGCATGAGAGAGAGCAGCTGTTCCGTCTGAATCGGCTTCTTCATATAATCGGAAGCACCGGCTTCAATGCATTTCGCGCGGTCCTCTTTCATGGCTTTGGCCGTAAGGGCAATGATCGGCACCTTTTCGAACCGAGGCATCTGCCGCAGTCTCCGCATGGCCTCGTATCCGTCCATTTCAGGCATCATCATATCCATCAGGATCAAATCGTAGTTCGGATCGGATTCGAGCAGTTCCAAAGCTTCCCGGCCGTTTTCGGCGAAGGTAACCTCCATGCTGTAGCCTTCCAGCACGCTCGACAGGGCGAACACATTCCGGATATCGTCATCGACAAGCATGATTCTCTTGCCTTCGAAGAGCTGTTCCTTATTGTGCAGCTTCTGCAGGATTTTACGCTTATCCTCAGGCAGGTCCGCTTCCACCCGATGCAGGAACAAGGTGGTTTCATCCAGCAGTCGCTCCGGCGATTTGACGTCTTTAATAATAATCGATTCGGCATATTTGCGCAGGCGTGTCTCTTCCTTCGTATCCAGTTCCTTGCCCGTATAAATAATGATCGGCAGATCGACCAGATTCTCATCCTCGCGGATCCGGTCCAGCAGATCAAAACCGGTCATGTCGGTTAACATCAAATCCAGCACCATGCAGTCATAATGCTGCTTTTTAAGCTCTTCAATGGCTTCCGAACCGGTTGATACCGCTGTAATGGACACGTCATCATGCCCGATCAGCTCAATGATCGAATGCCGCTGAATGTCGTCGTCCTCCACGATCAGCAGGTGCTTCACGGATTTTTCCGCATAGGATTCAATATAGGAGAAAGCATCCTCCAGCGCTTCGCGTGAAGAAGGCTTCTTCAAGTAGGCGATCGCGCCCATCATCAATCCTTGTTTAACCTCATCGACAACCGAGATCACGTGCACGGGGATGTGACGGGTCACGGCCGAACCTTTCAGTTCGCCCAGGACGGACCATCCATCCATCACGGGAAGTTGGATATCCAGGATGATGGCATCCGGCTGATAAGACTGGGCCATTTTCAGGCCGATATCCCCCTGCAGGGCGACCAAACCTTTAAACCCGCGGCCTCTGGCCATATCCAAAAGGATTTTGGCAAACTTGGCGTCGTCCTCTACAATAAGCAGCACCTTGTCCCCTGGACCGATCCGGTCGCGGTCGTCCTCGATCCGGATGGCCGGTTCCGGTTCCTTCGTCCGCTGCCGGCTTGGTGCGGTGTAACCGTTCTTGAGGATCAAGCCGGCTTCGGAAGCCTCCATCGATGCCGCTGCCTCTTGTCCGGAGGAGAAAGATTCTTCCCGGCGCGGGAGATACAGGGTAAAGGTGCTTCCCTCTCCTTCTTCCGTTTCCAAATGGATGCCGCCGCCCAGAAGTCTCGAAAGCTCACGGCTGATAGACAGACCAAGCCCCGTCCCCCCGTACTTCCGGCTTGTCGTTCCGTCCACCTGCTGGAACGCCTCGAAGATCAGATCCGTTTTGTCGGCCGGAATGCCAATCCCCGTATCCTTTACGGAGAAACCGATATAGTTTCCTTTGCGGTCCAGGAACGCCGGAAGTTTGTCAGGTTCCGCCGGGGCAATGCTGACCTCCACCGAGCCCCTGCTCGTAAATTTAAACGCATTCGACAACAGGTTCCGCAGGATCTGCTTCACCCTATGTCCGTCCGTAATCAGGCTCGGCGGCACATGTTCGTCAATCCGTACCTTCAGGTCGATATGCTTTTTGGAAGCTACCGCATCGAAGTTCTGATGAACGAATGCCTCAATGTCTTTCATCGGGACAGATTCCCGGTTGATTTCCATTTTGCCCGCATCCACTTTGGACAGGTCCAGAATTTCATCGATCATTTTGAGCAGATCGGCTCCAGACATATAAATCGTCTGCGCATATTCGATTTGTTTGGGCGTCAAATTCCCGTCCTTATTCTCAAACAAAAGCTGGGATAAAATCAGCAGGCTGTTTAGCGGGGTACGCAGCTCATGCGACATGTTGGCCATAAACTCCGACTTGTATTTGGTCGTTACCGACAGCTGCATAGCCTGCTTTTCGAGCTGTATCCTTGCTTTTTCGATCTCGTCGTTCTTTTCTTCGACTTGCTGCACCTGTTCTTCCAGGGCTCGGGTTTTGGCGACCAGTTCCGTATTGTAATGCTCCAGTTCTTCCTGTTGGCGCTGGAGCAGCTCTTCGGAACGTTTCAGCGCTTCGGTCTGCTCCTCCAGATTTTCATTGGATCGCCGCAGCTCTTCCTGTTGGGTCTGAAGCTCTTCCGACTGGCACTGAAGCTCTTCCGTCAACGCCTGGGATTCCCGCAGCAGTTCCTCTACCCGCAGCCGTCCGGTAATATTGTTGAGTATGATGCCCAGAGATTGCGACAATTGGGATAACAGCTGTTTCTGAAGCGAAGTGAATGGTTCAAATGAAGCCATTTCGACTACGCCCAGAACGGTATTTTCAAACAAAACCGGGTAAATCATAACGGCAGCCGGTTTGGAAGAGCCCCATGCCGATTTTACGTTAAGATAGTCATCTGGCGGACTGTTTAAAATAATGGGCTTCTTGTCTAGCGCTGCCTGTCCGACAAGCCCCTCGCCGACCTGGAAAATCATCTTCGGCTGCTCGCCGCCCTCAAATGCGTAAGTACCCTTCATTTCCAGCTTGTTCGGGCTCTTGTCTTCCTCCCGTGTATACAAGGCACCGTACTGAGCCCCGAGAACCGGCGTAAACTCGCTGACAAACCGCTGGCCGATCTCCGTAAGGGAGCTGACTCCCTGCAGCAATTCCGTCATTCTGGCCATGTTTTGGTTGATCCAGGATTGATCGCGCTGGGCCTCCATATAATTCTGCTCCAGCCGCCGTTTCTCCTCGATGTCCCCGGCCATTTCCTTGAACACCTGGGCAACCTGCCCGATTTCATCCTTCGAGGCGACCCTGATCCGCCTTAACGCTTTAAGCCGGCCCTCCCCGAAGCTCTTGATCATCAAAGATACGATGTTAATGCCGCGCGTAATGCTTGGAACTATCCATAATATGACAATCAGGCCTAAGATCAGGCCTGCCGCCATGAAAATGGTAGTCGTCATGAGTGAACGCTCGTACGCTGATTTGGCATCCGCGATATCCTCGGAAATTTTGTGGTCCTCGTAACTGGACAATGCATTAAGGCTGTCCAGCATCTCCTCCTGAACCGCTTGTCCTGTTGTAATCCGAAAAGAATTGGCGCTGCTTAAATTGCCCTCCCCAAGAAGTTCGAGCGCTCTGTTTTGATAATCGAGATACTGGATGGTCGCCTTTTCGATCCGCTCGAGCAGCTGCAGCTCCTCGGCGGAATTTTGCTGTTTCTTCAATGAACTATAGTAATCAGCCGCAACTTCGGTCATTTGCTCGATCTGTTGCTTCATTTTTGCGGAAGTGGCTGTTTCCTTGCTCAGCATCATGTTGGTAAGCGTGCGCGCCATATCATTGACCTGGCCCCTCATGGCGCTGGAATCCCGAACCTTCTGGTAACGATCGCTATATATAGAATCGAGCTGGCCATTCATAAAGCTGAGACGGTCATAGCCGACAAGTGTCAGAACAAGCATGATCGCAAGCAGCGTAGCAAATCCGATGACCAGCTTGCTTTTTATTTTCACTTTCGTTTCCCCTCTCCCGATTTTAGAGATATCCAGACAAGACATTTATCATCTTCCCGCTCTTTTGCCTGGTCCTCCACAAAAAAACTGCTGTTTCATTTCCTCTTCCCGCCACAGATTGGATCCCCCTAAACGGGATTTCAGAAAATCAAGTTTATCGTCATGGCTGCCCGGAACGATTTCAAGCAGCCCATCGGTGTACATGGCCAAATGGGCTTCTCCTTCATAGGTGAAGCTTCGCGGCTCCATCTCATGAATGCGGTCGAACAGCCCTACCGGACAGCAGCCCTGATCAAGCGTCATCACCGTACCGTCCTGGCTGAAAAACAACGCCGGGGGATGGCCCGCATTAACGTAATCCACGCGTTTCATGCGAGTATCCACCACGACATATATAGCCGTAAAATAATACTGAATAAGCTGGTCTTCAATATGAAGCTGGTTGAACCTCCGGTTCAGTTCCTGTATAACCTTCTCCGGTTCCACATATGTGGTTACGGTATCTTTCAGCACGGAGGCAATGAACATGCAGAATAAGGACGAGGAAATTCCGTGGCCCATCATATCCAGCAAAATAATGCCGTATCGTCCGTCGCCAAGGTCGTACCAGGCATACAGATCGCCGGCCAGCTCGGCGGAAGGCTGATACAGCGCGTGAACCTCAAACCGTTCTTCTTCGATCGGAGAGCTGAGCACCGCATTTTGAACCTTGGCGGCGAGCTTTAGCTCATCATGAATCCGCTGCTCTCTCTCCTTATGCCAGTCTTTCTCGTGCTTCAGCCGGAGGGCAAGCCGAATCCGTGCCATCAGCTCCACTTTATTGATCGGCTTGGTCACATAGTCCACGGCTCCGACATCCAGGGCTTCCGCGAGCTTCTTGGAATCCCCCACGGCAGTTACCATAATGATCGGTATATCTTTTAAATGGTCATACTGCTGCACGATGCGGCAGGCCTCAATGCCATCCATTTCGGGCATCATCATGTCCAGCAGTATCAGGTCAATGTCGATTCGCTTGGGGCGGAGATCCGCCGTTGCGCCCCCGATACCGAGATGCTCCAGCATCTCCAACGCCGAGGGAGCGGTAACGATATCCCTGTATTGCTCTTTCTTTAAGATTTCTCGGATAATTATGACGTTAGTCGGATTGTCATCAACAATTAGTATTCTCATAACCCTCTCCTTAACGTGATTCTTAATGCTCGGAAATCTTTATTCCAAACTATTATACTATAGCAGCAGCTTGCAGACGGCTTTCCGGCAGAAACGGCTGACTCTTCCTGCGGACGTTTGAAGCATCCCCTTTTAAAAACATAGATAAGGAATGAGACAGCCTTTGTCCCATTCCTTATCCATGTTTTAAGCCTTATGATTTCGGCTGTAACGGTTCTTAGCCCAAGATCTTAAGGCTGATCTTTTTTGGCAATCACAAGGACCTTGCCCAAGTCGAGCTGTTTTTCATAAAAATCGGCCTCCGCTTCCGTAAACCCCAGTGAAACGATTTTTGCCCGAAGTTCATCCCCGCGGGACCGAAAAAGATTCGCGATCGAATCAAATATGCCTTCTTCCTTTATGCCGACCTCTTTGGCATCCGAAGCCTGGACAACGCGCTCCGTCTTGTCGGAGTCATGCGCCAGCACAAAAATGTGGTCGGACATATAACCCGCGGTTTTCAAATTTTGGACTTCCTGAACGGCTTGCGTGCCGTTTTCGACGATTTTGGCATAAGCTTTTGCATTCGTAGATTCCATATCGAAAACCTCCTTTGGGATTCCAAGGGTAGAGCCCTAGGTTAATTAACCGGAATTCAAACCTTTGAAACACCTTTTTCAAGATTTTTTATTCTTCGAAAAACAAATCCACGCCGGATATATCGCCCGTGGTCCGGTCCTTAAACACTTTAATGGCCTGGTGGTTCCGCAAGTAAACATCCCCGTCCTCACCTTCATGATAAGGCTCCCCCAGGGCTGAAGACAGTTCCCCGGTTGTCAGCAAGACGGATTGACCGTTCACCCGTATCGATTTTGCCGAAGGCTCGACATGAACATACTCCGTTAACCCGTCACAGAGGCCGACCGTCATATCTGCATAGTGATATTCCGTCGTTCCCAACAATGGTTCATGGGTAACCTTCAGCGGTTCGCCTTTCTTACGGAGCACATCCTCCGTCCGGTCCGTAAGAGCGATGCCGTTCAGCGTCTCAAAGTCTTCGAAAACATTCCCCTGTCCAGCAGGCGAATGCACGGACCATGAGGCATGAACTGCAGGTGCGGTCATACCGGCGGCAGATGCAGGCTCCAGTCCTGCTCCGCCGCTATAGGGCGAAAGCATACCCATCAACAGCAGCACGACATTCCACATGTTTTTCACCCCTTCTATTTCCTTACCGACAAATCCGGAAGCCATTCCCTTTAGTAGCGGGCTTTCTGACGACGAAACTTGCTCCAGAGGCCTACCGCCATATCCACATAACTTAGCCATTTTCCCGGATTGGACGCCTTGGACTCGTTATATACCGAATCATAGGATTGGAACGTCCTTTCCTGTGGAGTCATCGGTTGAGCGGCCTGTTGAATGGGCTGCGGTTTCTTTCTCTCCATCCTCGACTGCTTAAATTTGCTGACAACGCCCGAAGAAACCTCTTTTACCGCATACGTCACTTCGCTTAATGCCTCTCCCAGATTTCTCACGGTATCCATGACCGGATCGATCTGTTTCATCTTGTGCTGAACGTCCACGGTAATGTCATTGGTATGGCGGATCGTTTGTTTCACCTCGTAACTCAGCTCATCGATGGTCTCCTGAACATCCTGCAGGGTCTGTGTAACCTTATCCAAAGAAACGGTCGCCGCTTTCAGGGTTTTGATCAAAAAAAAGGCAAGAACCGCAAAAGCAACGGCGATAATCGCTACACTGATCTGTGTTAGCATGGGCACGACCTCACTTTCCAGTTGGTTTGTCTCGATAGTCATTGTTACCCTCTCCCTTCCGGCACGAAACAAAGCGATATGACCGTTTCCTTCCAGTACGGAAGCCTTGTTTCAAGCAAAAAGGTCCAGGTTAAAGAGAACTACAAGGGGCCGGAAATAACGGGCTTGCCCGTAGAGCCGCGGGAATGACAACTTTATGGAAAGCAGGGTGATGATGATGTTGAGATGGTCGGTCATTTTGCTGGTTATCGCGCTGATCGCCGGGATATTCGGATTCTTCGGAATTGTGGAGGCTGCCGCAAGCATCGCGAAGGTTCTCTTCTTTATCTTCCTCGTTTTGTTCGTGATTTCGCTCTTTACGGGTCGAAGAAGATCATTGTAATGGCCGCACGCAACCATAACCCGAACACATAGACGCAAAAAAGCCATCCGCTTCGGCGGATGGCTTTTTGGTTACCGGTCTAAACGGCTCCATTGCCCATTTTTCTGAATAGAAGAACAGCGTAAAGCCGCTCATTGACCTTTTCTTTTCACCACAATGACGGAAGAGACAGCCAGTCGATCTTGAAGGTCAGCCTCATGCCTTCCCCCAAAAAGTCCACTTTCCTCACCGTTATCATATCCGGGAGGTAATCCTTCATGGAGATTTCAATCGGCTCCAGCTTAAAGATGGAGAGCGGAACGCCAACTCCCCGAATGTGAGTGGAGGTATGTTCCAGATTCAGCAAGCTTCCACTGGCGGTCAACCGGAATTCGAGCTCCGCGCCAAAAGGAATGACCCCCCATTTTCCATTGACATCAGCGGTCATCCTGTCCCCGTTCATACGGAAGTCCGCGCCGGTTATATCCACGCCCAGGTCGTGGGTGCTCATGTATTTGATGAGATTTTTTTTGCTCATTTGCGCGACTTCCTCTTGAGTCAGTGTCATCCGAGGCTCCCGCGTTTCGATCATTTTAAGTATTTTCTCTTTAACATCGATGGAATGATACCTTAAATCGAGGTCCTTCGTCGGCAGAATAAACCAAATCCCCGCTCCGGCAACCAGTAAAATAAAAATAAGCAGGCCGAGCAGTATCCGTCCGCCTTTTCTCTTGGGGCGACTCATTGGGCATTCCCTCCTTTAAAACATATATTCTCAAGCAAATCGCAACGCCCGTCCATCCGGGTGCCCTTTCTACCTTGGGATATCCCGACCGTTACTATCCTTGGACGGGACGGATTTAAGGCCTAGCGTGCTACGTTTCAGTCCGGGCAGCAGCGCAAAGGCGAAGGTCACGAGCGGCGAAAGCCAGAGGAAAAACGCATAGGGCGCATATTCGAGTACCGGCAGGCCGATGGCCCCCGTCATCATCGCGCCGCTGACTCCCCACGGAATTAGCGGATTAACCAGCGTTCCGCAGTCCTCAAGCGTCCGTGACAGCGTCAATCGCGGGATGCTTCGCTTGTCATACTCGTCGGCAAACAGCTGTCCCGGAAGCAATATGGACATGTACTGTTCGCCGGTAATGGCATTCACGCCGATCGAGCTCAAGCCGCTGGCGACCACAAGAGACTCTTTGCTTCGGATCGGGGCGACAAGACGCTCGAACAGCGCCGGAATGACTCCGCCATACTGAAGAAGTCCTCCCATGCCGAAAGCGATAGCGATAAGCGCAATCGTTCCGGCCATCGACTGCAGACCGCCGCGATTCATGATGCGGGCCGTATCCTCTAGGGCAAAACTGCCCGAGAAGCCGTACTGCATAACGCCGATCCATTGGCGGATATCGGACGCATGCTGAAACAACGCCGCTATGGCCAGTCCCGAACCGATGCCGAGCAGCATCGACAGGGCGACAGGAACCCGCTTGAACGCGGCAATGAGCACGACCGCCAGCGGGAGCAGCGCCCACGGCGTAACATGGAAGCTCTGCCCGATATCGCGCTGAAGTGCTTCCAGCGCCTCCATGTCAGGCACGGAAGAAGAGCCGATCAGGGTGAAAGCGGCGCAGGTAAGAAGAAATGCCGGCACCGTCGTCTTCGTCATGTTTCGGATATGGTCCGGAATCGTCACCCGGGTAACGGCGGAGGCGAAGTTGGTCGTATCGGATAACGGGGACATTTTGTCCCCGAAACAGGCACCCGACACGACCGCCCCTGCCGCGATCGCGGGAGACACACCCATGGAAGCTGCCATGCCGACGAGCGCTACCCCGAACGTGCCGACCGTCGTAATAGAGCTGCCGACAAACATCGAGACGATGACCGTAAGCAGTAGCGCGCTCAAGGTAAACCATTGCGGCTGGAACAGGGACGTGCCGTAGTAGAGCAGGGTTGCTACCGTTCCGCTCATCATCCAGACCGCGATGAGAATGCCGATTAGCGTCAGCAGGAGGGCGGGCTGCACCGAAGCCTGCAATCCGCGTACGAAAGCGTGCTCCACCTCATCCCAGGACAAGCCGAACAACAGCAGGAAACCGGCAGCCGCAACGGAAGCGGCGATCAGTGGGATATGCGGCTCTGCGTGCCATCCCAGAATCGGGATAATGAGAATAAGCAAAATGGCAAAGAAAATCGTAACGCTCTGACCGAACCCGAGCCTCTTATGGCCGTCGGCGCTGGTGGATAAACTCATAGTTGACAACTCCTTGAATATAAAAAGAAACCGTAAACGCTCGTCCCAAAGTATATATGAAACCGATCGCCTTGTCACGAAGGCAGGCTGCTTTTGAACTTCAACGCCGCGCCTATTCGTAGTCTCGTAGCAATAGGGCTTGCCTAACGCAAGCAGAAACGGCTAATATAAAATTTAGAAAAAATAACCGGTAAATTGGTTCATTTTACCTTTCCGGTGGTTATATCCATATAGCTAAGTCATTTATCCACTTCAAGGAGGAGTCTATTCATGAAAAAAAACGCTCAGCGTGACAGCCGCACTCGGAATCGCATTATCATTCACTGCGGCAGCATCGGCCGACCCGGTTCAAACCGATGCTGCAACTACTACCACCACCACAACCACCACTCCAGCGGTGGAAGCAACGACGACAACCACTACCACTCCGGCAGTGGAAACAACCTCGACCACAACGCCTATACCGGTAATTGACGGGCCAATCATAAAAGCGGACGAGGTGGTTCTCAACCCGACGAGATTGATTGAGCTTGCGAAAAGCACCTACTTCTACGACATGCCGAACGGAAAACCTCTGGGTACCCTTGGTTCGCAAAAGGTGGATACAACAGGCAATGAGGCCCCGGGGGTTATTGGCGGTCAATGGATCGAAGTTTATACATGGCTTGGAAAGGCATGGATTTACCTCGAAACCGAGTAGAATGGAATTATCGTCCTATCCATGGACAATTTCGCTTTCAATTACGCAGCAAAAAAGGACCGCAGTTATGCGATCCTTTTTTTGTGCATGTATTGACGTCAAGGCTCTTCCTTGGGCTCGACATGGACATGGACATTCATGATATTGTGCTTTTTCACCATCCGCTCCTCGATCGAATCGCTGATCCGGTGCCCTTCGATGATACTCAGCCTCGGATCGACCTCAATCACGACATCCACGAGCACATGATTGCCATGAATGCGAGCTTTCATGTCCTTGATCCCTTCCACGCCCGGCGTACGGGCGATCGTGCTGCGGAAATCGAGTAGGCGTTCCTCATCAAAGCCATCCGTCAGGCTGTGCGTGCTCTCCCTGAATATTTCCCAGGCTGTTCTGCATATAAGCAGGCCGACCGCAAGCGCTGCGACCGTATCCATCCAGGGCAGCCCAAACTGTGAACCAACGATGCCTACGACTGCCCCGACGCTGACGAACGCATCCGACAAATTGTCCTTCGCTGCGGCCATGAGCGCCTGATTGTTGATTCGACGGGCTAATCCCGAGTTATATTTATAAACGCCAAGCATCGCCAAGGCACATACGCCTGCCACACCGGCCGACCATAAATCAGGCGTTTCCTTGCTTCCTTCAAAAAATGAACCGACCGCCTCCACCAGCACCTGAATGCCGACAACCGCCATAATGAATGAGGCGATAAGAGCCGCTACCGTTTCAGCCCGGAAATGCCCGTATGCATGATCCGAATCCGGCGGTTTCCGGGATATTTTAAGCCCGATCAAAACGGCAACCGAAGCCACGATATCGGTCAGGTTGTTGAAACCGTCGGCAAGCAGCGCGCTGGAAGCGAATATGTAGCCGCTGACTAATTTGAACGCAGACAGAACCAGATAAGCCGCAATGCTGATCCAGGCCCCGCGTTCTCCCTTTTTAATATCATCGTATACGTTCACCGAGTACGTCTCTCCTTTGCTGCTGTGCCTCTCTTTCAAGGCCCCATCCAAACTTCTTTTCCTATCCTAGCAAAGGCATACCTTGTGGGTCTAGAGAAACCTTGTGGGTCTAGAGAAACCTTGTGGGTCCTGCGAAATGTTGTGAGTTTGGCGAAAATAAGTTGCTCCGGGTCAAGATGTGGGGCCGGATCGAATATATTTATTGTTACCCTTGCCGCGTGATTTAAAAACGAATAAAATGAGGACAACTGATACTCCGAGGGGGAAGCCGTCATGTCGGAAAATAATGAGCCGCGCAAGGTCAATCTGGCCGATGCCATTCGTCAAAAGCTCGAGCAGAAAAAACAGCAAAACGCATCCGGAAAACCGGGCGCTTTTCAGCCGGGCACCACGCAAAAAATGAAAAGCCAAAACACCAAAAAGCCGAATAACCAGCGCCGCCGTACCGGTGGTTCATAGTACTTCATCACTAAAAATCCGCAACGGGGCGATCAAGAGTTTATCCTTGATCGCCCCGTTTTGGGTTTTAAAGCTTTTATAAATTTATCGTTTCATCATACTTTATCCATAGGTTCTCCAGCTCTGTCAGTTTTCCGCGCGGGACAGCCGCATCTGCTTGTGATAAACGGCTTTGGAAATCGTTACGCTGATCTCATACAGCAGAAACAGCGGCACAATGACGATCAGATCCGACATGATGTCCGGCGGCGTTACGGTGACGGCAATAATGCAGAGCAGGAAATAAGCCATCTTGCGGGCTTTCGCCAGCCGGTTCGGATTGACGATCCCAAGCTTGGTAAGAAATACGATGATCGCCGGCATCTCGAATAAAAATCCGAACGGTACGGTCATGTGAATCATGAACGTGAAATACTTTTGGGCCGTATACATGGTAAGGAATTCGCCTTCGGCCATTTGCTCCATGAACTGCAGAACCATGGGAAACAGCACGAAATAACCGAAGCATATGCCGATGACGAACAGCAGACTGATTACAGGAATGAGCAGCAGCGCGGAGCGGTGTACTCCGCCCGGCAAAGCCGGCTGCACGAACTTCCATGCCTGATAGGCAGCCACGGGAAGCGTTACGGTTACCGCCACGACCCCTGCCAGAATCATGTACACCCACACGACTTCGGAAGGGCCGAGCAGGACAAGCTTTTTGTCCATATCTCGGACAACCCAATGATAAATATCCTCGACATAGATCAATGCAGCCGTCATCGCCACGACGAACGCAATGAGCGTGCGGATGAGGCGCCTCCGCATTTCTTCCAGATGCTCAATCGCGCTCTGATCGTTCGGATCAGCCGTGCTGCTTATTTGCCGAAACAGCAGTTTGCGGAACATCTTCCTTGTTTTCTTTCTCGTCGTCACCGTTCACCAAGCCCCGCGTTGCGCCTTTAAATTCGCTTAACGTCCGACCGAAAGCCCGTCCAAGCTCCGGAAGTTTGGACGGCCCGAAAATAATCAATGCGATAATCAGGATGAGGATTAATCCTCCGATTCCGATGTTGCCAAATGGCATGACCATCGCTCCTTTCCATTTGAGTGTGTTGACCCTATTGACGCTGCTTTGGTTTAGTCCAGCTTGAATCCGCTAATGGCCACGACGGCGCAGCGTGCCATCTTCTCCCCTTTGCGGTGAGGCCAAGTGCTGGTCGGCCGGCTCAAATCTTCGGTATTCTCGCCGGGATGCTGGACCGACAGGAAGAGGGTCTGCTCGTCCGGGGTGAAGAACGGGCCGGTAAGCTCGCTTTCCACCGGACCGGAGGCAAACTGCAGGGCTACTCCCTTCTCAGGCCCGCTCGTCGGGATGACAAACAGTCCGTTATTCATGAACGATTTGTGGACGCCTTTGTTCTGGCTGCTGCTTGAGATGTCGGTTACGACCCAAAGATCGCCGTTTGAATCAAAGGCCAGGTTATCAGGCGAACTGAATCCCGACTGACGGCCGCCTGCAGCGAAAATCTCAAAATCAAACTCCATTGCCCCAAGATCGTTCCCGGCTTCAAAAATACGCGTAATATGCCCGTGAATGTTACCGTGCTTGTCGTTATTGGTATGGCAGACAAATACCGTGTTGTCAAAAGGCGAAATTTCGATATCCTCCGGACGGTCCGTCGGTGTGCCGCCAACCAGCTGAGCGGCTTCTTGGCAGTAGGTTACCACGTCTCCCTGAGACTTGAACTTCGCTTTGAGCTTGGCATCATCCGTTTCCGCCTTGGCAACCTCCTCCAACGTGACCGGCTGCCATTTTCCCGCTTTCAGGTTGGCAACGTACAGGGTCCCCTCTTCAAGCAGGGCCGAGTTGCCGCGGCCTTTCGTTTTGTCGTACTTATTCTTGCTGATGAATTTGTAGACGCATGCGTCCTTCTTGTCATCGCCCATGTATACAACGACGCGTCCGTCCGACGCCAGACCCATCGCCGTATTCTCATGATTGAATCTTCCGAGCGCAGTATGCTTTTTCAGGAAGGATTTATCGAACGGATCGATCTCGACGACCCAGCCGTAATGCGTCTCCGGCAAGCCTGATGCGGCGGCGGTATCTTCAAAGTTCTCTTCGCAGGAGAGAACCGTATCCCATAAGGTAACGCCTCCGGAACAGTTCGCAAACGTGCCCGTGGCCGTGGTTGCTCCTTTCAGGGCAGGGATGCCTTTGGCCGGTCCCGTGATATCGAATTTCGTAAAGCCGTTAATGCGGCGGGCGTAAGATGACCGTGTATCCATTTTCCAAACGCCGTTTTCGTCGCGATAAACTTCGATGACGGACATGCCTTGGTAATACAGGTTTTTTTCAATTTGCTCCGCAGTCATTTTGCCGTCCTTGACGGGACCGATCGAAAATATCGTGGAATATTCGTGATTGTTAACGAGAAGCCCCCGGACATTCGAGCCTTTAAGCGGGAAAAATGCATTGTAATCGGAGCCGGAGCCGAATTTCTCGCCAGCGGAGTTGATCACGTCGTCAAATGCCGCTATGACATCGTATTTAAAATTTTTAGGCAGAATGAGTTGGTCTGCGCTGGAAGGTTCAATCGGGTCAAAATGGCCGCTGACACGGTTCGTTTTGAACCCGAATAAATGATTTGCCGTTCCGGACATCGCCGAAGCTTTGCCGTCCAGAACGCCCAGGCCGGCGGAAGCCGCTGCCAGAGCCGTTGCTCCTGTTCCCAGATAAGAAAGAAACGTCTTGCGATCCATCGTTTTACTCAAACTAACCCACCCCTAATTCAATATTGTCATCAAGGACAGCATAATATTGAATTGTTAAGCAGGTATCATCACCACCGGGCGATTTGTAAAATTAAAGTAATAATGGATCGGAATGTTGTGGAAATTAAAAACTGCCCTTTGGAATATTACATTCCTCATGGGCAGTTTTTCGGTATATCTCTTTTATTTGGCCTCTACCGGATACATGCTTTCCCGGAGGGCTTTGATTTCCTCGCTCTCCAGATACTCATCGTAGCTCATCACGCGGTCGATGATGCCTTTCGGCGTAATTTCGATGATCCGGTTCGCAATCGTCTGGATGAACTGATGGTCATGGGATGTGAACAGAATGGTTCCGTCAAAGTCGATCAGTCCGTTGTTCAGCGCCGTAATGGATTCGAGATCCAAGTGGTTGGTCGGCTCGTCGAAAATGAGCACGTTCGCGCCGTTCAGCATCATTTTGGCCAGCATGCAGCGGACCTTCTCGCCTCCGGACAGCACGCTGGCTTTTTTCAGCGCTTCTTCGCCGGAGAACAGCATGCGTCCCAGGAAGCCGCGCAGGAACGTTTCGTCCTGGTCGTTGGAGTACTGGCGGAGCCAATCCACCAGATTCAGATCCACCCCGTCAAAGTATGCGGAGTTGTCTTTCGGGAAGTAAGCTTGGGTAGTCGTTACGCCCCAGCTGTACTCGCCCGCTTCCGCTTCGGTTTCGCCGGTGATGACCTGGAACAGCGTTGTCTTCGGCAGGCCGTTCGGTCCCACAAACGCAATTTTGTCGCCTTTGTTGACAACGAAGCTCACGTTGTCCAGTACCTTCTCGCCCTCAGTGCTCTTCGTGATGCCGTCAACCGTCAGCAGCTGTTTACCCGCTTCGCGCTCAGGCTTAAAGTTAAGGAACGGATATTTCCGGTTGGAAGGACGAATGTCGTCCAGCGTAATTTTATCGAGCTGCTTCTTACGCGAGGTCGCTTGCTTCGATTTCGAGGCGTTCGCCGAGAAACGCTGGATAAAGGCCTGAAGTTCCTTGATCTTCTCTTCTTTCTTCTTGTTGGACTCCCGCTGCAGCTGGAGTGCCAGCTGGCTGGATTCATACCAGAAATCGTAGTTTCCGACGTACAGCTGGATTTTGCCGAAGTCGATATCCGCGATATGGGTACATACCTTGTTCAGGAAGTGACGGTCATGGGATACGACGATGACGGTGCCTTCGTAATCCATCAGGAAGTTCTCCAGCCATTGAATCGACTCAAGGTCCAAGTGGTTGGTAGGCTCGTCGAGCAGCAGGTTGTGCGGACGGCCGAACAAAGCCTGGGCCAAGAGTACGCGGACTTTTTCGTTGCCGCTCAGTTCCGACATTTTCTTATCGTGAAGTTCGCGCGGAATGCCGAGGCCGATCAGGAGTGCAGCGGCATCCGGTTCGGCATCCCAGCCGTTCAGCTCCGCAAATTCGCCCTCCAGTTCGCCGGCGCGCATGCCGTCTTCCTCGGAAAAATCGCCTTTGGCGTACAAGGCGTCTTTTTCCTTCATAATCTGGTAAAGTCGCGCATGGCCCATAATGACCGTCTCCAGCACGGGATACTGGTCATATTCATAATGGTTCTGCTTCAGCACCGCCATCCGCTCGTTCGGTGTCATGTGAACTTCGCCTTGGTTCGGCTCGATTTCACCGGACAGGATCTTGAGGAATGTCGATTTGCCGGCACCGTTGGCACCGATCAGACCGTAACAGTTACCCGGGGTGAATTTTATATTTACATCTTCAAATAGTGCTCGTTTGCCATAGCGGAGCGTTACGCCGCTTGTACTGATCATTAAGCATTACCATCCTTTTTTAATACTATTAGTTTCAGCACATTATAGCACAATACGCCCTTTTATCGTAGCTTTGAGACCAAAAACGTCAGAACTGCGCATTGGGAGCCCGAAAAGACCGAACATGCGGTTTTCGAATGTTGGGTTTCGTTTTATCGGAAACGCTTCGTACTCGCCGCTGCCGAAAAAATACGCAAAGAAATAACCGGACCAGCAAGAATAGATTCCTTACCGAGTCCGGTTACTGTTTTTACGGGTGATTCGTGTTTACCGGCATAAAAACCGGCGGCGTTCATCTTGGTCAGGACGTCACGCTTCTCCGCTCAGGCTGGACTTTAAAGGTCTCGCCGTACTTGAGAACCCTAATCTGCTCCTCCCCGATCCCGAGCCGTCTGCGCTCGGCCTCCATCCGTTCCAGCGCCTCCTGCGCCGTATCGTCGGCAAGCTTGAACGTTCCGTAATGCATCGGGATCATCGTTTCGGCCTGAACATCGAGGAACGCCTGCAAGGCCTCTTCCGGATTCACGTGCTGCGATGTCATGAACCATTCCGGTTCATAGGCCCCGATCGGCATGAGCGCGACGTGAATATTAAACCGCTTGCCGATATCCTTGAAGCCCGGGAAATAACCGCTGTCTCCCGCAAAATAAAGGTTAGGGGGAAGCAGACGGTCAGAATCGCTCTTCTTCCCGGCTTCATCTCCCTCCTCCCGCTTGATTTCCGGTTCAAGCACAAATCCGCCCCAATGCGAGGTGTTCGTATCAAACGGAGTGCGCCGCGTCCAGTGTTGTGTCGGCACAAACGATATTCTAACGCCTCCGACCGTCGTCGATTCCCACCACTGCAGCTCCGTAACGCGCCGGAAACCCTTCCTGATCATTTTTTTGCGGAGTCCAGCCGGAACGATAATCGTGGTTTCGGTCCGGTAGAGCTTGCGGATCGAAGCGATATGCAGATGGTCGTAGTGGGAGTGGGAGATCAGGATGATATCCAGCGGCGGAATGTCCGTGATCGGAATTCCGGGCTCCCCGAAACGTTTGGAAAACGCCATCCGCTTGGCCCAAACGGGATCCGTTACGATGTTCAAACCTTCGTACTGGATGAAAAACGTGGCATGACCGACCCAGGTAACGGAGGTTTCGTGCCGGTTAGCGTGCAAATAGTCGAGATCAGGGTCCAGATTCGGAATGACGTAGGAGTAGTCCTTTTTCTTTTGCCGCCGTTCCTCACGCCACTGCCTGAACTGTTTCAGCGTTTTATCCGTATTGACATTATCAATGTTGTGATAGCGGACTCTTGGCATTCCCGCGCTCCTCCTTCCATTACCATATACTTTACCCTATTTTTCAATAACCTCTCAAACGGGACAAGGCATTCTCCGTTTTTGGATGAACAATTCATCTTATTCGGAGGGGTCTTTATATTTCATCGTATAAACAACCAAAAAAACAATGGAGGCCGCTACGGCCAGCATCGGCGCAACGAAAATATCGAAATCCTCCAAGCCGTTCACCCCTTTTTGGCAGATTCGCCGCGAACATAACGCGCGTCAAACAGAAAGAGCTTCAAAAGCAGGACAAGCGACGGAACAAGCACAAGCAGGCCGAGAACGAATGCACTGATCATGGCAACCGCCATCGTGTCATTGGTAATGCTTTCGTGGATGCTGATTTGCTTATACAGTACATAGGGCAGATGGGAGCGGCCGTAACCATACCAGGCAAACGCAAATTGCAGGATGACCATGATGAACGACAGCCCAAGCCGCTTTCTTTTCCAGACCAGATATACCGCCGCGAGATAGCATAAGAACGAAGCGATAAACATCCAGGCCATATCCAGCATCGCTTGAAAATGCTCGGGATTCTGCCGGTTGATCTGGAAAAAAGCGAGCAGCGATGCCAGAATCGTCGGACCGCTCCATATAAGCGCATATCCCCGCACAACGCCGAAAGCCGCCTCATCCCCGGCCCGGTTCGCATAATAGGACAGAAACATGGACGAGATATACAGCACGCTGACGAGGGCCAGCAAAATAACGGACCACGTATACGGATTCATGAAGAAACTGCGCCAGTCCAGACCCACTTTCCCGCCGGACACGTATATGATGCCGCCTTCGGAAATCGCCAGGATGGTTGACAGCGCCGCTGGAATTAGAAGCCCCGTCGCGCCGTACAGCGCCATATAGATTTTGTTGTGCTCCTTTTGGCTGCCGTATGTATTATAAGCGTAATAGGCGCCGCGCAGCGCAAGCAGCACGGTTGCAAGACTCCCCGGCACGAGCAGGGCGGTACCGTAATAGAAAGCCGCATCCGGAAAAAAGCCGACCAGCCCCACCACGAAGAAGATAAGAAACACGTTGGTTACTTCCCATACGGGCGATAAATAACGCTGAATGATATTGTGTATCTTGTTCTCATGTCCGGTCAACACGCTGTAAAAGCTGAAAAAGCCGGCACCGAAATCAATGGACGCAACGATTAAATACCCGAACAGGAACGTCCAAAGGACGGATATCGCCACCACCCCGTAACTCATTGACCGCTCCCTCCCTTCCCTTGTAATCCGAGCAGCTTCATCTCTTCCTCGGCGCTTTTGTTGCGGAACAGCCGGCTGAGCACTTTGATCGCCGATACCGACAGCACCAGATATAAAATGATGAACAGCAGCAGCATCCATCCCACGTTCGGAGAGGTTGTCGCCGCTTCGGACACCTTCATGTATCCGCGCACGATCCAGGGCTGGCGGCCGATCTCGGCCAAAAACCATCCCAGCCATATCGCAACCATGGCCGTCGGGCCGAGCGCCAGGATGCAGACGAGCAGCCATTTGGGATAAGGCTTTTTGCCCGGGAGCTTTTTACGGAACATGTACAAAAGCGGAATCAACACCAGCAGAACGCCGTTCGTCACCTTTAAATCGAAAAAATAATGAATCATCAGCGGGGGCCGCTCCTCCTCGGGAAACTCATTCAGTCCGATGACTTCCGTATTGGGACGGTTTCCCGCCAAAATGCTGAGGGCGTAAGGAATTTTAAGCGCATATTTAATGTCGTGGTTCTCATCGATCAATCCGCCGTAAATGAGCGGGGCCTCTCTCATCGTATCGAAATGCCACTCCATGGCAGCCAGCTTTTCCGGCTGGTATTTAGCCAGGAATTTTCCTGAAAAATCCCCAATGGCCACCGTGGTCACGGCGAATACGAATGTGGAGATGACCGTAAGCTTCAACGCCTTTTTGAAATAAACGCTCTTGCTCCCGCGCAGCAAGCTGTAAGCGGCAATGCTGGCCAGAGCCGCCGCGCTCGTGGTATAAGCCGAGGCCAACACATGGCTCACCTTGGTCGGCGTGGCCGGGTTAAACATGGCAACGAACGGGTTGACGTTCGTAAACATCCCGTTAACCAGCTCAAACCCCTGCGGCTGATTCATGAACGCATTCATGCTCGTAATAAAAAAAGCGGAAGCGGAGGCGCCGATCGCCACGGGAATCAAAAGCAGCAAATGGGTGAATTTGTTTTTGAAGCGATCCCAGGTATATAGATATATTCCCAAAAATATGGCCTCCACGAAAAAACGCGAAGGTTTCCATAAACAGCGGGAGTGCGATCGCCTTGCCCGCCACGCGCATGAAGGTCGGCCACAGCAGACTGAGCTGGAGGCCGATCGCCGTTCCCGTCACGACGCCGACCGCTACGGTAATGACGTAACCCCGTGCCCACCTCCGGGCCAACAGGGTATAATGCCCGTCACCCGTATGGACTCCCCGCCATTCGGCCAAAGCCAGCATGACCGGGATGCCGACTCCGATCGTAGCCAGCACAATATGAACGAACAGCGTAACGCCGGTCAATATCCGGCTCATCATTACAGGATCCAGGGAAGACATCCGGTTCACTCCTATCTATCCAAAGTAACGCATGTAACGGATACAAGCCTTAACCGCCGCGTAGAGCATAATCGCCGCCGTAACAAAACAGACAACGGCCAGTTTTTTTTTCCTGTTTTATATACATGCCGTATGGTCTCCTTTGACGTTAACCGATGCAACTTGGAAAAAGGCTTCCGATATCTCATCTACAGTTTGACAATCCCTTCCTCTTTTTATCCGGGATATTGAAAAAAAAACGATCCTTGCTCGATTTCGTGCAGGGGTGGAATTGGATTGGGTTTTTTCCGTCCTGGAAAAGAGGTACAATAGGAAGGAATGACAAGGAGGTTGAGGATGATATATGAAAATAACGTTTATCGAGCCTACCCCGAGTCCTAACACCATGAAGCTTCATCTGGATGAGTCGCTGGAACCCGGGATTCGAAAAACATATACGTTGGATAATGAACGCTCCGCACCGGGATGGATCCGTGAGCTGCTTCATATTCCGGGCGTGAAGAGTTTATTCCATACCCTAGACTTTATCGCACTCGACCGAAAAGGAAACGCCGACTGGCCTTCCATTCTTGGGGAGGTGCAGGAAAAATTCGGACAGGAAGGCCTGAAGACAGGCTTTGACGATAGCGAAAATGACGGAGCCGGATTTGGCGAAGCCCAGGTCTTTGTTCAGCTGTTCCGAGGCATACCGATGCAAATACGCGTAAAAGGCGAAGGCCGCGAGGAACGGATTGCCCTTTCGTCCCGTTTTACCCAGGCGGTAACGGAGGTCGCTTCCACCACCCTGATCAAGGAACGGAAGCTGAAGGATTATGGCGTTCGCTACGGCGAGCTGGAGGAGATCGCCCGCGAGGTCGAGCAGGAGCTGGAAGCGGCGTATCCGCAGGAACGTTTGGATAAGGTCGTGGCCCAGGCGATTGCCCATGGGCAGGACGAGGAAGAATTCGTGGAGCAGCGCCGCAAGCTGACCGACGCGGAAATGCAGGCTGCCATGGAGGATCCGGACTGGCGGGTGCGCTATGCCGCTCTGGACGTGCTGGAGCCATCCGAAGCCCACATTCCTCTTCTGAGGGCTGCGCTGAAGGATCCGAAGATGCAGATCCGCCGCCTGGCGGTGGTGTATCTTGGCGATCTGCGTACGCCGGAAGCCATGGAGCTTCTGTACGAAGCGATGTCCGACGATACGCCGGCCGTACGGCGTACAGCCGGGGATACGCTGTCCGATATCGGCGACGCTGCGGCAACGCCAGTGATGATGGCGTCCCTTAAAGACAGCAGCAAGCTTGTTCGATGGCGCGCTGCCCGCTTCCTCTACGAGGTTGGGACCGAGGAAGCCCGTCCTGCGCTGGAAGAGGCCGCGCAGGATCCGGAGTTCGAAGTGAGCCTTCAGGCCCGGATGGCCCTGGAACGGATTGAATCCGGCGAGCAGGCTGCCGGTACCGTATGGCAGCAGATGGCCAAACGTTCACGAAATTAACATTCAATGTCATAAATAACCATTGATTGTGCCGCGAAAAATGCTATATACTTAGACTCGCTTACAAACCGAATAGTAGTAGCCTCATCATTCCGATGAGGTAGAGGTTGCGAATGTGATCAGTAAACGTGCCGAGGTGAAGAGACACCGATGACGCACGCTGAAAGGCACCTTCGCCGAAGTGGACGGCTGCGCTCTAGCTCCGTCTGCTGGGCCCGTTTTCGAAAGGAACGGGACTGTCACGGGGACGAATCCTTGCGCTTCCCGTGTTGCGCTATCTTCATGAAGGTATGATGCGGTATTTTCAGGGCCGCAGTGTATACTATACTGCGGTCCTTTTGCGTTTACCCCATGAAACGGTTTTATATATTACTTTTCCAGAAAGAAGGAGTGAAAACTTCATGAGCCGCAAAAAAGCACCTGCGACCTCACTCAAACCAAGTTTTAAAGCCCGCCATATGACCATGATCGCCTTGGGAGGCTCCATCGGAACCGGGCTTTTCCTCGCCAGCGGCGGGGCGATTGCCTCGGCCGGACCGGGAGGGGCATTGATCGCATATGCAGCTGTCGGGCTTATGGTATATTTTCTAATGACCAGCTTGGGAGAGCTGGCTACCTATCTTCCCGATTCAGGGTCCTTCAGCACGTATGCAACCCGCTTCGTCAGCCCGGCCTTCGGTTTTGCGGTCGGCTGGAATTTCTGGTACAACTGGGCCGTTACCATTGCCGCCGAGCTAGCCGCAGCGACGGTCATTATTAAATTCTGGTTCCCGGACAGCCCGTCCTTCCTCTGGAGCCTGTTGTTCCTGGGCATCATGTTCGGTCTGAACGTATTGTCGGCCAAAGGTTACGGCGAATCGGAGTACTGGTTTGCCATCATCAAAGTCGTTACCGTCATCATCTTCCTCATTATCGGCGTCCTGATGATTTTCGGCATTCTCGGCGGCGAAGCTGTCGGCTTCTCCAACTTCCACCTGGGCGGCGGATCAATGCACGGCGGATTCTTTGCCCTGGTTGGCGTCTTTATGGCTGCTGGTTTCTCTTTCCAGGGAACCGAGCTGATCGGCGTCGCCGCCGGTGAAAGCGAGAACCCGCGCCAAAACGTGCCTCGTGCCATCCGCCAGGTATTCTGGCGTATCTTGATCTTTTACATTTTTGCGATTCTCGTTATCGGCCTGCTTATCCCGTACACCCACCCAAGCCTGCTGCAATCGGGTGTCGACAATATCGGCGTCAGCCCGTTTACGCTTGTCTTCGAGAAAGCCGGACTTGCCTTCGCCGCTTCCGTGATGAACGCCGTCATCCTAAGTTCGGTACTGTCCGCCGGAAACTCGGGCATGTATGCCTCGACCCGCGTGCTGTATGCCATGGCAAAACAGGGCATGGCCCCAAAATGGCTGAGCCGCTTGAACAGCCGCGGCGTTCCTGTGCCGGCCCTCATCGTAACGGCATCCGTCGGCATGCTTGCTTTCCTGGCTTCCTTCTTTGGGGACGGCGTCGTGTACGTCTGGCTCCTGAACGCCTCCGGCATGTGCGGCTTCATTAACTGGCTCGCCATTGCGGTCAGCCATTACCGTTTCCGCAAAGCGTATGTGGCACAAGGCCGGGATCCGAAGGATCTGCCGTTCCGGGCACGCTGGTTCCCGTTCGGACCGATTTTCGCTTTCCTGCTCTGCATGATAGCCATTATCGGCCAGGGCAATTTCGGCGGGGAAACGGACTGGTATACGATATTTGCAACCTATATCAGCATTCCGCTCTTCCTTGCCATCTGGATCGGGTACCGTTTGGTGAAGAAAAGCCGCATCGTTCCCCTTCTGGAATGCGACCTGAGCACGAATGAAAAGTAGGCGCGGGAAATGATCGTTGCCATGCCGAAAAGCCGGCAGCTCCCCTCATCTATCGGGAGCTGCCGGCTTTTTTTTAGATATAAAGTATAAGCTTCAAAGACGCGGCTTCCGTATATCGCAAGAAAAACTTCCGCTATACGCGGTCTGGCTTCCGAGAAAGTACGTCGATAGACGTTTTTCTTTACATATATGGACGCTCCCACCTGGGTGACACATCTTTTCACGTCCAATGACCCTCGCTAAAGCCTCTTGGTCGCGAAATAACCAAGACATAATTATGATTGCGGAATTTATTGAAATGAATCATTTCTAAAATTAGGGGCATATCATTCGTTCGTCTTTTCCAAATCATGTGATCTGCCCCTTTCCCCCAGTAATCCTTCAGACAGTAATCGGGATCCCCCAATTTCTTCCTCCATATCTTCTGTGCATGCGCATATCCGCTATCCAAGCAAAATTCTTGAATCCCCTTATTTCGCAACGTTAGAAGCATGACATTTAACAGTAAAGTCCCTATACCCTGACCTTGGTAATCCGGATGCACAAATACGGTTCCTATCTCAAACCAACCATCCAATGCCCCGGGAACGCATTTTTTTAATGAGGTCGCTGACAGGGCCATATTCGATCGTTCCGACAATCTTTTGATTGCTTTGATCTTCGGCGATCCAAAAATATCGGTTCTCCCCATGGCTGCCAAAATCAGCTTCCAAATAACGTTTTTTTGCTTTCCGTCTCGCTGTTAATATCATCATGCAGCTCCGCCAAACCTTCGCTGGCAAAAGTATCATGAACGACTTTATAAAAAAAATTGATTCAGCTCCTCCTTGTCCTTTATTTTCGGCCTTTTGATTTCAACATGGTACATCCATCACCACTCCTTAAATAAGGCGATTATAAAAGGGATGCCCCTCGGGTCCATCGACCGCATAGAGGCATCCCTGTACATTTACCATGAAATATGAACCTTGAGATCATCCGTCTCCTCAAAAAGATGGAGATAGTACCGGATGGAACCGATACCCGCTCTGCGCTGCAAATCCTGAAGAACCTTCAACAGGTCGGTTTCCTTCCCGTCAAACCGGAATACCAGTTCCTTCTCCCCTGTCCGGTCGGCTGTCTTTACTTTGGGTTTCAAATCGTCGTAAGTACGGACAACCGCATTGTTTTCGTACAGGTGGTATTCCAGCTCTTTCATCAAAGCCCGGTATACCGCAGTTTTCGACGACTTTTGGGCTGCCAGCGCCTTTAGCGTGGTCCGGTAGGTCGTGTCCGCGGCCGGATAGGATTTGATCCACGTATGATCTTTGCTCATCTGGTCATCGCTTCGGAGGTAGTAAGTATAAGACACCGACCCGTCACGGTTAGGCACCGGATCATTCCATGTGGTATCGAGATGGTACCACTTCCCGTCCAGATGAACCAGATTCCAGGCATGAAGCTGGCCCTGGGGATTGCTCTCGGAGTAGGCGGTTCCTTCCACGATTTTGTTTTGGATTCCGGCCTCTTTCAGCAGCTTGTGCGTCAAAAGCGAATATCCCTGGCAGACCGTGCTTCCCGTACTCAATCCGTCATATGCCGTGTATTTTTGAAGAGACGTATCGTATTTCAGGTTCAGCACGACCCAATCGTTAATGGCCTTAACCCTTTCATGATCATTCATGCCCGGCTTGATTACGGTGCTTAAAATCTCCTTGACCCGATGGTTCACGTAGTCGGTCTGGCTTCCCGTTTCCCGGTATGTCAACCGTACCGTCACATCCGCGTAACTTGTCGTTCCCCGATAATCGTAGCTGTAGCTGGCTATCGTATAGTGAATATAAGGATCGCTGTCCATCGCCTGGTCCAGCGCCTCCTTGAGTTGCGTCTTAAGCGACTTGGTCTGGCCCTGGTATACAAAACGAACGGTCGACTCTCTTTTGTTCATGGCTGCAAGCAGCTTTTGCTGAATCGCCCCGACGGACTTGACGACCGCTTTATCGGTGGTGGCGTAAACATCGCCGGTTTCGACTGATTCGGGAACAGCGGCAATGGTTATGGCCAATGTTCCGAACAGAAGCAGCTTTACAATTACCGCCCGGTTTCGTTTCATGGTACACCCGCCCTTTCTCTTCCTCGTCGTTGCACGTTGCACATTATATTGTATCACATTAGCCCTGTGCCGAAAGCTTCTAGTTTTGTCGACGGGCACGGACAGCGTTAGCGGAAAACAGCCTAAGCTGCGCCGCGGATAAAGGGGGAATCACCAGGAATAGAATTCGTTCATAAACGAGTCGCTTTTTCCGGCCATGGCGGCCAGACGAACCAGAACCTCGGCCCCTTCGGCCCTTGTGACGATATGATCAGGCATGAACTTCCCGTCCACGACCGGCAGCAGGCCCAGCTTTACGGCGATGATGGCGGCGCCTCGGTTGATGACAGCGGACGAGTCGGATGCTCCCGGAACCGAATCAGCCGTTGTGAATGAACGGGCCAGCTTTTCATACTTCAGTATTTTCGTCAGCAGCTGGGACAATTCATCCCGTGTCAGCTTGCGTTCCGTGCTGAAGGAAGCATCGGGTTCATAAGGCAGCCAGTTTTGGGAGATCAGCATTTGAACGGCTTTATAGTATGGATTTTCCGGCTGCAGACTGCCGTACGGTTCCGTATTGTTTGCGGTGTCTTGGTCAAAGTACGGATTGAGCGCGCGGGCCACGAGCATATACCACTCGCCTGCCGCAAGCTCCAGATCCGGATATACCTTGCCGTCCTTATCCGGTACGAGCACGCCGTACTTCACCAGTTTATCCAGCGCTGCCTGCGACTTGTGTCCCTTGGTGTCGCTCGCTGCGGGATTCTCCTTCGCGTAGATTCCGGGGAGCGTTTCCCGCCACTCTCCGGTAACGGCATCCAGCGGCATGGAAACGCCGTAGTGCTCATCCTTGTTTTTACGGACAGGAGAATAGACAAGCTTGGTATAAAACGGCGTTGGTTCATGCTCGGCGGAATAAAAGCCGCCGAATTGCGCGAATTTGAGCTGCAGCTCCGTCTCTTTCAGATAGGCTGCCTTTGCCTCTTCGGCCGAAAGCTTCGGCTTGCTCGTAAGCGGCAGCTTGTTCAGGTCCGCACCGGAGGAATTGTAAAACTCCCGGATCTTGCCGTCCGCGCTAACCGTAACGGATACGGATTCTCCCTGGATCTTGACCCCGCCTGCATACCTCGTGAATCCAAAACCGTAACCCGGACTCGGCGATTTCTTACCCGGCTTGGAAATGCGGGTCAGCTTCCATTCCGCGGATGCGTTCGGTACGAGCCTGGATACGATATCCATCGCGGTTTGCTCCGCTTCCTTCGGCGTTACGGCTTTGACCGGCGGCTTGCTTTCCTTTGGCCCTCCCGGTCCAGGGTACGAATACGTATTATACGAATAAATTTGTCCGGTTTTTGCATTCACTTCAGCTGAGATCTGGTCGCCGGATCCGAATTCCGATTGAGCCGTGCTCCAGGCTATGTTCCATGACTTGGTTTCCTTGTCATTCCACCGCTGGCCCAGGGTTTTGGAATCGGCCTTATATTCCTTCGGAATGGCAAAATAGGATTCGACCCATTTTACCGCCTCATTGCCGCTTGTCAAAGGCTTGGAAGACGGCCGGAACGCTTTATTCGACTCCGGTACCGGAACCGGAGCAATACTCTCTTCTTGGTCGGGCTCACCCGCATAATTGATCTTTTTACCTGTTTCGGCATCCAGGGCAAGCAGGGAATGATCGCTTGGAAGATAAGCAAGGAAGTACGGTCCTTTCGATGTGCCGACTTGGGAGGTCGGCACATAAGCCAGCTCCACCGAAAAGTCTGCTTCATACTTTTCCCTTATCTGTTCAGCCGTGATTTCGGGCTTCGAGGATGCCGGTTTTACACTCATCTGCGTCCGGTTGAACGTGGTCAGATTCCCATAATGATCCAGTGCGACGTTGACCGTGTCCGCATCAGAAGGTACGCCGTCTACCGAAACATTGTAATAAAAATCATAGGAGACCGGACTGAACAACGACTTGATGGCACCCGTATAAAGCGTATTTTCGGTCAGTTCCTCCACCTTGATGCTTTTGACGTTCTGCCTGATCCACTCAAGCCCTTTCTTCCGGGCTTCTTCACGGCTTAATTCGGCTTCTTCCTCGCCCCCGGAGAGGGACAGCAAATGGCGCGGAAGATAAACGGATACGATCTCTCCCGTGACGGCATCGACTTTAGCGTTGAAGCTCGTTCCCATGCTCCCTTTCTGAATACTGAATTGAAGGTCCCAGGCCTTGAAGCCGGACTGCAAATGATCGGCTTCACGGTATTCGGCGCTTACGACCTTTGCCTTATTCAGCGCGGGAAACAGCTTTTTCACGACCTGTTCCGCCTGCTCGGAGGAAATTTTGGCCCCGTTCGGAATCTCCTGGCTTATCGCGGTCCCCATATTCTGAAGATCTCCCGCGGCTTCTGCTGCCTTGGCACCCGAGCGAGATTCTTCCCCCCATACCGGCTGTGCCAGGCAGAGTACCGCCGTAACGGCGCATACCGTAGATTTGACCAACTTTCTGCTCGCTTTGTTCTTCAATCCTTTCTCTCCCTTCACATGGCAGGACCATACCATGCTCTTACCCGCAGGCTGCTGTCGGGTTTGTTGGATATGACTCTGCAGCAAGGACATAACATGTCTCCCGTAAAAGACGCGAACGGCTATTTACCGAACTATCCGCGCCATTTCCATTTCGAATATATCATAAGATGCCTATTTATTCCTTATGCCCCCGGCCATGGAAAGATGCCTCGTCCTTTGCCCGAACGTCTCATAACAAGAAACAAAGCACATTCCCGTCGGCGGCAGGAATGTGCTCCGTGATGCGTACTGCTGTATTGTATTCCCTTATTGTCGAAAATCGGCCAATCGGGCGCTCAGGTCCCTTGTCGCCCCATACACCTCCTGGTATAAGGAAAACAGCCTATCGTACCGCTTTGCGGTTTCCTCATGGGGCGCATAGCGCTGCGCCGGCCGCAGGAACGAGGAAGCGCACGCCTGTAGGCTCGGAAACCAGCCGCAACCGCAGGCGGCCAGCATGGCGGCTCCCATCGCCGGTCCCTGCTCGCTTTCCAGTTTTACGATTTCGGCATTGAAAATATCCGCCTGCATTTGAAGCCAGCTGCCGTTCTTGGCTCCTCCGCCGATGGAGATGACGGTATCGATCGTTTTGCCCGATGCACGAAGAATGTCGATCGACTCCCGCAAGGAGAACGTGATCCCCTCTAGCACGGCCCGCGTAAAATGCGGAAGCCTGTGCCCCGCATCCATGCCGATAAAGCTGCCGCGGATATCCGCGTCCGGGTGGGGCGTGCGCTCGCCCGCAATATACGGCGTAAACAGCAAACCGCCGCTGCCCGCCGGGATATCGTCAATCCCTTCCAGCAGCTCGTCAAAGGTTAAGCCGGGTGCGAACGTCTTCTTGAACCAGTCCAAGCTGTACCCGGCCGCGAGCGTGACGCCCATAATGTAGTACGCGCCTTTCTGACCGTGATTGAAGAAGTGGACCTTCCCTTCAAAATCCGCCTCTTTGCGTTCCTCATAGGAGAGCACCACGCCGGAAGTCCCGATGCTGCACATCGTCCGGCCTTCGTCGAGAATGCCTGCCCCTATGGCTCCGCAGGCATTGTCCGCTCCGCCCGCAAATACCTTCGTTTCCGGCAGCAGGCCGGACAACTCCGCGATTTCGGGTAGCAGCGTACCGCACAGCTCATATGATTCCACCAGCGGAGGGCATAACGAGCAAGAGAGATTGAATGCAGCCAATATGTCCTTGCTCCACGTCTTCCCGGCCACATCCAGCAAAAGCGTGCCCGCCGCATCCGAATAGTCCGTAGCATACTCGCCGGTTAACCGGAAGCGGACGTAATCCTTGGGAAGCAGGAACTTGGCGGCCTGTTCCATGATCTCCGGCTCATTCTCCTGTACCCACAGTATTTTCGGCAGGGTAAAGCCTTCCAGGGCACGATTGCGGGCAATTTTAAGCAATTTGTCCCCCATCGCCTCCTCAATCCGTCGGCACTGATCGGTCGTCCGGGTATCGTTCCACAGCATGGCCGGACGCAGGGCGGCCCCTTCCGGATCGACGAGAACCAGACCGTGCATCTGTCCGGAGAAGCTTAAGCCCTCGATCTTTTCCGGCTCGACTCCCGACTTCTCCACAAGAAGTTTAAGGGCTTTTACGGTTTTGTCTACCCAATCCTCGGGACGCTGTTCGCTGAAGCCCGGCTTCGGCTGGCTCAATGGGTAGCCTTCCGAATGCTCTGCAACGACGTTACCGCCCCGGTCGACCAAGACTGTCTTCACGGCGCTGGTTCCCAGATCGACGCCGATTACATAGCTCATCTTTTGTTCCTCCAATTCGGATTTACCTTGCAGGGCAACGAATTTAATTAGCTGTGAACGATTGTTGCAACTGATCGTAATCGAGCGGCTTACGTCTTAGTCTGCAAGGATGTACTGGTTCAGGACCGCCTTCAGCATTTCCTGGCGTCCCGATTCGTTTTTGCGAGGATTTTCGTTGTTTAGGGCATATTCCGCAAGGGAAGACAGCGTCGCCCTGCCAGCTACGACATCCGCGCCGATTCCTTCGGTAAAGCTGCTGTAACGTTTTGCGATGAAGTCTTCGAAGACGCGGTCTTCGATCAGCTTCGCGGCGACTTTCAGCCCTTTAGCGTAGGTGTCCATCCCTGCAATATGGGCCAGGAACAGATCCTCAGGCTCGAAGGACGGACGGCGAACCTTGGCGTCAAAGTTTACGCCCCCGCGGCCGAGGCCGCCGTTCATGAGCACTTCATACAGTGTCAGCGTCGCATCGTAAATGTTCACCGGAAACTCGTCGGTATCCCAGCCGATCAGCATGTCGCCCTGGTTCGCATCGAGCGATCCGAGCATGCCGTTCAGGCGGGCTACGCGAAGCTCATGCTCAAAGGTGTGTCCTGCCAGGGTGGCATGGTTTGCTTCCAGGTTCAACTTGAAGTGCTTGTCGAGGCCGTATTTTTGAAGGAAGGCGATGGTTGTTGCCGCATCAAAGTCATATTGGTGCTTCGTAGGCTCTTTCGGCTTCGGCTCGATCAGGAATTGGGCGTCAAAGCCGATTTCCTTCGCATAGTCGACAGCCATTTGGAAGAAGCGGGCCAGGTTGTCGAGCTCCAGACCCATGTCCGTGTTCAGCAGGGTTTCGTAGCCTTCGCGTCCGCCCCAGAACACATAGTTCTCCGCGCCGAGGCGTTTGCCGACCTCAAGGCCCTTCTTCACTTGGGCCGCAGCATGCGCATATACATCCGCATTGCAGGTTGTGGCCGCTCCATGCATGTAACGCCGATTCGTGAACATGTTCGCCGTGTTCCAGAGCAGCTTTTTGTCAGTGGATTTCATGTACTGTTCAATCATGTCGACAATCGTGTCAATGTTTCCGTAGAACTCGCGCAGGCTATTGCCTTCGGGAGCGATGTCTACATCGTGGAAGCAGAAATACGGAAGGTTCATTTTTTCCATAAACTCAAAACCGGCCTCCACGCGGGCTTTCGCAAGGTCCATGCCGGAATATCCGGCCCAAGGACGAACCGCCGTTTCTGCCCCAAACGGGTCGGAGCCCCCGGCGGTCAACGTATGCCAATAGGCCATGGCAAAACGAAGATGCTCCTCCATTGTCTTGCCGGCCACCATTTCAGCAGGGTTATAAAATTTAAACGCATAAGGATTCGTGGATTGGCTGCCTTCGAATTCGATGTTGCCAATGTTGTTAAAGTAGGCCATGAGAACATCCTCCCTGTTCCTGATTTAAAAATGCGGTTATCGCTTACAAAGCTATCCTAGCACACCCCCCTAACTTTGTCTATTGGTTAAACAAAGTGTGCGGGACTGGCTTTCGTCACGTTTGTTTTCACGGTAAGTCGCCTGAAACGAGAAAGGTCCTCTTTGTTGCATTTTCCGTTTTTTACGCCTAGACTATGGGAGATATCTCCCAATTGAATCCCACTTTTGAAGGATGATTAATATGACTGCGATTACCGGTGATCAAGCGCTGGTTAAAAAAATAAATACGTCGATTATCTTGAACACGATTATCCGCTATGGGCCTCTTTCCCGTGCGAGGGTATCCGAACTGACCGGACTCAACAAAGCAACGGTCTCCAATCTGGTGCAGGAGCTGTGCGACCATCATCTGCTAGAGGAAATCGGCCCCGGCGAATCGAGCGGCGGCCGCAAGCCGCGGCTTCTGCTGTTTAACGGCAAAGCCGGTTGTGCCGTAGGCGTCGAGCTTCGAATCACGCAACTGGTGGCGGTGCTCACGGATCTGGAAGGAAAGATTATGGCCGAAGAGGAGCTTCAGCTGGACAAGCATGACGTGCCTTATGTGCTCGAGGCCTTGGTGCGAGCCGTGAACAGCTTGATGAGGCTTGCCCCTCCATCGCCATACGGCGTCGTGGGCGTCGGCGTCGGGGTTCCCGGCATGGTCGACGAGAACGGGACCGTCTTGTTCGCTCCGAACCTGGGCTGGGACATGGTCCCGCTGCGCCAGCTTCTTCAAGATGAGGTCGGCGTGCCCGTAACGGTCGACAATGAGGCAAATGCGGGTGCGCAGGGCGAGCTGCGCTTCGGGGCAGGGCGCGACGCGCGGCACCTGCTGTACATCAGCGCCGGAAGCGGCATCGGCTCCGGCATCATTATAAACGGCGAGCTGTATAAAGGCGCACGCGGATACGCAGGAGAAACCGGCCATATGACGATCGAGGCGGACGGCAAGGAGTGCTCCTGCGGCAACCGCGGATGCTGGGAGCTTTACGCCTCCGAAAAGATGCATGACCTTGCCGGGGATAGCCTTCCTTCCCGCCGTACGTCCGAGCTTATACGGCATGCGGAGCAAGGCGATGCCTCCGTGATCGGGCATTTTTCGGAGATGGGCCGTTACCTTGGCATCGGCATCACGAATTTGGTCAATGGCTTTAACCCCCAGCTTGTCGTCATCGGGGGGCCGCTTTCGGATGCCCGGGAGTGGATCGGGGGCACGATGGGGCAGGTCGTTTCCAAGCGGACGCTGCCTTATCACCGGGAGCGGATGGAGATCCGGTTTGCCGGGCTTGGCAGCCGCTCAACCGTGATTGGCGCGGCCTATTCCGCCGTATCCCAGTTCCTTGGGCCGGTTCGTGTCTCCGCCTTGTAAACTGACGTAATTTCGCCTTATTTTTTTGGGACAGATTAAGGAAAATCCGGAGGGGTTCCGCTATAATAAATGTCATAATGTGATCTATATCACTGTGGAATGCATGCAAATTCCTGAGACAGGGAGAGAAACGTTTCATGACTTATGTCGATACCTCGGATATTTCGGCACAGATGTTTGTCACCGTGCTGCTGTTCCTCTTGGTCATTGCGCCGTTGTTCAGCCTCGCGATTCTTCGTCTTTTTCAAGGAAAGAAAAAAGCCGGTTTTCTGCTTATCCTTGCAGGAATTCTCGTCTATGCGATATTCCAGCTTATAATGTTTATCTTCTTTTGACGACAATCCTACGCAGAACCCTTGCGGCTGATCTGCCTAATCCAAACAAGAAAGCACAAAAAAAAGCTCCTCCCCGAAAGGGAAGAGCTTTTTCTATTTGGAGTGCTATAAGCGTTTCACAACCGGGAAATTAACCTTCGGCTGGAGCCAGAGCTTTGTTAAACTGGGTTTTGTTCATGCCCAAAATACGATGCTCCCCGATGATGGTCAGCGGAACGGCACGGACGCCCATGTCCCAAACCTGCTGCGCATACTCGTCGTTGGTTTCGATGTTGCGCTCTTCATAGGCAATGCCCTGCTCGGACAGAAAGCTTTTGACCTGTTTGCAGTGAGGGCAATTGTTGGATGTGTAAACGATAACGTTTTCCATGTTGAATTCACCTCTACTTAAAAATTTGTACCATCTATCTTTTTAACCCGTCTCACCCAGTTTACAGCACTACCTTGCTGTGTTCCAGGCTTTCGATATATTTTTCGCAGTCCATGGCCGCCATGCAGCCGCTTCCGGCTGCCGTAATGGCCTGTCTGTAACGCGTGTCCTGCACGTCGCCGCAAGCGAATACGCCCGGTACGTTGGTCTCCGAGGTTCCCGGATTCGTTACGATATAACCGTTCGGATCGGTCGTGATCTGTCCGCCGAGGAAACCGGTGTTCGGATGATGGCCGATCGCCACAAAAACGCCGCTGGCCTCAATCGTTTCTTCTTCGCCGGTCACATTGTTCGTAACCTTGATGCCTTTTACGCCGCGTTCGTCAGCAACGATTTCAACCGGAGTGCGGTTCAACGCCCATTGAATTTTTTCGTTCGCGCGGGCACGGTCCTGCATGATTTTCGATGCACGAAGTTCATCGCGGCGGTGAACCAGCGTCACTTTGGACGCGAAGCGGGTCAGGAAGTTTGCTTCCTCCAACGCGGAATCTCCGCCCCCCACGACAACAATTTCTTTGTTGCGGAAGAAAAAGCCGTCGCAGGTCGCGCACGTGCTAACGCCACGGCCGACATTGTCCTGTTCTCCCGGTATTCCGAGATATTTGGCCGTTGCCCCTGTCGAAATGATCAGCGTTTCGGCAACGATCTCGCCCAGCCCTTCCACGTTCAGCTTGAACGGGCGCTCGCTCATATCCACGCCGTTCACCCAGCCGGTGTGGAATTCCGCGCCGAAACGCTCCGCCTGCTTGCGCATGTTATCCATCAGCTCGGGGCCTTGAATGCCGTCCACAAAGCCCGGGAAGTTCTCTACCTCGGTGGTTGTCGTGAGTTGCCCTCCCGGCTGAGGGCCTTCGATGATAAGCGGGTTCATATTGGCTCGGGCGAGGTAAATCGCAGCGGTCAGGCCGGCCGGTCCGGTGCCGATAATAACGGATTTATACATATATGATCTCCTCCTCTATGTAATGGTTTCTCTTAATTATAATAATTATAAATTAATATTTATTATGATTATTTTGGGCCCTTCTGTCAATACGTCCATGAATGCCTTCGTGAATATCCTGTGAAAATCAGATGAAAGATTGAAATTATCTCGCTGTTTCCCTGCATCTTCGGCAGCCCCTTCTATTCACGCTCCATAAACGGATTTTTGCCAAAATCAATCTGCTCCAATCGGGGCATCCGATGAAGGAATGCCGGTTCTTTAACCAGCCAATTGTTGTTGAAAACCAATGAACGCAGGTTCTGCAACGAAACCATTTCTTCCGGAAGTTCGGTAATCGTGGTGTAACTAATATGCAAATGCTCCAGTTTCTTGAGTTGGCTGATTTCAGGCGGCAGTTGGTTCAGCATGATCTCTTCCTTCGCCAGCACCCGCATTCCATCTTTCATATCGTGGTAACATCCGCATAGGATCGTTAAACTTCTCAGGTTGACGAGTTTTCCGATTTCAGCAGGAATTTCCTCCAACTCAGCGGTATAGACCGTTAGGAATTCAAGCTCCGTCAAATCAAACAGGGCCGGCGGCAACCGGCGGATTTCCTGTTCAAAAATGAACAGCTCTTTTAAGCCCCGAAGCTCTGAAATACGATCAGGGATTTCCGTGATTCCGTACATTTCGATTTTAAGCTTGGATGCCTGGTGATAAATGGCATCGTCCAATAATCGGTTAAACTCTCGGTCTATTTTCGCGAAATGAAAAAATAATCCGGGGTAGGATTCCGCTAAAGCAGCCGCTTCCGTTTCTTCCACGTTCATTCCAGCCATTTCTTCATGCGCGACATTGTACAGAAAGTCGTTTTCCTGCTCATCCCAAAAGCACAAATCCTCCGGAAGAAGGGGATGCTGCCAAGCAAACAGGCTATCGGCCGCTTCCTTCAAAATTTCTGATGCTTCTTTGCTGTTTCTGTATATATAGTAGGTACCTTTGCTGTATGTAATAGCGTTTCGGGGCAAATAGTCGGCCATATTCTCAACTTCATCCATACGGCGCGTTTCTATTAAAAAGGGCTTAAGGGCATCCAGCACTTGCTGTCCCTCTGAGATAAGCATCAAGCTGTGCCGTTTCGCCAGCACGAATGCGGCCGACCGTTCCATGCAATAATCGATCAAACCGCGATAAGCGTCTCCCCGAACATCCCCGTAAAAAGGTATCATGGTTATCGTTCCCCTCGTTTTGATCACTGCTGCCAAGATTATACGGTACACCCAAATCAAAGTAAAATAAAGCCAAGTTGAATTTCTAACCCAAAGGGGCGCCTTACCTTTTTCGGTAAAGCGCCCCCTTTTTTTATTTGGCGCGCAGCAGCCGAAGTCCGTTCAGGATGACCAGGATCGTGCTTCCCTCGTGCCCGACGACGCCCAGAGGAAGCGCAACGCCCTCAATGAAGTTGGCGGCGATCAGCGTTAAAATGACAGTGACCGCAAACGTCATATTCTGCTTGACGATCCGCTGCGCCCGGCGGGCCACCCGGACGGTCGCTGCAATCTCTTCGATGTTATCGTTCATCAGCACGGCATCCGCCACTTCCAGCGCCGTACCGCTGCCCGTCACCCCCATGCCGATGCCGACCGTGGCCGTTGCCAATGCCGGCGCGTCATTGACGCCGTCGCCGACCATCACGACATGGCCATGCCGCTCCCGAAGCTCCTTCACATGTTTCACTTTGTCCTCCGGCAGCAGGTCGGAGAACACCATGTCCACGCCTGCTTCTCTAGCTATGACCTCCGCGGTCGCCTTTCGGTCCCCCGTCAGCATGGCAACCTTGATTCCCAACTCCTGAAGCCGCTTCACGGCGGCTGCCGCCTGCGGGCGAACCGCATCCTGAAGAGCAATCATGCCGGTTATCCGTTCCCCCTCCAGCACCACCGATACGGTTTTGCCTTCGGACTCCAGCTTCGAACGGAGAGCATGCCAATCGGGATCATCCGCATTTTTTACGGAATCCGCTGCCTGATCTCCTTGTTCCTTCCGGTCCAGCACATCGCTCTTTCCGATTTTCCACAGCTTTCCTTGAACCTCGGCCTGCATTCCCCAGCCGGTAATCGATTGCGCATTCTCAGCCGGCAAAACCTCAATCCGCTCCTCCTTCGCCTTGCGTACAACCGCTTGAGCCAACGGATGCTTGGACATGCTTTCCACCGAGGCGCAAATGCCGAGCAGTTCCACATACGTCATTCCGCCGCCTGCGATGAAATCAGTCACTTGCGGCGATCCCAGCGTCAGCGTGCCCGTTTTGTCAAAAGCTACGACGGCCGTCCGGGCCATGTTTTCGACATGGGCCCCTCCTTTGAACAGAACGCCCTTGCGGGCACGGTTCGAAATGGCGGACAGCATCGCGGGCATAATGGATGACACAAGCGCACAGGGAGAAGCGACGACCAAAAACACCATTGCTTTATAAAAAGATGTATCCCAATCCCAGCCGAGCAGCGGCGCCGCCGCAATCAACCCGACCGTAACTCCGACCACGATGCGTGCATAGATGGCTTCAAAACGTTTGATAAACCGTTCGGACTCCGGCACCTCGTTCTCGGCTTCCGCCACCAGCTTCACGATTTTTGCAAACAGAGTCGATTCGGCAGATTTCGTTACTTCTATATATAGAACGCCTTCCCCGTTTAATGTACCTGCAAATACCTCATCGCCGACTTCCTTGTCTACAGGCACCGATTCACCGGTGATAGAGGATTGATTGACCGACGATCCGCCCCGATAGACCTTGCCGTCGGCCGGGATCAATTCGCCGGGCTTCACGAGAATCAGATCGCCGATCTCCAGCTTGCCGATGGATACCGATACCATCTCCCCTCCTTCAAGGCGCAGAGCCGTTTCCGGCTGCAGTTCCATCAGGGAGGAAATGTCCTTGCGGCTTCGTTCCATTGTGTAGCTCTCCAGTGCGCCGCTCATCGCAAAGATAAAGATCAGCATGGCTCCTTCATTCCAATAGCCGATCGAAGCGGCACCCATGGCAGCAGCGATCATCAGCAAATTGACATCCAGGTCCCGCTCCTTGATCAGCGTTTCTACGCCCTCTTTAGCCTTAATCCACCCTCCGACCGTATACGAGACGACATACAGGATAACGGAGACCAGCTCCGACCAGGAGCTCGCGGCCCAAGCGGCGAGCATCAATACGCCGCTGCCCAGCGCAGCCAGTACTTCCGGGTTGCTGAGCAGGCTCCGGAGATCCCATTTGCCGGGATGACGCGGCTGTTTCGGATCCAGTCCATTCTCAATCGACGAGATTTTGCCCAACGCTCTATTGTGTGTCCATTCCATCATAATCCACCCTCCTGTTTGATAATGAGACCCATTCTTACTACCCCTAAAATGGCACATGCTGCCCCGGCTAAGCCGGAGCAGCATGCTAAATGAGAATGAGAATCGTTTTTGACTTACTACAATTTATTTTCCTATGGGAAACTTTATATTTTTATCATACCCACAATAATCGGGTTTGTAAACAGACTTTCACCCATAAATAATAATTATTTTAATTTAGAACCGGCAGCAGGCTCGTCCGAAGGCATCTCGTATCATGCGCATAAAATGCTTGAAAAAAAGCCCGAGCGGTTGTATTACCGTCCGAGCCCGATCCTATAGTCTCCCCTTTGCTTTTTCGACCATTCTTCTTGGCCCCCGGATATGCTCAGGCCTCCTCCGCTGACGAATACCGGCCCTCGACCATCTCCAAACGAAGTCCGGTCAAGCGAACGGCCGCTAAATCTTCGGGCGCACAGCAGACTTCCGTCATTCCAAGGCGGTATACCGTTCTCAAATCTCCTGCCTTAATCTGCCCTCCGGCCCGAATCCTGATTTCCGGCTTCACCCGCCGAATTTTCAGGATGGTTTCTTCCAATCGCGGGTATAACAGAGCCGGGCTGGCCCATTCCTGAACAGGCTCGCTCATATTCATTCTTGCGGGGCCTTCCAAAGGATTCCGCTCGTCCACCAGATGAAATTTCGAAGCGCATTCCGTATCGATCACAATGACATCCGCCAATCGGGTGACATCCCCAGCGTCCGACGGAAGCACATCGGGATGAAGCAATGCGCCGATCTTTAAATTCGTCCCGTGCCTTAAAGCTCCCATCATTTGCTGCCCTACCTCTTCAACGAAATCGTGAGCGGCCGTGAAATCGGCTGCGTCCATCGGCCAAAGGGCCAGCACCTCGAGCCTGCACTCCGTCCCTTCCTCCTGACACCTGGCTGCGGCTCTAAACAGCGACTCCAGTTGAATATCCTGCAGTTCGAGCCTTTCCTCAGGACCGCCGTCCTCCAATACGTCCCAAGCAAGACTTACGGCGCAGGGCGCGCCTTTGGCTGCTTGTAATATCTTTGTCCACTCTTCCGTCCATAAGGAGACGAGACGGAAGCGCATATGCTGCCGCTTTTCTTCGTCCCTGTTTTTTATCCAATCGGCATATACCTCAAGCAAGCGGTCCCCTGACCGCAATAATGCCTCGCCCCTGATCAGCCCGATCCCTTGAGCCCCTTCCCTCATGCCCGCCGCAGCCTTTACGGGATCATCCGCGCGGGCCAATACTTTAAGCTTCCTTTTTTCATCGCTCCAGGACAGCAGACGCTGCAATGAAGCAGACTCTTTGCCGGACGAATCTTTTTTCCGCATCACTTCCTCTATGTCATCGGGCGTTGCCAACAGCAGCAATGCTTCCTCATGGGTCATTCCGCCTTTCGCAGCCAGATCGTTCAACACTTGAATATCGCCCCATTTCTCCGCCGGACGGTCACGATCCGTTCTGTTAAAAATGTCGTAAAAGCGCTTCCCGATCTCTGCGCCGTTTGCCCGTTTCCCTTCCGTCATGAGTTTGCTCCACCTCTTTTTCGCTTGATAGGGTCTTTCTTGCCTTCCCTAAAGATTATTATCGAGGAACTTGAAATATACGATGACAAACGGTTTTCTCCGGCAATCAAAAAGAACACTTTCCGGAGGGGAAAGTGCCCTTTTCGTAAAACTTAAAGGATGGATGCAATGATTACTTCTGGCTGGCAGCCAGTGCCTGTTCCAAATCGTAAAGAATATCGTCTATCGATTCCGTACCGACCGAAATGCGAAGCAGCTCCGGATTGACCCCGGCAGCCACCTGTTCCTCTGCCGTCAGCTGCTGATGCGTCGTGCTCGCTGGATGAATGATGAGCGACTTGGAATCTCCGACATTGGCAAGATGGGAGAACAGCTTCACATTCTCGATTACCTTGCGCCCGGCTTCTGCTCCTCCTTTAATGCCAAAGGTAAGAATGGCTCCCTGACCCTTCGGCAAATACTTCCGTGCAAGTTCATATGAAGAATGGCTAGGCAGACCCGCGTAACTGACCCACTCGACCGAGTCGTGGCTTTCCAGGTACTCCGCTACCTTCAAAGCGTTTTGGCTGTGACGCTCCATCCGCAGATGCAGGGTTTCAAGACCTTGAAGCAGCATCCAGGAGTTGAACGGGGAAATCGAAGCACCGATATCGCGCAGCAGCTGAACTCTGGCTTTGATGATGTATGCCAAAGGTCCGACGGCATCCGTGTAAACAACCCCGTGGTAGCTAGGATCCGGCTCGGTCAGTCCCGGGAATTTGCCGCTTTCCGCCCAGTTGAAATTCCCCCCGTCCACGATGACGCCGCCGATGGATGTGCCGTGTCCGCCGATGAATTTCGTCGCCGAATGAACGACGATGTTCGCGCCATGCTCGATCGGGCGAAGCAAATACGGGCTTGGGAACGTATTGTCCACGATGAGCGGAATGCCGTTCTCATGGGCGATTGCCGCCACGGCTTCCACATCCAGCACATTCCCCTGCGGGTTGCCGATGGTTTCGGCGAATAAGGCTTTGGTCTTGTCATTAATGTATTTGCGGAAGTTGTCCGGATCAGTCGAATCCACGAAATGCACCTTGATGCCCAGCTTCGCCAGCGTCGTGGAGAACAGATTATATGTACCGCCGTACAGGCTGGAGGAGGAAACAATCTCGTCGCCCGCACCGGCAATGTTCAGAATGGCGAACGTAATGGCAGCCTGCCCTGAAGCGGTAGCCAATGCGCCTGCTCCGCCTTCCAATGCGGCGATGCGCTGTTCAAACACGTCCGTTGTCGGATTCATGATCCGTGTGTAGATATTGCCGAATTCTTTCAAAGAAAACAGGTTTGCAGCATGCTCGCTGTCGCGGAATCCGTAAGATGTTGTTTGGTAAAGCGGAACCGCCCGGGACAGCGTTGTCGGATCGATCTCCTGACCTGCGTGTACGGCCAACGTTTCGATAGCCAATTTGCGTTGCTCTGACATAGATAGTTCCTCCCTTTTCTCCAACTGGAAAGTTTTATTATACGAAAGATTTCTCCCATTCTCTCACACTTTCCAACGTTTGAAAAGAGGTAAAACCCATTAAATTTATCGGAATTGAATTAAAGGGCCGACCGGATCAGGCGAACCCCTTAAATCATGAGTCCGATCCCCAAGAAAGATGGAGTTTATCCGAGAAACAAGGTTAAGCCTTACGCAAAAAAGCAGCAGGCCTCCCGGGATTCCCCCCTCAGCCTGCTGCTTTTATTATGCAGTGCATGATTTTATCTGTCCTTCTACAGTTTTCGTTCCAAAGCATCCATGTGAAGAAAAAAAGTATCCTCCAGCGTAGGCTCCCGTTCAGCATACTGCAGGCCGGGGGGAATGCTGCCCATCCGGCGAACGAGCACACCCTGGTCGGTCATTTGGAAGTGAATTAATTCGCGCTCCGGAATTTGCTCGAACTCTTCCAGCGTCACGTCTCCCTCCCATACCCTCGAAGGAACGGCAAGCTTCCACGTACGGGGAGGCCCGTTATAACGGATTCGCCCGCGGTGGATCCAGATCACGCAATCCGCCGCATCTTCCCATTCGTTCAGTTCATGGGCGGCTACCGCCACCATCCTGCCTTTGGCATACCGGGTCAGATAAGCGATCAAGAATTTCCGTTCTTCGGCGTCCATCCCGTTTAAAGGCTCATCCAGAAACAGAAAGGACGGAGAAGCCAGCAGCGCCTGCACGACCGCAATCCGCCGCTGCACTCCTTGGGACAGGCGTTTCACCTTGCTGCGCTGGTGTTCCTTCAGCCGGAAGTCAGCCATGAGCCGGTCGACCGCTTCCGGCGAATAAATTCCCTTTAGCTCGGCCAGGTATGTGAGCAGCTTCCCTACCTTCATATCTCCGTACAGTTCGATATCGGAAGGAACGTAGCCGATCTGGCTCCGGACGAGCGGAAGATGATTCGAAGCCTTCCGCCCTTTGTACAATATGGTTCCCGCATCAGGGGCTTGGAGCGTGGTCAGCATTTCCATCAATGTGGTTTTGCCCGCTCCGTTCGCACCGACGATCAAATTCAGTCCCTGCTGAAGCGTTGCCTGCTCAATCTCAAGCCGGTACGTCCCCGCCTGACGCTCCAATCCCTCAATGCTAATCATGGGCGGTTTCCCCCGGAAGCAAACGGTTCCGTCGGCTGTATCCGTAAGATGATACCAACAGCGCCGCCCCGAAAAGAAGGATGATGGCATCTATGGGCATTTTCATGCCGCTCGTCACGCCGGAACCGCTCATCTGTCCCTGTAGAACGATCCAGATGCCATAGGCCAATATGGCCGAGAGCATGGAGGCTGCCATGCCTTTTCGGAACATCATATACATGGCGGCGCCTCCCGTCAGCAGCAAAACGCCCATCCATTCAAGTACAAAGGGCCCGAACAAAAAAATGCGAAGATTCCGCGTACATGGCCCGGATTCCAAGAACCGCCGTACTGATCAACGCCATCCCCACAACGATGCCGGTCACCATCAAGAGACGGCTGTACAGGACCAGGGCCGGCGGATAAGGCATTATCGTCTCGACCGCCCGCATGCCTCGATCCCAGGTTCGGCTGCTGAACAGCATGGACGCAATCAGAAGCAGCGGCGTGATGAGCGGAAAGATGCCTCCGGGAATCCCGCCGATCTGCTCAAGCGGATATTCAGGATCGATCAAAAGGACAAGCATGAAGAACACCGCGGCGCTGGCCAGCAAAATCGCTTTCTGGTTGAGACGGAGTTGACTTCGCAAAAGCTGTCCCAAGGAAGGGGGATCTACCTGCGGGTTAAAATCCAGCTTGGGAGGTGCAGCCTCCTGCTTAAGCAGATCGAATTCCCCTTGAAGCATTGAAATCAACCGGGCGGTTTCGTTTGGAGAGGGCGGCGGAAGAACCGCATGGGTCAGCGGCCCCCTAAGCTCCTCCTCAAGCCCCCTTAATTCGTTATCGGTAGGATGATCCATGGGAAAACACCTCACTTTCTTTGGATTTGACCGGCCTGTCGGCCGTATCGCCGGAGCGGCTGCGGACTCCGCCAGGCGGTCCCTGCGAACGGGCCGAAACAGCCGGAGCGTAGGAATCCTGGGCAGTCATCACTTTTTTTCAGCTTCCTAAGCCCATTGTAAAGGTGAGTCTTGACCGTGCTCAGGGGGAGATCCAGCAGCTCCGATATCTCCTGCAGCTTCAGGTCGTGAAAAAAAACGCAAGGATACGATATTCCGCTGAACTTCGGGCAGGGTTCCCAAAGACACGGCGATTTCCATCGACGTTTCTTGCTGTTCGAACAGTTCTTCGGCACCGGCCGACGGATCGGACCGTTCCGGAAATTCTTCCCCGGCGAGACCTTCCGACTTGTAAGCCGAGCTTTTCCAATAGTCCTTGCATAAATTCAGCGCCACACGGTATAGCCAGGACCTAACATGCTCCAGTGCGCCGTGCTGCCTGAGATGGCGGATCAGCCGGAGGAACGTTTCCTGGACGATATCCTGCGCCTTCTGGCGGTCCTGCAGCTGATTGGATGTATAGCTGAGCAGCGGCCCGTGGTACCGCGTCACCAGCATTTCAAAGGCGTCCTGGTCTCCCGCCGCCATTCGTTCGGACAGCACCTGATCGGATATCAAGCTTCACTCCCCCCCCTCTCCGCGTTATCTATATATCATTAACCCCGAGGATCGCTTTCCATGACCTCTTTCCATTTCTCAAGCCATTCTTTATATGGAATAGGCCGCTCCTTGACATAAACATTTTCTTCTTCCCGCGGCTGTTTCAGTCCGATGTTATAAAAAATGGAGCAGCACCTCCTGAACCTGGCGTTCCTTTCCCTTCCTCAAAGCCCTGGAAACCTGTTTGGCCATCTTTCGGCCAATTCCGTTCGGATCATAATCGTTGTCCTTGAAGAGAAGCAGTTGAACCGATCTTGTCCAATAGTACCCATTCACTAACTCCTTATCGCTTAACCCGGACTCCTGGCGGTAATACACATACCAGAACAGGCTGCTGATCCGGCTGCGTACGTCCGTTTCGGGGTGCTGATCGCTTGAATACATATAGAGCCCGTTTTGGCTTCCGAACAGCATGAAATTCATCCATTCGCCGGGCAAAGAGTCAACCACATTGTTGTAATAAGAGTTGTCACTGGATATGATCATCGCATTCTCCATGCCGCCATTGATGCGATCGTAGCTGTACCGGCCCCCACCCCAGTACAAAATATGGAAGTCCCGCTTCGCCAATTCAGGGATCCAGGATGAAAAATAATCGTACTTCTTTTTCAAATCCTTCATCTGGTTCTCGACATACTCTTGGTCATAAGGTGCGGCAACCATGGTCACCGGCAAACCTTCATGCCAGATTTCGGTCCAGTCCCTGCTGCCAAAAAGGGAGAGACCCGTGACGCCGTCTCCTTCAAACCGCTGATATCCGGTTTTCCTTTCCTTTTCCGGTATGCCCGCATAAAGAGGGACCTTGTAACCCTCCACCGTCAGCTTCATCTTTGCGGGAGGATAATGCAGAGGTCTGAATGAGATCCCGGTGGACAGTTCATTCGGAGGCTCATCCTTAAAGTAGATGTCCTGATGCCCGATTAAGGGATACCAGGCCATATACCTGGGCAGATTGACCTCCGAGCCAACGCTGAAGGCGGCGTATCTCTCGCTGCCATAGCGGGGTGAAAAATCCATGATTTTCCCGCCGTACACGATTTCGATCTGCAGATCATCCTGCATACCTTGCGGCAGTTCGGCATCAATGAAGTCGCCCTGCCGCCGGTACTGAGCATCCGCTCCCTGAACCAGCACCTTGTTTACCTGAAAAGACCGGTGCAGCGTAAGCGGTAGCGCCGTTCTTCCCTTCCTGCTTTCGACAGGCACCGTAAGCTTTGCCGTCATAAGAAGGGTATCGTCCTTCTGTCTCTGTAACGAAATGTCGTATTGGGATACCTTAAGCCTGCCATCCCAAGGACGGGGATCGCTGTTAACCCAACTCACGGAAGGATCACCGATTCTCTCCGCTACGCTGGCGTAGCGGGTCTGCCACAATGATGCATACGGGGCAAATGCGGCCGCGGCCAGGATCAGGGCGCCTACCGCCAGCAGCCACCACCGTTTCATGGACATCGTCGGCCGGGAACGGTTCAGAAGCAGCAGAATGACGATCAGCATCAGCAGCGTAAAGGCCAGGACAAACCGGCGGGACATTCCGATTTCGTGCTTGAACAGCTCATATCCCCAACTCTCGCCGGCCAGCACGGTATTGCCCACAAAGAACTGACTTAAATGAAAGGTTTTGAGGTATGACAGCCCCATCTGCTGGATGAGAAAAAATGTCCATGAAAAAGGTGCCGAACATCCAAGCGCAAAACCCGATCAAATATACCATCCTGTTCTGCAAACAGACGCCTAGCAGCATGGCCAGCGCAAAAGTAACCAGATAAGAAATCTCGTACTGGAGCGCCAGGTTCAAGGCATGCCGCAAAGCTACGCTTTGATCGATGCTCTGCGCGACCGAAACCGCGTAAAAGGTGACCGCCGCAGGTATGGTAAACAAGATCATATAAACCTGGCCGACGGCATATTTTGCCGACAGCAGCATGTGGAAGGAAACCGGAAGGCTCCGGTTCCATTCAAAGGAGGGCCTACGGATGTCGCGCCGGACCGTCAGGATGCCCAGCCACATGGCCGGACCCAGCGTCAATGTATGGGCAAACGCGTTGAACTCGTACATTTGCGAATACACATCGGGCTCCGGGGAGCCGGCGATATTCAGCATGACCCCCAGATAGATGCCGGCATAAAGAACCGGAAGCGCCGCAAGGAAAACATTGCCGAGCACGAGACGCAGCTCCAGCAAACAATGTTTCTGCCATCTGCTCATGATCGATCCCTCCGCAGCAGCGCAATATAGCCATCCTCAATCGTCGGCTCGACCTGAACGGCTTCCGGCAGCGGCTGCTTCTCCCCGATCATCCGACATAGAGTCCCATCCGGTAAAGTACGGACCGACACAATGGATGACGGATCGGCCGCCGCAAACTGCGAAGGACTTAAGAGCGCTTCCCAGGCATATCCCCGACCGCAAGCCTGAAGTTCCTTCAGATCCCCGTCCATGACAAGACATCCCTTGTTCATGACGGCCACTCTCCGGCAATTGCTCTCGATATCGGCTACGATATGCGTCGACAACAGTACGGTCCGATTTAAGCTGAACCGGGTCAGCAGGTTGCGGAAGCGGACCCGCTCCTGCGGGTCGAGTCCCGCCGTCGGCTCATCCACAATAAGCACTTCGGGCGAGCCCATAAGCGCCTGGGCAATGCCGATTCGCTGCTTCATTCCCCCGGAGTACGTCCGGACTTTCTTGTCCGCCTTCTCCTGCATGTTGACCATCTCCAAAAGCCTCGAAATTTCCTTGCGGCGGGCCGCTTTGTCGCCGATTCCTTTCATGACACCTACATAATCCAGATAATCGCGTCCGGTCATCTGCGGATAAATATGAAAATGCTGGGGGAGATAGCCGATTTTCTTCCGGATCTCTTCCGACCGGGACAGCGGTATGCCGTTAATGGTCACCTGTCCCGAGGTCGGCGAAAGCAGGGCAGCCAAAATGCGCATCAGTGTCGTTTTGCCAGCCCCGTTCGGTCCCAGCAATCCCGTCATTCCCTTATCGAAAGTAAGTGAAACGTCCAGAAGCGCCCAAGCGCCTTTCCGGTAGGTTTTGGATAAATGCTCAATCGTAATCATGAAAGATTCCCTTCTGTTCCTTCTTGAAAAAAGAAAAAATAAGTCCGCGCGGATCTTACTCTGAGAACGAAGGGGACGGTCAAAAAGTTTGCCTTTTCGATAAACCAGTAGTCATGTATTTTTCCCTTCGCCCAAAACAAGCCCGAAATGCCGTTTACCGGCACCGGGCGAAATGGCTTCAGCCTATAATTCATCAATGTTCGACCTGATATAGGTCTTGCAGTCGTCAGTATATCCCGGGGCCGGAGGAATATCAATGAATTTTTCGGAATTCACGCCGACTTCATTCGTGCATCAGGGAAAAACGCCAAACAAAAAACAAGGAAGCGGATCCTAGGAACCCGCTTCCCAATCTTTTATTTATGGCGGACAGAGAGAACGCATTTCTTCATTCTTCGGGCTTTTTCCCTTTATCACTCACGATCCCCGTCCCGTTTTTTTCGGCTGCCGGAACGCCGACCATACCGTTTTGACGATACTCGCTGGGCGTCACGCCGTACTTTTTGCGAAACAACTGGGAGAAATGCCGCATGTCCTGGTAGCCGATCCGTTCCGCGATTTCCGCCAGTTTCAGCTTTGGATTTTGCAGCAGCTGCTTGGCCTGTTCCAGCCTTAACTGAATTACGTACTCCTTAAAGCCGCAGCCTGTTTTTTTGTTTAAACAGCTGGCTGAAGTAAACCGGATTCAAATAAACGACGGACGCGACCTTATCCAGCGATAAATCCGCATGATAATGCGTTCTGATATATTGCATGGCCACTTCCACCGCCTGATCCCCTCCGCTGGCATAATGCTCGTAAACCTGTGTCGAGGACGCCTTCCACATGCGCTGGACTTCTCCGGGCACCTGGTTGAAATCGCTTATCCGCTCCGTACTCATGATTTGGAAGGGCACCTTCAAATACTTGATCAAATGTCCCCTCAGCTGTTCGATCAGGCCTGGAAGGCCGGCGCTTTCGTTCAAGGTAACGAGCCCCACGAGGCTTTTGCTGTCCAAAATGCTGACAAAACCGCTCCCACTCTGATGGATCAGTTCCTCCAGCACGTTTTCGATAATGAAATGCTCCAGCCGCACGACTTTATCCGTCTCCATCCTGACCATCAAAAGGTGGAAATCCGGATGGCTCTCCATAAAAGGGCGTATGTCGATGCGTCCGATATCCAATCCAGATGCCCAGCGCTTAAAGACGGCCTCCCGCAAATATTTGCGGTTCGCTTCGAGCAGCTGCGTCTCCTTCGTCAACCGGTTTTCCCGCTCGATCTCCTCGCTCAGCTTATCGATCATCTGGATCAGCACATCCTTGCCGATCGGCTTGAGGAGATAATCCTTGGCCCCTAAACGGACGGCTTCCTGGGCATAGGCAAACTCGGAATAAGCGGAAATGACCACCCATTTCATGTACGGATATCTTTTGCCCGCGATATTCATCAGCTCAAGACCCGTCATGCCGGGCATGAGGATATCCGTCAGCACAACCTGGATCCTGTGGTTGCGCAGGACAATCAACGCCTCTTCCGGGTTGGACGCCAAATAGGCGCGAAATTCAGGAAAGCGCTGCCGCAAAGTCCGCTGAATGCCCTCCCGAATGACCGTTTCGTCATCGACTATGAGAATGTCCATTCCTCTCCACCTTTCCCGGACAGGGGCATAACGATCGTAACCGTTGTCCCTATTCCTATTCGGCTCTCCATTCTTAACCCGTAATTATCGCCAAACATGAGTTTTATCCGCCGGTGCACATTCGGCAGACCGATGCCGCGTCTTGCGGGTCGTGCCGAGAGTTCGGCATTCTTTACGCCAGAATCGGGACCGTTTCCTCCCTCGTCCTTGCTCCGGTTCGTCCCGCTGTCCGCAAGCGACTCCCTGATATGCTGCAGCATCCGTTCGTCCATGCCTACGCCGTTATCGGCAATAACGATATGCAGCTCCCGTCCATCAACTTCCGCATACACGCGTAGCATACCCGGACGGTCCAGAGGTTCCAGGCCGCTTTTGACCGCATTCTCGATAATCGGCTGAATGGTCATTTTCGGCAGCGTAACATTCAGCCAGCGGCTATCGACTTGAATGTCGGCGTGGACCCTGCCTTCCAAACGGCTCTCAATAATCGTCATATAATGCCGCATCTGATCGAGCTCCTGCGCAAGCGTCGTCCGGGAGGCTTCCTGCCAGTCACTGCTGTATCGGAACATATGCGACAATGCCAAGACGACGCGTCCCAGCCTGTCATTCTCCCGCTCGTCCAGCATCCAATAGATCATATCGAGCGTGTTGTACAAAAAATGGGGATTCACCTGGGATTGCAGCGCCTGCAGCTGTGCATTCTTCTCGCTGATGGATGCGCTCGTAATCCCTTCTATCAAGTCATCCATCCGGTTTACCATCCGGTTGAAGGACGACACCAGGCTGTTAATCTCCTCAAAGGACTTTACGTTCACGGAGCCTCTGAAATTCCCCATCTCCACCTGTTTCATCTCCCGGATCAACAGTTTTAGCGGCGAAGCGATATTACGGGATATCAAGGTGGCCAGGGCAGTGGAAATCAGGACCAGGATCAGGATGACATAGAAAAGATACTGCCTTGTCTTATCCACTTCGGCGCTGATGTCTCCCTTGGGCGTCAATCCGTACACGGTCCATTCGGCCATCGCCGCGTTGGCCGCCACGATCAGTTGATCGCTACGGTTGTCGACAAGGACTTGACCGTTCCGGGGACGGGGCAGCTGGCCGAAATGGAGGGTCTGTACCTTGTTATCATCCGTGGATGCGATGACCCGGCTGTTTTTATCCACGATGTAAACCTGACTGTTCGGGCTGATGGTCACATTGGATAGGGCGGACAGGATGGGCCCGGGCTTGGTTTCGATCAGAACGACTCCCTGTTCTTTTTGACTCGTTAAATCAAACAGCTTGCGGCCAAACACAAAGACAGGCTCCTTCTGAAAGCTGTTGATGACGGAATTTCGGAACAGGCCCATCCAAACCATCTCTCCATCCGAGGCCTGAAGCTTCCGGTACCATTCGGACGAAGAATAATCGACATCCACCACGCCCGCATACCTGGGTTCATAATGATAGCTCTTTCCCGCCCTGCTGATGACGTGAATCCCGATGATATCATCCCGCGAAAAATAAATGGCGCCAATGATATTGGTGATCGTCCGTTCGTCGATGACGCTATGCGAAGGATTATGGTTCCTGTCCCTTTCCTGGAGCAGCCTTAACAACTCATAGTTGCTGTTCAGCGATTTGGTAACGCTGTTATATCCCTCAAGGAGCAGATTGAACAGCCCGGCCGTCTGGGAGATGTTCTTCTCCGCCATGTCGCTGATTTTTCCGTGGATAATATCCGTTATCCTCTGATAATACAGAAAGCTTCCGATCAATAAGAGAGCCGTCATACTTGAAAGAAAAAGCAGAAACAAACGATTGTGAATGGTATGCTTGCTGCGGCCCACGATAGTTCTTCTCCTTTCAAATATGCGCTCTAAAATCCTTACTTTACCATAAGAGTCGCAGGTATATATCCATATACGGAAAAAGGAGGATGAAAGTTAACCTTTCACCGCTCCTGCAACCATACCTTTTGTAATTTTATCCGCAAGCAAGAAGTAAATCAGGATGACGGGCACGGCCCCAAGCACGAGGAAAGCGCCGATGGCCCCGTAATTTACCGAGTATTGGCTGACAAAGCTGTTTACTCCGAACGGAAGCGTCTTTAGCTTTTCGGCGGAGATAAACGTTGCCGCCAAAATGTACTCGTTCCAGATATTAATGAAGGTAAGAATGCTGACCGTCATCATCGGCGGAACCGAGATCGGCAGGATAATGCTTCGGAATATCCGGAAAATCCCCGCTCCGTCAATGACCGCGGATTCCTCAATCTCGTGCGGTATGGACTTCATAAAACCGCTAAGGATGAACACGGCAATCGGGGTCTGGAAAGCAATGTAAGGAAGTATGATCGAAAGATGCGTGTTCAGAATGCCAAGATTCTTGAAAATAATCATAAGCGGCAGCAGGGTAGCTTGAAGCGGAATCATCATCCCGATCAGAAAAACCAGCAGCACCATCTGACCGTATTTCCAACGAAACCTGCTGATGGCAAAGGATGCAAGCGAACTCAGCAGCAGCACGCCCGCCATGGTGATCGAAGTCACGAAAAAACTGTTCCACAGGTACCTGAAGTAGTTGCCGGAATTCACGGCATCGGTAAAGTTATTCCACTGCGGCACGGCCGGCAGCGAGAAAAAGCTTCCCGACAGGATTTCCTCATTCGTCTTCAACGAGTAGATCAGAAGCCAAAGCAGCGGATACAGCTGCGTTACAAGCAGAACGGAAAGGAATAGCAGAACAAACCCCTTGGCAACGGATATCTTTTTCTTTTTTTTCTGCAGTCAGCGGTTTGCTTGAAAACGCTGGAACGGTCTGACTCATGGCAGCATTCCCTCCTTCACGTATATTTGCGCTCCAGCCGGGAGAACAGGAAGTTAATGATGACGGTTGCCGCCAGGCAAAGCACGACAAGGAATGCCGCGATGGAGCTTCCGTACCCGTACTTCATCGATAAGAAGGACATGTTGTACATATGGGTGGAAATCACGTCCGTCGCGTGTGCCGGTCCGCCGCCCGTCATGACCATGATCATGTCAAACGCCTGCAGGGACCCGATAAAAGCAAGCACGATCGATATTTTAAAGATCGGAATATTCATCGGAAACGTAATGTACCAATCGGCCTTCAAGCCATCGGCCCCATCGATTTTTGCCGCTTCAATAACATCAGAAGGGATATTTTGGATCCCGGTAAACTGAATGAGCGTATGGTACCCCAGATACTGCCATAAGGCGACGAAATACAGCGAATACATCGCTACATCCGGGTCTGTCAGCCAAGCTCTCGTCCAATCGTTTAGTTGAAGGGTTTCGAGCACCTGGTTCAGCATGCCGCCCATGGAAGCGGGATTATAGATCGTTTTCCACAGCTGGCCGATAATGACGACGGACAAAATCACCGGAAGAAAGTAACTGGATACGAGAAAATTCGGTTTTTTGATAAAGCGGTTCAGCAATATGGCGACAAACAATGCCACCGGGATTTCCAGCATGGAAAACACGGCAAACATCAGGGTACGTTTAACGGAAGGCCAGAAAACCGGATCGTCAAACAAAAGCTTTTTAAAATTGTCCAGACCGATAAAACGGGATTCGCCAATGCCGTTCCAGTCGAGCAATCCGCTGTACATCGATACGAGAATCGGGACAAATACAAGACACACATAGAGCAGCAAACACGGCAGCACGAAAACGGCTATCGTCCATTTGGAGACTCTTAATACATTCACGTTAAGGCTCGCCTCCCCATCAATCCAAATACAAGAGCCGAATGCACACATAAGATCCGGTATGGAGGGATCTTCGAAAAGACCCCTTCATGCCGACGGTTACGTTTTTGTTTAGAGATAAGAAAGTACAAACTTCAGAGGTTTGTCATCCTTATCTCGCAAGAAAAAACTTCCGCTATACGCGGTCTGTCTTCTTGAGAAAGTACGTCGATAGACGTTTTTTCTTATTTATTGCTTTCAAAAGCGGCTTGATGCTCTTTCGCCACTTCGGCGGGATCCTTTTGCTGCACGAACAAATTCTGGATGCTCGTCAAGTGTGCCTGGGAAGTGCCCGGGTTCATCGTGTTGTCAAAAGAGATATCCCCGCCTTTCACTTGTTTGAACATCTCCAGGACCTCCATCGACATATCCGAATAACCGGCAGCTTTAAAGTCGCCTTCCACTTTTTGCCCTAGGCCGATGGCCCCTTTGACCTCAAACGCTCTTTTCGGGAATTCCAGCATAAAATAGTTAAGGAATTCCTTGGTTTCCTCCAGGTGCTCGCTGTTTGCGGATATCGCAAACGCGCTTCCCGGCGCCAGCATGAACTCGTCAGGATTGCCTTTGCCGTTCACCGTCGGAAATTTGAAGACGCCGACTTTGCCGTTTACGGAGGAGGTTTCTATGCCGCCCGTCGCCCAGCTGCCCATATAATACATCGCAGCCTTGCCGGTCTTGAACAGATTCTCGCCGGCGTTGTAATCAAAGGACGTGACCCCTTCCTGGAAGGCTCCGGCCTGAATCAGGTCCTGCATGCTTTTCACCGCTTCCGTGAATGCGGGATCCTCGAACGTTTTCTTGCCGTCCGCCACATCCTTCAGAAATCCTGGTCCGTCGTTGGTGCGAAGCAGAATGTTCATGAACAGGAAGGAACCGGTCCAGGTGTCCTTTTCCCCGATCGCCATCGGCTGAATGCCCTTCGCCTTCAGCTGCTTTACGACGTCCACCATTTCTTCAAAGGTCGTCGGCACTTTCACGCCGGCTTGATCGAACAGCTCCTTGTTGTAGTAGACCAGCCCGATATTGTTGCCGTCGGGAAGCGCATACAGATTGCCGTCAAAGGTATACCAATCCAGCAGCCCCTCCTGGAACGTGTCCTTCAGCCCGTTCTTTTCGACGACATCATTGAGCGGAGCTAACAGCTTGGCGTCGACAAACGGTTTCATTTGTGCGGATGGATTGACAACCGTGATGTCCGGTACCTCTTTGGAGGCCGCTTGGGTTTTCAGCTTGAGCTTTTGCTGGTCGGTATTCAGGGAGTCGAGCTCAATCTTGATGTTCGGATTTTTAGCCTCGTAATCAGCCACGATCCGCTTCAGCATGGCGTCCTTGGGATCGGTGGGGTCCGTAAAGATATTTTGGAACGTAATCGTAACTTTCTCCCCGGTTCCCCCCGTATCGTTGGAAGCCGTGCTTGATCCGACCCCGTCTTTGGATGTGGATCCTCCACCGCCGCATGCCGTTAAGCTGACAGCCAGGATGCCCGCCATCACTAAGGAAAGAACGTTCGACTTCTTTAGCATTCGTAATCCCCCCTGTTTATTTGGATAGCTCCATTATCGCCTGCCCATGACGGCCCTTACAATGCGTGAACTTAAGATATGATGTTTGCTTTCTTTAGATTTTGAAGATTTCCGACAGGAAAAAACCGTCCGGGACAACCCCGGACGGTTCGTATAAGAGAAGCTTATGTTTTCAGTGCCATGATGCCGTTTTAGCGGTGCTGCTCATAACGGTTGGCCCGGCTGATTGCCTGAATGTCCTGAATTTCCTGAGGGGTCAGCGGGTTCGCGTCCGCGGCTGCCGCATTGCGAAGCAGCTGGTCCTTGGAGCTGGCTCCCGGAATGACGCAGGCTACGGCAGGATGGGAAAGCGCGTAGCGGATGGCCGTATGGGACAGGTCACGGCGGGAATCAAGCCTGCTTTTCAACTGCTCCGTCAGTTCCAGCAGCTCGTTTTTCGCATAATCGAGATAGCCCTTCTCCGCTTTTTCCTCTGCCCGATCGGTCAGAATGCCTTTAGCCACCGGTCCGCGCGCGATAACCGATATCCCCTTTTCCGCAAGCAAAGGAAGGACTTCTTCTTCCGGGCGGCGGTCCAGGATGCTGTATTGGGTCAATACGCTGACGATTCCGGATCGATTCGCATACTCACGGATGACGTTCGGCCGGATCGAGGAAATCCCGTAGCAGCGTATCCAGCCTTCATGCTTCAGTTCTTCAAACGCTTCGATCGTCTCGTCGATCGGGTCATCAAGCGTGCCGCCATGCAGTTGGTACAAATCGATATAGTCGGTGCCGAGGCGGCGGAGGCTGTCTTTGACGGCCGATTTGATGTACTCCTTGGACGGATCCCACACCCAGCCCTCCTGGCCGGGGATTCTCCGGTTTCCAACCTTCGTGGCGATAACGGCGTCCGCGCGGCGTCCCTTTAGGGCCTTTCCGACCAGTTCCTCGTTTACCCCCGCATCATATAGATCGGCCGTGTCCAACAGATTGATGCCCTGCTCCAGCGCCTCATGAATCAGGCTAATCGCGCCCTTCTCTTCCGTTCCGAGCGACATGCATCCCAAGCCGATTTCACCGACGATCAATTCCGACGATCCCAAACGGTTTTTTCTCAACCTGCTCTCCTCCTTATCTACAATTCTCATTTACAACCATAACGGCAGCGTTCGCTACCGTAAAATATCGATCCATATTTTCACTGCGGTTAACGCAATCAGCAGAACCAACGCATAGCGGAGAAGCCTTACATTCAGCCTGCGGCTGAGATAGGTTCCAAGCGGAGCGCCCAGAAGACTCCCGATGATCGCAAACACCGCCGGCCAGAACGGTATCCCCCCTGCGGCTATTTTTCCGATGGCACCTCCGACCGCGGACAGAAATACAATAGCCAGTGAGGATGAAATCGTGATTCTGGTCGGTATCTTCAGCACGGTCAGCATGATCGGAATCAAAATAAATGCTCCCCCCGCCCCGACGATGCCGGATACGCAGCCGACAAGAAATGCCGAGACGACGGCAAGCATGACGTTATACGCGACTTCCGTTACGGGTTTGTTCTCGGCGGTGGCTTTGGCGGGAACGATCATCATGATAACGGCAATGACCGCCAAAAAGCCGTAAACGATATTGATGGCTTCACTTTTTAAGTATAAGGAGGAAACGCTGCCGATCAAGCTGCCGATCAGGGTCGATACCCCCATCTGAAGGACCAGCCGTTTGTGAACGAGGGAAGGGCCTCCCTTGGAGCTTAGCCGATTGGAGAGCATGCCCGACAGGGATGCAAAGAATACCTGCAGCATGCTTATCGACGCTACCTCCTTCGCCGTAAAGCCTTCAAGGCCGAGCCATCCGGGCACATAGAGGAGAAGCGGAAAATTGATGATGGCGCCCCCGATGCCGAGCAATCCCGAAAAAAAAAGATCCGACCAGACCGATTAAAACCATTGCCAAATGCTGCATAAACACGATGACAGAACCCCATTCGTTGTTGTTATTGGATGTATGGGAAACAAACAGGAAACAATATGACTGTACGAACCGGAAATCATGATTTATAATAAAACCTAGTAATTACATCGGAAAACAGGAGGTGGTAATTTCATGTTCAGCAAGCTCAAATCCCTGCTTCAAGACCGCTGCCCTGATTGCGATAAAAAAACTTGTATCGCGCCATGACCACCTGTCGCTGACCAAGCACTGCCCCGATTACCATTATACCGAGGAAACTTACAGCCAGCTTGGCGTAACCATCGTATATAAATCCGGCCAGCCGGAGAGCTGGAACCAAAAACATTCTTAAACCGCCGCTTGCAAGAACGCCGCGTCTATATGCGCGGCATGCCTTCTTTGCAGTACCTCGATGTTTATATGTTATCACAAATTCAACCGTTGCAGCTTGGGAATCCTGTCCCGAAACCGCGCCGGATCCATAGAAAAACGAACCTCTGTCAACGTGCTCACCGCAGACGGAAGGCGGCAAACGGTTCCCTAGAAAATTTTGAAATAAGCCTGACCGTTTTGGGTAATGACTACAAGGACGACTATTTTGCATGGTTAGGAAGGTGTAGAAAATGAAGCATCCGCTGGAAGACGTGTCGATGTGGTTACAGTCTCACGCAAATCAAAACATCATGATTCGGAAACACGAGTTAAATGACCTTGACCAGGCTCGCATCATGCTGGAATTTGTCGGATACAGCGACGGCAATAACTGTTCCGTAGACGACTATGCCGCATGCAAAGCTCTCCTGCTCCATGGTGCCGGGGTTATCATAACCGACAGCGAGGAGGCTCCCCTTCCGGACGGCACATTTACGATTCCGGTCGACAACCTCTCCCGCACCGAGGTCAGAAACGACCGGGTTACGCTGGAAAACGGGCGAGGGGTATACACCCTGTCGGTTCAATAGAGACTGCTGCGTCTGCTGCGGGACCCGGAACATAAGAAAAACGCCTATCGTCGTACGTATCTATAAAAAATCCGACATCGCCAGGGATGTCGGATTCTTATATTTATAGAAAAAATTATAATTTCGGCAATACGGGGATGGTTTGGCTGCAGTTGCCCTTCAACGGCAGATTGCTGCACACATATTGTCCGGCACTGTTCTCGGTTGCGGCTCCGGCTGGAGCCGGCTGGTGAACGCGCTGCTTCCACAACTGCCATAACATAAACCCGTCATTTCCTCTTCCTTTGTTCTTTATATAATTGACGAGCGTTTCCACATTGTAATATTTCGTGGCCATGTTGTTCTGGCCCGTCAGCATTTCGGCATCATACACCGTTCCGGGCTCGGCCTGGAGCTTCAGCACGGCGCTGCCGGAACCCTCCGGCGCGATCTGCATGCCCATGTTGATCGGCCCGCCGTAAATGGCGCGATAGGATTCGTATCCTTCCCGAGGGTCATAATATTCCCCGCCGTCATAAGACATCAGGTTAATAAAATCGATTTTGTTCCCATGATCCTTCACTGCCCGGTACATCGTGCCGCCAAAAGGCGATCCCCACTGCACCTTGCCTTCTTCAAACGGCGTTCCCTTAACGTAGTAAGCCCCCGTTGACCATCCGGCTATCGAAATCTGCAAGTCGGCATTCCGTGCCTGAATTTCATGATGCAAACTTGTAATGATACCGGCAATTTCTCCGTCCTTGGTACAGCTGAACTGTCCCGCCGTTTGCTTGTTGCAGTTGCTGCCGCTGGATTCCCAGTCGATGTCCACGCCCGCGGCGCCGAGATCTTGGGCCAGATCGACGATGTTCTTGGCGTTGAAGTGGGACCACTGGGTTCCCTGGCTGTAAGACCAGCCGCCGACGGACAGGAACACCTTCGTTCCGCGCGCCTTTAAGGCCGCAATGCTGCTTCGCAGATCCAGAGACTGCTGAGGGGTGAATTTCCTCTGGCCGTTTGGCGTAGCCGCCCCCTCGACAAACTCAAATCCGGCGACTTCCTGATCGAATGCGTAGGAGCCTTTGACATAAGCGGTATCCGGTCTTACAAACGCTAAATTCAGGTTTGTGATGTAATCGGGAATATTGGACGTTGTCAGATCGTAAATGCTTGTGTTCCACGTGCTTGCATATGCAACGTACATACGGTCACCCGGTTCCGAAACCACCGGGGGATCTACCGGAGGCTCTACAGGCGGCTCTATCGGCGTCGTGCCCGAATCGCAGGCGCCCAAGTCCTCCCATGCCCCCCATGGTCCCGCAGAGCCGGGCGCTTCACCCTGCGTCCACCACTTGGCTTTCCACGTATGACCGTTGTAGGAAACCAGATAGCCTTCTGCATAAACGCCCGTACTGCTCCAAGCGGGCTCGGTACAGGCCGGAGACTCCGCTGACGCGGATGCCGGAAATACACTGAGCACGAGCGCAACGGCCAGTCCAAGAATAAGCGCTTTCATTTTTGTTGTCTTAAGTATCGTCATTCAAACTCTCCTTTGCACATGTAAATTTCAGCGGCGTTTGGCCGCGTTTTTTCAACTTAATAACTACCACACCCCCCTCCAAAAATGTTAAACTGGAATAAGATCAATTTCAGTGTAACCCGGAAATTTTTGGATCAACAAGGATAAGATTTGCTAAATCAGGGGCAAAATTATATATATCACTTTCTTTTTGGAACATGGTTGTTCATGATATAAACCAATTGCATGTTCGATGGACCTCTTACTTTTATGGGGTTGAGGATCCCGATCACATAACTTTCTTCCATTCTTAAAAGAAAAGCACCGTCCCTTAAGGGAACGGTGCCTTGAACTTGATACATCGTCTTTACATACTCTTGCCGGACGGATTATGTGCTTCCCTCCTTTCGGTCATTTCGCCTGAATGGACACGTTGGCAGGGAGTCCAGGCTGTCACGTATAAAATATTGTTTCCACTCGTAGTTGTCTTCCGCGCCGTACAGCTTTAAATCCGGATGAGCCGTGACCTGGTCATAGGCCTCAAGCCTTCTCCGGATCGCCTTCTTGGTTTTTTCCGCCTGGACAGGCACAGCCCCGAATTCTTGAAGAACCCAGCGGGGCGTAAAAGCCAGAAGCATGCAAGAGAAGCTGCGGCTGCGGCGCAAGCTGTGTGCGGGCGTACCGCAATAAACAAAATACGGCTCGCCGTCAAAGCAAAATTCCCAAAGGCAATCAGCCGGATTTTCCGGTAGATGAGCAGGCCAGGGCGCGCTGTCCAGCGCCGTTGTCCGGCTCAGCAGCGACCAGAACAGCCGCTCATAATATTCGACGCCACCCTGCCGGTTCGGAAGCCCCGCCTCATCCTTTATAAAAACGACAAGCGAGGTATAGGTTCCGAATTCTTTAGACTGCCGTCCATAACTTCGAAGCAGTTCAGCCAGTTCCTCTGCCGCTCCCGCTTCACGGGCCATCCGGACAAATCCGTACCGCAGATGATTCAAGGCGAATCCCTGTACAGCCGGAATGCAGGGGAATTTCGATGTGCGGTCTGTTAATTTTTCCGTCCATTTACCGACAGCATCCAGCTGCCAGGCACTGTAGCATTCAGGAGTTCGTGTAATGTCTTCAAGCTTCAATGGTCTAATCATGCGGGACGCCCCTCCTTCTTACAGACTATAAAAAAGAAGGGCATGGGTGACTGTCCCATCCATTTTTTTGACAATCAAATCCGCGGCTCCGTCCGTTCGGCCATCCTTTTCGTTTGGTGAAGTTTTCGGAAATACATTTCAATAAGTCTTAACTTTCTGATATCTTAATTAGAGATGCTTCCCGGCGACTTAGGTTTTAATTGTCTAAATCGTGAAATTCAACCGGGTATACGCCCTTAATTACCATAGAGAGGAATTCTTTCACATTATGTCTAAACCCCTTCTAACAGAAAAGATTCAAGCGGCTCCTTCCAAGAAGCCCAAGCCATCATCGCCGCCCGTACGCATTTTCGCGCTCGGCGGATTAGGCGAAATCGGAAAAAATATGTATGCCGTCGAGTTCAGAAACGAAATTATTGTCATCGATGCCGGTCTGAAGTTCCCGGACGCCGATATGAGCGGCGTGGATTATATCATTCCCGATATCCGTTATCTGATCGAGAACAAAAGCAAAATCAAAGGCCTGTTTCTTACGCACGGTCACGAGGACCATATCGGCGCCATACCTTACGTGCTGCGGCAAATACAAATGCCGATTTACGGCGGACCGCTGACCATCGGTCTGGTCCGCGCGAAGCTTGAAGAACACCGGCTGCTGGATCAAAGCGATCTGCGTGTGTTTCATGAAAGCGAAATCATCTCTTTCAAGCATCTTTCGGTTCATTTTTTCCGTACGACGCACAGCATTCCGGATGCTTTCGGCGTCGTTGTCGAGACGCCCTACGGTCCCGTCGTCCATACGGGCGATTTCAAGTTCGATTTTACCCCTGAGGATAAACCCGCGGACCTTCATAAAATTTTGAGCATTGGCCAAAGAGGCGTACTCGCTCTTCTCGCCGACAGCACCAACAGTGAACGCGAAGGCTTCACGCCATCGGAGCGGACCGTCGGCAATTCGATCCTGAAGCAGTTTCAGGAATGCCACGGACGGATCCTGTTCGCGACCTTTGCCTCCAACGTTCACCGGCTGCAGCAGGTGGTTGAGGCGGCCATCCGTACAGGCCGCAAAATCGCCATTGTCGGACGCAGCATGGAAAAGGTGTTTGTCATCGGACAGGAGCTCGGTTACATTCGCATACCCGACGGCATGATGATCGACGTGAAAGCCGTGAACCGCTACCGTGACGATCAGGTCCTCATCATCTGCACCGGCAGCCAGGGAGAACCGAATGCCGCTCTTACCCGGATTGCCTCCGGAGCGCACAGATCCATTCAAATTCATCCGGATGATACGGTGATTTTCTCGTCCTCGCCGATTCCGGGCAACACGCAGAACGTGAACCGCAGCATTGACCTTCTGATGCGTGCCGGGGCGGACGTTCGCTACGGATCCATTCTCGATATCCATACCTCCGGTCACGGCTGCCGGGAAGATTTGAAGCTTATGCTCAGCAGCCTTCGTCCCAAATATTTCGTTCCGATTCACGGCGAATACCGGATGCTGCTGAATCACCGCGCCCTGGCGGTACAGGTCGGAATACCGGAGAATCACGTTTACCTGCTGAATATCGGGAACACGCTGTCCCTGTTCAGAAACGGCGCCCGAAAGGGCCGGAACATTCCATCCGGGGATATATACATCAACAACGGCGAGCTTCGAGCCCATGAAAAGGAACTTCTTGAAGAGCGCGTCCAGCTGGCACACGACGGTGTCGTCATTGTAGCTATAACGATTAACCGCGAGACCCGCAAGCTTCTGGCGGGGCCGGAGTTGATTACCCGTGGCTTTGTGTACATGCAGGATTCCAAGCCGCTGCTGCGCCGGGCCGAAGCCATACTCCGCAAGCATCTCAACAAGACGGGGGAACAGCGGGAATACGACCGAGCCGCATGGGAGCATATCACAACCACGACGCTGACTCGGTATTTCAAAAGAGAACTCGGACGCAGTCCGTACATCATGCCTTCCATTATGGAGGTTTAGCAGAATAGAACAAGCGAAAAACGCCATCTCCCTTTCAAAGGTTGATGGCGTTTTTTTGCAAAATAGGCAGCGGTTCAGGCATTTCACCTGCGCCGCTGCCTATTTCAACCTGCTGCCCTTAATCCGCGAGCTCCCGGCCCTTGGTCTCCCGACCCAGAATCAAGACGGCAAAGGCGCCCACCAAAATGGTTACAAAGAATAAAACAAATATCGATTCGATGCCGGTGCCCCGTTCTTTCAGCACGCCGACAAGCAGCGGCGCAATGACTCCGCCGATCCGCCCGAAGGACGTAGCGAGGCCAACGCCCGTCGAACGCACCCGGGTCGGATACAGCTCGGGGCTGTAGGCGTACAGACCGCCCCATGCGCCCAGGTTAAAGAACGACAGACAGATGCCCGCCGCCAGCAGTGCGCCGACGGAATCGGCATAACCGAACCAGATCGCGCTTAATGCCGTGAACAGCAGGTACGTCACGAGCACAAATTTTCGGCCGAATTTTTCAATGAAATAAGCGGCCGTGAAATAACCCGGCAGCTGCGCAAGGGTCATGATCAGCACGTACTGAAAACTTTTCACCAGGCTGAAGCCTTTGTCCAGCATAACCGTAGGCAGCCACAGAAACATGCCGTAATAGGAAAAAACCACGGTAAACCACAACACCCACAGCATGATCGTCGTCCGGCGATGCTCCTTGGACCAGACGGATTTCACCCGTTCCGCAAAGGTCAGCCGGCGGGCTTTCTTCTGCTGGACATATCTGGGCGAATCCTCAATGGCACGCCGCAGATACAGGGCATACAGCGCCGGGAGCGCTCCGATCACGAATGCGGCACGCCAGCCGTAATCCGGTATGATGAAAAAAGCGATCAACGCCGACAGAATCCATCCTGCGGCCCAAAAGCTTTCCAGCAATACGACCGCCCTGCCCCGGTCTTCCACCGGCATGCTCTCGGATACAAGCGTCGAAGCAACCGGCAGCTCTCCCCCCCAAGCCAAACCCTCCGATGAACCTGAAAATGCAAAGCATCGCAAAGCCGGTCGCAAGGGCAGACAACCCGCTGGCCGCCGAGAATAGGAGCAGCGTCCACAGCAATATATTTTTTCGGCCGTACTTGTCCGCCATAAACCCTGCCAATGCCGCCCCGAACACCATGCCGATGGACGTGGTGCTGGTCAGAACGCCCACCTGTTGTGAGCTCAGCGACCATTCCTTGGCTAACGCAGCCACAACAAAAGAGATCATTCCGACGTCCATCGCATCAAACATCCAGCTCAGACCGGCGCTGAACAGCAATTTTCTCCGTTTCGGATCGTTCATTAAATGAGTCCGGCTCATGAACAGCCCTCCTTCCACCTATATATCTTTCTATTATTTAAGGACAAGGATGCATCCGGTCAAGCATTTTATCGATTTTCGCGGCCATCTTTTTTTTCCTGCTAAACCATAGCGCCTGTTTTCTTGATTCCCGGAAAGCGAAGCTTCATTCCCGCAACTCTAACTGAAATGAAAAATAATGGTTTTTTTTTAGCTTGAACAGCAAGCTTTTTTTCGTTTATTGTGGAAGTAGCAAGCATATATATAATTTTGTAGTACATGTATGGACCGTTAAAAGGAGTTTGCGAGTATGTATACGGAACAAGATATTTGGATCGTGCTTACAGGCACGGGCACCTGGTTCAGCAGGATGATCCAATGCTTCACGAACGCCCCGCTGAATCACGCATCTATCGCGTTTGATCCCGAACTGCGCGAGGTTTACAGCTTCGGACGTAAACAAGCGAACAATCCGTTCAACGGCGGTCTGGTCCGTGAAAATTTACGGGCACCGTTCTTCTGTTCCTCGGAATCCGCCATTTACCGCTGCCGCGTCAGCTCCGAGGATTATCAGCGAATGTACAATCTGGTTAAGGAAATGATGCGCGACCAGGATCGCTACAAGTACAATCTGCTAGGTCTGCTCGGCATTCTGTTCAGAGTCCATATCGACCGCGCCGACGCTTACTTCTGTTCCCACTTCGTAGCTACCGTGTTCGAACGCGCCGGACTGCGTCCGGTGAACAAGCCACCGCATCTGGTCACACCCGAGGACTTCTCCAATTCACCGCAGCTGCACGAAATATACCGAGGACCCCTTCACGGTTATTTGACGGATATCACAAGCTCGACATTGACCCCTTCCTCTTTTAGTCCGGTCGTAACGGACGCGAAAGACAGAGGAAAGTTTTTCAGATTCGGCAGAACGGGCTAACATGATTTGCATGCGGAGCGACCGTAAATGCCGCCCAATACGAACGTAATATGCAAAAAGGCAGCCGGATAAAAATCCGGCTGCTTTTTCATATATAAACATGTGTTTTATTCTTGCTGCTTAAGCGGACGGCGTTTGCTGATCGGGCATGCTTTCCAGGACGGGCTGTTCGGCGGCAGCCTGGACCGCTTCGCTCCGCTTGCGCTTACGTCTTCTGTTCAGATATACGCCGATCAGGAGCAAAGGCACGGCTATGATGAAAATATAAAGCGAAAACGTTTTTTCACCATGCCTTCCGCGCTTCTTCCATACAAGTAAAACAAGGCGCCTACGACATAAAATTTGGTCGCTCTCCCAACCGCCGCATAAGCCATAAGCCTCCACAGCGGAAAATTCAGGCAGCCGGACAAAATCGTAAACACCTTAAAAGGAATCGGTGTAAACGATCCTACCAGGATTGCTGCCTCGCCGTTTTTCTGAAACCTTTCGGTAGCCGCGTCGATCCACTCTTTTTTTAAAATCTTGTACAGCACCGACTTGCCCAGCAGCTTGCCGATCAAGTAGCCGACAGGCGTTCCGAGCAAACAGCCGATAAAACCGGCCGTTGCCAGCCAAAGAGCGGACGACGGATGAAGAATGCTTAAAGAAACTTGAAGGAAAAAAGCGGGAATCGGAAAGATAACGGCGTCAAAAAATGAATGAATAAACAAACCCCATGGTCCAAACTCCATTAAAAAAATCCAGTATGCCCTGAAACATATCTCAACCCCTAAACATTTTCTAATGCCTCTATAAAAGACCTTTGTGTAAAGTATATCACAATATGGTGAATGAAGGCGCCTAACATCTGGAATTCGATGAATCGTGCGCGCGGACCCTTCTACTCTATTATAAATATGCAGAAACCTCGTAAAAAATAAACGTCAACCGACGTACTTTAAACGATGGCAAGCCTTATTTAGTTTTTGTGTTTTTCTATGGATAAAAGAATATTTCAGCTTCGCTTAAAACTCATGCATTTCTTTGATTAAAAGTAAAAAAAGCCTTTCAATACAGAAAGGCTTTTGTGGAGTTTGTTTTTCATTTTCCAGAGGTTTCAGGCTACAGGTTCGCCCGATGCGCGGAATGACGCGTAGGACCGACAAAATCGTTCAGCCGGAATCCGTTTGCTATGGCCTGCGTAATGAATTGTTTAGCCTGCTGTACCGACTCGCGGACCGTGAAACCTTTCGCCAAACCGGCCGTTACGGCAGCGGAGGACGTGCAGCCGGCCCCGTGCGTGAATTGGGTCGGAACCGAATCCGCCTCAAACCATTCAAATGTTTTGCCGTCAAACAGCAAGTCCATCGCCTTTCCTTCCTGTATTCTGCCCCTGTCCTTGATCAGGACGTTTTTTCGCGCCCTTGCCGTGAATGATTGCCGCGGCCTCCTGCATCTCTTCCGGCGTCTTGATCGGGCCTGTTCTCGCAAGCTGGGAGGCTTCAAACAGGTTCGGCGTAACCAAATCGGCTCGAGGCAGCAGAAACTCGATCATCGCTTCGGTATTTTCCGGCTGCAGTACTTCATCGGTGCCTTTGCATACCATGACCGGGTCTATGACAACCCGCTTCAGGTTATAGCGGTCGATATATTGGGAAACAAGTTCAATAATTTCAACGGACCCGAGCATGCCCGTTTTCATGGCATCCATTCCGATCCCTTCGATAACGGTCTTCAGCTGGGTTTCCACAATTTCAAGCGCGACCGGAAATACCTGATGATTCCAGGTACCGGGCTCCATGCAAACAATGGTCGTCAATGCCGTCATGCCGTATACGTCAAGCTCTTGAAAAGTCTTTAGGTCCGCTTGAATGCCGGCGCCGCCGCTTGTGTCGGACCCGGCAATCGTCAATGCTTTCTTGATCGTCATGATGATCCCCTATCCCTTCCTGCCAAATGAGGTCTATACTTCTTATATATTAAAAAATTTAACCTTCGAAATCCATAGAAAAAAAATCTACCGGGGATCCTGCTCCGTAAGAATAAGCGGACCGTCCTTCGTGATGGCAATGGTATGCTCATATTGGGCCGACCATTTTCCGTCCTTGGTCCGGGCGGTCCAACCGTCATCGTCGATCTTGCAGGCGTAGGTTCCGATGTTCAGCATCGGTTCAATCGTGATAACCATCCCTTCTTTCAGGCGCGGTCCGCGATGCGGCGGTCCGTAATGCGGCACCTGCGGCTCCTCATGCATTTCCTCGCCGATGGCATGACCGACGAAATGGCGGACGACAGACAGGTTTTCGGATTCGGCGTACTTCTGGATGGCATGGGAAATATCGCCGATCCGGTTGCCGACCACCGCCTGTTCGATACCGAGATAAAGCGATTTTTTCGTTACATCCAGCAGATGACGGGCTTCGTCCGAAATATCTCCTACCGCATACGACCATGCGGAGTCCGCAAGCCAACCGTCAAGTCTGACAACCATATCAATCGTCACGATATCCCCGTTTTTCAGAGGGGTTTCGTTCGGAAACCCATGGCAGATCACATCATTGACCGAAGCGCAGGTGGCATAGGGATACCCGTTATACCCTTTTTGCTCCGGGGAAGCGCCGTGTTCCTCCAAAAATTTTTCCACGAACCGGTCAATCTCCATCGTCGTGACGCCAGGTTTAATCATTCCGGCAATTTGCCGGTGGCATTCTGCAAGAAGCTCACCCGCTTTTTTCATTTTCGCAATTTGTTCTTCCGTTTTGATGATGATCATCCAAGCACTCCCTTTGAGAAAAAATTCTTATAAACGCCCAAAAAGCCTTAACGGCCGATATCATTGGACAGGCGGCGAAAGGCCTCCCGTTCATTTCGGCCCGTAAGGCTGGTTCCTTCCTACGGCTTAACCTCGTATACACCGTCGTTGTAAGGGAAAAATAATAATGCCTCTAATAATATTATTCTACTCCTGTATGACGGCAACCACAATAAGCCGGGTATTTAAAAAAAACTTCTCAGTCGGCGCACCCTTTTTCTTAAAATAATTCCCCGCCTTGTTTATGGTTATACCCGGTACTGCGGTCGAGCTCTTCAGGGATCATTTCATAGAGTTCCTCCACCCGGCAGCCGACCGTATCCCCAATGGACAGAGCGACCTTCAGAGGCATCACTCTTTTTATTTTCGATGTAGTCGGACACACGCTCGGGCTTATACTTCAGCTTGCGGGAAAGCTCCGCAGCCGTCATTCCGGCCTCGTCCAGCCGTTCGTGAAGGAGACAGCGCCCCAAATCGAATTTCATACTGTCATTCACCGCCTCTAATGCTTAGATAAACTTATTATTAACGCTCCCTCTGTCCCTTAATCCTGAGGGTTTAGCGCATGTATGCTTAATATTTTGAATACTCCGAGAAGCACGGGACACGAATAGGCTGAATTTCTTCATCGTTTCCCAAATATCGACATAACAGATTTCGACGTGGCCAAAAATAAAACAGCCCTCCTATCCGCAAGCGTGCGGATAGAAGGGCTGTTGCTATGATGCCTTCGATATCTTATTTAAACGCCGGCAGCCAGCTGCCGTGCGCCTCAATCAGGTCGTCGCACAGCGCCGTAATGTCATCCAGGGACAGTTCGGCGGACGTATGCGGGTCCAGCATGGCCGCATGGTAGATATGCTCCTTTTTGCCGGTCAGGGCAGCTTCGATCGTAAGGAGCTGGGTATTGATGTTAGTGCGATTCAGCGCCGCCAGCTGCGGCGGCAAATCTCCCACGTAGGTCGGGGTTACGCCGGACGCATCGACAAGGCAAGGCACTTCCACGCATGCCTCTTTCGGCAGGTTGGTTATCAGACCGGTATTCATGACGTTGCCGCCGATTTTGAACGGTACGTTGGTTTCCATGGCCTCCATAATATAAGAGGCATATTCATTGGATCGGTTGTGCTCGATGCTCTGGCTTTCGAACAGCTTCTCCCGCATTTGCTTCCAACCGTTAATCTGATTGACGCACCGGCGCGGATACTCATCCAGCGGAATGTTGTACTTCTCGATCAGCTCGGGATAGCTGCGCTTGATGAAATACGGATGGTATTCGGCGTTATGCTCCGAAGACTCGGTTACATAATAACCGAATCGCAGCATGAGCTCGAAACGCACCATGTCATGATGCTTTTCCTTTTGCTTTTCCGCCGCGCGGCGCTTGATTTCCGGATATAGGTCGATCCCGTCCTTCTTGACCTCAAGCAGCCAGGCCATATGGTTGATGCCCGCAATCTTGGACTCTACGCCGGCCGTATCCATTTCAAGCGATCCGAACAGGCTGGGTACGCACACCTGGACGCTGTGGCACAGCCCTACCGTTTTGACCCCGCCTGCCGTATTCATGACATTGGTCAGCACCGCCATCGGGTTCGTGTAATTCAAGAACCAGGCATCCGGGCATACTTCCTGGATATCGCGCGCAAAATCCAGCATGACGGGAATGGTGCGCAAATTGCGGAAAATGCCGCCGATGCCGATGGTATCCGCTATCGTCTGCCGCAGGCCGTATTTTTTCGGGATTTCAAAATCCGTAATCGTACACGGATCATAGCCGCCCACTTGAATGGCATTGATGACATATTTGGCTCCTCTGAGCGCCTCTTTCCGGTCGGAATACGATTTGATCACGCATGTGCTTCCGATGGTCGCCTTAATGCTGTTCAACAGGCGCTCCGAATCCCGAAGACGCTCCGGATCAATATCGAACAATGCGAGTTCAAAGCCCTGCAGCGCAGGCGTAGACATGACGTCACCGAGGACGTTTTTGGCGAAAACGGTGCTTCCCGCGCCCATAAACGTAATTTTGGACATGAATGATTCCCTCCTATGGTTTCTCGCCTAAAGCTTGAATTAACTATAACCGCTAAACTCTGCGAAAAACATGGAGAAACCCCAGCAATACATGTCATAATCCCATTTTTGTATCCGCTTACGAAGTTTTGATTCCCCGGTTACGGTAAAGCCAGCTTTCCCATCACCGTTGAACGCCGCGCGCCTGTCGCAGCCGGAACATTATTCGGAATCCCGTGCATAAAATCGTTCCCGAGCAGGGCAAAAATGACCGCTTCCTTCGCATCGTCATGAAAACCGAGCTCACCCGACGTTATGACCTTCCGATCCGGAAGCAGCTCTGCCAGCATTCGAAGCAGCTCACGGTTATGGGCCCCTCCCCCGGAAACGATGACTTCGTCTATGCGGTAGTCCGGAAACACGAAATGACGGTAGCTGTCCGCGATCGAATGAGCCGTAAAAGCCGTAGCCGTGGCCATAATATCGGCATCGGCAAGATTTTTGGCTCTGGCCGCGTTCAGAAATTCCGCGGCATACGATTTTCCGAACAGCTCCCTGCCCGTAGATTTCGGGGGCGGCATCCGGAAATACGGGTGGGACATCATCTCGACCACCAGCGCCAGATCCGCTTTTCCCTGCGCGGCCCATTGCCCTCCATTATCATAGGTCACACGGCCGTCGGATAAGATAAGCGCCACTTCATCCATGATCATGTTCCCCGGACCGGTATCGAACGCCAAAATGTCCGAAGCTTCTCCTCCTGCGGGGATGGCCGTGCAGTTTCCGATCCCGCCGATGTTCTGAAGCAGCCTTCCCTTTTCCCCGTGGCGGAATAATATGATATCTCCGTAGGGAACAAGCGGCGCACCTTGGCCGCCGACCGCCATGTCCGCCGGTCTGAAATCACCCACCACGCATTTTCCCGCATGCTTGGCGATAACGGACAAATCCCCGATTTGCAGGGTGGATGGGACGGTATAAGAGTCTTCCGGGTCATGCTCGGGAATATGCCAAACGGTCTGGCCATGGGAGCTGATGAGATCCACCTCATGCATCTCCAGTCGGGCTCCCTCCGCAGCCCTCAATGCCGCCTCTGCAAATTTCGTTCCCAAATAAGCATTCATGGCACATACTCCTGCACTGTTTGAATGCTCCATGCTGCAAAGTTCTTTCAACTTCTCCCTCAGCGTCGAATCATAAGGCGTGCTTTCGTAATGGAGCAGCTCAACGCGCGAATTCAATCCGCTACCCGTAATTCGGACCACCGCGGCGTCAATGCCGTCCAGCGAGGTCCCCGACATCAGTCCGATCACGATGGACGCCGATTTTTTTGTCCCACCCCAGCAGCATGAATCCGTCCCCCCTAATTTTGCAATCATCGTATAAGAATAACATCTATCGACGTACTTTCTCAGTAGACAGACCGCATTTGCCTTTATAAAAAGAGCGACAACAAAATGATATCGCTTACAACTCCCGATAGAGTTTATTATAGGATTTCTGAAATATTATTTCAACAAATTATAGAATTATTAAAATTTTATTTTACAATGTTATGCAATTCCCCTATACTAAAAGGGTAAATGGAGTGATAACTATGAACATTTTTTATAGGTGTTGACGGAGGCGGCACGAAAACGGAAGCCGCCGCAATAGACAGCCAAGGCAATGTATTGTCGCGTTATACGGGCAGCTCCACCAACCCGTATGTCGTCACTTTTGACGGAGCGATGAAGGAATTGGCGCGCGTGCTTGATTCTCTGCTGGAGCCGCTCTGCCTGTCCGAGACGTCATGCAGCGGGGCATGCTTCGGCATGTCGGGAATCAGCTCGGAAGCCGAACAGGAGAACGTGATCTCTTTTCTACGTTCCTATCAGAAGGAGCGCGAGATTCCTTTTCCGCTGACGCTCACGACCGAGGCGGAAATATCGTTAATGGCCTCTTTGGAGCAGGAACACGGAATTCTGGTCATCTCCGGCACGGGATCCAACACTTACGGGATCACGAGGAGCGGCGAACGTTACCGGGCCGGCGGCTGGGGCCATATTCTCGGCGACGAAGGCAGCGGCTACCAGATCGCGCTTCTCAGCCTGAAGTCTATCATCAAGAGCCATGAAGGCATCCTGCCTCCCACAATCATGTCTGAGCGAATCATGAATGCTTACGGATTTAAAGAAATGACGGATCTGAAGGCCTACGTCTATCGTCCTGCCATCGGAAAAAGCGAAATCGCCTCCTTTGCCCGTTTCTGCATCGAGGCCGCCAAGGACGGCGATCCTGCGGCGCTCGGAATCCTGCGGGAGCAGGCTATAGAGATTGCCGAAACCGCGTCCGCGCTGATTCGGAGACATCCTGAATTGGAAGAGACCGATGTCGTATGCACCGGCTCGATCTTCAAGCATTCCGGCGTATTTCTGGAGACGTTCCGTGAAGCGTTGGCGAACCGGTTCCCCCGACTCTCTTTCCCTGAGGCAAAGCATGATTATACTCCGGCCCACGGGGCGTCGCTTCTGGCAAAGAAACGTTATTCGGATACAGCCTGTACCTGATCGGCAACCCTTGCGCAGGCTTTTCGCTCCTATTATCCATGCACAGAAGGAGACGATTGGAATGAACTTGCTCAGTCAGTTGACAACAGAACAACCGAATGAATATACCCGTAACATTGATCAATTGAATTCGGAACAGATCATGTATTTAATTAATGACGAGGATAGCTCCATTACGGATAAAATCCGTAATATTATTCCCGTTATAGCCAAGGCTGCCGATTATATCGTCGATGCCTTTCGCGCCGGCGGCAGACTCTTTTACGTCGGTGCCGGAACCAGCGGACGAATCGGCATCCTGGACGCTTCGGAATGTCCTCCAACGTACGGAACCGATCCTTCCATGGTTCAGGGGATCATCGCGGGAGGGTTCAGGGCCGTCAAAGAACCGATAGAAGGCGCGGAGGACAGCGAGGAATTGGGAGCGGAAGACATCGATAAGCACGGCATTACCGATAAGGATGTGGTGGTCGGCATCGCGGCAAGCGGACGAACTCCTTACGTGCTCGGAGCCATGAAACGGGCCCGTGAACACGGTGCCGTCGTCATTGGCCTGTGCAACAATACCGGTTCCCTGATGCATCAGCACGGAGATCTGGTCATTGAAGCGGAGGTCGGCCCGGAAGTCGTTATGGGCTCTACCCGCATGAAAGCCGGAACCGCCCAAAAACTGATTCTTAATATGCTCACCACGACCGCGATGATCAGGATCGGCAAAGTGTATCAAAATCTTATGGTGGACCTCAACCCGTCCAACCATAAACTCGTGTTTCGCGCCAAACGGATCATCTCCCTTGCAACGGGTGCTCCCGACCATGCCGTCGAAAGGGCCTATGCCGAAGCAAACGCCCATGTTAAAACGGCTATCGTCATGCTGCTGGCCGATGTCAGCGCCGAGGAAGCCGCGAGGCTGCTCGAAGGCAGCGGCGGGTTTGTCCACAAGGCCGTGACACCGGAATCCTAAACACGAAACAGGCATTAGAGGCTGCCAGTATGCTGCCGCTAATGCCTGTTTTTTTTAGTGCCATCGTGACTCGGGCTTATCAAGCATCTATATTTTTATATTTCAAGGACTAGAAAGATATCAAATTCATAGGGGTTTTGGTCGATAAGAGTTAAAATATATATATTTTGGACGAAAAATATGTATATACCAACCGATAAGGAGGGCAGCAGTTCGAAACGACCTAATTATTTCATGTTCGAGAGGTAGATCATACATATGAATGCTTTGAAGATAAGCCGAATCATTTTTAAGGAAAATGCAAGCAAGTTTTTGTTGTCGCTCCTGGTTTGTGTTGTTGTGGCAATCGGCGCGTTGGACCCTGCCGTCGAAATCATGGGTACGGAACTTGGATGGCTTGGCGTGAAGGAGCCCGTTCATACCATCGAAGATCTGGAAAAGAACCATCGGAATAAGCGAACGCGCATGGTCACGTTTACGGCAAAAGAGGTATATGATACGAAGCTCAAGCTGTTTGAACGGGGAAGCGTTGCTGCAGAGGAGCTTCAACATTCCGGTCCAGCCAAATCAGCTTATGCCTTGGCTTCCTTCGGGGATCGCCAGTATGTCGTCGTTGAGGTGCCTTTGGATTTCTTTGCCCAATATAAAGGTTCGGAACCGCATACGTTTACCGGATTTGTTACGGACCTAAGACCATCTACGCTGACGGTATCCGCACATGTAGACCGTCCGCCATTGAGCAGCCAAGAGATGTCCGGATTGATCGTTCCGTACGGCATCCAAACGAATACCTCCTCCCAACTCATTCCAGGGCTCATTGCCCAACTATTCATGGTCGTAGCCCTCTTCATCACCCTTAGCAGGTTATTCTATCTTCTCTTTCCAAGCAAAAGCAAGCTTGGACGCACGCTCGCCATGTATGGTGACTATGAAGATGTAAAAAATGCCGTAGAGGACGAACTCCGGGACGGGGTTGCATTTACCATTGGCGGATTATTCATCACCCGTTCATGGCTCGTTAACACAACCACCAAACTTCATCCGGCCATTATTCCTTTGAACGCCATCATTTGGATTTATGAAGGAACCGAGCGCGTGATCGTGAACGGCATACCGGTCGGCAAAAGAAGCTACATCAGCGTACATACTACCTTGAAAAAAACCTATCCCGTAGAATTGGCGAGCAAGCAAGAAGTTAAACAGGCTATCGAATACCTGCTTCGGCAATATCCGTATATCCTGTTTGACCACGACAAAGGGTTGGTGAAGCAGTGGAAGAAAAATCCCGGCGTGCTTATCGAACAGGCCCTTTCCCAAAAGTCGGGTACCTCTATCTAAAACAGCCATGTTATCCGAAAGAAGGACTTCCTTAAGGTCTTTGACCAGAGGCAGTCCTTCTTTGATCACTTCATTTGTTTTGAAACGCTGCATAGGATTCCCCCGCCTATACCGTTGAGGACTTAAACCTGGAGATAGCTCAATGCCTGGCGAATCAAAAAACCAGGCTGCTCTTATTTGAGCAGCCTGGTTAAAAAAGCCTTATCCGGTTAAACCCCTGAACCATTCATAGCCAAAATAATCGCAGTGAGTCCGAAACACAAATTCAGCAAACACAGAAACACAAGCGTCTGCTTCTGGTTCAACCCGGTAGCCAGCAAGCGGTAATGGGCCTGCGAAGCATCTGCCTGATAAATCGGCTTCGATTGGAGAAGCCTGCGGATGACGACAATAATATTGTCGAAAATCGGCACGCCCAGCGCAAAGATCGGCACGAACAGCGAAGCCAGAGTCGCCCCTTTAAAAGCTCCGTCGAGCGCGATAATGCCCAGAATGAAACCGAGGAACGTCGCTCCCGCATCCCCCATAAACACCCTCGCCGGGGGTTTGTTATACCGCAAATAACCGAGTGCGGCACCGACAAGGATAACGGCCAGCAAAGCCGACTCCCCCCGTCCGAGCGTCAGGGCAACGACAAACAGCGTTCCGCCGGAGATCGCCGAGAGCCCGCCGGCCAAACCGTCGATCCCGTCCGAAAAATTAATGACTGTCGTCACGCCGAAAATCCAAAAAATCGTCAGCACCAGCTGCAGCCATTCCGGCAGGTTGATATATTGACCGGTAAACGGATTGTTGAAACCTTCAAAAGCAATGCCGGAGCTGAATACGACAACGGCGGCCGACACCTGGACAATCAGTTTCGGCAAGGAGGCCAGCTCTTTGCCGCGCGTCTTATACCAATCGTCCACCAGGCCGATGGTCAAAATCAAAATGCTGCCGACGAATATTCCAACGGTCTCGCGGTTGATCGTTCCGGTAAACGCAAAATATGTAACAAAAAAAGCCGATGAATATGGCGATGCCTGCGGTAAGCGGAATCGGTTCCCTGTGAATCTTTCGCTCACTGTCGGGCCGGGGCTTATCCACGAAGTCAATGTTTATGGCAAGTTTTCGAAACGGCGGAATAAGCAAAAGAACAAGCAGCATGGATATGACAAACGCGCCTACATAAAGCATAAATTCCTCCCGGATATTGATGAAGTGTAGAGAACATTGTAATCCCAGTATATGACTTTAGAAGGAATCTAGCAACATGATAGTAGAGTTCAGGCTTTCCCTATTCCTTGCACAACGACAAAAAGAGGGGCGCTGCCGCCCCTTTCCGGACCTGCCTTTAGGATTTCCCCTTGTTCATCACAAGCCCGATGATCATAACGATAAGTGCCAGCAAAGCAATCAGCTGATCGATCGTCATGCCGCCCGCCCCCCTTTGCTTCAAGGATGGCTCTTGCCCGGCGGCCTCTCTTTCCCATGAATCAGCCTTACTTTCCCCATTAGCACTATATGACCGTAAATAAAAGGATATGACGGTAAAAAACCGTACCCATTTACGCAGGGTACGGTCCGCTGTTTGATTTCGGGTTATTCGGTTACGATATCATGGACAAGCACAGGCGCATCGGCATGATCCGAAATGCGAATGCTTGCGTACAGCTTATCCTTGACGTCATCCACATTTTCGCGGTTTGCGTGGATCGTTACGAGGGAATCGCCCTTTTTCACGGTGTCGCCGATCTTCTTGTTCAGCATCAGGCCGACCGCGAGATCAATTTCGGATTCCTTCGTCGCGCGTCCCGCGCCCAGCAACATCGCCGCCGTGCCGATTTCGTCGGCCACCAGCTCGGCAACCACGCCGTCTTCCATGGCGGGAAGCTCGATTTTTAAACTTCGCTTGAGGGAGCTTTTCGGGATGGTCCACAACGGATGGATCTCCGCCCTGGTTCGCGATGAATTCCTTGAATTTCTCGAGCGCCTTGCCGTTACGCATAACCTCTCTCAGCTTCTCTTCGGCATCCTCCAGCGAATCCGCTTTGTTTGCCAGGAACACCATTTGTCTGCCGAGGGCAAGACACAGCTCTTCCAAGTCCTTCGGTCCTTCGCCGCGAAGCGTATCGATCGCCTCCTGAACCTCCAAGGAGTTGCCGATCGCCACGCCGAGCGGCTGGCTCATGTCGGAAATCACGGCCATCGTTTTGCGGCCGACGTTGTTGCCGATGCTGACCATGGCATGGGCCAGTTCCTTTGCGTCCTCGACGGTCTTCATAAATGCGCCTGCGCCGGTTTTAACGTCGAGCACGATGGCGTCGGATCCTGCCGCAATCTTCTTGCTCATGATGGAGCTTGCAATCAGCGGGATCGAATCCACGGTTGCGGTGACGTCGCGCAAAGCGTAGAGCTTCTTGTCGGCAGGCGTAAGGTTTCCGGTCTGGCCGATGACGGCGATTTTATGCTTGTTTACGAGATTCACGAACTCGTCCTTGCTGATTTCCACATGGAAGCCTTCGATCGACTCCAGCTTATCGATGGTTCCGCCGGTATGTCCCAGACCCCGTCCGGACATTTTGGCCACCGGTATATCCAGTGCGGCTACAAGCGGAGCCAGGACAAGCGTAGTCGTATCCCCTACGCCGCCGGTGGAGTGCTTGTCGACCTTAATGCCCTCGATGGCGGACAGATCGATCGTCTCACCGGAATTCACCATGGCCATGGTCAAATCGGCCCGTTCGCGGTCGGTCATATCCTTGAAGAAAATGGCCATGGCCATCGCGCTGACCTGGTAATCCGGAATGTCGCCTTTGGTATAACCGCTGATCATGAAGTTGATCTCTTCCGTGGTCAGTTCCTTGCCGTCGCGCTTTTTCGCAATCAAGTCAACCATTCTCATCGTACATTCTCCTCACTGTTCATGCTTTATTTATGTCTGTCTCATGGGGTATCGCGCATAGTCGTCAGGTTCATTAATTTACAGGGAGGTCGCCGTATCCAAAGCCACTTCCATCATCTCGTTGAACGTCGTTTGACGCTCTTCCGCGGTCGTTTCTTCGCCCGTCAGCAAATGGTCGCTTACCGTTAAAATCGTCAAGGCGTTGACGCCTTTTCTTGCTGCGATCGTATACAGAGCCGTGGTCTCCATTTCCACGCCCAGCACGCCGTGATCCATCAGCTTTTGCACGGCGCTTTTATCTTCGCGGTAGAACACGTCGGACGTGAAAACATTGCCCACATGCAGGTTCAGGCCTTTCTCCACGCCGCGCTCGTAAGCTGCCTTCAACAGCGGGAAGCTGGCGATCGGCGAGAAGTCGTATCCTTGGAAATGGTGGCGGTTCATCCCGGAATCCGTGCAGGCCGCTTGGGCCAAAATCACGTCACGAACATGCACATGTTTCTGCATGGCACCGCAGGTACCGACCCGGAACAGGTTTTTCACGCCGTACTCGGAAATCAGCTCGTTGACGTAAATGCCGATGGACGGCACGCCCATGCCCGATCCCTGCACGGATACGCGCTTGCCTTTGTAAGTCCCGGTAAACCCGAGCATGCCGCGCACTTCGTTATAGCAGGTTACATTCTCCAAATACGTTTCGGCAATAAACTTCGCGCGAAGCGGATCGCCAGGGAGCAGGATGGATTCCGCAATATCTCCCGGTTTAGCCCCAATGTGTGTACTCATGTTCCATTCCTCCGTATGCGATTTATTTTAAATCCCCCAAAAAGCTGGTGCCGTGCTCAGGCATCGTTACCCCAAAGTTCTCGGCCACCGTAGCCCCGATATCCGCAAAAGTCTTGCGAAGCGGAAGCTCCTTGGCTTCCTTGAAGCGAGGGGAATATACAAGCAGCGGCACGAATTCACGGGTATGGTCGGTCCCTTTATACGTAGGGTCGTTGCCGTGGTCGGCCGTGATGATCAATAGATCATCGGAAGTCATCTTGCCGAACACCTCCGGCAGACGAGCATCATATTCCTCCAGCGCCTGGCCGTATCCCTTCGGATCCCGGCGGTGTCCGTACACGGCGTCAAAGTCGACAAGGTTAACGAAGCTGAGGCCTTTGAAATCCTTGTCCATCGTTGCCGACAATTTATCCATGCCGTCCATGTTGGATACCGTTCTGACCGCTTCCGTTATCCCTTCGCCATCGTAAATGTCCGAAATTTTGCCGAGTGCGATCACGTCGAATCCCGCATCCTTCAACTCATTCATCGTTGTCCGGCCAAACGGCTTGAGCGCATAATCATGACGGTTCGCCGTCCGTTTGAATTCGCCCGGGCTCCCCACGAACGGACGTGCAATGATGCGGCCCAGCATGTAAGGATCCTCAAGGGTGATTTCGCGGCAGAATTCGCAGATTTCATAAAGCTCTTTCAGCGGAATGACCTCTTCATGCGCCGCAATCTGCAGAACCGAATCTGCGGAGGTATACACGATGAGGGCTCCGGTCTTCATATGCTCTTCGCCGAGCTCCGCGATGATCTCCGTGCCGCTGGCCGGCTTGTTGCCAATCACCTTGCGGCCGGTTTTTTTCTTCAATGCGGGTGATCAGCTCATCCGGAAAACCGTCCGGAAACACGCGGAACGGAGTGTCGATATACAGCCCCATGATTTCCCAGTGGCCGGTCATCGTATCTTTGCCGTTGGAAGCCTCCTGCATCTTGGTAAAATATGCACGGGGCTTATCGGCCTTCGGCACCCCCTGAATCTCGCGGATGTTGGACAAACCGAGCGCCGCCATATTCGGCATATGCAAGCCGCCGCACTCACGGGCGATATGTCCAAGCGTATCGGATCCGACATCGTCGAAGGCTGCCGCATCGGGCGCCTCCCCAATGCCTACCGAGTCGAGCACGATCAGGTGAATACGTTTAAACTGTTCCATCCCTTGTTCCCCCGTTTCTGATTTACTATTTACGTCTATCGACGTACTCTCAAAGAAGGCAGGCCGCTTTTAACTGTTTTTCTTTCGATAGCAGGCTGCGTTTTCCTCTGAGTATATATTTTCGCACTACAGGAACAAGCCTGCAATCGTTGCGGACAGAACGCTGACCAAAGTAGCGCCGTAGAGCAGTTTCAGTCCGAAGCGCGCCACCACGTTCCCCTGCTTTTCGTTCAAGCCTTTCACCGCGCCGGCAATGATGCCGATCGAGGAGAAGTTCGCAAAAGATACAAGGAATACGGACACAATGCCGATCGTACGAGCCGAAAGATTCGTGAAATTCCCAAGGGCGAGCATGGCCACAAACTCGTTGGAGACCAGCTTCGTTGCCATGATGCTGCCGGCATCGACAGCCTCTTTCCAAGGCACGCCCATCACGAACGCAAACGGAGCGAAAATGTATCCGAGAATCTCCTGGAACGAGATGCCGAAAATGCCGTCGAAAATACCGTTGATCAAAGCAATCAATGCGACAAAACCGAGCAGCATGGCCGCTACCGTAATCGCAACCTTAAAGCCGTCCATAATGTATTCTCCGAGCATTTCGAAGAAAGACTGCTTTTCTTCCTCCTGAACTTCAAGAATGTCTTCTTCCTTCGGCACTTCATAAGGATTGACGATCGAAGAGATAATAAAACCGCCAAACAGGTTGAGCACCAGCGCGGTTACGACATATCTAGGCTCAATCATCCTCATGTAAGCCCCCACGATGGACATGGATACGGTAGACATGGCGGACGCGCACAGCGTATACATCCGGTGTCTCGGAAGCAGGGCAATCTGCTTTTTAACCGAGATGAATACCTCGGACTGGCCAAGGATCGCCGAAGCCACGGCATTGTAGGATTCCAGTTTACCCATCCCGTTGACTTTACTCAAGACGATACCGATATACTTCACAATGATCGGCAATACCTTAATGTATTGCAAAATACCGATCAGTGCCGAAATGAACACGATCGGGAGAAGCACATTCAGGAAGAACGGCCCTGCTCCTTCGTTGGCGATTCCGCCGAATACAAACTCTATGCCGGCACCGGCGTAATCAAGGAGGGATTCAAACGTTTTCGCAACCCCTTTGACCAGATATTCGCCAACATTGGTGTTCAGAAGTATAAAACCCAGAATGAGCTGCAAAACGATCATTACCGCCAGCGGGCGATAACGGATATTCTTTTTATCGTTGCTGACCAGAAAAGCCATTCCAAAAACGACAAGGACGCCCAAGATGGCAATTAAATATTTCATGATTGTCGGTCCCCCAAAGTTTAAGTATGAAATTCTATGTTGTTGGCTATTCCGGCAATTTTTCATTAAGCGCTTACAAACCGCTAAAAAAAAGAGATGGGCGCTGCAATCCGAGCCTAAAGGCCAGGAGTTGGATGCATTCGAGAAGGAATAGGATCACTTATCCAAATCCTTCGCTGAAAAGGCTCCCGGGAGCAGTTGGGCCATCGTCCATTCCTCGGTATTTCCATGGAGGTTGCTCAAGTAAATTTTGGTGTCGCTGTCGCAAAATTCGGCTAATACCTGACGGCAGGCTCCGCAAGGGGAAACCGGTCCTTCCGTATCCGCCACGACCGCGATGGCTTCGATTTTGCGGTGACCTTCCGATACCGCCTTAAACACGGCTGTCCGTTCCGCGCAGTTGGTAAGACCGTAGGATGCATTCTCGACATTGCATCCCCGGTATACCTTCCCGCCGGTTCGGATGGCTGCTCCGACCTGAAACCCGGAGTATGGAACGTAGGCCTGTTTTCGGGCCTCCAATGCTTCTCGAACCAAATCTTCTTTCATAAGTGACTCCTCCTTCACCGGCAGGGGTGATTAATATGATGACTCGGACTGGCCGCCTTCCATAATTTTAACGCCTGAGCTTGCGCCGATGCGGTTTGCCCCAGCCTCAATCATGGCATTCATGTCTTCCAGGCTGCGAACGCCTCCGGATGCTTTTACGCCGGCTTTATCGCCAACCGTTTTGCGCATCAACGCGACATCTTCGGGCGTTGCGCCGCCTGTGGAAAAGCCTGTGGAAGTTTTTACGAAATCCGCACCGGCTTGAACAGCGAGCTCGCATGCCCGTACCTTTTCTTCATCCGTCAGCAGGCAGGTTTCGATAATTACTTTAACGAGCGCTTTTTCGCCGGCAGCTTCGACAACAGCCTTAATATCGCTTAATACCAGATCATTCTGCTTGTCCTTCAGAGCGCCGATATTAATAACCATATCTACCTCGGTTGCCCCGTTTGCAATCGCATCTTTCGTTTCGAAAGCCTTAACGGCGGATGTGGAAGCCCCGAGCGGAAAACCGATTACGGTACATACTTTAACGTTTGTTCCTGCAAGCTGCCCTGCAGCGTATTTTACCCAAGTCGGGTTAACGCAAACGGAAGCAAACTCATATTTCTTCGCTTCTTCCGTCAGCTTCGTGAGTTCCTCTTTCAAAGCGTTTGCCTTCAGAAGCGTATGATCGATCATTCCGGCTATATTCATCCCAATACCACTCCTTGTTCATTGGTTGTTACAAACGTTTTCAAGCCGCTCTACCGGCTTAACGAGACCATCATACCACAGCTCTGAACATATGTAAAACATATAATGAAATTATGTTCACAGTTGTTTTTCGCAATGACATTTATCATTTTACGCCTCATGTTTAAGGCCCATTCAGGTATAAATTGGCTGAGGCAAAAGCCCGTTATATTCGTCTATACCCGATCTGCCGCACCTTAAACAGACGAAGGAAATAAACCCGCATTTTCAATCCTGATCAGGAACCTGAAATTAACCTTAATGAAAAAAAGACATCACATAAAGAGAATGCGGGATATGCTCCCCTCTTCCCATAGCGATGCCTAAAAGCAAATTGTTAAAGCGGTTTTATAATTATCAATTCAGCAAAGCTTGTGCCGTATATTGATCGGTTACCAAAATATTGGCATATCTGCCGATCAAAGCCGCCCTGATCGCATCCGTCTTCCGCTGGCCGCCGGCGACCAGAATCGATTTATCCTTGCGCCGGAGATCCTCCAATTCGATCCCGATGGTCCGGTTGTTGATTTCTTCGCTGCATATATTCCCTTGAGCGTCAAAAAAACGGGAGCAAATGTCGCCCGCCCCGGTGCTTTGCAGAAGCTTTTGTTCACTCTCGCTAAAATAGCCCAGCCTGAACAGCAGCGCATCCTCCTTGACCGTTCCCACCGTAAAAACGGCGATATTCGCCTGCTTGCCAAGCTGGATGATCCGCTGGATGTGGCGGTCCTCCTCCACCATTTTTTTTCAGCTCAATGCTGTCGAAAATAACCGGAAGGGGAAGATATCTCGCGATCGTATGGTAAGCGCCTGCAAACAGATTAACGGTTTCCGCCGCATAGGTGTTAACATGCGAGTGGCTGACGCCGCCTTTCAACTGGACGACCTCCACCCCTTTTACCGGTTTCTGCTGAAGCTGGAGCGCAACGGCATGCATCGTCGTACCCCAGGTTACGCCGATAATGTCCGCATCCTGAACGATTTGGTGCAAATATTCCGCAGCCGCCCTGCTGATATGCTTCTGGATTTCCCGATATTCATTCAAGGGACTGTAAGATACCAGAACCTGATCGAGATTGTAGCGCTGTTTGACCTGCTCGCCGAGCGCATCCAAGTCCTCTAACGGATCAACGATGCTGATCCGCACGTATCCTTGTTCCTTGGCATGATGAAGGAGCCGGGAAACGGTTGGGCGGGAGACGCCGAGTCTTGCCGCGATATCCTGCTGACTGAAATCCGACATGTAATAAAGCCTTGCCGCTTCTATGCTTAAGCGCTGTTTTTCGTTATCCATCTATAAACCCTTCTTTATCATTTAAGAATTGGGTCTATTATACAAGGTTCCCGGTTAAATATCGATAGGGATAAGAAAAACGTCTATCGATGTACTTTCTCAGAAGACAGACCGCATTTAGCGGAAGTTTTTCTTGCGATATAAGGAAGCCGCGTCTCCGAAGCTTTTCTTATATCTTAAAAAACGGGGAGCCTTGGTTATTCGGGCTCCCCGTTTTTTATTGCAAATTCACGAAGCGTTTTTTTTCTCACAGGCTATGCATAACTATGGGGATAACCCTAAATTCGAATGGTTTAAACTGAAAGTTATCCTCCGTTTTTCCACACTTGTTCACAATCTCTGTATAACTCGGGCCGTTTATGTGCAAAAACTCCTTGCCAATCCATTGTTATGTTCATAACTTGGGGAAAAGCAAGGACATGTTCCGAACTATTCACAGGCCCACCGTCCTTTTTTATTTTTCGTCCGTAATCCGCTTTGATCTCTCCCCAGCTTTTGGTCTGCCATTTCAGTACTTTATTCGGGTAGGTATTATTACGCAGCCAGCTCTCCGCGCGGTCCACAAGATCCCAGATTTCCCGGGTTGAGGCATCGCGCGGCAGCGTGGATGCCACCTTTTTTCTGCTTCACCCACTTCAGCGCGTTAGCCGAGTCACTGTATACGGTTTTGCAACTTCCTATTTTTTTCAAATAGGCCAAAGCGTGGACGATGGCCAAAAACTCTCCCAGGTTGTTTGTTCCCTTTTGAATCGGGCCGCAAGAGAAAATAACATCGCCGGTTTGCGTGTCCACTCCTTTATATTCAACGGGACCGGGGTTTCCGCGGGTGCCGACGTCAACCGATATGCTGTCATAATCGATTTCGCCCGCCTCCTCGGGAGCAGCATTTCGCTTGGCTGTCCGGGATGCTGCCGGGGTGCCGCCGCTCCGCGTTTGCTGGCCCCAGTATCCCTTCCACCCTTGGGCATAGGCCTTTTCCGCCTCCGCCTGCGACTCGAAAGCTTTGTATTTCGCGCCATGATAGTGGTTTACCTGCTGCTGGCATTCGCCCCAGCTTGCATAAATTCCGGGCTGGTTCCCGACCCACACGACATAATATTTTTGTTTCGCCATAAAGACCTCCATCATGCAACTATTCCTTTAGCGTACTATAAAAATTTCCAACAAAAAAAGCGCCATCGTCTCCGATCCGCTTTTTATGCTTAACCTTTTGCAATTGTTCCTGCTTGTTTGGTTTTACCCGTACATGCTGGGACAGCTCCCCGTAATCTTTATTCGTTTTCCGCATGCTTGCCTGACACCATATTCCTGCACGCTCCGCTTTCCGGAGGGCTTTCTGCGTCTTGGTACGCGCCATACTGCTTCACTCTCCTGTCATATTCTCTACCAATTGTACGAAATACGGACAATAAAGGAAACGAATTCGGAGAAAAATATAATTCCGTTCACTAAATTCGTCGCCCCTCGGTTAATTTGACCCAGAAACCGCCCTTAAAGTTTTTCGGTTCATGGGAAATGATAAAGGCATGCGGGGATAACCGCTTTAATGTTTCCATTAACCGCTTTTCGTTCTTCCGTTTTACAAGCACCTGAAGCACCAGACGTTTGCCGTCTTTCCCGTCAGCCTGCCACGAAGTAACCCCGTAGCCCTTTTCGCGCAGCTTGACCGGCAGCTCCGTCTCAAGAGAATCGACGATAACCTGGACAACAAGATATCCGAGAGCCAAATATTCCTCAATCCGGCTGCCCATATACACTCCGAGGCCGAATCCTAAACAGTAGGCGGCCATATTCCATGGATTATCCACATTTTGCAAAACAAGGTTCAACCCCATGAGGTAAACAAATACCTCGATCATGGCCAGAAATGATGCCAGCCCTCTTCTTCCCTTGATCATCAATATTAATCGAAGCGTAAAAATCGATACATAGACGACATTAATGCCGATTATGGAACCGATCAACGAAAGTGAAATATCCACATCTTCATCTCCTTATGTACAAAACGCCGGATTTACCGTCAGCGGCATGTTTTTTCCTTGGCCGCCGTTCTATTCCCTTCTCTATTACCCTGTGACCGTCCTTTCTTATCCTTTCCTTTAAAAGTGCCCCAATAAACCAATCATCTCCCCGCTTTATGAACACGCAAAAAAACCGTCCAGAGGCTTCTGGACGGTTTTAAATAATATGTAGATTATCGCGCAGCTCCGACAGCCTGCTGCTGATTCATCCATTTCACGAAGTTATCCACAACCGAATCGAGGAAAATTTCCGTGGCCTCATGGTTCAGATTGCCTGCTTCATCGATTTTTTCATGAACCAGGCCTACATATACCTCGTTGCCTGGAAGCAAAGGGGAAGAAACGCCAGGCGAGAACAGGATATCGCGCAAATGTTCCTGTGCACGAACGGATCCCAGATTGCCCATGGATACTCCCATAATCCAAGATGGCTTGCCTACAAGCACGCGCTCAACGCGGGAGAGCCAATCGATGACGTTTTTCAAGACGCCGGGAATGGAATAGTTATACTCCGGGGTTACCCACAATACGCCGTCCGCTTCCTTCACTTTGCTCACCAGTTCTTTTACGGAAGCGGGAGCATCCGTTTCATTATCCTGGTTATAAAAAGGAATATCCTTTATGCTCAGAATTTCCAAATCCAGTTGATCTTTATATTTTTTTTTGTATGTATTGGGCAAGTTTCATGCTGTATGAATGGTTACGGATGCTGCCGACCAAAGCAACGATTTTCATCTGTTTTTCCTCCAATTTGTAAGAGTTTCTAGGTTACTTTATTATCATCCGATATTAAGTTACTTTTGTCAAGCGAGTGTGATAAAGTAACTTTTGTTCGCAGCGGCATTATTTTTTCCGCAGAACAAACACCATATTGTGACTATCGGTTGTTAAAGGTCGCTCCTTCCAATCCCCATAGCCATTCAACACTTCAAAGCCGGTCTCCCCGAACAACCGCTCCAGCTCGCGGGGAAACGAGAAACGGAGCGATATATCCGACGTTTGCTCTTTCAATACCCGCCCGCTGCCGTCCTTCGTCCGCCGGATCGTGGTGCAGTGTTGTATTTGGGTCAACGCCTCATACCGGCAAACGGTGTACACATCCACCCGGTTACCCTCCGGAAGCGTATAGGAGCGCCAATATTCCTCCTCCGGCGGCATAAGGAGCTCCGACGCATTCGGAAAGCGCGTTCCGAAAATAAATTCCCCTCCCGGCTCCAAATGGCGGTTTACCGAAGCAAGCAGATCGGTTTGGGATTCGTTGGTCAAAAAATGCTGAAAGGAATTGCCGACCATATAGACTAGCCGGCTCCTTTCTTCAAGCACGAACCGCGAGCAGTCCTGCTTCTCCCACCGGACGGCCAATCCGAGGCCTTCCGTCTTATCCCGGGCCCGCCTCAGCATTCCTTCATGCAGGTCCACCCCGATGACGGCATGTCCTTGTTCGGCAAGCGGAATGGTTGCCCGGCCCGTGCCGCAGCATAAATCGATGATCGGTCCGGTTAGATTTTCCGCCCGCCTCCGAAGAAATTCCACGTCGTCCAGATAGGGATCGTTCTCCAGATCATAGGCTGCCGGATCCCTGTATTCATCAAAATTCGTTTCAAATAAGTTCATACGCTTAAATCCTCCCCTGCTTTAAATTCTTCCTGAACATCGTCGACGGATTGCCAAAAACAAGCCTGGACATCATCAGGGAAACCTCCTCCGGCGTCTCTTTCATCCCCGTATCCAGCCAATGCTGGATAACTCCGAGCTGGGCGGATATCGCATAAGCGGAAAGGTATCCGAGCGGCACGATTAGATCGTCCTCATTCAGGTGGCTCAAAATTCCCTGCGCCATGGAACTGCGCATCACTTCCTTCAGCTTCACTTGAAAACCCGGATCTCCTTTCGGACCCAGGATCACCGTCATGAAATCCGCGTTCTCCTTCAAATATTCAAACAACTCCGTGACGAAGGGAAGCGGTTCGTTCATGTAATCAAAATTCGGGAGGTCCTCCCTTTTTAGATGTTGCTTTTTGCTGCGGATATTTTTGATGCCTTCAATAATATCCTCCTCGCTCTGCTCCAGCAGATCGTACTTATCCTTATAATGCAAGTAAAACGTGCCTCGGTTGATATCCGCACGGACGGATAAATCGCTGACCGTGATTTCATCGAATGTTTTTTCTTTCATTAACACCGTTAATGCGTCTCTTAACGCTTTTTTGGTCCGGATGATTCTTCTGTCCAACGCAGGCCCCTTCATCTCATAACCCACCCTCATATGTAAAAATTTAAATATTAGACAACTTACCGTTTTCATGTTCATAAAATGACATTTAACGGTAAATTGTTGATTGCAATGCATTATAAGTGTATTATAATAGACTTCACGATTATTAATAAACATGATGTTTATTAAAAAGATACTTTCTTGAATCTTATATGGGTATAACATGGATAAGGCAATTGATTAAGGAGGGGGCAAGAGAGCGCCTTCCATCTTGTATGCCATTTTCTAAACATCGCAATAACAGCTACTGGAGGGAAACCTATGGAAAATACAGTCGGGCGATCCAATAACACAAAAGCGCCATATGGAATTATATTTATACTGTTAACGGGGGCGTTTGTGTCCCTGCTGAGCAACACCCTGCTAAACATAGCATTGCCATCGATCATGGAGCATTTTCATATCACCAGTCCGTCAACCGTTCAATGGCTGACGACCGGCTACATGCTTGTCAACGGAATTATGATCCCTTCCACCGCGTTTTTGATTCAGCGGTTTTCCGTTAGAAGACTGTTTCTGACGGCTATGAGCTTGTTCACCTTAGGTACCATATTGGGGGGATTCGCTCCTTCCTTTGCCGTGCTTCTTATCGGACGCATGGTACAGGCTTCCGGCTCGGCCATCATGATGCCGCTTCTGATGAACGTCATGCTCACCAGCTTTCCCGTTGAGAAACGCGGCGGCGCCATGGGGATGTTCGGCCTGGTCATGATTTTTGCGCCGGCCATCGGTCCCACGCTTTCAGGATGGATCATCGAGCATTATAAGTGGAACATGCTGTTCCATATCATCTGGCCGATTGCTCTTCTTGTGATTGTGATCGGTTTGTTCAAACTGAGAGACAAGAAAGATAAAATCGCCATCCAACTGGATGTTCTTTCGATTATCCTGTCCAGCATCGGCTTCGGCGGAATTTTATACGGCTTTAGCGCTGCGGGCAACACCGATAAAGGGGGCTGGAGCAGCCCCGAGGTTTATATTACCCTGACCGCCGGCTTGATTGCCCTGGTGTTCTTTATCCTGCGTCAGTTCAAATTGAAACAGCCCATGCTGGATTTCCGGGTTTATAAATATCCGATGTTTGCCTTGGCATCCATGATATCCGTCGTTCTGAACATGGCAATGTTCTCCGCTATGCTGCTCATGCCGATATATTTGCAATCCATTCGCCATATCTCGCCGCTGCATTCCGGTTTGCTGCTGCTGCCGGGGGCGATCGTGATGGGGATCATGTCCCCGATTACGGGGAAGCTGTTCGACAAATTCGGCGCCAAGGCACTTGCCCTGATCGGTTTGACGATAACCGCCGTGACCAGCTATACCTTCAGCCAATTGACGCTTGATACGTCGTACACCACGCTGATCCTGATGTACACGGCACGGATGTTCGGCATGTCCATGATTATGATGCCGGTCATGACTAACGGATTGAACCAGCTTCCTCTTCGGTACACCCCGCACGGTACGGCGATGAACAGCACGCTGGCTCAGGTTTCCGGAGCTATCGGTACAGCTATGCTGATCACAGTCATGACCAACCGCACCAATCTCACATTGAGACCATGATGCAAAAAGCCATGGCGGGCTTGACCTCGAAGCCGTCCGCGGATGAGCTGAATACGCTAAAACAGCAGGTTATCGCTCAGGGAACGGTTGAAGGGATCAACGATTCATTCCTCGTATCCGTCGGCATCATCATCGTGGCACTCGTGCTCGCTTTGTTTATCAAACGGGCGAAGCCGGCTGCCGATAAGGATCCGGAAACCGCCCCCCAGGCAGCTAAGGCTTAACTAGTGATATATCGCTTTTGATGCAAAAACTATATAGCTTAACCGAAAAAGACGATCCCTCCCGGTAAGAACCGGTTCGAGGGATCGTCTTTTTTAGAGATAAGAAAGCATAAATTTCATAGGTTTACCTTCTGATATCGCAAGAAAAATTTCCGCTATATGCGGTCTGTCTTCTGAGAAAGTACTTCGATAGACGTTTTTTCTTTTGGGTATTTAGGCCGCTGTTTCGGACTCCCCTTGTTTTTCTTTCCATGCAACGGAGAACACCCAGGCAACAAGAAGCATGAATGCGGAAAACGCATAAGGGTAATTGATGTTCCAATCAAACAGGAACCCGCCGAAGAGCGGCCCCATGATATTGCCAAAGCTTGTATACGTGGAGTTCATGCCGGCCACGAAGCCCTGGTCTTCGCCCGCCATTCTGGACAGGAGCGTGGTTAGTGCCGGCCGCAGCAGGTCGAAGGCGAGAAACATGACAAAGGTAACGGCAAGAATCAGCCAATAATTGCTGACGAAAATCGAAAGGAACAAGAACACAACCGAAACCACCAAAAAGATCTGAATCAGCCTTCTCTCGCCAAACTTCTCCACCAGCTTTCCAAACAGGAAAATTTGGGCGACGGTTCCCAATATCGCACTTACGATAAGGATCGTTGCTATATCCGTCGGAGTGAAACCGAATTTCGCATCGACGAACAGGCCGAACACGGTATCAAAGGCGGACAAACCGAACGACAGGGCGAAAATAATGATAAACGGTATAAAATAAAGCGAATGCGTTGATTTTTTCAGTTCCTGGAAGATGTTGATTTTCACCTTCTGCTTGGCGTTGAGCTTCAGTTGCTCCCGGGAGAGCGGCTCCTTCAGCATGAACAGCGAGAAAACGGCGGATAACAGGGCGATGCCCGCGGCCAGGAAAAAAGGCACCCGGATACCGAACCCGGCGGCATAACCGCCGATCCCCGGTCCGATGATGAAACCGATGCTGATGGAGGCCGAAACATACCCGAGCGCTTTAGGCCTCTCCTCCAGCGATGTAATGTCCGCCACGAACGCGGTAACCGCCGGCATCACAAGGGCAGCGCTGATTCCTCCCAGTATCCTGGACAGGTAAAGAATCCACACATTGCTGCCGACGGCGAAAATAAGCTCGGATACGGCTAGAACAAACATCCCGATCACAATCATTTTTTTTTCGGCCGAACCGGTCGACCCAGATGCCCGCGATCGGAGACATGAGCAGCTGGGAAATGGCAAACAGCGAAATCAAATAGCCCATGACTTCTCCGGAAAAATGCAGCTCCCGCATCAAGGTCGGCATAATCGGAATAACGAGACTCATGCCCAGAAAGGCAATAAACAAATTCGACAACAGTAAAAATAAGGGTGCATTGCGTTTTATGCTCATAAAAATAACCTCGTTCTTAAGTATAGACAGATAGACACTTCAGAAAACGTAAAGGCATGCCGGAAAGAGGCTGCTTCTATGCGAAATCTAGGTCTCGCCGGGCCTGATCATTTGAGAGGAAATCCCTCTCCAATAAATTTTCCATGAAACCTGCAGCACTCTGTCAAAAGCTTCCGGCGTATCGTAAAACAGCTGAACCACGACGCCGTCCATAAATGTAACAAAGGACAAGGCAGCGTCTTCGGGAGGCAGGACAATGTCATCTCTATGCTCGTAAAAGACCCGCTCAAGCAGCAGCTCCAGATGGGAATAATAGCTGCGGAAGCTTGGCTGGAACACCTGACATAAATGGGCTGGGGGCATAAAAGCCATCAGCAGCATGAACGACAAATTATCATGGGTCAGGTACCGCTGCTTGTAATCGTTCAAAAAGGCCAGCAGGACCTCATCCAGCGGTTTTCCCGACGTTTTCCTGAAATATATTTTCAAAAATTCAATTTCATCCTCGATGGCTTCCTCATTCATCTTCAGCACGAGCTCGTCCTTGCTCTTGAAATAGTGATACAGGGACTGCTTCTTGATCCCCGCTTCTTCCGCAATCTTCGCAAGCTTCGTTCCTTCGTACCCGTATAAAATAAAATGCTTTTTCGCTATTTCCTTGATCCGTCCTTCATTCATATGTGCCACCACCGCCATTCGGATAACAAGCGTTATATCCGGAATTTGATTCCTTACAGCTTATCAGGAGATTATCCAGAAATCAAATTTTTCTTTACCCCTAGTCAGTCTATTCGTTTATTTTCTTTTAAATTCACATAGTATATATGATTTATTTAAACTGACTACAGTCAGGTAAATCCTTGTATCCGATCGTTGTCTTCCTTTAACCGTCCCTCCTTACGGCAATGGAAAAAGACCTGCAAAGGGATGTTCCCCGCCGGCCTCTGATCGGTCGTAAGAAAAACGTCTATCGACGTACTCTCAAAGAAGACAGACCGCATATAGCGGATGTTTTTCTTGCGAGATAAGGATCGCAAACCTCTGAAGTTTATACTTTCTATCTCTTAAAAAAAGCCGGGCGAAAATCAGGATATCCTCCCGATCTCGCCCGGCTCTCGCTATTAAAGAATAACTATGATTACAGCGCTTTGTCGTCCACGCTGTTCAGCCAGTTCTCGATATCGCCGACCACGGAAGCGACGCAGCCGTCTTCAAACGGCGATTTGAGACCCGCATACTTGACCAGCTCCACAAACGACTTGCTCCCGCCGACCTGGCACAGTCTAAGGTAGTCGGCCCATGCCGCTTCATAGTTCTCATGCAGGCGCACCCAGAACTGGAAGGCGCAAATTTGGGCAAGCGTGTAGTCGATATAATAGAACGGGGATCTGAAAATATGCCCCTGCTTGTGCCAAAAGCCGCCATTCTCCAAATACTCGTTGCCCGCAAAATTACGGTGCGGCAGGTATTTGCGCTCGATTTCGCGCCATGCGGCTTTACGCTCGGCCGGGGTTGCATCCGGATTGGCGTATACGAAATGCTGGAACTCATCCACCGACACGCCGTAAGGGATAAACTCCAATCCTTGCGCCAAATGGCTGAATTTGTACTTCTCGGTGTCCTCTTTGAAGAACAGCTCCATCCAAGGCCATGTAAAAAACTCCATGCTCATGGAATGGATTTCACAGGCTTCGTAGGTCGGGAAATTGTATTCCGGCACCTCGAAACCGCGGCTTTCATATACCTGGAAGGCATGCCCCGCTTCATGGGTCAACACGTCGATATCCCCGGAGGTGCCGTTAAAGTTGGAGAAAATAAACGGTGCCTTATAGTTCGGAATAAAGGTACAGTAACCGCCGGCTTGCTTGCCTTTTTTGCTGACCAGGTCCATCAGGTCGTTCTCGACCATAAAGGTGAAGAATTCGTTCATTTCCGGGGCCAGTTCGCTGTACATCTTTTTGCCGTTTTCCACGATCCATTCCGGATCTCCCTTCGGCGTTGCGTTGCCGGATTTGAAGGTGAAGCCCTCATCGTAGAACAGCAACTCATCAACGCCGATGCGGCTGCGTTGGCGCTCCTTCAGCTTGGTAGCCATCGGCACGATGTAATCCAGTACCTGCTGTCTGAAGTTCACAACCATCTCCGCATTATAATCCGTACGCGCCATGCGGGCGTAGCCCAGTTCCACGAAGTTGTTGTAACCCAGCTTCTTGGCGATTCTCGTCCGCACCTTTACCAGGTCGTCATAGATTCGGTCAAAATCGGCCTCATGCTCAGCCATAAACTTATAACGCGCATCAAAGGCACGCTGGCGGACATCCCGGTCCGTAGACAGTTCATAAGGGGTCAATTGGGAAAGCGTAAGCTCCTCGCCGTCAAAAGGAATCTTGGCCGATGCGATGAGCTGGGCGTATTCGGTCGACAACTTGTTCTCGAGCTGAAGATCCTCAATGACTTCGGGACTGAACGTTTTCAGCGACAATTCGGCCAAAGCAAACAGTTGACGTCCCCACTTGGCTTCCAGCTCGCTGCGGAACTTGGAACCTACCAACGCTCGGTAATAATCGGTTATGTATTCCTGGAACACCGGTTCCGCTTCGTCCATAAAATCCTGCTCCGCTTTATAAAAGGAATCGGTTGTATCAATGGAATGACGGATGCTGACCAGCGTGGATTGCGTGTCCATGTTATGGCGAAGCTTGTTGATCGCCGCCATCGCCTGGTCCTGCTCTTCGAAGGTGGACGCTTCGTTGAATTGTTTCAGCAGTTCTTTAAACCGCTGTTCAATTTCTTTAATGTCGGGACGCTTATACGGATACTCCGTAAACTTCATTGTTTAACCCTTCCCTTCTGATTATAAGTACATTCATTATACTAAAATTTGAAAGAAAGAATACCATAAATTTCAATTCCATAGAACCGTAAAAAAGAAAGATGCGGCTTTCTGCCGTCCAGAAAGCACGCATCCGACTTGTTTGGTTTCGTAGTTATTCCAGCAATAAATACCAATATATAGCAATTTCATTGGTGTCACGATCAATGCCTCTATATAGATGCAGGTCGAAGCCGCCGATGGCAAAGCCATAGCTTTCATAAAATCTGCACGCTCCGACATTGTTGTTTTGCGTCTCCAGCATGATGCCGGTCAGCCCCTTCCTGCGAGCCCATTGCTGGACCTCGTCCATGAGCATGCGGCCGATGCCATGCCGTCTGTACGCGTTGTCCACCTTGATGTCATCCACGTAGGCGTATTGATTCCAGTTTCGCTTGACGACGACCAGACCTGCGATAGTCCCTTCTACATCCGCCAAGTAAATGACCTGATCCGGGTGATCCAGGTATTCTTCCAAATCCAGTTGATCGTCCGGTTCCTTCGGATACCGCTTCTCATAAGCCGGAATCGCCTTGATCGAATATCGGATCGAGTTGTCCTCCGTATACAGGGAGAGTACCGAATCCACTGTAAAGCGATCATCAATAAGGATGGGGTGGTCCAGATCCTCAGCCGTCAATTCCCTAATCGTCACTTTCTTCATGTTACCCGCTCCTTTTTCGATAAAAGTTGGATGATGATAACCTAAGCAGGAGCGGGGGACCACGGACTTAACGGTGGACCTTATCTGCTGTCATATGAATCGGCACCTTCCTTGTTATTTTTTTGTTCTATCGCAAGTGGAATTATCACGAAGCCACTCTCGCCATCCTATACCATGGCTTCCGTCCAAACCCTCTGCCAAAGCTGCTCCACCGTCGCCTCGGCAGACTGATTCGATGTGTCCATCCATAAGCCAATGTTTGGCGTTTCTTCGTGCAATCGGCGGTCCAGTTCGGCAACCGTCCACAATCCGTAACCTTTCTTCGGCCGGGCCGCTTCCCTACATGCCACCGATTCCGGACTCGGCGCCAGCACGATGACGTATAAAGGGCGGTTTCGGATAAACTCCACCGTTTCCTGAAGCATGTTTCCGATAATAACGTCCTGCATCACGACACTGAAACCGGCCTCAAAATAAGCATCTGCCGCCGCAGCGGAAATTTGATGGCGTAAACGCAGCTGTCTGACCGCTTCTCCCTCGGAGTCCGGCAGCATTTCCTCTCTCCCGCTGACGATCATTCGCCTGAAAGCATCACCGCGCAAATGAACGCCTCTATCAAATTTCTCCGCAAGAAGTTGTGCAACGGTCGATTTTCCCGAGGCCATTATTCCCGTGATCAGAAAAATCCCCCTATTTTCGTTGGTTAGCATGGATGGGCCACCTTTCTTCAACATCGAACACATAATTTTGTTTATAAAAATGGACGACGTTTCAATGGTCCGAACGCCATTTATCTCATTTGCCTTTTTAACAGATCCTCAAAGATGCCCGCAACATAGGCCGGTCCCTTCTTCAGATCATTGTGCTCCAGAATCAGCCGGCTCTGGCGTTCATCCATATCGAACGAGCGCTCCAGCCAACCGGATAATCCTTTGCCTTTGCGGTCCACCTCCACCAGAACCGTCAGACGATCGGATTCCAGGTACATAATCAGCTCCAGCTCCCTGATTCCTCCGGCAAATTCGGGTCCCGGGTAAAACTCGATTTCCTGAACAAAAGGAATTCCGCGGCCCAAGCGGGGATGATGCTCGCAGGTCGCCGTTTTGAAACGGAACCCGAGCTGCGATACCGCATCCAGCACAACCGAAGCATAAGGGTGGGGCGTAACTTCGATGAAATCCCGGTCCTTCGGATCGATCGCATATTCGATATCCAGACCCGTATGCAGCCAAACCGGCTGTCTGGACAAGGTTAGCGGCGTTTCCAGCGGCAGCGGAAATTCGAAAGGAATCTGCAGCTTATCTCCCTGCTTTACCACGAGACTGTCCGATACTTTAATTTTGGCGATCGTGTAGTCTTCCGAGAACTTCTTATCGTCATGCTCCCTGATGTACTCGGTCATCAACTTAACATAAATCCGGTCCACGTTTTGATCCGCGTTTCCGCCTTTTATGTGGATCATCCCTCTTACATCCTCACCCGGATAATACGAGGATTTCTCCAGATGCGTGTTCACCTCAACCGCTCCGATTCCTACGCTGGCCAACATTTTGTTAAAAAAAAGACATGTTTGCGCCCCCCCTATTCATTTGGATAATACGGATATACGCGTTAGAAAAAGGAAGGTTTCTTTTTAACGGATCCGCCATTCGTCATCGTAAGTCCTTTTTGATTTCCCGAATAGGTTCCATCCGGCTTTACGACTTTTTTTCAGCGGAGGCAGGATTCCACATATCTTCTCGTCAAAAATTTAGGTATGCTTAATATGATGTGGGCATTGATTTATTCCGTCCACGATATCGTTTTATAGTTCGCCCATCATGCCAACTCTTTTCAGACGGTTGCTCTTGTCAAAGGGGGCATGATCGGTCGATTAAGGGGTGATCAAACATGAGCCGGGATATTCGGCTTAAAGTAATGTCTTACAATATCCGCCATGGTCGGGGAATGGACGAACGGTATGATCTGCAGCGGATTGCCGGGGTGCTGCGGGATTCGTCAGCGGATATTATCGGTTTGCAAGAGGTGGACCGGCACTACGCGGACCGAAGCAGGTATGAGGATACCATATCGGAGTTAGCTCAGAATCTGGGCATGTTTTACCGATACGGAGCCAACGTCGTGTTGCCTCCCGAGGAAGGAAGAACAAAACAGCGGGAATACGGGATAGCTGTCCTCAGCAAATATCCTATCGTCTCTTCCGGTTATCATCCGCTGAACAGCTTTGATGACGAGCAGCGCGGTTTGCTCTCGGCGGAGATCGTCGTAAACGGCGCCAGCCTCCATTTTCACTGTGTTCACCTGGCGCTGGAGGAGCATCACCGGATCGCTCAGGTGGAGGAAATGGCAGGGATAGCCGACGCGAAGGACGGCCCCTGCGTCATCGTCGGAGATTTCAATGCCCACCCGGAAGGGCCGGAAATTGAAAGGATGGAGCAGAGATGCACGAATGTTTTTAGCGGCGCACATGCGGCCTATACTTTTCCTTCCGATGATCCGGCAGAAACGCTTGACTATATCTTCATCCATCATGGGCTGGAATACCGCGGCGAACGTGAAATTATTCAGTCTGCCGCTTCCGATCATTGCCCGATTGCTGCTTACGTGTACCTAAACGGAAGATAACTGTTTTTATCCGAAACAAAATGCTCTTATCCCCTTTCATCGCAGAGGCGAAGGGGATGAATCAGGATTAAAGGAGGCTTTTCCATGAATCCCGATGTTCGCAATATTCCATACGGCAGCCATGAAAGACAAGTGCTTGACATTTATTCGGCTTCAGCGAATGAGCCCGGTCCCGTTCTGATCTTCTTGCACGGAGGAGGTTACATAGGCGGAGACAAATCCGACATTCAAAGTTTCCCTCTTCTATCCATATGTTTAGACGCCGGGATCACGGTCATTTCGGCGAATTACCGTTTTATTACGTCTCACCCGTTTCCTGCTCCCATGGAAGACGGAACGCGGGTGATTCAATGGGTGCGTCACCATGCGGGAGATTATGGCTGGGACCCTGCGAAAATCGCTCTCTCCGGTTCCTCCGCCGGCGCCCACATTTCGCTATGGAACGCCATGAAAGGAGATCTGTCCAAACCGGATTCGGAGGACCCTGTGGAAAGATGCCCAAGCACGGTGTCTGCCGTCATTTCTTACGACGGTCAAGTCACAAAAGACCAGCATTTTTATAAAAAATACGACCTGGGAAACCGCCTGCAGCCCAATCTGCTGCTGTTCTACGGCATCGTGAGCGAGGAAGAGCTGGAGCATCCCGACATTCGGAAGCTTTCTTACGAAGCTTCGGCCATCAACTTTGTCAGTGCCGAGGCTCCGCCTGTTCTGACGATTTACGGTCTTGATTTCGGGCCCGTTCCCTTTCTGGAAGATACGCCGGTGTCCGAGATCATCCATCATCCGCTCCATGGCTCTTTCCTTAAAGAAGAGATGGCCAAATACGGCCGGACCTGCCTGCTCCGCCATGCAGGCGATCCTGTGTGCGAAGGGGAGCTGCTTCAGTTCCTACGGGAGGCGTTTCAACGGGTTTAGGAGTACCGGAGAATATCCGTCACTTTACCTGACAGCCGCGCACAGACTGAATAAAACCAATCATATGTCCATAAGGACCTTTGCGCCAAAGAGCCCAGGCATTGCTGCCTGGGCTTTTGGGCCGGATCGCTTTAGCGGAAAAACGGCACTTCTTTGACGCCAACCATACGCGCATAGATGAAAAGCTGGCCTTTATGATGAATCTCGTGATCATGCATCGCGGAAAGATAGTTTCTCTTGGGTCCCTGAAGCTTCGGATGCGACGAACTGTTCTGAGCCTCCAATTCCGCGTCCGTAATCGACTCATACGCGGCCTTTGTTTTTGCGGTAAAGTTCTTTACGGCTTGGCGCACGTCTGCCATCGTCACGCATTCGGGGAAGTCCGGCTTTGCCAATGTCTCCGTCTTGACCATGGAAACAAATGCGTCGTTCCACCCTGCAACATGCAGCGCGAGTTCGCTAAGCGACATGGCATCGTCGTGCGGCTTGAAATCCATATGCTCGTCCCCAATCGACTCCAGCAATTCCTCCAGTATATGGCGATGCTGCAGCCATTCGTTCATCATCTGCCCGGCTTGACTCAAATGAATTCCTCCCTCTTAAAATTGAAAATCATGATTGCGTCTCTGTTATATTTTATGATAATGATTCCATTTCATCCACTTCGCATAAATACTTCAAGGGAGCCAATGATGGGCATGGTCGGCTAATTCCTGCAGATTCTCCATAAACCTGCCGGCATGATATCCGTCGCAAACCGCATGATGCACCTGCAAGGAAACGGGAAGCAGCGTTTTTCCATCCTGATTGAAAAACTTCCCGCCTGTAATAATGGGCAGCAAAAAGTCGTACCCATTGTTTATGTTCAAATTAAACCCGGTAAAACCGACCCAAGGAATACTCGATATAGGAAAGGTATTTAGGGGGATGTCGTCTTTGGTAAACAGCCCCTTAACGTCGGCGTATTGCTTTAGGTCCTTCTGATAATTTTCATGAAAAACATGAAAATTATCGGAATACGCGGTCCAGATGCTTGAGAACGATTGGTCATCACGGTGAAAAATCGTATAGCTTGGCGTCATCTGTTCCCAATACCCCAGCCTCCCCTCATCGTTAAAGCAGGTTCGGAACTCCGGATGGGCGTTTACGGCTCTGCTGACCATATAAATAAAAGCGGGGTATAGCTTGATCCCTTTGCTCCGGAGCTGTTCCATAAGTGTCGTGACGTCTATGTTTGCCGTTATGCTGAATGTACACTTTTGGTTCAAGTAATGCTCGAAATACGGGCGTCTGGCCCACTTTTCCCGATCCATGAAATGAAACTTCATTTTTTGCGCCTCCTAAAATTTTATTTGAATTTATAGGAGGCCCGAATCCACTGATTTCACCAAGTTCCTCACTCCTTGCTGCTTAGACATGTCCGCCAGAGTTGCCGGTCTTCATTGAGAAGGGCACATCCCCACCGATCCCGAGCGTTTTTTTCAAATTCTAGGGAAACTTAAAGTTCAATTCCTACCTCACCGTTCCCGCCTTCTTCATTCGTTCTTGGAGAATGGCTGGAATGATCAAATACAAAGCGTAGGCAAACGACATCCAACAAGCAAACGCAATGATTTGCGATTCGCTGAGCCGGGGGAAAACATGGTGGTGATTGGCTAAAGAAAACGCGTCCAATATAAGCCCCACCATGGTACCCACGATTCCGAATTTCAATGCTGCGTTCCCCGATTTGTCGAATCGGAGATACAGCCGTGTAACCGCCAGCAATACAATGGCTGTTGCAGCTACGAGCACGAATATGCTCATGATAAAGGATGGCGTACCGGGATTAAATAAAAACCTGTTTTCCGAAAAGGACAAAAAACAAGGTAGCGCCAAACCATACAAGCAGCCCCCATAAAACCGTCACCCCATATCCCTTCATGTGACTTCCTCCTGATCGGTCATATGGCTTAATGATCCAAACAACAGCTCAAGCGCCTCATACATCCGATCCACAGGGAAATCCTTGATCATAAGAGCCTGCAGGGCCAAACCGTCCACAATGGCATTCAGCAGTACTCCCCAAGTCTCCAAGGGAATCCCCTTTACGGGCGGACGGGACCAGATTCGGGTCAGGTTATCGGCCAGCGCCTTGTTTTCCTTCTGCAATAAATCACCGATCTGCTCCCGAACCTTTTCATGATTTAATCCGGCAACCATTAACGTAAAAAAGAGCGTGTGATAAAACGATTCCCCGCTGCAGCGGCTTTTTGCCGTATCCAAAGCATGCTTCACCACGTTATCGCGGCTCCCTGACAATTCGTCCCAAGAACGTTCGCATATATCCTTTACCATGTCCAGCAATAATTGTTCCTTCGTTCTGAAATGGTAATAAACGGTTCCTTGCGTTACACCCGCCCTGTCCGCAACGGCCCTCAGCGTAAACCTCTCAATCCCTTGATCAGCCAAACACGCTTTGGCAAATGCGATGAGATCTCCTTTCGTGATCATGTTTGGTTTTGCCATTTCCCCACCTCGACTTAGTTATTCAACCGACTAACTTTGTTGATGTAAATATTACCATTAGGACTTGATGAAATCAACGTTTATATTTCAAATCCCGAAACAAACCTACTCTCATACTCAGCCAGGCTTGCTTCGGGACCTATACATTATTTTCCAGACACCTTTAAGAGCTTACATAATATTCGTACAGGCTGGGGTACTAGGGATTCACCTGCTCATAAAGCTCTTCCCACCGTTTTTCAAGCTCCTCCTTTTCCGCATATAATTGCTGCAAACGCTCCAGTTCCTGAATCTCTTCCAGCTTTTTCTCCAGCTCCGAAATCCTCTGCTCGATGACATCCAACTCCTGCTCCAGCCTGTCTTGGCTGAACCGCTTAGGCTTCTCTTTTTCCATTTCCCTTGACGGTGGCGCCATTTTGGTTTGACTAGTTGTTCCCGGCTGCCGCTCCGTTCTGCCCTGCTTTAGCTCAGCCATTTTTTCCTTGGCCCAATTGTAGTTGCCGTCAAAACGATGAATTTCCCGCGATTCAATCCAATAAATCTTTTCAAACAGCTTGTTGAGAAAATAACGGTCGTGCGAAACGGCCACAATCGTTCCGTTATAATCTTCAAGCGTATCTTCCAGAACCTCCCGGGATTCGATGTCCAGATGGTTCGTCGGCTCATCCAGTATGAGCAGGTTGATGTCTTGGTACATCAGCTGGGCCAAACGAAGCCGCATTTTTTCGCCCCCGCTGAGCTGGGAAACTTTTCGGAAGACCATGGGACCGTAAAATAAGAATTTCGCAAGAATTTGTCTCGCTTCGCCCTCCGCTGCCGGTACCTCGTTGCGAAATGCCTCAAGCACGGTCTCATTGTCCGTTTCGGAAAAAATATGCTGGGACAAATATCCGATTTTCACGCCGCTCCCCAGTTTTATCCCGCCTTCATCCGGATTCATCTGCTGAATGATTAATTGGATTAACGTGGACTTCCCGGTTCCATTCTCGCCCACGATAGCTACCCGCTGTTGATAGGTCACATGCATGTTGACGTTTTTGAATAACAGCTGCTCTCCAAAGCGCTTGGATACCCCCTGAAGCTGAACCACGTCCTTCCCGCTGCGGTGGGAAGCTTCCATCTCAAGATTCATTTTCCTGCGGTTCAGAACGGGGCGATCCAGCTTTTCCATTCTCTCCAAGGCTCTTTCCATATTTCTTGCTCTTTTGTGGAGGCCTTCATTAGGCGGATTGGCCCGGTTGGCCCATTCCCGAAGCCGCTTAATGGCCTCCTTCATTTTTTTTGATCTTCTTTTGCTGCTCTTCATAAGCCTGGAACTCCCTCAGCAGCCGCTCTTCTTTTTCCTTCGCGTAACCTGAAAAGTTCGTGTGGTAACACTCGATCTCCCCGTCCTCCAGGTCCAAAATCTTATTTGCGACCTCATCGAGAAAATAACGGTCATGGGAAACGACAACGACCGTTCCGTTATAATCCCGCAAAAATCCGCCCAACCATTCCACCGCCATTAAATCCAGATGATTCGTCGGTTCGTCAAGCAGCAGAAAATCCGGATGCTTCAGGAGGATGAGCGCCAGCCCGACCTTTGTTTTTTCGCCGCCGCTCAAAGCGGAAAACGGCTTATCCTGAAGATCGTTCATGTTCAGGCCGTGAACGACTTTTTTCGATATTGGCCTCGATTTCATATCCGCCTTTTACCGTGAACAAATCCAGAGTATCCCCGTATTCGTTCATTAAGGCCTCCAGCTTTCCCTGGTCCGTTTCCCTGCTCATTTCCGCCTCAAGCCGCTTCATCTTATCCTCCATCTGCAGAAGCTCCGAGAACGCCGTTCTCAATACATCCCTGACGGTTGAGCGGTTCTGCAGGTCCGGAATTTGGGCAAGATAACCGATCTGCGATCCCTTTTTCCAATGGATTTGCCCGGCATCGGGCGGCTCCTCGCCTGCCAGAAGCCGAAACAGCGTGGTCTTTCCGCTTCCGTTCCGGCCCACCAGACCAACCCGGTCCCTTTCCTTGATTTCAAACGAAATATTCTCAAAAATGGAGCTGCCCCCATACATCTTGGTTACTTGATGAACACTGCAAGCGATCATGTGTTTATTCCTCCTTTTGATTTAAACGCAAAAAAGCCATGGAGAATACAGCACTCCCCATGGCTGGCGGACACAAGCAGAATCGTTTCCTTCGTCCTTCTCAAAGGGCGATGGAATTTCTGCGAGAAGCATAAGCGAAGCATGATGGAACTTTATGCTTAGCCTATACAAAAAAAGGAGAGCATGAAAAGCTCCCCTTCAACCGTCCGTATTTAATGTGGGTTTAGAGATGTTTTCACCGTTTTAGACTTGCTATGAGGTTGTTAAAAAAGGACATACGTATCCCGTTAACAACCGCAACGGCAAATTTCGCACGGCAAAAGTATAAAAAATTCAGTCCAATAACCGCGCGCTAAAACAGAATGATTAAACATCTCTCCCCACCTCCGTTTCTTAACATAGTTGATACCATTTTATTCGTTATCGCATGATTTTTCAAGTTTTTGGATGGATTCGATGCCCAAATATCGCTATCATTAGAGAATAAAGGTTCATGGAATCGTCAAATCTTGAGTTTCTGTCTTGTTTACCTTGACGGGTTGGGGGCTGACGGGAGGCGCGAAAGGCGAAAGACTATCGGCAAGACTTCAAATGAAAAGAACGGAGCTGAGTCATGATGAACTTAACGACAAAGTTATGCGAAACGCTGAGCATCGCGTATCCGATCGTGCAAGCCGGCATGGCCGGAGGAGCGACCACCGTGGATTTGGTGGCGGGCGTATCCGGGGCCGGGGCCCTGGGAACGCTGGGTGCCGCTTATATGGTGCCGGACGATATCCGGACCGCGATTCGGCATATTCGCAAGCAAACCGATAAGCCGTTTGCGGTGAATCTGTTCGCGGCCGACATGACGGACGACGCGACACGCATCGGCGAAGTGAATGAAGTGCTGCGCGGCATGCGTTCCCGGTTCGGACTTGGTGAGCCTGCCTCCGAGGTTCATACTCCGGACCGGTTCGAGCAGCAGATTCAGGTGCTGTTTGACGAGGAGGTTCCCGTCATCAGCACCGCATTCGGCATTCTCCCCGCCCCGTTTATGGAAAAAGCGAAACGCCGGGGCATCCGGGTCACGACGATGGTGACGACCGTCCGCGAAGCGATCGAGGCAGAGCAGGCAGGCAGCGACGTTATTGTGGCCCAGGGCAGCGACGCCGGGGGACACCGCGGCACGTTTGACGTCGGGCTACACCCGAACGGCGCCAATATCGGAACGTTCTCCCTCGTTCCGCAAATCACGGACCAGGTTCGGGTCCCGGTTGTGGCGGCCGGCGGGGTGATGGACGGACGCGGCCTGGTCGCGGCCTTGGCCCTTGGGGCAAGCGGCGTTCAGCTCGGGACAAGGTTCCTGACCGCCGCCGAGTCGGGAGCACATCCTGCTTACAAGCGGGCCCTGTTGGACAGTACCGAAGAGAGCACCGTCATTACACGTGCATTCTCGGGCCGTCCGGCGCGGGGAATCCGTAACGCGTTTATCCGGACATTCGAAGAAAGCGGAGTTGAACCGCTGCCGTTTCCGACGCAAAATTCGGCAACGAATGAGATCCGCAAGGCTGCGGCGGCCATGAATAAGGTGGACTATATGTCCTTATGGGCCGGTCAGGCCACTCGCCTGTTGACCGATGGGGACACCGCCTCCGCCATCGTGCAAGGGCTGATGGATGAGGCAAGCCGGCTGCTGGGCCGCCTTCAAGGATTGAGCCGGGAATAATCTTAATAGGGGCGGAATCAACGGTGTATTCGAATATGCCGAAGTCTTGGCCTTTAGGCATAATCAAATTCATCCGGAGGAAATGGAAGCGACGAGTCAAAAAAAAAGAAAAAGCAGGAGCGCGGTTCCTGCTTTTTCTCGGCTTGAGACAAACTTTTTGAGTGCTATCCAAAAAATCACCTTAAGGGGTGGTTTTATCCACTGTTTTTCGCCCCACCAGCAGGAGCATGAAGAAGGAGATGATAATCATCATACATGTCCAAGCCCATGCCATCGGAGCGTTGCCCGCATCCACCGCAATATAAATCGCAGTCGGTATGGTTTGCGTTTTCCCCGGGATATTTCCGGCAATCATCAAGGTTGCCCCGAATTCGCCAAGGCTGCGGGCGAAGCCGAGTACATAGGCAGTTATGAACGATGGAAAAGTTAGAGGAAATGTGATATACCGAAACACTTGCCATTCGCTTGCTCCGATTGAACGGCCCGCATCCTCCAATTCCCGGTCAACGGATCCAAATCCCGCCTTCATCGTCTGATAGACGAGAGGAAAGGCTACGACGACCGATGCGATAACGGCAGCCGACCACGAAAACACGATCGGCGCGTTGAATAAAGACTCGATAAATCGTCCAAACGAACTTTTTCGGCCAAGCAGTACCAAGAGCAAAAAACCAACGACCGTCGGAGGAAGTACAAGAGGCAGCATAAACACCGTTTCAACGAACGTTTTCCCTCTAAACGACCCCAGACGCGACATCCACCAAGCGGCAATCAGACCCAAGATAACAACCAATACGCTCGATAATAACGCGACTTGCAAAGATAGCTTGACAGGGGGCCAAAACTCATCCCAATGGATATTTGTCATCATCACTTCGGTATCGAAAATCCGTATTTCGCAAATACATCCAAGGATTCCTGGGATTGAAGGTATGCATAAAAGTCCTCGGCCTCTTTGCTATGCTTCGTAGCTTTAACAATTCCGATGGGATACTCAACAGGCGCATAGGATTGGGGATCGATCGCAAAGGCGATTTTTACCGCCTGCGAAGTCAAAGCATCCGTCTTGTACACGAACCCGGCATCGGCATTTCCGGTTTCCACGTATTGAAGGACTTGTCTGACGTCTTTCCCTTGCACGATTTTGGCTTGCAGGTCATCCCATAGTTCGGCGTTCGTGAGTGCTTCTTTGGCATAACTGCCGGCAGGCACGCTTTCAGGGATGCCGATGGCTATGTTCTTGATCCCCGCTTTAGTCAATTCGTTCATGCTGCCAATCGTCGTTTCAGCATCCTTAGGAATAACTACGACCAGTTCGTTGGTCAACAGTGTTTTTTGTTTGTCTTTATCGATCAATTCTTGATCCACGAGCGCCTTCATATTCTTGGTTGCCGCAGAAAGGAATAAATCCGCCGGTGCTCCTTGTTCAATCTGCTGCTGCAAAGCGCCGGATGCGCCGAAGCTAAAATTCAGTTTTACGGTTTCCGCCTTGGATTCATATGCCTTCTGGATTTCTTTAAGGGCATCGGTTAGGCTTGCGGCTGCTGAAATGGTTAATTCTACGGTTTCATTTGAGGATGGAGCAGTACTGCCGTTATGTAATGCCGATTCTTGTTTCGCGCCACATCCGGAAACCAACAAAACCATGGCGAAGGCTAAAATCAAAGCTGTACTACTTTTAAAGAATTTATTCATCGTCCGCCTCCAAATTATATTTAGATATAATTAAATATGTTTAGTTATAATTATATATATATCATGATCATATTGTAAACCTGATTCGCCATGCTCTTATGTCTAATTGTGATAAAATAAAGATTATTCACAACTGCGGCCAATTGCTTAGAACGGGGGAAGTTAACCAATGTCTAGTGATATATCCTATACGACTGAAGAAATCGCTAAACTTTTAAAAAATATCCAAGCTCACGGTTTACGATTTGATTAAAAAGGGAGAACTGCTATCCTATCGGGTCGGTAAACAAATGCGCATAGACGCAGCCGACCTTGAAGCATATAAACAACGAGCCAAGGGGATTGCAAATGGCCAAAGGTTAGCAGAAGCGGAGCCTCCATTGACATCCCCCGCTCCAATCCAATCGTATGGTATCCGCCCTCTGGTCATTACCGGCCAGGACGTCAGCCTGGATATTCTGGCGAAGCATATCGAGAAAAACATATCAGGGGTAAGACCGCTCCGTTCTTATGTCGGCAGCCTGGATAGTCTCATTTCCATGTACAAAGGTGAATCCGATATCGTCAGCACTCATCTTTTAGATGGCGATACCGGAGAGTACAATCTCCCCTATATTCAAAGAATTCTCGTCGGTTCATCTTATCTTGTTGTGAATTTGCTCTCAAGGCGGGCCGGTCTTTATGTTCAGCAAGGCAATCCATACCAGCTTTGCAATTGGAACGATTTGAAAAAAAACGGATTACGGCTTGTTAACCGCGAAAAAGGTTCAGGAGCCCGGGTTCTGCTCGATGAGCAGCTGCGTCTGCACGGCATTCATCCGGGCCAAATCGAAGGCTATGATTCGGAAGAATCCAATCATCTAGGGGTAGCCGGGAAAGTAGCGTCCGGCGATGCGGATGTGGGGATCGGAATCGAGAAAGCGGCTTCGATTGTTGGCAACATCGAATTCATCCCATTAATTCAAGAACGTTACGACCTTGTATTCATTAAAAAAGCGGAAAACCTTTCTTGGATTGATTCCATCATTCGCATTTTAAAATCTGAAGTTTTCCAAAATGAACTTCGCGCGATTCCCGGTTACGATTTGTCATTGACGGGTCAAGTCCTGTACGAGACCTGACCATGCAATCTAGGTCGTCTGACGCTCTCCCCTCTTCCAATAATCCCTTTTCCTCCCAAGAAAAAAAGCCGATGAAAACCAGGCGGGATTCCTGAGTTTCGTTCGGCTTTTAAATTAACGGGGGGGGGGGGTTGCTCTACGGCTGCGTGTTCAACCGGCTGAATCCGCCAAACAAATGGGTGCCCCCTGATGGGACACCCTATGGTTGTCATATCCTCGTCAATTGACGGCCGCCCTCGGCTGCAGTTGGTGCTTTTTGGGGCGTGATCATCAGTAACGATCGGTTTTAACGGACCTTGCGGTATTTTCTCGTACGTTCATCGTCAATGATCCCGTTCCAGTTCAATCCAAAAGCAAAATCATACGCATGATTCTCCGAATCCACATGGCATTCCATGTCAAACGCAACGTCCTCAAACTGCTCTTCAACCGTTCTCATATGGGCCGGCATTTGCATCGGCAGGAGACCGGACGGTTCCGCCTCGCCCGTCAGCATTTCCATGATTGCCTGATCCTGAACGCCAAAGTGCGCCATAATCGCATCCACTTCCGCTTCAAACTCCCCGACAACGGTCGGATTTGTCAGCAGCATGGAGACGATAACCGGTTTTCCCTTCATCATTTCCTTCGTCTCAAGCACCATGTTCAAATCGGTTGTATTCTGGGGCGTAACGGTCTTCCCTTTGTATGAACGGTTCAGTGGGCCGTTTTCGCACGGTTCCCCGGCAAGGCTGACTTCACGCGCATGCTCCGCCGTATACGGCTTATATTGAAGGCTGAGCGGCACATAGCCGTTTCCGCCCCGTTCCTCGTCCTGTTGGCTGTAGCCGGTTCCCGACTTCGGCGTGGAGATAAACGCCAGCCCGAAATCCGCTTCATCCGGATTGTCGACGACTTCAAAATATTTTGAAACGACGGCCAAATTCACCGGATGCTCCAAACGTTCCGGCGTCGGATTGCCGAACCAATCCTTGCCGGCAGCCATAAACCGTTTCGGAATGTAGACTTTGCTCATCCGCTCCCGCGGAAGCACCCCGTTTTTATTTTTCAGCATAACGATCGATTTAAGCTGCGCTTCATAGCCTTCCTGCATGAATTCCGGATTCCCCACGATTTGCGCGCTTTTCTCCGGATCGAGATACGGATTTTCAAACAGGCCGAGGCGGAACATGTTTTTCAGCAATCGAACGGCGGATTGTTCAAAACGCTCACGCATAAAAGCTTCCCCATGTTCCCGAACACCCATCCGATACGCTTCCAGTACGGGCTCGATCTCGTTATTGCCGCCGAATTGGTCTACACCGGCCATCAGCAGTTTGTAATGCCGCTCCGCAATCGTCAAGCTCTCAACGCCCCACGGCTTTCCGCTAAGGAACGAATCCCGGGCGCCGGAAACGTCCGCCGTAATCCCCCCAATCCGTGCAGACCACGCCGTCGTAACCGTATTTTCCCCGAAGCAAATCCTTAATCAAATAGGAGCTGTACGAGTTGCCGACATTCTCGCCGTTCATAGTGTCCTGATCCAGGGAAATCGTGTAATAAGGCATGACCGCGGAAGCCCTTCCCGTTTTTCCGTCCAGCTTGAAAGCACCGTCCACAAACGGGATTAAATGCTCGTCAAAATTGTTGCCCGGATATACCGCATACTTCCCGCAGCTATAGTGGGCATCCCTTCCGCCTTCGCCTGATCCACCTCCCGGCCAGTGCTTTACCATCGCATTGACGCTGTCATATCCCCAGCCTTCGGCTATCTCCTCGTCTCCGTCCGACGTTTGGAGCCCATCGACATAGGCACGCGCCATATCCGCTGCAAGCTTGGAATCCTCGCCAAAAGTACCGTTAAACCGGAACCAGCGCGGATCCGTGGCGATATCGATTTGCGGAGAGAGCGCCGTCGCCAGGCCGAGCGCACGGTATTCCCTGGAAGCAATCTCGGCGAATTTTTTCGTGATCGCGGGATCGAAGGTAGCGGCTAAACCCAGCGTCTCCGGCCACATCGAAATATGTCCGCCTGACCCTGCATTGAACTCCGAGCTGGCATCCGTGGCATGACGGGGATCGGAACTGTTGTTGGCCGGAATGCCAAGCCCGGAGCCTTCGGCAAACGCCTGTACTTTATTGTTCCAACGTGCCGCCGTTTCCGGACTTTCCACGGTGGTTACGAGTACGTGCCTCAGGTCATTGGCCAGAAAAGCGATCTGCTCATCCGTCAGCTCCCACGGCTTCGCTCCGCTCTCCTCATACGGTTTGCCTTCATAAGTACCCGGAAACCAGCCGCTGCTTGCAGCCGGGATCGATTGGTGCCGGCTGTAAAGCATGAGTCCCGCGATTTGCTTGATCGTCATTTTCGTAGCCAAGTCTTTGGCCCGTTCTTCAGAAGACAGCCGCCAGTCCTCATATTTATCCAGCTTGCCGTCACGGTTCAAATCCTTGAAAAACAATCCGTCTTTCTCTATGATTCCGACGCCTGAACCGGGGAAAATCCCCAGTGCTGGGCCACCCGGATTTTTTACGTACCGTATGGTGCCTTCTGTCTCTTTGATGTTATGACTGCTCATTCCGGTTTCCCTCCACCTCTATTTCTTTCGAATATCACGCCGCAATCAACGCGTGTGCATTCGCTCGGCCAACAAATTCCATCGGAATCACTGAAGTCCAAGCTTTTCGTTAAGGTCATCGATCAGTGCCGCCAGCTGATCTTCCGACATTCCGCCAATCATGCCTCCGAGGGAACGAAGGCCATCGTACTTCTTCCACTGCACGACGGCATCAAACAGCTCCGACAATCCGCTGTCCATGCTTTCGGCAAACATGGCTCCCATCTGCTTGATTCGTTCCATGCTCAGCTCCATGATCTCCGCCGCCATCGGGGCGGTTTCAGGAATCGCAAGCAGTTCGAAAAACTTGGTGTTCCGGGTCACCTTCTTGAACGGAACGCCTGTCGAGATCAGTTGGATCGAAGCGGCGAGCGGCGTTTCCGCGGAAGACGGACCGACCAATATCTCATAGGCTCCGGTTTCGGCGAACCAGTCCTGAATTTCCGTGTTGTAGTAAGCAAACGAACGTTTATCAAGCTTGAAGCTTACCGTTTTGGCTTCCCCCGGTTCCAAATGAATCTTTTCGAAGCCTTTCAGCTCCTTCACGGGTCTGACCACGGAACTGTCGATTGGCTTTACATACAGCTGCACAACTTCCTTGCCGGCCACTTGCCCCGTATTCCGAACCGTAACCGTAACGACCGCCGTATCCGTATCCGTATCCCTCATCCGTTCCCTGTCCACCGAGATCTTTTCATAATGGAACGTCGTATAGCTTAGGCCATAGCCGAAAGGAAACAACGGCTCTTCCTTTTTGGCCTCGTAATAACGGTACCCTACAAACAGCCCCTCGCCATAGAATACCTCGCTCTTGCCTCCCGGGAAGTTCAAGTAGGCCGGCGTTTGCTCCAGCGCTGCCGGAAACGTCTCAGCGAGTTTTCCGCTCGGATTCACTTTGCCGTAGAGAATATCGGCCGCTGCGGTACCTGTTGCCTGACCGGCAAGATACCCTTCCAGAACGGCCTTAACATCGGACAGCCATGGCATGGCGACAGGCGATCCGTTAGAGAGTACGACTACGGTGTTCGGCTGTGCAGCCGCTACCTGCCGAATAAGCTCGATCTGGGACGACGGCATATTCAGATGCGTACGGTCGATCCCTTCCGATTCAAAAGAGTCCGGCAGCCCTGCAAAAATGACGGCCACCTCTTTGCTTGACGCCAGTTTCACGGCTTCGGCAATCAAGTCTTGGTTCACCGTATCGCCTTTCAGGCTGTAACCTGCCGCATAGGCAACCTCGCCGTCCGCGGCCTCAACGATAGCATCGTAAGCGGCATCAAGACGCGTAGGGGCAATGTGGGAACTGCCGCCCCCCTGATAGCGCGGATGCTTGGCGAATGCGCCAATCACGGCCACCGATTGCTCGGGCTTTAGCGGAAGAATGCTGCTTTCATTCTTCAGCAGCACCATGCACTCCGCCGCGGTACGGCGAGCGAGCCCGTGATGCTCTTCTTTGTCATAGGCAAAACCCGGTTTCTTATGGTCATAAGCTTTGAAAATAACCGTTAACAGTCGCTCTACAGCAGTGTCTAACACATGTTCATCCAATTCACCGGACTTCACGGCATCTATAATCATCTGATCGTGCTCCGGCCCAACGTACGGCATTTCCAGTTCGAGACCAGCCCTCAATCCCTTAACGCGCTCATTGATGGCTCCCCAATCCGTCATGACCAGGCCGTTATGGCCCCATTTCTTTTTGAGCACCTCCGTGAGCAGGTATTCATTCTCGGAACAAAACTCCCCGTTCACCAGATTGTACGCGCACATCACGGTCCATGCGTCGCCGGCCGTGACCGGTCCTTCAAAGCTGCGGAGGTAAATTTCGTGCAGCGTCCGTTCATCGACCACCGCATTGATGGAGTTGCGAAGGGTTTCCTGGTTATTGGCGGCAAAATGCTTCACCGAAGTCCCTACGCCTTCCCGCTGCACACCGTATACGTGAAACGTTCCCATCTCCGAGGAGAGGTACGGATCCTCGGAGAAGTATTCGAAGTTCCGTCCGCAAAGGGGAGAACGTTTAATATTAACGGCCGGGCCGAGTATGATCTGCACATCCTCAGCTTGGCATTCCTCGCCGATCGCCTTGCCGACTTCCCGGATCAATTGCCGATCCCATGAAGAAGCGAGTCCGGCACCGCTTGGGAAACATGTGGACGGAACCGTTTTGCTGGACATGTCTCCGAGGTTGCCCTGCTTCCGCAGTCCATGCGGGCCGTCCGTCATCGAAATCGACGGGATTCCTAGCCGCTCTACCGGCTTCGTCTGCCACATGTTCAGTCCGGAACACAAGCTTGCCTTCTCTTCGATGGTCATTGATTTAATGATCTCTTTTATATTTCTGCTCATGGGTAAGCTCCCTTCTTACGTATGATGCATGCCTGGTGTCGTAATGTCTGGAATGCCGGTTTCCGCACCGCCTTCGGTGGCTACAGGCTCTCCTATTTCCGGCAATGGCTTGATGCTGATCATGCCAAGGACCATAAATGCCGCAAGGGCCAGGTAGAAGAACGTCCAACTGCCGATCCCCGTCATCGTTCCTGAGCTAAGGAGAAACGGCGCAATGGCCGGCACAATCGATTGAGGCAGCGCGTTAGCCACGTTCATGATGCCGAAGTCCTTGGCCGAATCCTCTTTTCGGGGAAGAATCCGGGCTACCAGTGCCATATCGACGGCAGAGAAGCAGCCGAATCCGAGCCCCAGAACGGCGGAAGCGATGACAAAGGCGTAGTAATTCGGAATAAACGCGAATACCAGCGTAGCCAGAACCATAATCAATGCAGACATATACAAAAACGGTTTTTGCTTGCGGAACTTATCGGACAGCATGCCGCCAAAGATACTTGTAACCGCCATCGCAATCATGGAAATGATATTGACGGTAGCCACGCTTGCCGTAGCCTGCGCTTCCGTGTATCCCATCCGGTTCACGAGCATGACGGTAAGATACAAGCTGCTGCAGTATCCCATCATCAGCAGAAACTTGGATACGACCGCCCAAGTGAATGCCGGGAAGCGGCGCGGGCTGGGGTATATTTTGCTGAGCTTTTCGCTAAACGGAATCGCTTCTTTTTTCTTCCGGACGATTTCCACTTTGCCGTCCTGGATCAGAAACAAGCTGAGAATCGGACCCACGATCCCAATCGCCGAAATCAAGGCCCATTTCGTTAACGATGAAGCGTCCGTCATAAAAGTCATGATGACCATGCCGACCGCAATCGCAACGGGCATTACCAATCCCAGCATGCCGGATACGGTACCTTGTCTTTCTTCCTTAACCTGGTCGGGTATAAGCGCGGTATATGCGGCCATTCCGAAGTTGAAGAACAGCTGCGCGACGGCCCAGCCGATCATGATCAGCCAGATCGAAGACGTCATGCCGATCAATAAAAGAGCAGCACACCCGATGAAAGGCCCGATCAGTATCCACGTCCGCCGGCGGCCGAATGATATATTGGTCCGGTCGCTGATGGCGCCACCCAAAGGATTGCCGATCAATGCGAAGAACGCCCCGACGCCGGCAACCAAACCGTAAGAGGATGTATAACCGTTCGGATCAATCTCGATCATCTTGAATGTCAGCAACAGCGTTGCCGGTGTCATCAGTGCCAGCATCATGCAGCCGTAGCCTACCATGATGCCGAAAGTCAGCCGGCCCAAAGGCGTGCGAACCGGATCTTTCCCCTTAACTCCAGCCATTTTCATGCCCCCCCTCGTCTTTTGAAAACGATTACAGCCAAATTATAAACAAAACCGCCTTCTTCAAGACAGGCGGCTTGTTATAGTCTTATGGGGCTATTTTTAATCTGTTTTTTGTAAACGCTTTATCAATTTTGACCGGGGGGCATAAAAATGAACATAATTTCTTAATGCACCGGCGAAAGCTCGATCAACTGCACCTCGTGCGGTCCCAATTGGGAACCGATGGATGTCCCGTTCTCGATGTCCAGCACCTGCACATGCCTTCTAGGTTCAGAGCTTCCTTTAAGGTAAGCGATGTCCTCGCCGGTCAAGGATGCCGGGGCCCCCATCTCCACCCATGCATCATAGCTGCTGCCATGCTTGCGGCTAATGGTGCGGGTGACCATTTTATACGATCCTTTCGGCAGGCCGGCAAGTATGATGTCCATTTTTAAGGTCTTCTCATTTTTGAACCCGTTGTACCTGTGCGTCTCATCAATAAATGAAATGTCCCCCTGTGCATATAGATCATCATAATGACAGTAATTGTAGGTCAAGATCTGATACCCGCTGTTATTGGCCGTTACGACATAACCGTCCCCTTTGGCGATCAGACGGTCACCCAGCTTGGAGAGCAGCCGGTATGCATTCATTGCCGCTTTAGGAATGCCGTATTGTGCGATGAGGCCGAGGCCGCCGTGAAATAATTGAGGGGACGGAAACGTCTCCTCGATGTTGTCGCTCAGCACCCAGTAACCGAAACCGTGGATGGCATCCAGGTTATCCAGGATATTTTTGGCGATATAGGCCGCTTTATACAAGGTGTCATTGGTTAATTCGCGGTGATAAGCGGTCGAGTTCCATTCCGTCAGATAAATCTCGCGTCCCGAAAGACCCTGCTCGGCAAGCATTTCCAGCTCTTCCCCAAGCTTGTCTTTCAGAAAATCTGGATTTGACGATATTCCTCCAAACTCCTCCTGCAGCTTTCGATAAACACCGGGATCCAAAGTGAGATCCATATGCTCCGTATTCACTACGTTCCCGATCTCATCATGCGGATAAAAATGAAGAGGGATAAAGTCGGGAAGGCAGTGATTCTCCCGGCAGAAATCAAAAAAACGGAGGGTAACGGACCGCGAATTTGCAGTGATGATCCGTCCGGGGGCGCCGATTTGCAGGGCTTCGGAAATTCCTTTTACCGTCCGGTAGGTTCTTAAATACAGCTCATGATATTCCTCTTCCGCGGCAGGCCAGAACACTTTGAACTCGGGCTCGTTCCAAAACTCGAACTTCCAGCCGGCGACCTCGGCCGCACCGTAACGGTTCATGCAGTGGCGGACAAACTCACCGACCAGAGCGCACCACTTATCCAGGGATTTGGGCGGACTGGTGTAACTGGCCCTGTAGAACACCCTCTTATCCGGATCGGCTGCCAGGGCGGAGGGCATAAAACCAAGCTCCACGAACGGCTTCAGCCTAATGGACAGCAAAAAATCGAACAACTGGTCCACCAACCTGAAGTTATGGCGGGGCTCTCCCGTTTCATCCTCGTCGTATACCATCATCCCGTCGTCAAAAATCCCGTGAAAGCGCAAGTACCGGAACGAACAGTTTTGCTGGACATATTTCAGCTGCTGCTGCACGTCCGCATGGAGTCCTTCTTTCGCCTTCCCGATCGTGATCAGGTTCCTCCATGTATGTTTGAGCGCTTTCCCTGCAGCCGCCGCGTCGATCTCATAAACCCTGGTCTCGATGGCTTGAATCGGTACGTCCTGGGCCGATTGGCTACGCTGCAAATACTGACGGATGATGCCGAGCGCGCTGGATTGATTGAAATGAAGGTAATTCGAAGAGATGTCTTTCTGTCTGCGCTCCATTCCCTTATCCGGACGGTACTGCTTTCGGTATTCATGAGGGGTCATATGGTAGCGGTTCTTGAAGGCGGCGTAAAAGGATTTGGCATTCGGGAATCCATGGCTTAAAGCTAAATCGGTAATGGGCAGATCTTCATAATGGAGCAGATCCTCCACCGCATTTTTCAGGCGTATGCTTGTCAAATAGGATTGAAAGTTCAACCCTATGTTTTCGCTGAAAAACTTGGACAGGTACGGCATGGATAAAAATTCGCGTTCGGCAATGGTTTGAAGGGAAAGCGGTTCTTTGTAATGCTCGTCAATATAGTTGATGATGCGCAGCATCCGTTCCATATATTTCTCGTTGATGGCGCCGCCGGAATCGGAGGTTTTGAACCGCTTCATCAGAATGGAGAACACGGCCAGCATGCGTATGCCCATATCAAGCTCGTAGGCCTCCCCCATCTTATGCTTGAGATGCACCATTTCCGCCAGCAGCTGGCGAATCTGATCCAACGCTCCTTTCTGCCCAGGTTCGGCTGTATGGGATTCGCAGATGAAGTTGATATCCTCGATTCCTTTGATATTTTCTTTCAGATAGGACATGGGAATCAAAAACGTAGCGATAATATTCATGTCCAACCCAATAACCTCATGAACGTGGCTTGAATTGATCAAGAACACGTCTCCCTCGGTCAGCGTGTGCCGCTCATTGCCCACGGTCGCTTCCAAAGTGCCGCGCAGCACAAAAATAATCTCCACGCTGTTATGCCAATGGCTCGGCACATAATTCACGCGATGCAGAGATACATCAAACGGCAAGTGGTCCCCGGTCTCCACCAATTCGAATATGGAAGATTTCAAGCCGATCCCCCCCCTATCTCTATTGTTCTAAAAGCTCGTGCCATACGGGACAATACGTCTAATCCTCAATAATGTATTGTGTTTATCGAGACATTATCCCCCTCTTTTTGGCAGGCATGCTCCTTATTCCTATATCATAAGGTTTGGGTTCCTCCACTTTCAAATGGAAGAAAACCGAGCAAAGGCAAGGGTGAGTTCCTGCTTATCGCTCGGCTTGAGACAAATTCATTGATAGGTATGTAATATATTTTGGCACCAGTTAATCAAAATAGAGTAACATTGATCAATTTCTATGTTACTTTTACAGGCCAGCATTTTGCGGTTGTTTGAAAGATCAATGATCTCCTTATCCAGTCCACTGAGCTTGGTTGATAACTCAGTTCTGCTTTTTACATAGTTGCCTGTTTCTAATCGATGCTTCGCTTGCAGGATATAAAAAGTTCCTTTTAGTAATTTCATTAAAGATAAAGCATTGTTATTACCATAAATATAACTATGGGATATGGCATGGTATAAATTTGCAGCACCGATTGTCACGCTCTGTTTTATATATTCATTGTTGATTTCGGGTATGAAATGACTCATTTCTTTATATAACGGTTTTGTATCATGGTAAAGTTGGAAAAGATCGTGTTTCGGCCAATTCATTAATTCGTTTTTCCCGCATATGAAACCGCAAGCTTTATCATGAAACGGCATGGCTGCAATCAATTTCTTGTATAACAGCATATCGGCCAAATCAATTGTATCCAGAATTAAAACAATATCAATATCGCTTTCGGCCGTGGCCTCTCCACGTTGATAGCTGCCCTGCAGGCCAATAAACTGTACCCTGTCCGAAAACGTATCGAATATTTTTTTCGGTCAGTCCGTCCGTCCAGTTTTCTATATCGAAATTCTTGTTCACTTTATACGCCTCTTTTATAAATTTTATTTAATTACGAAATTCTCAGTTAGTAGAGTATACTATCATTTCACGTTGAATCATATAAAAAAAGCCGAGGATACACAGAAGTCATTTTCTGCGTTTTCGCTCGGCTGGCAGTCTAACATTTTAAACATAACTCGCAGTCTTGAATCGGGAAGGACACAAATGGATTCCTCCATATCCCTAATTTGGCTAAGTAAAATCGGAATAGGGAATCACGGGCATTCCCCTGCCCAAAATCCATCGGCTGTACTTACTCGCTCAGCATCGAAAGGATTACGCTTATCGATTCTGCACGGGTAGCATGGTCATTTGGCGCAAACGCGCCTCCGCCTCTTCCTTGAACAAGTTTGGCTTCCAATGCCGCAGCCAAATACGGTTTGGCCCAGGCAGGAATTTGTTCAGCATCCTTAAAGGAAACCTTGGCTTGCGAATCCAGAGGAAGATCCTTCGCCCTGGCGATCATCACAGCCATTTCAAGCCGGGTGACTTTTTGTGCCGGACGGAAGCTGTGATCGGAATACCCCGTAATGATTCCGGCTTCTATGGCCCCAGCAATAAATGGTCTGGCCCACGAAGGAATCCGGTCGTTATCTTTTAAATTTTACGTTCTCCTGCCGTTCCAATTTTAAAGCCCGCCCTAATAAAACCGCGAACTCGGCACGGGAAATTTTCGCATCGGGACGGAAGGTCCCGTCTTTGTAGCCTTGTACCCATCCAAGTTCAACCGCTTCCCGGATCGCCTTTTCGGCCCAGTGTCCTTTAACATCCGTGAGCTCTGCGTTTGGCTTCGTCGGTTTTGGCTGTCCAGCGTCTGCCTGGCCGCCTTCTTCCGCTGGCTTCGTTGGCTTGGTTTTCTCCGGATCCTCTGTCTTAGGAACGGATGGAGCCGGAACATAGGTCGATGACCCGCCGCCGGAACCACCCGAGCCGGATGTAACCCCATCGGTTTTAACCCTTGCACTTGGCCCATCGCTGCTCCAGTGATCGTGCTCATTACCGGCTTCAACCTTGAACGTGTACGATGTATCAGGATTCAATCCGGTCACATCATATCGGTAAACAGATCCGGTGACGGTTGCGATCTCCATGCCGTCACGATAGATTTTGTAATCCTTCACTTGGTTCGCGATGACCTCGCCGGACCAGGTTAAAGTGATGCTCGATGTAGATGCTTGATCTGCCTTAAGTTTGCCATGCTTCCAGGTAGGTGCCGTACGATCCGGATTCATGCTGGATTTGAATTCGGCTACGGCTGCATTCAAAGCGAGGACAGCAGCATGAATGTCATTTTGCGCAACGTCCTCACCGTTCCAAACGTCCTCTGCCTTCTCTATGGCCACAAACAGCCTCAGCATTGCTTCGGACGGATATTGGCCGGGCTCCGTTCCTTCAACGGCTTCGGCGTAAACCGCTTTTGCTGCGGTGATCGCTTCATTCAATTTGCTTTTATCCACAGGCGCCCCCGGATTAACGATCACCGAGGCTTGAAATAGGGACACCGCTTCCTGAAGCGCAGCCACAGCCGCATCGACTTCCGCCTGAGATGCCTTTTCCTTGCCCAAAACCTCCCTGGCCCTTTCAATTGCATCAAACAGGAGAGCTTTTGATCCCGCGGGATATTGCCCCGGTTCATTGCCTTCCACGGCCGGTTCATATACGCTTTGCGCCGCGGTTATCGTCTGCTCCAACACCGTCTTATCGATTTTATGCCGAACGGGAAGGGTAAGCTTTGCCGCCTGCTTCGTTACCTTCTCATCCGTTGACGCATATTTGACGTTGTCAAAAGCAAAGGTGCGCCCATTCGCGGCATCCCACAGAAACCCAAGGACAATCCGGTCAAAGTCTTTGATCGCGGTCGTCGTTTTGACCAACTGACCGTCGATATACATTTTCAAATCGACTCCGGAAGTGTAATCCCACTTCAGTTCATGCCAGCCTTTGCTCCGCTTGACCGGCGTTTCTTCCCATGCGCTGGATACATTGCTTGCCCGGACCGAATAATAATCCAAGGAGCCGTAGCTGCTCCCATCGTATAGCAAGCCCATTCCCGCCAGCAGCGTGCTTCTTGCATTCCCGACATGGGCAACGACCCTCGTTTTCGCCGATTTGGACCCGTCGTCGTACATCATCATGGTTACGATTCCCTGCTGTTTCGATCCGAACAGTTTCTGAATCGCGTTGCTCCCGTTTCCGGTAACGAATAAGGCGCTTTTGTTGCCTTGGTAAGCAACGGCATCGGAGATGGCCCCGGTCTGGATCTCGGTCCCGGTCTCCGGCATAAAGTCTCCCCATCCCGCTTCAAAGCTTTGAGTGTATAGCAGGTCCTTGTATTCTTCCACATCCGCCGATACTTCGATTTCATCTGTGCCGGAGAGATCTCCGACTGCCTTCAGTACTCCCGTCTCCTGATCGATCGTCACCTGATCATGGTTCGCCTTATATCGAACGTGAGTGTAAGGCGCATGCTCCATGACCAAGCCGTCCTCCGTGACTCCGTCTATCCGCAGCCGAACCTGGGGTCCAGCCTCGGATAACTCATTATGGTCCGACGCTACCTGATAGGATACGACCTCGGATGCTTCATGAACCGTAACGTGCGCCTCGGCATAAACCGAAGGATTCACGGTGCTTTCAGCCCGGATGGTCGCCTCCCCCGGTTTCATCGGCATCACGAATCCGCTCGAATTCACGGCGGCCACCTGCGCATCGCTGCTCGACCATTTGACTCCTTTAAACCAGGCATCCTGCGGTTCAAATGCTGCAGCTAACGTTTTCCCCGCTTGCTGAGCGTACAAGTCCAGCTTGTCATGGCTTAGTTTTATCGACGATGGAAGCACTTCAGGTGACTGATTCCCCGGTTCATCGTTCGAATATTCATGAGCGCCGATATCGATTTTTTCATCTATTATTGGATTGTTGAAAAAATCCTTATCCGCTGCGCCCCACACCGAAGGCGTTTTCGCCCGGATATCGAGCCCTGCATTAATCGCCGGCGAACCCGGCAGGAGTTTGTATCCGTTCAATTGTTCGACATCGAAGAAGCCGGAATCAGCATGAACGATATCTTTAGGCTCTTCCCCGGGTCTTGCGAATTTGGGGCTTTGGAAAATATTGTTCTCTACCGCAGCGCCCGGAAAGACGGTATCCTTGATGCCGGTGCCGGGGTAAAAAAATATTGTTTTGAATCTCCCCGCCGGAAAACGAGCTTGCTCCCATGGGCGTATCCGCTTTGGAGTAGAAGATGTTGTTATACAATTTGGCGTATTTGCCTGAGGCGTTAAAGATTTTGGTGGAAATATTCGAATCCGTAAAGAACGTATTATTATGAATGATCGGCGCATATCTCTCTTGCGTCGGCAAATAATGCAGCAGGTATCTGCCGTCCCCGTCATTCACGCTCACGTTATACCGGGCCACGGAATTGGTGGAGCCGTCCATGAAGAGCATAAAGCCCCCGCGATTGCTGTGGCTATAGTTGTATTGATACAGCGTGCCCTCGCAGAACATGTCCACGTCAAAAGCTTGTCCGTCGTTATATCCGTAGATCCCCCCATATACCTCGTTGAACTGCATGGTCATATCCTTCACGCCGATAACCCATAAACCGGCGTAATTGACGTTTCCGACATCCTTGGCGGAATGCTTGACGACCGTGTTGTATTCCATCCTGCCGTTCGTGCCCACATTGCTCATCACAAAGCCGTCGCCTTGAACCTCTTCCACGTAGTTGTTGTTGAATATAATATTCTTTAGCACTCTCGGGAAGTTGGCATTGATATCTCCCTCTTTATAGAGCCCTGCATTGCGGATTCCTTCGATATCCACCCGCTTCACGATATTGCCCTCAACCAAAACATCCGAAATGTTGCCGAGGATCAGGATCCCCCCGCTTCCTATTTTCCAACCTTTCGGATTTCCGTTCACATCGTGTATATAGTTATTCTTGATCACAATGCCCATGTGGGGATTGGCTTCCCATTCCGTGACGGTGGTTGAAGCCGTGCGGATATTGATTCCTGCCCGTTGGGAAATCACGTCCGGGTTATAGTTTGTCAGCTCAAAATTGGAGAACTCCAGATAGCTTCCTTCCACCACGTCGATGGTTGCCGACATCGTCTTATCAACCACGCCTTTATAATTCTCAACGATGGCAGACCTCTCGGTCGTCGTTGTCCCGTTTCCGTTGATGACAGGGCGGCCATTCTTCTCGATGTCGTCGTAGCTGCTAAATACGATGGGAGCTTCTTTCGTCCCGGAAACACCTCTAAGCTTGAGCGAGCCGTTCCATACATCCCCTGCTTTAAATAAAATGCGATCGCTCGGCCCAAACTTGGTGCCGTTCACTTTATCCAGAGTTGCCCAGGCCTGATCCACGGACCTCCCGTCGTTCGAATCATCTCCGTCATTGCTTACGTAATAAATATTTCCCGTTTCCGTCCCGGCCGGTACCGCGTTCTCATTGAAACCCGTCCCTGCAGCAGCGGCGATCTCCTGGTTGCCGGGCAGCATAGGAATGGCCAGCGTTACTCCTAAGGCAACGCAAAGGCATGCAGATAAAAACTTTTGAATAGATCGGTTCCTGCGATGGTTCATTTCACTAACCTCCTACATTGTCGTGTAATGACTGTTACGAGAACGAAATTTGCTCCAGCACCTCCTGATTCATACGAATTTGTGTTTCACGCAGACGCTCATCCATCTGCTGCTCTAGCTGCTGCTCCATATAGATTTGGACCAAGGCGGATTTAACCTGATCATAGGGTGCATAGCCTTTGCTCTTGGCCTCAAGAAGCCTGTACATGATTACTCCATCATCATCCTGCGCCATATCCGTAAAATCGCCGGGCCGCATGGACATCAACATCTTCTGCAAGTTATATGCTGCGGCGTCATCCTTGGATTTAACGTCTAGATCCAACGTTTCCCGTTGATATTCAATGCCTTGAGCATGCTTTAAACGTCCGATGGCTTCCTGAACGCCCATATTTTCCGTAAGCACATACTTCTGAAGGCTCTTTAACCGGTTAGAAGCATCGATACCTTTGGTAATGCGGATTTTCTCATATTCAAACACATAGCCCTGGTGAAAATAATCGCTTTTGACTCTTTCATAGAACGGCTTAAGCTCGGCATCGGTAAGGAGCTTCCCCTTCTCCTTGGCCAAGGTATCGATGAAGTGCTGCAAATTCATGCTGTGCGTGTATGAGTAAAATTCTTCGGCTTCATATTCCCGAGGACCGTAAATGGGCTGATCATTACGGAGTTTCCGCTGCCGATCGTTGTTTTCCGAAGCCAGCTTTTTCAAAAAGGTTTTGTAGGAAATGTCTTGCAGGATGCCATGCTCTTTCATCAGGATTTGTTCGACTTTGATTTTTTTCAAATCCTCAATCGTTTTTTTGTTTCGCGTATTCCAGTGGGCGTTCTCCCTGATAGGTAGTGGTCCAGAAGTTGTTGCTGGGATCGGCATTGTATTTGCGCTTGAAGTAACTCGCCGTCAAGGCCTTGTTCTGTCGCAAAAAAACACGGAATTCCTGAACGGTGACAGGATAATCATCAATGGTAAGCACAACCGCGTCCTCCGAGATGAAGGCTGTACTTCTCCACACCGCAGCGGCTGCAAGAATGATCGCCACCGTCACGATGAGACTGAATAGCAGGAGCCTGATTGTCCGGACAGAATATTTTCCCCTTAACATGATCCTCTCCCCTCTCGTTTAAAAGCGCTTTCATTACGTCCTATTATAGGCAAGCTTGAAATCCGGGCAGAATGAATAAATTAGACGGATGCCAGACGATTTTTACCTCTTATACTATGCCTGATTGTTCGAAGAGCAAAAAAGCTGAAGCTGTCAGAGAGCAAAAGATCCATGGCATTATTCTAAACGGGAGCGTGAGCTTCCTGATCACCGGATACCAAAAAAAGCCGAGCACATCTCGGGAAAGTCGTCCCGGGAGTGCTCGGCTTCGATCGCTGGTAGGTTAAATCACCGTGAAATTAACTCCATAAAATGATAATGCTAATTTTCTCGCCACATTTTGAGATGCAAGGTTGTCCCATAAAGTACTGTATAACGGAATGCTTCCCAACTTACGCACCGAAATTGCCCATCCAGCAACAACTGCTGCGGCATATCCCCTACCACGAAACGCTGTTAAGGTCTCTAGTCCTGCTTCGTGTGCCTTGGATGTGATGCGAACGCTGCGGCAGATCGAGATGACCCGGTTTTCGAGCACTAACGCTATGCAGGGTTGCGCGTATTCTATTTCTGAAGTTATCCATTCGAAACCGTCAAGCAAGTATCCCCCGATATTTTCCCTTGTGATGCTTACCACCTGCATTTTCGGCGCGGCTTCGCTGGGAATTAGAAAACAAGGCCCCATCGTAAACCGTTCCCCCTGAAGGAGGTTCATATATGTCTCGAAATGTTTTGGTTTTGCCTGGAAATCCCTAACGAATGGTTCATCGGCACACAACTCTTCCAACTGTTCGATAAGCATTGCCGAGACATCATACCGAAACCGACAAAGGGCTGTTCCCTCTATAGTCCGTCCTAAGAAAAACCGAGGTGCAGGTGCCACTCCTGGCCAAGGTTCGTTTATCGTACGAAGCCGCATGTTCTGGTCATGCGAAAACAGTGCCTCGACATGAAACCCCATCAGAGTGGTTGGTTTCATTTCTTCCTGATCACTCATGCTTCCGTCCCTCCAATCCATTAAAATGAGTTACCCAATTCCTTAATATTATTCCAAGTATGGCAAAGGAAAGGGAGAGTAAACGAAGGTATCGCCATCTTCATCCAGCTTTAGGATCATGACAAAGTCGGCCCCGTGACTGCTGTCTCCTCGAGGCATGGGAAAGATCATGGGAGGACAACGCAATTCCGTATACGGTGAATACTTTTTGAAATCATTCATCGCAAAATTCAGAATACCGTCGATTTTATCGTATAAAATATGTAGGCCTCCTATAACAGCGTCGCAATAGGGTTTGGACTGCTCGTACTTTTTGGCTAAGATTTGTTTGTATTCTTCAACCGTCAAAAAACAAACTTCCCAATCTAACGGAAATCCCCCCAAATGATAAGTATGTATATTCAAGTTTCCGCTCCTCTTCTCTCTAAAAAAATTGATCATGCTGTCTTGCTTTCCATTCGAAATGATTTTGACGTACATTCCTTCTTCGGATTTTCTTTTGGCCGTTTCGTTCATCCTCTTAATGTCTTCTAATAATTCAGAAGATCGTACGAGTTCGTTTTCATAAAACACGGATGGATCAATGAGTCTCACTTTATTCTTGCGATGCAAATCATATTCGTTTTTGTCTTCCTTTACCTTTACATGGGGATGGATTTGATCCAACAGATTCCTTACATCGCTGTCATCGGATGAACGCAACAAATCCAGTACTTCTTGATCCGTGCCGAGCAGCGTATCCAGGCTGATTATCTTTTTGTCCAAGGCTAATTTCAACGTCTTGGCCAGGAAGTCATTGCCGTAAATATTCAGAGGCTCCATAAAGAAATCGATAACCTCTTTGTAATAGGTTTTTGCAAACCATTCGGCCGTTGCGACATTTTTTAAGATATATTTTCCCATCGATGATGATTAAATGGTCCAAAAAATGGCGAACTTCTTCTAAGGAGATGACTCCATATTGGTGCATATCCCGCAACGTGTAATCGATTCTGTCAGCGCAGAGCTCAGGGGCTGGTTGTTCAAGCAACTTCCATTGGGAGTGATCTAACAGTATGTTTTCATAATCATACCCATACTTTTCAAGGATCGAGGGGATTTCGGAATCGGTAATGATTTGGCGATAGATTTTTTTCGTGGTAATCTTCGTCTTTATTTTCAAGCACGAAATCAATAACGTGTGAAAATGCCGTATGGGATATATCATGGAGCAGCCCTGCTATTTGTTCTTCCAAGGAACCATTCAGTTTTTTTGATCAACAGCATGACGCCTAGGGAGTGTTCATATCTGGTTACATTCCATTTCTCATTCACTAAATGACTGGCCCCGCCTTGGTAAACGCCTTTTAACCGTTGCACCGGACAGCTGAGAACGAGTTCCTCGAGAATTCCATCGACGGTAAACTCCCCATACATTTTATCTGTTATTTTCAATTCCAATCCCCCTTTTGCAACGATATATTCATTCGACCAAGATCCGATCGCCCTTGCTTGTCGGTTGGGAAATGACCAAAAATTCGATTTCATGATCTGACTTGTTGAACATTTGATGAGGAACCAAGGGAGAAACCTCGATCCCCTCCTGCGGATTTAGGACAATCTCTTTACCATCGATCTCCAAGGTCGCAATCCCTGATAAGACAAAGAAAAATTGACGTGATTGTTGATGATAATGCTTGACTTCCGAAGTGTTTGCCGGCATTCTTTCATGAATGATGCTTAAATCCTGATTTTTTACCAAATGCCAACCATCGCAATTTTCACCCCAAATATAATGCTCTGCACTGTGTTTGCTTATTTTCATTCAGCAACTCCCCTTAAGTATCAAAGCTTACAGAACGGCCATACTCTCTTATATACGTCAAAATCATCGATAATACAAACAATAAAGTGACATATTAAATCCCTACAATCCATTTCTTTCGAAGTTTAAAACCTAATCGATTAATATGTTCCTCATTTTTCACCAGGAAGTTACATGTTTCCAGTATCTAATGTGTTATATAGTGATAGGCAAGCTGATTCGAAACAAGGTAGAATACCGCTGATCCTGTTCCAGTTCAATTGTGCCTTCATGCAGTGTAATAATTTTTTTGCAAATCGCAAGACCTAAGCCCGTGCTGTCTTTGATTGGACCATCCCCGCGTATGAATTCTTCAAAAACATGTTCCCTGATCGGCTCCTGAACGCCAATTCCGTTATCTCCGATCCACAGAATGACGTTTTCTTCTTCTCGTTCGCATGACACATAGAGAACGGTTCCAGCTGGATTATATCGCAGTGCATTGCTAATCAAGTTGGTAATGACGCGGCTCATATGGATCTTGTCCATCTTTGCAAAGAGTGGTTCTTCCGGAATATGTGCTTCAAGTTCGAATCCCTTCTCTTCTATTTCCGGGTAAAATTCCACTACAAGTTGCTGAAACCACTTCGTAATGTTCTCTTTTTCTCTATTCAATGCCGTATGCTTGTCATCCAGCTTCGCCAGTTCGAATAAGTCTTTAATCAAGTTGGACATATAAGAAGACTTATCGTAAATGTATTGAATATATTTGCGGGTATCCTTATCTGTTAATGTCTGATTATCCAACAGAAGCTGCGAATATCCATATATCGACGTAATGGGCGTTTTCAAGTCATGCGACAGATGCAGCAGCATGTTCCTCTTATTATTCTCGGCCATTTCCTTCTCGGCGGATGTATGCTGCAAACGTTCGGCCATGTCGTTAAACGCCTCCTGTATTTCCGCGAATTCCTGTTCGGCTGAGTAATGAAGCCGCTTCGTATAATTGAAACGTTCCATCTCTTTGATGCCCTCAACGATTTGCTCTAGTGGTTTTTTAACTTGTTTGACGGAATAGCGGGCATAAAAATAAAGCGCGATGAACAAAAAAACAGCAAACAATGCAGCAAAGATAGATGTTACAGTTGATAACTTCAAATATCGCTCAGGGATTTTCCACAGTAATACATAGGACTCCCTGTGTGGACCCTCTACATGATAGGCATGATAGGAGATCGAATCATCGTTTCGTTCCACATCCATTTTGGCATACATCTGACCATCTTCGTAACGGACGATATCGTCTTCTTTGTTTCCTTTGACATAAATGATCTCGCCCGACTCATTTACAATCTCGAACCAACCGCCGTACTTGTCCAGCAAATGTCTGCTGATGTTATCAAAAGGGTAGCGGTATATATCTGAGCCATGAATTTGAGTGACATCCAGCTTATAGATAAACCTGCTCATAAACAGGTCTGTACCAAAGAGCGCTACGACGATGGCCACGATCATCAGAGCGCTAATAACTGCATAATTTCGGATGAATACCTTTTTCAATGGACGTTTGCCGGAGTGGTTATTTGCTTTTTTCAAAGCGGTAGCCCAACCCCCTAATCGTAATAAGATGAACCGGCTTTCTCGGGTTGTCCTCAATCTTCTCACGGATTTTGCTTATGTACACCATAATTAAGTTTTCATCTCCGATGTATTCCTCGCCCCATACCTGCTCGTAAATATGCGCTTTCGTCAACACTCTGCCTGCCTGTCCCATGAGCAGCTCCAAAATCCTGAATTCGTACGATGTCAATTCTTTTTCTATTCCGGACTTGTATAGTTGGCAGCTCTTTAAATCCAGCTTCACATCTCCAATTTCGATAAACTCCTGCTCCTGCTTATCTGGTTTCGCAAAAGAGTCGATTCGTCTGAACAACGCTTGAACACGGCTAACGACTTCAAGCGGGTTGAAGGGCTTGCCCACGTAATCATCTGCTCCAAGCTGCAAGCCATAAATTTTGTCCATGTCGTCTGACTTCGCGGAAATAAAGAGGAACGGAATCTGAGAGCTTTGTCGCGTCTTCTTAAGTAATTCCAATCCATCCATCTGAGGCATCATAATATCGGCTATAACCATATCGATGGGCTTCTTCTGCAGTACAGCTAATGCTTCCATACCATTCTCAGCTGTAGCTGTAGCGTAACCTTGGTTGGTCAAATAGATGGTCAGCAATTCCCGAATTTCGGCTTCATCATCGATGATAAGTATGGTTTTCATTTATTGTTTCACCTCTATGCATGCAACAATAACTCCCGTTCACTTGCGGCTTAGCGCAGGTTGATCGGGAGTTGTGCTGTATTAGAATAAATTGTCGGCGAACTTAGACAGCATTGCTGCAGCTTCTTGCTTCAGCATCGGCTGCTTGGATCCATAATTGAACGTGCCGTCTTTCCCTTTGACAATTTCAGGCCCATATAATTGCTTGGCGATGACGAACTGAACGCCATCCAGCGCCCAGGAAGCGGTGTGATCCCGAAGTGAAACTTTTTTCGGCGTTGCTCCTAAATGTTCGACTGCCATACGCCATATAATAGTTGCTGCTTCCTGGCGGGTCAACAATTCCTGCGGATGAAATTTGCCGTTCTCTGGCTTCTGAATGACGCCAAACTCATACGCAGCTTGTATTTCTTTAGCAAACGCACTGTCGGATATATCTATGAAAGCAGGCTTGCTCTTGGATGGAGACACTCCAAGCCATCGGATAAACCAACCGATAAACTGTTCCCGGGTAATTGCTTGTTCAGGCTGAAAGCGGTTGTCGCCGCTTCTGTCATCGATGACTTTCAATTGGCGCAAGTGATGGATAAACGAAGCATACGGATGATCGTCACTAACATCCTGATAATGCTGCGGCTCTGCCAGTTTTTCAGCCCAGCTATCTATTTTCTGATCGTAATACAATGCTTGCACATCGCCGCTGTCATTTAACTTGAATGCAGCTTTTACGCCTTGTTCATCTTGGAAGAGCAGGGGCTCGATTTCGCGGAGCACATGCTTTCCTAGCGGATCTTTCACGATAAGCTTGCCGTCCTCAGCACGAACGCGGGAGGTCCACATTCGATTACGTAAGTCGCTGTACACACCTTCAAATTTTTCCAACGATTGTTTCGCTTGCTCATGAGGAGCCTGGTCGCCATCTTTCTCCGGGTAGTAATGATCCATGAATGCTTCCAATAATTCCTTGCGGAACTCAACATCTTTATTTACAGTAACGAAAAAGCCGACCTTTTCATCGGGAATCAACCACATATTGCTGTGATACCCAGCCATGTCCCCGGATTTTTCAATCAAATAACGTCCGTTGGAAAGCTGCCGATTGGCGTATTCGAAGCCGTATGCCATGTTCGGCAGCTTCTCATGCACGGCAAGCTGAGGCTTATGCATTTCCGCCGCCGATTCTTTTTTCAAGATCGTTGCATCTCCCAGCTTGCCGCTGTTCAGATGGGCTAGCATGAATTTGGACATATCAGCGCCAGTAGAAAGCATGCCGCCCCCTGGATACTCTGTCGGAACCGTTGCGTAGGCGGGAATTGTTTCTCCCATCACGTTATATGGAACGGCCAGGTGTTTCGTGATATCCGAGGTTAAGCGGAAATCGCTGTTTGTCATGCCTAGCGGTTTAAAAATATGCTCCTGCACGTATGCACCAAATGGCTGTTTGCTCACTTGCTCTACGATGTAACCTTGCATTGTAAAGCCTAGATTGTCATAGCGGTAGTACTCGCCTGGCTTGCGGATCACCGCAGGCGTATTGTCCGACACATATTGCTTGATAGATATTTCTCGAGTTAAGTCGTACGTAGATGATTCTGAGCCGTCCCCGAATTCGAATCCGGTAGAATTCGTCATTAAATGCTTGGCGGTTATGGGAGAGCCGGTCTTATTAGGAATTTTAATATCTCCCAGATATGCTGACAAATCTTTGTCCAAATCGATTTTCCCTTGCTCGGCTAATTGCATCACGGCCGTAGCGGTGATCACTTTGGAAATCGAAGCGACACGGAATACGGTTCGATCCGGGTCGACGGGCAGCTTCTTATCCACATCTGCATAGCCGTATCCTTTCTTCAACAGCACCTTATCGTCTTTAACAACGACAAAAGCAGCCCCAGCCATACCTTCCTTAATCTCCGGACGGCTAAAAAATTCATCGGCAAATTGCTCGACCTCCTTTGGATCTTGCGGACCTATGTTCACGGGCGTTGCCGATACTTTCGATAATGTACCCGCACCGCTTAGCAAGGTGGTTGCTACCGTGAAGGTCAGTGCAGTGGCCGCGACGCGCTTTAAAAAACATGTTCATTCTTTGCCCTCTCCTCTGTTTTCATTTCTTGTGTCACCAGAATACATGAGCAATCTTAACCACAATTCTATGTAATCTTAATCTAATGTGAAATTTTCGAGAAAGGAAAAGAAGGCAACAAAAAAAACGGCATTTCTGCCGTTTCCGTTTCATCCCGAGAAGTTTAGGAAGAAATGCACATGCACATAATAATATCCATTCTTGGATATAACACTAATTATTAAAGGAGGTTTCCCATGGATAATAACCATCCGAAAGCAACTTCTCCGCAATTTGCCGATGTAGCTGTTCAATTTCACTATCTAGCCGACAAAATCAGGAATGTATTGTCTTCCATGGACCAAGAGGAGATAGATGTCTTAAGAAACCTAAAGTTGCTATCGAAAGTATGTACCGATACAGAAAAATTGGTTTCAGCTTACCATTTAAACCGGCTTCTTACTCCTTATACCAGTCAATGTAATGAGATCTTTAAGGCAATCAAGTTATTAAGCGATCAACGTAAAGGGGCTCTTATTGTCGTTGAGAGAGAGGATAATGTAAACGATAGGATCACTACGGGCACTCCTTTATACGCGAAGATTTCAAGCACGCTGTTGGATTCCATTTTTCATGTTGGAAGCCCGTTGCACGACGGCGCCGTATTAATTCAAAAGGACACCATCGTTTCTGCTGCAAACGTTCTTCCGTTAACCCGAAAATCGTTTAAAACCAAGTTAGGCACCCGCCATCGTGCAGGCATTGGTTTATCAGAGAGTACGGATGCGTTGACCTTCATCGTATCAGAGGAAACAGGCAAAAAATCTTTCGCATTTAACGGCTCACTTTATGGTTTTGAGATCCCAAATTGATAAAACAATGATTTGGAGTGAACATTATGAATAACAACGACTGCAATAGCGATCTTTCCGAACTCCGAAATGAAACCATAAAAAAAATTAACGAACATTGAAAAAAAAAGTTAACGACAATATTAGCAAACTGGATCAACATGATATCCACATCATAGATAGAGTACAAAAGATATCCAGAGAACTGCTCGAAATAGAAATGACAGCGTCTACTTACTTACTCAATCGTCTCTTATCTAAGTATACGAAATCTAACAATGAGTTATCTCTTGCCATTCATAAGCTCAGCTCGCACCGTCATGGAGCACTTATGGTTATTGAGGCAAATGACCCTGTTTCCCCTTTAATTAAAGAAGGAATTCCTATAAATGCGGTTATAACCAGCCAATTATTAGAGTCCATTTTCCATCCTGGCAGCACATTGCGTAACGGAGCCGTATTGATTGTAGACGACTTCATTGCATCCGCATCCAATGTTCTCCCTCTGACAGAAAAAATATTTTGGGATAGAACAGCTGATATTCGGGAATTATCAGCCATAGGTTTGTCAGAACTAAGCGATGCATTAATCATATTAATCACTGACAATGGATCAACATACTTCTCATTAGCAGGAAATCTTTTTCCATTCCGCAACAGTAACCGTGCGCTTCGCTTGATGATGGGGATTTGGGGCTGATGTCATGGCACTTACCACTTTATTGATCAGTTTTCCATGAAACCAGAGCTTTCCTTCTTCCGAAGCCAACTCCGGGATTCTCAAAACCTTCACTTCCGCCCCTTGTTCTCTTCCCCCTTCAGAAGCCCACTCCGCTAAACGGTAATTTGTTCCCGTCATACTGGAGAATAACAGCCAGTTTAACTTTGACCATTCTTTTACTCCTATACTTGTTGGTTAGATGATTAAGTGACTCAGATCGGCAAGCCATACTAAACTAAACTTCACCTATTTTTTTCATGGTGCATACTGTTATTGTTTTTTTGAAAAAATCCATCAGCGCACCTGGATTAACCGACCATCCCGAAAGCCAGGATGATGAGTTTCGGCCTTGAAGTTATACTTTCTGATACTTAAAAAAGCACACCGGGACAGAGCCTCGGTGTGCTTATAAATACGTATGGACATTTCTCATGCGGACGGCAGCAACGCTCGAGGCGGCGCCTTCCAACAACAAAGCAGCCGCCTTATGCCACTTTCACTATTTTTGCAGATTGCCGCCGAATCGCAATGTCTTCGCAATGTTGCGGGCCGTGCGCTCCATGTTGGCAGCGGCTAGTCGCATCGCTTCCTCCAGGCTGCATACGCCAGGCACGATCGTGAACACCATATCGATGCCGTGCTCATGCACCACTTCATGCCCGTCCGCCAATGAGCCCGCGATGCCGATGACCGGCACGCCATAACGCTTGGCCGTTTTGGCTACGCCTATTGGCGTCTTGCCGTAAATCGTCTGGCTATCGATGCGGCCTTCTCCCGTAATGACGAGATCCGCATCCTCGACATGCGAAGCGAGCCCGGTCGCTTCAATGACGATATCGACGCCCCGCTTCAGCTCGGCGTCCAAAAAAGCCAGCACGCCCGCGCCGAGCCCACCGGCTGCGCCCGCGCCGGGAATCCCGGCCACATCCCGGCCCAAGCAGGCCTTAATCATCGACGCAAAATGGGCGAGATTGCCGTCGAGCAGCCGCACCATGTCCGGCCCGGCGCCTTTCTGAGGGCCGAATACGGCCGAGGCCCCCCCGCTCGCCGGTCAGCGGATTATCCACATCGCAGGCGGCCACGAAGGCCACCTCCTTCAACCGCGGATCGGCTCCGCTCACGTCGATGCGGGCTAAGCGGTGAAGTTCACCGCCGCCATGGCCGATTTCCGCGCCGTCGTCGTCAAGCAGCCGCACGCCCAGCGCCTGCGCCATGCCTGCGCCGCCGTCGTTCGTGGCGCTGCCGCCCAGGCCGAGAATAATCGTGCCGACGCCTTCATCCAGCGCAGACTGAATCAACTCGCCGGTGCCTCGCGTCGTCGTCGCGAGCGGGTTGCGCTGCGTAGGCGGCACGAGCGCAAGACCCGAGGCGGCCGCCATCTCGATGACCGCCGTCTTCCCGTCGCCAAGCAAGCCGTAGAACGCGGCCACGGGCGTCCCGAGCGGTCCCGTCACTTCGCGGTGGATCAATCGTCCGCCCGTGGCATCGACCAAGGACCGGACCGTGCCTTCTCCGCCGTCAGCCATCGGCACGTGAACGATCTCCGCTTCAGGGTAAACCTGGCGCCATCCTTTCTCTATCGCATGGCATGCCTCCATGGCGGACAAGCTCTCTTTAAATGAGTCCGGAGCAATGACAACCTTCATTTCTCTCCACTCCCTCTCCATCAAACCTTAGACTATGACTAACTGCTGTCCCCGTTGCAATCCCGGGTTACAGGAACCAACCGAATACGCCGAACACCAATGTCGAAACGATCGCCAGCACGAGACCGATCGCCGTCTCATACGGAATGATGCGCAGCCGCTCCTTCATCCCCATGTTAACGCTTCCGCCCGTCGCGTGGAAGAAGCTGCCGTGCGGCATATGGTCGAAGACGGTCGCACCGGCATGAATCATGGCCGCCGCACCCAGGGAAGCGACGCCAAGCTCCATAATCGTCGGGCCGAACACCGAGCTTGCGACTGCCGTGCCTGCCGTCGTCGAGGCAGTGGCCAAGGACATGAACGCGCCGCTAATCGGGGCAAGCAGGTAAGCCGGCAGGCCGGAAGAGGCCAGGCTGTCGATGATGACATCTTTCAATTTCGAGTTCGATATGATGCCTGCCAACGTCCCCGTCCCGAGCAGCATAACGGCTACGCCTGTCATTTTGCCCAGGCCCGATATCGCGTATTGGTTGATATGCTTGATGCGGCCCATGCACAAGGCGCCAACGAAACCGCCGACGGGCAAAGCGATAATCGGATCGATGACGATGCCGGCCAGCGGGCGCAGCGCCAGCAGCACAATTGCCGTGAGCGGCGCCATCATCGCCGCCAGGAAGCTGGGAAGCTGCAGCTCGCCATTGTCAACGCTTTCTTCAGCGGCAATCATCGTGCCCTTCTTCGTCAGCCGCTTCGCGATGAGATAGGTGACAACCAGCCCAACCAAAGCCGGGATGATGCCCGCCATCATCATCGATGTCAGCGGGATGTTGAAGGCTTCCGCCGCCGAGATGGCGTTCGGATTCGGCGACATGATGTTGCCGGCCTTGCCGCCGCCGATCATGGCGAGCAGGATCGCCATGCGGGACAAGCCGGCTCGCTGCGCGATCGCGAGCGCAATCGGCGCCACCGTGATGACCGCGACGTCGATGAAGACGCCGACCGCCGTCAGCACCATCGTCGCGAACGCCAGAGCGAACAGGGCGCGCGTTTCGCCGACCTTGCGAACCAGCGTCTCGGCAATCGTCTTGGCTCCGCCCGATTCAATCAGGACGCCCGCCAGTACGCCGGCCGCCAGGATACGCAGTACGGCCGGGACCATGCCCTTGGCGCCATCCATCATCAGGTTCACGGAATCGACCAGACCGATGCCGCCGACGATCCCGCCGGCCAGCGCGCCAATCATCATGCCGTACGCTGGCGGAACTTTTCTCAATATCAACACAATGGCTACGACCAATGCCGTCAAAGCACCGAGCACCGTTACAGATACGTCCATAGTGAACTCCCCCTAAGGTGTTATATCAAATCCTTGTACTATTACTGTACCTGTAACTTGTAAGCGCTTCATCATGCATAAAAATGAAATTTAGCGCTTTATTCAGCATGTTTTTTGTTCAAATGCACAATGGATGCCAAGCCGCTCAGACACTGCTCTCGTTCTCTTTGTCCCCTAAGGCGCTTAACCATCGGGCGGTCATCAGCGTATATAAGTCGCGAAAATGCTTCGGGTCCTTGCCGGTCGCTTCATGAATGCGCTGCAGACGGTAACGAAGCGTGTTGCGGTGAATGGCCAACCGCTCCGCGATGTGCTGCTGTTCGCCGTTCTCCTCATAATAAGCCTGCAGCGTCTGCTGAAGCTCCCCGTTTTTGTCCTCTAGCGCAAACCGCTGCCATAGCCGCCGCAGTTCTTCCCCTATCCATGATGGCTTGACATTGGCCGCAGCTGTCTCATTCGGCATATCTTCGCTATAATATACCGTCTGCTCAGGAAAAATGGCCAGGCCCGCCCGCATTGTATCTTGTGCGGAACGATAGGACGCGATCAAGCCGCCGATGCCGGAATACGCCTTTCCGACGGCAATGCGGAGCGGCGCGATCCGTTTCTCTTCCAGCAGCCTGCGGATGCGGGCGATGCCTTCGCATATATCGGCTCCGGGCTCGCGGGGATGCAGATGCGGCTTGAACAGCACGATTTGGCGCGTATTGCGGATAGCGATCAGGTCGATGGCGGGCCGCCCCTCCAGCAGCTCGACCACCCGCTTGAGCGTAGACAGCGCATCCGTGCTCTCTGTTCCGGTAAGTTCCATAATGCATGCAACGCGCGTCCGGTCCGGATTGAAACCGATCCGTTCCGCCTGAAGCCGCAGCATATCGTTATCTTTGCCGTCCGCGTGAATGACGGACAACAGGAAATCCTCCTTCATTCGCTTGTCCCATTGGGCTTTTTCCATCAGATCGGCTTGCTCCAGGTACATTTCCGCGGTCATTTTCACCAGCTCGCCGTATTTGGTCACCTCGTTCGGATCTCCGGTAATGCCGATGACGCCCACGACTTCGCCCTGGAACTGAATCGCCAGATTGGTGCCTGGCTGCACCCCTTGCAGCTTTCGTGCGCTCTCCTCGTCGATCTCGAAGCGCCCCTTCCGCTCAATTGCAATGAGTGCCCCTTCATGCTTTTGATTTAAGCGCGAGCGGTCTCCGGAACCGATAATCCGTCCGCGTTCATCCATGACGTTCACGTTATAGTGGATGACTTGCATCGTCCGCGTCACAATGTCCTGCGCCAATTCTTTGGTCAGTCTGCTCATCTTTCGTCTACCACCTGCTCATCTCATGCGATATGAAAAAAACGCCCTCCATCCGGCTGATAATCGCGGCTCACCGCGCTCTTGGCAGGACAGGGGCATTCAGTTCCAGCATAATGCATTATATACCCTTACTAGAAAGGTTGTTCAAAACAAAATCTTTTAAAAACCCATTTTCCGAGAAAGCCGTTCTTTCGGCTTAGTAAGCTTGACGATATGGGCCTCGGATCGGTCGAGCCCGCCGGACACATGCATGATGTTGCCGGAAAAGAAATCCGACCGCTCCTCTTACAAAAAACGAATGACCCGAGTTACATCCTGCGTGCTTCTAAACACTCCAAAAACAAAAAAACGGCATTTCTGCCGTTTGGATTACATATCTGATGGGTTCTGAGGGGGTCGAACCCTCGACCTGATGATTAAGAGTCAACTGCTCTGCCAACTGAGCTAAGAACCCATATACTGGGTTCAAGGGGGATGCATCATCCCGATTGAACGAAGTTTAATTAATACTCTTACATTCTAGTCCTTATCGGCAGAGTTGTAAACTATGAATTACAGCTAATTATGGTTGATCCTGGCTGCTTATATATAAGTTGTTAATCGAAGTGAACGGACATAGCCTAAACCACCTTGAAAAATCCGTATTTGATACATTAATCTCGACTAATTCTTTAGATCCATATCCTTTATCAGCTGAAACCTCATGATTGATGAAATAAAAAAACAATATCACCAAGATAAAGCATAGTACATTAAAAATAATTAGAGTCAATGGCATCCACACGAAAACCATATGAAAAGAATAATCTATTATATATGGCCATACAGCCAGCATGATCATAAAAGAAAGTCCGATCAGCAATTTTACAACCAACAAAAAATTTTTCCTTTTTTTAAGCACACTCTCACTTTTTAAATGAATACGTCTTTTCATCGTCCTAATTAAAACTATTGCCAGGAAAATTAATGTAATCAATGCGATTATGCCTATGCTAAAAATTTTATCTAAAAGCCCTTGACTATAGGTAATACCCACTAATGGTTCATCATTCAGATGCTTCATAATATTTTGCGAAATATTGATTGTCTGGCTTCCTGGACTGTTAGACTGTACGCCAATCGCTATTTCTTTTTTCGGGAGGATGATGATATTTGAGGTAAAGCTTGGATTTTCTCCACTGTGAGTAATATATGCCCCATCTTCTGATACAATCCACCCATATGAATAATATAATGGTTTTCCCTCAAATTCCCCTGCCACTATATCATTATCGATCGCGTGGGATTTTTTAATAAGGCGTGCCAGTTGTTCAGGAAAATCCCCTCTCCCTAATTGTGCATTTAACCAAATTCCCATATCTTTTGAAGAAGTGATGAGGTAACCATCCGCTAAAGAACCTTGATACCTGGGTGCATCATATTCAACTGCTCTGTTGAAGAATGGTGAATATCCTTGAGCCATATTTCCAGTTTTTTTGGCTTCATCCAAGTCAAAATAACTACTATGCATTCCCAACGGCAGTAATATTTTTTCTTCAACAAAATCTTCATATTTTTTCTTCGTCACCACTTCAAGAATGTATGCAAGTAAATCATATCCAATATTAGCATATTCAAAATCCGTTCCCGGGTAAAAATTCAATGGAATTCCATCTGTCAGCCGAACTGTTTTTTCAAGGAGATCATGAGAAGTTCCCTCTGGAAAATGGTTTATTGTTTTTTCGGGAAGACCGCTTGAATGGTGTATCAATTGCTCAATCGTAATTTCTACATTTTTTCCGTTATAGTTCACATTAAACCACGGTACATATTTTGATATACGATCTTCAAGAGATATGACTCCTTCGTCATCAAGTATCAGCATGGCCAATGCGGTAAATGCTTTTGTGGTCGAACCCAGCTCAAATAATGTATCTTTCGTGATTGGAGTCTTTTTCCTTACATTGCTGAATCCATACTGTTCATGTACTACCTTTTCCCCATTAGCAACCGTTATTGCAGATCCTGGAGACTGATTCCCTTTCATGGATTCGAGAATAATATTCTGTATTTCTTCTGATTTAAGCGTATGACTAATTTCTTTTTCCGAGTATGCATATGTTGAAGCAGCCTCATAGTCGAAGAATATGATCAATGCCAGTATACAGGCAATGATTCTTCTAATTTGAACCGTAGTAGTCACGATCTGATCATTCCTTTCTCATGTCTTTATCAATGAACCATCCTCCTAATAAAAACAATAAACCCTTGAGTAACTCAAGGGTCAATACATCCGCTCTTTTTAACTGAATAATAATATCTCTACGAAATATTCATTATCTGCAAAATTTTTATGAAGAAGGCAGAATTCATAATTGACTAACACTTCAACATTCTCTTTATCAGCATGAAAATATGAAACTAGTTTATGCAGGTACTCTTCCAACTCTGCTTTAGTTCCATAGAATTTTGCTTTTACGCATTGTCCACTACAATGTCTGGCTTCTAAATTGGTTACGGTTACTTGTTCTATAAGATTTTTTTCTTCTGAATAAATGGAAAATAATAAACAATCTTTGTTTTCCATTATTTTACCTGCTGCATTTCTGTAAAAGGGAACATAATTCTCTACTTTATAAGGGCTCAATTCAGATTTAAGCTTCATAAAATGCTCAATCAATTCGGGTAACCGAATGTAATATAAAGTAAAATTAACATTTTCTATCAACAATTCACTGAAATCATCTCTCCTTTTTAAAATCGGAAATTTCACAGATCATTTTTTTTTAATTGATTGATATATTTCTTCATTCGTTGAAGCTGTTGAATTTTTCCCTCTATCATTTCTTCTTGTTTTTCAATCAAACTTGTATATTGATTGATGTCCTCTTGCTGAAATACATTTTTCATTTTTTTTGAGAGGAATTTCTAAATACTTTCCCACTAATATGTGTTCAAGCAAATCCAAATGCTCCAATGAGTAGTAACGATATCCGTTTGTTTCATCTACAATGGGTTTTAAAATTCCGATTTTATCGTAATGTCGTAACGTATCTAAGCTTATTCCATACATCTTGCTAACTTTTCCTATGCTAATTCTGAAGTCCATTAGTGCTTGAATTTCACCTCTACTTTGAAGAGTCGTTCGATAGAAAACAAAATATTCTTTTTAACCGCTTTTCAACTTAAGATGTTCTAGTTTTTTTTGGACATAAAAACACCCCTTTAGACAAATATAATCTAAAGGGGTAAAACGATGAAACTTTTTAACAACCGCATGACTTTATTTAAAACGGAACAGCGTGAAAACAAGAAGTCGGAAAAGATGTTTTCCGAGTGTTGTATACTCGTTGATAGTTGAATCTATAACTTATTGTGTTACAATACATTAGGAAGGCCGAGTGCAGGTAACACTCGGCCTTTACAATTGGCTTGGATGGGGTGCCGGATGCGATAGTTTTCCTTCGTCATATATATCGTTTTGTAGGGCAATCCATCTTGTGTTTCATTTTTTTCCCTTTACGGTATTTATTAAATATCGGGTCCTGATCCGAACAGAAAATAACTTTAGACCCGATCGAAAATGACGGAGCCCATACGTTCAAATTTTATAACCTCACTGATCGGTTCCTTTGAATGATCACGCGCTACAAAAATACATACTTATTCATTGGCAATTCCATTACTGGCGGCCGCTCCACCTCGTTTGCGCGGTTTCCGGTTCAACTTTAGACTCCCCTTTTCAAGATGACGAATGTAAATTTCGTCTGCCTCGGCAACGCCTTCCAAAGACTAATCCTTGATCTGAAAAAGCCATGAGGAATTATGTGTCGCCATGTAAAGGTTGTTGGTACGGAAATGCCTGCTCGTTTAGTACATTTGCGAATGGTGAGTCCTTGTTCCATAGCTGCCAAATAGTTTACCCATTGATCTGGGTAATGGGTTCGATGAATAGGGGTATTTGTTAAATCATTAAAGATTCGCTTGCAAGATTGGCAAAGAAAGCCCTGTCTTCCCTTGTACGTTCCGTTTATCTTAAATGGTGCCCGTGCCTCACAGTAGGGGCAGCACAGTTCGTCCCGAAGCCGAGATTCACGAATGTCATCCAAGTCGTTAATTTTCTAGTGCTCTGCTGCAATTCATTGGCAGAAGACTCTTGCAGGATCTGCACCAATAATTGCTTTTGAGCTTTATTAACTTCAGTCAGAGCATCAACAATATCATTAAACGGAATGTAAGACAAACTCAACACTACCCAAAGTACTTATTACAAACTTGTATTTATAGGTCTCACTCAACTAAAGTTTTCGATTTGCTAATCCAATTTTGGCAATTAGATTTGTCAGATTTGTATAACTAGTTGACACGCATCCCATCGGATCCGTCCGGCACATGTCCTGCTCCACCACATACCATTCCACGCCGAAGGCTTCTCCCCATTTCAAAATCGGGACAAAATCAATCACTCCCGTGCTGATTTCCGCAAAGGTCTGCTCTTCGTCGTCTGTCATATCCTTCAGATGGACTATCGGCATCCGACCTGCATACGGCTGGATGAATTCAAACGGATCAAGCCCCGCCTTCTGAATCCAATACACGTCGATTTCCGCGAGGATGCGATTATCGGAAGCAGGATCCAACATGTAGGCCAGTGCAGATTGGCCATTAATCATCGTTTCAAGTTCGAAGGCATGATTATGGTAGCTGATTCGAAATCCTTCGTCCTTCCATTGATTTGCAACTCGATTCAGCTGTTGTTTGATCTCCACATACCCTTCTTTATGTCGCAGAGGCGGCTTAATAAAAGGACAAACGATATCTGACGTGCCGAACAAACGTGCGTCCGATACCACCTTGTCCGTGTGATGCACGATATCGTCCAAACTGACGTGAAGCCCCGCAGTCTTCAATCCCGTTTCTCGCAGAACAGCCTTCAGCTCCATCGGATCGTAATCGTAAAATCCAGCGAACTGTACACCCGCCCACCCCTGCCTCTTTAATTCTCTCAGAACGCCCGGGAAATCTGCTTGGCAAGCCTCTCTCAGCGTGTATAGTTGTACGGCAAGCTTATGATTCACACCACATGTCCCCTTTATGATCGCCTCTTTTTCATTGCTGCGATTATTTCAAATTTATTATATTGGCGGCGGTTACGACGGATTAACAATCCTTCTAATAAATTGACAGATCTTACTTATTTCGTATCGTGGAGGAACGGATTTTCCACATTATTGAATGTTCTTCCTACGCATCAAATAGTTTCCCAATATAGGTTTGATTACAATCTGACTTCCGCACCCAGTTCGGCGGATCGGTACAGCGCAGTTAATATTTTTATCATATCGACGCCGTACTGAGGAATCAAAATCGGCTCCTCCCGACCCTGTATGACTTGGACAAAATGTTTGATATGTTCGCCGTGCGCATCAACTCTGCGATTTCCCATTATCGGCTGGATATTGACGAGCTGGCCAGCCGTTTCCCCGAACAGTTTTAGCTCCCCCTTCACAATGCTTGCTCCGGCCCTGGTGCCACGCAGCTCGAGGAATGTCCCTTCTTCCTGCACGTTCGAGGCCCAACTGAATTCAATCTGCAAGGTCACGTTATTGTCAAAGCGGATGAACCTGATCGCCAAGTCTTCGACATTGAACGTGCCTTCCTCCTTCTTCTCCCCAAATTGGCTATTCTCGGAATCGGACAAGTCCGTTCCCGCAAACTTGCAGTAAGTGGCTCCGGAGACGGCGACCGGCTTCGGGTTCCCCATCATCCACAAAGCAAGGTCGATATAGTGAACGCCGAGATCGATCAGCGGACCGCCGCCGGACAGCTCCTTGGTCGTGAACCAGCCGCCCTTGCCGGAATGCCTCGGCGGCGAAGCCACCCGCAACGGCCGGTATAAATTTCACCCATATGGCCTTCATTGATGTATCGTTTCAAATACTGGGAAGCCGGCGTGAAACGATTATTCCGCATCGTCATTAGTACTTTGCCGCTAGCCGCAGCTGCATCAGCCATTTCTTCTGCTTTCTCTGGATTGACGGCATCCGGCTTTTCGCAGAACACGTGTATACCAGCCTTAAGGGCCGCCACCGCCACCTCCGAATGGTAATGATTCGGCGTACAAATATCAACAGCATCAATGTCCCCATGTCGCAGCAGTTCCCGATAATTCGTATACACGAGGGCGATGCCGTGTTCGTCAGCAAGCTTTTGCGCCCGCTCCTGTACAACGTCGCACAGGGCGACGACCTCAATTTCTGGATGCTCCAACCAGGCAGGCAAGTGCGCTGACCTGAAAATGTTACCTGTTCCAACAACGCCAAGCTTCAATTTACGCGACATTCCGAGTGCTCTCCTTTTTTCCATAGTCTCCGAAAAAATCTTTCAATTGATTAGTGAACCCACTCGAACCTAACAGCGTCGGCAATCGTGAAGCCATCGTCGGCTCCACTGACTTTCACATAGTTCCCACTTCCCGGCATCAAGTGATAAGTTCCGATTAAATTCCACGTCCCGCCACCAACCTTCTGATTCACGGTCTGGCCGGTGTCCGTGCTGGCACCGTATTGAATAATCAATGGAGCGGCATCCGCCCTGTTCGGTCCGGAGGGCCACCACATATAAAGCTTGTAATCCCCTTCAAGCGGAATGTCGGGCGTCCACATGGCCCAGCTCTTCAGGTCTTTCGAAGTAGATTTGTGATGAGCATAATCCGTTCCATAATACCCTTTCGGCTTGTCGCTCGTAGACCATCTTGAATGGAAGGTAGCTCCACTGTCGGTATTGTCTACGATAATATCTTGATCCACGCTCAACTTGGTTAGCTTGACATAGTCCAACAGTAACGTGTATCCCGAGCTGTTGGCATTCTTGCCGACAATCTGGAATTTGAATTCCTTATTGCCCGCCGTACCGAAATAGTAGTTACCGAGATCCGTCTCCGTAGAAAGAGTAGAAGACCGGTATTCATCCTGCCTACTTCCGACACTCATTCCATCGATCACGAGTTGGTACGTGCCTCGATCGCTAAAACGTATGGATTTTACTTTGATGTCGTAAGCGCCCGGCTGTGGGATATAAACTGCATAAGTAACGTAGTCATCCACTGCATTCGCACTCAGCTTATCGGCGCCGGTTCCGCTGTAGCTGCCCGCCGTTCCCGTAATCAGAGTATGGCTGTCTCCGGATGAAACGGTAGTCGGCAAGCCTTCTACTTCAGCTGTGGTCACCGTCCCTGTTGATACATTTGGAACGACACGGGTGACATTCCCTTTGATATATTGAACATTTTGGGTTAATGTCAATTGGATAATACCGTTAACAGGCGTACGCTTGCTCGAATTCCCCATGATATCGGTAACCATAATCGAACTGTTGGTGTGAAGAGACACACCTTGCGCCGTACCATCGGTCGTCCACATCGTCCTAATCGTTTCGGCGCCCTTCGTAAAAGTGTAACTAGCGATCGAAGAGTTGCTGAGTTTGTCTGCACTGCTAAAAGTCGTATTCGACAACTGTCTCGTTAATGCGGCATACGTAGAGAAAGCCTTCTTCGGCGCATATGCGCCTTTCGGATCTTTCGGATTTCTCACGAGACCGCGACTATTATCCACGTTCGTCGGATCATATATTTTGTCTTGCAGATTATAGGAACTCATCAGGTTCAGACCGTTCGCGTAGCCGAGAATCGTTTTCTGAGCTTGCCGGTATGCTTGGAATTCTTCGGAGAAATTTGCCGTAGATATGCCATACTCTGTCATATTCATGGGAATGGTCACGTTGTTATTGTAAAAATTGATACGATTATTGAAATCAGTTATGTCGCCCGCTAGAATATTGGGGTCCGTATTATAGTTGTGAAACGAGAACTGATCCATGTAACTCAGCCCGCCTAAGCTGAATAAGGTATTCGGGAATGATGCATTAGCCTGGTATGTACTTGCAACTACGCCGCCTATAATAGGAAGAGTTGGAGCTGCATTCTTAACGACGGGATAAGTCGCTTTCAACAGCTCGAAGTACGCTCCTGGCCGCTGTTCCGGTGTCAGTCCCATTGTGTAGGTTTTAATGTCTGGCTCATTCCATACTTCCATCCATTTGATTTGACTCGGAAACCTTTGAACAGCCGTTTTGGCGTAATTGGCGTAAGCTGCAAGTGCTTCCGTACTTGTTGGGAAATTGCCATTATCATACAAAGGATTATTCAATGCAGCCGTAAAGATCATAGACAGATTATTTGCGGTAAGCGTATTCATAAAATTATTGTGAAACGATTTGAAGTTATAGATTCCTTTGGTCGTATCTTCAATATCGGACCATCGGAAAGAGTCTCTGACATATTTAACCCCTAGTTTCTTCGCAATAGGCAGCAAAACGGAAGCATCTTGAGCGATTCCATCGGTCCGGGCTGCATGTGTCTGCACGGAGAAATGGGAGCTAGTCACTTGATTAAGATCGAAGTTCGATACGACGGCGAAAGAGGTTTCCGTCTGAAGGAGTGCGGCGCCGCTGCTGTCTTTTGCTTTGACGAGCAGCTGAAACCAGCCGTACTTGTTCGGATTTACTGTAATGATAGCGGATCCGGAACTGACTAGCGTGGTTCCACTTTCCACTGTGGTACCCCAATAATCTGTGTACGACCAATCGACTGAGGCTCCGTCTGTTTGCACATTAAATGTCTTCGCATCATTTTCATAGAATATATTGCCCATCACGCTCTGCACAATCGTCAACGAAGCCGCTTTCACAGGACTGACTCCCATGAAGGAAGCTGCAATTACTGTCATCGCAACAACTAGACAGCATACCAATTTTGCACTTTTCAACATCATATACACCCCTTGTATTTGATATTTGCCCATTTGACCAAGCTTAGCCGACGCTAAGTGACTGACTAAGCTTGGACGCCAAGGGTTGCGTGACTTACTTGATCAACTCCAGTTCCTTAGCTCGCTTCTGAGCTTCGTCTTGCAATAATTTGTATTTGAAAGTAGTATCCAGCGTATTGAGGAATTCTGGATATTCGGCGAGCGAGCGCTTGCTATAAAGGAATTTGATTAGCTCCTCGTTTGCGAAACGACCAGCATCAGCAGCGTTGTGGCCTGCAGGAGGCAAGACCGAACTCCCGAAGCTTTTGATTCGTGCGAGCGATAATGAGAATTTGATCATCGGCTCCTCATTCGGAAACTTAGTCTTCAAGTACTCTTCGTTCGGACGACCAGTAAACTGATAATAATGGAAATAGTTACCTTCCTTGGCCATCAGTTCTGTCAGCATGATTTTTCCATTCTCTACCTTGTAGTGTCTGTCTTGAATGCCGTACATAACCAGTTGATTGCCTTCTTTGGTGGATACATAATTCAGTAGATCGAATAGTTTTTGCAGCTTCTCCGGCTGCTTCTCGAGCGACTTCGGAATCGCGAGCAGACGAGACGGCTTTTCGGAATCGAAGGAGTTATCGAATTGACCTCCAGGACCCTTCGGCGGAGAGATCTGAATCCACTCGGCTTTCGCATTGATTGTCTTGTACTGATTAATGAATTCCTGCTTGCCCATATCCGTCCAACTGGAATAAACTATACCCGCTTTGCCTTGGAACGCTTGATCCCGGCCCATGGTTCCCTTGTTTGTCATAATCTGCGGGTCAACGTAGTTGGATGAAATCAGCTTCTGAATGTAGCCGAGCGCATCCTTCATTGACGGGTCGTGATAAGAGTCGACAACTTTCCCGTCCTTGATGTAAAACGCTCCTGGCAAACCTACGCCATATGCACCGAAGATGGGTGAGAAGGCGGAGAAATCCATCCCATTGCCGGTCATCGCAAACGTATCTTTTTTGCCGTTGCCGTCCGGGTCGTTCTCCGTAAACGATTTGGACACGGCCATCAAATCGTCCAGTGTTTGTGGAACCTGCAGCTTCAGGTTGTCCAGCCAATCCTTGCGAATCCAATAAGAACCAAATGGAACGTCAGCGATCCGGGTGATGGCGTAATTTTTCCCGTTGATTACGCCTTTCTTTAGAAGAGAAGGGCCCATGAAATCTTTAGCTTGCTTCAGCTTATTGTCCAAATACGGAGTCAGGTCGAGCAGCATCCCTTTCTGCGAAAAATCATTCAGCGTCGTTAAGTCGAGCAGCATCATATCCGGATAATCGCCTGCCGCAACCCGCACCTTGAGCTGATTCAAGTATTCCGTTATGCCCTGCGTATACGACATATCCACATCGATGCCAAGCTTTTTGTCAAGCTCCTTCTTGATAATGTCGTTCTCCGGACTAGGTACGCCCGAGCCTTCCTGCATAATTTTCAATTTCACTGGGGCCGTATTGGCCGGTACTTTTTCTTTGCTTGCCACGCTCCCATCTCTTCCCGTGCTGCAACCAGTCGCGACTAGTGACATGGCAAGAACGGCTGCCGCTGCTGGCATAACCCATTTGATTCTCATAGATGATTCCCCTTTCCCTTTTTACATTATGGATGTATTGTACCGGTTTTACCCAGAATCAACCTTTCACAGACCCCAGCAGCATGCCTCGGGTAAAATGCTTCTGCAAGAACGGATAAACGGCGATGATCGGAGCGCTGGCAACAACGATGGCAGCCATCTGCATGGTAACAGTCGGTACAAGCTCATCCGGGTTATCAAGCGGCTTCTGCGTCTGCATCAGAAGATCCCTCACCACCACCTGCAGAGGCCGGAGATTTCGATCTGAGATATACATAATGGCCGAGAAGAATTGATTCCAATGACCAACCGCATAGAATAAACCGACAGTCATAATCGAAGGAATCGCGAGCGGAATGACTATGCTGACCAGCAAGCGAAGTTCCTTTGCACCGTCCATTCGGGCCGCTTCAAACAACTCTTCCGGCAATTGTTCGAAGAAGCTCTTCATAATGAGTACGTTAAAGCTCCAGACAGCTGATGGCAGAATGAGCGCCCATACGGAATTGAGCAAACCCGTTGCCTTGACGATTAGATAGGTCGGAATCGTTCCGCCGCTGAACAACATCGTGAAAACAATCATCAACAGAAACCAATTGCGATATGGCATCCCCTTGCGGCTAAGCGGATAAGCAAGCAGCAGGGTCAGGATCAAGTTGATTGCGGTACCAACGATCGTAACAAATACTGTGATTTGCAGGGAGCGGAGAATGCCGGCCGTCTCCCAAATTTTCAAGTAGGCAGTAAAGGTGAACTGCTTCGGGAAGAGGATATATCCGCCATTCTTCAGCACTTCCACATAAGGCGTTACGGAGACAGAGACGACATAGAGTAATGGGACTATACATAAAAGGCCTACGATCGCAAGCAGCAGGACGACGAAAGTGTTGAATATACGATCATTGCGACTCGTTACCATATGCCCTGTCCCCATTTCTTCGCAAGTGCGTTGGAGCCAAGTACGAGAATGAGACATATGGCCGATTTGAACAGGCCGACTGCAGAGGCAAGGCTGAAATTCAACTGCTCAAGCCCCGTCCGGAACACCCAAGTATCGAGAATATCAGCGACAGGGTATACTTGAACGTTATAGAAAATGTAAATTTGCTCGAATCCCGCATCCAGAACGGAGCCCAGCTTCAGAATGAGCAGCAGAACAATCACGTTCCGAATGCCCGGCAACGTAATGTGCCAAATCATACGCAGCCGGGATGCCCCGTCGACCCGGGCAGCTTCATAAAGCGTCGGATCGATGCCGGCCATAGCTGCTAGGTAGATGATTGCGCTCCAGCCTGTATTCTGCCATATTTCCGAGCCTACCAGCACGCTGCGGAACCACTCCGTCGAAGTAAGGAAAGGTATCGACTGACCGCCGGATTCAACGATCCAGCGGTTAAGAATCCCTGAATTCTCTGACAACAGCATTAAGCAGATGCCATAAATAATAACCCACGATAAGAAGTGCGGCATGTAGCTGATCGTCTGGACGGCCGACTTGAACCAGCGCACCCGGCACTCATTGAGCAGAATCGCCAACACAAGCGGTGGGAACATGCCGAATATAAGCTTGTAGACGCTGATCAGGAATGTATTGACGAGCAGTTGACTGAAGTAAGGCGATTCGTAAAACATCTGAAAATGCTTGTACCAAGGATCCGCCCATGGACTGTTTACAATCCCCTCTAGGATATTGTAATCCTTGAAGGCGATAACAACACCGTACATAGGTACATACCGATAAACGATGTAGTAGATAATTGCGGGCAGCATCATGAGATAGAGTGTTTTGTAAGAACGTAGCACTCGAAAATGACGGGCTCTCTTGTTCTTGCCTGTTATTTTCGAAACTGCTGAAGGAATTGAATGGATAGGTAACTGGTTCATTGGTCGCCTCCTTTGCATAGAAAGTTTGTTTGGCCTGCTTTCACTGTATCACGCAAGACTTAAGCGACCTATGAACAAATCCCACTTCTCAATGCACAATTCCCACTATAATAAAATAGCCCTGTTCTCCAAAGGGGGAGACAAGGCATCTTGTGTTCTCACATCTCATCATTTCAATCTCCGCGACGGTAATCGTTGGGTGTCTGATGGGTCCACTTTTTGAACGTACGGAAGAAATAGTTCGGATTCAAGAAGCCGACGAGTTCCCCGATCTCATTCACAGGTACCTCCGTAAACCGCAGCATCTCCTTCGCTTTCTCGACACGGATGCGCTGTACGTATTGAATCAGCGATTTTCCGGTCTTTTTATGGAATAAACCGCTCAAATACTTCTCGTCCAACTGGACCATCTCGGCCATCGCCTTAACAGTGATGTTATGGTCGTAGTGATCTTGAATAAATACCATAATCCGATTCACCTCGGGATGATTGGTCTCACCTTTGCGGCTTAACGAAAGGTTGTGCAGCGAATCGACCGCCGCCTCCATGGTACGTAAGCATTGCGCATGCGAGGAAGCCCGAGTCACTTGGCTTTTATGATAAGCAAGCGCCTCACCGCGACCATCCGCGATAATATCCAATGCGCGCAGAGCAAACGTCTTTACGCCGTACCACGAGATACGGTCTCTTTCCATATCTGTCCAAGCCTCCTGCAAGAGCGGCATCATGCCGGAAGGACCACACCGGCCAAGTTGACGCAGCCGTTCGGATTCGCCACGCCAGAAGGCGTTCGGCAATGCGTCCTCGGCACCTGGTATGACGCGGAACCATCCCGGTTTGGCCGAATACCAACTGGTGTCAAGCCGCCGGAGTACGAGTTGCCAATCGCGTTTAAACGCAGCATACGCGCCTTTCTCTAAACATGAAACAGCGAATGGTATCTGTCCGGGTCGAGGGATGCCGCCTACCCATCTTGGAGGCTTGGAACTCCAAAGAAATATCGACGTCATGCCGAGTGCGCCAAATTGATGCACAAGCGGCGGAGTGTGCCAATCCATAAGCCTCCAAGAATCGAGCAGCTTAGCATCAAAGCCCTCGCCTCCATCCAGCGCCGTACAAATGATGACATGCCCCCAAGCATCTTCCATAGGCTCCTGCTTTGCCGGGGATTCTGATACAACTAGACTACTTTCTCGCGGGTTGCCGTTCAAAATCGCTTCCCACTCTTTCGGATAAGCCTTGTACAGCTCGGCGTACGAGCGTTCTTGAGTCTGCTTCGTCAGTTGCTTGCTTACTTTGTCGAGGGTCATTTGCAGCGACTCGGGACTCATCGATAACTTGAGTAAGTAGCCTGTCGCCCCGAACTCAAGTGCCTGCTGAACATATTCAAATTCATTCATGGCGGTGAGCATAATGAATAACCCGTCGAAGTTCCTTTCCTTTGCTAGACGCAACAGCTCTAGTCCGTTCAAGTTTGGCATCACGATATCGCTGATGACGAGGTCCGGATGGTGACGCTCCATCTCCTTCAATGCCCGCTCCCCATCCTCCGCTTCGGCGACGACTCGGAAACCAAACGCTTCCCAATCAATGATACCAATAATCGAACGACGTACGATCGCTTCATCCTCAACGACCAAGACTTTCCACATCTTCAGCCCTCCCTTGTCGATTCCGTGCTCCCGTAAGGACGAGAAACAAGCAGCGGCATTGTCATCTGCGCCAACGTCCCGGACTCCATCGGGAGTAGCTCCAAAGCCGCTTCCTGCCGAAACAAAAGCTTGAGCCGATCCTGCAAATTATGTATGCCGATCGGCTTGCGCTTGCGCGGTACAGTCTGGACCGCCTTCGCCATCTCCAAACCAACGCCGTTGTCCTCCACCTCAAGAACGAGTTGCCCAGACTTCACATACACCCGGATCACAATGCGACCATCTTCGACGGTCTTCGAGAAACCGTGCTGGATCGCGTTCTCTACCAGCGGCTGTAGCGACAACTTAGGCACGAGAGCGTACTGCAGTTCTGGGTCGTACCGGTCCAGCTCCAGTTCGTAGTGGAAGGCAAACCGACCTTCGTGTCTTACCTGCTGGATATGTGCGTAAGCCTTCGCCATGTCGAGCTCGTTGTGCAAATGAATGAGTTCGCTATCGGAATTCAGGCTAGCCTCAAGCAGCGTTCCGAGCGACATGCAGATCTCAGCTGTTTCCCGATCCCCCTTGGCCAATACGTTCCACTTAATCGTATTCAGCGTATTGAGCAGAAAATGGGGATTCATCTGCTGCAAGAGCATCTGGAAGCGGATCGCTTCTTTCTGCCGCTCCTCCAGTTTCAGCCGTTCGATCAGTACGTTAATATCCCCCGTCATCGTGTTGAATGTCTGAGCGAACTCCAAGATCTCTCCTTCGTATTTGTCTGTCGGAATTGAGACCCGAAACTGCTTGTCAATCATTTCGGACATTTTCATGCGCAGCAGCTGCAGTGGGCGGGTCACTCGCGCTAAAAGCGCGAATGTGATCAGGATAAACAAGACGGTAAACAAGAAGAAGGAGGCGAAAAACTGCCGCTTCAACGCCTCGATGTCACCAAATAGCAGATCCAAAGGAAACTGGCCGACCAAATACAAGCCTACGGAAGGTATCGAGCTTGTATTTAATATATGGGTCCGATTACGATCCACATAGTAAGGCTCTTTGCCATCGTCTAAGGAGTGGATGATCCTTAAAATGTCACTAGGCACGTACGTATCCGTACGACTTTGAAAAACAACTTTACCCTGACTGTCAACAATGAAATACTCTTGCTGAATCAGGAATTGACTGACGCTCGAGCGGAGCCATGATTGATAATCAAACTGTACCGCCACAATTCCTTCCGGCCGTCCCGTCTCGTCGGTCAGCGTCATATAGAATGCCAACTTCGGTTGCTTACGCGGGGTCGGCTGCGGTTGCCCTCCATCTTTGCTCTCGGTCTCGGTTTCCCACACATAGGACGCCTCCCCATTCAAAAGAGACCGCACAATTACAGGATTCAGCACAGCATCGGTAGATGGGCTATTCGTATCGACATATTTTCGCCCGGATAGATCAGACAACGTATAGTTCACATAAAGGCTTGCCAATCCAAAGTCGTTCTTTAACGATTGCAAGGTCAGCATGATCGGATCGATGGTCGACGAAGCTGTCGTCGGGTTGGTTTGCATTAAAGACGGATTGCGAAGCCATTCACGAATCGAGGGCTCCTTCTCCAACCGAAGCGAGCTGTAGAACATCAACGATCGAAGGCGTTCGAAATTGTCCTTCACCTGATCGAGCTGGTATTGATTCTGTTCGCTGATTCTCTTAACGTATACGCTTTCAATCGTCGAGTAGCTGCGAAGCTGCAGAAAAGAGAAGGGAATTAGGATGAGAATGAGAAACGACAAAAACAATTTATTCTTTATCGTCTTGGGAAACAGCTTCCGCCATGTGAATCGCATATCTATCCTCCTATCCCGCCATTCCTAACCTTCAAAGTGTTTCAATGGCAATACGGTATTCCCAGTGTAAAAGGCCCCCTGTACAAAGGTATGCTCATAAGGCTTGGATGGATTGGCGAGGCGCCATAGCATCCGCTCAGCTGCACGGGCTCCAGCCTCCCGGACAACAAGAAAGGGTCGGGTCAAGCCGGGCAGAAGTTCGTTCCGGTCATCCTCCAAACTGATAAGCGAGCAGTCACCGGGAATGCTTCGCTCTGCGAGACTACAGGCATAATAGATCCAGGCCAAGTCGTATTGAACAGCGCATAAGATTGCCGTCGGCTTCGTCCGCTTCAGCTTTTCCACCACTTCCGCAATCCATTGCTCTTTATCGCTGATCGCGCCAGTGACATGATCTTCCGAATTTACATTTTGCCCTGCCTCCTCCATTGCTTCCTTGAAAGCACGCCAACGAATGGAGAACCCCCGGTGCCTTACCGTATCACCAATGTACAAAATACGGGAATGCTTCATCGATGCCAAATAGCGAACGGACTGCCAGATAGCGGTTCCAACGTCCCAGATGACGCTGTCCACCTTTTCGGCGGGCATTGGGAAATTAATCATGACACGGGGAATCTTCAAAGAAAGCAGCAACCGCTCCAACCCCGGCTTGATCGCTGGAGGAATGAAGACTCCATTCCAGTAAGCAACGTTCTGCTGTTCCAACCACTCCTCGATGACTCCTGCTTCATCGCTCTCAGGAGCGATTAACGTTTGAACCGTATGTCCGAATTCCTGCAGCTTTTCCTGCAGCCCCTGCAGAATCAATTGATGCAGCTTGGAAATGTTACCGTTTATGATAAATTTGAACACCCGCGGATTCGCCGAGAAGATCGGGATTTGTTCGACAGCGAAGCCACGTTCCTGTTCCTTGGTGCGGTAACCTAATCTTCTCGCCGCTTCCAGAACAGCCCTTCTTGTTTCTTCGGACATGCCAGGAAGTCCCCGCAGCGATTTAGACACGGTATGGATCGTTAAATTTAACTCCGAGGCAATGTCATGGAGCGTTACTTTCTTCTTGATCGGCATTAGACTCCCCCCAACATCAATGATTTCAATCAAAAGTGTAAATAAAAATGTAACTAAAATGAAACTATGAATTAAAGCTTTTTTATAAATATACTGAAACCAAGGCAATTCCACAACTACAAAGAGGTGATCGATATGTTAGATTTTAACAAAATAAAGTACTACGAGCCTTTGGCGTCATCGTCCGATGCGGCCTACAAGACCGATCTATGCATCTACGGCGGTAGCTCAGCCGGAGTAGCAGCAGCGGTACAAGCCAAACGCATGGGGTTAAACGTTGTGCTCGCAGAATTCGGACACAAGCTGGGAGGCTTGTCCTCCGGCGGTCTTGGCCAAACCGATATCGGCAACAAAGCCGCGATTGGAGGCATCTCACGTGAGTTTTACCAAGCAATGGGGCGTCACTACGCTAGTATCGAAGGAGACGGCACACAATGGAACTTCGAACCTCACGTAGCAGATCATATTTTCCAGGAGTGGGTCGAACAAGATGGGATCACAGTACTGTATGGCCAACGCTTGTCGACTGTTCGCAAGTCGCAAGGCAAGATCAACAGCATCGTGATGGAGAGCGGCGTTCAGATTGAAGCCGACATGTTTATCGACGCCACTTACGAGGGGGATTTGTTAGCTGCAGCCGGAGTCTCGTATCATGTAGGCCGTGAAGCGAATTCGGTGTACAAGGAAACGTTGAACGGCGTTCATTTCGGCCATCCGAATCATAATTTCAAAGCATGGGTCGATCCCTTTGTTATTCAGGGCAAGCCGGACAGCGGCTTGCTGCACGGTGTATCCGACGCGGCTCCGGGCTATCAGGGCCAAGGGGATCACTGTGTTCAAGCCTACAACTTCCGCATCTGCCTGACGAATGATCCTAGCAACCGCCTGCCGTTTCCGGAACCTCCGAACTACGATCCCGGAATGTTTACCCTGCTGGCTCGTTATATCGATGCAGGTGTATGGGACTCCCTTCGTCTTCACTCATCGATGCCGAAGAGCAAGACAGATCTGAACAACTTCGGCGGGGTGTCGACCGACTATATCGGAATGAACTATGAATGGGCTGAAGGCAGCTACGCCCGACGCGAGCAAATATTCCAAGACCATTTGACTTATAATCTGGGCATGCTGTATTTCCTTTGTAACGACAGCCGCGTACCTGAGGCCATCCGCAAAGAAGCACGACAATGGGGGTTGCCGGCTGATGAATATACGGAATTCGGAGGCTGGTCTCCACAACTTTACATTCGCGAAGCGCGAAGAATGATTTCGGACCTGGTGATGACCGAGGACGACTGTCGTGGCTATCGCAAAGTGTCCGATTCCGTAGGACTCGCCGCTTATCAGATGGACTCTCACAACTGCCGGCGCATCGTCATTGATGGCCGTTGTATCAATGAAGGCAACGTTGAGGTTCGGCCTTCCGGCCCCTACCCCATTTCGTACCGATCCATCATTCCTAAGGGTGAAGAGTGCCTCAACTTACTGGTGCCTATCTGCCTCTCCTCCTCCCATATCGCGTACGGCTCGATCCGGATGGAGCCGGTGTTCATGACCCTAGGACAATCGGCTGCTACCGCAGCGGCGTTAGCCATCCAGTACGGCACATCGGTTCAAGATGTCGATTACGCCGAATTGCGCAATCGCCTGTTAGAGGACCGACAAGTATTGGAAAGCTAATTGCGGCTTGAACGAAAAGAAAAGAGGCTATACCAACAGCAGTATGATCTGCTTTTGGTATAGCCCTTTTTGTATTCTACAAGCGTTCACCCAATGGAGTGAACGGTAATAACAATATCGCCATATATATAATTTTCCTTACTTCAAAACTTTATTTGTTGCTTCAAAACTATATTGTCTACTTCAAAACATATTTGTCAGCCGATAACTTTTTTTATCACTTGACACAATCGCCCCGCTTACTCTACCGTCACGCTCTTCGCCAGGTTCCGCGGTTTATCCACGTCATGCCCCAACGCAAGGGATGCGTAGTAGGCAAGCAGCTGCAGCGGCACTACGGACAGCGCCGCTGTAAGAATCGGCAGCGTCTTCGGAATCGCAAAAGCCTGATCCACGGACTTCAGCAGGCTCACGACATGTTCTTCATGCGTGATGACCATGACGTCGGCCCCGCGAGCCTTTACTTCCTTGATGTTGCTCACGGTTTTCTCAAGCACGTCCTCCTGTGTTGCCAGGGCGATCACAGGAATGCCTTCCTCGATCAAAGCCAGCGTACCGTGCTTCAGTTCGCCTGCAGCATAAGCTTCAGAGTGAATATAAGAGATTTCTTTCAGTTTAAGCGAGCCTTCCTGGGCAACGGCGTAATCTTGGCCGCGTCCGATGAAGAACAAATGCTCATGCTTGGAAATTTGTTCTGCATAGTCTTTAATCGCTTCGGTATTAGCCAGCATCGACTCCACCTGCTCCGGCAGAGCTTCCATCGCCGCAAGCATCTCGGCTGCGGCATCTTCCGTGACCGTACCGCGAACTTGTGCGAGATACAGACCGAGCAGATAGAACGCGATTAACTGAGAAGTGTAAGCCTTCGTCGAGGCGACGGCAATTTCCGGACCGGCCAGCGTACCCAGCACATCGTCCGCCTCGCGGGCAATCGAGCTGCCCACTACGTTGGTGATGGCCAGGACATGAGCTCCGTTGCGCTTCGCTTCGCGCAGCGCAGCCAGAGTATCCGCCGTTTCGCCGGATTGGCTGACCACGATCACCAGCGTTTCGGGAGTAACAATCGGCGAACGGTAGCGGTATTCGGAAGCCACGTCATTTTCAACCGGAATGCGGACCAGCTGTTCAATCACGCTGCGACCAATCAAACCGGCATGATAAGCTGTACCGCAGGCAACGATCTGTACGTTGCGGATATTGGCGATTTGCTCTTTCGTAAGCTTCAGCTCCGGAAGAACGACCTTACGTCCGCTCTCATCTACGCGGCCCAGCATCGTATCCCGATAAGCCTTGGGCTGTTCATGAATCTCCTTCAGCATGAAATGGTCAAAACCGCCTTTTTCCGCAGTCACCGCATCCCAATCGACAGAAATCATTTCCCGAGAAATAAAGTTCCCCTCGATTGTCATCAGTTCGACAGCATCAGCGGTAAGCAATGCCATCTCACCGTCATTCAAAATGTATACGTTACGCGTATATTTCAAAATCGCCGGAATATCAGAACCGATGAAATTCTCACCTTCGCCGAGACCGATAATCAGGGGGCTGGCTTGACGCACAGCGACCAGCTTATCAGGCTCGTATTCAGTCAGGACGCCGAGGGCAAAAGCGCCTCTCATGTAAGAAATAGCTTTCTGCACCGCTTTTACGATATCTCCGTCATACTCGCGAGCGATCAGGTGGGAAATAACTTCCGTATCCGTCTCGGACACAAAATGATGCCCCTGACCGATCAGCTCTTCCTTTAATTCCAGGTAGTTTTCGACAATTCCGTTGTGCACTACCGAGAACTTCTGGCTTTCGTCCGTATGCGGGTGGGAATTCACATCCGATGGTTTACCGTGCGTTGCCCAGCGGGTATGCCCAATCCCGGCTGTACCGACAAGCGGAGCGTCCTCCAGCTTGGATTCCAGGTTGGCCAGACGTCCCTTCGCTTTGGCGACGCGAAGTCCTTCGTTCGTAAAAACGGCGATTCCCGCGGAGTCGTAACCGCGATACTCCAACTTTTTCAATCCCTCGATCAGCACCGACTGCGTCTTCTGATTTCCAATATATCCGACAATACCACACATAGTATGATTCCTCCGTTCAATTTCCATAACGAAGCGTGCAAATAGAAACGACTCCATCGTCCTTTCAAGGACGATCGGAAAAAGAACGCGGCGCACATGTGCGGCATCTTCGGAAGAAAAATGAATTATTCAATTATCAACGTTCAACAAAATCAGACATGATGATGACCGATTGAACCGTCATGAATGCACTCTTCTTCCGCCGCATGAAGCCGCGTCTTCGCACACTCATGGTTTAAGTTAGTATGATGGCACCTGCCGGCACGTTGTATGAACGGTCGCCCATTCATTTTCCGATCCGGCTTACGGCTGGTGCATACTGCCGGGAGGTCCCCGCCGAACATTTCGAACACCCCCACCTCGTCAGCTTGCTCTGCCGATGGCACGCTGCCTGATAGGTTCTTGCTGCCGACTGTAATCATACAGGTATCTGGCAGTAATCCTTCTATCCGGGCATCCGGCCGTTCCCGCGCAGCATCAAGCTCTGGCGCTTGTGAATCCTTATAACCTCACGATCCTCGCTTTCTATCTTTGAATGACATTTCTTAATTATATTCATGCGGCACAGGTTTGGCAACTGGACTTGCCACCCATCCAAACCGGTCCCCTTCTCTTCTGAAACCTAATCTAAGAAAAATGTCTTATCGCTATACTCCTATGGACACTGACCGCAATTGGCGTTTATTTTCCTGCGCTATTAAAGAAATTGTACCCCTTTGGGATTCACAATTCTTGATATGAATAGGCCGGTGAAACCTTTTAAAATAGTCCCACCGGCCCAATCACGGCTTAGCCCCATTTGCCTTTAAAATTGTAACCAGAGCCTTAAACCGAGCCTCGAAACTTCTTAGGCCAGTTCCCGCTTCACCACATCGGCAATTTGGTTCACATAACGGTCCAGCTCATCCTTATCCGGTCCTTCGGCCATCACGCGAATCAGGGATTCCGTGCCCGACGGGCGAACCAGTACGCGTCCGTTGTCTCCCAGCAGCTTCTCCACTTCAGTAATGGCGGACTCAATACCGGCATTTCCTTCATATTTGCTCTTGTCGCCTACGCGAACGTTCACAAGCACTTGCGGATACTTGCGCATGGTGTTTCTAAGCTCGCTGAGCGATTTTCCGGAGGCAACGATCGTATCCACCAACTGGATGCCTGTCAAAATACCGTCTCCGGTTGTATTGTAATCGAGGAAAATTACGTGGCCAGACTGCTCTCCGCCCAGGTTAAAGCCTCCGCGGCGCATCTCTTCCATCACGTAGCGGTCGCCTACAGCCGTTTTAGCGGTTTTCAACTTCAGCGTTTCGCAAGCCTTATAAAAGCCGATGTTGCTCATGACGGTCGACACGATGGTGCCTGCCTTCAATTTGCCCGCGCGGTTCATCGCATCGCCGCAAATGCAAAGGATAAAGTCGCCGTCCACTTCTTCCCCGGCAGGGTCGATGGCAATCAGCCGGTCGGCGTCCCCGTCAAAAGCCAGACCCAAATCGGCGCCACGGCGAACCACTTCCTCTTTCAGCTTTTCCGGATGGGTGGATCCGCAATGATCGTTAATGTTCAGACCGTTCGGCTCCGCACCGATGGTTATCACATCCGCCCCAAGATCGCGGAACAACTTTGGCGCAAGCTCATAGGCGGCTCCATTGGCGCAATCCAGTACGATTTTCAAGCCGTCGAAACGGTTGCTGATCGTGGTTTTCAAATACTCCAAGTATTTATATTTGGATTCATTGTCTACAATAACCTCGCCCAGGTCTTTACCGATGGGACGTGGCAGCTCGTCTGTTTCCGCATCCATCAATTCTTCGATCTTCAATTCGGTTTCATCCGACAGCTTAAAACCGTCTCCGCCGAAAAATTTAATGCCGTTGTCCTCCACCGGATTATGCGATGCCGAGATCATGACACCCGCATCGGCTTTTAGCAATCTTGTAATATACGCAACCGCAGGCGTAGATACGATCCCTAAACGGATGACATGCGCGCCGATGGATAACAGGCCGGCTACCAGCGATGACTCCAGCATCGCTCCCGATACGCGCGTATCCATTCCGATGACGATGGTCGGTTTCTCTTTATCGCTGGTGAGAACGTATCCTCCGCAGCGTCCGATGCTGTATGCTAATTCCGCGGTTAATTCCTTATTGGCAACCCCTCTGACCCCATCTGTTCCAAAATATTTCCCCATGTTTCTTTATCTCCTTTTTATCGACTCTTCGTATTATGTTTTACTCAGTTGGCGGATCGGTGCTGATATCAGGCGGCGTTCCTTCATCGCTCCCGTCACCCTCCGGAGGCGTTGTGCCGGTATGATCCGTTCCGTCAGTGCCGTTCTGATTTTGATTTTGATCCTCTCCATGACCGGTGTCGCTTCCGTTATCGGTTTCCGGCTTATCCACCGATTCGGGAGGCTTTTCCTTCCCTCCGCCCTGGTCGGGTTTAGGGTCCGGCTTGCCCGTCACCGGTACGTCCTTCTCCCTAAGCTCAACCTTAACGGCAAGCCGATTCTGATCTACCCGGTTAATAAATGGGGGCAGGGTAACCTGAAGTTGGATTTCATGCACTCCAGCCTTCAAGCCGGCCATGTTGGCGGTCAAGCCGATGTCCGATGGCTGCAGACTGTTAAGCAGATCCGGTGCTCCCGTCAGCGTCATCGACATCGATTGAGTTTTAGGCTCCGTAATGACGGCTTCCATATCGGACGATACGCCTTTTAAGGATATCGGTATTCCGTTGATCACGCGTTCGCCGTAAGAAACAGCCGTTACTTCCACCTCTATGGAACTCGGCTCGATTTTCTCAAAACCTTCGGGCGGCGTCAAGTCGGCCGTAAGCACCGTTGTGCCCGATTTTGTTACATTTTCCAGATGAACGGTAGCTCCTGTATAGGACTTTGCTCCTGCGAGCGCCTCCTTGCTGCCATACAGCCTTACTTCCGTCACCTTCGGAGTCACTTTGGACAAGACCAGCCCTTCCGGAAGGCGCCCGGTATACTCCATTTCCAAAGGAACCGTTACGAAGGCGGCTTCGACAGGGACTTCAACGGCTACGGATTCAGGCATAATCAGGGCATCTTCCATAACGTTTCCTTCTTTATCATATGCGGCCAGTTTGACCCGTTTCTCAACAAAGTTCGTATCGGCCCCATCCAGATCGACGGTTCCCCTGACTTGAGACAAGCGAGCCAGCTCAGATTCAGGAAGGGTAACTTCCACGGTACCTGGTTCTATTTTCACAGGTGATCCCAGGCGATAGCCCGGCGAAAGCTTCCCTTTCGTGCCAATACTTACCGGTACGGCTTTCGACATTCGTTCTTCCACGGTCACCGTAACCATCGTCGGGTCCATTGAGACAAGTTCAACTCCTCTTGGCAAGGAGTACGTTAGCGGAAGCGTATGGGTTCCCGGCTGCTTCACGCTGCTCAAATCAAGCTTTACTTTATACTCCTCTGCAAAAATCGTGGTAATGTCGGACCTTCGGCCCTTTACCTGCAAGGTAACCCGGTCCGTACTAATGCCCGTCAAAGCATAATGGCTGTCATCAAAGCCATATGTCTGAATTTTGACTTCGATGGATTTGGTATTGTAACTGGTCGTCGGCGGAGCCGGTGTCCCGCTGTCGATGTGTACCATTGCCCAGAGCAGTATGCTGACAGCCAAAGCCATGAACTTGGTAGCTGTGTTGTTCTTGATCCACTTATCCATTCTCGCCGTCTCCCTTCCGTTTCCAGAAGAACGAACGTTTCTCCTTAATGGGTGTGGCAGGACGCAATTCTTCGTACAGCTTGGAAATGAGGGATTCTTCCTTAATGTCCCGGACGACCTGCCCGTTTATCGCCAGGGATACTTGTCCGGTTTCCTCGGATACAACGACTGAAATCGCATCTCCCACCTCGCTGATCCCGATCGCTGCCCGGTGGCGAGTTCCCAGCTCCTTGCTGATGAATGGATTTTCCGATAAAGGCAAGTAGCAGCCTGCCGCGGCGATTTGTCCGTTCTGGACGATAACCGCTCCGTCATGCAGCGGCGTGTTCGGAATAAAAATGTTAATGATCAGCTCCGAGCTGATCATCGAGTGCATCGGAATGCCCGACTCGACGAATTCATTCAAACCTGTCGTCCGCTCGAAAACAATCAGCGCCCCGATCTTCCGCCGTGATAAATAATTCACGGCCTTAATGGTTTCCCCGATTAATTTATTGGTCTCTTCATCCATGTCCGCTGACCTTCCGAACAGCTTGCCTCGCCCGAGCTGCTCAAGGCCGCGTCTGACCTCTGGCTGAAAGATAATAAAGATTGCCACCACACCAAAGGTAAAAATCTGGTTCATCAGCCACTTCAGCGTGTACAAATCAAACCAGGTGCTGAGCGCCCAGATCAGCACAAGAACCAATATCCCTTTCAGCAGCTGTACCGCGCGGGTACCGCGAACCAGGAGGATCAGATGGTAAATAATATAGGTAACGATAAGAATATCGATAATATCTTTAATGGACTCTTTCCAGGTTAAGTCCGTAAAATACTCCATACAGTAACCCCCGTCATTCCTTAATCACGCTTACGGCTATAAATGTAGTATGTGCTTTATACTATCTAGGTTATAACGTTAAACCTTCCGATGCAAGTCGCGGGCGCCTGCAAATGACAAAATATTGTAAAGTACGCAAATAAGGCGCCGTCTTTTCGAAGAAAAGACGGCGCCGGTATTCATTAAGGTGCAAAACTCATCCTATCGGTAAGCGACATCCGTAAACAGATTGGAAATTTTATACCATATCCAGTCCATTGCCTTATCGATATCCTTTACTTGTCCGGATATATGGGCCGTGGAGGCTTGAAAGAGCTCTCCGTCGATGACGGTCAAATTGCCGTTGACCTTTCCATAGACCTGGGCCTTTCCGTTCTCTACCGTTAGATCCCCCGCTATGGTCTGATCGGGTGGAATAATAACCGTCTGTCCTTCAATGACGAGCTTGTCGAGTTCGCTGCCCTTCACAACAAGCTGATTCTCCTGGTTCCAGAAACTGACGGTGCTGAAGAGCATAACCACCAGGAATAGAGCCGCTGCCGTTATCGCAGGGTGATTCTTCACCCATGTGATCCATACCTTCTGTTTCTTTTGCTTTGGCAGCATCCCCATGATCCGGTCTGTCAGATCGTCGGAGGGCCCTGTGGAATGATGAGTCAAGGAAAACAGGAGCATATCCGTTTTTTCCAGTTCCTCAAACCTGTTCCGGCAGTCAACACATTGCAGCAGGTGAGTTTTGAGCTCGAGCTGCTGGTGTTGGGACAAGTCATTATCCAGATAATCGTGCATCAAAGAGACGGCCAATTTGCAATCCATATGAGCCAGTCCTTTCGTTCAATCTCTTTGCTGGGTCCATCCCCCTTAAGGGGCATAAGACTTGCTTAATGTTCATACGCGCCGGAGTCCGGATTGTTTCATTTATTTTTTAGATCCTACAATTTAAACTCCAGCTTCTTCCGCAAAAATTCCCGCCCGCGGTGAACCCTTGTCTTGATGGTCGTTACGGGCAAGTCCAGTACTTCGCTAATCTCCTGAAGCGATAAATCCTGGATGTAACGCAACAGCATAATCGTTTTATATTTTGCCGGAAGCGATTCAATGGAATCGTGGATAATCCGCTGCGTTTCGGACAACAGCATCTCTGTCTCCGGTGAGCGGTCGTCGCTCGGAATCATCGAATAACCGTCCATCCCTTCCTGATCGTTCATATCCGCGTCAAGAGAATAGGATGGTTTTCGTTTGCGAAGCCTGTCTATACAGAGGTTGGTTCCGATCCGGTAAATCCATGTCGAGAATTTCTGATTCTCGTCATAACGATCAAGGTTCTTGTACACCCGCAAAAAGGTTTCCTGAACGATATCCTCCGCCTCGTGCCGATTATTCAGCATCCGATAGGCCAAATGAAAAATTTTATCTTTGTAAAGCTCAACAATTTCGGCAAAAGCTCTCTGATCCCCTTTTCGGGCAAGCTTCGCCAGTCTTACATCCAAATTGTCCACCATAATTCCCCCAGAATGGTCTGATGGGTAACGTCTTAAAAGCACCATTAAAATCGTAATTCATCGCTTTCCAAATTGCAACACAAATCGGAAAACAACGCTGCTGCAACAAACAGAAACGACTTCGTCTTCCTTCCTTTATGAAAGGAAGAGGGCTATTCAAGAAACAGGTCAAGCTAAAAAATGAAGCTTTCTTTATCTTAGCAAAAAGGCGGGATTCCCACAGGGAACCTCGCCTTTGACCATCCCTAAATCTATGCGTTTTGTGATCCGTATCAGCCTGTGTTGCGAAGGCCCGCAGCGATACCATTAATGGTCAGAAGCACCTCGCGGAGCAGATCCGGGTCGTCTTCGCCCTTTTCGCGGAGATCGCGAAGCTCATTCAGGAGCTGTACCTGCAGGTAACTCAGAGGATCCACGTAAGGATTGCGAAGACGTATGGATTCCTGAAGCACCGGCTGGTTATCCAATATATCCTGCTGGCCTGTAATTTTGAGGACCATTTGTTTGGTGAGTTCGAATTCTTCTTTGATCAGACCAAAAATACGCTGACGGGCAACATCATTCTTCGTCATGAGCGAATATTCTTTCGCGATGATTAAGTCGGCTTTAGCCATGGCCATCTGCAAAGTATCGATCAGGGAAGTAAAGAACGGGTAATTGACATACATGTCCTGAAGAGTCTTCATGTTCTCTTCCTTGCCTTGATAGAAGCTCTGTAAGCCCGTACCGGCCGCGTACCATGCCGGAAGCAGATATCGGCTCTGCGTCCAGGCAAACACCCAAGGAATGGCGCGCAGGTCCTCGAAACGGTCGCTGTTCTTCCGCTTGGAAGGCCGCGAGCCGATATTCAGCTCCCCAACCTCAGGAAGCGGCGTAGATTCCTTAAAGAAAGACAGGAAGTCCGGATCGCGGAAGATCAAATCCTGATATTTCTTTTGGGAAACGGAAGATATTTGTGCGGAAATCCGTTCCCATTCCTTCTCATGTTCATTCTCTTCAGGGCTGCGGGCATTGATGGAAGCCCGAATCAATGCCGAAGTCGCCTGCTCCAAACTACGGTAAGCAATTCCCTTCAAGGAGTAACGGGAAGAAATGACCTCGCCTTGCTCCGTAATTTTGATGCCTCCGGCAATCGTGTGGGCCGGCTGTGCCAGGATACTCCGGTTCAGAGGCATTCCGCCGCGGCCCAAGGAGCCGCCCCGGCCATGGAAATACTTCAGCTTGACGCCAAACTCATTGCCAACTGCAGTAATGTCCTTCATGGCCACTTGAAGCTCCCAGTTTGCGGTAACGGCTCCGCCGTCTTTGTTGCTATCCGAGTAGCCGAGCATGATTTCCTGAAGGTCGTTCATGGCTTTCAAGCCTTCGCGGTATATCGGCAGGTTAAACAGCGTACGCATAATATCCGGAGCCGCATGCAGATCCTCAATCGTCTCGAACAGAGGGACGGCCTGAAGGGTAGCCGATACGGTTCCGTCGTTATCCTTGCGGAACAGTCCGACCTCCTTCGCAAAAACCATGACCTCCATAATGTCGCTTGCGCCTTCGGCCATACTGATCAGGTAACTGGAAATACAGTTTACGCCAAACTCTTTTTGCGCCCGGTAAATGGTCCGATAAACTTCAAGGCACTCCTCCGTGCTGTCGCTGTAATCCTGATAAGGCGTGGTCAGCGGACGGGGATCGTTAAGCAGCTGGTTCAGCAGCTCGATTTTCTCCTCTTCGGACAGTGCGGAGTAGTCTTCGACCACATTCATTTTCGCCAAAATTTCAGTCATTGCATTCTCATGCTCTTTACTGTGCTGACGAATGTCCAACGTGGCCGTATGGAAACCGAACAGCTCCACTTGCCGGATAATTTGTTTAATATAAGTATCAGCCACATAATCCGCATAATGATGACGTAGGCTGCGGTCGATAATTTGAAGGTCCTCGATAAATTCCTCAGGCGTCTGGTACCGTTCCGCTCCCGTCATGACCGGATCCAGGACATGTCCCATCTTGGCAAGCATGTAGGCAAGCTTGATTCGGTACGGCTCTTTCTCATTGTGCCAAATTTCCATCTTTTTCAGCGTTACATTCTCGCGGTCCTTACAGATGGACTCCTTCAGCTCATCGGTTACGTTAATAATCGTGGCGCTGAAGCTGAGATTTTTCATGAGTCCCGTCAGGATGCGCTGATATTCGCGAATAGCCAGCTTGCGCTGCATTTCGAGCGTTTTCCAAGTCACGTCCGCAGTTACCGAAGGGTTGCCGTCACGGTCTCCACCGATCCAGGAACCAAAACGTAGATACGTCGGCACATGCCAGTCATACCCTGGATAATACTTGTTCAGGCAGCGTTCCAGCTCTTGATAAACCTCTGGCAAAATGTGAAACAGGGTTTCGTGAAAATAATACATTCCGTTGCGGACTTCATCCAGAACTGTCGGTTTACGGTCACGGAGTTCATCGGTCTGCCAAAGGGTAATGACTTCGTTCAGGAGCTTCTCGCGAAGCTGCTCTCTCTCACGGAATGTAAGGGTCGGGTTATCAAGGAGCATTACATCTTCCGATATTCTTTTATGGATATCGAGAATGGCCCGGCGCATCGCTTCGGTAGGATGTGCCGTCATAACGAGCTCCAAAGAGAGACCTTCAAGCATGTTTTGGACTTCTTCATACGTAAAGCTTCGCTCTTTCAAATCCTGGACTGCACTTTCAATGGAACCCGGCTGGACGCTTTCGCCAGCGGAGCGTTCATAATCACGCTTCCGGCGGATCCGGTGATTCTGCTCAGCGATATTAACCAGCTGAAAATAAATGGCGAACGCCCGGATCACCTGATGTCGAATGTCCGGATTGAGTGTGCTGACGATCCTTTTAAAATCTGCAAACAACTCAGGCAAAAATACGGAACGCAACGATTTGCTCGTCTCGCGAATTTTCTCAACTATATCTAAAAGCTCATTGCCCCCCTGGTGGACAAGAACTTCACCGAGAATATTCCCCAGGAACCGTACATCCCGCCGAAGCAGATTATTGGAATTGCTTTTTGCGGTTACAGTAAGTTCAGTCATGCTACTCCTCCCATCTAAACCCGTGTCAACAGTTTATCTTGTCTTTTTATGCTTCCTAATATCATACAATAAATACGCCTGAAAATCTTTACTTTCGAGCCGAAAAAAATTCGCCAGATCGACAAAATAACGCCTTTAGGGCATGACAATATTTTCATATCGATTTCTGGAGATACTTTCGACGGTTCATGGCGACAAACCAACAACACTTTAACACACTGACACTTTGCAGGACCACGGTGTGAATATGTAAAAAAAAACATCACGCGCGGTGATGTCCTGCTTTATGTATGGAGCGGGTGATGGGAATCGAACCCACGCTACCAGCTTGGAAGGCTGGAGTTCTACCATTGAACTACACCCGCAGATGTAACAATCGGGACGACACGATTTGAACATGCGACCCCCTGGTCCCAAACCAGGTGCTCTACCAAGCTGAGCTACGTCCCGTTACATATATATTGACTTATAATGGCGTGCCCTGAGAGATTCGAACTCCCGACCTTTTGATTCGTAGTCAAACGCTCTATCCAGCTGAGCTAAGGGCACATGGAGCGGACGACGGGAATCGAACCCGCGACCCTCGCCTTGGCAAGGCGATGCTCTACCGCTGAGCCACGTCCGCAAAACATGGTGCGCGTGGAGGGACTTGAACCCCCACGTCAAAGACGCTAGATCCTAAGTCTAGTGCGTCTGCCAATTCCGCCACACGCGCACAAGTAAAACTAATGGTGAGCCATGAAGGACTCGAACCTTCGACACCCTGATTAAAAGTCAGGTGCTCTACCAACTGAGCTAATGGCTCAAACATGGCTGGGGATATAGGATTCGAACCTATGCATGACGGAGTCAAAGTCCGTTGCCTTACCGCTTGGCTAATCCCCAACATGAAAGCATTTCTTCTAGTCTGTCCCAATAATGATCAGGACATGTAATGTATATGGTGGAGGCTGAGGGGATCGAACCCCCGACCCTCTGCTTGTAAGGCAGATGCTCTCCCAGCTGAGCTAAGCCTCCATATGTAAGTTCTTCGAAGCAAATTAAGTAAATGGTGACCCGTAGGGGATTCGAACCCCTGTTACCTCCGTGAAAGGGAGGTGTCTTAACCCCTTGACCAACGGGCCATATGAAGAATGGAGCTTCCAACCGGGATCGAACCGGTGACCTCATCCTTACCATGGATGCACTCTACCTACTGAGCTATGGAAGCAAATGGCTCCCCGAACAGGACTCGAACCTGTGACAACTCGATTAACAGTCGAGTGCTCTACCAACTGAGCTATCAGGGAATATGCCGCTTGGCGACGTCCTACTCTCCCGGGACCCTTCGGTCCAAGTACCATCGGCGCTGGAAGGCTTAACGGTCGTGTTCGGGATGGGTACGCGTGGAACCCTTCCGCTATCGCCACCAAACGTGATTTTTCGAAGCATCCGCTTCTCAAAATCGCTGCGAGAAAATATCAGCCCTTAGAAAGGACTATGCAGCTTATGGTTCAGATGTTTTAATCACCTGAAAACTAGATACGAAACGTTTTGCGTTTTAACCACTTTTCAGTGTTTTTTAGGATAAGCCCTCGACCGATTAGTATTGGTCAGCTCCATGCATTGCTGCACTTCCACCTCCAACCTATCTACCTCGTCGTCTTCAAGGGGTCTTACGAATTGGGAAATCTCATCTTGAGGGGGGCTTCACGCTTAGATGCTTTCAGCGCTTATCCCTTCCGTACTTAGCTACCCAGCCGTGCTCCTGGCGGAACAACTGGTGCACCAGCGGTACGTCCATCCCGGTCCTCTCGTACTAAGG